>NZ_FOXW01000010.1 GCF_900115825.1 Desemzia incerta | reverse complement strand
TATTCCAGTATGAAAAAAAGCCATGCATGACAACTGTCATACATGGCACAAAGAATTTTGTTTATTTGCCTGTCTACTTGACAGGGGGCAGTTCATTTTTTTGCCAAGTCTTTTTTGTTTTCATACTTCAACACATCGTCCCTCCTTTTTAGCACTTGTAAAATAGGTAAGTCAAAGCGAATTATCTTCATTGTAACATCTATTCCAATTTTCGTGTGAAAATAAAAATGTTCAAGCACAATTTTTTTAACCATCAAATATAGAAATAGCATACTAAGAAAGAAAAAATAACGGATTGAATATTAGAAGGAGTAATGATCTTTTTCAAGTAATTGAAAATAGGAACATTAATTATGATTATTAGGAAGTTAGGGGGGCTAATGTATTGCATTTATCTTTATCTGCGGTAATATAAAAGTGTATTCCATTGTATAGATTTTACAGTCTGGCAAACAATTTGAATCGACAAACGTTCCAAAACTAGTGAATAAATCATGGGATTCGAAATTTATCCGGAATTTAATCAATCAATTTTTGAATACCGTTGTAGTTTGACCAAGTTTCTTGTAAAATAAGAAGTGTAGTTAACAGAAATTGAGGTGTAAAAGATGGGCACAAAAGATGAAACAGTCCGCTTCAATGTTCCGGAGAACAATGAAAAGGATGTCAAAGAAACCTTGTCTATTGTATATAAAGCGCTTAAGGAAAAAGGGTACAGTCCGATCAACCAGATTGTTGGGTATCTTTTATCTGGAGATCCAGCATATATTCCACGTCACAACGATGCTAGAAATCTTATCAAACGACATGAACGCGATGAAATTGTCGAAGAATTGGTAAAGAATTATATGGATAAGAGCTTAAGCGAAAATTGATGAGAATAATGGGATTAGACGTAGGCTCTAAAACTGTAGGGGTCGCTGTAAGCGATCCTTTTGGTTGGACAGCACAAGGCGTTGAGATCATCAAGATCAATGAAGCCGTTGAAGAATTTGGCATAGAACGTGTAGGAGAGCTGATCAAACAATACGAAGTATCGAAGATTGTGATTGGTTTGCCTAAAAATATGAATAATTCTATTGGTCCTAGAGCAGAGGCTTCTTTGGCTTATGGAGAACTCATAAAAAAGGCGTTCAATCTTCCGGTTGAATATCAAGATGAACGTTTGACGACTGTTCAAGCGGAACGCATGCTGATCGAAGAGGGCAATACTTCTCGTAAAAAGAGAAAAAAAGTTATTGATAAAGTAGCTGCAGTAATGATTTTGCAAAATTATTTAGATGGACATCAAACCTAGCAATTTTGTCCGTCATAGGTTAAACTAGTAAAGTCAATTTGTTAAATAGAGAGGAGCCTGTTATTATGGCACACGACCACAACCACGATCACGATCATGAACATCATGACCATGAACACATTACTATTATTGATGAACAAGGTAACGAAGAATTATACGAAATTTTATTCACTTTCGATTCAGACGATTTTGAAAAATCATACGTATTAGTTTACCCAGCTGGTGCTTCTGAGGGAGAAGATGTTGAATTATCTGCATTTTCATTTATTCAACAAGAAGACGGCAAACAAGGGCAATTAAGCTCTATTGAAACAGAAGAAGAATGGGATATGATTGAAGAAGTTTTGAACACTTTCATGGAAGATGAAGAAGAAGCTTAATTAATCTATTAGAATTCACTTTAAAAGCTAACAATTTTGTTAGCTTTTTTTGTTCTCTTTAATAGGGATATCATGTATAATAGTAAAAGTTAGGCTAGCAGAGTACATATTTAATTGTTTTGCATCTAAAAAACTGAATCAAGCATTAAAAATGCAAAGGTTCATATAGAATGGTTAAAAAATGATTTATAAAGCTTAATGAAAGTTTAGGAGGGAATTTGTTGAGTGAAAAGAACAAGAAAGAGATCAATCAGCAAAGTTATCCAAATGGAAAACTAGACACTGATCAAAAAGAAAAGAGTGTAGTGGCCAAGATAGTCTGGAGCATTATTGCTATTTTACTAGTCTTAATAGTTGTTTTCGGAGTATCGGCTTATAACTTCTACACATCTTCTATTGAACCTCTTGATCCAAAGAGCACAGAAGAAATCCAAGTGGAGATTCCAAGTGGTTCTTCCTCAGCAGATATTGCTCGCATACTAGAAGAAAACAACGTTATCAAGAGCGCGTCTGTCTTCAATTTGTATACTCGTTTCAATAACGAAAGCAACTTTAGAGCAGGGTACTATGTTTTCACTCCAGCAATGGATGTGGATGAAGTTATCGACTCGCTGCAAGCTGGCGGGACTGATCTGCCCGTAGACGCTCTCGAGAGAGTCACGATACCGGAAGGTTCTACTATGACACAAATCGCTGCTATCGTAGAGGCAAAAACGGCCTATACATCAGATGAGTTTATGTCGTTGATTGAAGACGAAGCATTCCAGAAACAACTAGTGGAGAAATACCCGCAATTGTTAACCGATGTTTCTCAAATGGAAGATGTCCGTTTTATGCTTGAAGGCTATCTGTTTCCAGCTACTTATGAAGTTCACGAAGAGATGTCTTTAGAAGAAATCGTTGACGCAATGGTTGGTAAAATGGATACAGTGCTGCAAAAATATTATGCTCAAATAGAGGAAAGTTCTCAATCTGTGCATGAAATTTTGACAATCGCTTCCTTAGTAGAAAAAGAAGGCTCTGATTATGAAGACAGAAGAAAAATAGCGGACGTCTTTTATAACCGTATTGAATTAGGAATGCCGCTGCAAACAGATATTTCTGTCTTGTATTCATTGGACACTCATAAAGAAAGAGTCTCTCATGATGACTTAGAAGTTGTCTCACCATATAACTTGTATCAAAATACTGGAATTGGACCTGGTCCTTTCAACAGTCCCAGCGAAGAAAGTATCTCAGCAACTATTGATCCTGCAGAAACGGATTATTTATACTTCCTTGCCGATATTGATACACAAATCGTCTATTTTGCGGAAACTTATCAGCAACACCTAGAATACAAACGTGAATATGTAGACACTAAATAAAAAAGAATCTCATAGATTTAAGAACTAAATTGATAAAAAGATAAGAGCTGGGAGCTTTTCCAGCTTTTTTAAATGAAAAGGGGCAAATGCAATGAGTAAATTAGTAAAACCGATCGTTATAGGGGTTACAGGAGGTTCCGGAAGCGGAAAGACAAGCGTTAGTCGCGCAATTTTTGATCATTTCTCTGGTCATTCTATCTTGCTGTTAGAACAAGATTTTTATTATAAAGATCAAAGTCATTTGTCTTTCGAAGAACGTCTTAAAACGAACTATGACCATCCATTTGCATTTGACACAGATTTGCTGATCAAACATGTAGAAGATTTGATTGATTTCAAAGCAATTGATAAACCTGTATACGATTATGCAAAACACACTCGAAGCGATCAAATCATTCACCAAGAACCAAAAGAAGTTATCATTATTGAAGGGATCTTGATTTTAGATGACCCTAGATTGCGTGAATTGATGGACATAAAAGTCTATGTAGATACAGATGATGACATTCGCATTATTCGTCGAATTAAGCGTGATATTGAAGAACGCGGACGTACATTGGATTCAGTTATCGAACAATACTTAAATGTCGTAAAACCGATGCACAATCAATTTGTAGAGCCGACTAAACGTTATGCAGATATTGTTATCCCTGAAGGCGGCCGCAACCAAGTTGCGATCGATTTGATGACGACTAAGATTCATAGTATTATTGACGTGCGTGAATAGTCGACTGATTACTAAAAATTAAAAAGCGAACGATACTTTGAAACTCTATTAGGAGTTCTTGAGGTGTCGTTCATTTTTCATATTTACCCTATAATAGGTCTTTTGGTAAAATAAATATGGTAAATAAATGAGAAGTAAGAATGAATAAAGTAAATCACTATACATTATTTAAGGATAGTGATAGTATGTGTAAGTGATTTAAGAAGATAGACTATTCAGTAAATAGAATATGCAATATACCAACGAAGACCCGCAATATTTGCGAGCTTTTTTCTTTGTCTGTCTGAAAACAATAGTGTATTTATTTTCAGATAAGAAGAAATACACTCGAAGCAAATAAAGTAATTGAGACAGAAATGCTAAATAAATGAGTAAAAAAACGAATTATATTTTATTTCTTGTTTACAATTGCGGAATGTCGTGGTATCTTGTCTGTATTATATTTATACAAGCAATGAGGACGCTACCATTTGTAGTGGTCTAATTAAGAGGAGAGAAATTGAAAATGATTGAACGCGTATACCCAATGACTTTAGAAGGAAAAGAAAAATTAGAAGAAGAATTAGATTTATTAAAAACAGAAAAACGTAAAGAAATCGTAGAAAGAATCAAAATTGCTCGCAGTTTTGGAGATCTATCTGAAAACTCAGAATACGAATCAGCTAAAGATGAGCAAGCTTTTGTGGAAGGAAGAATCACAAAATTAGAAAATATGCTTCGTTTTGCAGAAATTATCGACAGCTCAGAAACAGCTGCTGATGAAGTGTCTTTAGGTAAAACAGTAACGTTTATCGAGTTGCCTGATGGCGATGAAGAAGAATACATCATTGTCGGAAGTGCAGAAGCTGACCCATTTGAAGGGAAAATTTCAAATGATTCTCCGATCGCTAAATCGTTGATCGGGAAAAAAGTTGGAGAAGAAGTCGTGATTGAAACTCCAGGCGGAGATATGAAAATCAAAATCACTAACGTTCAAGTGTCATAAAATCTGATTATACAAAATAAACGTAGAACTGCTCTCTAAAAAAGAGCAGTTTTTTCATGCAAAAATAAGACTTTAGTCGTAGAGCAGTTCCTGCTTAAGAACGCTACCGGTTCTACGTGAAAAAAGGTATACTAGAGAAAGGAAAATTGCTGCTTTAATATGGCGCAATAAAAAGGAGTTAGAGTCTAATGAGCAATCACTGGAAATTTTTCTTTGCTGTGGAAGCTGTATTGGTGGTATGGTTTCTTTATCAATTATCCACTAACGTATTTGTAGCTTTACTGACGATCGCTGGTATATGGATCCTCATCAGAAGCCACCAGTCAAAGAAAGAAAATAAAACCCCTTCATACTTGTTGGGTGTATTTTTACTATTGTTTTCCGCGGTATCTACAAGTGCTTTTTGGTTTATCCTGCTGGTTGCTGTATTCTTCATCAGTATAAAAGGCCAAGGCGTATTGAAAGGCATGAATACCAATGTTTTTAAACGAGCGCCGTGGAACGAAAAAGAAATCAAGATTGTTGAAACTACAGAATCTACACCAAAAAGTGGCAAACGAATCAAGCAACGGTGGGTTGGAACAGAAAAAATAGGCAATACTATTTTTGAATGGGATGACATCAATTTTACATTGTTGATGGGAGATACGATCATTGACTTAGGCAACACGGTCTTACCTAAATCAGAAAGTTACATTGTGATCCGAAAAGGGATCGGCAAAACGCGTATATTAGTTCCTAAAGGTGTAGGAGTAATGATCGAACACAATGCTTTAATGGGCGATGTATTGTTCGAAGGCGAAGATTATTCTTTGACCAATGAATCGCTCAAAATATACAGCAAAGATTATGACGTCTCCAATCGCAAGTTAAAAGTCATTACGTCTGTATTAGTAGGAGATTTAGAGGTGATCACAATATGAGCAAAAAAACAATGGGGAAGCTGTTTGTAGCCACTTTTGTGATCATGTTCTTCATCTTGTTTTTTGTGACAGCTTCTTTTAGTTATCTTGTTTATCCTGATACGTGGTATTTAGAACTGCTGACAAAACAATTTTATTACTTGCCGATTTTGTTTTATTTGTTCATCATTGCCGGGATAGTAGCTGCAATGGTTGCGGTATACGGGTATTTGTTCATTCAAAAGCGTTCAAAAAGATTATTGAAAGTGCTGGAAGAAATCTCCAGCGGCAATTATTCGGTAGATATCTATCACGCTCTGCTGGAAAATGAATCGTATTCTACGGCGACGATTCAAGCAGTGGAAAAAAATCTAGAGCATATTCAACAAAAATTGCAAGATTTGTCCAGAGAAGTTCAAAAAAGCAGTAACTTGCCCAAATATGTAGATGGGCAAACAAAAGAAGAGATTCTTGAGCAAGAACGTCACCGATTAGCTCGTGAGCTGCACGATTCAGTTAGTCAGCAGTTATTTGCTGCAATGATGATGTTGTCAGCGTTGAATCAGCAATTAACGAATGCAGATGAAGTGACTCGCAAACAAATGGATATGATTGAAAAAATCATTAATGAAGCCCAATCTGAAATGAGGGCATTGCTGCTCCATTTAAGACCGGTGAATTTAGAAGGAAAAACTTTGAAACAAGGAATTGAACAGTTGTTAAAAGAATTGAGCACTAAGATCCAAATCGAATTAACTTGGTCAATTGCGGATATCAAGTTGGCTAAAGGCATTGAAGATCATTTGTTTCGAATTGTTCAAGAGCTGCTGTCTAACACGTTGAGGCATGCAAAAGCCAATGAATTGGAAGTGTATTTAAATGAAGTAGACCAAACACTATCTCTAAGAGTGGTCGATGATGGTGTAGGGTTTGATCCGGATAAAAAGACTGCTGGAAGCTATGGATTACAGAATATTCGCGAGCGTGTCATAGGAATGGGCGGAACATGCAAAATCATTAGTTTTGCTGGCAAAGGAGCCAGTATAGATATTAAGATTCCAGTCATTAAGGAGAGTGAAATCAATGATGATTAAAGTACTTTTAGTAGATGATCACGAAATGGTTCGGCTAGGTTTGTCTTCGTATCTTACGATCCAGCCAGACATCGAAGTTATTGGAGAAGCGGAAAATGGGAAAATAGGGTATGAAAAAGCCTTGTCTTTAAGACCGGATATTATTTTGATGGATTTAGTTATGGATGAAATGAACGGGATTGAATCTACTCAAAAAATTCTCAAAGACTGGCCAGAAGCTAAAATCATTATTTTGACCAGCTTTATTGATGATGAGAAAGTCTACCCTGCATTAAAAGCAGGAGCATCGAGTTATTTGTTAAAGACTTCGACTGCACATGACATTGCTGCTGCCATTCGTAGTACATATAAAGGCGAATCGGTATTGGAACCTGAAGTGACTGGGAAGATGATGGAACGTTTTTCCAAAAAGGAAGAGCATAAATTACACGATGATTTAACAAGCCGCGAGAGTGAGATCTTGTTGCTGATCGCCCAAGGGAAATCCAATCAAGATATAGCTGATGAATTATTTATCACGTTGAAAACCGTTAAAACTCATGTATCAAATATTTTATCTAAATTGCAAGTGGAAGATCGTACCCAAGCGACTATATATGCTTTCAAAAATCAATTGATCAAATGAAAGCGTCATTTCGTGTGAGAGGCAGTAATTATTTCTTCAGAGTGTAAAATCGTATTTTCTGTGATACACTTGTGATAAGTATTTAGTTGAGAGGGGGATCACAGGCTTGCCTGTGCGAACAAATGATGAAAATTGACATTACAAAAGAAGCCCAAGAATGGTTTAATACAGAATTAGGATTAACTGAAGGGTCAGGGATTCGTTTTTCTGGAAAAGTGTATGGAAAGACTGAAGTACATGAAGGTTTCTCAGTAGGGATGGCAGTGGCTCAACCTGGCGATAATGTGATGGCTTCAACGAGCATCGATGGTGTAACTTATTATGTCAATGAGTCAGACGATTGGTTTTTTAATGGATATGACTTGGAAGTAGATTACGATGCAAAAAGAGATGAACCAGTTTATCATTTTATAGAACAATAAAAATGACGCAAAAAAAAGGAATCGATTTCTCGATTCCTTTTTTTATTTGGTTTTAAACCGGCATGATGATCGGTAAGATCATCGGATTTCTTTCTGTACGTTCGTACAAGAAAGGTTTCAAACTCTGAATGATTTCATTTTTTACAGAGTGTTCTGTAACAGAATCTTTCTTCAATTCTTTAACGATGCTGCGAGATACAACACTTTGCGCATCATGAATCAATTTACCTGATTCACGCATGTAGATGAACCCACGTGAAAGGATATCTGGACCGGCTAATACTTGTTGAGATTTAAAGTCGATCGTTACGACTACAACTAGTAAACCTTCTTCAGACAATAATTTACGGTCTCGTAAGACGACGTTTCCGATATCTCCGATACCTTTACCATCCACATAGACATCACCAGCTTCAAAATGACCCGCTAATCGTGCAGAATCTGGAGTCAAAGCAATAACATCTCCGTTTTCTACGATAAAACAGTTTTCTTTAGGAATACCTGTTTCTTCAGCTAGACCGGCATGGATTTTTTGCATACGATATTCCCCGTGAATAGGGATGAAGTATTTTGGTTTCATCAAGCGAAGCATCAGTTTTTGCTCTTGTTGACCACCGTGACCAGAAGTGTGAATGTTATTTAGTTTACCATGGATAACATTTGCTCCAGCTTCTGACAATAAGTTGATCAAGCGATTGATGCTTGTAGTATTTCCTGGAATAGGAGAACTTGAAAAAATAACAGTGTCTCCTGGCTGGATCTGAATCTGGCGGTGAGTACCATTGGCAATTCTGCTCAAAGCAGCCATCGGTTCACCTTGAGAACCAGTACAAAGAATAATCGTTTCATTAGCCGGGTAACGGTTGATTTCTCGTTGATCCACGAATATTTCTTCAGGAGCGGTAATGTAGCCCAACTCACGACCGGTTACAACAGAAGATTCCATACTACGACCAAAAACAGCTATTTTACGTCCTGTTTTGATTGCAGCATTGGCTACTTGTTGCAAACGAGAAATATTTGAAGCGAAAGTCGCAAATATGATTCGACCTTCAACTTTTTGCATAATGCTGGTAATCGAATCACCGACCACGTTTTCAGATTTCGTAAAGTTTGGTATTTCTGCATTAGTACTATCAGAAAGGAGAGCCAGTACTCCTTCGTCACCGATTTTTGCCATACGGTGTAAATCAGCAGGTTCGCCAACAGGAGTAAAGTCAAACTTATAATCTCCCGTATGAACGATATTGCCTGATGGAGTCTTGACAATAATTCCATACGCTTCTGGAATACTGTGAGTAGTGCGGTAGAAACTCACGCTTGTCTTACGAAACTTGATTACATCATGCTCGTCGATTTTGTGCAACTCAGCATCACGCAGTAAACCGCGTTCGTTCAATTTATTTTGGATCAATGCATAAGCTAAAGGTCCAGCATAAATCGGTATATTTACTTGTTGTAATAAGAAAGGAATTCCACCGATATGATCTTCGTGACCATGAGTGATAAACAACCCTTTTATTTTATTGATATTTTGAACGATATAACTATAGTCCGGAATAACATAATCGATTCCTAACAAATCATCTTCAGGAAATTTAACTCCGGCATCAATCAAAATAATCTCATCTTGGAATTGAACACCATAAGTGTTTTTTCCGATTTCACCTAATCCCCCAATGGCAAATACAGCCGTTTCATTATTTTTAATGTTTGGTTTCATTAGTTGAACTCCGTCAGTGCAAAATCTGGATTTTTTTGTTCGTAAGCTAAATGTGCTGAATCTAATGGTTGAACAAATTCAATATTGTAGGGGGTATTTTTTTCAACCAAAGCTCGAGCATCTACATCAGATTCTGCCTCAATATATAAAGATCTTGTATCTTCTCTTTTTGGGTTTGTTGCTTTACTTTGTTGGTAAGTGACTTTAAAAATCATGTTTTTTTCTCTCCTTTAAACTTTCTTCTTTTTAATATAAATTAATAAAGCGATCTAAAAAATCTGAAAATGAAACGTATAAAATTTGGGTACAAAAAATAAACGATTTTTGATAAAAAAGGTTGATTTATCTGTTAAATGCACATTTTTTCTCCCGAACTGGTTGTTGTGGTATACCACAACGGCTATGAATAGTTTAACACAGTTTATGAATTAAGTATAGAATGGAAGGTTTGATACGATGACATTTAACCGATTGCATGAGCAGGTTAAATATACAAAAGGTTTCTGTGGAAAAAGAGTCAATGACTAAACAATAATTACCAAGAGTTATAGAAGAATATCTCTGTTGTATTCAAAAAGTAAAAGGTTTTCAAAAACAACTTTTCTTTTTAGTGATTATTCGATAGAATGGTATAGAAAAGTGTTCAAGAAAGCAGGTAACAGATAATTATGGAGAAAAAAATTCTTTTTTTTGATATCGATGGTACTTTACTGACAGATGAGAAAAAAGTGCTGCCCAGTACTAAAGCAGCATTGAAACAGTTGCAAGCTAATGGACATGAAGTTGCGATCGCGACAGGCAGAAATTATACGATGGCGAAAACAGTGATCGATGAATTAGAATTGCAAAATTACATCGTCTGTAATGGAGCCGCTGGATTTTTCCATAATGAATTAGTTTATGAGAATGTCTTAGATCCGACGGAATTTGAGCGAATGCTGCAATTGGCTGATAAAGAAGGTCATCAAGTGGTTTACGAAACACCTTTTAAATTAAGAAGACGCAGCGAGGCGATCAGTATTCGCATCAAAACGGCTATGGAGGCAGTCGGATTCGGCGTACCGAAATGGGACGATGAGTTCTATAAAGAACATAAAATGTCGCAGGCGTTGATTTTTTATCGCGAAGAAGAAAAAGATATTTATGAAAATGGGCAATTTTCTAAATTGAAGTTTGTTCGTTGGCATGACACGGGAGTAGACGTATTACCTCGTGACGGTTCAAAAGCTGCTACTATTTTAGCGTTTTCTGAAGATCAAGGATTCAAACGTGAAGATATCATAGCTTTTGGAGACGGTTTGAACGATTTAGAGATGATCTCGCAAGTAGGTGTAGGAGTCGCAATGGGGAATGCCCTGGAATCCATCAAGTTAAGAGCAGATAAAGTCACTGCCGATAACAATGAAGATGGGATTGCAATAGCTTTGAAAGAAATGGGATTGATTTAACTTACTTTTCCGATTGGTAAGGAAGGTTGGGTAAAATGAAGTATATCGCATTGTTTAGAGGAATAAACGTTGGCGGGAAAAATCGAGTACCGATGAAAGAGTTGCAGAAGTGTTTTCTTGATGCTGGATTTACTGGTGTTCAAACGTACATCAATAGTGGTAATGTGTTGTTCGAGGCTAAAAAAGAGTCAGACGAGAAAGTTCTCCAAGAAGATTGTCAAAATATCATTCAAACTTCTTTTGGATTTTCTGTATCGGTGGCCATTATTTCTATCCAAATTTTATCACAAGCTTTACGTCAGGTTCCGAAATGGTGGGGAAAAGATCCTCAAGAAAAACACAATGCTTTATTTACTATACTCCCTGTAACGGCAGATGAAATCATGTCTGAAATAGGTGAAGTCAATTCTGAAGTAGAAAAAGTTTATTGTTTTGAAAACATCATTTTCTGGAGTTCTTCTATTAGGCATTATAGTAAAACTAAGTTCTCAAAAATAGTTGGAACCAAATCATATCAAAAAGTAACGATTCGAAATGCGAATACGACTAAGAAATTATGTCTCTTAGGGACACAATAAAGTTATCAGCTGTTGATTGAATAGTATTATTATTGAATCAACAGATTTTCCGGGGGTATAGCTCAGTTGGGAGAGCGCTACGCTGGCAGCGTAGAGGTCAGGGGTTCGAGCCCCCTTATCTCCATATGTATATTTAAAAAATCTTTAAACCGTCTTTTACGATGGTTTAAAGATTTTTTTGTTGCGATTTCTTGCTCCTTTTTTATTTGCTACAAAACTTCGAGTAATTCACACTCTATTATGATACAATAGAACGTGCGTTCGCCGCCGCGGGATGAAGTGTCTCGTGGTGGGAAGGCGTATTTTGTGTTGGAAGGTTTTTTTTGATTCAGATTCCTAAAATGCAAAGATTATTTTGAACACCTTTATTTGGTATCAGCGGCGAGAGTCGTGTGAAAAAGAGTGGGGTGTTTATCATTTGAAAGGAGAAAAAATGCGTTACAAAACACATTTAGCTGTCACTTACGCTGTTACATTACCTATGCTGGCTTCTTCGGATGCTTTGACGTTAGGTAACTTAGCAGCGTTGGGAGTGGGTTCGTTATTTCCGGATATCGACCATCCAGGGTCGTTTATTGGAACGCGTATGCCGATCATCAGTGATGGGATGAGAAAATTATTTGGGCATAGAGGGATCGTGCATTCTTTGGCAGGCGCTGTTTTTTTCACAGTACTAGTTAGAATGCTGCTCACTGGTTTAAATTTGCCGATGGATTGGGCGACGTGGTTTTTGATGGGGTTTCTGGCTCATTTAGTAGAAGATTCTTTTTCAAAATACGGCATAGCTTGGCTTCAGCCTATTTACAATAAGAATATTCAGTTTGGTTTTAAACGCATTTATTATACGACTGGTGGAGTAAGCGAACTGATTATATTTGCTGTTGCATCTGCAATTATTCTGTATCAAATTGTTCAACTCGATCTGTTTGCGCAACTCGCTTTTCCTTTTTTGGAATTTCAAAATGTTGTAGAGCAAATCAAAAATACTTATTTTACCTAAAGAAAAAAGGAGCCGGGTTTTACCCGACTCCTTTTTTCTTATGAAATAATATTGACACCTTCATCTAATTGATAAGGGTTTTCTTCGTTGATGCGGTCGTAGAACATTACACCGTTCAAATGATCGATCTCGTGTTGAACGACCATTGCTGCATAATTTTTCAACCGAACTTTTTGTTTTTCACCATTTAAATCATGGTAAGTTACGGTGATTCTGCTGTGACGAGGCACATAACCTGGAACATCACGATCCACTGACAAACATCCTTCTCCTTCAGCTAAACAAGAAGATTGAACAGAGTGGCTGACGATTTTAGGGTTCACCATCACGTCGCTTAAAATATAGTCTTCACTGTCTTCTTCGATCCCAGGGATATGAACGGCTACCATACGAATAGATTGATCGATTTGCGGAGCGGCTAATCCAACACCGGCTCTTAGTTCATATTTTTCTGCTAATTCGGGATCTTGGCTATTCACTAAGAATTCCATCATTTCGTGTCCTAAATCAATTACTTCTTTAGATAATGGTAATTCTACTTCTTTAGCGACTAAACGAAGAGTAGGATGGCCTTCTCGAATAATGTCTTTCATTGTAATCATTGATCATTCACTCCTACTTAATATTAATAGTACTATTTTAATAGTTGTCAAACTAACTTTCAACCTATCTATTCTAACAGCATTATGTAAAGAATGCACGAGGATTTCTTCTTTTTATCTGTATAAAAATGTGCGATAATAAAAAAGTTATTATTGTATCATCATTTTTTAATGAAACAAGGAGGACTATTATGTCAGAGGCTAAACAATATATTGAGCAGATTTACCAAGAAGTAAAGGAAAGAGATTCTCATCAACCGGAGTTTTTACAGGCTGTTTATGAATTTTTCTATTCTATTGAGCCTGTGTTGTCAGCACATCCCGAATTCATTAAAGAGAATATTCTTGGGCGTATAGTAGAACCTGAAAGAATTATCCAATTCAGAGTACCGTGGGTGACAGATCAAGGAGAAGTAAAAATCAACAGAGCTTTTCGTGTGCAATTCAATTCTGCCATCGGACCTTATAAAGGCGGATTGAGATTCCACCCAACCGTTGATCAAAGTATCGTAAAATTCTTAGGATTTGAGCAAATCTTTAAAAATAGTTTGACTGGACTTCCAATTGGTGGAGGAAAAGGCGGAAGCGATTTTGATCCTAAAGGAAAATCGGATGCTGAAGTAATGCGTTTTTGTCAAAGTTTGATGACAGAGTTGCAAAAATACATTGGTCCAGATATGGATGTCCCAGCTGGAGACATTGGTGTAGGGGCTAGAGAAATCGGATACTTATATGGACAGTACAAAAAACTGAACGGTTCATTGAACGGTGTGTTGACTGGAAAACCTCTATTATATGGAGGAAGCATCGGGAGAACAGAAGCAACTGGTTATGGACTGGTTTATTTTACAAAAGCTATGTTAGAAGACGCGAAAAAAAGTTTCAAACAGCAGAGAGTGATCGTTTCAGGAAGTGGAAATGTAGCAACTTACGCCATGGAAAAAGTTCACGAGTATGAGGGAATAGTAATTGCTTGTTCTGATTCTGACGGGTACATCATTGATGAAGAAGGAATCGATATTGAATTAGTAAAAGATATCAAAGAAAATAGACGTGGCCGTATTTCTGAATACGTAAGCGACCATCCAAACGCTGCTTACTATGAAGGAAATGTGTGGAATCATAAAATCAGCTATGACATAGCATTGCCGTGTGCTACACAAAATGAAATCACTAAGGACGCTGCAAGTACCATCCTTGAAAATGGCGTGTACGCTGTTGCTGAAGGCGCGAATATGCCGACAGACTTAGAAAGTACAACATTATTCCAAGAAGCTGGTGTGCTGTTTGGACCGGCTAAAGCCGCAAATGCCGGAGGAGTAGCAGTTTCGGCACTAGAAATGTCTCAAAACAGTCAGCGTCTAAGTTGGACTTTAGAAGATGTAGACCATCGATTAAAAAGTATTATGGAAAATATCTACAAGCAAGTCAGTGAAACGGCTAAGGAATATGGAGTAGAAGGCGATTTTGCAGCCGGCGCGAATATAGCTGGTTTTTATAAAGTAGCTAATGCAATGGTAAGTCAAGGGATTGTTTAATCAAAAAAGAAGCGCGAATTGTTGCGCTTCTTTTTTGATTTTTTAAAACAAGTACAGTCGTGTGAAAAATAGTACAGAGTTAATCTGTTTGTGTAACAGATTTTAATTTAAAAAAACAGCGAAAAGATGGTGGAGTTATCAGTATCTGCTTAAAAAAGCAAACGCTTCATTATGGTTAAATTGTGAATACGTTCATTTGGTCGAAATAGAAGAGGGCTTTATAAAGGAATAGAAAGCGTTCTTACTCCATTTTAAATGAATAATTTCAAACCATAGATTAAGTGCTTGCAAAATAACAAAAAGAATGATAGATTTGTATAGTAAACGAAATTAATTGATACAGTTTCAAAAAGCTGTATTAATTTCTAAAAAATCATACTGCTTAAAAGAGAGGAATGGGTAATAAATGGCTAACAATAAACAACCTGTAGATTATGAAGCGTTGTTAAGTGCAATTGATGCTGCTTATCCAATGGTACAAATCTTAGACAAGGATGGAAATGTCGTAAACGAAGACATTATGCCTGAGTTAACTGATGATCAGTTAGTAGAATTAATGGAGAAAATGGTGTGGTCACGTACATTGCATAATCGTTCAATGGCTCTAGCTCGTCAAGGACGTTTAGGTTTCTACGCACCGACTGCAGGTCAAGAAGCTTCTCAACTTGCAAGTCATTATGCATTTACTAAAGAAGACTGGTTATTCCCTGGTTACCGTGATATTCCACAATTGATCCAACACGGATTACCTGTAAGCCAAGCTTTCTTATGGTCTAGAGGACACGTTGAAGGAAACAACTATCCTGAAACTTTGAAAGCGATGCCTCCTCAAATTATTATCGGAGCTCAAATTATCCAAGCAATGGGTAGCGCAGTAGGACAAAAATTAAATGGCGATAATGCTGTTTCATTCACTTATACTGGTGATGGCGGTTCTTCACAAGGAGACTTCTATGAAGGTTTGAACTATGCAAGTCGTTACAAAGCTCCAATCGTGTTTTATATCCAAAACAACGGTTACGCTATTTCGACTCCACGTGAAAAACAAACTGGCGCTACAACTTTAGCTCAAAAAGCAGCTGCAGTTGGAATCCCAGGTATCCAAGTAGACGGTATGGACCCGCTAGCAGTATACGCTGTATCTAAACAGGCTAGAGAATGGGCATTAGCAGGAAATGGTCCTGTTTTAATCGAAACAGTTACTTCCCGTTTCGGCCCTCACTCAACTTCTGGAGATGACCCATCAATCTACCGTGACCAAGAAGGTATTGATTACTGGGCACAACGCGATCCATTGATCCGTTTCCGTAATTTCTTAACTGAAAAAGGTCTATGGACAGAAGAAAAAGAAACTGCTTTTATTGAAAAAACACAAGAAGAAATCAAAGAAGCTGCTAAAGAAGCAGATAAAGCACCTAAACAAAAAATCTCTAGTTTCTTGAAAAACATGTATGAAGTACCTGGTCAAGTAACTCAAGAGCAAATTGCGAAGTATGAAGCAAAGGAGAGTAAATAATCATGGCACAAAAAACAATGATTCAAGCGATCACTGAAGCGCTAGATCAAGAAATGGCACAAGACAATAAAGTGATGATTTTTGGTGAAGACGTTGGTAAAAACGGTGGAGTTTTCCGTGCTACTACAGGTCTTAGCGAAAAATATGGTGAAGATCGCGTAAGTGATACTCCACTATCTGAATCTGCGATTGGTGGAATGGCTATTGGTTTAGCTCTTCAAGGATTCCGTCCAGTACCAGAAATCCAATTTATTGGTTTCATTTTTGAAGTAATGGATTCTATTGTAGCTCAAGCAGCTCGTACTCGTTACCGTATGGGTGGTACCCGTACTATGCCGATCACTTTCCGTATGCCATTTGGTGGGGGAGTTCATACACCGGAATTACATGCTGATAACTTAGAAGGTTTGTTCACGCAATCTCCAGGTTTGAAAGTGGTTGTTCCATCAAACCCTTATGATGCAAAAGGATTGTTGACAGCATCTATTCGTGACAACGACCCAGTTGTCTTCTTAGAGCATATGAGACTTTACCGTTCATTCCGTGATGAAGTTCCTGAAGAGCAATACACTGTTCCTCTAGGTAAAGCAGCAGTTACTCGTGAAGGAAAAGATGTTTCCATCATCACTTACGGAGCTATGGTTCGTGAATCACTAAAAGCTGCAGATGAATTAGAAAAAGAAGGCATCTCAGCAGAAATTATCGATTTGAGAACAATTTCTCCATTAGATATCGAAACCATCATTGCATCAGTTGAAAAAACTGGACGTGTAGTAGTTGTTCAAGAAGCTCAACGCCAAGCTGGTGTAGGTCCAACAGTTATTTCTGAAATCTCGCAACGTGCTGTGTTATCTCTTGAAGCTCCAGTTGGATTTGTAGCAGCTCCTGATACGATCTTCCCATTCGGTTTAGCTGAAGATGACTGGAACGTTAACTCAAAAGATATTTTTGAACAAGTTAAAGAAACTGTAAACTTCTAATTTTAAAAGTGTCATTGCTTTTCTAAACGGAAGATTTTTAATAGAATATGAATGAATGACTTTAACATTGAAGTGGAAGGAGGCATTCATTCATATTATTCATCTTACAAAAAGTTTAAAACTACAGTGATAGAGAGAAAGGAAGAAATAAACATGGCTTTCAAATTTAAAATGCCAGACGTTGGCGAAGGAATGGCAGAAGGCGAAATCGTAAAATGGTTAGTCGCTGAAGGAGATACAGTACAAGAAGAAGATTCAGTTGCTGAAATCCAAAACGACAAATCAGTTGAAGAGATTGCTACTCCAGTTTCTGGAACAATCAAAAAAATCTTAGTACCTGAGGGAACAGTAGCAACTGTTGGAGATGTATTGATCGAAATCGATGCACCAGGACATGAAGACGAAGAAGATGCAGCAGCATCTACTCCATCTTCACCTGCAAACGAAGAAAAAGCTGTTGATCCAGCAACTTCTGGTTCAACAGGATCTTCAATCTATAAATTCAAAATGCCAGACGTTGGTGAAGGAATGGCAGAAGGCGAAATCGTAAAATGGTTGATCGCTGAAGGAGATACAATTGAAGAAGAAGATTCAATTGCTGAAATCCAAAACGACAAATCTGTTGAAGAAATTGCTTCTCCAGTTTCTGGAACAGTTAAAAGCATCCTAGTTTCTGAAGGAACAGTAGCTACAGTTGGCGACGTTCTTGTAGAAATCGATGTTCCAGGATACGTTGACGAGTCAGCTCCTGCAGCTGAAACTTCTTCTGCAGCTGCAACTGAAAGCAAACCTGCTGCATCAACACCTCAAACTGGTGAACGTAACGAACGCGTACTAGCTATGCCTTCAGTTCGTCAATTTGCTCGTGAAAATGACGTAGATATCGCTTTAGTTACTCCATCTGGTAAAGGCGGACGTACAACTAAAGAAGACGTACAAAGCTTTATGTCAGGCGAAACTGCTGCTCCAGCTCCAGCTAAAGAAGAAAAAGCTGAAACTACTGCAACTCCAGCAGCAAAAGAAAGCAAAAAAGAAGAAGCACCAGCTGCACAACCATTTACTTCTTCTATGGGCGAAGCAGAAACTCGCGAAAAAATGACACCAACAAGAAAAGCTATTGCTAAAGCAATGGTAAACAGCAAACATACTGCTCCTCATGTTACATTGCATGACGAAGTAGAAGTTTCTAAATTATGGGATCACCGTAAGAAATTCAAATCAATTGCTGCTGAAAAAGGCACAAAACTTACTTTCTTACCATATGTAGTTAAAGCATTGGCAGCTACAGTAAAAGCATTCCCTGTAATGAATGCTTCTATTGATGATGCATCTCAAGAAATTGTATACAAAAACTACATCAACATTGGTATCGCAACAGATACTGACAATGGTTTATATGTACCAAACGTTAAAAATGCTGATGCAAAAGGGATGTTTACAATTGCAGACGAAATCAATGACAAAGCAGCTCAAGCTCATGAAGGTAAATTAGCTGCAGCAGACATGAGAAACGGTTCAATCTCAATCAGTAACATTGGTTCAGTTGGCGGCGGCTGGTTTACTCCGGTTATCAACTACCCTGAAGTAGCGATCTTAGGTGTAGGTACAATCACGCAACAACCAATCATTAATGCTGAAGGTGAAATTGCTGTTGGACGTGTCATGAAACTTTCATTAAGTTTTGACCACCGTATTGTCGATGGAGCAACTGCTCAAAAAGCAATGAACAACATTAAGAGATTGTTAGCAGATCCAGAATTGTTATTAATGGAAGGTTAAGGTGAAAACTAAATGGTAGTAGGAGATTTCGCATTAGAATTAGACACAGTTGTTGTAGGTTCAGGACCAGGCGGATATGTTGCGGCTATCCGTGCTGCACAATTAGGACAAAAAGTAGCGATCGTTGAAAGAGAATACATCGGCGGAGTTTGTTTAAACGTTGGTTGTATTCCTTCTAAAGCATTGATCAGTGCTGGACATCGTTACCAAGAAGCTTTAGATTCATCAGTATTTGGTGTTACTACGGAGAATGTCACTCTTGATTTTACTAAAACTCAAGAATGGAAAGACAACAAAGTAGTGAACACATTGACTAGCGGTATCGAAATGTTGCTTAAAAAGAACAAAGTAGAAATTTTACGTGGAGAAGCTTATTTCAACAATGATCATACCATGCGTGTGATGACTGAAATGAGTGCACAAACATACACGTTCAAAAACGCTATTATTGCAACAGGTAGTCGCCCGATCGAAATCAAAGGATTTAAATTCGGCGGACGAGTAATCGATTCAACTGGTGGGTTGAACCTTAAAGAAGTTCCTAAGAAATTAGTTGTTGTAGGTGGAGGTTATATCGGTAGTGAATTAGCCGGTGCTTACGCTAACTTAGGTGCTGAAGTAACGATTCTTGAAGGTATGAACACTATTTTAGGTGGATTCGAAAAAGATGTTGTTAAATTAGTTGAAAAGAACTTCAAAGCTAAAGGTGTTAAAGTCGTAACAAGTGCTATGGCTAAAGAAGCTGTAGAAACAGACAACGGAGTTACAGTTAAATATGAAGCAAACGGTAAAGAAGAGTCAATCGATGCAGATTATGTAATGGTAACTGTAGGACGTCGTCCAAATACAGATGAATTAGGATTAGAAGCTGCTGGTGTCAACATGACTGATCGCGGATTAGTTGAAGTTGACGAACAAGGACGTACAAGTGTAGACCACATCTTCGCTATTGGAGATATCGTACCTGGTCCAGCTCTTGCTCACAAAGCTAGTTATGAAGCAAAAGTAGCTGCAGAAGCTATTTCTGGTAAAAAAGTTGCTGTTGACTATCGTGCTATGCCGGCTGTTGCATTTACAGATCCTGAAATTGCCATCGTTGGATTAAACGAAAAAGAAGCTAAAGAAAAAGGATTAGATGTTAAAGCATTTAAATTCCCATTAGCTGGTAACGGACGTGCACTTTCTTTAAATGCAACTGAAGGATTTGTTCGT
The DNA here is from genome assembly GCF_900115825.1 of Desemzia incerta. GTDB lineage: Bacteria > Bacillota > Bacilli > Lactobacillales > Carnobacteriaceae > Desemzia > Desemzia incerta. Next base: position 22,921 of record NZ_FOXW01000010.1, on the reverse strand, counting down.
TTAGTTGTTACTAAAGAAGACAACGTTATCGTTGGTGCACAAGTTGCCGGAGTAAGTGCAAGTGACTTGATTGCTGAATTAGGGTTAGCAATTGAAAGTGGAATGAATGCAGAAGACATTTCATTGACAATCCATGCTCACCCAACTTTAGGTGAATCTGTTATGGATGCAGCTGAAGCAGCATTAGGAATGCCAATTCACATGTAAAAGTAGATTAATCGTCTAGTACGGTGAACACTTTAAGAGAAGCTGGAATCATGATTCCAGTTTCTCTTTTTTTATTTACATAGGATAAAAGTTCAGAACAGCAATATACCTTGTTTTTTGGTATAATAGAAAAAGAAGAAAAAAATGGACTATAAATAATCGAACGAGGTTGGTAAGATGAAAAACAGTTATGAGTATCCACTAGACTATGAGTGGAAGCGAGATGAAATGGTAAATGTTGTAAATCTATGGCGTTTAGTAGAGTTGGCTTACGAAACTGGAGTAGACAGAGAAGAATTCTTAGCTCAATATGCTTTATTTAAAAAAGTTATTCCTTCTAAAGGAGAAGAAAAACGATGGGGTAACAAATTCGAAGATATTTCTGGTTACTCCTTGTACCGAGTAGTAAAAGCTGCTAAAGAAGGTACAAGCAAAACCATAAAAATGTAAATGTATACTTATATTGAGCTATAAAATAGAAAGAAAGGGTGATGGGTTTGGAACAAATCAATAAAAGGAATGAACTGATTACACAGTGGGTGCTTGAAGCCGGAAAAACGATTAAGGATTCATTTGAAAAAAGCATCCAAGTAGAAGAGAAGTCGAATCGAAATGATTTAGTTACAGAAATGGACAAGAAAACAGAGGAAATGTTGATCAAAAATATTCGCCAGCATTTTCCTGATGAACGAATCTTTGCAGAAGAAAGTGACAATGAAGAGATAAAAGATTTGAATGGGGTAGTTTGGATCATTGACCCTATAGATGGAACGTTGAATTTTGTAAAACAACAGAATGATTTTGCTGTCATGGTAGCTGTGTACGAAGACGGAATTGGACAGATGGCATATATTTATAATGTGATGAAAGATGAATTGTACAGTGCAATCAAAGGTCAAGGAGCTAGTTGTAATGGACAACGAATAGATACTGTTCAAGATCTCCCGTTGAAAGACGGGTTGGTAGCCATTAGCAGTCTGTTGCTATCTGGTAAAAATGAGGCGGTTCGTCAAGTCGCACGTAAGAGTAATGGAGTCCGAATGATCGGGTCAGCTGGTCTGGAAACATTGTATGTCAGTACAGGCAGGTTAGTAGCTTATATAGCCGCTTCATTAGCTCCATGGGACATTGCTGCTGGCAAGTTGATTGCCGAAGAAGTTGGTTTAGTTTACACACAAGCCAATGGTGAAAAAATCGATTTATTGAAAAAAAATCCAGTCGTTGTCGCTACGCCTGCAGCCCATCAAGAAATTATTCAGCATTTGACTGAAAAAGAAAGCTGAAAAAAGTAAAATAAAACACTGTTTGTCTATTATAAGAAGTTGCAGCTTAGAGGATGAAAAAAATGAAAGTTTTTCTTTTCAAATACTCTGCAAAGTGTTACACTAGGAAAGTTGAAAGTTGAACCTAGTACGTTTTCATAGCGTTTTCATTATTGGAAATAGTGAGAAATAAGCAATGTACGGAGACATCCGTTATTAAGAACAGTTTAGCTTTTTATGTATTTTGCTCAGATAAAGCAGAGCAGAATGGATTAAATGATTTCAGAAGAAGTCTTGGAGGAATATATACTAATGAAAAGAAGAGAAAACCTAAGAAATGTCGCAATTATTGCCCACGTTGACCACGGTAAAACAACTTTGGTAGATGAATTGCTGAAACAATCAGATACATTGGATGCTCATAATCAATTAGCAGAACGCGCAATGGACTCAAATGCTATTGAGCAAGAGCGTGGAATCACGATCTTAGCAAAAAATACAGCCGTTAAATACAAAGATACACACATCAACATCATGGATACACCAGGACATGCGGACTTCGGTGGAGAAGTAGAACGTATCATGAAAATGGTAGACGGAGTTGTGTTGGTTGTTGACTCATATGAAGGAACAATGCCACAAACACGTTTCGTATTGAAAAAAGCCTTGGAGCAAAAATTAACTCCAATCGTTGTTATCAATAAAATCGACAAGCCTTCTGCACGTCCTGCTGAAGTTGTGGATGAAGTTTTAGAATTATTTATCGAATTGGGAGCAGACGATGATCAATTAGAATTCCCAGTTGTTTATGCTTCTGCATTAAACGGAACAAGTAGTTTATCAGAAGATCCAAGTGAACAAGAAGCTTCTATGGATCCTGTATTTGAAACAATCTTGAAAGAAATTCCAGCACCAGTCGACAACAGTGAAGAGCCTTTACAATTCCAAGTTTCATTATTAGATTATAGTGACTACGTTGGTAGAATCGGTATCGGACGTGTATTCCGTGGAACGATCAGAGTTGGAGATCAAGTTGCTTTAAGTAAATTAGATGGTACAACTAAAAACTTCCGTGTAACTAAATTATTAGGATTCTTCGGTTTAAACCGTGTTGAAATCGAAGAAGCTAGAGCTGGAGATTTGATTGCTTTATCTGGTATGGAAGATATCTTTGTTGGGGAAACAGTTACACCTGTTGACCATATCGATCCATTACCAATCTTGCATATTGATGAACCAACATTGCAAATGACGTTCTTAACAAACAACTCACCTTTTGCAGGTCGTGAAGGTAAATGGGTAACTTCTCGTAAATTAGAAGACCGTTTATTATCTGAATTGCATACTGACGTTTCTTTACGTGTAGAAAACACAGAATCTCCTGATGCTTGGATCGTTTCAGGTCGTGGAGAATTACATTTGTCTATCTTAGTAGAAAACATGCGTCGTGAAGGATACGAGTTACAAGTTTCTCGTCCTGAAGTTATCGTTAAAGATTTTGATGGTGTGAAATGTGAACCTTTCGAGCGCGTTCAAATTGACAGCCCTGAAGAATATATGGGTTCAATCATTGAATCATTAAGCTTACGTAAAGGTGAGATGATCGACATGGTGAACAACGGGAACGGACAAGTAAAACTTGTGTTCTTAGCTCCTGCTCGTGGATTGATCGGATACTCAACTGAGTTCTTATCAATGACTCGCGGTTACGGAATCATGAACCATACATTTGACCAATACTTGCCAGTTATCAAAGGGACTATCGGCGGACGTCGTAATGGTACTTTAGTTTCTACTGAAACTGGAAAAGCTACAACTTATGGTATTATGGGTGTTGAAGACCGTGGAACGATTTTTGTAGAGCCAGGTACTGAAATCTACGAAGGTATGATCGTAGGACAAAACAGCCGTGAAAATGATATTACGGTTAACATCACAAAAGAAAAACAAAAAACAAATATTCGTTCAGCGAATAAAGACCAAACAAACGTGATCAAAACTCCACGTAAATTAACTCTTGAAGAATCATTAGAGTTTATCGGAGAAGATGAGTACTGTGAAATCACTCCAGTTAACGTACGTTTACGTAAACAAATCCTGAACAAAGGTGAACGTGAAAAAGCTGCTAAAAAGAACAAAATGAAATAAGACGTTAACTCTTATAAAAAAGTGCGGAGCCTATAGGTTCCGCACTTTTTTGCATGTATGAAACCGAGATGATTCTCAGAAAAAAGGCTATCTGCTTAAGTGTCTTATTGTTGTCAAGCCTTTTTGTTGTTATAATGTTTTTATTGGTGATTTAGACGGGAAAGAATAGACTGTCTAATACCGATCAGAGTTTATGATCAAAAAAATGAAATTGTAGAAACCAGAAGAGGAGGCTAAGGCTAATTTAGCCGCTCAAATGAAAAAAGTAAATTATCTGGATTATTATATCCTCATTCCGTATATATTATTGACTAGTATAGGGGTGTTGATGGTCTATAGTGCAAGCAGTTTTGTAGCGCTTCAAACGATGGACAACCCACAACACTATTTTCTTCGCCAAGCCTTATTTGCTATAGTAGGACTGTTTGGAGGATTCGTTATTTTTATGCTTCGTTTAGACGTGTTGAAGTATAAAAAGTTGGTCAGTAGTGCAATTGGGATTATTGTCCTGTTACTGATTTATCTACTCTTCTTTGGAAAAGAGATAAATGGAGCTAAGGGATGGATCAGTTTGGGACCTCTGGGAGGGCTTCAGCCCGCAGAGTTTGCAAAGATTGTAGTGATTTGGTATTTTGCCTTTATCTTTTCTAAGAGGCAAGATCGTTTTGTTCAAGATTTAAGAGAAACCGTCAACGCTTTTTTAGCACCTTTGTTGTTATTTGTCGCACTGATTGTGCTGCCTGTTATTTTACAGCCTGATATTGGTGGAGCTGTCATTATTTTAGCCATTGGGGTCATGATGGTATTGACGAGCGGGATTTCATATAAATTTGGAATAGGCTTAGCGGTTATCGGCAGTGCAGTAATTTTTGGTGTTATGGAATTGATTCGAGCTTTTGGAACAAACCTTCCTTTTGTCGAAGGGTATCAATATGATCGCTTTTTAGCGTTTTGGGATCCATTTGCTGTATCGGAATCTACTGGTCTGCAACTGGTGAATTCTTATTATGCTTTAAATAGGGGCGGATTATTTGGAGTAGGGATAGGTGAAAGTGTACAAAAAACAGGCTACTTGCCTGAGCCGTATACAGATTTCATCATGTCTATTCTCGGAGAAGAGTTAGGTTTAATAGGTGTTTTAGTTGTCTTGCTTCTTTCAGCGTTTTTAATTTTAAGAATTTATTACGTTGGGATAAAAACAAAAGATCCTTTTGGTTCTTTGTTGTGTATTGGAATAGCCACTATGTTATTGATCCAATCCGCTATCAACTTAGGCGGGATTTTAGGCTTAATGCCGATTACTGGAGTGACGTATCCTTTTATCAGTTATGGGGGATCTAGTATTTTGGTATTATCTGCTTCTATGGGGATTGTCTTGAATGTCAGTGCTGCTATGAAAAGAAGAGAAGAAAAGAAACAACCTGCAAAAAGAAATGCAAGAAAACAAGAATACATCTAGTATAATTCAGTAAATATCTAAGGAGAGATGACATGAAAAAAGTCCTAGTCGCTAACAGAGGAGAAATTGCAATTCGTATTTTCAGAGCATTGACTGAGTTGAACATGAAAACAGTCGGAATTTATGCTCAAGAAGACGAAGGATCTGTGCACCGTTTTAAGGCAGATGAAGCTTATTTGGTAGGAAAAGGAAAGAAACCTATTGAAGCTTACTTAGATATTGAAGATATCATTCGCATTGCAAAAGATACAGGATCGCAAGCTATTCATCCTGGATATGGTTTTTTATCGGAAAATATTGAATTCGCTCGTCGCTGTGAGGAAGAAAATATTGTTTTTATTGGTCCGAAATTACACCATTTAGATATATTCGGCGATAAAATCAAAGCAAAACAAGCTGCACTAGAAGCTGGTCTGCAAACAATCCCTGGAACAGACGGTCCTGTTGAAGAGTTAGAAGAAGTCATAGCTTTTGGAGACAAATACGGCTATCCTATCATCATAAAAGCAGCTCTTGGTGGTGGTGGACGCGGAATGCGCGTTGTACATGAACCTAGCGAAGTAGAAGAAAGTTTCAACCGAGCGCAAAGTGAAGCTAAAGCAGCCTTTGGTAGTGGAGAAGTTTATGTAGAACGCTACATACAAGATCCAAAACACATCGAAGTCCAAATTTTAGGGGATAAAAACGGCAATATCGTCCATTTGTATGAACGTGATTGCTCTGTTCAAAGAAGACATCAAAAAGTTGTCGAAGTGGCGCCTTGTGTGTCGATCTCAGAAGAATTGAGAAATGAATTGTGCCAGTCAGCTGTTGATTTGATGGCTCATGTTCAATATGAAAACGCTGGAACTGTAGAGTTCTTGTTGGAAAACGACCGCTTTTATTTTATTGAGGTCAATCCTCGCGTACAAGTAGAGCATACGATCTCAGAAATGATCACAGGAATCGATATTGTTCAGTCTCAAATTATGATCGCGCAAGGAATGGATCTGCACAAAGACATTCACATTCCACAACAATTGGATATCCCATTGATCGGAGCAGCTATTCAATGTCGAATCACGACAGAAGACCCGTTGAATAACTTCTTTCCAGATACTGGGAAAATCAACACGTATCGTTCTCCAGGTGGTTTTGGGATCCGTTTGGACTCAGGAAATGGGTTCCAAGGAACAGTCGTTACACCTTTCTTTGACTCGTTGCTGGTAAAAGCCTGTGTTCAAGCCAGTACATTTGAACAAGCGGCTCAAAAGATGATTCGTGCCTTAAAAGAGTTCCGTATCCGTGGGGTAAAAACCAATATTCCATTTATGCAAAATGTTGTGGCCCATGAAGAGTTTCTTTCTGGAAATGCTAAAACGACCTTTATTGATTCCACTCCTGAGTTGTATCAGTTTTCTAAGCTGCGCGACCGTGGAAATAAAACAATGGCGTATATCGGGAATATTACTGTCAATGGGTTCCCGGGAATTGGCCATGGACAAAAAGCTTTCTATGATGAGCCGCGTAAACCGCAACAACTGATTACGCCAAGCGAACCGTTCATCAGCGCTAAACAAATCTTAGATGCAAAAGGACCCGAAGCCGTTAGTTCGTGGTTGAAACAGCAGACAGCTGTACAGTTGACAGATACAACTTTCAGAGATGCGCATCAAAGTTTATTAGCGACTCGAGTGCGTACACAAGATTTTATGGGCATAGCTGCAGATACTCAAAAAGCGTTGCCGCAACTGTTCTCAACAGAAATGTGGGGAGGAGCAACTTTTGATGTAGCTTATCGATTCTTGAATGAAGATCCGTGGGAACGGTTGAAAAAATTGCGCGAGGAAATGCCGAATGTATTGTTACAAATGCTGTTTAGAGGATCTAATGGAGTAGGGTATCAAAATTATCCGGACAATGCTATTGAAGCCTTTATTCGACGAGCTGCTGCAGATGGAATCGACGTGTTCCGTATCTTTGACAGTTTAAATTGGATTCCTCAGATGGAAAAAAGCATCCAAGCAGTAAGAGATAATGGGAAAATAGCTGAAGGAACTATTTGTTATACGGGGGATTTCCTAGATCCTGCTCAAACAAAATACACGCTTAACTACTACAAAGAGATGGCGACTGAACTGCAACAGTTGGGTTCTCATATTATTGGAATAAAAGATATGTCAGGTATTCTTAAACCTCAAGCAGCGTATAAATTAATCAGCGAATTGAAAGAAACGATCGATCTGCCGATTCATTTGCACACCCACGATACAAGCGGAAACGGAATCTTCACTTATGCCGAAGCAATCCGTGCCGGTGTGGATGTAGTAGATGTAGCAACGAGTGCGATGAGCAGTCGGACAAGCCAACCGAGCTTGAGCAGTTTATACTACGCAACTCAATCGAGTGAAAGAAAACCAGAAATCAATATTGATAATGCAGAACAAATTGATCACTACTGGCAAGATGTGCGCAGATATTATAAAGAATTTGAAATGAGTGTTACTGGACCGCAAACAGAAGTCTACCAACACGAAATGCCTGGTGGACAATATACGAACTTGCAACAGCAAGCGATGGCTGTTGGACTTGGGAACCAGTGGGATGACGTTAAAAAGATGTATGCCGCTGTCAATCAATTATTCGGAGATATTGTTAAAGTAACTCCTTCTTCTAAGGTAGTTGGGGATATGGCTTTATTCATGATCCAAAACAACTTATCCAGCGAAGACATATATGAAAAAGGCATGCAGATTGATTTTCCAGAATCAGTCATCAATTTCTTTATGGGGAATTTAGGACAGCCTACTGGCGGTTTCCCAGAAAAACTGCAACAAATTATTCTCAAAGGCAGAAAACCGTTTACGCAAAGACCTGGAACATTGGCAGAAGATATCGATTTTGACAGTACGAAAAAAGAATTGCAAGAAAAAATCGATAGAGAGCCCACCGAACAAGAAGTACTGAGTTATATTATGTATCCTCAAGTCTTTTTGGATTATGACCAATCGTATAACCGCTACGGAGACGTGACGTTACTTGATACGATGACGTTCTTCCATGGTATGCGTACTGGAGAGACGATCGAAGTTCAGATCGAAAAAGGAAAAACGTTGATCATCAAACTGAACCAAATCGGTGAACCGAATTCAGAAGGAATCAGAGTAGTCTATTTTGAATTGAACGGACAAGGAAGAGAAATAGAAGTAAAAGATTTGAGCATCACCAGTACAAAAGCTTTGCGCAGAAAAGCAGAGCCTACAAACAAACACCATATCGGTGCAACGATGTCTGGATCTGTTTTAGATATTTCCGTCAAAAAAGGCGACCGCGTAGTTAAAGGTCAATCCTTGATCACGACAGAAGCGATGAAAATGGAAACGACGATCAAAGCGACCGCAAATGGTGTAATCGATCAAATTTATGTTCAAGTCGGTGATGTCATCGACTCAGGTGACTTATTGATCGAAACGATTGCAAAATAAAATAAAGGGAGGGAAAGAATAATGAAAACATTCAGAAAAACACTGGTATTATTTGTAGTTTTTCTAATGGGAACTTATTTTTTCCCTCTATTTTTTGAATGGGATACCAAAGAACCGATTTTATTACCAGAAGAAATCAGCGACAGTGAAGAGAGTGAATCCTCTACCTTGCCGCAGTCTCCAACAGATCAATCTTTGATTCCATCAGTTGGATTTGCGAACTACGTTGGGTTAGCTGTCGATGACTTTTTAGTAGAGTACGGAGACCCAGTGAAAGTAGAAATGCTATCAGATACGAGTGAAATATGGATCTACGGAACCGACAGTACAGACTATTTGCAAGTTATGGTAGAAAATTATGTCGTTACAGAAATATTGGTGCTTGGAAGGTCTGTAGAAATTCCTCCGTTTGAAATGGGGATGGAACAAGAAGAAATGTATCCGCTCGCTTCATTTCACCCGAAATTTGTTGTTCCATTTGAAAACCAGACAATACAAATCAACTTAGATGAAAACGAACTGAACAATCGGCCTTTAATTGCATTTGACAATCAAACGTATGCTGTAATAACCATGGACAGTCAGACGCATGAAATCGTCAGTATTCAATACATGACAAACGAAAAGCTGCTTTCTACAGGATTATATGACCTTACACCGTTCTCTTCTGTCGTCCAAGAACCGGTAAAACAATTCAATCCTGCTGCTTTGGAAAAAGTGAGAACTCAGCAAACGATTCGTTATATCAATGTAATGAGAGAAAAAATGGGATTGATTCCGCTAGAAGAGAGCTTAGTCTTGGAAGCTGTAGGGAATGAATTATTTGAATTTCATGCTTCGCTGCAAGAACAAAACACTCAACCAGAACCTGCGTCACAAGAAGAGGCCAGTGAAGATGCTGTGATCATTAGTGATGATGCTGTAGAAATAGTGGGTGGAGATGACGACAGCAACCAAGAATCTGAAACAGAAGAAGAGGCATCTGAGCCGCTAAACGAAACGACCATTCAGACTTTTTTAGAAGAAGAGGCGATTGACTTGGACAAAGTTAGACTATTGTATCAGGTTGCACCGGCAGATCCTTCTGTTTATGCGCTGCAATGGTTTACGTTTGTCGAATATCGAGATATTTTGATGGACGAATCTATGAGTCGAATTGGAATCACTTATCAAGGAGACGAATTATTGTTGATTTTGGATGACGGTTTTGAAATTAGTTTGTAGATGTGTCGATGGACAGGTATAATGTAATGAAGAAAAAGATAGCAGGTAATGTGTACAGTTAGGGGGAACATTATGGAGTTAGTGATAAACGAAAGACAAGGGATCATTGTCTGGGTATATAGTTTGAAACATATGAAAACACTAAAAAAACAAGGGTTGATCCACTATGTTTCTAAGCGGATGAAATATGTAGTCTTATATGTAAATCGTTCAGAAGTAGAGGCTATGGAGAAAAAATTGAATAGTTTCCATTTCGTTCGTAAAGTTGAACGTTCTTATCGAACAGACATCAATATGAATTTTGACCATGTGTTAGAAGAAATTACTCAAAAACCTGAAGAGAAATGCTATGAAAATGAAGTAAGTGAAATTGGATAAAACGAACCACTGCAATAAAGGAATGGGCTGTATCATAGCTATTCCTTTATTTTGCAGATAAAACATTGACGGAAGGACAGATAGCTTATGCGAGTCATCACAGGAGAGTACGGAGGCAGAAGGCTAAAAGCTGTACCAGGAGAAAGTACGAGGCCCACTACAGATAAAATCAAAGAATCCTTATTTAATATGATCGGACCTTATTTTTATGGAGGAAACTGCTTGGATCTGTTTGCCGGATCGGGCGGGTTAGCCATTGAAGCTGTTTCTAGAGGTATGGATAAAGCTGTTTTGATTGATAAAGCTCCTGCAGCTATAAAAGTCATTCAAGAGAACATAGCTGTTACTAAAGAGGAAGAAAAATTCAAGGTTATACGCGGAGATGCTGCAAGAGTGATCAAGAATTTGAAAAGCGAGCAACAAGTGTTTGACTTGGTTTTTCTTGATCCTCCATATGCTAAACAACAAATTGTTTCTCAAATAGAAGCGTTATTGGACAACAACATGCTTTCACCAGAAGCATTGATCGTATGCGAAGTCGACAAAAAAGTCGATTTGCCTGAGACGATAAAACAAGCTCAAGTGTACAAATCCGCGGAATACGGGATTACAAAGATCATGATTTATGAGCTGGTTTCTCAAGAGGAGGGCGAGAATGAGTAAAATTGCTTTATATGCTGGAAGTTTTGATCCAGTATCAAATGGACACCTTAATCTGATTCAGCGAGGAGCTGCGTTATTTGATCAGCTGATAGTAGCAGTTGCTACAAATACCTCTAAGAAAAGCTTATTTACTACAGATGAAAAAGTACAATTGATGCAAGAAAATTTGACTCATTTGCCAAATGTCACAGTCGTTCAACATACCGGTGGACTCACGATTGATTTGGCCAAAGAATGGAACGCGACCGTTCTTTTGAGAGGAATAAGAAACGTAAAGGATTTTGAATACGAAGCTGATGTAGCGGCTATGAACAAAACTCAAAATAAAGAAATAGAGACGGTTTTTTTGACCGCTGATGAAAAATACCGTTTCGTGAGTTCAAGTTTGATAAAAGAAGTGGCTATGTTTGGTGGAGACATTACTGGTTTAGTTCCAGAAAATGTCAACCGAGCAATGAAGGGAAAATATGAAATAGAGTAGATTGGTAAATAACTAGTACAGGGCGTGTTGCGATGAGGAAGAAAATAATCAAAAATAGTGTTTGGATCATCTTATTAATAGCTTTTCTAGGATTAGTTTTTATGCCATTACCGTATTATATCGAATCTCCTGGATCAGCAGTTCATTTGGATGAGTTGGTCCAAGTAGATAATGAAGCGGATCAGGAGCCGGGCAGTTATATGCTGACGACAGTAGCGGTTCGCAGAGCAACACCATTGACTTATTTAATGACCTTTTTACCTTTTCATGATGGCTATACGGAAGAAGAATTGTTTGGAACAACCAATTCTTCCGAAGAATACAACAACCTTCAGCAATTTTATATGACAAGTTCAATCAATAGTGCGATCCAAGCGGCATTTGAAGCTGCAGACGAACCTTATGACTTTTCGTACAAGGGGGTTTATATCATGTCGATTTTGGATAATTCCAATTTTGAAGGATTGCTTCGAGTCGGTGATACGATTGTAGCTTTGGATGGGCAAGCGTTCAACAGCTCAGAAGAATTTATTGCCTATGTCCAACAGCAAAAAACAGGTCAGCCTGTCGAGGTCACTTTTCAACGGGATGGTGTAGAAGATACGGTTACAGCTGATTTGATGGAAATGGAAGAAACCAAACACCCAGGACTTGGAATCAGTTTAGTAGACAACACAGAAATCACTACGAATATTCCTGTAGAGATTGATGCGAGCGGAATCGGAGGACCTTCAGCCGGATTTATGTTTGCCTTGCAGATCTATACCCAACTTGAAGGAAGCGACTTGAGAAACGGAAATGAAATTGCCGGAACTGGAACGATCAGTGCTGACGGAACCATTGGCAGAATCGGCGGTATTGAAAAGAAAGTCGTTGCAGCTGACGATGAAGGTGCGACTATATTCTTTGCTCCAGATGACGAGATCGATCCTGTGATTTTAGAAAATTATCCAGATTTAAAGAGCAATTATGAAGAAGCAGTTGCCGCTGCAGAAGAAATCGATACCGATATGGTTATTGTACCTGTTAAGAATATTCAAGATGCGATTGGTTATTTAAATGAATTGAATTAAGTGAAAAAGAGTAGCTGGAATTCTTTCCAGCTACTCTTTTTTTGATTTTCCGTATTTAGTTCAGTGTGTAAAAAGCTTCTTTATTTAAAAGAGAAGCTTTTTAATTTACGTATAGTGTAGAAAGAGGTGAAAGCTGGTGGTAAAGGTGTGGTACAGACTCAAAGAAAAAGCAGCAACTCATTCATTACAGATTGGGCTTATCAGTACGTCGTTAGGCGTTGTGCTGATCGTAGTTTCGTTCTTTCTTTTAACAACCACGAGAAAAAGCGAAATAAATCCAGAAGAATTGTTAGATGATTCTACTGAGGAGTACTTATTGGATCCGACCGCTATAGAGGAGGGGGCCGAAACCGAGAACACAGAAGAAAGTGCTTCGCCAACAGAAGAAGTGTATGTAGATGTAAAAGGCGCAGTGAAAAAACCGGGAGTGTATGCAGTATCTTCTGATATGCGTATGATGGATGTCATTGAAATGGCAGGAGGTTTTTTGGTATCTGCGGATCAGTCACAGATTAATCTGGCGTTGAAACTTGTGGACCAAATGGTGGTTTATGTCCCTCAAATTGGAGAAGAACCACCGACGTCAACTGAAGAGAGTTTGTCATCTTTAAATCCAGAAAGTGAGGAAAAAGAAAGCCAAATCAATATCAATACTGCAGATGCTCAGCAACTCCAAGAATTGAACGGTATCGGAGAAAAGAAAGCAGAAAAAATCATTCAATATCGTGAAGAAAGTGGTTCTTTCCAAACTATTGAAGACTTAAAAAATGTTTCAGGTATTGGAGACAAGACTTTTGAATCTTTAAAAGACTTAATAACAGTAGGGGCAGAGTAGGATACTGTAAAGTCTTATTGCAACTCATTTTTAGCTTTTGTATACTGGAGTTAATTATCCGGTTAGATACCGTGAAAAAATAGAATAACGGAGGATCATTATGGTGGAAAGAATTCCTTGGAATCAGTATTTTATGTCTCAAAGTTTATTGTTGGCGCAACGAAGTACATGTACTCGTTTGATGGTTGGTGCCACGATCGTTAGAGAAAAGAGAATCATCGCAGGCGGATACAACGGCTCAGTGAGCGGAGACAGTCACTGTATTGATGAAGGATGTTACGTAGTGGATGGTCATTGTGTACGAACAATCCATGCTGAAATGAACGCTATTCTTCAATGTGCCAAATTTGGTGTAGATACAGAAGACGCGGAAGTTTATGTGACTCATTTTCCTTGTCTGCAATGCACTAAAATGATCATTCAAGCCGGTATCAAGAAAATCTATTATTTAGAAGATTACCACAATAATGAGTATGCATTAAAGTTGATTGAACAAGCCCATGTTCAATGCGAAAAAGTCCGTTTGCCAATTGATTTTTTTGGAAAGTTGGACAACCTAGTCAAAGAACAATCCAAAATAAATCAAGCTGAACCTGAACTTCATCAATAGTTGAGAGGATACTTTGTTTATCCTGCTTTGTTTTCTTTCCTTCTTGTATGTACCCTGTTGAGTGGAGGACATTGGTTAGCCATTGGCATGACCAGTTACTTCTTCCTGCGGTTGTATAGGCTAAAAAAGAAATCAATTTTTTTCACTTCACTGATTATTGGAGGGTGTGTAGCCTGTTTTACTAGTGTCCATCAATCTGACAATGATACCGCGCTTGTTGAGAGTTCAGGAAAATTCTTAATTGAGCTGCAAATGGACGAAGTGAAATATGATGGAAACCAATTGCAGTTTTACGGAGTCGTCAAAGAAACTGCTGAGCAAAAAAAACTGTCAGAAAAAGTGGTTGTATTCTATTATATAGATTCTTTAGCAGAAAAAGACTGGTGGCAGTCTCAACATCATAAGCAAAAATTGATCGTTGAAGGAGAGTTGTCTAGCCCTGAAAAGAATCGGAATCAATATTTGTTTGATTACAAACAATTTTTATTTAACAAACGTGTACATTGGATTTTATCAGCTGATCAATTAGCAGTTCTGCCAAACCATAATAGCCATACGTTTTGGGAAAATTATTCCTTATCGGCTATAAAGGAACGGTTGATGGAACATATCGATCAGACGATGACGCCTAAAATAGGTGATTATATGAAGACGCTCTTGTTAGGCGACGTTGGTGCTTTCGAGACAGAGCTGTTGCAACAATTCAAAGATATGGGATTGCTTCATCTGTTGAGTATCTCTGGACTACATATACAATTCTTATTTTCCATTTTTTCGTATCTATTATTGAGAGCAGGTATGACCAAAGAGTCTAGTTATTTCATTTTAGTGCCTATTCTTTTCTTTTACGGCAGTTTGATTGGCTGGGGCACGAGTCCCTTTAGAGCTGTCGTAGCCAGTTTTATTGCGTTGAGTGCTGCGCGATTCAGTATTCGAATTTCTACTCTTGATGTGTGGTCCATGACGTTGATTGCAGCATTGATGATAGACCCTTATCAAATCAGCAGTGTAGGGTTTCAATTGAGTTATGGATTGAGTTTGCTGCTGGTGCTGTTTTCTAAGACTTTTTTGGTGTCGCGGTACAATTATTGGACGCAAAATCTGCTGATTTCATTTGTGATGACTGTCGCTTCAACTCCGGTTTTAATGTTTCACTTTTTTGAGTTTCCTTGGATTGGAACGATAGCGAATCTTTTATTCATCCCGTTCTTTTCATGGGTATTGATTCCGTTAATGATCTACCTAGCTCTTTCTTTTCTGATATCAGGCACGATACTTTTTGAACTGCTGCTTAACATCTTCGAGACTGTGCTGTCTTTTCCTGAATGGATTGCTTCACGGCTCTCAAAAATCCCGTTTAACCTTATCGTAACCGGAAGGATCCCGTTGTTTTTAATGGGGATTTTTTGTATGGCTTTGATTCTATGGTTTATGTCTTTAGAAACAAGGAAACACCGGAAGAAAGCTTTGTTTGGAGCTGCTGCTGTTTTTTTAATGGCTGTCCAATATCAAACCTATTCTCCATTTGGCGAGGTAGTGATGATAGATGTTGGACAAGGAGATGCTTTTTTGATCAAGGAACCTTTTGGTCAAGGCAATCATTTGATTGATACAGGAGGAATGATTTCGTTCGGGACAGAAGAGACGTGGATGCAGAAAGAATCTCCTTCAACAGTCGCTAATCGACATGTTTTACCGCTGTTAAAAGCTAAAGGAGTCAGGAAGTTGACCACTGTTTTTGCAACTCATGGTGATGCTGACCACATTCAAGCATTGAAAGAAATTGCTGAGGGAGTAAAGATTGAAGAAGTGGTTTTCCCGACAGGTACAGAAAAAAAAGATCTTTTTAGGGAAACAGCGAAAATTTTGCAAAAACAATCCGTCACTTTGACAAGCGTAGTGGCTGACAAGAAAGCTCCTGTTAAAGTGAATTCTTTTTTGTATGTGCTATGGCCATTTGAAGCTGGAGAAGGGGAAAATAAAGATTCGCTAGTATTGTATGGTCAAATTGGAGCATACAAATGGTTATTTACTGGTGATTTAGGCGTAGAAGAAGAGCAGAAACTGTTGGATGAGTACCCTAATTTAAAGGTTGATGTGTTGAAGGTGGGGCATCATGGAAGCCATACTTCTTCTAGTGAAAGCTTTATTCGCCAAATTGATCCAGAAATCGCATTGATCTCTGTTAAAAAAGCGAATCAATTTGGACATCCTCACGATGAGGTAATTGACTTGCTTGAGAGTGAAAATCTTAAGGTTTTTCGTACAGATTTAAATGGAGCTGTTCATTACCAATACTTTCCGTTTGAACCCAAAAGGCACTCCATGGATTTTCGAACGATTTTGTTAGAAGATGAAAAGTTTTGAACAACAGTAAAAATATACTTGCTTTCTAAGGATTCAATTTGTACGATTAAGAGGATATGGAAAGTGGGGAAGAAGTTGAACTATACAACTGAACTAGCGAAAATCAATAAAAAAGAATTTTCTTCTGTATATGTGGTTTTAGGGACAGAAGCTTATTTGGCAGATAATTTAAGGAAAGCTTTTATAGCCAATGTGCTTTCCCCTGATGAAATGGATTTGAACTTTAGTTCATTTGATATGGAAGAAACACCTTTGAGCACAGTACTGAATGATGCAGAAAGCATTCCTTTTTTTGGCGACAGACGTTTGGTGTTTGTGAATCGACCAGCTTTCTTAACGGGAGAAAAAACAAAACAAAAAGTAGAACATGACATTGATGGCTTGATGGATTACTTGGACCATCCATCTCCCTCAACCGTATTAGTCTTTTTCGCACCGTACGAGAAGTTGGATCAGCGGAAAAAAGTCGTTAAAAAATTGAAAAAATCCGCTGCATTCATCGATATAGCAGCAATGTCTGAACAAGATACAAGAAAATATTTGAAAGACACCATCGCCAACGAAGGGTATACGATCACTCCGGAGGCTTTTGACCTGATGATTCAATTGACTGATGCTAATCTGACAACGGCTATTGGAGAATTGCCTAAACTCTTTTTATATGCATTAGAGACTAAGAAAATTCTTAAGCCTGCAGTGGAAGAATTGATATCCAGATCTTTAGAACAAAATATCTTTGCTTTAAACGAAATGGTCTTGAAAAAACAAGTTGGACCGGCATTGGATTTGTACCAAGATTTATTGCTGCAAAAAGAAGACCCGATCAAAATAAACGCCATTATGACCAGTCAATTCCGTTTATTGATCCAAGTCATGATTTTATCCAAACAAGGCTTCCAACAAAATGAAATAGGGCAAACACTAAAAGTACATCCTTATCGGGTAAAGTTGGCCAGTCAGCAAATCAAGAAGTATAATGAACAAACGTTGACTCAAGCCTTTGAAGGACTAATAGAAGCAGAATATCGCTTGAAAACAGGTCAAGGAGATCGGAAAATGCAATTCGAATTGTTTGTTTTGCAGTTTGCACAAGGAATGGCGAACCGATAGGACGGTTTTTGAAAGAAACTTCTCTCCTATCAAGTAAAAAAACTTTACAGTTTAATATTGCATTCAGCAGTTTCATCCGGTATAATAAACGATGTTGAAATAATTTTACAATTATTTTAGTTGTTATACATGGAAAGAGGGGTGTACTAAATGCCAAACATCGAATCAGCAATTAAACGTGTTCGTACTGCCGAAAAATCAGCAGTTCAAAACAATACTAAAAAAAGCTCAATGCGTACTGCTGTGAAAAAATTTGAACAAGCAGCTGCAGCTGGAGACAGCAATGCAAACGCTTTGTACAACAACGCAGTTAAAGCAATTGATATGGCTGCATCTAAAGGATTAATTCACAAAAACAAAGCAGCTCGCGATAAATCTCGTTTATCAGCTAAATTAGCTAAATAATCCACTAAATCGGGTCTGGTCGTCCAGGCTCTTTTTTGTTGCTTAAGAAGCGAGAATGCCAGTTGTTTACCATCAAAAAAACTCTTTTGATCAGATTGTTCTGATCAAAAGAGTTTTTTTTGACTGTTAAGAGTCTTAAACAATCACCTGCCATTAAAGTTTCATTTTTGTGAATACTTCATCAGTTCCTTTTAGGATCCACGCTCTCTTGCTTGTAAGAACATATGTTCAATGATAGAATAAATAGAGAACTTTGGTTTGCGAGTTATGCAGAAGTGAGGAGATCATATGGCAGAAAAACAGTTTGAATTAGTTTCTCAATATCAGCCTGGCGGGGATCAGCCTGAAGCGATTAGACAATTGGTCGAAGGACTCAACGCAGGTGTCAAAGAACAGACGTTACTTGGTGCGACCGGTACAGGAAAAACATTTACTGTATCCAACGTTATTCAAGAAGTAAACCGACCAACTTTGGTTATTGCCCATAACAAGACGTTGGCGGGTCAATTATATAGTGAGTTCAAAGAATTTTTCCCAAATAATGCAGTAGAGTATTTCGTTAGTTATTATGATTATTATCAACCTGAAGCGTATGTGCCTCAAACGGATACATTTATTGAAAAAGAAGCCAGTGTAAACGATGAAATCGATAAGTTGCGTCACTCTGCGACAAGTTCATTGATTGAACGACGAGATGTTATTGTAGTCGCTTCAGTATCGTGTATTTATGGATTGGTCAACCCGTTAGATTATAAAGAATTTGTTTTATCTCTAAGGGTCGGAATGGAAATCAGCCGAGACGATATGTTGCGGAAACTGATCGATATGCAATTTGAGCGGAATGACATTGATTTTCAACGTGGCCGTTTTCGTGTACGTGGAGACATTGTCGAAATTTTCTTGGCTTCCAGAGATAGTGAAGCTGTTCGAATCGAGTTTTTCGGAGACGAGATCGAGCGCATTCGAGAAGTAGATGTACTGACGGGTGAGGTTAAAGCAGATGTAGGATTCGTAGCCGTCTTCCCTGCAACTCACTTCGTGGCGAATGACGAACAAACTCGTCATGCAGTAAATACCATCCAAGCAGAATTAGATGCCAGACTAAAAGAATTGAGAGCGGAAAATAAACTATTGGAAGCTCAGCGCTTGGAACAACGAACCAATTACGATATTGAAATGTTATTGGAAATGGGGTATTGCCCAGGTATTGAGAACTATTCCAGACATATGGATGGAAGAAAACCTGGAGAAGCACCTTATACATTGTTAGATTTCTTTCCAGATGACTCTTTATTTGTCGTGGATGAGTCTCACATTACCATGTCGCAAATACGCGGGATGTACAATGGTGACCAAGCGAGAAAGCAACAACTGATCGATCATGGATTCCGGTTGCCCAGTGCATTAGACAACCGACCTTTGCGATTAGAAGAATTCGAGAAACATGTCAATCAAATCATGTATATCTCTGCTACTCCAGGACCTTACGAGTTGGAGCGGACAAACGGTGTTGTAGAACAAATCATTCGTCCGACTGGGTTGTTGGATCCTGTGATTGAGATCCATCCAATCGAAGGACAAATCGATGATTTGATTGGGGAAATAAATGAACGCATTGAGAAAAATGAGCGAGTCTTCATCACGACATTGACAAAGAAAATGTCCGAAGATTTATCAGACTATCTGAAAGAAATCGGCTTAAAAGTAGAGTACTTGCACAGTGATGTAAAAACGTTGGAAAGAACAGAAATCATTCGTAACTTGCGTTTAGGCGTATTTGACGTCCTAATTGGTATCAACTTGCTGAGAGAAGGGCTGGATGTGCCGGAAGTATCATTGGTAGCAATCCTTGATGCTGACAAAGAAGGTTTCTTAAGAAGTGAACGTTCATTGGTTCAAACGATCGGGAGAGCAGCTCGTAATGAAAATGGGAAAGTTATTTTGTATGCAGATAAGATAACAGACTCTATGCGGTATGCGATCGATGAAACAGAAAGACGTCGTTCAGTGCAAATGAAATATAATGAAGAACATGGAATCGTACCAAAAACAATCATAAAAGAAGTGCGCGATTTGATTTCGATCACCACCGCAGTTGAAGAAGAGAAAGAGATTTCTGTAGCTCAAATCTCTAAATTAAACCGAGAAGACAGAATCACTCTGATTGAAACGATGGAGTTGGAAATGAGAGCCGCAGCCAAAGAATTAGACTTTGAAAAAGCCGCCAATTTAAGAGATACGATTTTAGAAATCAGAGCAGAATACAACATTTGACAGTCCGTTGTTATTTCAAATGAAATAACAGGATTAACAACATTAGTACTTGCATTTTAGAATAAAGTTCTGTAATATTTAGATGTGCGATAAGCACGTACCTTTTACTTGGTTGTACGAGTCACCAACGACTACTCAGTAAAAGGAAAAAAACAGAAAGAGGTGTTTAGAAATGGCTATTTCTAAAGAACGCAAAAACGAAATCATTACTCAATACGCAAGACACGAAGGAGATACTGGTTCTCCAGAAGTACAAATTGCTGTATTGACTGAAGAAATCAACCACTTAAATGAGCATGCACGTACTCACAAAAAAGACCACCATTCTTACCGTGGATTGATGAAAAAAATCGGTCACCGTCGTAACTTGTTAGCATACTTACGTAACAAAGATGTTGCTCGTTACCGTGAATTAATCCAAAGCTTAGGCTTACGTCGTTAAGATCCGTTTGTCTATTTTCTAAAGCGGGGTTCTTAGGAATCTCGCTTGTTTTATTGAGAAAATGCAGCCCGTTTTAAGAGTGAATCGGCGATGAGCTTATTCATGTTTTAAAAGCAAATTGATTTTGCTTACTACACACAGAGAACATTGAAGTATCCGTTATCCTACTATGCAAATGTGAGCGTTTAAACTTTAAATACTGACATTTGTTTAGTAGATTGCTGGGATATCAATGGTTCTCGATAAAAAAGGAGAACAAATAATGACAGAAAAACAAGTTTTTACAACTGAACTTGGCGGACGCCCTTTAACAGTTGAAATAGGACAGTTAGCCAAACAAGCAAATGGGGCCGTTTTGGTTCGTTATGGAGACACAGTTGTTTTAACAGCTGCTGTAGCCAGCAAAGATGCTATGGATGTAGATTTCTTTCCATTAACAGTAAACTACGAAGAAAAAATGTATGCAGTAGGTAAAATCCCAGGAGGATTCATCAAACGTGAAGGCCGTCCTAGTGAAAATGCTACATTGACTGCTCGTTTGATTGACCGCCCAATTCGTCCTATGTTTGCAGATGGATTCCGTAATGAGGTACAAATCACTAATACAGTTATGTCAGTGGAACAAGACTGCTCTCCAGAAATGGCAGCTATGCTTGGATCATCTTTGGCTTTAGTGGTTTCTGACATTCCATTTAACGGACCTATTGCAGGAGTAAACGTTGGACGTGTAAACGGTGAATTGATCATCAACCCAACGGTTCAACAAGACGAAGAGTCGGATATTCAATTAACGGTAGCTGGAACAAAAACAGCGATCAACATGGTTGAAAGTGGTGCTGCAGAAGTATCTGAAGAAGGTATGTTGGAAGCATTGATGTTCGGTCATGAAGAAATCAAAAAATTAGTGGCTTTCCAAGAAGAAATCCAAGCAGCTGTTGGAAAAGAAAAAATGGAAGTCCTATTATTAGAAGTAGATGCAGATGTACAAGAAGAAGTACAAGCAGCTTACAAAGAAAAAATGGTAAATGCGATTCAAATCTTTGATAAACAAGAACGCGCTGAACAAACTGAAGCAGTGAAAAAAGAAGCTATTGCTTTCTTTGAAGCTAAATACGCTGATCATGATGAAGCAGCTCGTATCAACAAAGAAGTGAAAAAAATCGTTGAAGATCTTGAAAAAGATGAAGTACGCCGTTTGATTACGGAAGAAAAAATCCGTCCGGATGGTCGTAAAATCGATGAGATTCGTCCATTAGCTTCAGAAACAGGTGTTTTACCAAGAGCTCACGGTTCTGGTTTGTTTACACGTGGACAAACACAAGCATTGTCTATTGCGACTCTAGCGCCTCTTGGAGAACACCAAATTATCGATGGCTTAGGTATTGAAGAAAGCAAACGATTTATCCACCATTACAATTTCCCGCAATTCTCAGTTGGTAGCACAGGCCGTGGCCGCGCACCAGGAAGACGTGAAATTGGACATGGGGCTTTAGGTGAACGCGCTATGGCTCAAGTTATCCCTAATGAAAAAGATTTCCCTTACATGATTCGTGTGGTTTCAGAAGTTTTAGAATCAAATGGTTCTTCTTCTCAAGCAAGTATCTGTGCAGGAATCTTAGCGTTGATGGATGCTGGTGTACCTATTAAAGCTCCAGTTGCTGGTATTGCAATGGGATTGGTCAGCGACGGAAGCAACCATACTGTCTTAACGGATATCCAAGGGTTGGAAGATCACCTAGGCGATATGGACTTTAAAGTTGCTGGAACAGCCGAAGGAATCACAGCATTACAAATGGATATCAAAATCCAAGGAATCACTCAAGAAATTTTAACGGAAGCATTGACTCAAGCTAAAAAGGCTCGTTTAGAAATCTTAGATGAATTAGTATCTACTATCTCTGAACCGCGCAAAGAATTGAGCAAATACGCTCCGAAAATTGAAATGATGCAAATCAAACCAGAAAAAATCAAAGTCGTTATTGGACGCGGTGGAGACCAAATCAATGCTATTATCGAAGAAACTGGCGTTAAGATCGACATTGATCAAGACGGTAAAGTCAGCATTGCTTCAGATAATGCAGAAATGATCCAACGTGCAAAAGAAATCATCGAAGAATTGACGAAAGAAATTGAAGTTGGTCAAGTTTACGATGGTACTGTAAAACGCGTTGAAAAATTTGGTGCTTTTGTTGAGATCGCTAAAGGAAAAGACGGTTTGGTGCACATCTCTCAATTAGATACTAAACGTGTGGCTAAAGTAGAAGATGTCGTAAACGTTGGCGACTCTCTGAAAGTCAAAGTCATTGAAATCGATCGTCAAGGTCGTATCAATCTTTCTCACAGAGTATTGATGGAAGAAGAACAACAAGAATCTAACGAAACAGAAACAACAACTAACTAAAACAATGAAGCCTTACTGGATGATTGAACTGCCCCCTGTCAAGTAGACAGGCAAATAAACAAAATTCTTTGTGCCATGTATGACAGTTGTCATGCATGGCTTTTTTTCATACTGGAAT
>NZ_FOXW01000014.1 GCF_900115825.1 Desemzia incerta | reverse complement strand
TAAGCGAGCTTTTACAGGCAACAACTGTTGATCCATGCTTCACGCCTGTATGCGAAAGAAAAAAGGAGTATTCAAATGACGCCAAGCAAAGAAGATTACCTAAAAACCATCGTTAGTCTCGGAGGGGCCACCAAAGTAGTAAACAACAAACAATTGGTAGCAGCGATGAATGTATCTGCTGCGTCAGTAACAGATATGAATACAAAATTATTAAAAGAAGGGTTGATTACCCATACTCCTTACAGAGGTGTGCAAGTTACTGAAAAAGGATTGCGTCTGGCAAACCAAGTGATTCGAAAACACCGCATCTGGGAAGTTTTTTTACTGGAAAAACTGGGATACGATTGGAAAGAAGTCCATGCTGACGCTGATCGATTAGAACATGCATCTTCTGATTTGCTGATTGAACGGTTAAACCAATTCTTAGGAGAACCAGAATTTGATCCTCACGGCGGGAGAATCCCTGCAAAAGATGGTACCACAGAAAGCTATGACTACCCGCAATTGAATGACTTGTCTGCCGGTGATTCATTTGTCGTAAAAGAAGTCGAAGATGATCCTGACTTTCTAGACTACATCACTGTTAAAGGGATCAAATTAGAACAAAAGTATACTTTGCTAGCTAAAGAAGCGTACGAGGGCTCGTTAGCTTTACAAAACGCAGACGGTAAAACATTTATGCTGAGTTACAAAGCTGCATTTAAAGTATTTGTAGAAAAGGCAGATACTGAATGACCTCGCATTTTCAGCGAGTTCTTCCAACTTATGTTAGAGACAAAAAAACTGCTCACTGGGGAATTGTCCCAATGAGCAGTTTTATCGTCTATTTTTTCAAAGCATGCAATCTTTCAATCAGAAACAGCAAGTCTGTTTCAAATTGCACGCCAAATCTTAAGCTAGGTCTATTTTCAAGTGTTCGTTTGATCACTTTTTCTACATATTCTACGGCACTTGTCATTGCTAAGTCTAAAGAGATCTGTTGAAATAAGAAACCGGCAATCACGCTGCTGAACACGTCTCCTGTTCCTTCAAACCGACCAGGATAGACGGGTGAAAATGCATAACTGACTTGTTGGTCTTTTTGTGTCATGCTGGCTGCTCCAATTTCGTTTTCGCTCAACATCACACCTGTCAGAACTACTTGTTTTTTATTCAGCTGCACCATTTTTTTCATCAATCGTTCAACATTTTCAGAAGCATAAGGCCCTTTTTGATAAGGAGTTTTTGTTAAGTAAGCTGCCTCTGTTAAGTTAGGAATGATCACAGTCGACAATTGGCACAACTCCCGCATTTGCTGGACGTATTCTTCGTCAAATCCATCATATAATTCTCCATGATCGCCCATTACAGGATCCAACACAATAACCGCTTCAGGCGTTGCAAACTCTTTGATAATGCGTTTCACGATTTCGATTTGCTTGTGTGAGCCTAAATAGCCGACTAGTACTCCATCAAAACTAAGACCCAATTGCTTCCAATGGTCTAAAATTTTAGACATCTCACTCGTCAAATCCAAATAAGTGTAATCTTCAAATCCAGCCCCAGTGTGCGTAGACAGTAAAGCAGTAGGCAGCATATGAGTGCTGTTGTTCAAACTGCTTAAAATCGGCACAGCCACATTCATAGAAATCTGGCAGCTGGCTGAGATGTCTTGAATAACTAATACTTTTGGTTGCTTCATCTATTTCACCACTATTCCATTACATTCTTTGTTTATTATACCAGTTTTATCTTTATTTTTTCCTCTTACCATCATTTTTCTGAAAACTATTGCTTATCTTTGGAATGAATCGTGTATAATAGAAAATAAATTAGGGGGGAAGCTATGAATAAGAAAACACTCACTACGCAAAATTTGGTATTATTCGCTTTATTTATTGCAATGACTGTCGTTATGACGCTCATTATCCGCATTCCTATCCCGTTTGCTCAAGGGTACGTGAACATTGGGGATTCGATTTTGTTGCTCGCAGGGATGCTTTTGGGTCCGGCAGGCGGTTTTTGGATTGGTGGTATCGGAAGCGCATTGGCAGATTTATTTGCCGGCTATTCTTTCTATGCTCCCATCACTTTTCTGGTCAAAGGGATAGAAGGCTTGTTATGTGGATGGCTGTTTATGAAATTGCCTTCTACTAAACCGTTGATTCCTGCTTTAACAGCTGGTATCTGGATGGCAGTGGGGTATGTTTTAGGAGACTGGATTCTCTTCGGGCTGGCTGCAGGTTTAGCAGCATTTCCAATGAATCTCCTTCAAGGAGTCGTTGGGGCTTTAATGGCTGTACTGCTGCATCGTTTCGTTGCACCTGTCTTTAAAAATCAAACACATTAAAAAAGCTAGAGAAAACAGTTTGCACTGTTTATTCTCTAGCTTTTTTAATGACAACTTCAAGATATTGGTTTTCATCAGCTGAATCCTTCAACACTCGTAACAAGCTGTTTCCATATCGTCCCAACTGCTCTTCTATCATTTCTGGATACCAGACTTCAATCACCTTACAAGAGAAATCCATTGTTAAGCAATCTTTTAAAGCATCCAGGTTATTGCCATAATAGTCGGGCAAATCCAATTCTGTTTTCAAGTAAGCATGCAATTTTTCTCGATCCGTCATCTGACTGCCGTCAAGAATGATTTTCTTTGTCATAGAAACCTCCTAATAAAGCTGTTCAAATGATTCATAGTGGTCATCGGTGTAAAAAATCAACCCATCATTCGAATAGACGATTCGTTTAGGGCCTCGATATTCTCCTTCATAATCAATATCCGCTTCATAATAGATGCGTCCATCTTTTTCAGGCAGCAGCCCTTCATAATTTCCGAACTTGTTGCCCCCAATGGACATCTGATCGGTCACTTCCCATAAGTTGCCTTTTTCATTATCCCAGCCTAAAGCTTCTGCTTCTTGCTTCGTCAAATAATTAGGCGGCAGTTCACCGAATTGATGCAAATAAGCAGCAACCTCATCTTTCGTGGAGTAAGCCTCTCCTTCAGTAACACCACTCTCTTGAACTGTAGATTCTATCTGCGCGTTTTCTGATGGAAACAGCGTATCAAATACATCCAGCTGTTGTCCTCCAAATAACAGGACCAGTACTCCAACGATACTGTATAACCAATTCTTTGTATTTCTTGTCTTTTTCATATTAATCCTCTTTTTCTTCTAATTCTTTTTGGGCTTGTTTCGCTGCTTTCTTGCGTGCACGAAGCATACGGAAAAAATCCGTCAATAGAGCTGCGCACTCTTCTTCCAATAACCCTTTTTCAATGTCTACTTGGTGATTGAACCGTTCATCTCCTAAGAGGTTCATTAAAGTTCCCGCAGTACCTCCCTTAGGATCTGGAGCTCCATAATACAACTCTTTCACACGCGACAAAATCATTGCTCCGCTGCACATCGGGCACGGTTCAAGAGTCACAAACAATTGAGTGTCTTCTAGACGCCAATTGCCTAGATGCTGATTTGCTTCTCGAATCGCAATCATTTCTGCATGTGTAGTAGCATCATGAGTCAGCTCGCGCACATTATGTCCACGGCCGATGATCTCTCCATTTAAGACCACTACCGCACCAATCGGAACTTCTAACTTTGCTTCTGCTTTTTTCGCTTCTTTGATAGCTTCTCGCATAAAAAACTCTTTTTCAACGCTGGATAATTCCATATCATTCTCCTCTGTCTGTTTTCGCTCCTCTTATGATAGCATATTCTTCTTCAAACCCTACAAAAAAAGTCAAACCATGATAAAATAAAGAGGAAGCTCTCATCAACCGATATCTTGCTACAGAAATGAGGAACATAAGTGAATTTCAAAGAAATGAAATTATTGTATCCAGAAGCTGTACTGACACATTCCAACACCTCTGGAGAAAAATATGTCGCTTTCCCTTATAAAGACAAATGGATCCAACTGGAAAGAAAACAAAAAAGCGACACTGAATTAGCTTTGATCCAGTATGCTTTGACGCAAAAAAAGACCTCTTCAACTCGTTCTGCTGCTTCCAAATGGCAGTCGTTTCTGCTGGAAGAGTCATTCGCTTTGCCAAGAAACGAAGGCAGTTACCGGATCATTCAATTTGAGATTGTAAAAATGGACGACACGTTTACGCAGTCAGTCTGGCTTGATGCCTTTAAGCAATTGTTTTTGAACATAGAAGAAGCTTTTTTCATTACCGAAACCAAAGGAATACTTATTGAAGAAAAGCACGACCATTTATTAAACAATGAAGAAATGGCTGGAATCATCCGTACTTTAGACGATGACTTTTCCATTAAAACAGTTTATTACATTGGACAATTTTGGCCAATAGAGGCTACTTTGCCGCAAATTTTCAAAGAAGAGCAGTCTATATTCGATACTCAAAAAAACAAACAAGCTCAAGTGTTCGGCTTGTCGACGATTGCCTTGCATCATTATACTGCTGACGCCATAAAAAAGAGTCCCTTGATGCAGAAGTTAAAATCAGAGACTGTTTTTGATGCTGAATTCAAGGAATTGATTTTAGCGATGTGGAAAAGCCAAGGAAATATTTCCGTTGCTGCTAAGTCTCTGTATATCCACCGGAATACCTTACAATATCGTATAGATCGATTCCATCAAGCCAGCGGCTTATCCTTACGTAATATGGATGACCTATTGCTTTGTTATTTATTGACGTTGAATTAAAAAACGAGAGCGGGAAAAAAGGCATTTATCCCCGAATCGCTTTACGAAACCATTATTCATAAAAGAGGCGGAGCTGAGAAATAATTCCCAGCTCCGTCTCTTTATTTTTCAAGTTAATAGCAATTTTATTTTTTCATTTTGTGCACAGTAACGTCTTTCAATTGATCTGTGTACTCGCTGATATTGCCTCTTATATTGCTCACTTTATCAACTACACTCAATAGATTGATCAACTCTTCGTCTGACAAGCTTTCTACTACTTTCATCGCTTTAGGATTGCCATTTAATTTCTTTTGAACAAATTTTTTGGCACGTTTGCGGTTGATCTTATTTTCCACTTTTTCCATCGCCGAGTCCGATAATATCATATACGCTGCTCCGATTGCCGTTGCTGCTCCAAGTCCCATTAACAAATTACGCGTAGAATTCTTCATAGAAAATCACGTTCCTCTCATTTGTTTTCTCAGGTTCATCATATCAGAAATGCTTTTTTATCACGAATAAAAAAGCCTACCAGACTCCTGTCTGATAGGCTCAACTAATTGTTTACGGAGTAGTGACTTTTTCTTTATTCTTGTCTTGCTTTGCAGATTTCTTGGAGTCTCGAACTGTGAATCGGATTTCTCCTTTTTGAGCACCAATGGTTACATTATCCCCAATTTTGATATTTCCGCTTAACAATTCTTCACTCAACAAGTCTTCGATTTTCTTTTGGATCGCTCTACGTAAAGGACGAGCCCCATATTCAGGATCGAAGCCTTCTTTAGCGATCACATCAATCGCTGCCGGTGTGATTTTAGCATAGATATCCATATCTTCTAAACGTTTAACGATTGTGCGAGACATTAATTTCACGATTTCATTCAATTCTTCTTTTTCTAATGAATGGAATACGATCGTTTCATCTAAACGGTTTAAGAATTCTGGACGGAATGAATTTTTCAATTCTTCCATGATGCGTTTTTCCATTGTTTTGTGGTCTTGCTTTTTATCTTCCAATGAAAAACCGACTGATTTCTCATCACGTAAAGCAGTTGCTCCCAAGTTGGAAGTCATGATCATAATCGTATTTTTGAAATCTACTTTACGCCCTTTTCCATCTGTCAAATGTCCATCATCCAAAACTTGAAGTAAAATGTTGAACACATCAGGATGAGCTTTTTCTACCTCATCCAATAGGATAACAGAATACGGTTTTTGACGAACTTTTTCAGTCAATTGTCCACCTTCATCGTACCCTACATAACCTGGAGGTGATCCCACTAAACGACTCGTACTGAATTTTTCCATATATTCAGACATGTCGACACGAATCAACGCTTCTTCATTTCCAAACATAGCTTCACTCAACGCTTTCGCTAATTCGGTTTTACCAACCCCTGTAGGCCCTAAGAACATAAATGAACCAATTGGGCGGTTCGGATCTTTCAACCCGCTTCTTGCACGGCGTATCGCTCTAGAAACAGCTTTGACCGCATCTTCTTGGCCAATAACTCGTTTATGCAATACATCTTCCATTTTCAATAAACGATCAGATTCTTTTTGTTCCATTTGTTGAACTGGGATACTTGTCCATAAGGCTACTACTTCAGCAATATCATGTTCAGTAACTTCTAATTCAGTTGGTGTTTCTTTTTGTTGTTGTTTTTTCATTAAAGCATCGACTTTTTTACGTTGCTTCATTTCGCGTGTTCTGATTTCGCCCGCTTCTTCAAAATCTTGATTTTGAATAGCTTCTTCTTTTGCTTCAACCAATGCATCCAGTTCTTCAACAGCAACGGCTATTGGTGTTGGTTTACCAGTTACGTCGATTCGTACTTTAGAAGCAGCTTCATCAATCAAATCAATCGCCTTATCAGGCAATTGTCTAGAAGTAATGTAACGAGTTGACAATTTGACCGCAGCTTTGACTGCTTCATCTGTGATTTTCACACCGTGATGATCTTCATAGCGAGAACGCAGACCATATAAGATCTCTTCTGTTTCTTCTCCATTTGGAGGATCAATATGGATTGGAGCAAATCGTCTTTCTAAAGCAGCATCTTTTTCGATGTGTTTTTGGTACTCATCTAAAGTCGTAGCACCGATAGTTTGCAATTCTCCACGTGCTAAAGCCGGTTTTAGGATGTTAGAAGCATCAATTGCTCCTTCTGCCCCTCCTGCACCAATCAGTGTATGCAGCTCATCAATAAACAGGATTACTTCGCCATCTTGATAAATTTCCTCAATGATTTTTTTCATTCGCTCTTCAAATTCCCCACGATACTTCGTTCCGGCAACTAAAGAACCCATGTCCAACATCATCAGACGTTTGTTTGCTAATGTACTCGGCACTTCTCCTGAAATGATTTTTTGAGCTAATCCTTCAGCTATAGCAGTTTTACCCACACCAGGTTCTCCAACTAAAACTGGGTTGTTTTTAGTTCTGCGGCTTAAAATTTGAACGATTCGTTTAACTTCTTTACTGCGCCCAACAACAGGATCCATTTTTCCATCTTTGGCTTGAGCAGTCAAATCTCGCGCTAACGAATCCAATGTCGGTGTTCCGACAGAAGATGGCTTAGCAGCTGTTCTTGGACGTTTGCTTTTCGTATTCTTCATTTGATCTTGTCCGATTTTTTTGAAGATCACTTGGCGAGCTTTATTCAAACTTACATCTAAGTTGCCCAATATTTTAGCTGATAAAATATCTTCTTCGCGCAACAACCCTAATAGCAAATGCTCCGTTCCGACCAAAGAAGACCCCATGCGTCTAGATTCATCTGTAGCAAACGTAATCGCTTGTTTTGCTCTAGGTGAATAAGGTAAGACAGCTTCTTTTGAAATGTATTTCATGGTTCCATATCCGGTAAAATGTTCAATCTCTTCACGAACATCCTGTTCTGTGATGGTGAACTGACGAAGAGTTTTCCCAGCGATACCTTCTGTTTCTTTTACAATCCCTAGTAAAATGTGCTCAGTTCCAACAGAATGGTGACGAAAAGCCTTAGCCTCTTCTTGAGCAATACCTAGTACTGTTTTTGCTTTTTCTGTAAATAATTCATTCATGTTCTCGCCTCCGACTTTTCGTTATTCATACCTCAAATTGTTCAGGCAAGATTTTAAGATACGTGCTCTTACCTCTTTAGCCGTTTTATTATCTAATCCTAATACGACTTTGTCCATAGCAGCCATTATTAATACGGCTTCTCTTTTATTTAAAAAATCATCTTCATACAACTTTTGCACGATCGAAAAAGCATCATTTTGAGAAATACTGTTTCCGACTATTTCTATTATTGTATCTAACATCTCAGATTCGTCCAACAATTTAACTTTTATGATCCGGATGTATCCACCGCCGCCACGTTTGCTTTCCACTAAATAACCTTTTTGCACCGTAAATCGAGTATTGATCACATAATTTATTTGAGAAGGAACACAGTTAAATAAATCAGCCATTTCGCTTCTTCTGATTTCCACTTGATCTGATTGTCCTAACACTTTTTTCAAATAAGATTCAATGATATCTGACATATTTTTATTTTCCATGCGTTGTTGTTATTAAAAATAGGTCCTTGGTGTTTTAGTATCATACACTGTTTTTCAATACATTCCAATACCTGATTTTTAATAACCCTCCTTTTCTTTTAGTCTTCAAAAAAAGACCATCTCATTTAGTCGCTGATCTTCGCTTATTACCCTCGATAACCTTTGACTAATCCTGACTAATATTATACTGGAAAAAACCTGATTTGAAAAGCTCCACTTATAAAAAGTTGCTGTTGAGCCATTTTGAGAGCTTCATCACTGATTAAAGCAGTAAAATAAAAATCTGTCATTTGGATTCCATATATGAAGGTCATCTGCAACATAACCTCTCAGCCAAAGGTTGCCTTCTACTTTTCTAATGTAAAATCCTTGAGGAAAATCCTCCTCTTCATCGATTTTTTCCGAAGCGATCGTAATTGAGCCATATGGAGCCTGTTTTTCATAAACGGGTTTACCCGTATAACCTTCTAGTTGATCTAAATAGGCTAATCTCAAATATGGTCCCGTTTCTACTGGACAAAGAGACAATCCATTCTCTATGGCTCGAGCATAAATATCCGGCAGGACAGCTCCTTCTATGAAACCAAGGTCTCCAACAGTCAATTCAATAGTTTTTAACAAATACACTTCTTTAGAAACACTCATTCGTTCATCCAATAATAATTGCTTACCTAAATCATTGAAAAATACATTCTTCTCCTGCAGCTTATCCATTAAATCTGCTTTACTAAGTCCGCCTACTTCTATCGTTCTAACAATACCAGAATGCCATAGTTGTTCATTTACTTTAAGAACCGTCATTTTTCTCTCACTCCCTTAAAGAATCCTTATTTTTAACTCTCATAATAGCTGAACGAAACTTCTTACACAATAAACACCTATATAATTTCATTTCTAACAAAAATCGACAAAAAAAGTGAGCTGGATAGGAATCCACTCACTTTAAACAATGCTTCTATTATCGGGAATACAGGATTCGAACCTGCGACCCCTTGGTCCCAAACCAAGTGCTCTACCAAGCTGAGCTAATTCCCGTATGTATGTGCGCTTCTATAAGTCTCTATAAAAGAAATGTACCCAGCAGGAGTCGAACCTGCAACCGCTTGATTCGTAGTCAAGTACTCTATCCAATTGAGCTATGGGTACAAAATAAATGGTGCCGAGGGCCGGAATCGAACCGGCACGGATATCACTACCCGCAGGATTTTAAGTCCTGTGCGTCTACCTGTTCCGCCACCCCGGCAATAAAGAACAAGATTCAGAAGATTTACGTTCAGTATCTAGATAAACTAGAAAGCGGAAGACGGGATTCGAACCCGCGACCCCCACCTTGGCAAGGTGGTGCTCTACCACTGAGCTATTTCCGCAAATGGTGCCGGCTAAAGGATTTGAACCCTCGACCCTCTGATTACAAATCAGATGCTCTACCAACTGAGCTAAGCCGGCAAGTAATATTGCCATTCAAAAAAGTAATGATGCGGGTGAAGGGACTTGAACCCCCACGCCTCGCGGCGCTAGATCCTAAATCTAGTGCGTCTGCCAATTCCGCCACACCCGCATAATATTTAATTTGGCAATAGATAAACATACTAGTCATATGAATACAACTAGTATGAGTCATGCAGGATTCGAACCTGCGACCCTCTGATTAAAAGTCAGATGCTCTACCAACTGAGCTAATGACTCATGGTGGAGGTTAACGGGCTCGAACCGCTGACCCTCTGCTTGTAAGGCAGATGCTCTCCCAACTGAGCTAAACCTCCAAAAAAACTATGCGTGGCAACGTCCTAGTCTCACAAGGGGAAACCCCTCACTACCTTCGGCGCTAAGAAGCTTAACTTCTGTGTTCGGCATGGGAACAGGTGTGACCTTCTTGCCATCATCACCACACATATTGAGAACCTTGCGCTCTCAAAACTGGATTTGTCTACTATCGCATTCGTTCGGATCCGTTGAATCCACCTAAAATCTTGGTTAAGTCCTCGACCGATTAGTATTGGTCCGCTCCGCCTATCACTAGACTTCCACTTCCAACCTATCTACCTGATCATCTCTCAGGGGTCTTACTCACTTACGTGATGGGAAATCTCATCTTGAGGGGG
>NZ_FOXW01000007.1 GCF_900115825.1 Desemzia incerta | reverse complement strand
GAACTTCATGCGAACATTGTGTTTTACCAATGAAACGAAAGGGTATCAGGTTTCTACTATTCGCTTATTTCTCTTTAAAATTGCTGGAAAGATAGTTCATTCCGGAAGAAGACAATACTTGAAATTAAGTAGTTACCATGTTTACCAAAAGCTATTTTATCGGATTCTACAAAACATTCAGGTACTGCAGTGTTAGTTGCGTTTATTGCGCCATTCAAAAAAATTCGTTAACCATCCGATAGGATGAGTGCGCCCAAAATGAGGTCTTTCTTGAACTTAATCAGTTAGCAAAAATAAATTAAACCCTTTAGAAAAATATTTTTAAGAAAAAGAGCCATTGAGCATAAAACTAAACAGATAATTATAAAATTTGGTAGTTTATAAAAAGTATGAATTATTCAGGACTAGTTAATGATGCTAAAAAAGCCGACTTCTCTTAAAGAGAAATCGGCTTTTTATTTATGCTTTAGCGTGAAGCTTTTGGCGGTTGGCAAACATCACATTTGCGTTGGTGATTGTTTTTAAATTTCTTAAAAGTCTTTTCAAATTTATTGCCGCATGCACATTCAAATTCCAACTTTTGAGAAAAACCTTGGTATTCTGTCGTCAATAGTTTGCTGTCTGAATTGGTTTCAACAAACTTTTTGATTTCACCGATCGTCCATCGTTTTTGCATTCTCTTACACCTCCATATATATCACTAGCGGAGGCTTTTCGGCATCCGTTCTTTATTACTATCGTAGTGATCTTAAGCTACTCATTATAGCATGTTTTGATGGATTTAAACAGATGATGGAAAAGTTGTTCGCAACTTTGTGAACATAGTTTTTGAAATCATGGATCACTTTGCTATTACAGGGACCCAAAGCTCATTATTTGGAACTCTGTCAGGAGCCAAGTAATTCTCAATACACGGCAAATCTGCTAATTCGTAACCGGAAGTCGGCATCCATTCCGTATATAGGCGTTTCCAAGCTTCAGTGATATTAGGAAAGACAACCCAAGTACTTTTAGGGATTACTGTTTTTTCCATGTCACCAGGGTATTCAGCAGTATAGCGGCACCCTATAAGATAATCAAATTTTTCGTCTGTTATTGCGGCTTGTTTTCCGCATACTCCTAAGATTCCTTCCATTTTGCATTGCGGATTTTCCCAAGACATCTCAATGATACGCGGTACCAATCCACTAGCAGTCGCTTCTTCCCATAATTTAGGAATAGTATGAAAAGCCTCTTGTGTAACGACTTCTTGCTTGACCCCGACAATCTCAATATCAGCATCTAGCACTTCTATCCTATAATCCATTTCACTCTCTCCCTTGATCGTCATTTGAAAGAAAAGTCTTGGAAAAGCTTTTAATTCGACCCCTTTGCTGCGGGCTGTCGTTGGAGTAACTCCATGAAGGCTTTTAAAAGCCCGAGTAAAAGAATCTGGGGAGTCGTACCCGTACTTGAGAGCAAGATCAATGATCCGAACATCAGGAACATTTTGCAACTCAAATGCGGCTTGTGACAATCGCCTCCTTCTAATGTATTCTGACAGTGATATTCCGGTCAGAGCAGAAAACATCCTGGGAAAATGATATTCAGGGCAACAGGCTAGTCGGGCTGCCTCTCTCCCATCAATTTCATCGGATAAATTCTGCTCTATATAGTCCATTGCTCTATTTATTCTCTCCAGCCAGTCCATTTTCTTCTCCTCTCGTATACATACTATAGGATACAAAACTTTTTCTCCCGACAATACTTGCTCAAAAATTGTCGGGTGCTCTATTCTTTTTGAAACATTTGTTGCGCCCTCGGACAAGATACCGCTTTCATTTATTTGTATTAGTTTTACTTTACCAGCGGGATCATCAAAAGCACCACAATAGAATGGTGCTTTTACTCTTGCGTTTGCGTCTTCTTACTATCAGCTTTCCTTCTCTTCCACAAAATCTCGCAATGCGTTAAGTTCATCTGGTGTGACGGACCGCTCATTATTGTACAACTTCTCTAAGCCGTTTTCCGGCATACCTAATTCATTTGACAGGTCTTCGTCCGACAGCCCTTCACTCTCTTGGATATCCCTAATAGTCGTAATCAGTAAAATCGCTTCGATATCCTCATCTGACAAGGCGCCTTCTTGTGACTGATCGTAATTGATCAGTTCCTTGATCGACTCTTTTCCAAGAAATTTGCCGATCCCTTCTGCTAACTCTTGCACTTGGCGCAAAATAAAGTCTTTGTCTTCTAGTCCCATCCTGAAATCCATCTCCTTGATCGCTGATTTGCTTTCGGTACTTACTCTGTTATTATAATCTTTTTTAGAGAAAGAACTAGTGAAAGTTTCGTTACTTCGCTCCAAAAAATGTATCCGAAACAATACGCTTTTTAGAGATTCCTTTTTCTCGATAGCGTTTTTTGACGAACTTCAATACAGCAGGTGATCCTGAATTGAAATAATAGGCGGTATCCCCGTATTTTAAAGCGAGTTCATCCAATTTCGCAGTCGTTTCTTCTCGTGAAGTCATTTTGTGCAAATGAATCATCGGGTTGTTCTGCGCGATGCTTTTGATCTCCTCGCCAAAGAGGTAGTATCTCGAAGATGTGTAGACGACTTCAATCGGACGACGAGTATCGAATTCCAACTGCTTCAACAATGCACGAAACGGCGTTATCCCCACCCCACTCGCGAACATCACGATGGGAGACGTTTCGTCTTTCACTTTCATCCACCCAAATGGACCTCGTATCGTGATTTTTTCACCTGGCTGCATATTCACTAACGTTTTCTTGAAACTGCTGGTTTCTTTTCCCGTTCGTGTACCGATCAGTAAGAACCCTTCTTCTGGTATCGAAGCTACCGAAAACAAGCGGTACTTTCTGCCTTCTATTTGTTTGTTGGGCAATGTATAAACGCCGTGTTCTCCCGGAACCCATGTTAATCCGGCATCATTTTTAATCTTGACGATATAGTAATCGCCATAAGGATTTTCCACACTCTCAATCGGAAGCTCGCCTTGTCTGACCACGCCTTTTACATCGTTGAAGTCCATCATCTTTCCTCCTCAGTGAATCAGATGAATGCTTAATATGTAAGCAACTCTTACACGGATTGTAGGCGCTGCTCTTATGTGCTGTCAACGGATAACTCTGGACGATTTAACAAAATGATTACGAAAAAAAGCACCTGAACTCCTTTTATAGGAGCCAGATGCTTTAAGTATCAAAGAGCGAATCGTTTGATTACTCTCCAACTACGCGAACTTGTTCGCTGCTGTCGATGAATTCTTTTGGATTTGGTTCTGCTTCGATTGAACCAAATGGCATTTGAGCGATCATTTCGTATGATGCTGGTAAGTTGAACATGTCTTTTACTGATTTGTCAAAGCCTTGTTCAAAGCCAATGTTCATATGTTGTAAGCTTCCGCCTAAACCTAAGTCAGTCAATGCCAACCAGATACCGTATTGTGCATTTGCACTGTGGTGTTGTTTGTATACTGTTGCACGTTCGTTTTCGCCTAATGCACCTTTGACAGCATCGCGGTCTTCGAAGAATAATACAGTACCAACGCCAGCTTTAGCGCCTTGCATTACGCCTGACATCATTTCCCACATGTCGCCTTGCATAACGTCTTTTTGAACGTCTAAGATGTGGTCCCATAATTTAACGTTGTCTTCTCCAAATACAACTACTAAACGAGTTGTTTGGCTGTTGAAAGCCGTTGGGATTTGTTGAGCTACCTCGCGAATGCGGTCAGCGATCTCTTTGTTTGATAATTCAGTGTTGGTACCAATTGCGTATGCCGTACGGCGTTCTTTGATTAAATCTGTAAATTGTGTCATGTATAAATCTCCTTTTAAGATAAATTGTTTTTCAAAACTTACTAATAGTAAGATTATCAAATAAAAAGAAGTAAGTCAATATAATTATCTCGATTTAGAAATATTATCAACTTAGCAAGCAATTAACCAAATAAACATATTCTCATAAAGCAGAACTTCTCAAGTAAAGTATTAACTCTGATTGATACATAACTGCCCTGTCACCGAATACTAATAATTACAGCTTTCTGAAAATTTTTTTCTAAGCCTTCATGTAAACAAGCATTCCAACACTTTTTAAGTTTGTTATTTAATTAAGAAAAAGCCAACAATAGTTGTCTTCTTTTATTCTTTCACCTTAAAATCCAAGCATTAATTTTTTCAACAAGATGTCATTTTGCTTATTATCGTAATCACTTTGTTTCAAGTTTATATTTCTCGCCCTAAACAGGCTTTATAGCAGTTAAAATAATTGCAACTAAAAAGTGTAAAGAGACTTTACAGTATATGGATCTATTTATCCCAGCTAGAATATAAGCCTTACCAGAACTTCTAATTCTTTTTGAGCAGGTGATAAAAAAACATTTTTATCTTTATTAAAAAACCTCCCCAAACACTACATAATGTGTTAACATAAATCAGAAAGCACAATATATAGTTTTCCAGATGCTTGTAAAAGTTCAGAACCAACTAACAAGAAATAGAAGGAGGCTTTTAATGACGGATAAAATAAATATTATTTATATCAGTTTAAACGGCAATACGAAATACTTTGTTGAATGTTTAAGCGATTACATAAAAACAACTAAGGACGTAGTTGTAGAATCGCTGAATATTAAAGATCTAAAAGGAGAGTCTTTTCCAGTGGATGAACCTTTTGTCAGTTTCTTACCAACTTATTTAAACGGTGGTAACGGGATCCACACAGGAGATAAAGAAGTCTTGACCACTAGACTAGGTGATTTCATAGCGTCTAACGATAACTTTAAATACTGTTACGGAATTATCGGAAGTGGGAATCGAAATTTTAATAATCAATTCTGTCTCAGCGCTAAACAATATGCAGAAAGATTTGGTTTTCCGCTAATCGATGTCTTTGAATTACGAGGGACGCAGTCAGACGTAAAACGGATTGCCAACTTGATTATTGACCGGCAAGAAGAATTTCTTAACAAACTTTAGAAACATTTAGGAGTGAAATACTTTGCTAAATCAAAAAGAATCTATCAAAAGTGCCAAAACTTACTTTTACCTAAATAATCTTGTTAACATTCCAGTAAATGGAGAAATTCCTTTACAAAGGGACCAAGAAGCCTTAAAAGCTTACTTTGAAGAAGAAATTATCCCTAACACCTTAAAATTCCCTTCGTTAGAAGAAAAAATGGAATTCTTGGTGGATAACAACTACATAGACTTAGACGTCTTAAAGCTTTATAAGCAGGACGAAAGTGGTGAATATGATTTTGCATTTATTAAGGAAATATTCAAACAAGCCTATGCCGCTAACTTTAAATTCAAGAGTTTTATGGGTGCTTATAAATTCTATTCACAGTATGCATTGAAAACAAATGATCATTCAACATACTTGGAACAATTTGAAGATCGTATTGCGTTCAACGCTTTGTACTTAGGTAACGGCGATAAAACATTAGCTGTCCAACTTGTTGAGGAGCTCATTTCGCAACGCTACCAGCCAGCTACACCTACCTTTCTAAATGCCGGAAAGAAAAAACGCGGGGAAATGATCTCTTGTTTCTTAATTGACATTAACGACTCCATGCTCTCAATTGGCCGAGGAGTAAACTCTGCTTTGCAGCTTTCTCGAATTGGTGGCGGAGTTGGAGTCAATCTATCCAATATCCGATCAGCTGGCGATCAAATCAAAGATATCTCAAATGCTTCATCGGGCGTTCTTCCAGTAATGAAACTGCTAGAAGACGCGTTTAGTTATAGTAACCAACTTGGGCAACGTAACGGCGCAGGAGTTGTTTACCTGAATGTTTTCCATCCAGATATTTTAGGTTTTTTGTCAACTAAGAAAGAAAATGCAGATGAGAAAATACGTGTTAAAACGCTCTCTTTGGGATTAGTTGTTCCTGATAAATATTATGAATTGATAAAAACAAACAAACCGATGTATCTATTTAGTCCCTACAGTGTAGAAAAGGAATATGGTATCCCGTTCTCATACATAGACTTGACTGCTGAGTATGACAACATGGTCGCGAATTCGAATATCAAGAAAACTCAAATCAATGCTCGCGAATTGGAACAAGAGATTTCTCGTTTGCAACAAGAATCCGGCTATCCATATATATTAAATATTGATACAGCCAACAATACAAATCCTGTGGATGGAAAAATCATTATGAGCAACTTATGTTCAGAGATTCTCCAACCACAAGAACCTTCGATACTTAATGCTGACTTATCTTATGAACAAACTGGTACAGATATCAGCTGCAACTTAGGCTCAAGCAATATCATGAATATGCTGCAATCCCCTGATTTTGCTAAATCAGTTCATTTGGCAGTTCGTGCGTTAACAACTGTCACAGATTCGAGCAATGTGCTAGAAGTACCAACTGTCAGCAAAGGCAACTCTATGTACCATACGATTGGTTTAGGCGCTATGGGATTGCATACCGCTTTAGCCTTGTACCAGATTGAATACGGTTCAAAAGAATCCATCGAGCTCACTGAAGCTTATTTTTTAGCTTTAAACTATCATTCTTTGGTGGCAAGTAACCAAATAGCTCAAGAACGTGGAGAAACCTTTTATGGATTTGAGAAATCCAAATATGCTGATGGTTCATACTTTGATTCTTACTTAGAAAATGAATTCACGATAGCAAATGAAAAAGTAAAAAACATCTTTGCTAACATCCAATTGCCAACTGTTGCAGATTGGAAAGAACTAAAAGAAAAAATCAATCAGTATGGCTTGTATCACCGAAATCGTTTAGCGGTTGCGCCCAACGGTTCTATCTCATATGTAAACGAAACGAGCGCATCTTTACATCCAATTACTCAACTTATTGAGAATCGTCAAGAGAAAAAAGTGGGGTCTATTTTCTATCCAGCACCTTTCCTTTCCAATAAGACTCTTAAATACTACAAATCAGCTTATGACTTTGATCAGCGTAAAATCATTGATATTTATGCCGCTGCTCAAAAGCATATCGATCAAGGTATGAGCTTGACTTTATTTATGCGTTCCATACTTCCTGAAGGTTTATATGAATGGAAAGCAGGTGCTTCACCAAAACTGACAACTAGAGATTTGAACCGTCTGAGAAATTACGCTTGGACAAAAGGGATCAAATCACTTTACTATATCCGGACTTACACCGAAGATGATGAGTTTACAATGGCAAATTCTTGTGAATCATGCATGATTTAATAGGAGGAAAATTATGTCTTACTTACATTACAAGGCAATCAATTGGAACGAAATCGAAGATCATTTAGATCATTCAACTTGGGAGAAATTAACGTCATTATTTTGGCTGGATACTCGAATCCCAGTTACAAATGAAAAACAACAGTGGGAAGCTCTTCCGGAAAATGAAAGAGCAGTATTTATGAAAGCGTTGGCTGGATTAGCTTCAATAGCTACTTTTCAATCAGAGAAAGGATATTTGGTAATCAAAG
Organism: Desemzia incerta; assembly: GCF_900115825.1. Classification (GTDB taxonomy): domain Bacteria; phylum Bacillota; class Bacilli; order Lactobacillales; family Carnobacteriaceae; genus Desemzia; species Desemzia incerta. Next base: position 123,998 of record NZ_FOXW01000007.1, on the reverse strand, counting down.
AAGAAAAACACACTCAACAGGAAGCTGCTATCTACAATAACATTCAATTTATTGAATCGGTTCATGCTAAAGCTTATAACACCATTCTTATAGGATTTAATGAGCCGACAGAAGTTGATGATGTTTTAACATGGGCTGATAACAATGCAGAACTTCAATACAAATTAGACCGTATTCTTGACATTTATAAAACGGGAAGTATGCTTCAAAAGCGAGCAGCCAACTTAATCTTGGAAGGCGTCTTAACCTATAGTGGTCTCTTTGCTCCATTGCTGTACTGGACGCAGAAGAGATTTACGAACGTTTCTGAAATTATTCAGTTAGTACTCGCGAATGAATCTTTACATTGCTTCTATATCAGTCACAAGTTTCAACTAGGCTTCTCTGAATTGCCTCAGCAAGAACAAGCCTATTTGAGAGATTGGACCTTTGATTTGTTGATTGATCTGGTAAACAATGAATTAGATTATATAGAACAAATTTATCATGGAACCGATTGGCTTGAGGAGGTTAAAGATTTTGTTCGACAACAAGCTGATAAAACACTTATAAGTTTGGGTTTCGATCCTTTATACCCTGAAATAAGTGCAAGTAATCCTCATATTGATTCCATCAATACGATCTTGACTAAAGCAACTCATCATGAAGCAGGCAATCAATCAAGCATCAGTTTCCAAGTTGATAAAGACGATGTAATGACTGAAGATGATTACGACTTTTAACAAATATATCCATATTCAAGCGTTAACATACTGGATTCTATTTTAAGGAGGAAAACTACCTATGATTTCAAAACATAAGGTAATAAATTGGAATAAAATTGAAGATGAGTTAGACGATTACGTTTGGGATAAAGCAACCTCACAATTCTGGTTAGACACTCGTGTTCCTGTTTCAAACGACTTAGCTGACTGGCGAGAACTTTCATCTGTTGAGCAAGACGTTATCAAAAAGGTCGTTGGCGGTCTGGCGTTGCTAGATACATTGCAATCTGAAGAAGGTGTTAACGCTATGCGAGAGGATGTCCGGACTCATAAAGAAGCTGCTGTTCTTAATAATTTTTTGTTTATGGAATCCATACATGCAAAGAGTTATGGAACGATCTTAACTTCTTTGAACAGTATCAAAAGCATCAGTGAGATTTATGATTGGATGAATAATGACGAACGGATGCAATACAAAGCAAAACGCATTAATGATATTTACAAAACTGGTAATGGTTTGCAAAAGAAGATTGCAAGTATATTCTTAGAAGGTATCTTATACTACAGTAATTTCTTTGCTCCATTGTGGTACCGTGGCAGTAATAAACTGGCTAACTTAGCTGAGCTTATTAAATTGATCATCCGTGATGAATCAGTACATGGTACTTACCTAGGGTATAAATTCCAATTAACTTATAATGAATTGCCTGAAGAAGAACAAAAAAAATTATTAGATTGGATGTACCCGCTGTTGGAAGATCTGATGGAAAATGAGTTGGCTTATACTGAAGAAATTTATAGCCAAATAGGTATTGCAGAGGACGTTAAAACATTCGTTCGTTATAATGCTAATAAATCATTACAAAATATGGGTTTCCCGGCTTATTATGAACATGCTGATTTAGATGATGTTAACCCTATTGTGATGAATGGTATCTCAATTGAAACATCGAATCATGACTTTTTCTCACAAGTCGGAGCTGGATATCTTATGGGAAATGCTGAATCAATGGCAGATGAAGACTACGATTTTTAATACAAAAAGAAGAACTGCGCTTATAATATGCAGTTCTTCTTTTTGATTTACATTTGCTGGTGTTTTAATTGTCTTTTGCTTCTTTTAATTCGGAATTGATCTTTGCTTGATAGTCTGTGCCCCATTCTTTCATGGCGTCCAAAATAGGCTTCAAACTATTTCCGGTTTCTGTCAGCGTATATTCAACATGTGGCGGTACTTCTGCAAAAACTTCGCGATCCACCAATCCACTTTCTTCCATAGAGCGCAAATGGGACGTCAAGACTTTTGACGAAATACTGCCGATTGCTTTTTTTAATTCACCGAATCGTTTAGTACCATCTAATAGTTCCCTTAAGATCAATACTTTCCAGCGATTGTTTATCAACAAAAGAGTCGTCTCTACTGGACATGCTGTTAATTCATCTCGCATCAAAAATTCTTTCCCCTCACAATAGTTGCTTTTTGGTTACTAAGTAACTAAAAAGTGCTTACTTTACATTAGTAACTTATAGTTCTATCATAATGTTAGAACCTGAAAAAAACAAGTTTCTCATGAAAATAAGTCTAACAAAGAGAAAGGTTGGTACAAAATGAACTATTTATTGACAGGTGCAACAGGAGAATTAGGAACTTATGCTTTAGGCTACTTGAAAGAACAAGTAGGTTTAGACAACATCGTGGCTTTAGCGAGAACGGAGGAAAAAGCTGCTGCACTTCGTGATCAGGGGGTCGAAGTCCGCATAGCTGATTTTGGTGATTATGCCAGTTTGATACCAGCTTTTAAAGGAATCGATCGTATGCTTTTCGTGTCCTCGCAGCCAGGCGGAGCTGTTTCTCGTGGTGAACAGCATAAAAACGTTGTCCATGCGGCTAAAGAAACAGGTGTATCGTTTATCGCTTACACTAGTTTCCCAAGAGGCTCTGTATCTAACAGTCCTTTAGCCCAAGATCATATCTTAACGGAACAACTCATTGCGGAATCTCAAATCCCTCATACTTTTTTACGCAATAATTGGTATTTAGAAAACGAAACAGACACACTCAATGCAGCTGCAGCTGGCCATCCCTTTACGTATTCTGCTGGAGAAGGAAAAACTGGCTGGGCATTGAAACGCGAATTTGCTGAAGCTGCTGTCAACGTTTTAACCGGAAAAGCAGCTGCACCAGAAATTCTAGAGCTGTCAGGTACTCCTATTACTTATGCAGCATTAGCCGAAGCTCTTAAATCTGCTAGTGGTAAAGAATTTGATGTTGTGGCTATGAATGATGCAGACTACGAGACTGTATTAAGCAACAATGGTGTTCCAGAACCAGTGATTGGTTTTATCTTAATGATCCAAAACGATATTCGTAATGGGGAATTGGATGTAACATCAACTGATTTTGAAACAACATTAGGCAAACCATTAACTCCAATTGTCGAAGCCTTAAAAGAGTTCTTACAAGAGTAACCCTATGCAAATACACCCCAAACATTAGCTTTATAGGTGCTGACCCCTAAAAGTTAGAGTTTTATTCTATAGCTGATTGGCTGGCTTGATCTCGGTATTCGACCGGGTTTAAGCCAGCCAATTTTGCTTTTGATCGAACATGATTATGCTAGTCAATATATTCCTCAATCCTTGACTCCAGTTCTTCCTAATGAGCTGATCTTCCCCCATGATACATTTCTTGTTTGAGAATACCAAAGAAATGTTCCATTGCGGCGTTAACGGCACAAGTCGCTTTGCGAACCATACTCTGAAAAACGTTGTTTTCTTCAGTTTCGACCCAACAATTATGCTGATAATACCAGCCTTGATCGGAATGAGTCGGTATACGAACTGTGGCGTGTTCTTTGAGGATGTCAATGACTTCTACCAAAGGCTTAGTGACTAAGTCTAGGGTCGGTCGCTTACGTATACCATAGGCAATCAGATTTCTGCATAAATTTAATACACTTTAAATTCAGTTTTTTCATGAGACGATAGACTTTCTTATGATTGATCGTATACCCAAGTTTTTTCAATACATTGGTAATGCGTTTTTGTATATGCATTTCATTTTATAATTTTCCATTTTTTTATTTTAATAACCAGAATAGAATGAATACATAACTTCCTTCAGTAAATCGTTCCTTCCTCAAATAAATCGAGTAGGAGGTAAATAATTAATTTATTTACCGTCCTCTCACACCACCGTACGTACCGTTCGGTATACGGCGGTTCAATTTTATATAACATGCTTTTGTTTTAAATAGTAACTATCTGGAGATACTAGACCTTTAAGGGCTAGTATCTTATTTGTTACTGTGGTCGTCATTACCCAGGACAAGGCTATTCGGGCAGTTCCTTTGGAACTGTGACTGTTCAAGTAGCCATTATAATCGCTCATTCCTAGTTTAGTGAGTGCTTTTCTTCGATTCTTGGCTGTTTTCCATTGGTGCCTGATACACACCCTCAGTCGATAACGAAGATGACTCGCTATTTTCTTGAGTTTTGTATGCATATCTCCTATTTTGAAATAGTTCACCCATCCTCTGATGACTTGATTCAGTCTAACGATGCGGTAAGCCATATCAATTCCCCAACTTTTCTTGCTTAGCTGTTGAAGTTTATATTTAAACGTCTCGATTGATATGGCATGGGACTTTGCTCGATAGCCTTTGTCTGCTCTCGACCAATAGAATCCAAATCCCAAAAATTTAAAGGTTGGGTCACTTGGTTTAATGACTTTCGATTTAGTCGTATTAACAGTTAAACCCGGAGTTTCCTCAATATATCGTGTAACCGAACGCATCACGCGTCTTGCTGCGAATTCGCTTTTAACGAAGATAATACAGTCATCTGCGTATCGCACGAAGCGTAACCCTCTTTTTTCTAGTTCTTGGTCGAGTTCATTTAAGAGGATATTACTCAATAACGGCGAAAGGTCCCCCCCTTGGGGGGGCCTACTGGGCTTTTCTCATATTCTCCGTTCACCATAATGCCACTCACCAGATATTTCCGAATAAGTGATATTACATCACCGTCGGTTATTTTCCGAGAAACCAGATTCATCAGTCGATCATGGTTAACTGTATCAAAGAACTTCTCTAAATCAATGTCGACAATCCAATGGTACCCTTCATTCATGTCTCTTAGCCCTTGCGCTATAGCCATATGAGCGTTACGGTTTGGCCGAAATCCATAACTACTGTTGTGGAAGTGTTCGTCAAAAATAGGTGTGATAACTTGCGCAATCGCTTGTTGAATAACCCGGTCAATAACTGTCGGTATCCCCAATAGTCTGACCCCACCCGATGGTTTAGGTAATTCTACTCTTCTGACGGGTTTAGGTTGGTAATTCCGTTCGCGAATGGTCTGAATAAGTTCTTCTTTATGCTGACGAAGATATTCTTTAGCCTCTTCGATAGTCATACCATCAATGCCTGCGGCACCTTTGTTCCGTTCCACTTGTCGAAAGGCTTCGTTTAAATTATTTCTGGATAGGATTCTATCCAATGTCCTGTTTTCATGCATGTTTGTTACTCCTTTTCTGTTCTCGTAAGGCAGCTATCTACTTTTACGCTGTTGTAACCAGTAGTCTTTGGCGACCTCCAATAAAGATGTTTGTAACGATAAAATTGTTCGGTCTTTCGCTCTTTCTAGCTTTCACTAGCTGTCTTCACTACTACGACCTCGGCTGACTTCTCATGAGTCAAGCACTTATCACTAAGTGTATTTGGGATAACATCATGAGACCTCCCCAGTTAAGGTGCGAACTCTTTCACTCCATCTATCTGCCACATTTATGCTTCGAGTTATAACAGTTATCGGACTTCAGCTTCTTTCGCAGCCTTATCCACTCGACTCACCTCTTATATGGTTTCTGTTCGTCAGACCAGAGTTTTGCCTTGGGCTTCCTTCAGATTCCACCTAACCGTGGACACCCTTGCCGTCAGCTATATGCTTACCACTGTCAGGTCGCATTCGGGACTTGCACCCGTTAGAGTTCGCCCATGTTGGGCGAACGAAAATAGTTCTCTATTTAGAAGAGAACTATAAGAATCATATTACATTAGAAGAAATCAGTACCCACATCGGATTCAGCAAAGAACATTTTTGCCGTTTTTTCAAAAAGAATTTTCGAATGTCTTTCGTCACTTATCTAAATCAAATGCGCGTAAAAAAAGCTGAATATTTACTGTTGAACACCAATTTAAAAGTAATTGATATCGCATTAGAGTCCGGATTTGAAGACTCGAATTATTTTACAAGTATCTTTAAAAAAGAAACCAATATGACTCCTACTGACTATAGAAAGAACCCAAGTAATGTTACGTTACTATAAGCATAAACGACGTAAGTTATATAAATAAATGTAAAGCTCAGAAAAAGGCTAAGTATATAAATTTTTCAAAAAATACACTCCATAAGCTTTGAACGATTTTTGTTCGGTAGCTGGAGTGTATTAAATCTGTAAGTCTACATCTTTACATCTACTATTATTTTTTAAGTTACTATAGAAAATATAGAAAGTAAGCTATGTTAATTATAAACCTTTGTAGTATGTTTTTATCTTATCTGCCATCAATTTTCTTCGTTGTCCCAAAAATTGATGATAATCATTAACATCCATATCGAATAATGTCAACGGGACTGCATTTTCCTTGAAATTTTCTTTAACTTCCGCTGAATCTTTCTGCATCTGTAATAATGACAAGTATTCTTTAGGCGCTTTATCACTAATTCGAATATTAATTTCTTTTTGAACCATAGCGTAGTTTGCTATTTGATTGTAGTCTTTTTTATCATTGATTCCATTTTTACGCAGGTAGTTCTTAGGGAAAATATGATGTATATCCCCATGCATTTCTAACATCGATTGAACGCTTATGGGCGCTGATAAAAACCCATTATCTTTCCTTTTAATTTGAGCAAATAGATAGATATAGTGTATCGGCCCTATTTGGTTAGTTTCCAACCTTTGAATCAAAGTGTGTTCCCAAAATGCATCAGACAATTCTGCTGCTTCAATATTTGATAAGTGCTTCTCAGCATCATTTTCATTAAATCGTCGTATATCATAATCCATTTGTGACTCACTAGAACCTGAAAAACGCTGTGTTAGTAGAGACAGCATAATAAAACGACGTATGATTTTATCTCTTTTTTCTGTTTCTATCCCTTTTTCTTTCAATAATAGATATAGAGCATAACCAAAGTTTAAGGAATTGATTGATCGTATGTAGTTAAAATTGTAAATTCCCATTGAATGTAGAATCATCGTATAATTTTCAAAGTTATTTTTGTTACAAAAATCAACTACTCCATCTTTGAATTTTAAGAAGGTTTCTTCTGCGATTTCTTCACGATTTTCTTTAGATTCAAAATCTCTTCCTGACAATAGCTGAACTAACTGACCAATTTTCCCACGTTTGAATTTATAGGCAAAAACAACTTTTATTACATCTGCGTATTTTGGAATATATGCATAAGACTTCTGCTTTTCTACCCACTGTATCTTATCAAATAACGAACTTTGAACAAATTCCATATCATTATTTTTAATGTTAGCAAAGTCTTTTGGACTTTCCATAGCATGACAAAAATAATCAATTGCTTTTCGAATGTTTACACCATCATATTCATCATTTGATGCAATTTTAGACATCACGAAGTCTGATTGAGATAAACTAACTCCTTTAGAGTTAATACGTGTGAATATTTCTGTTACTACATCAATTTCAATCTCATTACTAAGTTCAATAACACCGACTTGCATGTTTTTCATATTTATTAACTTTGCTAGAACATTGCCAACGTGATTTCCGTCAACATCATTATTTTTTGCCACAAAATCATTGACGAATTGCCATTGATTGAAAGTTTCAGAGAACAAAATATTGATATCCGGAATCCATTTGCTGCTTTTTTCGATAGCAGGTGTCCAAACTTCAAACTTTTCTTCTATAGGATTGAAAGCAATCTTAATCCGCCTTTTTTGATATTTTTTGTTTAATATTTCTTGTCCAATCATAGCTGAAGTGATCGCTGTGATTCTTTGCTGCCCATCAATAATGACGCTTTTCCCTATTGACATACTACCATCTTTTAAACGTGTATCAGCATTTTTCCAAGTTATAATAAAGCCAATCGGAAAGCCTCTATATATTGAATCCATCAAGTCGCGTACTTTTATATTATTCCATACAAATGGTCTTTGAATTTCAGGAATGGCAATATTACCATCTCGAATTGCCGTTAACAATGATGAAATTCCCATGTTTTTTGTTTCATATGTGCTCATTTGTTACTACAGCTCCTTATCTTTTGCTTACATTTCCCTAAAGATACAGTAATTTCAGCATCCTATGGTGAAGAACTAAAAAGTTATGTCCTTGATTTTATAAAGATTATACCATCTTTACGTACAATTCTCTTTAAGCCAATAGAAAATGATATAAATTCTATATTGTTTTGCTACAATATTAAGTAACCTTAGAAATATGACTTACAGCTTTGCATAAAAATTTAGTTACTCTTATCTTTCATTAACTGTGTCGGATTTAAATTGATTCACTACATCTTGCTTAAGATTAAAAGTAATATGATAAAATAAAACTACAATTGCAAAGAAGGAAGTGAGTATGTTGAAGGAAATTACTGTTGTAGGCGCTATTTTAATAGAAAACGGGAAAATTTTATGTGCGCAACGAGGTGAAGGTAAATCACTAGCTTATTTGTGGGAATTTCCTGGTGGGAAAATAGAATCCGGAGAATCCTCTCAAGAAGCTTTGATACGAGAACTTCAAGAAGAACTCCTTATTGAAGTGGATGTACAACCTGATGTGTTTGAACAAACCAGTTACCAATATGACTTTGGTTTAGTTCAATTGACCACTTTTATCTGCTTCCTGAAAAAAGGCACGCCACAGTTGACTGAACACATTGCTGCAGAGTGGTTAGAACCTAAAGAATTAAATCAATTAGAATGGGCACCAGCAGATATACCAACTGTTGAGAAATTAATGGAAATGGGAATAGTAGAATGACAGATATGCTAGAGCGTTCATTAAAAAAAGCCTTTATAGATCAAAAAACTGAAGGATCTTTATATGATCCTCAAATCATCATCAATGATACGAAGAAAAAGCAATATATACTGAATGTAGTACAAAATGAATTGGATACCTGCGAAGAATTCTTTTTCTCAGTAGCTTTCTTAACTCAAAGCGGTCTTGCAGCACTAAAAACACAATTAGCGGACCTTCATCTCCGTGGAATCAAAGGGAAAATTTTGACTTCTATCTACTTAGCCTTTAATCAACCTGCTGTGTTTGAAGACTTAATGAAAATTCCTAATGTAGAAGTCCGTATTTCCCAAAAGGAAGGTTTTCACTCCAAAGGATACTTATTTAAGCAATCGGGGTACCATTCTTTCATTATCGGGAGTTCTAATTTGACCATGAGCGCTTTAAAGGTCAACTACGAGTGGAACGTGCGCTTAACTTCTTATGACCACGGTCAAATGATCCAAGAGATTCAACTACATATGGAAAACGAATGGTTAGAAGCTCAAGAATTAACTGACGAATGGATTTACAACTATAAAAAAACGTACCAACCAATAACTTATTATAAAGAAATGACGACTATCCAGGATCCAGAGCTCGTTGATGAGCCTACTCCCTACATTGTACCAAATACCATGCAAAAAACAGCCTTATTGAATCTTAAAGAACTGCGAGACACGGGCGCTAAAAAAGGTTTGGTTATTTCTGCTACAGGGACTGGGAAGACATATTTGTCTGCTTTTGATGTCTTACAAGCTAAACCTAAACGGGTTTTATTTATTGTCCATAGGGAACAAATCCTAAATAAAGCTAAAAGTGATTTTCAAAAGATCCTTGGTGGTAACAATGAAGACTATGGTATTCTTTCTGGAAACAAAAAGGAAATAGAAGCTACTTATTTATTTGCTACAATCCAAACCATTTCTAAAGATCTAGTCTTGCAACAATTTGCTAAGGACCATTTTGATTACATCTTAATTGATGAAGTCCATAAAGCTGGCGCTCCTTCGTATCATCGAGTAATGAATTATTTTCAACCAGACTTCTTATTAGGCATGACAGCAACACCTGAGCGAACCGATGGATTCAATATTTTTGAATTATTCGACTACAACATTGCTTATGAAATTCGTCTTCAAGAAGCATTGGAAGAAGATATGCTTTCTCCTTTCCATTATTTTGGCGTAACCGATTATGTAAAAGATGGAGAATTGATTTCTGAGTCGACAGATCTAAAGTATTTGATTGAGGAAGAACGTGTCACTTATTTGTTAGAAAAACTTGACTATTATGGCTGTTCTGGCAATATTCCTAAAGGGTTGGTTTTTTGTAGCCGCAAAGAAGAAGCAAAGACGTTGTCTGCTTTGTTCCAGCAAAAAGGACATCCTAGTTCTTATTTAACTGGAGAACACTCGCTAGAAGAACGAGAAAGACAAGTCGAACGATTAGAAGATGGCGAGATTGAATACATCTTTACTGTTGATGTGTTTAATGAGGGAATTGATATTCCTAAAATCAACCAAGTGGTCATGCTTCGGAACACTCAATCGAGTATTATCTTTGTCCAACAATTAGGCCGAGGGTTAAGAAAAGATCCTTCGAAAGAATTCGTCACGGTAATTGATTTTATTGGTAATTACAAAAATAACTATATGATTCCAATGGCTTTATCTGGTGATGTATCTAGAGATAAGAATAATTTGCGTAAAGACACTTTTGATACGAATTTTATTTCTGGCGTTTCTTCTATCAACTTTGAAAAGATTGCGAAACAACAGATCTTCTCGTCCATCAATCAAGCTTCTATGGACAGCATGAACGAATTAAGAAAATCATTCCAATTGCTTTATAATCGCCTTGGTCGTGTACCGTACTTGAAAGATTTTGAAGAACAACATACGATTGATCCTTTGCTGGTTGCTAATAAGAAAAATAGTTATTACGATTTTCTAGTCAACATCAAACAAAACGAAGGAACTATTTCTGAAGTAGAAAATCAATTCTTGATGATTGCTTCAAGAGAACTGTTGCCAGGAAAGAGAAAGCAAGAATTGGTTTTATTGGAACAATTGATGAGGGATTCAGCACAAAGTATCTCATTAACAAGGATCAAAGAGTTATTTACAAAGCACGGAATTCTAGCAGATGAAGAAACAGTCCATTCTGTCCTTAATACTCTAGATTTAAGCTTTTACACTGGTTCTGCAGCCGCTCTATATAAACAACAAGCTTTTATTGAGCGAGTAGAAACAGGAGTATCTTTGTCGCCTTCATTTAAAGAAGCGATGGAAAACAACTATTTTACACATTTGATGAATGATATTCTTGAAACAGGATTACTAAAATCTAAAGAGTATTCTTCTACCGAACCCTTAACGCGTTACCAAAAATACAAACGAAAAGATGTTTTGCGTTTGTTGAACTGGGAGAAACAAATGGTGGATCAAAATGTGGGTGGATATACATCAAGCAAAGATGAATTTGTTATTTTCGTCACTCTGAAAAAAGGTGAGAATTTCTCAGGTGCCCAAATGGCTTACGAAGATGAGTTGATCGATTATTCCACGATGAAGTGGTTTACGAAGTCTCCTAGAACGATGGCTTCTCCAGAAGTACAGAAGCTAAAGGAAGCTGAAAAATGGCACATTCGTGTATTTGCGAAGAAATCAGACAACGAAGGAACAGAATTTTATTACCTTGGAGAAGTAAAACCTGTACAAGATTCCATCATTGAATTAGAAAAACCTCTACAAAACGGCGAAAAGAAGAAAGTGGTAGAAATGTTTTTGAAGTTTTTAGTACCGATTGAGGTTAATCTTTATCGGTATTTGGAGGCTGGGCAGGAATAATATAGTAATTAAGAGATGTTTTTATTATCTTAATATCTACTAACTCATACCAGTAATTTTTTGCTATTTAAGCAACTAATGATGCTTACTTAATTTATCTAAATATAAAAGAATTACCACATGGTAGCAACCTCAAAAAGCTTAGGCTCTACTTCGACTTTTAGGGGATGCTGCCACTTTTTATCAACTCTGAATTACTTATCGATTGATTCGATTTTTAGACACAAAAAAGAACAGCTTAAAAACTGTTCTTTTTACCTTGACTCCAGTTATAGGTATTTTTATATTCCTTCAAAGGCTGCTTCGCTTGAGTCATTTATAATGCCTATACCTGCCATATGCCCTTGGCTGGCAGAAACAACCAATTGAGAGGGTCCTGTAATCTCTCCTGCAGCGTAAATACCTTTTATATTTGTCCGTCCTAAAGAATCTGCAATAACGAATCCAGCTTCACTTAATTCGATACCTAATGAGTCGATAATTGAAAAGTGTTTATCTAATAGTGTCGTACAGAAACCGCCTGATACGTTGATTTTCTCTCCGCTTTCAAATGCAACACCTTGAAGTTCTCCATCTGTGCCCTCTAGTTCAACAATTCGTTCTTCTATCAAACGAATCTGATTTTTTTCTAGCAGTTTTTTCTGATCAGCGTCAAATATTTCATTTCCGTTAGTGGCTATAATCAAGTCATCCGTCCAATTTTTCAATAACTTGGCAGAGTGCAGCCCCACACTCGATTCTGTGATCAATATCAACGGTTTATCTTTCATTTCCCACCCATCACAAAAAGGACAAGAAAAAATGCTGCTTCCATAATAGTCTTCAATTCCTTTAACATCTGGAAGCTTTTCTTTTAATCCTGCAGCTAAGACGACATTTTTAGTAGTGATGTTTTCACCCGACTCGACAGTTATTTCAAAAGAATCTTCCTCTGCTTTTTCAACCGACAGAACTTTATCTGTCTTGATAGAAATGGTTGGGTATTTGAGCAAATCTTTTCTGCCTTTTTCTCTGAACACTTCCGGTTTGATTCCATCTTGTGTCAAGAATGCATGAGAAGCATGCGTTACAGCATTCCTTGGCTTTTCTTCATCAATCAGCAGGACTTGCTTTTTGCCTCTTCCTGCCACTAAAGCAGCGCTCATTCCCGCAGGACCTCCACCAATCACTACAACATCTATCATCTTATTCCCTCCTATGACCTCTATTAAAACTCATCATATTTATCATTAAAGCAAAAAAGTCAGCTGAATACTAATTTTCTACTTGCAGTTACTTCGCGGTCCCTTCAATCCTTCTTTTAAAGTATTTCTACGCACAAAAAAAGAATAGCCAGCAGCTATTCTTTTTCGCATAAATTATTTATTAAAGATTTTCGGACCCTTGCGCATGTTTTTCATATCATTCTTTGGTTCGGTCGTTTGCTTAGATTTCCCGCCTGCTTGTTTCTTTTTGATCAACTCTAACATTTTTTCTTTTGAATTCATTTTTCCACCACCTCATTGGTGTAACACTAAATACTCTCAGTGAGATAAGAGGAGCGGCAACTACATGAATGGAGATTTTTGAAAATGACTAACTCATTCTAAAAAATTGTACTATTCTACATTCAATATGATTTCCCATATCCTTTGCCCAACTTCACAATATCCGGTTTACATTCTTCACTAAATCATACAGGATAAACCGCGATGTGACAAACAATTTTTGATTTATTACCCAAATAACTTGTCGAATAAATGACGATATTTCTGCTCAGAATTAAGCTAAGCAAGAATTCTCTGCCCTAGTTAGAAACAGTCCACCTCTAAACAAAGCTTTTTAAAATTTTAGTACGAAGTAATCTTCAAATCTTTGAAAAAACCTTCTGTTCCTATATCGACCCAAAGACCAATACCGCCCTGTGCATTTGAACCTTTTTTTAAATCATTGACAATCAAAACTGGATGTACAGAATGATTCAAATAGAGCTTAGCACATTCATCTATTACTTCGATTTTCAGATCAATCCACTCATTTAAGCCCATATCAGCATAAGATTCGTACATTTTTGGCGCTTCTGACCGTAGACGGTCGAATTTATAGTCGGGATAAGAAAAATACTGTGTGGAAGAGTTTCGTCTAGATTGATTTTCGTTTCTGCCATTCGTTGGACGGATATAAATACTTTCAAAATCCTCATTATTTTCATCGATCCGAAAGGCAACACCAATAAATCCCCGTGCATACTCAGGAGCATCTGGCAAAAGTCTGCTTAACACCTTTACTTCAATAATTCCATTATGAAAAACACTGTTTTTTATCCTCGCATAAGTAGGTTCGTCTACATCAACGACTGCCTCATCTTTAACCACTCGAAGAGCCTCAGTTTCGTCGACAGCTCCATTTTTAACAAATGTTTGGACCGGTACCACGTTTTCCATTAACAAATTGATATTTTCAGCATATAATGTCATACCCTGCCTCCTTCTTTATTGACAATATCCTAAAACAAATCCCAACTTCTCCTAATGCTCAAATTTCCATACATTAATTCCTGTTGCCGGATCAACCATTCTTTCAATCTCATTCTTTACAGGGACGATCGTAATCTCTGCAGTATACCGAACAGTTGCTTTTGTTAAGTGACCCGCTATCATAGAAAGTTCGTCAGAGTCATTTAAATACGAAAAACTTGCATGACTATGGAGTACTGGACTTTCATCATCCCCTATGGTAATATTTCCCATCAAAGACACCAACTCCAGCATTCCGGTTTTCTTATGATCTGTAAAATCATCTGCTTCCGGTTGATAAGTAGAAACAATTACTTCCCCGCATGCACCAATTCCTTGAAAATAGCCGGATAAGATATTTTCTTTTTTGCAAATGTGTTGGATACTCGTTAAAATTTCTTCATCCTTATCGATTCTGACAAAAATAATATTGTCTATTGTTTTATAGTCCATAACTGCTTCCTTTCTTCAACTTAAAATGTCGCAATATCAAGTTGTTCACGTTCGCTCAACAACCAGCTTTCGTCTAGATCTTTGTTTTTCCCATATTGTTTCCCATGAAGGTCAATTGCAGCGTGCCACTCTTTGCATACATCATGGGTAACTTGTTCTGTCAGGCGATTAAACTCTTTATGCATTGCTTCATAATTTTTGTATTCTCCAAATCCTAACCGGGTAAATAGGCGAATCGCGTATTGATCGGCAATAAATGCATTTCTTTCAAAAATATATAAAAGCATAGCATCAGCTGTTTCAGACCCTACTCCTTTAATGGTTAATAATTCTTTCCTCAATTCAGCCGTCGAATAATTGCGGAATCGCTCAAAATCTCCGCCATTTGCCGCAAACCATTGGATCAACTCTTTAATATAGCGACTTTTTTGTTTGAAAAATCCTGCTGGCCGAATCAGTTCTTGCAGTTTTTCTAACTCTATTTGCTGCAGACCTTCAACGGTTAAAAACGGTTCTAAGTTTTTAAGTGCTTTTTTCGCATTCGATTCCGTCGTTTGCTGAATCAAGATCATGGACACCCAATCTGAAATGCGGTTCTCATCTTCCCACCAATGCTGGAATCCGTAATACTCAACCAGCCGATTCAATACTTGGATTTTTTGTTTATCTGTCTTCATCATTGGGTAATTCCTTATTTAAAATGATCACTTTTCCAAAACTGCGGCTGCTTTCGAGATATTCATGAGCTTTAGAAATTTCTTTTAATTCAAATACTTTCTCCGGCTTGACTATGGTCTTATTTTCATCAATAAACTCCAGCAACTGGTTCAACTTAGTTTCATCCACATTATTCGAGTAAAAACTGGTTAGATAACTATTTGCTTTAATATCTATGATTGGGTCAAATTCTTCCAAGAACCATTGACCGCCTAATTGTCCAGTGCTGCAAACGATCCCTTGTTCATTGAGGTGTTTAAAGCTGTTCTTTATCGTAGCTGGTCCAATCAATTCAAAAATTTTATTATACGTTTTTTCAGTTTGTAACTGACCCTCTCTATCTTCGATGACATCATCAAATCCAGCTTGGATCAATACATCTCTTTTAGCCAAATTCCGACTGGTTCCATCTATGATAATCGTTTCAAATCGACTCTTTAATAGGTTTAAAAAAGCAACGCCTACACCACTGGTTGCTCCCCGTACTAAAACCTGATCATTTTTTTTGATCTGCAAATTTTTCATAGAACCGAAAGCAGTGTAATACGTTTCAGGGATCGCTGCTAATTCCTCCCATGAAAGATCGGTTTCTACGGGGAAAATCTGATCATTAGGCAGTAAAACATATTCCGCATAACTCCCATCAAATGCTCTACCCATTTCACCCATGATAGAAATAACTTTTTGTCCTGCCGGCAGTAGATTTTCATCGCTGGTTTCTTCAATGATCCCCACACATTCGATCCCTAAAATACGAGGAAACTGGACAGATGGTGATTTCCCTTCTCTAGTGAAAACTTCGGAATGATTGATACCAAAACCCATAACTTTGACTAAAGACCAGCCTTTTTTAAGCCTAGGTGTCGGAACTTCTTCATAAATCAATTTTTCCGGTCCGCCTGCTTCATAAACAACTGCAGCTTTCATGTTAGTCCCCCAATTCTAGATTTCTTAAAGTGATTTTTTCAATCAAACGCAAAACCACATTGCTGAAAATACATAAGATAATCGTTAATACCGCTCCCCAAATAATGGTTTCAATACTTTGTGTCCGCAACCCATCAAATAAAATGGTCCCTAATCCACCGGCATTGATCGTGGCCGCAATTGTGGCTATTCCAATAATGGAAGTTAAAGCTAATCGAATCCCGCTGAAGATAGATTTGGATGATAGAGGCAGTTGGATCTTGAAAAAGACTTGACGGTCTGTCATACCCATTCCTCTGGCTGATTCAATGATCAATGGGTCGATCTGTCTGATCCCGGTAGAAAACGTACGCAATAGTACATATTCACTATATAACGTTAAGACGATAATGGCAGTGGTTGTTCCTAAACCCGTTAATGGAATCAAAAGAGCAAAAAAAGCATAGCTGGGAACGGAATATAGGGCTGAAAAAAAATAAATCAACCCGCTTAACCACTTGTCCTTGTTTATACAAGTAAATATGACCAGCATCGCAATGATTAAAGCAGCAACCAAAGAGATGGTCACCAGCTGTAAATGCATCAGCGCAGCATCTATTAGTCTTGTATGGTAATAACTCCAGTAGTCGATCATTTTAACTCCCTCCATAAAGCCTCTTCTTCATAAATCGTATCTAACAACTCTTTGACAAAATCTGTTTTCGGATTGGTAACGATATTTTTTGGTGTATCATATTGACTGATTTCACCATTGTTCATAATCATTACTTTATCGCCCAGATAAAAGGCTTCATTGATGTCATGTGTGACAAAGAGAAAAGTTTTCCCTGACAACTCTTTATGGATCGATTTGATTTGTTTTTGCAGCTCTTTTCGCGTAATGGCATCTACGGCACCAAATGGTTCATCAAGCAGCATGATTTGCGGATTAGCTGCCAACGCCCTTGCAACTCCCACACGCTGTTGTTGTCCGCCGGAGAGCTGTTTAGGATGTCGTTTGCCATATTGTTCATAAGGCAATTTGACAAGTTCCATCAATTCTTTTACCCTAACCAAGATTTTTTCTTTATCCCAGCCAAGCAGCTCTGGTACAGTTGCGATATTTTTTTCAATGGTTAAGTGAGGAAACAATCCGATTTGTTGTACCACATATCCAATGTTTCTTCTCAACTCAATCAAATCGATTTGTTCTATGCTTTGCCCATTGACTTCGATCGTTCCTCCATCTGGTTCAACTAAGCGATTGATCATTTTTAAAGTTGTTGTTTTACCAGATCCTGATGAACCTAGTATTGTAATGAATTCCCCATCTTCAACCTCAAAGGAAAGTTTTTCAATGATAGTTTCTGCTGCGAACTTTTTTTCGACATTTTTAAATTTAACTGCTGAATTCGACACTGTTTTTCGACACCTTTCTAATCGTAATATCCAAAATAAACATACTTAATAGGGATAGAAACGTAACTGTTCCTCCACCGATAATTAGCAGATCCATTCTGTACAACCCTAATCCTGTAAAAATAAGTGTGCCCAGACCACCTGCTCCAATATAAGTGGCAAGTGTAGCACTGGCAATGATTTCCACTAAAGATAATTTTATCCCGTTTAAGATGAACGGTGTTGCTAGAGGGAATTCGATTTTTTTCATTAATTGTTTAGTATCCATACCTAAACCTGAAGCAACTTCTTTTGTAACAGCAGGAATCTCTTTAAATCCAAGAATGGTATTTACTAAGATGGGAGGAATACCTAAAAATACCAACGCGATCAAAGCCGGCAATTCGCCTACACCAATAATAGGTATCAAAATAAACAAAATCGCTAAACTTGGAATAATCCTCAATAACTGAGAAGTGGTTGTAAAAAACTCGGCTGCTTTTGGATGTTTATAGCTGATATAACCCAGTGGAACTCCTATCACTAATGCAATCAGCAACGCAGTTATGCTCAACTGGATATGTTGTATAAGATACTCTTCATACTGACTTCCACTACTTTTAAAATATTGAACTATTTCTGTAACCAAACTATATACCCCCATAAAACTGATGCGATTTTGACCAATAATCAAAATCAGTGATGATTTTATTCAACTCTTTTGCGCTTTCTGTTAATTCAAACAGTGTCCCTATAGGGCTGTTTCTTTTTCTTAATAAATGATCATTGTACATTTCCCAAATATTAGTGATCAAAACGACTCTTTCTATTGAAAGATGATCGATCAAAAAAAACTCCATTAAATCGGTAAAAGAAATACCCATATGTTCATTTTCTTCCATAAATTTCAAAATGGTAATTTTTATAGGATGATTAATGACTGAAAAAAAAATATCTAGAGAATCCATTTTCAAAACTCCTCTCTTCATACTTATTATAAATTTTTTAAAAGATAAAAGAAGTACGCACTTTTTTATTAGATAGTTACCTAAAGGTAAGTGACTTATAAAAAAGTGCCTACTTCCCATCCATTGTTTGCCACTATACAATAAGCTCAAGAAAGAGAGGTATACAATTATGAAAAAAAGAATAAGGATAAGTTTTTTTGCAGCAATATTTGGCTTAATTTTAGCCGGTTGTTCTTCTGCTTCATCAGACGAAGCGATAAAAATCGGTTCCAAAGATTTTACTGAAAGCTTGGTAGTAAGCGAGATTTATGCTCTAGCATTAGAAGACCAAGGTTTGAATGTCGAAAGAGTACCTAACATCGCAAGTTCAGTGATCCCTCAATCTATTGAAAAAGGGGAAGTAGATCTTTACCCAGAATATACTGGTACGTCTTTATTGACTATTTTTAAACTGCCTTTGGAGACCGATCCTGATGCTGTAGCCCAAACAATTCGGGAGAAGTATGAAGAAGATGGAGTTTTAACTACTCTTGACTATGCAGAAGCGAATGACTCTGCCGGAATTGCAATAAAAACCAGCGTATCAGAAGAGTATGGCATCAAAACGTTGAGTGACTTACAAGAGAATGCGGATCAAATTCGTTTTGCTTCTCAAGGTGAATTTGATCAACGTGAAGATGGTTTACCTGGTCTGGAAAAAGTTTATGGAGAGTTCAACTTCAAGTCCTCAACTGTTTATGATAATAGTTTGAAATACCAAGTCCTGAAAAGTGACGAAGCTGATGCGACTCCTGCTTATACGACAGAAGGGCAGCTATCCGACACTGAAGAATTCACTATTTTAGAAGACGACAAAAACTTCTGGCCACCGTACAATCTTGTACCTGTTGTTCGTCAAGATGTACTTGAAAATCATCCAGAAGTAGAGACTATTATCAATGATATCAATAAAAATCTAGATACACAGACCGTTATTGATTTAAACGCCAAGGTCGATATTGATGGAGAAGATTATCAAAAAGTAGCAAAAGATTACTTTGAATCATTGAATTAAATAAGATCATTCAACAAATGCACGTAAAAAAAGCTGGATGTGCAATATCACAGCTTTCGGAGGAAAATAATATGTCAAAAGGGATTTTATATTTAGTAGAATTACAAGTTTCTGAAGGAAAAGAAGAAGCATTACGCGAATTAGCTGAAGAGATGGTAGAAAGTACAGCAAAAGAACCAGGAACGTTACATTATCACTGGGCGTTGAATGACAATATTTGTCATACGATCGAACATTACGATAGCAATGAAGCCACTTTTGATCATCTAAATACGTTCAATGAAAAATTTGCGGATAGATTTATGGCCTTAGGCACGGTTACAAGCTGTACTGTATATGGTGAACCAAACGAAGCAGTGAAAACCATTTTAGATGGATTTGGTTCAACATACATGACAACCGTTTCAAGTTTTTCTCGTTAAGCCAGCTCAATTGATTATTCTGTAAAAATCCATAAAAAAACATTTAAGAAAAAGTCTTTCTTAAATGTTTTTTTCTATATCAAATTTTCTTTGATGTACGCGGTTCCCCAATCACTCATTGAATTGATAATTGGACGCAAAGAATCTCCCAACTCACTCAAAGAATATTCAACTTTAGGAGGAACTACTGCATACGCTTTGCGATTAATAATGCCGTCTTCTTCCATCTTACGCAGGTTTTCTGTTAACACTTTTTGACTAATGCCTTCAATAGCTTTGTGCAGTTCATTAAATCTCTTGGTTCCCTTTAATAATTCCCGCATAATCAACAACTTCCATTTGTTTCCGATTAAATCCACTGTGGTAGCCACTGGGCAAAAAGGCAACTCTTCTTTACTTAACATATGATCCCTCATTTCAATTTTTACAGTTTCAAAAAGTACGTTACTTCCCTTGAATCATATACTAAGCTAAAGAGAATTTCAATATAAGTTGGCTGTTTTAATTTCTATACTCATGGAAAAGACCCCTAAAAATTTAGATTCTACTCTGACTTTTAGGGGTCAGCACTCAACAATCTCAATTCTTATTTTTCCAACAAATCCTTAAAAGTTCAAATCATCATCTTCAGACTTATTATCTATTTTAAAAAGCACAGACAATAAACTCCCTATAAAAACGACCAATATCGTTGCAAAAATAAACTTCGCTAAGAAGAAAACCATTTTATCACCTACTCGTTAGTATCTACAATTGCTTGACCCGTTTGTACTTCAACCCAACCATGTTCCAAGCGAGCTTCTACTTCTTTTAATTTGATCAATTCTTCAGAAATGGATTCAGATAATTTTTTATTGGCTTCCGCCTCTGCTTCTGCTGCTTTTACTTTTTGGTAAGCTAAACTGTCCGCTTTTGTTTTGGCTGTATCAGCTTCTAAGATAGCTTTTTCTTTTTCTTGACCCGCTTTGATGATCTCATCAATCGATTTTTGCGTTTCCGCATCAACATCCGGAACTCCAAAAGCCACGTCTTCTACTAAGAATCCTTTTGGTTCAACAGCTTTAGTGAAATCTTCTAAAATCGATTGCTGAACTTCTGTCGATTTCGATCCCGTCACATCCAACAAGCTATATCTGGCAACGACACTACGCGATGATTTCAGCAATTGAGCCTTCAACCAGTTTGCTTCAATATCTTCTACGCTGATGCTCCCGAATTCTTTAAACACATCAGAAACTTTTTTCGAATCTACCTTATAAGCATATGTAATTGATACATGAGTAGCTTTTCCATCTTCTGTAGCCAAGTTCAATTTCTCTGCTTTAACTGTCTGTAATCGAATAGGGTACTGAGTTACTTTGTCCAAGCCGACAAATTTAACCCCTTGGCTTAGCGTTTGATCTCTTACCCCGCCATTCATGGAATAACGAACCCCAACATAACCATTTTCAATCTTTTCAAAAAACACTAAAAATCCGCCTACCAATAGGATGATGACTAAAAGACCAATCATTAACCCTTTGATTTTTTTGATGCTGTTCTTATCGTATATCTTTTCGTTCAATTCTATGTCCTCTTTTCTTTTTTCAACTAAACAATTTTCTTAATAACGAATACTTTTCCTTACTTTCTTACAACAAACCACCCCGTGTAACTATTTACTGCAATGCACAAAAAGAAATACACAGGCTTCTTCATTTTAAGTCTGTGTATTCTTTTCGACATACTTTTTCTTTTACGAGTTGACTCTATTGTCTCTGTCTGTTCCCATAAAAAATCATCTTAATTATTATACCAAAGAAATGGCGCAAAACGTTGGATTCCATAAATATCTAACCTGAATTATAGCAATTAATTTAATTACCGCGATTCTGGAAAGCCATTTTTATACAAATCTAGTTCTTTCATAAGTGTTTGCTTCCTAAATCAGAATTAAAGGAATAATGTATATAGCTTTTGACATCTACATCACTCCCACTCCCTATTGGATTGATTTCATGCTCTTTGATCATAGAGTTGTTAAGACCTGAATTTTTTCAACTCTGCTGCTTAGAATCAAAAAAGCGGTTAAACTTAACATGCCTTGTACATTAGGCCTATTTAGTTTGATTCTGCGACTTTTAAAAAGTTCTTCATCGTCTCCATCCCTCTCACTTGGATTCTTTTTAGATAAATCAAATAAAACGGATGAATTACATTAAAATCACTTAGAGGTATCTTTTTCAATATTCCTTTGTTGAGTTCCGCTTCAACAGCCCTCTGATAAATAAAACTGATCCCTAAATTTTTTTCGACCAATTTTTTAGTTGCACCAATGCTCCCAATCATCATAACTTTCGAAAAGCTGTCTAAGTGGATCCCTTTACTTTTTATGGCTGTTTCGAAAATCAGCCGTGATCCCGATCCTTCTTCACGGACTAGAAGAGGTGTAGAAAATAAGTCGTTAATGCTCTGTTCTTGTTTCCATAAAGAACTTTTTTCTGAACAAACAGCGATAAACGGTTCTTCACCAATTTTCTGGAATTCAAATACAGACTGATTGAATTCTCCTTCTACGAACGCAAAATCAATTTTTCCATGTTCCATCAATTCAATCAAGTGTTGGGTATTGTCCGTTACCATCGAGATATCATGCGCTGGATACTGGTTCAAATACGACTCAATGAGTCCAGGCATCATGTATTCCCCAATTGTCAAGGAAGCTCCAAATACAAGGGTATTGTGCTCTACAGTAGAAGTTAGTTGCTCTTCCACCTTAGCGATCTCTCTTTGGAGCAAATAAAGATCTTTTTGCAGCTGCTTTCCCTTAGCCGTTAATGATAATTGTCTCTTTTCATAATGAATCAGTTCAACCCCTAACTCCTGTTGCAAAGACTGAATATGCTGGGTGACAGCCGGTTGGGTAATGTGCAATCTTTTGGCTGTGGTCGTGTAATTCATTTCTTCTGTCAAAGTAAGGAACGTTTGGTACCGGTAATCTAACATCTAATGCCACTCCTCAATAACAATTTCTTATAAATATATAATAAATGATTATTTTATTTTATACAATCTTCGGTATACCATAATACTATAAATATTTGGAGGAGGTTTAACATGCGCGCAAAGTTCAAAAGAAGCTATACTATTTTACCCGGTCTTCTAATCAGTGTTTTGATCTCATTAATCAGCCAATATCTATCTGCCCTTCTGCCAAATTTAGGAGCAGCACTGATCGCAATTTTTTTAGGAATTTTGTTGGGAAATACTTTTTTAAACAAGCCTTATTTTAAAAGAGGAACTAAATTTTCTGAAAAATCCCTCTTAGAATGGTCGATCGTGTTAAATGGAATAATCTTAGATTTTCAAATCATCAAGCAAGTTGGTTTTACTGGATTTATTTTTGTTATTCTTCAAATGGTTTTGACGATTTTATTCGCTTATTGGATCGGTCGAACTATGAAGTTCAATAAAAAAATGTCTTTGTTGATGGGTGCCGGCAATGCAGTCTGCGGCTCTTCTGCTATTGGTACTGTCTCTCCGATAATTGGTGCCGATAAGAAAGATAAAGCCATGTCCATCACTATAGTTAATGTAACAGGAACCATATTGATGGTCTCACTGCCTATTCTCGCTTCTGTTCTGTACCACAACGAAGTCGTTCAAACATCAGCTTTGATTGGAGGTACGATCCAATCCATAGGACAAGTCGTTGCTTCAGCTAAATTGGTGAGTATGGACGTCACTAATCTGTCTATAGTATTCAAACTTATGAGAGTACTCCTTATCATCGGAGTAGCCTTATCCTTCAGTAAACTAAACACTAAAGAGGAAGAACCGCTATTTTCTAAATCAGCAGTTGATTCCACATCTGCTGATTTGAAAAAAAATACAAACCTATTGACTATTCCCTGGTTTATTGTAGGATTTTTCATTTTATTCTTGCTTAGAAGTTTTCTACCCTTACCTTCTTTCGTGATTCACAGTTCCGAAGTCATCAGTAATCAATTTGAGATTACTGCTTTAGCTGCAATTGGTCTTCAGGTCAAGTTCTCTGATATCTTGAAAGAAGGGCCTCGTACCATGTTATATGGCTTACTGATCGGCTGCTTCCAAATTATTCTAGCAATTGGTTTGATTTTTTGGCTGTTCTAGTTTAGGTAACAATAATTCAAAATAAGCAGCGACTGATATCAGCCGCTGCTCTTTCTTTTGAATTCACTTTTTTTACCACCCTATTGATGTGAAACTAAACACTCTCAGCGAATGAAATAACAGAGCTAATTAACATAATAATACAATTGTTTTTCAGGACTGATTACCTTAAAAGACCCGTCAGTACATTTGAGGGAACTGCTTTTCCTAAGTATTCTTATTTTAAAAGTATACTCAATCATTTTTAGGCATAAAAAAAACAGAATGAAACTATTCTCTTTTTGATATCAACTAAACCCCATCAAAATATCCAAATAAATTATTTTTTTAATATTTCAATATGTAATTTTACATTCTTCATTGAATCAGACATAATAAAGCATGAAGTAACAAAATAGTTTGCATTCTCAGGACATCTTTTCTCTATAGTTTTAAGCGTTAAAATATCTTACATATCTATTATTCTAAATACATCGTTCATTCAGGAGGATTTTATGAAAAATTTCGTTACACAAACATGGTTATTAGAGAATTATTCAAATGACAATTTAATCATACTTGATGCCCGAGCAGAATTAAATGATCCAAAAGCCGGATATCATCAATATAAAAAAGGACACCTCAAAAGAGCTCAATTCGTCTCTTTAGAAGATACTATGACTGGAAAAGTCAGCGAGCACGGTGGTCGGCATCCTTTACCAGATATGGAAGTATTTATTAAGGAAATGATGCAGCTGGGTATTTCTGATTCTTCCACAGTTATCATTTATGATGATGGGAAACTGGCAATGGCAGGCAGATTGTGGTGGTTGTTAAAATATGCTGGCAAAGCTAAAGTGTTTTTATTAGAAGGCGGTATAAAACAATGGGTCGATAATGGGTTAGAAATGACTACTGATATTGTAGAACCGCAATCTTCTGGGACTTTAAGCTTGAATTTAAATGAATCCATGATTGCAGAATTTTCTGAAGTAAAGACTGCTGTTGACTTAGAGCAAACAGCCATAATCGATTCCAGAGCGTACGAACGGTATTCTGGACAAGTGGAACCCTTAGATAGATTGCCTGGACACATTCCTAGTGCTTTAAACTATCCTTGGATGGAGTTGGTTAATGAAGGTACTATAGCAGACAACCAAAAGATAAACGAAAAGTTCAAGTCTCTGGAAGAATATGAAGATATTATCGTTCACTGCGGATCTGGAATAACCGGGACAGTAAATGTGTTATTTATGGAAGAAGCTGGATTAAAACCGAGGTTATATCCAGGAGGCTACAGTGACTGGGTCAGTTACGAAAACAATCCAGTGGTAAGAGACTGAAAACCAATGGCTTATTTTTGAAAGAGTTCCATCTAAATGCTATGCTCAAAATAATAAAGGAGGAGATGAATATGATTCGTTATCAAATGTGAAGAAGGTCCTAGAATGTGTTTTAACATGCAGCTGATTTTTTGCAAAAAAACACATTCAGGGGGAATAAAAAATGGATCATCAAATCAACAGAACTAATCTGTTCGAAAAACAACAGGAACTTCAATTCTCTGGAAGCATTCACGTTCGTAAAAGTGGTAAAACCATCAGTACAGAGGGATTTGGCTATGCAAACCGCTCCGATAAAATTGCAAATCAACCTCACACTCGTTTTTCGATTGCATCTGGCAGCAAGATTTTTACGTCTATTGCGATTTGCAAGTTGGTGGAAGAAGGCAAGCTCACATTTGACACGAAAATCATGGATTGTTTGGATATTGATTTCCCGCATTTTGATAAAGACATCACCATCCATCATTTACTAATGCATACTTCTGGTGTGCCAGATTATTTTGACGAAGATGAAATGGATGATTACGAAATGCTCTGGGAAAACGTGCCAATGTATCGTATTCGTTGTGTTGAAGACTTTTTGCCCATGTTCCAATATGAAAAAATGCAGGACAAAGTAGGAAGTCCTTTTGAATACAATAATACAGGCTTTATTATTTTAGGACTTGTTATTGAGTCTGTCAGTGGGATGAATTTTACTGACTATATCGAACAAAATATCTTCCAAACAGTTGGCATGATTGGTTCAGGATACTTTTCAATGGACGAACTGCCTGAGAGCACTTCAATCGGGTATATAGAAAAACCTGATGGTACGTGGAAATCAAATATTTATTCTCTACCTGCCAAAGGCGGGCCTGATGGTGGTGCTTATGTTACAGCAACTGATATGGGGATATTTTGGGAAGCTTTAATGAATGGGAAATTGTTATCAGAAGACATGACTCGCCTATTATTGACTCCTCAAGAAAACGTTGTAGAAGACATCTTTTACGGTTACGGCGGGTATATGGAATCAAATGAACAGGGTGTCGTAAAATATATACAAATGGGCTATGATCCAGGAGTGAATTATCGTGCTGTTTATTATCCAGATCAAGATCTTACCATCATTGTTTGCTCCAATCATTCAGAAGGTGCTTATGAGATGCTTAAGGAAGTAGAGCGTTTAATAGTAAATAACTAGAGTGTCAATCAGGGCTGATTCTGTTATTAGTCCTGATTTTTTAATGTGTTGGTCTTAGTCACGATTACATCTCCTTAAATCCTTTTATTCCATATAATAATGCACTTAGACTAATTGATATAACTTTGATTACAGTATTGATAAAGTAAATTAACGTTTTGAGCAACGCTCCCTCCGCTCGCCTTGTACTACATCCGTACATCACTGCGTTCTTACGGCTGAAGCAAATTGAGAGCGACAATTTTCGCATACGAAAAAAGAGAACTGCCATATAGGCAATTCTCTTTGATAAAATATATCGTAAAATTAACGTTTTGAAAATTGGCTAGCTTTACGAGCTTTCTTAAGACCTGGTTTTTTACGTTCTTTCATACGTGGGTCACGTGTTAATAGACCAGCTGATTTTAATGGAGAACGGAAAGAAGGGTCAACTTCTAACAACGCGCGTGCGATACCGTGACGAGCTGCTCCAGCTTGTCCAGCGTATCCACCACCATTAACGTTGATCAAGATATCGTAGCTTCCTGTAGTTTCAGTTACTTCTAAAGGTTGTTT
This sequence comes from Desemzia incerta, assembly GCF_900115825.1. Classification (GTDB taxonomy): domain Bacteria; phylum Bacillota; class Bacilli; order Lactobacillales; family Carnobacteriaceae; genus Desemzia; species Desemzia incerta. The sequence goes on along the minus strand of NZ_FOXW01000007.1, from coordinate 96,778 downwards.
TACGATAACGTGTAAACTTTCGTATGGAAGATATTCTGCAATATCTTTGTTATTGAAAATGATGTTACCAGTACCTGGTACTAGGCGTACACGTGCAGTTGAGTTTTTACGACGTCCTGTTGCGCTATATTGTACTTGTGCCAATGAAATTCCCTCCTTAAATTAAGTTTGTGATGTCTAAAGTTTTTGGTTGTTGTGCTTGATGGTTGTGTTCTGAACCACCATAAACGTGTAATTTCATGCCTTGTTTGCGGCCTAAAGTGTTTTTAGGAAGCATACCTTTTACAGACAATTCAATTAATTTACGAGAGTCTTTAGCACGTAGGTCACCAGCAGAGATTTGTTTCAATCCACCTGGGTTTCCATCGATGTTACGAGAATAGATTTTGTCAGTTGCTTTTTTACCAGTTAATTTGACTTTATCAGCATTGATTACAATTACAAAGTCCCCTGTATCTACATGAGGAGTAAAAGTTGGTTTATTTTTTCCGCGTAAGAAAGTTGCAACTACGGTAGATAGACGTCCTAATGGAATATCAGTAGCATCTATTACATACCAGTTACGTTCTACTTCGCTTGGTTTAGCCATATAAGTTGTACGCACGTTAATTTCCTCCATTTTCTTCTGTTTGTTTGATGCACAATAAGTTTCCGGGGCTCATCATGGGGCAAACAATACCATATAATATCTTACCTTTTTTTCAATCCTTTGTCAATAAAACGCGAAATAAAATCCGGCAAATCTGCAAGTTTTTTTCACTCTGCTACTTTTAGTTCACATTTAAAAACTCGGGATTCTGTTCAGCTCTTTTTTACTTTAAGATGCCGGCACCGTTTCATCAATCAACACTTCATTTTGTTCCAGATCAATGACTTTCAATTGCTTCTCATCTTTAACCAAAATGCTCTTATACACTTGTTTCTCTTCATTGGTGAAGATGAGGATTCGAGTACCGGGATTATCTGAGACGATGTATCCAGTTAACTCTGTCAGTTCGATAGTTTCTTGAATTGCCGTTGTCTCCGGATATTCCGTTAGATCATCAATCACTTCAGCTTCATTCAATTCTTCTTTTGAAACACTTTCTTCTACTGCGTCTTCACTGCTGACTATTGCAGTAGAATCCTGCTCTGAATCAGTTTGTTGTTCTGTACTGCATCCTGCTAATAAACCTAACGTCAAAAGTAATATCAGTAATTTCATATTGATTTCCTACCTCACTTTTTATTCAGCATCTTCCGTTTGCTCGAAGATCGTTCCTTTAGTCGCTTCTCGTTTGTCATAATATGTCTGCATCATATACAATCCATGAGCTGCGGCAGTCGGTCCAGCTTGGTTGCGGTCTTTAGCTTCTAATATCCGTTTCATGTCATCTGCAGGACGCAAGCCGTTCGCAATTTGCAATAGAGTACCGACGAAAATGCGGACCATATTGTATAGAAAGCCGTTCCCTCTAAAGGTAAAAATGATTTCTCCGTTCAATTCGTCTCGTTCGACTTTCGCTTCATAGACGGTCCGGACTTTGTCTTCTTTGCCGCTGTTGCTGGCACAGAAACTTGTGAAGTCATGTTTCCCTACAATAACCGCCAAAGCCTCTTCTAAGGCCTCCATATCGATCCTGTACGGGTGATGCAGCGCGTATAGTCGTTTAAACGGAGTCATGACTTCGTTGATGTCCACTCGGTACTGGTATTTCTTTCCAGCAGAAGAGTACTGCGCATGGAAGCTTTCATCCACCACTTCTACTTGATAAATAGCAATCTCATCTGTCGTCAAGCTGTTCAATGCGCGTTTCATATTTTCAGGCGGCAAATGGACTGGGTAATCAAAATGGATGACTTGCGCTTTGGCGTGAACACCTGAATCCGTGCGACCGGCACTGCGCAACTTGATTTCTTCTCCTTTTGTCATAATTTTTAAAGCTTTTTCGATGTCCTCTTGGACAGTTCGTCCATTTGGCTGGATCTGGAACCCGACGAACTGGCTTCCATCGTACTGCAACGTCACTTTATAGCGGTAGCTTGTCATTTGCTGTCTCCTAACTTGAAAATTGATTACTTTTATACTTTATAAAGGGATTGACTTCGTTTTACGTTCCTTTTTTCCTCTATTTCAGCCCATAACGGCACGCAAATTTTACTTGCGTGTCATTTTTATTCTTTTTACTCTCATTAGGGAACGCAATCCCCTCTTGCGTTACTTTTTCTACGATTTATTGCTGATTAGGGAACGTAAAACTGCTGGTTGCTTCTTTTACCTACATTTATAAGTTTATACGACATTTGATGTTTGTAAGCAAAATCTAAGTTTTTTTTTTTAATCCACTCCTAGAAATTTCAGGAGGAATATGGGTGGCTTGTAGCCATGAAGAAGGATGCAATGAGAATTACTTAGTGTGCGGCTTCAGCCGTTACAATAAGTTTGAAGCTTGCAAGTCTTGAGACGCTCTTTGGCTCAAGGCGGTCCCATGGCTCTCACTTAGTCACCCATAGACCGAAGGGGATTTCTTTGACAACACTACCGGAAAAATTACTTTACCAATATATCCAAAAAAAATGCCTCACACAACGCTTCGTTGGAAGTGACTGTGGTGAGGCATCTTTAAATTCAAACGATTTAAGTTCTTAATAAGACCAGTGCACCAGTCATCAATACGAATACGGCCATTACAAGCGTGTCAGAAGCGCTCCAGTCCAGTTTACGGAACTTGGTACGTCCTTCTCCGCCGCTGTAGCCTCGTGCTTCCATAGCGGTCGCTAATTCTTCAGCACGGTTGAATGAACTCACAAATAATGGGATCAACAATGGTACGATAGCTTTCATTTGCTGGAAGACATTTCCTTCTCCGAAATCTACCCCACGTGCTCGCTGCGCATTCATGATCTTCTCTGTCTCGTCCATCAATGTAGGAACGAATCGAAGCGCAATAGAGAGCATCAATGCGATTTCGTAAACAGGAACCTTCAAAGCTGTCAAAGGACGCATAAGGTACTCTAATGCATCTGTCAGCGATAAAGGCATTGTCGTCAGCGTCAAGAGTGTCGACATGAAGATGATCAACACAAAACGGCAGAAAATGAATACCCCGTTCATCAATCCTTGAGAGGTTATCATCAAAATGCCCCACTGGAAGTAAACTTCTCCTCCCCCAGTAAACAGCACTTGGAGAATAACGGTAAATAGGATCAGCCAGATCATCGGTTTTATCCCGTTGATAAAGAAACTCATTTTGATTTCTGATAACAGTACAGCAGTTAAGACAAAAATGAATAAGGTCAGATACGTTTGCCAGTTATTTGCTAAGAAGATAACAAAAATAAAGAAAATCGTACTCAATAATTTCGCTCTCGGGTCTAAGCGGTGAATCCAAGAATTACCTGGAATGTAACGCCCAAAGATCAATTTCTCCATCATTTGGCATCACCGCCTTCAAAAGGGTTCAAACCAGCAGCAGTTTTCCGATTCAGTTCAGCAACCAATTTGTCTGCCAATTCTTCTGTCGTCAATGGGATCTCGCCTAATTGAAGACCGATACGTTCTTCTAAACGGCTGGCAAAAGATACTGTTGCCGGAACATCCAATTGTTTGCTTTCCAACCAAGCTTCGTCTTTAAAGATCTCACGCGGAGCACCTTCTTTAACGACAGTCCCATTTTCAAGGATGATCATATGGTTGGCGTAATTCGCTACGTCTTCCATTTGATGCGTTACGAGTACGATCGTGATGCCTTGCTCTTTATACAAGCTGTAGAACATCTCCATCATCTCGGTACGTCCTTTAGGATCTAAGCCGGCTGTTGGTTCGTCTAGGACCAATACTTCCGGTTCCATCGCCAACACACCTGCGATTGCCACACGGCGCATTTGTCCGCCTGACAGATCAAATGGAGAACGTTCCATATACGTTTCGTCTAGCCCGACTAACGGCAGCATACGCTTCGCGATCTCAATGCCTTCTTCTTCTGTTGCACCAAAGTTCTTCGGACCAAACGCAATATCTTTTGCGATCGTTTCTTCGAACAATTGAGCTTCAGGGAACTGGAACACGATCCCGACTTTTTTACGGATGCCTTTTAAGTTTTTATTGTTTGTGGTTGAAATGATTTCCCGATCGCCGATGATCACTTTGCCTTCAGTGGGTTTATTCAAGGCGTTCAAGTGACGAAGAATCGTCGACTTTCCGCTTCCTGTATGCCCAACGAGTGCTGTGTAGCTGCCTTGTTTGATATCAAAGTCGATATCATATAAAGCACGGCTTTCGAATGGTGAGCCTTTTTGGTATGTGTACCCTACTTTTTCGAAAGTAATGTCCATAACCATTCCACCATCCCTTCTTCAGTTAAATAAGTTTCGGGAACTGTAATGCCTCTTTCTTCTAAAGCCACTTTCAGCTTTTCAGGAAAAGGAAGGTCCAATCCCATATCGATCAGCTGGTCGCCATTAGAAAAGATCTCTTGCGGAGTTCCTTCTTTCACTAGTTTGCCAGCTTGCATCACTAGGATTCGATTCGCATTTGCAGCTTCGTCGATATCATGAGTGATCGAAATAACAGTCAGGTTTTCTTTCTCTTTAATGCGTTGGACAGTCTCAATAACTTCTTGACGTCCCTGCGGATCCAGCATGCTTGTTGCTTCATCCAAGATGATGATCTTAGGGGCGATCGCAACAACTCCGGCAATAGCCACACGTTGTTTTTGTCCGCCAGAAAGACGCGCCGGTTCTCTCTCTTTGAAATCCAGCATCTTAACTTGCGCTAATGCAGATTCTACTCGCTGAACCATTTCGTCTCTTGGGACCGCTTGATTTTCCAACCCAAAAGCGACATCGTCTTGAACCGTAGATCCGACGAATTGGTTGTCAGGGTTTTGGAAGACCATCCCTACTTTTTCACGGATGCTCCAGATATTTTCTTCTGTCAGCGGCAATTGATCAATAAAGACTTCTCCGCTGTCAGGAGCAATCAGTCCGTTGATCGTTTTTGCCAACGTCGACTTCCCTGAGCCGTTAGGTCCAATGATCGCTATCCATTCGCCTTCTTCGATCTCTAAAGAAACCCCATTCAGAGCAGGTCTTTGATCCGTTTCATTGTAAGTATATACTAGATTATTTAATGTAATGATTTTATTCATAGCTAACTCCCCGCGTATTCTTTTAGGCTGCAAATCAGTTCTCATACTCATTTGTAGTAAAGATGGTTCTATCCAGACTAGTCGGCTGTTATCCCAGCTTAACCGCAGTCTGTCATCTCTCATAGCCCATTACGTTATTCTACGTTACATTATACTATACAGACCTGTTCATTTTATAGAGTATCTGAGAAATTCGTTCATTTAGTCTTTTTAGTTTAAAGTAACTGAAAAATAAAGATAAACTTATTTTCCAGCTGCTTTAAAATAAAAAAAATCACTTTTATTGATGAATGTACCTCTCTTAGAGAACTGATTCTCTAAGAGAAGTTTAGAGCTAGACTAGAAAGACGGATCTTTCATCATCATAACACTCCGTTTCATACATCTAAAAAGTGAACGTCATTTATTACCATATTATTTAACCATCTGTCTAAACGCGAACGTTTTTGACAAATGGCTAAATCTGAAGTACTCAATAGTTGAATTAAACTAATTCAATAACAACCATTGGAGCACCATCACCGCGACGGTTTTCAGTTTTCAAAATACGAGTGTATCCACCTTGACGTTCAGTATAACGTGGTGCAATGTCCCCGAATAATTTTTGTAAAGCTGATTGTACGACGATTGCATCTTCTTCTTCTTTAACAGAAGCAACTTCGTTACGAACGAAAGCAGCTGCTTGACGACGAGCATGCAAATCTCCGCGTTTTCCTAAAGTAATCATTTTCTCAGTCGTTTTGCGAACTTCTTTAGCGCGAGCTTCAGTAGTTACAATACGTTCGTTGATGATTAAGTCAGAAGTTAAGTCACGTAACATAGCTTTACGTTGAGAGCTTGTACGTCCTAATTTACGGTAACCCATTGTATATTATCCTCCCTTGATACAGTACGACTAGTCATCGTGGCGTAAGCTTAAATCTAGTTCATTCAATTTGAATTTAACTTCTTCAAGTGATTTACGTCCAAGATTACGTACCTTAATCATTTCAGCTTCTGATTTGTCAGTTAATTCCTGTACGGTATTAATTCCAGCACGTTTCAAACAGTTGTATGAACGTACAGACAAATCAAGTTCTTCTATTGTCATTTCAAGTTTTTTCTCTTTTTGAGTCTCTTCTTTTTCCACCATGATTTCCACTTTACGTGTTTCATCCGTTAGATTTACGAAGATATTCAAATGCTCTGTAAGAATACGTGCAGCTAAACTAACTGCTTCTTCAGGGCTAATTGAACCGTCTGTCCATACATCAAGTGTCAGTTTATCAAAAGTATCCTTTTGACCAACACGAGTATTTTCGACTTGGTAGTTCACACGACTAACTGGGGTGTAAATTGAATCGACTGGCAATACACCAATTGGCATATCGTCTTTTTTATTGTGTTCAGCTCTTGCATAACCTCTACCTTTTTTAGCTGTCATACGAACATGGAAATGTCCGCCTTCAGATACAGTACAGATATACAAGTCAGGGTTTAAGATTTCAACATCACTATCGAAAATGATGTCTGCTGCTGTTACCACTGCAGGGCCTTTCACATCGATTTCAATCGTCTTGTCCTCTTCAGAGTATAATTTGAGTGCCAATTTTTTAATATTTAAGATGATTGCTGTAACATCCTCAACAACACCATCAATAGTAGAAAATTCATGTAAAACACTGTCAATTTGAATATTTGTTACAGCTGCTCCCGGAAGAGAAGACAATAATATACGACGCAAGGAATTTCCTAACGTAGTTCCATACCCGCGTTCAAGTGGTTCTACAACGAATTTACCAAACTTGGCATCATCGCTGATCTCAATCGTTTCAATTCTTGGCTTTTCAATTTCGATCATTCTGCTATTTACCCCTTTCAAAACGTTAAGTTCATGTTATCGAGTGCAAACCTACAAAAAATGAAGCAGCTCTCAATTAAACACGACGGCGTTTTGGAGGGCGGCATCCATTATGAGGAATTGGAGTTACGTCACGAATAGCTGTAACTTCTAAACCTGTTGCTTGCAACGAACGAATTGCTGCTTCACGACCTGAACCAGGACCTTTAACTGCAACTTCGACTGTTTTCATTCCATTTTCCATACTTACTTTAGCTGCTGCTTCAGCTGCTAATTGAGCTGCAAATGGAGTTGATTTTTTTGATCCGCGGAAACCTAGTGATCCTGCTGATGACCATGAAATTGCGTTTCCATGAGTATCAGTAATCATTACAATAGTATTATTGAATGTTGAACGGATATGAGCTACTCCGCTCTCAATATTCTTTTTCGCACGACGTTTGCGTTGAACTTTTCTTGCCATTAAGGTTTACCTCCTTACTTCTTAATTATTTTTTCTTACCTGCAATTGCCTTAGCTGGGCCTTTACGAGTACGTGCATTATTTTTCGTGTTTTGTCCACGAACTGGTAATCCACGACGGTGACGCATGCCTCGGTATGAACCAATATCAATCAAACGTTTGATATTTTGGCTTACTTCACGACGAAGATCTCCTTCTAATTTCAATTTGTCCACTTCCACACGGATAGCGTCTAATTGATCGTTGGTTAGATCGCGTACGCGAACATCTTCTGATACACCAGCTGCTGCTAAAACATCGCTAGCTGTTTTTTTACCGATTCCATATATATAAGTTAGAGAAATTACTACACGTTTGTCACGTGGAATATCTACACCTGCAATACGAGCCATTACAATTACACCTCCTAATATTTTATATTATCCTTGACGTTGTTTATGTTTTGGATTTTCACAAATGACCATTACCCGACCATTACGGCGGATAACTTTACATTTATCACACATTTTTTTAACTGATGGTCTTACTTTCATGAACTAACCCTCCTATTTTAGTGACGGAGTGCAATTATTTAAAGCGGTAAGTTATACGTCCACGTGATAAATCATATGGAGATAACTCAACTGTAACTTTATCCCCTGGTAATATACGAATGTAATTCATACGAATCTTACCGGAAACATGCGCCAATACAATATGGCCATTTTCAAGTTCAACTTTAAAACTTGCATTTGGCAAAGTTTCAACGACTGTTCCTTCAATTTCTATGACATCGTCTTTCGCCACGCCTAGTACCTCCTTTAGTTTTTTCGCTTCTAACACGCGATAAACAGTGAGCGCGATCTTGCCCCCACTTGTTTTCATCTTAACTTATAGATTATAACACAACAAAAAAGCATTTTAAAGTCAATACCTTTAATATTATAGCATAACCCAAATTCTTCTACAAGTTTCTCAAAAATCATTTATTGACTTTTTTGAACAAATGTGAAGTTTATTTGCTTAAAAAACAAATAAAAGAAAAGATGGATTTTGTAATAAATGGTAAAGATTATTTGCTTTGATCAATGACTGCTTTAATTGCAGCAAAAACATCTTTCACATCATCTTCGCCGTTTACGGTGTACAAAACCCCACGCTCTTTGTAGAAGTTCAAAAGAGGTTCTGTTAATTCAACGTTTACGTTTATACGATTCTCGACTGTTTCAGGTTTGTCATCTTCTCTTTGATAGAACTCATGCCCTCCGCAACGATCACACGTACCTTCAACTTGTGTCGGTTTATTCAGTTTGTGGTATGTTGCTCCACAATTGCTGCACATAAAACGACCAGTAAGTCTTTGCATTAAAATGTCTTTGTTCACTTCAATGTAAAAAACAGCATCGATTGGTTTGTTTAAGTTGTTGGTGATTTCTTCTAACGCTTCCGCTTGATTCAATGTACGAGGGAAACCATCTAAAAGAAATCCTCTTTCAGTGTCGGATTCAGCCAAACGTTCGTTGACGATTCCATTGGTTACTTCATCAGGTACTAAGTTTCCAGAATCCATAAAAGATTTTGCTTTTAGTCCTAATTCAGTTTGGTTTTCAACTGCAGCCCGGAACATATCTCCTGTTGAAATATGAGGTATTTGATAAGCATCTACAATTTGTTCTGCTTGCGTCCCTTTTCCTGCACCAGGAAGCCCCATTAAAATGAGATTCATCATTTTTCCTCCTTAAATGTAAGAATTAGTGCTGAGGAAAATCCTCAACACGTTCTTCTTATTGGATAAAGCCACGATAACTTCTTTTTGCAGTTTGTCCTTCTAGTTGTCTCATTGATTCAAGAGCCACACCTACTACAATTAGTAAACTGGTTCCGCCAAGAGCCACAGAAGAAGGTAAATTCCACAAGTTAGATGCAAGAATCGGTACCAAAGCAATAATGCCTAGATACAGTGCACCTATTGTACTTAATCGGACAAGAACTTTCGATAAATAATCTTGAGTTGCTTTTCCGGGGCGTACACTTGCGATATAACCACCCTGTTTTTGCAAGTTTTCGGAAACTTTCTCCGGATTAACTTGGATGAAGGCGTAGAAGTAAGTGAACACTACGATCAAGACCGTATAGATCACAGCTCCTATTGGTTCTTCCAAATTGAAAATTTGATTAAGCACTTGATACCAAGTCTCATTTCCAGAACTCTGACTAAAGAAACCTAAGATGGTTTGAGGAGTCATGATAAAGGAACTCGCAAAAATAACTGGAATAACACCAGCTGAATTTACTTTCAATGGTATATGGGCGCTTTGGTCATTAGACGAAACACGTTTAGAGTACTGTACTGAAATTTTGCGTCTGGCGTTTTCCATATAAACCACTGCAATCACTAAAAGGATAAACCCAATAGCAATCAACATGGAGAATAGGATCGCTTCTGTCATTTCAGAACCCGCATTTCGAATTTGAGTGTTGTAAAAATTGTAAAGGTCTGAAGGAACACGGGCAATGATACCTGAGAAGATGATCATTGAAGTGCCGTTCCCAAAACCATTAACAGTTATGAGCTCAGCTAACCATAAAACCATCATTGTTCCTGCAGTAAGAATAAGTGCAATGGACAGATATGTCGTCACACTTGGATTATTAACCAACCCTAAGTTTGTTAAGGCATTGAATCCATAGGATATACCGACCGCTTGTACAAACGCTAAAAAAATCGTCAAGTAACGAGTCACTTGATTCAATTTACGACGTCCAACTTCCCCTTGATCAGCCCACTCTGCAAATTTAGGAATAATATCCATTTGCAGCAATTGGACAACGATAGAGGCGGTGATATACGGAGAAACACCAAGCGCAAATATAGAATAGCTGCTAAGTGCTCCACCACCAAAGGTATTCAATAAGCTAAATAGTCCCGATGAAGATAAATCTCCCAACGCACTTGCATTCACGCCAGGAACCGTTATATGGGTTCCTAAACGAAAGAGAATCAAGATTCCTAGAGTGAAGAAAATTCTTCCTCTAATGTCCTTATCTTTAAATGCATCTTTTAGGACCTTTAACATTAAATCACCTCAACTGAACCGCCAGCAGCTTCGATTGCTTCTTTAGCTGCTTGGGAGAATTTATTTGCTTTAACAGTCAATTTACGTTCAATTGTTCCGTTTCCTAGCACTTTAATTCCTGATTTTTCGTCTTTGATGACTCCTGTTTCTACTAGTAAAGCTGGTGATACTTCAGTTCCGTCTTCAAAGCGGTTAAGTGTATCAAGATTAACAACAGCGTATTCTTTGCGGTTGATATTCGTGAATCCACGTTTTGGCAATGTACGGAATAAAGGTGTTTGTCCACCTTCAAAACCTAAACGAACGCCACCACCTGAACGTGCTTTTTGTCCTTTTTGACCACGACCTGAAGTTTTACCGTTACCAGAAGAAGTTCCGCGTCCTACACGGTTGCGTACTTTACGAGAACCCTCTGCAGGTTGTAATTCATGAAGTTTCATTATTTGGGCACCTCCTTCAATTTGAATCTTACGAAAGTTTACATTAATTAAACTTCTTTAACGTCCACTAAATGTGAAATTGTGTTAACCATACCTTTGATTGCTTCATTAGCAGGTTTAACTACAGTGCTGTTAGTCTTTTTAAGACCTAAAGCTTTAACTGTATCACGTTGATTTTGAGGACGTCCGATAACGCTACGTTTTAAAGTAATTTCTAAATTAGCCATTTCTTATTGTCCTCCTTTTATCCGATAATTTCTTCTACAGATTTACCGCGAAGTTTTGCAACTTCTTCAACGCGTTTTAATTGAGTTAATCCTTCGATTGTTGCACGTACCATATTGATTGGAGTGCTTGAACCTAATGATTTACTTGTTACGTCAGCAATACCAGCTAATTCCATTACGGCACGAACTGGACCACCAGCAGAAACTCCAGAACCTTCAATTGCAGGTTTGATTAAAACATTTCCACCGCTGTAGCGACCAACAACTTCATGAGGTACTGTTGAACCAGCTCTCGGTACTTCAATAAGATTTTTCTTAGCACTTTCAATTGCTTTACGGATAGCTTCTGGTACTTCTTGAGCTTTACCAGTACCAAATCCTACGTGTCCGTTTTTGTCTCCGACAACAACTAATGCAGCAAAACGTAAACGACGTCCACCTTTAACTACTTTAGTTACACGGTTGATTGTAACAACACGATCTTCTAATTCCATTGAGTTTGGATCGATGTATACCATGTGTGGTTTTCCTCCTTTTCTTAAAAGTCTAGTCCATTTTCGCGAGCAGCTTCAGCTAAAGCTTGAACACGGCCATGGTATAGGTATCCACCACGGTCAAAGACTACTTCTTTAATACCTTTTTCAACAGCACGGCTAGCAATTAATGCTCCGACAGCTGATGCTTGTTCTGTTTTTGATTCGCCTGAAACTTCTTTATCTAATGTAGATGCACTTGCGAGCGTGACACCCGCTACGTCGTCAATTACTTGAGCGTAGATATTCTTATTTGAACGGAATACGTTCAAACGTGGGCACTCAGCAGTACCAGAAATTTTAGCACGCACACGTCCATGTCTTTTTAGACGGACTTTGTTTTTGTCTGGTTTTGAAATCACAATTGTCACCTCTTTATTTTATTTGTAACGATTTAGGCTGCCAGGTTATTTACCTGTTTTACCTTCTTTACGACGAACGAATTCGTCAGTGTAACGAATACCTTTACCTTTGTAAGGCTCAGGAGGACGAACTGCGCGAATGTTAGCTGCAAGTTCTCCAACGTGTTCTTTGTTGATTCCTTTAACAATAATCTTAGTGTTTGAAGGAACTTCAACAGTTACGCCTTCTCTTGCTTCAAATTCAACTGGATGTGAAAGACCAACGTTCAATACAAGTTTGTTACCTTGTAATTGAGCTCGGTATCCAACCCCAATCAAATCTAAAGTTTTTTCAAATCCTTCAGTAACTCCAACAACCATGTTGTTAACGATGGCACGTGTAGTTCCGTGGATTGTACGGTGAGTTTTGCTGTCATCTGGACGGTCGAAAGAAATTTCGTTGTCAGAAACAGTCATTGTAATAGCTGGGCTTTTAGAGAAGTTTAGTTCTCCTTTAGGACCTTTAACAGTTACTACATCATCGTTTTGAGTAACTTCTACTCCAGCAGGAATAGTAATAACTTTATTTCCAATACGGCTCATAGCAGGGCACCTCCTTATTTAATCTTAAATATTACCAAACGTAAGCGAGTATTTCGCCACCGATATTTTTTGCTCTTGCTTCTTTGTCTGTAACGACGCCTTCTGAAGTTGATACGATCGCAATACCAAGTCCGTTAAGAACTTTAGGTACATCGCCAGCTTTAGCGTAAACACGCAAACCTGGTTTAGAGATACGTTTCAATCCAGTGATAACACGTTCGTTGTTTTGTCCATATTTTAAGAAAACACGGATAACGCCTTGTTTGTCGTCTTCAACAAATTCAACATTTTTTACAAAACCTTCACGTTTTAAAATGTTAGCAATATCTTTTTTAGATTTTGAAGCAGGTACTTCTAACGATTCGTGTCTAGCTGAGTTAGCGTTACGAACACGAGTTAGAAAATCTGCGATTGGATCAGTCATGACCATGATTTTTTAGCCTCCTTTTTGCGAGTTTCGTTTTACCAGCTTGCTTTTTTCATACCAGGAATTTCACCTTTATAGGCTAGTTCGCGTAAGCAAATACGGCAAAGTTTGAATTTGCGGTAAACTGAATGTGGACGACCACAGCGTTCACAACGAGTGTATTCTTGAGTTGAGAATTTAGCAGGGCGTTTACTTTTAGCAATCATTGATTTTTTAGCCACTATCTTCGCCTCCTATATTATTTTTGGAATGGCATTCCAAGTTGTGTTAATAATTCACGAGATTCTTCGTCAGTGTTAGCAGTAGTTACAATAACAATGTCCATTCCGCGAACTTTATCAACCATATCGTACTCAACCTCAGGGAAGATAAGTTGTTCTTTAACTCCTAGCGTGTAGTTACCACGTCCGTCGAAAGCTTTATTGCTCACACCGCGGAAGTCACGTACACGAGGAAGTGAAACAGAAACCAATTTGTCTAAGAAATCGTACATTCTGTCTCCACGTAATGTTACTTTAGTACCAATCGGCATACCTTCACGTAAACGGAAGCCAGCGATTGATTTTTTTGCTTTTGTGATTACTGGTTTTTGACCAGAAATTACTGTCAATTCATTAACAGCTTTGTCTAAGTTTTTAGTGTTAGATACAGCATCACCTACACCCATGTTGATAACGATCTTGTCAACTTTTGGAGTTTGCATGATTGATGTGTAGTTAAATTTTTCCATCATAGATGGAGTAATTTCTTTTTGATATTTTTCTTTAAGGCGGTTCATGAAGTTAGTCCCTCCTTCCTTAATATATTAGTTTAAAACTTCACCGGATTTTTTAGAAATACGTACTTTTTTACCATCTTCAACTTTGTAGCCAACGCGAGTTGGTTCACCTGTTGAAGCATCGATCAACATAACATTTGATACATGAACTGGAGCTTCGATTTCTAAGATCCCGCCATTTGGTTCAAATGATGATGGTTTTTGGTGTTTTTTCATAATGTTTACACCTTCAACGGTAACACGATTTTTCTTAGGAAATACAGCAGTAACTACGCCTTCTTTTCCTTTATCTTTACCAGTGATAACTTTAACTTTATCTCCTGTTTTAATAAACATATTTTTCTCGCACCTCCTTCGTGGATGGTTGGGTATTAAAGAACTTCTGGAGCCAATGAAACGATCTTCATGTAGTTGCTGTCGCGTAATTCACGAGCAACAGGTCCAAAGATACGAGTTCCTCTTGGGCTCTTGTCATCACGGATGATAACACAAGCATTTTCATCAAATTTAATGTAAGAACCGTCTGCACGACGAGCTCCTGTTTTTGTACGTACAATAACAGCTTTTACAACTTCACCTTTTTTGACAACGCCACCTGGTGTTGCATGTTTAACCGTACAAACAATTACATCACCAATGTTAGCAGTCTTACGGCCAGAACCACCTAGTACTTTAATAGTAAGTACTTCACGTGCTCCAGAGTTGTCAGCTACTTTTAAACGACTTTCTGATTGGATCACTTTCGTATCCTCCTTTCGGAATTAGAAACTTCATTTTTTTCAATTAGGGTATTTATTAGATAATGATTGACTCTTCTACGATTTCAACCAAACGGAAGTGTTTAGTTGCTGATAGTGGACGAGTTTCCATGATTTTAACGATATCGCCTAATTTTGCACTGTTGTTTTCATCATGTGCTTTATATTTTTTAGAGTATTTCATACGTTTACCGTATACTGGATGACGTTTTTGAGTATCAATTTGAACTACGATAGTTTTGTCCATTTTGTCAGAAACTACGCGTCCTTGATAAACTTTACGTTGATTACGTTCTTCAGTCATTCGTTAGCGACCTCCTTTATCGATCAACTATTTTTGTAATTCAGCTTGACGCAACGCAGTTTTGATGCGTGCGATAGATTTGCGAACTTCGCTCAATCTTGAAGTATTCTCTAACTGACCAGTAGCCAATTGGAATCTTAGATTGAATAATTCTTCTTTAAATTCTTTTTCTTTTTCAATCATTTCTGAAGTGGATAATTCTTTAAGTTCATTAGCCTTCATTAGATTCACCACCAATTTCTTCGCGTTTTACGAATTTCGTTTTGACTGGTAATTTGTGTGATGCTAAACGTAAAGCTTCACGAGCTACTTCTTCAGATACGCCGCCAACTTCAAACATGATTTTTCCACGTTTAACTGGTGAAACCCATCCTTCAGGAGCACCTTTACCAGAACCCATACGAACTCCGATAGCTTTAGATGTGTATGATTTGTGAGGGAAAATTTTGATCCATACTTTCCCGCCACGTTTCATGTAACGAGTCATAGCAATACGAGCAGCTTCAATTTGACGGTTTGTGATCCAGTGTGATTCTATAGCTTGTAAGCCGAATTCACCATAAGCGATTTCTTTACCGCCTTTAGCTTCTCCACGCATTTTACCTCTAAATTCACGACGGAATTTTACACGTTTAGGTACTAACATGTTATTTCCCTCCTTTCTCTGCATTCTTTTTAGCTGGTAATACTTCTCCACGGTAGATCCAAACTTTAACGCCTAGTTTACCGTAAGTAGTGTCAGCTTCTTCCCAAGCGTAATCGATGTCTGCACGCAATGTGTGCAATGGAACAGTTCCTTCAGAATGTGTCTCGCTACGAGCCATATCTGCACCGTTCAAACGACCAGAAACTTGAGTTTTGATACCTTTAGCTCCAGCACGCATTGTGCGTTGGATAGCTTGTTTTTGAGCGCGGCGGAAGGCTACACGATTTTCTAGTTGACGTGCGATTCCTTCTCCAACTAATTTTGCATCTAAATCAGGTTTTTTGATTTCCACGATGTTGATGTGAACACGTTTGCCTGATAATTCGTTTAATTTCTTACGTAAAGCATCTACTTCAGATCCACCTTTACCGATAACCATTCCTGGTTTAGCAGTGTGAATTGAGATATTTACACGGTTAGCAGCACGTTCAATTTCTACTAATGAAATTGATGCATCGCTAAGGTTTTTGAAGATGTATTCGCGAATAGCGATATCTTCATGCAAGTAAGCGCCGAATTCTTTTTCTGCATACCATTTAGAATCCCAGTCGCGGATGATACCTACACGCAAGCCTTTTGGATTAATTTTTTGACCCACAGATTAGCCCTCCTTTTTTTCTGATACCACGATAGTGATGTGGCTTGTACGTTTCATGATTGGTGAAGCTGAACCTTTAGCACGAGGACGGAAACGTTTCATCGTTGGTCCTTCGTCTACGAAGGCTTCGCTTACTACCAAGTTTTCAATGTTTAAATCATAGTTATGTTCTGCATTAGCAATAGCAGATTTCAATACTTTTTCGACTACTGGTGAAGCGCCGCGTGGAGTGAATTTCAAGATTGAAATTGCTTCTCCTACACTTTTACCTCTAATAAGATCGACAACTAAACGAACCTTACGAGCGGCAATGCGAACACTTTTAGCAGTAGATTTAGCTGCTGTAATTTGTTCTGACATGAGTAATCCTCCCCTCAAATATTAACGTTTAGTTTTCTTGTCATCCGCAGTATGTCCACGGTAAGTTCTTGTTGGTGCAAATTCACCTAATTTGTGTCCGACCATGTCTTCTTGTACATAAACAGGAACATGTTTCCGTCCATCGTATACCGCAATTGTGTGTCCAATAAAGTTCGGGAAAATTGTTGAACGACGAGACCAAGTTTTGATAACTGTTTTCTTCTCGCTAGCATCCATTGCTTCTACCTTTTTCATTAAGTGTTCATCGACGAAAGGTCCTTTTTTAAGACTACGACCCATAGTTGAACCTCCTTCCAGTTATGCAGCAAATTGGTTTTCCAATTCGCCTAGATTATTTTGTTTTACGACGACGTACGATTCGTTTGTTAGATCTAGCTTTTTTGTTACGTGTTTTCAATCCTAATGCAGGTTTACCCCATGGAGTTAATGGACCAGCATGTCCGATTGGAGCTTTACCTTCACCACCACCGTGTGGGTGATCGTTAGGGTTCATTACAGATCCACGAACAGTAGGGCGTTTACCCATCCAACGTGAACGTCCGGCTTTACCGATGTTGATCAATTCGTGTTGCTCGTTACCAACTTCACCGATTGTAGCACGGCAAGAAGCTAAGATTTGACGAACTTCGCCTGAACCTAAACGAACTAATACGTATTTACCTTCTTTACCCAAAACTTGAGCGCTTGTTCCAGCAGAACGAACTAATTGTCCACCTCTACCTGGTTTCAACTCAATATTGTGGATAACAGTACCAACTGGAATACTTGATAGAGGTAAAGCATTACCTACTTTAATATCAGCATTTTCTCCTGAAAGAATATGTTGCCCTACTTCAATTCCTTTTGGTGCAAGAATGTAAGTTTTGATCCCATCTGTATAGTGTACTAATGCAATATTAGCAGAACGGTTTGGATCATACTCAACAGTTTTTACGATACCGACAACATCGTCTTTATTACGTTTGAAGTCGATAACACGGTAGCTGCGTTTGTGCCCGCCACCTTGGTGACGTACAGTGATTTTACCAGCGTTGTTACGACCAGCCTTTTTTTTGTTAGGTTCTAGTAAAGTCTTTTCAGGTGTTGTAGATGTAATCTCTGAAAAGTCAGAACCTGTCATATTACGGCGGCCGTTAGTGGTAGGTTTGTACTTTTTAATCGCCACGTGATTTCCCTCCTATTTGATAGTATTTTGAATTATTCAGCTTCGAAAAATTCGATATCTTTTGAGTCTGCAGTTAAAGTTACTACAGCTTTACGACGTTTTTTAGTGTAACCAGAATATTTACCCATACGTTTCAATTTTCCACGTACGTTCATAACATTCACGTTTTTAACTTTTACGCCAAAGATTTCTTCAATTGCTTGTTTGATGTGAGTTTTGTTTGCGCGAACGTCAACTTCAAAAGTGTATTTTTTGCTGTCTTCAGCAAGCATAGCTTTTTCAGTGATCATCGGACGCAAGATTACTTCGCGTGCTTCCATTATTGAAGAGCCTCCTCTACTTTAGTTAGAGCAGTTTGTGTAAAAATCAATTTTTCATGAGCTACAACATCTAAAACTGTAACGTTGCTTGGAGATACTACTGTTACTCCTGGAAGGTTACGAGCTGATAATGCTGTAAAATCATTTCCGTCTTCTACAACTACTAATACTTTTGTATCAACGTTTAAATTGTTTAACACTTGTGCAAATTCTTTCGTTTTTGGTGCATCGAAGTTCAATGCATCTACAACGATTACGTTTTCGTCTGCTACTTTAGAAGAAAGAACAGATTTGATTGCTAAACGACGAACTTTTTTAGGAAGTTTGTAGCTGTAAGAACGAGGTGTAGGTCCAAAGACAACACCACCGCCACGCCATTGTGGTGAACGGATAGATCCTTGACGAGCACGTCCAGTACCTTTTTGTCTCCATGGTTTACGGCCACCGCCTCTTACTGCACTACGGTTTTTAACTTTGTGTGTTCCTTGTCTTAATGAAGCACGTTGCATGATGATTGCATCAAAAACAACATTTTCATTTGGTTCAATTCCGAAAATAGCATCGTTTAATGTAACTTCGCCATTTTGAGAACCGTCTTGTTTAAATAAGACTAATTTTGCCATTCCTTTGCTCCTCCTTTCTTCGATCTTTATTTAACTGCTTTAAGAGCAGTTCTGATTTGGATTAAGGATTTTTTAGCTCCAGGTACATTACCTTTAATTAAGATAACATTTTTTTCAGCGTCAACACGTACAATTTCAAGGTTTTGAATTGTTACACGGTTTCCACCCATACGACCTGGTAATAATTTACGTTTGAATACACGGTTAGGATCAACGGGACCCATAGAACCAGGACGACGGTGGTAACGAGATCCGTGAGACATTGGTCCACGAGATTGGCCATGGCGTTTAATAACACCTTGGAATCCTTTACCTTTTGTTGTCCCCGTTACATCAACGATGTCTCCGGCTTCAAATACTTCTACAGTTACTTCTTTTCCTACTTCGTATTCCCCTAGCTCAACATCGTCGAATTCACGTATGAAGCGCTTAGGAGTAGCATTTGCTTTTGCTACATGACCTTTAGCAGGTTTGTTTGACAATACTTCGCGTTTATCTTGGTAACCAAGTTGAACTGCTTCGTAGCCATCGTTTTCCATTGTTTTAAGTTGTAAAACAACGTTTGGAGTAGCTTCGATTACTGTTACAGGAATTAATTCCCCAGCTTCAGTAAACACTTGTGTCATACCTACTTTTTTTCCTAAGATTCCTTTGGTCATGAGTACACCTCCATTATTTTTAGTTTGTATTATAATTTAATTTCGATATCTACGCCTGATGGTAGATCAAGTTTTGTTAATGCATCAACAGTTTTTGGTGTTGGGTTAACAATGTCGATCACACGTTTGTGTGTACGCATTTCAAATTGCTCACGAGAGTCTTTGTATTTGTGAGTCGCACGGATCACAGTATATACACTTCTCTCAGTTGGTAATGGAATTGGACCAGACACGCTAGCACCAGTTCTCTTTGCTGTTTCTACAATTTTGTCCGCTGATTGATCCAAGATACGGTGTTCGTATGCTTTTAAACGGATACGGATTTTTTGTTTTGCCATAATTTTCCCTCCTTCGCCTATTCTTATAAAGTAGACATTGCTCCACGAAAATTTCCGACACACTCGCCGTGGCAAAGCGGCCGGGTGTATCGCAACCTCCCGTTTCTTAGCCATCGATTCCGAAATGAAATCGGGGTCTGTGCTTCTCTCTTTTAAATCAGCACCTTAAATAGTATAACGGAAATACAATACTAAATCAAGCATATTCCAACGTTTTTTTAAGTTTTCTGAAAAGTTTTTCGTTCACCTAATAAAAAACTACTATCTTATTTGTCAGCAATATTAAGATAGTAGCTTATTTAAAATTGTTTGTCTATCGATACAAATTTTTATTTCATAATTCCTTGCCAGATTTGGACATTTATTGTCACACTTTGACGATCCAGCCCTCTGGAGCTTCTACATCACCAAATTGGATTCCGACCAGTTCGTCATACAATCTTTTTGTCACAGGTCCTACTTCAGTCTCACTATAGAACACATGGAAGGTATCTCCATATTGAATACCGCCGATAGGAGAAATTACTGCTGCTGTTCCACAAGCCCCTGCTTCTTTAAATTGATCCAGCTGATCGATATAAACGTCCCCTTGCTCCACCGTTAATCCTAAACGATGTTCTGCCAGATGCAATAAAGAATATTTAGTGATACTCGGCAAAATAGATGGAGACTCAGGCGTGATGAACTTATCGTCTTTTGTGATTCCAAAGAAATTCGCTGCCCCTACTTCTTCTATTTTAGTATGAGTGATAGGGTCCAAATAAATCGCATCGCTGAATGCTCTTTTGTGCGCCTCTGCTCCAGGCAGTAAACTTCCTGCATAATTCCCGCCAACTTTCGCAGCACCAGTACCTCTGCCAGCTGCGCGATCGTAATCCGATACTAAGAAGTTTGTCGGTGTCAGTCCACCTTTGAAATAAGGACCGACCGGCATACAAAATACAGAGAAAATGTATTCTGAAGCAGGCTTAACTCCGATATTATCTCCAACACCTATTAGAAATGGTCGAATATATAATGTTCCGCCCGTTCCGTATGGAGGCAAATAATGTTCATTAGCTTTTACCACTTGTTTGACCGCATCTACGAATACATCAGTCGGCACTTCCGGCATCAGCAGACGGCGGCAGCTTCTTTGCATGCGTTTGGCGTTTTCTTCCGGTCTGAACAAATTGATATCTCCATCTTTTGTGCGATAAGCCTTCAATCCTTCAAAGCAAGATTGTCCATAGTGCAGCGCAGTTGAACCTTCACTGATATGTAATTGATTGTCTTCAGTCAATACACCGTTATCCCAATTTCCATCTTTCCAATGAGATAGGTAGCGTAAATCCGTTTTGATGTAATTAAACCCTAAATTTCCCCAGTCGATCGAAACTTCTTTTCCCATTTGAATCCCCCTTAATAAATTTGTTACTTAGTGTAACACAATAAATAGAAGAAAAAAGAGATTACTTTTAGTTTTAGGTATTTTTTTACGGAATGTCGATGTAGTTTCTTAAACTTTCGGCCATGAGCAGTTATAATTTCTACGCCATGGCCGAAGTGAACCGTTGAATTGTCCATGAGCTGGATATTTTTTGTCCTGATGGCCGCAAAAGATATTTTTCCGGCCATCAGCAACATCCGCTTTTGCTTCATGGCCGATTCACCACCCGTCAGCATGAAAATTCACCCCTTTAACCAACGACCTATACACTCAAAAAACAGTTAGCCTATGTAATAGAGTCTTCCCCTTCTATATATAGTAGATTCTCCCCTTTTACTTGATCTTATGAGAATGCTCTTAGGTAATTTTCTTTTTTGCTGTTCCGGTCTTGAGCAATGCAATTCATCTCGTCATGGCCCAAATGAACTCCCGCATCGTCCATGAGCAGCTTATCCTTCTTCTTGATGACCAATTACTTCAGTTTTTCAGCCATTAGCCTCTTCTTCTCTACCTTCACGACCGAACTCACCACACCATCTCAATACTCAAGATCCAAACCTTCAAGCAAAAATGACTCACACTCAAAGACACAAAAAAAGAAGCTTTCCTCGTTAAAGGAAAGCTTCTTTTGAATCTTACTTGCGTAAGAAAGTTGTCTTTAGTTGATTAAGCTTCGATTGAAGCAACAACGCCAGCTCCAACAGTACGTCCACCTTCACGGATAGTGAATTTAGTACCTTGGTCTAAAGCGATAGGTGCGATCAATTCAACGCTGATTGTAACGTTGTCTCCAGGCATAACCATTTCAGTACCTTCTGGTAACTCGATAACACCAGTTACGTCAGTTGTACGGAAGTAGAATTGTGGGCGGTAGTTACCGAAGAATGGAGTGTGACGTCCACCTTCTTCTTTAGATAAGATATAAACTTCGCCTGTAAATTTAGTATGTGGAGTAATTGAACCTGGTTTAGCCAATACTTGACCACGTTGGATATCTTCACGAGAAACCCCACGTAACAAAGCACCGATGTTATCTCCAGCTTCAGCGTAGTCTAATAATTTACGGAACATTTCAACTCCAGTAACAGTTGATTTAACTGTGTCATGAAGACCGATGATTTCAACTTCATCCCCAACTTTAACAACACCAGCTTCAACACGGCCTGTAGCAACAGTACCACGTCCAGTGATTGAGAATACGTCCTCAACTGGCATCATGAATGCTTTGTCAGTATCACGTTCTGGGTTTGGAATGTAAGAATCAACAGCAGCCATTAATTCCATAATTTTGTCTTCGTAGTCAGCATCGCCTTCAAGAGCTTTAAGAGCTGAACCAGCAACAACTGGAGTGTCATCGCCAGGGAATTCGTATTCTGATAACAAGTCACGAACTTCCATTTCTACTAATTCTAATAATTCTTCGTCATCAACCATGTCAACTTTGTTTAAGAAAACAACGATGTATGGAACACCAACTTGGCGAGACAATAGGATGTGCTCACGAGTTTGTGGCATTGGGCCGTCAGCAGCAGAAACTACTAAGATAGCTCCGTCCATTTGAGCAGCACCAGTGATCATGTTTTTAACGTAGTCCGCGTGACCTGGGCAGTCAACGTGAGCGTAGTGACGAGCGTCTGTTTCGTATTCAACGTGAGAAGTTGAGATAGTGATTCCACGTTCGCGTTCTTCTGGAGCTCCATCGATTGAAGCGTAGTCAGTTGCAGTACTTGCAAAACCTTTTTTAGCTAATACAGTTGTGATTGCAGCAGTTAACGTAGTTTTACCGTGGTCAACGTGTCCAATTGTACCAATATTAACATGGGGTTTTGTACGTTCGAATTTTTCTTTTGCCATTTTATTAATTTCCTCCTCATATTGAGTTGCTATTTTAATCGAATCCAGTTGTCTGCATTTGCCTAAGTCAAAGACCTAAGCAAATGGCAAACTAACCCAATTCTTTAGTAAAAATTATAACGATTTTAGTAGAGAAAAGCAATACTTAACAGTTTTACGCTAAATAATATTATTCAGCTGCAGAACCGTTTTTCTTGATAATTTCTTCTGAAATTGATTTTGGTACAGCTTCGTAGTGGTCAAATTGCATTGTAAATGTACCACGTCCTTGTGTAGATGAACGTAACGCTGTTGCGTATCCGAACATTTCAGCAAGAGGAACGATACCTTTAACAATAGTAGTGTTTCCACGTACTTCTGAACCTTCAATGCGTCCACGACGAGCGCTGATGTGTCCCATGATATCTCCTAAATAATCTTCAGGAATAGTAACATCAACTTCCATCATAGGCTCTAAAATTACAGGACCAGCTTTCTTCGCAGCATTTTTCAATGCCATTGAAGCAGCTACCTTAAATGCAGTCTCATTCGAGTCAACATCATGGTAAGATCCATCAAAAAGTTTCGCTTTAACGTCAACTAAAGGATATCCAGCAAGAACACCGTTGTCTAGAGAAGCCTCTAAACCAGCTTTAACTGCAGGGATGTATTCACGAGGAACAGATCCACCAACGATAGCATCTTCGAATTCAAAACCTTTACCTTCTTCGTTAGGAGCAAATTCAATCCATACGTGTCCGTATTGACCTTTACCACCTGATTGACGTACAAATTTACCTTCAGCTTCAGTAGCTTTAGTAAATGTTTCACGGTAAGAAACTTGAGGAGCTCCTACAGTTGCTGCAACGTTAAATTCACGTTTCATACGGTCAACGATGATGTCCAAGTGCAACTCACCCATACCAGCGATAATAACTTCGCCAGTTTCGTGGTCAGTTTCAGCACGGAAAGTTGGATCTTCTTCAGCTAATTTTTGAAGAGCGATACCCATTTTATCTTGGTCAGCTTTTGAGTTTGGCTCAATAGCAACTTGGATAACTGGTTCTGGGAAGTCCATTGATTCTAAGATAACTTGTTCTTTTTCGTCAGATAAAGTATCACCAGTAGTTGTATCTTTCAATCCAACTGCAGCAGCAATATCACCTGAGAATACTTCAGGAATCTCGCTACGTGAGTTCGCATGCATTTGCAAGATACGACCTACACGTTCACGTTTACCTTTAGTTGCATTCATAACGTATGAACCTGATTGCAAAGTACCAGAGTAAACACGGAAGAATGTTAAACGACCAACAAATGGGTCAGTTGCTACTTTAAATGCAAGAGCAGCAAATGGCTCGTTGTCATCAGCATGGTGTTCGATGATTTCATCTGGATTATCCACAGAATGTCCTTGAATTGGAGGAACATCAAGTGGTGATGGAAGGTAATCAACAACAGCATTCAATAATAATTGAACACCTTTGTTTTTAAATGCAGTACCACAAAGAACAGGGTAGAATTCTACTTTAACTGTTGCAGTACGGATAGCTGATTTAATCTCTTCTACAGAGAATTCTTCACCTTCAAGATATTTCATCATGAACTCTTCATCTGTTTCAGCAAGTGCTTCTAACAGATTAGTGCGCCATTCAGCAGCAAGTTCTTTTTTATCTTCAGGAATTTCGATTTCTTCAACGTCAGTACCTAAATCATTTGTGTAATTGTAGGCTTTCATTTCAACTAAATCGATAATACCTGTAAATTGATCTTCAGCACCGATTGGCAACTGAATTGGGTGAGCGTTTGCTTGTAAACGGTCGTGGATAGTGTTTACAGAGTACAAGAAGTCTGCACCTGTTTTATCCATTTTGTTTACAAATACAATACGTGGAACACCGTAAGTTGTTGCTTGACGCCAAACTGTTTCAGTTTGAGGTTCAACACCTGATTGAGCATCAAGTAAAGCAACAGCACCATCTAATACACGTAATGAACGTTCAACTTCAACAGTGAAGTCCACGTGACCAGGTGTATCAATGATGTTAACACGGTGACCATCCCAAGCAGCAGTTGTCGCAGCAGAAGTGATTGTGATACCACGCTCTTGCTCCTGTTCCATCCAGTCCATTTGTGAAGCTCCCTCATGAGTTTCACCAATTTTATGGATACGTCCAGTGTAATAAAGGATACGCTCAGTCGTTGTTGTTTTACCAGCATCGATATGGGCCATGATTCCGATATTACGAGTTTTTTCTAGAGAAAATTCTCTTTTTGCCATCTTGAATATACACCTCTTTTTTGTAAATTTTTAAATCTGTTTATTTCCCAAAGCTGCTATAGGGCAGCTTTGAAAAACAGAAAGCAGAATCTTACCAACGGTAATGAGCAAATGCTTTATTTGCTTCTGCCATTTTATGTGTATCTTCGCGTTTCTTAACTGCTGAACCAGTGTTGTTTGCAGCATCCATGATCTCACGTGCTAAACGAAGATCCATAGTATCTTCTCCACGTAGACGAGAATAGCTTACTAACCAACGTAGTGCAAGCGCTGAACGACGTTCTGGACGAACTTCGATAGGCACTTGGTAGTTAGAACCCCCAACACGGCGAGCTTTAACTTCAAGAACTGGCATAATATTTTTCATTGCTTCTTCAAAGACTTCCATAGGATCATTTCCAGTAGTTTCTTTGATTGTATCAAATGCGTTATAAAGAATAGTTGCAGCTTTACCACGTTTTCCATCAACCATTAAACGGTTGATCAAACGAGTAACCAATTTTGAATTGTAAATTGGATCTGGCAACACTTCACGTTTTGCGATAGGACCTTTACGAGGCATTCAAATTCCTCCTTTCGAATATGTTTAGTTTGTTGTGTTTTTTAACACGAGATTTATTTAGGTTTTTTAGTACCGTATTTAGAACGACCTTGTTTACGATCAGTAACTCCAGCAGTATCTAAAGCACCACGAACGATGTGGTAACGTACCCCTGGCAAGTCTTTAACACGGCCTCCACGAAGAAGTACCACGCTATGTTCTTGTAAGTTGTGACCTTCACCTGGAATGTATGCTGTAACTTCGATCAAGTTAGATAGACGTACACGAGCATATTTACGTAAAGCAGAGTTAGGTTTTTTAGGAGTCATAGTACCTACACGAGTACATACACCACGTTTTTGTGGAGAGAATACAGTAGTTTGTTTTTTCTGTTTACTGTTATACCCTTTGTTTAAAGCAGGAGACTCAGATTTTTCAATTTTTGATTTACGAGGTTTGCGGACCAATTGGTTAATTGTTGGCATTTTTTGTTTCCTCCCTTCCGGTTATTAAATTCTAATCCCACACATCCAGGCGTTCCTTTTATTTCTAAAAAAATATACGCTGCATGACGCAACTTCTGGACAATATGGATATACGCCTTTGCAACAGTCAGAACGACTGGTTTACAGGAATCTGCGTACAAAAGCACCTTATGAATAATACCACGTCTAATTTTTTTTGTCAACAAACCGTAAAAGTTTTTTTCTTCTTTTTTGCCTAAAATTTTAAAACGGTTTTGCACGCTTTATTCGTACAGTACTAATGACAAAAAACAAAGGCAGGGGATCCGTATGGAAACAGTCTATTTATTGATTCTATGTGTTTACGGTGTTGTGTGGGGCTCTTTTTTAACCGTAGTCGGCTTAAGAGTCCCATTGAAACAGCCAATAACTCTTAGTCGTTCAGCTTGCCCTAATTGCCATCATGTATTAACTGGCGTGGAATTGATCCCAGTCTTTTCTATTTTATACCAAAGGGGTAAATGTCGTCACTGCCATCAACGCATTTCTCTTCTTTATCCTATTATTGAACTGGTATCAGCCGCTTCATTTTGTTTAATTTATCTATACGTTGACCATCATATATTTAACTTAGCTACTTCAGGGCTCTTGCTCACGTTCGGGATCGTTTTTTCTGTTTCTGATCTTACTTATCAAATCCTGCCCGACCGAATCATGAGATGGTTTGCAGCTGCTGTTTTCGCTGTCCACGTTCTTAACGGCACGAAAGACTTTTTATTCTATTCGGCAACTGGTATCGTGTTCTTTCTCCTGTTTTATCTTTTCTATCAACGTCTTCCAAACAGTATAGGCGGAGGTGACGTGAAATGTTACGGCATTCTGGGCTTTCTTTTAGGATACCAGACCTGTGTGCTAGCTCTGCTGTTAGCTTGTCTGCTGGTTTTTGCAATACAAATCCCGTTACTGCTTGTTAAAAAAGTTAATTCGCAGCAAGCCATCCCTTTTGCTCCTTTTATTTTTACAGGTGCTCTTCTAGCTTATTTCATTGGTCCAGCATTCTATGAGTGGCTAAATCTGTTGTTGTTCATCCAATAGACAAAAAAACAAAGAGAGGTTATCCCTCTCTTTGTTTAAATACACTGTCCAATTTTAGTCTTCCATAAAATAAGTGGTATGAACGAATTTCACTTCCATGAATTCTTCTACTCCGTATTTGCCGTTTTCACGACCTAATCCTGAGTATTTCACACCGCCGAAAGGAGCTTCTGATTGCGATACACCAGTATTATTTACACCTACCATACCGTATTCCAAAGCTGTGCTGATTTTTTCAGCAATGCGCATGTCTTTTGTAAATACATAAGAAGCTAACCCAAATACTGAATCGTTTGCCAGCTCAATGACTTCTTCTTCGTTCGTAAAGCCAATTAAAGGAATCACCGGACCGAATGTCTCATTATAGAAGATATCCATTTCTGTTGTCACTTTGTCCAATACAGTTGGTTGATAGAAGAAACCTTTTTCGTATTCTCCCTCATTTAATCGTCCTCCGCCGATCAATACCTCAGCGCCTTTTTCTTTTGCATCCGCGATTTGTGCATCAATGGTTTCTCTGGCATCTTCATTGATTAGTGGTCCAACCATAACATCATCCAATCCATTTCCAACTGTTACTTTCTCAACAGCTTCTACTAATGTTTCGGTAAATTCTTTTTTGATCGCTTCTTCAACAAAAATTCGATTAGGCGCAGTACAAGCTTGTCCGTTATTTCTGAACTTCATAGCGACTAAAGTATCAACGGTTTGTTTGATAGGAGCATCTTTAAAGACGATAAAAGGAGCATGTCCGCCTAGTTCCAACGACATTTTTTTCAAAGTCTTGCCTGATTGCTCATACAACATTTGACCAACTTCCGTAGAACCAGTGAAGGTCAACTTGCGAATATCTTTGCTTTCTGCAAATACTTCTCCGATATCGCTCGCCCGCCCCATGACTAAGTTGGCTACACCGTTTGGCAGCCCAGCTTTTTCAAATAGTTCAAACAATGCAATAGCTGACAGCGGAGTATTTCCTGCCGGCTTCAATACTACTGTACAGCCAGCAGCGATTGCTGGAGAAATTTTACGAACGATCATATTCGACGGAAAGTTCCATGGTGTGATGGCTCCGACTACTCCAACAGGTTGTTTTTTCACTTCATATTTATGGTTGTTCGGTGCAGGAATGGTTTCGCCATAGACACGACGAGCTTCTTCAGCATTCCAATGCAGGTTGTCTACGTTGGTTTTGATTTCGCCTTTTGCTTCTTTGAAGGGTTTCCCTTGTTCCAACGTCATGATCAACGCCAAACGATCTGTATTCTCTTCGACCAAATCTGCCATTTTGTGCATGATGGCTACTCGTTCTTTCAATTCCATCCCTGACCAGATCGGAAAAGCTTTTTTCGCTGCTTCAATCGCTTGGTGGACTTCTTCTTTCCCGCCTTGAGAGATTTTTACCAATTCTTCTCCTGTAGCAGGATTGATTACCGCACGTTTCTCTCTCGACCCTTCTACCCATTTTCCATCAATGAATAGTTTTGTTTGTACATTTGGTAATGATTGTGTATTTGCCAAATAAATTCCCCTCCAGCTTCTATTTACTATTTGCTTTTACGTTAACACAGAATTAAAAAAATCTACATCAATAGACTCATTTTTATAATGCAGTTCAATTAATACGATTATGTAAAACAAAAAAGCCAAGCCGCTAGACTAGGTGTCTAACTGGCTTGGCTTTTTATGATCCATTAAAATTCTGAAGGAGTTTCTGTTTCTAAATCATTGATGCTGTAAACATTTTCGCTTACAACGCCAATTCCTTTAGGATCCATCTTACGGTATTTACGCATTCCTGTACCAGCTGGAATGATCTTACCGATGATAACATTTTCTTTCAATCCTAATAATGGGTCACGTTTACCGCGGATAGCAGCATCTGTCAAGACGCGAGTTGTTTCTTGGAATGATGCAGCAGACAAGAAACTGTTTGTTTCAAGTGATGCTTTAGTGATTCCAAGCAATACAGGACGACTTGTAGCTGGCAGACCGCCAGTCGTTAAGACTGCTTTATTTTTCTCTGTAAATTCAGCGATATCGATTTTCGCACCTGGCAATAGATCAGTATCACCTGGGTCAAGAACTCGAACTTTACGCAACATTTGACGAACCATAACTTCGATATGTTTGTCCCCAATTTCTACCCCTTGCATACGGTATACTTTTTGAACTTCGGCTAACATATAGTTTTCGACCGTCAATACATCACTAATGTCGATCAATTCTTTCGGATCAATAGAACCTTGAATCAAGGCTTGTCCACGTTGAACGATATCTCCTTCAGCTACTTGCATACGAGAAGTGTAAGGAACAGTGTAGGTACGTGTATCTGTTGCACCTTTGATCGTTACTTCTTTAATACGCTCAGCTTGTTTATCTTCAATAGAGATAACTTCACCGGTAACTTCAGTAATTGTTGCACGTCCTTTTGGATGACGAGCTTCGAAGATCTCTTGGATACGAGGAAGACCTTGAGTAATATCGTCTCCGGCAACCCCACCAGTATGGAAAGTACGCATTGTTAACTGAGTACCTGGCTCACCGATTGATTGAGCGGCGATTGTTCCAACTGCTTCTCCAACTTCAACTTCGCTACCAGTAGCCAAGTTGCGTCCGTAACAGTATTTACATACCCCATGAGGAGTGTTACATGTAAATGCAGAACGGATTGTTACTTCTTCGATACCAGCATCTAAAATAACTTTTGATAATGGTTCTGTGATTAATTCGTTTCTTCCAACGATCACTTCACCAGTTTCAGGGTGAATAACAGATTTGTTCGTGTAACGACCAATCAAACGCTCTTCAAGAGGTTCGATAACTTCGTTGCCGTTCACAATAGCGCGAACAACTAAACCGCGGTCAGTATGACAGTCAGTCTCACGAATAATAACATCTTGAGCAACGTCAACTAAACGACGAGTCAAGTAACCAGAGTCGGCTGTCTTCAAGGCTGTATCGGTCATACCTTTACGAGCCCCATGGGTAGAGATAAACATTTCCATAACGCTTAGACCTTCACGGAAGTTCGAAGTGATCGGTAATTCCATGATTTGTCCATTAGGAGCAGCCATCAATCCACGCATACCAGCTAACTGAGTAAAGTTGGAGATGTTACCACGGGCTCCAGAGTCACTCATCATAAAGATTGGGTTTCTGTCGTCCAACACTTCCATTAATTTTTGTTGGATAGTGTCTTTAGCAGCATTCCAGACATCAATTACTTTAGAGTAACGTTCTTCGTCAGTGATCAAACCACGACGGAACTGTTTAGTAATTTTCTCAACTTGTTTATGAGCATCATCTAGAATTTCTTCTTTTTCTCTTAACACAGCGATATCGGCGATACCTACTGTGATACCAGATTTAGTTGAGTGTTTGTAGCCCAAGTTTTTCATTCTGTCCAACATTTTTGAAGTTTCAGCAACTTTGAATCGTTTGAATACTTCAGCGATGATGTTACCAAGATTTTTCTTCTTGAACGGTTTAACTAATTCTTGTTCAGCAATAAATGCTGGAATGTCTGTTCCATATTCAACGAAGTATTTATCTGGTGTTTGGACTTCTAAGTTTACTTGTGTTGGTTCGTTCAAGTAAGGGAATTCTACTGGCATGATTTGGTTAAAGATTAATTTACCAACAGTGGTAATCAATACTTTATCGCGTTGCCATTCAGTAAATGGTTTGTCTTTAATATCAGAAACTTGGATACCCACTCTAGAGTGCAAGTGAACATATCCTTGTTGATAAGCCATTTCAGCTTCTTCGATACTACTAAATACCATTCCTTCGCCTTCACGACCGTCTTCTTCCATCGTCAAGTAGTAGTTACCTAAAACCATATCTTGAGATGGTGTAACAACTGGTTTACCATCTTTAGGGTTCAAGATGTTTTGTGCACCTAACATTAAAATACGTGCTTCAGCTTGAGCAGCGTCGCTTAATGGAACGTGGACAGCCATTTGGTCCCCATCAAAGTCGGCGTTATAAGCTTCACACACTAATGGGTGCAAACGAATCGCTTTACCTTCTACTAAGATCGGTTCAAATGCTTGAATCCCTAATCTATGCAATGTCGGTGCGCGGTTCAATAGAACTGGATGTTCACGGATAACTTCTTCCAATACATCCCAGATATCTTCATCTTGGCGTTCGATTTTACGTTTAGCATTTTTGATGTTGTTCGCGATTCCGCGTTCAACTAATTCTTTCATTACGAAAGGTTTGAACAATTCAACAGCCATTTCTTTCGGCAATCCACATTGGTACATTTTTAATGTTGGACCAACAACGATAACTGAACGACCTGAATAGTCAACACGTTTACCCAGCAAGTTTTGACGGAAACGACCTTGTTTCCCTTTCAACATGTGAGAAAGTGATTTTAGTGGACGGTTACCTGGTCCAGTAACTGGACGGCCACGACGACCATTATCGATCAACGCATCTACTGCCTCTTGCAACATACGTTTCTCATTTTGAACAATGATGTTTGGTGCGTTTAAGTCTAATAAACGTTTCAAACGGTTGTTACGGTTGATCACTCGGCGGTACAAGTCATTCAAGTCACTTGTTGCAAAGCGTCCACCTTCCAATTGAACCATCGGACGAATTTCCGGAGGGATAACTGGAACAACATCCATAACCATCCATGTAGGATCGTTACCGGACAAGCTGAAAGCTTCCATGATGTCTAAACGACGGATCGCACGAGTTCTCTTTTGTCCTGTTGCAGTAGTCAAATCTTCTTTTAATTCAGCTACTTCTTTTTCAATGTTTACATCGTCTAACAATTGTTTGATCGCTTCAGCACCCATTCCGGCTTTAAACTCGTTGCCGTATTGAGCACGTTTTTCGCGATATTCTCTTTCAGTCAGCAATTGTTTCTTTTCAAGCGGTGTGTTGCCTGGTTCAATAACGACATAAGAAGCAAAGTAAATGATCTCTTCTAGAGCACGAGGACTCATGTCTAAAACAAGACCCATTCTGCTTGGAATACCTTTAAAGTACCAAATGTGTGTTACTGGTGCTGCTAACTCGATATGTCCCATACGTTCACGACGTACTTTTGAACGAGTAACTTCAACACCACAACGGTCACAAACGATTCCTTTATAACGGATACGTTTGTATTTACCACAGGCACATTCCCAGTCTTTAGATGGGCCGAAGATGCGCTCGCAGAATAAACCATCACGTTCAGGTTTCAGCGTCCGGTAATTGATTGTTTCCGGTTTTTTAACTTCACCATAAGACCAACTGCGGATTTTATCAGAAGAAGCCAAACCTATTTGCATACTTTCAAAATTATTAACGTCTATCAAGGGGCCAACCTCCCTTTATTTGTTGAGCTGCCCTAACTGCTCGAATTGTTTCGTACTTAATTGAATAAGATGCAGAGTTGGTCTCGGCTTTGAAACCAACTCTCTTACGCATTTATTCAG
Organism: Desemzia incerta; assembly: GCF_900115825.1. Classification (GTDB taxonomy): domain Bacteria; phylum Bacillota; class Bacilli; order Lactobacillales; family Carnobacteriaceae; genus Desemzia; species Desemzia incerta. The sequence continues at coordinate 64,000 of NZ_FOXW01000007.1, read as the reverse complement.
TTTCTTGTTCTTGTCTAACTCTTTCTTGTTCTTCAGCGTATTTGCTCAACGCATCAACAGTACCGATGTCATCGTCATCGTCCATATCGCGTAATTCAATTTCTTCGTCTTGTGCGTCCAATACTTTCATGTCTAGTCCAAGAGATTGCAACTCTTTTACTAATACACGGAAAGATTCAGGAACACCAGGAGTCGGAATTGGTTCACCTTTAACGATTGCTTCGTATGTTTTCACACGTCCAACAACATCATCGGATTTGTACGTTAAGATTTCTTGTAAAGTATAAGCAGCTCCATAAGCTTCAAGAGCCCAAACTTCCATCTCACCAAAACGTTGTCCACCGAATTGAGCTTTACCACCCAATGGTTGTTGTGTAACAAGAGAGTATGGTCCAGTAGAACGAGCATGTAATTTGTCGTCAACCATGTGAGCCAATTTGATCATGTACATAACCCCAACGGTTACACGGTTATCAAATGGTTCACCTGTACGTCCATCATACAATACTGTCTTAGCATCTGCTGCCATACCGGCTTCTTTAACAGTAGCCCATAAGTCTTCTTCACGAACTCCGTCAAATACTGGAGTTGCGATACGAATACCTAAACGACGAGCAGCCATACCCATATGTGTTTCAAATACTTGTCCAATATTCATACGAGAAGGAACCCCAAGTGGATTCAACATGATATCAACTGGTGTACCATCTGGTAAGAACGGCATATCTTCTTCAGGCAAGATCAGGGAAACGACCCCTTTATTACCATGACGTCCAGCCATTTTATCCCCAACGTTGATTTTACGTTTTTGAACGATATAAACACGAACTAACATATTTACACCTGGTGATAATTCATCGCCGGCTTCACGAGTAAAGATCTTAACATCATGAACGATTCCGCCGCCACCATGAGGTACGCGTAATGAAGTATCTCTGACTTCACGAGCTTTTTCTCCAAAGATCGCGTGCAGCAAGCGTTCTTCAGCAGATAATTCCGTAACCCCTTTAGGAGTAACTTTACCTACTAACAAGTCGCCATCTTTAACTTCAGCACCGATACGGATAATACCCATTTCGTTCAAGTTCTTCAATGCGTCGTCACCGACGTTTGGAAGTTCACGAGTGATTTCTTCAGGTCCAAGTTTTGTATCACGAGCTTCTGATTCATATTCTTCAATATGGATAGAAGTATAAACGTCATCTTTTACTAAACGTTCACTCATGATGATAGCATCCTCAAAGTTGTATCCGTCATAAGTCATGAAAGCAACTACCGGGTTTTGACCAAGTGCCATTTCACCTTGATCCATTGATGGACCATCAGCTAAAATTTCACCTTTGTCTACACGGTCGCCTTTAGAAACGATCGGATTTTGGTTGTAAGAAGTACCTGAGTTAGAACGTTGGAATTTGATTACTGAATATTTGTCCAAAGCGCCATTGTCGCGGCGAACACGGATTTGATCAGCATCTACATACTCAACAATTCCGTCATTCTTACAAATCATAGCTGCTCCAGAGTCTCTTGCAGTTACATGTTCCATACCAGTTCCTACTAAAGGAGCATCTGGTTTGATCAACGGTACAGCTTGACGCTGCATGTTGGCACCCATCAAGGCACGGTTGGAGTCATCGTTTTCCAAGAAAGGAATACATGCTGTCGCAACGGCAACTACTTGTTTAGGTGAAACGTCCATGTAGTCTACACGAGATACAGACATCTCTAAGTTTTCATCTTTGTAACGAGCTAGAACGATATCATTTGTAAATGTACCATCTTCGTTTAATGGAGCATTCGCTTGAGCGATAACGTAATTATCTTCTTCGTCAGCTGTTAAATAATCGATGTGCTCTGTTACTTTTCCAGTTTCACGATCCACACGACGGTACGGTGTTTCGATGAAACCAAATTTGTTTACTTTAGCAAAACTAGATAAACTGTTGATCAATCCGATGTTGGGACCTTCAGGAGTCTCGATAGGACACATACGGCCATAGTGAGAATAGTGAACGTCTCGAACTTCGTATCCAGCACGGTCTCTTGTCAAACCGCCGGGCCCTAAGGCAGATAAACGACGTTTGTGCGTCAACTCTCCTAATGGGTTTGTTTGGTCCATGAATTGAGACAATTGAGAAGAACCAAAGAATTCTTTGATTGATGCTACAACTGGACGAATATTGATCAATTGTTGTGGTGTTACAGTAGACATATCTTGAATAGACATACGTTCACGAACCACACGTTCCATACGAGACAAACCAATACGGTATTGGTTTTGCAGCAATTCACCAACTGAACGGATACGACGGTTACCTAAGTGGTCAATGTCGTCTACGTTGCCGATGCCTTCTTGCAAGTTGAAGAAGTAGCTCATTGATGCAAGGATATCTGCAGGAGTCACATGTTTGTGGTCTTCTGAAACATTTCCGTTACCAATCACGTTTACAATGCGTTCAGGATCTTCTTTAGAATAAACTTTTACGATTTGCAATGTGATAGGTTCTGGAACTACACCATCTTCACTTGGATAGAAAGTAACATTGTTCAATCCATTGTCCAAGTGCTCTTCCAATTTGTTCATTTGGTCGCGGTCTAATAGCGTACCAGCTTCTACAATGATTTCTCCTGTTTCAGAATCGATCAATGTTTCTGCTACTGTTTGGTTGAACAAACGAGTTTTCAGGCTTAATTTTTTATTTACTTTGTAACGACCTACTGCTGCCAAGTCATAACGTTTTGGATCGAAGAAACGAGCTGTTAGTAAGCTTCTTGAGCTGTCAGCTGTTTTCGGCTCACCTGGACGTAGTCGTTCGTATACATCTTTAAGGGCTTCTTCTGTACGAGAGTCGCTCGCATTTTTATGAATGTCTTTTTCTAATGTTAAGTTCAATGATTCGTTTGAACCAAAAATGTCTAAGATTTGATCATCAGAACCGAACCCTAACGCACGAACAAGTACACTCAAAGGAATTTTACGCGTACGGTCGATACGTACATACGTAATGTTTTTAGCATCTGTTTCAAATTCTAACCAAGCTCCACGGTTAGGGATCAATGTAGAACCGAAACTTTCGCGGCCATTTTTATCAATCTTCAAGTTGAAATACACACCTGGTGAGCGAACTAATTGAGAAACAATAACACGCTCAGCTCCATTGATAATAAAAGTACCCATTTCAGTCATTAATGGGAAATCACCAAAGAATACTTCTTGGTCTTTTACTTCCCCAGTTTCTTTGTTGATCAAGCGTAATTTTACATATATAGGTGCGGAATAATTTGCGTCATGAGCACGAGCTTCTGAAACAGAGTATTTTGGTTCTTGTAATGTGTAATCCAAAAACTCTAGTGATAAGTTTCCTGCGAAGTCTTCGATTGGTGAAATATCTCTAAACATTTCACGTAATCCTTCATCTAAGAACCATTGATATGAGTCTGATTGGATTTCAATCAGATTCGGCAGTTCTAAAACTTCATTGATACGTGCATAACTTCTACGTGTACGGTGTTTACCGTAATTTACTAAGTGGCCTGCCAACCTGTTCACCCCTTAAAAAGATTATTCGTATCTTCCTGTATGCCACCTTATATTACATTTGTGTTACAAATGAAAAACTTGCTGAAAAAGGCGATTCCTACCCTGTTTTTAGGCAAAAAAAAACCAAAAGATCCGTAACTTTTTCAAAAAAAGCACATTTTCTTTTGTTTTGCATACATAACCCATTGATTTGGACAATATTTCAAATCAACAGCTTATTTTTTTAGATACTACTGCATCTATTGATTTTACTCTTATCTACTTAAATAGTCAAGCCTATTTTTGTTCTATATTTTGTCTATTTAGTGGACAACGACAACTTTTTCAATAAAAAAACATTCCTCCCTCTCGCAAGATAAAAATCTTACTCAAAGGACGAATGCTTTTATTCTTTTACACTTTTTATAATCCAATAGCCTTTGTCTTTGGTCACAACTTCCGCATTGCCGAAGGTTTCTTCCATTTTAGACATTGCACTTGGAGCACCTTGTTTCTTTTGGATGACAACCATCAACATGCCGCCGACTGTCAATTTTTCAAATGCACCGGTCAAAATTTCATGCACCACTTTTTTTCCGGCACGGATTGGAGGATTACTAAAAACAGCTGCCAATTCTGTACCTTTTACTTCATCATAAATATTAGATGTATGAATAAGAACATTAGAAATGTTGTTTTTTTGTGCATTTTGCTGCGCTAATCCGATTGCACGTTCATTTACATCCACCATTTCAACGATGCGTTTCGGATCTTCTTTCGCTAAAGCTAACCCCATTGGTCCATATCCGCACCCTACGTCTAACAAATCTCCTTCAGGCAATTCATTAAAGTCGACTGTTTCAATCAATAAACGTGAGCCAAAATCAACTGTCGCTTTAGAGAATACTCCTGAGTCTGTCGTAAACTGAAATTCATTTCCTCTTAACGTATATTCCCAAGAAACGACCTCGCTTTTCGCATGCGGGTTGCTTGTATAATAATGATCTGACATGATTACTCACTCCTTGCTTATGCGTTCTATCTGTCTTTATGTGAACGCTAAATTTTAGACTTATCTACCAATTCAGTTAACGGAACGGTTTGCTCCGGTCTCTAGACGAGCTGCACATAGCAACTTACGCGCCTATAAGCCGTATTCTTATATCCAGTAAGCTGAACGCCATGCTCCGCTCTCTTCTTTAGACGAGTTCCGCAAACCAGAAGTCCTATGATTTCACTTTTCCTTTTTCTTGGGAAAGACACCCAAGCAAACGGAAAAGATGAACTCTACGGTCTTCTAAACGGTTTGCTGCACTCTCTTCTTTAATTATACTCAAAAGTGGGCAAATAAAAAAGGCTAGAGTCGCAATGACTCAAGCCTTTTAATTGGTTGTAAAGGATAGTTAATTATTTAAAAAATAATTATTTAACTTCTACAGATCCGCCAGCAGCTTCGATAGCTTCTTTCAATGCTTCAGCGTCTTCTTTAGATACGCCTTCTTTGATTGCAGCAGGAGCTCCGTCAACTAATGCTTTAGCTTCTTTCAAGCCTAAGCCAGTAGCTTCACGAACAGCTTTGATTACTTTAATTTTAGCAGATCCAGCGTCTGTTAATTCAACAGTGAATTCTGTTTGTTCTGCAGCAGCAGATTCTCCAGCTCCACCAGCAGCAGCTACAGGAGCAGCAGCAGTTACGCCAAATTCTTCTTCAATTGCTTTTACTAAGTCGTTTAATTCTAAGATTGTTGATTCTTTCAAATCAGCAACGATTTGTTCAATGTTTAATGCCATTGTTAGTTCCTCCATTATAATGTTTTAGTTTTTTATTAGCTTGCTTGTTTGTTCATTAAAAGAGTAGCGCTTAGGTTTAAGCAACTTCTTCTTTTTGTTCTGCAACAGCTTTGACTGCAAGTGCAGTGTTGCGGATTGGTGCTTGAAGTACAGATAGCAACATAGAAAGTAAACCGTTGTGGTCTGGTAGTGTTGCAAGTGTGTTGATTTCTTCTACTGAAGAAACTTTACCACTGATAACTCCACCTTTGATTTCTAAAGCTTCTGCTTCTTTAGCAAAATTAGCGATAATTTTTGCTGGTGCAACAACATCTTCATTACTGAAAGCGATAGCTGTAGGTCCTTTAAATACGTCGTCCATTCCTTCAAGTCCAGCTGCATTAGCTGCACGAGATAAAATAGAGTTTTTGATAACACGCATTTCGATTCCAGAGTCACGCAATTGTTTACGTAATTCAGTAACTTCTTCAACTGTTAATCCACGGTAGTCAACTACTACTACTGCGGCAGCATCTTTAAATTTTGTTGTAGCTAAATCTACTAATTCTTGTTTTTTAGCGATTGCTGCTTCACTCATTAACATTTCACCTCCTGATCAATTGGCGGGAATTTTCCATTCAGACTTTTCAAAAAAGTCCTATACAAATAAAAAATCCCATGTCACCGTAGACATAGAGATTGTGTAGTGTGTATTCACGACATATCATCCTCGGTAGGAAATTAAGGCAAAAGCCACCTACTGTCTTCGGTAATAATTCAATTTATTCTTAACCTAGACGAGTTTACCAATTCTCATCGCCTAGGTCAAGAACTTTTTTGGTTTTTAGAATGATTGAGGGTTAACTTTTACCCCAGGACCAAATGTTGAAGTGATTGTAACATTTTTGATGTAAACCCCTTTAGCAGTTGCAGGTTTAGCTTTCAACACTGTATCTTGGATAGTTTTAAAGTTTTCGATCAATTTGTCAGCACCGAAAGATACTTTTCCGATTGGAGCATGCAAATTACTTTGTTTGTCCACACGGTAAGTTACTTTACCAGCTTTGATTTCATTGATAGCTTTAGCTACGTCCATAGTAACAGTTCCTGTTTTAGGGTTAGGCATTAATCCTTTAGGTCCTAAGACACGTCCAAGACGTCCAACTTCACCCATCATGTCTGGAGTTGCTACGACAACGTCGAAGTCCATCCATCCACCATTGATTTTTTGAACAAGATCAGATTCACCTACGTAATCTGCTCCTGCAGCTTCTGCTTCAGCAGCTTTTTCGCCTTTAGCAAAAACTAAAACTTTTTGTGATTTACCAGTTCCGTTTGGAAGAACAACTGCCCCACGAATTTGTTGGTCAGCTTTTTTAGGGTCAACTCCAAGACGGTAAGCAACTTCAATAGTTGCGTCGAAATTAGCGTAGTCAAGTTCTTTTACTAAAGCTACAGCTTCTTCAACTGAGTAAGCTTTTGTAGCGTCTACTTTTTCCAAAGCAGCTAAGAATTTTTTACTCTTTTTAGCCATGTTTATTTTCCTCCTTGATTGTGGTTATAACGGTTAAACCTCCCACTTATCCTTCGAGAAGCAAAGCTTCTAGAAGAGATACTGAGAAGCTTCGAATCAGATTAGTCTTTTACGACAAATCCCATGCTTCGTGCAGTACCTTCGACCATACGCATTGCAGATTCAACGTTTGCAGCGTTTAAGTCTTCCATTTTTGTTTCAGCGATTTCTCTAACTTGGTCACGAGAAACAGTAGCAACTTTTTTGGTATTTGGTTCACCAGAACCTGATTCAACACCTGCAGCTTTTTTCAATAAGATTGCAGCTGGTGGTGTTTTTGTAACAAATGTAAATGAACGATCTTCATATACAGAGATTACAACTGGAATAATCATACCTGCTTGGTCAGCTGTACGTGCATTGAATTCTTTACAGAATCCCATGATGTTTACTTGTGCTTGACCTAAAGCTGGACCTACGGGTGGAGCTGGACTTGCTTTTCCTGCAGGAATTTGCAATTTTACTACGTTTACAACTTTTTTAGCCACGAGACATTCCTCCTTGATTTTGTCCGGGTGTGGTTGAATGGGGTTAATATTTCCCCTCCCACATTGGTACATACGCCTAGACGTACCATGGAATTATAGAACACTTACCACTGCTTGTCAACCGGTTCTTCAGAATCTTTTGTTAAAAACCCTGTAATTTGTGTCGCTATTCTTCACTATTATCTGATAGATTCTTTTCGTTTTCTTGTTTCTGTTCGAGTGCGAATTGGTTTCTCATTTTGTTCATCCATCGTGTCGATGTTTGGCTCTGGTCTTATTTCAGCTTTGGAATCAGCTGTATTCTTTTCAACTATTGGAGTTGAACGGTCTTTTTTCAACTTTTCTTTTTTGCGCCCAGTTTTCTTCCCTCGAGCCATTCGATACATACCATACAAGAGTCCAGCAACCACAGCATAAACAGCAAAAAAGACAATAAATCCCCATAACCCCGCTATGGCATCCGCAAATTCCATATTTCCGCTGTTCGATACGGCTTGCTGGATCTCAATGGCAAATACAAATACCGTCATCATTATAAATGTAAAAATAAACGACAAAATCGTTGTATGGAACTTTAACAATTGGATCAATTTCACTAAAACAAATACGACAAGGAAAGTCACTAAACCAATGAACCCTATCACCCAGAAGTGCAGTTGTTTATCTGTCATATTTATGCCGACTCTAACCATTAAAATATCGTGTATTTGATTCATAATTTCCGATAAAATCAATATAATGTCTCTCATCCTGCTTCACCCCTTGAAATGATTTCTGTTTAGTATAGCATAAACTCTTATAGCAAATTTGCTCATAAAAAGTAAGGCTGTTTTCAGCCATCTCTTTTCCTATTAAGGTATACTGTTTCTATCAACTACTTCTGCTAAGGAGGATACTATGTGCAATATCGGATTTCAACTTCAACAAAGCGAGACCTATAAATTCATCTTCGCCGCAAATAGAGACGAATCTTATTCTAGACCTACTCAACGTGCCCACTATTGGCCAGAATATCCTGATCTGTTGGCTGGACGAGATGAAATGCAAAAAGGAACTTGGCTCGGGATTACTAAGCAAGGAAAATTCGCTGCACTGACGAACTGTCGGCAATCATCTGTTGGCCCTTCGATTGATACTGGATCAGAAAAAACATTCATCACTTCACGCGGAGCTCTCGTAAAAGACTTCTTAACCAGCAGCCAAACAGCTGACGAGTACGCTGTTCATTTAGTAGAAACTAGAAACCAATATGATGGGTATAACTTGATTTTCGGCAACATACTTGATGGTCACTTTCTTCATTACAATAACTTCGACGGCAGTTTATCGCCTATTTCATCGGGCACTCACGGCTTAAGCAACGCTACTTTGAATACGCCATGGCCCAAAGTCAAAAAAGTCACCGCCGGGTTGAATCAGTTGCAAGGCAGCCAAACTGACATCACAGAACAATTATTTGATTTGTTTGCCGACACAGAGACCGCTAAAAAAGAAGAACTTCCGGACACTGGGCTCCCTGTTGAGTTTGAAGAAGCAGCATCGGCTGTTTTTATTCGAACAAAGGAGTATGGGACGGTAGGGACGACTGTGATTTTAGTGGATCAACAGAACCAAGTCACCTTCACAGAGCGCAGATTCACTGAAAACGGCCTTCTGGAAGAGAATTCTTTTTCCTTCGTGTTAGATAATTGACGTTTTGACGCCTGGGGGACGATTTGCGTACCATTTTTAACATCAAATACAAAAAACCGTCACGCAAATTTAGTTTGCATGCCGGTTTTCTCTCAACATCTTTCAAAAGGTAACGCAATTTGTTTTTGCGTTACCTTTTGAAAGAAAATTTGCGTTTATTGGAACACAAATTTTACTTCGCTCCATATATAAAGAGGGTTAAATAAAGATTATTTGGCAGCAAAATAGCTCCTGATCAGTTAGTTATTTACCTAACTGGTCAGGGGCTGAAGGCATACTGCTTTTCTAAACGAGCTATGCAGAGCAGGCTTCCTATGATTTCATTTCCGGTTTTTATTGGGGAAGATACCCAATGAAAAACCGGAAACTGAACTCTACGGAATCCTTAACGCTCTGCTCCGCTCTCTTTAAACGAGCTGCACAAGGCTGCTCACGCGCCTATAAGTTAACCCCCAACTGTCAGGAAAAACACCTAACTGTTGGGGGTTTAAACTTATATTCGAGGAGCAAAACGCCTTGCTTCGCTCTCTTATAGTTTGTCTACTTGGTCGAATTCTAGTTCGGTGCTTGTTTCGCGTCCAAACATCTCTACGTTTACTTTCAACTTGCCTTTTTCTTCTTCGATTTCAGTCACTCGACCGGTCATACCATTGAAGGCACCTTCGATGATTGTTACCGTTTCGCCGATTTCAAAGTTCAATTCTTGGTGGCGAGTGCTCATTCCTAAGCTGCGCAAGATCGATTTCACTTCTTCAGGCAATAATGGAGCTGGTTTGCTTCCTGCTCCGTGTGAACCAACAAACCCAGTTACACCAGGAGTGTTACGAACCACATACCAAGAGTCATCTGACATGATCATTTCCACTAATACATATCCAGGGAAAACTTTCTTCATTTTTACTTTTTCTTTACCGTTTTTTACTTCGTGCTCTTCTTCTTCAGGAACTACCACACGATAAATGTAATCTTCCATGTTCATGCTGTTTGCACGGGATTCAATGTTTTGTTTTACTTTATTTTCATAGCCAGAATACGTATGCAGTACATACCACTGTTTTTCAGTTTCTAATTCTTCCATTATTAACACTCCTTGTATGGGTTTTGGGGTCAAGTTCATTCTACCGGTTTACTTTCTTTTAAACACACAAAAAAACCTTCTCCATCATATAAGGAAGGCTCTGCGTAATGCTTTATTGTGCTCATTATACCATTAGTCAAGTCTTAAGGCTAGTTATATCTTGACCACTGCATGTAATTTAGATAAATAAATCCAGTAATGATGTGATGGCAAAATCAACTACAAAGAAGAAAATAGCAAATAAGATGACTACTCCAAAGACAGTAACTGTGTATTTTCTCAATTCTTTTCCTGTTGGCCAAGTCACTTGGCGCATTTCTTGACGAACACCGCCAAAAAAGTTTTTTACTTTCCCCACTTTATTCCCTCCAAACTATCTTTAGCTTGCTTGATTATTTTGTTTCACGATGCAACGTATGTTTGTTACAGTATTTACAGAATTTTTTAACTTCTAAACGTTCTGCACGAGTTGTTTCACCTGCACGAGCTGTGTAGTTTCTAGAACCACAAATAGAGCAAGCCAACGCTGTTTTTTTTGCACTCAAATCTTTTCACCTATTCTTTCTTAAAAACCTAGGGTATCGCTCACAATTTACCATTACTTCCCTTTCATGTCAAGCTCTCTTGCGCTTTCTGCGGGGAAGATGTATCTGTTTTAATGCCTTTTGATCTCTTTAAAATACCCTGTAAGCTGGCAGAAAAAGTTATTTTGCCAGTCTACAGGGTTCAAATCCATGCTTTTAATCTTTATCGGTATTAAAGGGTCGGGTCGCTCAATTCTGGCATAGACAAGAGTTCTTCTTCATCTGTTTCAGGAATCAACTCAACGAAAGTTTCAAGAATCCGTCTAAACCTTACTTTGGTGACCGTTATTTTAAGGTTGTGATAAACGAATGTATCTCCTTCATCAGGCAGTTTACCCATTTGCTCCATCACAAAACCGCTCACGGTATTGGAAATAAACTCTTCTTCGATACCAAATAAACTTAATACTTTATCTAGATTGGCAGAAGCTGCAATGCGGTAAGTAGATTCATCTATCTTCACTACTTCTTCGGTAACTTCATCATGCTCATCCCAAATCTCGCCTACCAGCTCTTCCAGGATGTCTTCCAACGTTACTATACCGATCGTTCCGCCATATTCATCACTCACGATCGCCAAATGAGCTTTTTCCAACTGCAACTGTTTCAACAATTTAGAAATCTTCATATTGGCCGGTGTCCAAATGACATCTTTGACAATGGATTGAATCGATTGATTTATTTCGGTACCAGCATTGTTTTTGACAAAAGCATAAAAGTCCTTCTGATGCAGCACACCAACGACTTTATCAATGGAGTCATCATACAACACTATTCTAGAATAGCCTTCTGTCAAAAATAACGTTTCTATTTCTTCCAGACTGCTGTTCACATCTGTTCCAATAACATCTACACGAGGCGTTAAAATATCTTGAACTTCCAATTCATTGAACGTAATGGCTGACCGGATCAATTGGTGTTCATGATTTTCGATCCCACCACTATTTTGAGCCTCATCTACCAAGAAAAGCAGTTCCTTTTCGCTAATACTGTCACTCGCCTCAAAAGTAAAAAGTTTGTTTAACAGTTTTTTCCACGACTTAAAGAAAAAGTTGACTGGAGTTAGTACTACCATTCCGATCCTTAAAAAAGGAGCAGCATTCACTGCGAATGCTTCAGGCCTTTCTTTAGCAATACTCTTTGGTGAAATTTCACCAAAAATCAACACTAAGATTGTCATGACGATTGTCGAGATGGTTACGCCAGTTACTGGAAAATAAGTGACAAACAATACAGTGGCTAAAGACGAAGCTAAAATATTTACGATATTATTTCCTACTAAAATAGTAGATAAGAGAGTGTCGTAATTGTCTGCTAGAGACAATGCTAACTTAGCTTTCTTGTCTCCATCTTCTGCTAACTCTTTCAAACGCATGCGGTTCAACGACGTGTAAGCTGTCTCAGAAGCAGAAAAGAATGCGGATGCTGCTATGAGTAGCCCTAAAAAGATAATGTACCTTATACTATCACTGTCCATGTAATAGTTATTCCCCCCAAAATTGCAATTTATTTCCTATAATAGCATGACTGTTATTCCCCTACAAGTCTTACTTCATTTTTAACCGGCACATTATGAACACTCTTTGTCCAACATCACAAAACACGCGTTCTTTATTTTACGTTGATTTTGTTTTCTCAACGCATATCTTTTGCTGTTTTCTAAAAATCTCTTTACACTGAAGTCACAGTTAAAAAGGAAACTTATTCGATAAAATTCAAGGAGGAAAGAATCATGGGAAAATTTGTTCAAGGAAGTTATTCAACGATCGATGAAGCTAATGAGGCTATTGAAAAACTAGTGCGACAAGGTTATGACAGAACTTTACTGACATTGATCGCGAACCAAGAGGCACATGACCGTTTTGCTGATGCCGCAGAAACTCAAATCAATACGGAGCATGCTGATACTGACGAATCAACATGGGACAAAATCAAAGATGTTTTTTCCAACGATGATGATGGATATGAAGCAGACGAAGAAGTTTTAGAACCGTATAAAGACGATATTGATGACGGAAAAATCGTCCTTTTAGTAGATGATTTCTCGCAAGAAGCGGGTGCGACAGATTTCACTAACAGTACACCCCCTGTAGCTGACGAAGAGCACTATGTATCTGAACCTACTGATGAAGAACCTACCAGTTATCCTCCTATTTTAGACAACGAAGACGATATGGATACTAGACGCCGTAATTCTCATTATGCACCTAATGAAAATCCAGGCAATGCTAGAACACCTTCTTTATCTGAAGATGATTTATCTGGGGACAGCTCTGAAGATTATGATTATCAAGATGAAGTAGATACTTCTATTGATACAAACTACTTGGCTGATACAGAAGAAAATCTTTTACCTGATGAAACAATAGATCCTGCTACAGATATCGGTTCAATGGGATCATCTGCATCAGATGAAGCAACAGGAAATACTGAATCAGATCACTTAACAAGAGGAAATCGTCCTGGAAGACATGACACAGTCGTTCCTCCTTCACCAGAAGACAATGACGATTCTTCTAAATAAAATAAACACTTAATATAGTAGAAACTTGATAAAAAATAAACCCTGCTTAAAGGATAGTTCCTTAAGCAGGGTTTATTTTTTGTTTTTTATACGGTTGTATTCTTTAATTTTTGTACACTAGCCATTTTTTTAGACGGTTTCGTTTCCATATTTTCTTCTGGTACATATTCGCTTTCTTGCGGCAAGATCAAATTCAAAAGAATTCCCGCTATAGCGCTCAATGCTGTCCCAGAAAAAGAAATGACTGTCCCGATTTCCAATACTGCTCCGCCAAGCCCCAAAACCATCATGCTGCTGGCAATGATCAAGTTGCGGACTTTTCCAAAATCTACTTGCTCTTCAATCAAGACTTTCAAGCCATTGCTTGCAATAACGCCGTACAACAAGATCGACATGCCCCCAAGAACTGCGGTGGGAATCGTAGAGATCAACGCGGTGAACTTCCCGAAAAAACTCAACCCGATCGCTATTAGAGCTGCATTGCGAATGACAGACACTGAAGCTATTCTGGTCATACCGATAACACCCGTGTTTTCTCCATACGTCGTGTTGGCCGGACCGCCGATAAAGGCTGAAACAGCTGTTGCAACTCCATCTCCGATCAACGTTCTGGATAACCCAGGATCTTTCAAAAATTCTCTATGAGTAATTTTGCCTAAAACAGTGTGATCTCCAATGTGTTCAGAAATAGTCACTAAAGCTACTGGCAGGATCGCTAGCGTTTCCGGACCAAGATAGAATTCATAGTTTCCAAACCAAGGTGTGGCAAATGGCAAGATCAAGCCTGGCATTTCAACCCACTTAGCTTCTAAAACAGGCGTGAAGTCAACTAGCCCTAAGACTAATGCTATCACGTATCCTCCTATGATCCCAATCAAGAAAGGAATGATTTTAAACAATCCTTTTCCTTTAGTATTCACAAAAGCTGTAATCAAGAACGTGCTGATGGCTACAAGAATATGCCTTAAGTCTCCGCCTGCTACAAAACCTGCGTTTGTGACTGCAGATCCCGCTAGGCCTAGACCGATGACCATGATCATTGGTCCAATAACGATTGGAGGCAATAATTTATCGATCCACTTAGTTCCCAAAAATTTAACAAAAGCTGCTACAACAACATACAACAACCCGACCAATACGACTCCTGTTTGAGCAGCGCTGATGTCTCCATCCATTTGCTGGATAGCAACCGCCATTGCAGTGATATAAGCAAATGAAGATCCTAGGTAAACCGGAACTTTTGACTTAGTAGCGACTTGATAAATCAGCGTACCGACCCCACTTGCAAGTAGAGCTACAGATACTGGCATTCCTAAAATCAACGGGACTAAAATAGTGGCTCCAAACATTGCAAAAATATGTTGAAGACTTAGTAATAAACCTTTGGCTACTGGAGGCTTCTCCTCAATATCCAATAATAACTTCTTGTGTTCTACAGCCATGACCATACTTCCTCTCCAGGGCACAAAAAAATGCCCTATGTGAATTTTTTTATTCGCAAAAGGACCTCTGGTATCAAATATATTCGATTTGTTACCCTTCTCGATCTCACAGGATCAAATTAAAGGACTTTGCTGTAAATGATTGTAGCAGTATTCTGATTGGATTACAACCAAGAAATCTTTTTTTATTTTCCGCTTCTTTTTCAAAGGGAATACTTGCGGTATAATAAAGTATCTCTAATCAAATCAATGTAAGGAGTCTAGAAATGAAACGGATTTTAATGATTGGAACCGGCGGAACGATTGCTTCTGCATTGACAGCAGATGGATTAGAACCGCAAATGGCTTCCTCAGATATTTTGCATTACATACCGAATATTTCCAAATTTTGCGAAGTGAGCACTTTAGAAGTTTGCAACATAGACAGCACCAATATGTCTCCTGACATTTGGACTTTATTAACAGAAACAATTCGAGACAACTACGATCAGTATGACGGTTTCGTTGTTACACATGGAACAGATACGATGGCTTATACAGCATCTGCCTTGTCTTACATGATTCAAAACTCGCCGAAACCCATTGTGATTACAGGATCTCAAAAGCCGATCAATATGGAGATCAGCGATTCGAAAACCAATTTGTACGACAGTTTTTTATACGCATCATCCGATAAAGCCAGCGGTGTTCAAATCGTATTCAACGGGAAAGTGATTTTGGGGACACGAGCTAGAAAAACGCATTCCAAAAGTTTCAAAGCTTTTTCCAGCATCAATTATCCCTATATCGCTATTATCCAAGACAATCATTTGATTCAATACATTCAACAACCCGCAGCTGCTCAGCCTGAATTTTACCCAACCATCAATCCAAAAGTAGGTTTGTTCAAATTGACCCCTGGTGCAGAAGCCGAGATCTTAGACTTTATGTTATCTAAGAAAGACGCTATTATCATTGAAAGTTACGGTGTTGGAGGCATTCCTTCATTTCCGGAATACGGCTTCTACGATGTTATCAAGAAATGGACGAAACGCGGGAAAATTATTGTGATGACCACACAAGTGCCTAACGAAGGCAGCGACATGGAAATCTACAAAGTCGGCAACAAACTGAAAAATAAAGTCAGTGTGTTAGAGGCTTACGATATGACGACCGAATCCGTGGTCTGCAAATTGATGTGGGCTCTCGGCAGAGAAAGCGATCCAGACAAAGTCAAAACCCTGTTTTATCAAACGATCGCCAACGATATTTTGTTTTAAGCTAAAAATGGTCCAAGTTCTCTTAGAAGAGAGCTTGGACCATTTTTTTATTCAGGAAATGTGATATAAGCAGGTTTGGTTCGTTTCAAAGAATCGATGACTTCTTTTCCAGTTTCATCCCATTGCATCATTCGATAATAAGCGTCATGGTAAAAAATAAATTTGTACTGATTTTCGTATGCTTCTTTCATCCATTTTTCTTTGCTGAAAACAGATGTCATTGGATAATCATCATACGCCAGCACCCATAAAGGATTTTGATGGGCATGTGTCGGCATGATATCAGCCATATGCAGTAATGTTTCATCTTGTTGGGTCAGTTTTATAACCGCATGTCCATCGCTGTGACCGCCTGTATGGATCATTTCTATTCCTGGTACGACTTCTAACCGATCATGATAGGTAACAACTTGTTCTTGAATCGGTTCCCAGTTTTCTTTCCAATACGTACTTTTCGAACGAATATTTGGATTGCGCAATTCATCCCATTCTATGTCATTCACATAAATAACAGCATTTGAAAAAGTAGAGACTAACTCTCCATTCTCGAAACGAGTCAATCCGCCAGCGTGGTCAAAATGCATATGCGTCATCAACACTACATCAATATCGTTCACCGTCAATCCTAGTTCCTTCAAGCTTTCATCTATTTTCGTTTCTTCCGTCACACCGAAGTTCCGCCGTTGTTTTTCACTTAATTTTCCTTGTCCTACTCCGGCATCAATCAAATAGTTTTTGCCTTGGTACTGGACTACAATTGCATCGGTCGGCAATTCAATTTGATTTTTCTCGTTATACGGGTACTTTTTTGACCATAAAGGCTTTGGCACAACACCAAACATAGCTCCTCCATCCATAGAAGTGATTCCACCGTCTATCCAAGTCAATGTCATGTCGTAAAATGCTAATGTATCCATTCTTTTCCTCCTATAAATAAAAACGTTTCCAACCCATTATACTAACTTTCTTCCCAGAAGCAAAAAAATCCAGGCTGATCAAGGTTTTATCCTTAACCAGCCTGATGTCTATTCGCTTAGCGTTTGATACCTAATATATCTTCTTTAGCATGGATCAATTGAGTGATTTGTTTGCTGTAAGGAGCTTCAAAGCCATTTATTTCAGACTCTTTAGCTACAACACCATTTAAAAAGTCGATTTCTGTCGGACGTTTATTTTTAAGATCTTGATGCATTGAAGGGTAGTGTCCTCCCACTTTTTCCGCAACAGTTTTTAAGTAATTGATCGTTTCTTCCACGTCGAGTTGGACTCCTTCTGTTTCAGCTACGCGTGAAAATTCGGATACGATATTGTGATTCAATTGATCGATTTGAGCAGTCTCAAACAATTCTTTGATATTACAGTCTAATAGAGAACACAAAGCATTCATTGTTCCATTGACACAAGCTTTTCTCCAAGTAGTAAAGTGAACGTTTGAACTATATACTCCGTTTAATCCGCAATCCGCCATCATTTGCACCACTTGGCGAGCTGCCGCTTCTTCATTCTCGTCGGAATTTTGAACCTCTACGGGACCTTCACCCATAAAGTGCGTTTTCCCTGGAGCGTCCAGTCCTCCTGTCCATACCGTTGTTCCCATGATGATATTTTTTTTAGGAACGTATTTAGAAATCGTGTTGGCATGTCCCAGTCCATTCAACAAACAAACTACTTTCGTATTTTCGTCTAATAAGTGTTTGATAGCTTCCAACATATGTCTTAAGCCCATTGATTTGGTAAAGATAAAAACCGTCTCAAATGTTTCATTGAATTCATCTGGTTTACCTACTGGAATAGTGATGTTGTCTTCTTTCCCATTAACCGTGATAGAAAGTCCATTTTCACGAATCGCTTGAATGTGGTCTTCCCAAAAATCAAGCAGCGTTACTTCATTACCGCCCTTTTGCATCATATACCCGAACCCGCATCCTAAAGCTCCTGAACCTGCAATAGCAATTTTCATATCGAATTTCCTCCGTTTGTACTCATTAGTTTATTGTTTTTAATTTGAAGCTGGAATAAATTTGAAAATTTCGTCTTCATACACATGCAGCAATTTGGTACATATAAAGTCGATTATAAAGCCTCCGACAAATGGAATGATAAAGTAAGCCGCTAATACACTGATTAAACTTGTTCCCATGTTATACGCTTGAATGGGTCCGACTAATCCGACGATACCAAATCCAGCAGTTTGAGGAGTTCCTTGAATGGTTAAGAAGTAAACTCCTGCACCTGATACGATAGCATTCAATACGATCGGAATCATGATTTTAGGGTATTTGATCAAGTTGGGGATCATCATTTTCATAGCTCCCAGCAAGATAGCTAAGGTTGTCCCAGATTGATTGATTCTTAAAGAACCAATGATCAAAATTGCTGTACAAGCTGTCACTCCGACTGCTGCTGCACCTGCGCCTAATCCTGCTACTCCTATCGCGATTCCGATAGCGACTGTTGAAATAGGAGAAATAATCAAAATAGCGAAAGCGACTGATATCAATACAGCCATCAATAACGGTTGAAGAGTCGTAAAGCTGTTGATCAAATTACCTATTGAAGAAGTGATCATCCCTACATAAGGCAGCATCACTAACCCTAAAGTTCCTACGCCGGCTCCTACGATGATCGGCATTAAAATCAGTGTCAACGACCCTAATTTACCTTGCAGCAAACGAGTAACAAAGACAGCAATCGCTGAGATGAGCATCACATTGATCAAATCTCCGATTCCCACTAATTGGACACCAGTTTCAGTCACTTGGTAAGCTCCAGAACCTAAAAAGGTTGCTGCTCCGATGATGACACTTTCCATTCCATTCATTTTGAATTGCATAGCTACGAGAACGCCGATAATTGCTGGTGTAATAAATTGCATGATTTTGACTACATTTGCTAACAAAGCAAAAATTGAACCATAAGGAATAAGTGCGGTAAAAATAGAACCTAAAATCGCATTAGCAATCAACCCAATAACAATACCTGATGCCGTGCCTCCTAAAACTTTATTCAAATAATCTTTACCCGTATATTTTACTCTTTCTTCCATCAAACTCAACCTCTCTTCTTTTGATAATCAATAAACGTTTCTTTTTGCTCAAATATTCACTAATTATTACAAGTTAAATTTATCACAAGTTGAATGTTAATACAATATTTGACTGGTTTTCTCATTTATAATTTAGATTAAGAAAACAATTCTCCTTTCAATTTTTCCTTTTACAACTGTACCAGTATTTTTTTTATTCTGATTACGCAGTATTACATGCTAGAAATAATAAGATTTTTTTGTTTTTTTCCATTATTCCAATTTCTATTTTCGAGCTTTTTATTTATGAGATTTTTTTCACAATTAAGCAGATTACCCATTAATAAAAACAGAGCTGTGTCAGAATAGATTCTGCACACAGCTCTGTTTTATGTTCTTTTAATTATTTTAAGAATAAATTATCTAATTGTGTTCAATGCTTTAGTCCATAACAGTAAGTCATTGAACATACCTTCAGCATTTACTTTGTTGTAGTCATTTGGTTTGAAGACACTCATATTTTCAAAGTCTGTCATCAATGAGAAGTTGGTCGTTGTACGAACAGTTGCTACACTTAATTCGCCTAAAATAACACGCAGGTTTTCGTGAGCACGAGCTCCACCTAAACTACCGTATCCAACTAATGCTGCTGCTTTATTAGCTACTTCTGGCTTCAAGAAATCAATCGCATTTTTTAATGCGCCGCCTACTGCGTGGTTGTACTCTGGAGTAACAAATACATATCCGTCAAATGAAGCTATTTTTTCTGACCAAGCTTGAATAGCAGCACCTGCAGCTTCTTGACGTTCAATAGGAAGTTTAGCTCCTAACAACGGCAAATCATAATCTGCTAAAGAAACTAGTTCGTATTCTACACCCTCGTCGTTTCTGTTATTAGCAAAATCTAAGATCCATTGTGATACTGCTGCTGCATTGTTCCCTTCACGTACACTTCCTGATATAATACCGATTTTCATAATTTTGTTCTCCTCTTCTATTGTTTGTTGTTGGTTACTGAATAAAGTATTCTTTATTCGTGTAATAAAGCTTTCTGTTGCCAATGCGTTTCCTCCCATTCTTGTAATGAATTGTGGGAAACCCACTAACTCTTTACTTACTTTTTGTTATCTTACTTACATTATGTCATGAAAATAAATTAAACGCAAGTTAAACTTTACGAATTCGAGATATTTTTTATCCATTCTTGTACTTAGTATCATAATCAGATTCAATCAGTATAAATCGAAGTATGTGTAATTGAGTGTAGACGGTTCAAGAGTAAAGCATACTTATAATAAGTTCCCAAATCATGTAGGATTAAAATATGAAATAGAAAGGAGATGGATAAAATGAATTTTTCTTTTAAAGGTTTAGACCATATTCAAATTACTGCTCCATTAGGGACAGAAAAAGAAACCAGACACTTTTTTACCGAGATTTTAGGATGCCAAGAGATTGAAAAACCAGAATCACTGAGTCACTTTGAAAGTTTGTGGTTTGATACGGGCAAACATGTTCTTCACGTGGGGTTAGATAAAGATTTCCACGCAGAAAAAGAGGCCATCCAGCCTTTGAAATAGCAAATATTGTTGGATTGATGGATCGTCTGACAGAATACAATATTCCGTTTGAAGAAGATTACAATCTTCCTGGTGCTCGTCGCTTCTACACATATGCTTTTTTCGGTCACCGAATGGAGTTTTTGGAATGGCAAAACAAACCTCAATCGATGATGACTGACGTAGAGAAATCGGATATCAAGGATAACAATTCTAATGTGTAAAGTTAGTCATCACTAATGAATCAGTTTGCAGAACTGACGATACAAAAAGCAACCATTCCCCTGACGAATTTTTTCATCAGGGGAATGGTTGCTTTTTTAGTTGCTTATCAATCTAATTAAACCAAAACATCTACATGATTTTAGTGCAATCCCTTATTTTTACTGAACTTCAATAAATTGGAAGCTTGACCAAGGAGTTAGGTAGTCCAACAAGAAAACGGACTCTGGTGTTAATTTGGCGACGATATTGCGTGATCCATCATCTTCCATAGTTTTTAGTGCTATTTGGGTTTCCCCTTTGTATTGACCAAAGCTGTTGTTGCAGATCACTACGTCTCCTTTTTTTGTTTCTGCAGTAGAATGCACTGGAAAGTCTTCTGCTTTGTACTTTACTCGAGTCATAGAAGAACGAATCATGTATTCTGATCGGTCACCACGGTATTGGTGTACTTCTTCTAAGATCACTTTCTTTTCCAATTCTGTTGCATGCGGCTCAAATACGATTTCCAATTGAGGATGCGCATTTGAAAATGCACTTGCCATAGCTTTTAATTCAGTTTCAGAAGCGTATCCATTCCCGATCAATAAATCATCGATCGTGTCCATTAAACGGTAATGTGTGACTTGCGTCTGGATAGACAAATGTCTATGCTGTTCTAATGTGCATAATCCCATTTGAACAGGCCATGGTCCCAATTTCCCAGCTTGTGAAGTAACAAAAGCTGCTGTATTCAATCTGTAGTGAGTGTATTGAGCAGTTGTTTGTTCAAAGTGGTCTTGAGCCAAACCAGAGTATCTTTGAGGGTAGAAGTTTTGTGAAGCGGTCAAATTTTCTTTGTTTGGTTGGTAACTCATAATATTGTCGATGTATTTCGTCCCACTGCTCATATTGACTTCAATTTGAAGACCATATGGATTTTTGGTCATTCGCGCCTCTTCAGCACCCGTAAAACCTAAATCTAATCGAACGGCTGTTGCGCCTAGTTCATGGAAGAAAGATAAATCATCATAACTGACATTTAATTGTTCAAATAGACCAGGATTAATATCGACCACAGTCTCCATACCTAATGAATTGCCGTACTCGATGATCTTTTTGAATTTAGCTACAACTTCTTTTGAATCTCCTGTAATTTCCAGCAGACTAGTAAAAATACGTTTGTACCCGTATTGATGCGCTAAGTCTAAATAATCTTTGTCTTGTTCATAAGTGCTTTTTTCCGGGTAGATCGATACGCCCATTTTTTTCATGCTTATTGCCCTCTCTTCTCGTTGCAAACGCTTTATCGTAAACACTTAAATAGTCTACCGCTTATATAAAAAAGTGTCAACAACAAAGAAAACGGATTCAACGAACAACTTTCTTCAATAACACACTTTTCTGTCAGTTATCTTTCTATCCATTCAAAAAACATGATAGGATAAGAGAACCAGTACATTAAAAGGAGACCGATAACCATGGCTTTATTAGAAATCAAACAGCTGTCTTTTGAGTCTGAAGGTAAAAAAATTTTAGCAGATATTCAGTTTACAGTGGAAAGTGGAGAGTTTGTATCCATTACCGGGCCATCTGGCAGTGGGAAAAGCACTTTATTAAAAATCATTGCGACTATCTTATCTAAAACGAACGGCGAATTGCTTTACAATGGTCGCTCTATTGAACAGTATGATCCTATTGAATACCGAAAAGAAGTGTCTTACTGCTTCCAGTCCCCTGTTTTATTTGGAGACACGGTGAGAGACAACTTGAGCTTTCCATATGAGATTCGCCAGATGGCATTTGATCAACAAAAAGCGACGGACTATTTAGGGATGGTCGGATTGCCTGAGGATTACTTAGACAAACCGATCAATGCACTATCAGGTGGAGAAAAACAACGAATTGCTTTGATCCGCAACGTTTTGTTCCAGCCGAAAATTTTATTGTTGGATGAAGTAACCAGTGCTTTAGACGAAGAAAACCGTCAAATCATCTGGCACTGGCTTCAAGAAATGCGTTCAACGACGGAAATGACGATTTTGATGATCAGTCATAATGAAGCAGAAGCTGCTTTGGCAGATAAACGGATCCGTATCGTTGACGGGAAAATTGTTCATAAGGAGGAATTGCAAAATGAATTTGCAAATTAGCCCAACAACCATTGCTCTTAGCTTTGCTTTAGTTCTTGTAGGTGTCTTTATTTCTTATAAAGAACAGTTAGGGACCGCCAAAGAAATCTTGTACAGCATTACTCGAGCGGTCATTCAATTAGTGGCTGTGGGGTATATTTTAACTTACTTGTTTGGGATAGACAGTCCTTTGGTGACGATTGGTTTAGTCTTTGTGATGTCTTTCAATGCTGCGTGGAACGCTCATAAACGCAGCAATCAGATTCCAAATTCCTTAAAAATCTCCATCATCGCTATTTTTTCTACTGTTATTTTAACGTTAACGGTACTTGTTTTATCAGGCTCTATCAAATTTACCCCTTCCCAAATCGTTCCTATTTCAGGAATGATTTGTGGGACAGCTATGACGACCATTGGTTTGTGCTACCGTAACTTGAATACCCTGTTTCGAGACCAGCGCCAACAAATATTGGAAAAACTGTCGCTTGGCGCTACACCTAACCAAGCTTCGCGTTCGATTTTACGAGAAACGATTAAATCCGGCATGCAGCCTTCTCTAGATTCTGCTAAAACCATTGGGATCGTGACACTGCCAGGTATGATGTCAGGATTGATATTTGCCGGAACTGTCCCTACTACAGCTATCATGTATCAGATCATGGTGACTTTCATGGTCGTAGCGACGACCAGCTTGTCTTCTTATATTGCATCGTTCCTGGCTTACCGCAGTTTCTTTAATGACAGACAACAGTTTTTGGGTTAGATATTCATAACAGATGTGTCTTTTTGTTCACTCAATCCGAGGGAGTAAAAAAAGATATTCAGCGTGGAGCTTTACTTATCTCGAAATAAAGGGTATAGTATTAATTGTAGTAGTTTTATTAACAAAATTAATTGGTAGTTTTATTCATTTTATGACTAAATTCCCTCTTCTTTTTTTAAATGAAATATTGCAAATACAACGTGCTCAAAGCACAAAACAATGGAGGAATTTTATTATGAATAAAGGTACAGTTAAATGGTTTAATGCAGACAAAGGTTTCGGTTTTATCGAACGCGAAGGCGAAGAAGATTTATTCGCACACTTCTCAGCTATCCAAACTGACGGTTTCAAAACTTTAGAAGAAGGCGAAACAGTTACTTTTGATATTGAAGAAGGTAACCGCGGACTTCAAGCAGTAAACATTACTAAAGCATAATTTAAACTTAAAACTCAAACACCCCAACTAGATTAGTCTAGTCGGGGTGTTTTTTTTAGGTTTACTAAGCCTTATTTTTGCATATCGTCCCATCCTTTCTTTAAAATAAAGAGTAAAGAAAGAAATGTTGAAGCAATTGTCATTAGGAATAAATTCTTTTTTACTGGTTGTGGACCACAAACTATAAAATAAGGAGGATATTCATTTATGTCAAAAGAAAAAATGCCCGTCAATAATATGAAGTTGCCTTTGAAGAAATTAGCTGATCAAGTCATTGTTATCACAGGAGCATCCAGCGGGATTGGGTTAGTTACTGCCAGGATGGCAGCTGCTAAAGGTGCAAAGGTAGTCGCAGCCGCAAGAAACGAAGAAGCCTTGAAGAAATTGGTCGATGAACTGAAATCTAAAGGGCAATCTGCCATGTATGTGGTGGCTGACGTTTCAAAAGAAGAAGATGTCTATAGAATCGCTGAAAAGGCGATTGCAGAATTTGGACATTTTGATACGTGGGTCAACAATGCCGGTGTTTCTATTTACGGACACGGTACAGAGATCAGTACTCCTGATATGAAGCAAATGTTTGAAGTCAACTTTTGGGGCGTTGTCTATGGGACAAAAGCTGCGGCCAAGCACTTTAAAGAAACTGGGCAACCCAGCGCAATTATTAATGTCGGATCAATTTTCGGGAACAAAGCTTCCTTGATTCAATCAATTTATGCTTCCTCTAAATTTGCTGTACACGGCTGGACGGAAAGTATCCGTATGGAATTTGAAAAAGATCATGTTCCGATTTCTGTTACTTTGATTCAGCCTGGAAAAATCGATACCCCATACAATGAGCATGCACACAGTTATTTGGAACACCAACCGACTCATATCGGTATGGTCTATCCTCCAGATGCCGTCGCAGAAGCTATTCTATTTGCAGCTGAAAAACCGACAAGAGATGTCTATGTAGGTAGACAATCGAAGTTCTTGACCGTTCTATCTCATATGCTGCCGCGCTTCACGGACAAATTTGTCGAAAAGGTGATGCACCCTTCTCAATACGATTCTCGTCCATCTAAGCCAAAAGAAGAAAGCAGCCTATATCACGCTGGATACGGTCTGCATGAACGCGGCACTAACAAAGGCTGGATACGGAAGAAAAGCTACTATGTCAAGGCTACTAAAAACCCTGTGTTGGCTACTGTTGCTGTCACTAGTTTAGCTTTGATCGGGATGAAACTGCTGAAACACAAAAAATAATGAGTAAAGTAACGAGCCCCTCACTGGATGATTGAGGGGCTCGTTTTTTGAGTTATGGTTTCTTATTTTGCCATGGGCCTTCATTTTTGGAAGCTCATGGCCGATAAATTCTTTTTCTGTGCCATAAGCTCGGTTCCTAGCTTGCTCATGGCCGAAATTACTTCATTTTCAGCCATGAGCCTAACTCCTATATCATTCATGGCCTATCTTCAAAATTCAACAAAAAGGTCCTCTCTACTTATACAGCAGAAAGGACCTTTTAACTGTTTATTGTTCAAATGAAGCCTGTAAATTAAGCTTCTTCAAATTGGCTATTATACAAGTTTGCATAGAACCCGCCAGCGGCCAATAATTCTACGTGATTTCCTTTTTCGATGATGTCTCCATTATCCATTACCAAAATCACATCAGAATTCTTGATCGTAGACAAACGGTGAGCGATCACAAATGACGTACGCCCAACCATCAAATGGTCCATTGCTTGTTGAATCAAAGCTTCTGTACGTGTATCTACTGAACTCGTTGCTTCATCCAAAATCAGTAGTGGCGCATCTTTAACTAAAGCACGCGCGATCGTGATCAACTGTTTTTGTCCAGCAGACAAGCTGGTTTGATCATCTAATACTGTATCGTATCCATGAGGCAGAGTACGGATAAAGTGATCGATTCCTACTGCTTTACATGCATCTTCCACTTGCTCATCAGTTACACCTTCGACGT
Source organism: Desemzia incerta (assembly GCF_900115825.1). Lineage (GTDB taxonomy): Bacteria > Bacillota > Bacilli > Lactobacillales > Carnobacteriaceae > Desemzia > Desemzia incerta. The sequence continues at coordinate 37,986 of NZ_FOXW01000007.1, read as the reverse complement.
TGTAGACGATATTTTCTCGTACAGTTCCTTGGAAGATCCAAGTATCTTGAAGCACCATACAAAACTGCTCATGGACATCTTCACGCGTCAGATCCGTTGTTGGAATTCCATCAATTTTGATCGAACCGCTATTGATCTCATAGAAACGCATCAATAAATTGACGATCGTTGTCTTACCAGCACCAGTCGGTCCAACAATAGCTACTTTTTGACCAGGTTTGATATGCACAGAGAAATCATTGATGATTGTTTTCTCAGGTGTATATCCGAAATGAACATGCTCAAATTCCACGTCTCCACGGATGTTTTCCAATTGACTTGTCTTCCCTTTTTCGTCTATCAATTCGACTTCATGCAAGAAGTCGAATACGCGTTCACTTGCTGCAGCTGTTGATTGCAGACTTGTTGCTGCTTGTGCAAATTGAGATAACGGTTGGGTGAACAAGCGAATGTACATCATAAAGGCTACGATCACTCCAAAAGTGATATCTCCATTTAAAGCCAACACAGCTCCTAAAATACTGACAACTACATAACCGAAGTTCCCGATAAAGTTCATCAATGGCATCATGATCCCAGAGAAGAATTGAGACTTCCAGGCACTTTGGTACAAATCATCATTGATTTGGTCAAAAGTTTCTTTGGCTCCTCGTTCAGCATTATAGGCTTTTACGACATTATGACCGGAATAGATTTCTTCCACATGTCCATTAACGGCTCCTAAAGCTTTTTGTTGTGCTCCAAAGTATTGTTGAGAGTGTCTCACGATTAAGATCATTAGACCGAACCCGATCAACGTTGAAGCAATTGCTGCAAGAGTCATAGGGACATTTGTAATGAACATCATAAATAATGAACCCAAGAACATAGTTGTTGCTGTTACTAAAGTACTGATACTTTGGTTCATCGTTTGACTGATCATGTCGATATCATTCGTTACTCGACTCAGTACATCTCCGACACTGTTAGAGTCAAAATAGCGCAACGGCAAACGATTGATTTTTTCAGAAATGTCTCTTCTTAATTTTTTAGAAACGCGTTGCGTGATCGTTGCCATGATGAATCCTTGAACATAGTTGGCAATGTAACTGATCACATATAAAGTCACCAAGAGAAGAGCGATTTTTTCGATTGCTGCAATATCCAATTGACCGGTCAATCCTGCTGTGATCAAATCTGTGATCTCACTTAATTGGCGCGGACCGATCAACGAAATGACTGCTGCTCCCATAGCTAAAACAAGTGCTACTATCACAATAGGCAAGTACACATTGATGTAAGCCAATAAGTCTTTATACGTTTGTTTCATATTTTTCGGTTTCATACCCGATACTTTTCCAGCATGTTTACTCACTAGCTAATTCCTCCTCTGATAATTGAGAATAAGCAATTTCGCGGTACACTTCAGATGTTTCCAGCAATTCTGTATGCGTACCTTTTCCAACGATCCGACCTTCATCTAGTACAATGATCGTGTCAGCGTCTTTGATTGTTCCAATTCGTTGGCCAACAATCAGATTAGTGACTCCGCTTGCTTCTTCTTTCAACTGCGAACGTAATTCGCGGTCTGTTTTGTAGTCTAATGCAGAGAATGAATCATCAAAAACGAAAATTTCCGGATCACGAGCAATCGCTCTGGCAATCGCCATACGTTGTTTTTGACCTCCGGAGAAGTTGTTCCCGCCTTGGGCAACGTGACCTTCATATTGATTTTCTGTTTTTTCAACAAAATCTGTTCCTTTGGCTACACTGATTGCACGTTTTACAGCATCTCTAGAGATGTCTTCTTTTCCATTTTCTCCGAAAGCAATATTCGAAGCAATCGTTCCACTGAATAAAACAGCTTTTTGAGGAACGTACCCGATTTTATTGCACAACGCTTCTTGGGTATAATCTTTTACGTTCACACCATCAATTAAAATTTCACCTTCTGTTGGATCGTAGAAACGCGGAACAAGATTGACGATCGTACTTTTACCGCTTCCTGTTGATCCGATAAACGCAATAGTTTCTCCTTTACGCGCTTTGAAGCTGATATCTTTGATTACATAATCAGCAGCATCCGGATATTTGAAACTGACATTGCGGAATTCAACTTCACCTTCTAAATCGTCTTTTCCTTCTGTTACTGTTCCATCATTAATAGTAGAATCTGTATTTAAAACTTCTTTGATACGATTTGCTGAAACTTGCGCTCTTGGCAAGATCACGAAAACGAATGTCAACATAACGAATGACATCACGACTTGGATGGCATAAGAAGAGAACACGACCATGTCACTGAAAATAGTGATACGTTCCATCATGTCCATCGATTCATTAATCAAATAAGCTCCGATCCAGTAAATAGCTAAACTCAATCCATTCATTGCAGCGACCATACTTGGAGACATAAACGCCATCAAACGTGTCGTAAATAAGTAATTTTGATTCAAAGCTGTATTAGCTGTCTCGAATTTACTTTCTTCGTGGTCTTCAGCGTTATATGCGCGAACTACGCGAATCCCTGTTAAGTTCTCTCTTGTAACAGAGGTTAAGTTATCGGTTAATGACTGGATACGTTTAAATCTAGGCAATGCCAAAGAAATAACTGTAATAATCACCGCTAACAATGCGACTACAGTGATTCCAGTAGCTGCTGTCCATTGCCAGTTCTTATTAGAAATTTTTGTTAACGCCCAAACTGCCATGATAGGTGCTTTAAACATTATTTGCATTCCCACTGCAATAAACATTTGCACTTGAGTGATGTCATTTGTTGAACGAGTGATCAAGCTGGAAGTCGAGAAACCATTGATCTCTTGCATCGAGAAACTTTCCACTTTATCAAATTGTCTTTCTCTCAAATTTTTAGCAAACGAAGCTGCTAGTCTGGTAGACAGGAAGCTGACGATAATTGCCGCCACTAAACTTCCTAAAGCACACAGCATCATGTATCCACCTGTTTGGATGATTTCACTGGTCTCACTACCTGGTGTTTGAACCTTAACAGTGATTTCAGACATATAGTCTGGTAATTTCAAATCTAAGAAGACTTGAGCAATAATAAATAGGAGAACCATAAAAACGATTCCCCAGTCTTTCGTTTTTAAATATTTTAACAACTGTATCATACATAAACTCCCTTACATTCTATTCCATATCTTCTATATTTTTTCTGATTTTACTTAATACATTAAAAAAGGTTTCCAGTTCTTCTTCGCTCAATCCGGAACGTACTTTACGTTCTACACTTTGAATGCATTCTACTGCTTTTTTTGAAAATTCGATTCCTTTAGGAGTGATGACCAGTTTTTTCAAGCGAGCGTCATGACTCACTGGCTGGCGCTCTAGGAGTCCCTTTTTTTCCAGTGTATTCAACATTCCCGTCGCTGTTGAACGACGTATTTTCAGCAATTCTTCAATATCTTTTTGAAAGATATCTTTATCTTGTCGACTATGAATGAAACCGATGATTCTGGATTGCATCATATTGTTTTGATCATCTGAGATCTCCGTCATTTTGGCAGCAATGGATTTTTTGACTTGGTGATTGGCTGCTTGCAGTGAGAAACAAACGTAATCCTGAAATTCCCTCACTTTTTACCTCCTCTTAAAATTTCTTGGTTGTCTTTTTGAATTCTCTCCCTAATAGTTCGGCACCGAACTGTTAGGTAACTAACAAATAGTATGCTCTTTTTATATCCTGTTTGCAAGCTTTATTTTCAAAGAATAAGCTTGTCTTTCCAATGTTTCCCCTTACATTCCTTTAGATACAAAAGAACCACAACCAGGAAAAAGTTGTGGTTCCTTTGCTGTATGCTGTTATATAAATCTTATCTTATATCTGATTGCTTCTTTTCTCATCAACGAGATCGAATACTCAGATCTGAATCAAAAGCTTCTAACATTTCAGGAGAAGCATTGTCTACGGAAACCTTTTGGACAAGTTCAGCAGTGGTCAATACGCGAGTAACTCCATTACCGTCACACGTGATCAATGTCAGTAATGTCTTATTCGGGACTCATCTATGACGCTGACTTCTGTAGCTTCGATGTTTCGTTGCTCAATGACTTGGTACTCATAAATGTAGCTCAAATCAGTCAAATAAACAGTGTCGCCTATTTCTACTTCATATAAAGGTCTAAACAACAAGTCTGGATCTTCCATATAACGTCCAGCTAAAGCATAGTTTCCCTTCCCCATTGCTTGCTCTTCTTTCATGGTTCCTGCTGTCAATGCCAAGGTATAAGGAGAGGTACCTTTTCCAATTGCCAGATTCAATCCAACGCTAGGTATACTGATATCGCCTAACACCGTTATTTGATCGCTGTTGAACTGGGCTAAGGCTACTGTTTCCATATCTAACAGTTCCACTTCTCCAAAATCAAATGACGCATCACTGGTCTGATTTTCTTTGCCCTTTTTCATTTTCCCTCGCTAACTTTCGAATTTTTTTCTACCTAATATACAAATGTGTTAAGCAGAAAAGACAAGGAGAGCATTATCTATTTTATTCGAACTTGTTTTAAGGCATTTACCTTAAGATTGGAATTTATGATTTGGTAAGGTAAGATAAGGTAAAACTAGGTTTTAAACCTAGAAAAAGGAGCGTTTTTTTATTGGGGGCTGTATTAACACAAGCAATCAGCTTTTTATTGGTCATACTAGTAGGTTATTTATTTAAAGCAGGTGGGCTATTAGAAGAGCGGGACGGCCACACCATTTCAAAAATCATTCTGAACTTAACTTTGCCGGCTACGATTATTGTCGGCTTCAATGCCGTTGAGATTGATAGCATATTGATCATTATGATTTCTTTAGGTTTGTTGTCAAATATTTTGTTGGTGTCAATCGGCGGAATAATCTGGCGTAAGAAAGACACTTCTGATCAGGCTTTAATGATGTTCAGTCAAGCGGGGTACAACATTGGGAATTTTACGATTCCATTTGTACAAGGTTTTTTCCCTGCTGCTATTCCTTTTATCGGCAGTTTCGATACAGGTAATGCGTTGATGTTATTTGGCGGGACGCCTTTATTAGCAGATAAAATGCTGGGACAAAATCGAAGCTCTCGCGGAGCTAAAGAAGTGATTTTTCGTTTGTTTCGCTCTCCTTCTTTTTCTACTTACATTGTTATGATCCTACTGGCCCTTTTTCAATTTGTGATTCCGGAAAATGTTCTTTCGGTCGTCAAACTTTTTTCTAGCGGAAATGCCTTTCTATCCATGTTTATGATTGGGCTTTACTTAGACTTTAAGATTCCTCGAGTCGATTTGACGAAAGTAGCAAAACTATTGTTTACACGCTACTTATTAGGTATTTTACTTGCGTTGATTTTCTATTTCTTGCTGCCTCTACCGCAACTCGTTCGAATATCGTTAGTCTTATTGGCTCTTGCTCCAATAGGGACTGTTTCTACCATCAACATGGTGGTTTATGGAAACAAAGCTTCTCTTTCAGGATTTTTATCTTCAATGAGCATCCTGTTATCCTTGATTCTCATGATTGGAGCTTTGATCTTCATTTTGTAAACAAAAACTCTCGCCAGATTCGGCGAGAGTTTTTTTAAAATTAACCGACATATTCTACAGCTTTCACTTCAACATCAATATTGTTTTGAACAGCTTTTGAATACGGGCAGAATGCATGAGCTTTTTCAGCTAGTTCTGTTGTTTCTTCTAACGTTTTTCCTTCAATACCGACTTCTAAGACAACAGATAATTTGAAGCCATTGTCTGACGGATCTGAATTTAAAACCACTTCAGCCGTTACTTCTGATTTAGCCTCTACTTTTGCTTCTTTCATTTTCGCTTCTAAAGCAGAGTTGAAACAAGCACTGTATCCTAATGCAAATAATTGTTCAGGGTTGCTTCCTTGTCCTAGACCACCTAATTTTTTTGGTGTAGAAACTCTAACTGAAAATGACCCGTCTGGTAAACGGCTTTCTCCGTTACGTCCACCTGTATTGATTGCTTTTGTTGTATAAAGTTTTCTTGATTCAGTCATGATTGATTCCTCCTAAAGTTTTGGTCAGAGCATTGATGCGTTCGATCAAATCAAAATAATCTTTTTCTTCCAATTGGAGAAGCTGCAAACAGGCAGAAACTTTTTCTATTACTTCACTTTTGATGCCCATCGCTTTTTCAGTCACAGCAATTACGACTTTTCTATCATCTTCCGGATGACGATTTCGAGTAACATATCCCGCTGTTTCCATTCGCTTGAGCATAGGCGTCAACGTTCCGCTATCTAATCCTAATCGATTACCTAATTCTTGCACGCTTTGGTTATCGTTCTCCCATAAAATCAATAAAGTTACATATTGAGGGTACGTTAACGAATACGGTTCTAAAATTGGCCGATAAAATTTGGTAAATTGTTTAGATAGAGTGTACGTCGAAAAACAAAGCTGTTCTTCTAATAAAAACTGATTTCCTTCCATTTGATTTCCCCCTAATTGGTTGTGCACAATTGAATTGTACACAACCAAATTGTTTTATGCAAGCGTTTAGCTTTTATTTGTAAATTCTTCAGAGCTTATTATTAAAGCGCTTCAATCATGATACAGTTTATTTATAAAAACGAAAGTAGGGAAAGAAATGGCAAAAGTTTTAGTAGTACGCGTTCACCAGTTTGATCGTTCAGTTTCAAGTTCAATGAAAGTGTTAGATGCTTTCTAGAAGAATACAAAAGACTAATCCTGATAACAGCATTGAAGAGTTGAACTTATACCAAGTAACTCTTCCAGAAATTGATTGCGACTCCATTATGGAATCTGCATGTACATTCTCGCCTGAAATCTTGGATCGATACCGTAACGGTTGCTGGCAAAACATTCCGCTATACTGAAACAGGATCCGAAGGTTTGATCAACAACAAAAAACTTTTACATATTCAAGCCAATGGCGGCGTATTTCATGGACAAGATCCTGCCAGCCAATACATCAAAACTATTTTCGGCTTCCTAGGCATCAAAGATTGTTCCGAGTTATTTGTCGAAGGCATGGATCACGATCCTGAAAATTCGGAAAGCATTGTAGCGGCAGGTATTGAAAAAGCTAAAGAACTAGGAAAGACTTTTTAAATCCAATCTGATAATAAAGCAAGCGACTAGGATTTTGTTCCCAGTCGCTTGTTTTGTTGTTTATTTAGTTGTTGAATGTACAGCATCTGCATGATCTTTTGGTGTTGTAAAGAACACACTTAAGAAAGCAATCACCACAAATAAAATGTTGACCAATAACCCAATAGAACCTGCTTCATGCACATGTCCATCAGCATTTACGGCTGCAAAGACACTTGCTGAAATAGCTACACCAATAGCACCGCCTAAAGAACTGGCCATTTTGTAAACACCAGATGCAACGGCTACTTTTTCAGCGGGTGCATTTGAAACAGCGGTATCTGTTGAAGGAGTCGCATAAATTCCTAATCCGAATCCAAATAATGCATACCCTACGATGATAAAAATGATGTACAGACTATTTGGTAAGAACGTCAATGACATCAAGGCGATCCCTATCGCAGTAATGACTGCACTAGCCAGCATTGGCATACGCGCACCATATTTTTGCAAGAATTTTTCACCCATACGAATCGCGATCAACACAAAGACTAAGTAACCGATTGTTAATAGTCCTGTTTGGAAAGAAGTGAATCCGCGACCAGATTGAGCATACGTGTTTACAACGATCAATGTGCCCGCTGCTGCGTTCAATAAGAAGTTCGACAAAGTTGCTCCAGCATAAGCTTTGTTTTTAAAAAGCGAGAAATCAATCAAACTATTGTCTTTACTGGTTTCTAATTTGACAAAAACTAATGTTGAAAGCAGGAAAACAGCAATAAGTCCAAGTCCAGCTAAGCTAGTCCAGCCTAATGCAGACCCGTTCGTAATATAAAGGTTGAACGACAACATCATTACCACGAAAGCCATTAATCCCGAAAAATCAAACTTTTGACTCCCAATAGCTTCTACTTTGCTTTCAGGTGTACCTTTCAGCAACATCATCCCAATAACAGTAATCACGATAGACAAAATGAAGATTGCTCTCCATCCAAGTGTACTGGCAACCAATCCAGCAAATAGAGACGTTAATCCAGAACCGCCCCACGAACCAATTGACCAGTAACTTAGCGCCCGTTGTCTTTCTTTTCCATCAAAATACACTTTCATCAAAGCCATGGTGGATGGCATGATAGCTGCTGCAGACAACCCTTGGATGATCCGTCCAAGAATCAATAGAGGCGCACCTTGTGCCACTACAATAAACAAGGAACCAGTAATGCTTAAAACCATACCAATATTCGTCATTTTTACGCGTCCGATACGGTCAGCCAAGCTTCCAGCTCCAACCATGAACATACCGGAGAATAAAGCGGTCAAGCTGACAGAAATATTCAATACTCCTGCAGAGATCCCTAGATCTTGTTGTACAGCTGGACCGATATTCAGCATCGTTTGGGCAAACAACCAAAATGTGATAACACCCATGACGATACCTGCGATTAATCTGTTATTCCCTTTATACTCTTGTTCCAATTACTTGCTACTTCCTTTCAAATAATCAACAACGATGGCGCCCATTGCTTTAGCAGAGATCATTAGTGATTTTTCATCAATATCAAACTTAGGGTTGTGATGAGGGTAAGCTTTTCCGTTTTCAGGAGTTGCCCCCACATAGAAGAACATACTTGGACGTTCTTTCGCGTAATAAGCAAAATCTTCTGAAGGTGGTTGCGGTTCGCACATTTCAACACCTGTTAATTCTGGAATATCCGTATTTCGCAACACATTGACACCAAACTCAGTTATTTCAGGATCATTGTAAAGAACCGGGTAATCATTTTTGTAATCTAAATCATAAGTGACGCCGAACATTGCACTGATTCCATCTAATTTCGCCCGAACTTCTCTTTCGATCGTTGCTTGTGCTTCATCGGACATGGAGCGGACATCTCCTTCAAGGGTCACTTTGTCTTTGATGACATTGAATGAACCTTTTCCATCAAAATTTCCGATCGTGATTGAACCTACATCAAATGGACTCAACGCACGACTGACGACACTTTGAAGAGTCACTACAAAATGACTCGCTGCAACGATCGCATCTTTTGCTTTGTGTGGAGAAGAACCATGTCCCCCAACACCATTGATGGTAACTTTAAAATAAGAACGTCCTGTTTGAACATTGCCTGGACGGTAGAAAATTTTACCTGATTCCATTTCTGACATCACGTGGATACCAAATACATTGTCCACTCCGTCTAGGGCTCCATCTGCGATCATGCTGATAGCTCCGCCTGGGGGAACTTCTTCTGCATGTTGGTGAAGGATGACAACTTTACCTTCTAATTTATCTTTCATTTCGATCAACGTTTCTCCAAGAATCAACATGTAAGCTGTATGTCCATCATGACCACATGCATGCATGACTCCTGGATTTTGCGAAGCAAATGGCAAGTCTGTTTCTTCTGTAATCGGAAGTGCATCAAAATCGGCACGAATCCCGATAGTCTTTCCAGGTTTGCCACTATCAATCGTTACAACAACGCCATTTCCTCCAACGTTTGCGCGAACATCGCACTCTTTTTCTTTATAAAAATCTTGAATGTATTTAGCCGTTTTATCTTCTTTAAAAGACAATTCTGGGTGTGCATGCAAATAACGACGGATTTCAATCATACGATCATTTTTTTCTTCTAATCGTTTCAGCAACTCTTCTTTAACCGATACTTCTGTCATTTAACATTACCTCCTAATTTTTTACCTATTCCTTTAATACCAAGCTTTCATTTAGCGACAATCTCTATTATAGCCTCTTTAAAAGTTTTAACCAGAGCGGTTCTTATCCTTTTTTACTGCTTTTTTGCCCTCTTCTCCTAAGGTAAAACAAAAAAGACAAAATCCAGGGGGTGTTTTTTGTCCTTTCGTCTTTTTTGTCATTTTATTCTTTTATAGCAAGTAGAAACTTTCTTTAATTCCATTATATAACTTTTCTCATTTCAATAAAGTGAATAGCATTGATATTCAATAAGGAATAAAAAGACCAGTCTCCTTCAATGCTTTCATCTGTTAACTCAATGGCTGGACGAGATGTTTGAACAATGTAATCTATGATTTCTTTATCAATACCATACTGACTGTTTAATTTGCCCCAATTTTTATATAGACCGCCGTTTTCGCTGTCGAATCGGAATGTACGAATTTGATAATCGCCTTTTTCTAACCCCTTCAAACTGAAATGCAGCTCTTTTTTACGAGATTGGACAAACAGTTCATCCGTAGAGTATTGAGGATTAAATCGTTTCTCGTTATATAAAATAATTTGATAACCCTCTTCATTTTCAGTCATCAAAAAGCTGTCTCCTCTTGCAATTACTTTTCCTCGGAGTCTTTCTTTAAACATGACCGCATAATACACTGGCCGTTTTCCATCGAAAAAGTGAAACAATTCCAATCCATCAATCAAGATGTTGCGGCTGCCGCTGCTTTTTTCATGCAATTCATTGTTGATCCAAAAGCCCAAGCTCTCAACTTCCTTGCTTAAAGCAAGAACAGTTCTCAGAATCAGTGCTCCTCTAAAGAAAGTTCCATTCGTATAACGCGTATTACCTGTTAATGTATTCCAGTTGTTCAAGTACAAGGGTTTATTCAATTGGTGTTTTCTTAAAAACTGTTTTAATCTGGCTGTCTTATCAACGATGTAGTCCTGACTCTTGATAAAATCTTTGTCGCTGATTTTATCAAAATCAATCAAATCGTTTTGATCAGCGTCGTAACTGATAAATTCAATTTTTTCTGCTTCATCGAATATCCAATGCTGATCCTGTGAAATAATATCTTTTTTTTCATCATAAGAAACATAATAGCCAACCGCTATGTCAGATACACGATTCTTTAATAATTGCCGTAACTTCAAATACATCTTCTTCAACTCATCAGCGGATACAGATTTTTGATTTGGTCCTTGAAATAAGACGCGCCACTGTCCTACAAATGAACGTCCAAAAACCAATAATGAATGCTGAATAAAGCGATCAAAACGATCAAAAAAGGAGAGTTCATCTTGTTTGATTTCTTTGTAATCGACACGGATAAATAAAGGGATGTGCTGCTCTTTTAAAAATTGGATAGCCAAATCGGAATTAGCATATACAGGCGATGTTGAGATCATCTCGTCAGTATCTACTTCCGGCAGCAAAGTAATTCCCTCCAGTAATTTTCGAATTCCTATATAATGGATTCCTAATTGTTGATTAGCTGTTAGAACTTGTTTTTTAACATTTTCATTCAGCAATTCTTTCAATTCACCTATGAACACTAAATGCTTTTCGTGCCCCAATTTTTCATCGCTTTCTTTCTCTAGGCGAATCTCTAATTCTTCTACTGGAGCTTTATCGTAAACAAAATTTTGGTCTGCACTTTCATCTAAATATTTGGCTAATCGGATCAAGACTGCTGGGGATTCCATCACTGAACGTGTTTCTTCTTGAACTTCCTCTTCTTTTTCTCTGATCAAATTGGCTTGCTGATGCTGTTTTCGGTACTGTGAGGGAGTCATGTGGTAGACCGACTTGAAGATTGCAGAATAATTTTTAGCCGTTGAAAATCCATTGTTGTGAGCAATTTCGTATAAATTATCTGTTGTGTACAATAAATCATCGATACTGTGTTTCAAACGAACTTGATTCAAATAGTTCAAAAAACCGATCCCTGCCATTTGCTTAAAGTAGCGCGATAAGTAAGAGACAGATAAAAACTCGTTTTCAGCCACTTCAGATAACGTCAGCGGTTCTGAATAGTGTTGTTCGATTAGTTGAATGATGCGAGCAATACGTTCATCGTTGGCTTCAGCGCCTTCCCACATCGGCATCTCTTTTTTGAAGAAACGCGTCATCATCAACATAATTTGGTAAACACTGCTTTGGATCACGAGTGCACTGCCATCTTCGTCGCGGTACTTTTCAATAATCATTTCTGACAATAAATGCCTCAATTGTTGAGTGACTTTTTCTCTTCCTTTATCCAATTCTTTAGAGAAAGACTGAAAGTAACTATGGAAATAATTTTTATAATGCAGCGCAAAAAAATGACTGGATATGGATAAAGATATCAGTATATTCTCTTCATTTCCTCTAATGGAATAACGAGAATTCCGGTTGATAAACAAAATATCATTTTCTTTCAGTTCATCTTCTTGACCTTCGTACCTGACTTGTGCCGTTCCCTTAATCATAAATAAAACAATGGTCCCATAATATTGTTGTGGAGGAAAATATTGGACATTTTCCATGACAATATTAAAATCTTCGGTTTGATCACTTTTCAAATTCGTCACTACACCCTTTCGTTTAAAACAAATCGCCTCTTAATTCAGACCTTCTTTTCTATTACCCTTACTTTAACACGTCAGAAAATGTCTAGCCAATAATGGATTCAAATATTTTGAAATCCGATTGAAAACATACCAAACAAGTAATCTTTTACAATTTTAAAGTGGATTTTTTTAATATAAAAACTGTTATACTTAGCTATTTTTATGTCATTCTGTGTGTTATATTAATCATGAAATAATATAGAAGAAAAAGGAGTTACACAAAATGGATGAGTTTAAAACAAGCTCTGAACTTAAGCAAGATGCTCGTGAGATGTTGAAAGGTCGATGGAAAGATGCGGTGTTAATGAATCTTCTTCCAGCATTATTGGGGATAGCCACTTTGGCGCTGTTGGTAGTAAGTATTGCTACTTTTTCTGCAAGCACAAGCGACTATTTTGCAACGGAAAGTACATATGGTGATATTGAATACGAAGATAGAGGCGCTTATTCTGATTCAGATGTATTATATGAAGACGAAAATTCCTATAATGATACTAATGATACAAGAGTTACGTTTGTTCAAAATTTATTTACGACGATTATCACTACTGGAATGTCATTTGCCTTCTTAACAGCCTTTAGAGATCCTGGTTATAAAATTCGACCACTTAGAGATGCATTCCAAGTATTCTCTAAAAAATATTTTTTAGGTGTATTTCTGATTTATATCGTTTCAAGCCTGTTTATAGTTTTATGGACATTGTTATTCTTTATCCCTGGGCTCATCAAATCTTATTCCTATTCGCAAGCTTACTTGATTTACAAAGACCACGCGGATCATCCTAATACGGAAAAAGTCTCAGCAATCAATTGCATTACGGAGAGTCGAGAACTGATGGATGGACACAAAGGACGGTTGTTCGCCCTTGATTTAAGCTTTATCGGTTGGTATTTGATTGGTTTCCTTACTTTAGGAATCGGGTTTTTATGGATCACTCCATACACAACTGCTGCCAGAACAGCATTCTACAATGATTTAGTTGGTGGAACACCTACAGAAACTGACATGGAATGGGACGAAGATTGGGAAGACGAAGAATGGAATGACTCGCTTATTTAAAGAATATTCAACAGAGCATTCATCAAAAAACTACCTCACTGAATTGCAGTGAGGTAGTTTTTTTATATAACATACATTATTTAAGAGTGCTAAAAAGAGCAGACTTATTTAGCAAACGCTTCCATTTTTAGTTGCAGTACTGCTTCATTTTTCTTTTACATCTATCTAACGCATTGATTACTTTTACGGTTTCACAATTAAACTCTTTTGCGATATCTTCTCGTGGTATGTTTCGAAGATACCTAATAAAGACTTGATGTTCGAAATCAGATAATGACTCGAAGTATTGAGGTATACTCTCCTTAACTTCTAAAGCTTCTTGGAAGCTCATACTGCTGGTATAATTTTGTATGTATTGCGGGGAAAAACCATTTTCTAACAAACTGTCTAACGACTCAGAAATTTTTTCTATCCTTCTCTTTTTAGCCATATCTTTTCGTATCAGACTGAATAAATGATTTTTTAAGTTTAATTTGAAATAATTTCCGAAAGTATGTCCTCTTGTTTTATCATAAAAAAGAATGGTTTTATTGAAGACAATTCTTGCTTCTTGGACAAAATCATCTCTTTCGTAACCCAATATATAATAATCCTTGATGACATTCTTTACCAATGGAGTATAACGTTGAAATAGAATTTCAAAAGGATAATAATCGCCGCTTTTAATTACTGTGATCAAATCTTCATCTTTTAACTGCTCAAAGAATTCCTTGGTACCACTCACTTGTTTTCCTCCAGCCTATGTTTTATTCTTTTGGCCTTTCATTCAGTCTGCTCTTTTTCTGAATTCTCAAATAGTGTATGGTTATTTTTTTGCTAAGTCATCTCGGAATCTTTCTAGTGCATCTAGTTGACGATGGTTCCAAGGAGAATTTCGTCTGTAACTTTGCCCGTGCAATGTTTTTGCATCATTTTCAATTGCCTTTTTGGAGTGTTGCAGATCTTTGTACAATTCGTTAGCTGATTTGCGCAAAGCTCCTCTTTGAAAAACAATCCACTGTTCAGCCAAATCGCTTGTAGCGACAGTGACTTGAGTGATCAATAAATTTTCTTGCCCTACGACACGTTCAATATAACTATCTGCCGTTTCACCTTCTTTAGTGAAAATAACATCCAAGTGAAATTTTTTATAACTTTTTTGGATACCTGGAACCAGTTGGGCGTCAAAGACCACGCGTACTTCAATGTCTTCATACTTAGCATAATTCGATAATTCATGAAGCAGCAAATCTCTTGCCTCTTCCATTTCATCTTGGTTTTTTAATTTTTCCAACATTGGCCAAGCGCCGATCATATTGTATCCATCAACAAGCAGTACTTCTTTTTTCATGGTCTCGACCCCCCTTCTTTTCTGGTACTGTTAGTTCATTTTTTTCAATAAATTATAATGGATTCCGACCGCGATAAACCTCATACATCAATAAGCTGGCTGCCACACTGGCATTCAAGCTTTGGACGTGTCCAGTCATTGGAATCGTAATGGTTCCATCCATTTGTTCTTTTACTAATCTTGAAACACCTTTTCCTTCATTTCCGATTACAAGACCAACAGGCAATGTTGCATCCCAACGACGATAATCTTGCCCTTCCATATCCGTTCCGTAGAACCAGATACCACGTTCTTTCAAGTCTTTGATCGTTTGGACCAGGTTCGTTACTCGAACAACAGGTACATGTTCAATCGCTCCTGTTGAAGCTTTGGCTACGGTAGCCGTCAATCCTACAGCACGGCGTTTTGGAATGATGATTCCATGAGCTCCGATTGCATCTGCAGTACGCATGATTGAGCCTAAGTTATGCGGATCTTCTACGCCATCTAATAGAATGAAAAACGGATCTTCATTTTTCTTAGCAGCTGCTTCAAACAAATCATCTATAGTTGCATACGGATATGCCGCAGTTCCAATGACTACACCTTGGTGGTTTTGTCCATCAACTAATTGATCTAATTTTGATTTTGGCACGATTGAAATCTGTAATTTACGTTTTTTCGCCAGGCCTTGGATCTCATCTAATTTAGTTCCTGATAATCCTTCTTGCAAGAAGACTTTATTGATGTCTCTTTCAGACTTCAATACCTCGATTGCCGGAATTCTTCCCATGACAAAATCGCGTTCTTCTTCGTTCTCTACAACTTCTACTTCTTCTCTCGGCTGAGGACGTTTACGTTGAGGGCGTTGTTGATTGGATTTTCTTTGTTCTCTCTTAGGCGATCGTTTATCATTTCTTGGCATCGTTCGTCTCCTCCACTTTCTGGATACACCAGTTGATTAGTTCTTCCATACGTTCTTTTCTGCCGGACAAATGCAAGAAGCCCATCAAAGCTTCAAATCCTGTTGAAATACGGTAAGTCGTGATATCCGCGTTCTTAGCTGATGTATGGCTCTTAGCATTTCTTCCTCGTTTGAACATCGTTTCTTCTTCCTCAGACAGTAACTCTGCCGAAATCATTTCATGCATCAAAAAAGCTTGTGCTTTCGCTGAAACAAAATGAGTTGCCATGCGATGCAATTGGTTAGGTCTAGTCTGTCCTTGGTTTACTAAATAATCTCGTATATATGTTTCATAAATGGCATCCCCAACATAAGCTAAAGCCAATCCGTTAAGTAATGCCCAATTCTTTTCAGTCATATTATCCTCTTTTCCATCTGGTTCCTTGCGGTGTATCGTCTAGAATAATGCCTTCTGCTTTTAACAGGTCTCGAATCTCATCACTGCGTTGGAAATTTTTAGCCGCACGGGCTTCATTTCGCTCAACAATTAACTGTTCGATTTTTTCATCTAACAACGTCTCTTCTTCAAATGTGATCCCGAATACTTGCAGCAGCTCACTCATTAGTTCACGCATAGCTTCTAGTACGACTTTAGACACTTCTGCTTGTTCGCTATAAATATTCATCGTTTTTGCCAACTCGTAAACCACTGTGATTCCGTTAGCCGCATTGAAGTCATCATCCATTTCATGAATGAAATCTTGTTTAAATTGCTCCAATTGAGCAAGCTTCTCATCATCTGTTCCTATTGATTCTACAGCATCTTTCAAACGATGACCAACATTTTCGTAAGCGTTTCTCAATTTTGCCAAATTGTTCTTAGCTTCTTCAATCGTTGCCATGCTGTAACTGATCGGACGGCGGTATTGAGTCGTTGCCATAAAGAAACGTAAAATCTGTGGATCTACTTGTTTGATAATATCGTGCACTAAAACAAAGTTCCCTAGGGATTTGCTCATTTTTTCGTTGTCCATCGTCACAAATCCATTATGCATCCAGTAATGCGCAAATGGGTGACCTGTTTTCGCTTCACTTTGAGCAATTTCATTTTCATGATGAGGGAAAGCCAAATCTTGGCCGCCAGCGTGGATATCGATCGTATCTCCTAGATATTTCGTAGCCATCACCGAGCATTCAATGTGCCAACCAGGACGCCCTTTACCCCAAGGTGAATCCCAACTTATTTCATCTGCTTTGGCAGCTTTCCACAGCGCAAAATCTAAAGGATCTTCTTTCTTTTTGTTTTCTTCATCCTCTAAACGATTGCTGGCTCCAACTTCTAAGTCATCAATCGACATATCGCTCAGTTTTCCATAATCTTTGAATTTGCGCGTACGGAAATAAACATCTCCCATAGACTCGTAAGCATACTCTTTTTCAATCAATGCTTGAATAAACTCAACGATATCCGGCATACTGTCCATTACACGAGGATTCTTGGTAGCTTTTGCAACACCTAAAGCCGCTGTGTCTTCATAGTAAGCATCAATAAATCGTTGCGCCACTTCTGGTGCCGTGATGTTCAACTCTTTAGCAGTACGAATGATTTTATCGTCTACATCAGTAAAATTGGAAACATAGTTCACGTCAAAACCTTTGTACTCAAGGTAACGGCGAACGGTATCAAAAGCAACAGTACTGCGAGCATTCCCAATATGAATATAATTATATACAGTCGGGCCGCACACATACATTTTGACCTTTCCTTCTTCTAAAGGAATAAACTCTTCTTTCTGTCGGGTCAATGTATTATAAATTTTCAGCATAGACTTACCCCTTTCTGGTATATTGTTTTTCTTAGTTTTTTTCTTGATGAACTCGCTGTCCGTTCAGCTTGACGACTACGGCTGGTATCCCGACAGCTGTAGCGTTATCAGGAATATCCTTCAACACTACTGCACTAGCTCCGATTTTAGAATTGTTCCCTATCGTAATAGGACCTAAAACTTGCGCGTGAGCCGATATCAAGACATTATTTCCAATTGTCGGGTGTCGCTTCCCTCTACCTTTTCCTGTACCGCCTAGCGTTACTCCGTGGAAAAGAACGACATCGTCGCCGATTTCAGTCGTCTCTCCTATAACCAATCCCATACCATGATCAATAAACAATCTTTTACCAATAACAGCGCCTGGATGAATCTCAATGCCAGTAATAAAGCGAGCAACAGCTGCTATCACTTTTGCTATCAGAAACCATTGACGCTGATAAAAAAAGTGAGCAACCCAATGAAAACCTAATACATGAAAACCAGGGTACGTTAAGATGATTTCTAAAGTACTACGAACTGAAGGATCATTTCGTTTTATCGTTTGTATACTCTCTTTAATAGTACGCATTTTAACCACCTTTTCTTTTCTATGGTTGAAATTGTTTTTTTGCAGCTGGAAAGTGAATCGGGATTTTTTGTATTCTTTAACTGAGTTCTTGTCGTGTCTCTAGGCACTTGAGATAAAGAAAACAACAACCTTTGCATCCTTTTAGTAGAGCTTCGAAAGTCAGAGGTTTTGGAAAAAAAGATGAAAAATTTTATGGTTGAAAAGCACCACAACAATTTTTCCCTATTTTTCCTTCATCTCTTTCGGGCTTTCTCAGCATCCTGAAAAAAATAAGCGTCTTTTGTTGTTTTCACAATAAAAGACGCTTTGGGCGTGGTTCCACTTTTCTTCACCAGCTGTTTTTATACAGCTGATCTTTGACAGGGTAACGGTTGTTGACCGGTACTGTCTACTTTATTCGACAGCACGACTCCAAGAGGCACTTCACTGAATTCGCGTCATCTGCTCCCAGCATCACAGACTCTCTGTAGGCGCTTGTCCAGCTACTCTTTCTTATCATCGTCTTTAAACATATGGTATTGAATAGCTTTTTTCCTAAGCTAGAGTGTTTAACACTTCTTCTAAATGTTTTTTCGTTTTTTCGCGTCCCAACAATTCAATCGTTTCGTTCAATTGTGGTCCATGCATTTGGCCTGTTACAGCAATACGAATCGGCATGAATAAGTTTTTACCTTTGATGCCTGTTTCTTTTTGAACTGTTTTGATTCCTTTTTTGACATTTTCTGCATCAAATGGTTCGATTTCATCTAACACTTTATCAAATGCAGCCAATACTTCAGGAACGGTTTCTCCCGTTAGAACTTCACGAGCTTCGTTTCCTAACGTTGGTGCTTCAGTAAAGAACAATTCAGACAATTCAACGATTTCTGCCCCAAAACTCATTTGTTCATGGTATAAGCTGACAAGATTTTTTACCCACTCTTCTTGTTCAGGAGATAGATTTTCTTCAATACGTCCAGCTTTTACCAAATGTGGTTTCGCTAATTCAGTAACCGTTTCTAAATCTGCTGCTTTCATGTAATGGTTATTGATCCATTCTAATTTCTTCGCATCAAATGCTGCTGGAGATTTACTCAAACGAGCTGAATCAAAGATATCGACCAATGTCTTAGGATCAAAAATCTCATCTTCTCCAACTGGCGACCAACCTAATAAGGCAATAAAGTTGAACATAGCTTCTGGTAAGTAGCCTAATTCACGGTATTGTTCAATAAATTGAAGAATACTTTCATCACGTTTACTTAATTTCTTACCTGTTTCACTATTGATGATCAATGTCATATGTCCAAATTCAGGTGCTTTCCAATCAAATGCTTCGTAAATCATCATTTGTTTTGGTGTATTGGCGATATGGTCATCCCCACGTAAGATGTGAGTGATTTTCATGTAGTGGTCATCTACTGCAACAGCAAAGTTATACGTTGGGAATCCGTCACGTTTACGGATAACAAAGTCTCCTCCAACACTTTCTGCTTCAAAAGAGATGTGTCCTTTAACCAAGTCTTCAAAAGTATACGTATTTTCTTTGGGTACGCGGAAACGAATAACCGGCGTGATCCCTTCTTCTTCTTTAGCTTTTTGTTCAGCAGCAGATAAATGAGCACATTTTCCGCCATAATGAGGCATTTCGCCACGAGCTCGTTGTGCTTCACGTTCTTCTTCAAGTTCTTCTTCTGTACAGTAGCATTTATACGCGCGGTTGCTCATCAATAATTGATCGATCAGCGGATCATAAATATCCTTACGTTCTGATTGGCGGTAAGGTCCATATTTACCAGGGTTTTCTGGACTTTCATCCCATTCAATCCCTAACCATTTCAAGTTTTCCAACTGGCTTTCTTCTCCGCCTTCGATATTCCGTTTTTGATCGGTATCTTCGATTCGGATGATGAATTCTCCGTCGTGGTGACGAGCGAATAAGTAGTTAAATAAAGCCGTACGAGCATTTCCGATGTGTAAATGTCCTGTTGGGCTTGGTGCATAACGTACACGAACTTTTTTTGTCATAATATATCCTCTTCTCTGAAATAAGTGAATTCATTTTATGCTGAAGCGTTTAAGCTTATCAAATTAAAGTTAACATGCAAATGTTCCTTTGACAATTGTTAACTCTAAGATGGCGGTCAATTTTTAGTGAATTATTATTATTGACCGGGTACTTCTTTGTTCTGTTGGTGACGAAGAATAGCTTCGCCTGTGACCCAGTCTTCTGGTGTCGTCATTTTGATATTGTAGTAATTTCCGGAAACGATTCGGATACCGGAAAAAGTTCTTTCCACCACTGACGCATCATCTGTTCCAAAAAAGTCTTCCACTCGTGCTTTTTCATGAGCTTCTAAAACTAGAGAACTCTTAAATGCTTGCGGAGTCTGAGCTTGCCAGACCGTTTCTCGCAAAATCGTCTGTTCAATAATGCCGTTCTTTACTTGTTTGATGGTATCTTTAGGTGGAACAGCTAAGATAGCTGCGCCGCTTTTTTGCATTTCTTCATTCAATTCATCGACTGCAGATTGTTCCAAAAACGGACGTGCAGCTTCATGGATCATAACATAACCATCTTGAGGATTTTGTAGATATTGCAGTCCATTGTAAGAACTGTACTGTCTTTCTGCTCCGCCTACAACGAGTGTAATTGGCTTTTTGGTGTCTGAAAACTCTGCTTCAATCAGTTCTTGCAGCATTTCGATTTCATCCGGGTTGACCGTCACAATAATGTGGGTACAAAAAGGGTCTTTCAAAAAAGTCTCTAGAGCTCGTTGAATCAGTGGTTTTCCCATTAAAGACAACCATACTTTATTGCGATCGCTTTTCATGCGCTTGCCTTGGCCAGCTGCTAGTAAAACTAGCTCATAACTTGTCTTTGCCAAATCCAATCGCTCCTATTCTTTTTCATTCAGTTTCTTTTGTCCATTAGCCAGCTTCGCAAAAATCATTCGACCAGCTGCTGTTTGAAGAGCACTTGTCACCACTACTTCTATAGTTTTGTTCATGTAATGTTGTCCTTCTTCTACTACGATCATCGTTCCATCGTCTAAGTAAGCGACACCTTGAGTTCTTTCTGTACCGGCTTTTACAATAGTAACCACCATATTTTCACCAGGAATCACAACTGGCTTAACAGCATTTGCTAATTCGTTAATGTTCAACACAGGTACATTTTGGAACTCACATACTTTATTTAAGTTGTAGTCATTGGTAACGACGATTCCGTCTAATACTTTAGCTAATTTGACGAGCTTAGCATCTACTTCTTCGATTTCATTGAAGTCGCCGTCGTAGTTCTCTACTTGCAAACCTTCTTCTTTTTGCAATGCATTTAAAATGTCTAAACCACGTCTGCCTCGTACTCGTTTTAAACTATCAGATGAATCGGCGATATGCTGTAATTCATGCAACACAAAATTCGGAATTAAAATCGTTCCTTCTAAGAATCCCGTCATCACGATATCGTAAATGCGTCCATCAATAATGACACTTGTGTCTAAAATCTTGTATTTGCGGAAATTGTCATCTGCGTTACGTTCTAAGATCTGACTGCTTTCTTCCACTTCTGGTTTCGGTTTAGATTGAAATAAAGCTCTGATTTCTGGTTGGCGTGATGTCCCCACGCGAAAACCCATATATGCCAATAAGATACTTACAACGATCGGCATCACTGTACTGACGATTGGCCAGTTTAAACTGTAAAGCGACATGTTGATCAACCATGCCAACAATAACCCTATAATGGTTCCAATACTTCCTGCGATCAAATACATTAAACTCAAACGGCTGATAAACTCTTCTAACTTTTGAACCCCTTGTTCAACATACTTCACGGAAGGTAAAGATATAATATAAAAAATAAGTGCACCAATCAAAATATTCGTGAAAATGTTGTTGATCAACTGATTATGAACGCTGATTATTTCCCAAAAAACTGGCAGAAATGTTGCTCCGATACTTCCACCGATTAAGATAAAAACAAGCGAAATGATTTTTTTCTTCAACTATATTCCTCCTTTTTAAACTCTTTATTTAAAGAATAATACGAGCCATTGAGCAGCTTCGTTTTAGTATAACTTACTCTACCAAAACAAAGCTTTTCAGATGACTTGATGACTTTTAGTCGCCGAGCGCTTTTTTCAATGCTTCGCTGATTGTTTCCACACCTACTACGGTAATTTCTTTAGGCAATGTCCAGCCGCCAATATTGTTTTTAGGAATAAAGATTCTTTCAAACCCTAACTTGGCTGCTTCTTTAACACGCTGTTCGATATGACTCACTCGTCGTATCTCACCCGTCAAGCCGATTTCGCCGATAAAACAATCTGTAGCTTGGGTACCTCTTTCTTTGTAGCTTGATGCAATACTGATTGCTATCGCCAAATCAATAGCAGGTTCATCCAACCTTACTCCACCAGCTGCTTTCAGATAAGCATCTTGGTTTTGCAACAGCAGGTTAGCCCTTTTTTCCAGCACCGCCATGATCAATGACACACGGTTGTGGTCTAATCCGCTCGCCGTCCGTTTCGCATTACCAAAAGCTGTCGGAGTCAGTAAGGCTTGAATTTCCACTAAGATGGGTCTTGTACCTTCCATAGCCGCTACGACTGATGATCCGTTTGCTCCAGTCAGCCGCTCCTCCAGAAACATTTCTGATGGATTCAGCACTTCTTGCAGACCGCTCTCCCGCATTTCAAAAATTCCAATTTCATTCGTGGAACCAAAGCGGTTTTTGACTGCCCGCAAAATTCTAAACGATTGGTGACGGTCGCCTTCAAAATACAATACCGTATCCACCATATGTTCCAACATTCGCGGTCCAGCTAAAGCTCCTTCTTTAGTTACGTGCCCAACAATAAAAATTGCAATGTTGTTGGTTTTAGCTATTTTCATCAATTCTGAAGTATTTTCACGTACTTGTGAGACGCTTCCTGCAGCGCTCGTAATATCTGGTTGATTCATTGTTTGGATCGAGTCAATAATAACGTATTCCGGTCTGATCTCTTCAATGGTTTTTCTAATCGCACTCATATCTGTTTCTGGGTAAATGTAGAATTTTTCTCCATCTACACCTAAACGAGTAGCACGCAGCTTAATTTGTGTCGCGCTCTCTTCTCCAGTTACATAAAGTACTTTCCCGCCTGTCATGTTGAGCTGAGCTGATACTTGCAATAGTAAAGTGGATTTTCCGATACCCGGGTCTCCACCGATAAGGACCAACGATCCAGGAACTACTCCTCCGCCTAATACTCGGTTCAATTCGCCTAATTTGGTTTTCACACGAGTTTCATTTGAAATCGTTACATCTTGGACGAGTTGAGCTTTAGCGACCGTACCCGTCATGCTGACGCGGCTGCGACGATCGTCTTTATCTACTACCATTTCTTCCATCATTTCATTCCAACTGCCACAATTAGGACAACGTCCCATCCACTTAGGAGATTCATAACCGCAAGATTGACAAACAAATTTAGTCGATTTCTTTTTGGCCAATAGGTGAACCCCTCTTTCTTAAACTTATAGAATCACTGTCTTTATTTTACCACATTTACAAAGCTCTATGGGCTTCAGATCGAGCAATTAGCTTAAATATCCTATAAGTTTTTTCTTTATTACACTAGTATATGCAAAAACAGCTAAAAGTAGTGTTTATTTGCTCGGTGGTTTATTTCCCAGAAGAGCCAAAACCGCCAGTACGTAAAACACCTTCGTTTTGATCACCATCCGCTTTCAAATACGGCATAAAGATCCCTTGACCAATGCGGTCTCCTTTTTTGACCACATAATCTGTTGTTCCATAATTGATGAACTGGAAGTAAATATGCCCTTCATTTTTTTCATTCCCATAGTAATCAGCATCTACAATGCCCACTCCATTCGGCATAGACAACTGATTTTTGATTGGATTGCTCGAACGGTTTGCCAATTGCAAATATTCGTCTTCTTGCATGTAAGCTTTAATTCCTGTAGGAACAAGCGTAGATGCTAGATAAGTCTTGTTTTCTTCCGGTAAAACAATCGATTCTGATTCATTAGCATTGCTTAACGCTTGATTTTTCAACAGTACGTTCCAAATAGAAGGAATTACCGTATCTTCGGCTGCTTGAAAGTCATACCCTGCTGCTTGTTGAGTAGCTCTTTTCGGCAACTCGATTCCTTTTCCTTCATACGATGACACAACTTCAAAACCTCTTACTTTATTCATTTGATAATTCCTCTCTCTATTAAAAAATTTCCGCTTTCTGAGCAGATTTCATCTTATTAGTTTAGCATATTCTGCACACCTCATGAATACAATTCTTGTAATTACTATGACATACGCATGAAAGATTCTTTTTACTGAATATCAGATACTTATTTTTATAAAGGAGCTATGTCAACTAGTGGATATTGGCAATGGATGAAATGCAAATTATGAAGCGTTTGCGCTTTAGCGCGTACGCTCCGTTTGAGGCTTGAAAGTCTGGAGACTACAGGCTCCATACGATCCCATGGCTCTTCATAAGCAAACACGTCCATTCCGGAGGAAAATTCATTACTAAGTCCCTAAAACTATCTAATACAGTTTTTTTTATTTAATTTTTTTATGCGTATGACGTATGTAACTACCGATTTCACTCCTGAGCAATTTGCACAAAGAACGCTTTTCATTTTTGTGCACTCCAACATTTGAAAAAGAGAGCGTTTACAATATACTGATGATATTCAAACAAACACTTTACTTAAAGGGGACAAACGACATGGTAGAAATGGCACTAAAACAAATTCATAAACGTTATGACAATAATGATACTTACTCAGTAACAGACTTCAATTTAAACATCAAAGATCGTGAGTTCATCGTATTCGTCGGACCATCTGGATGTGGTAAATCCACTACATTGCGTATGATAGCTGGTTTAGAGGAAATCACAGAAGGCGAACTTTGGATCGGCGACACAATGATGAATGACGTTGCACCAAAAGACCGCGATATCGCGATGGTTTTCCAAAACTACGCTTTATACCCTCATATGACTGTATACGACAACATGGCTTTCGGGTTGAAATTGCGTAAGTACAAAAAAGAAGAAATCAAAAAACGTGTTGAAGAAGCTGCAGAAATCTTAGGTTTAACAGAATATCTAAAACGTAAACCAGCAGCTCTTTCTGGTGGACAACGTCAACGTGTTGCTTTAGGACGTGCCATCGTTCGTGATGCGAAAGTATTCTTAATGGATGAGCCTTTATCCAACTTAGATGCTAAATTACGTGTAGCGATGCGTGCTGAGATCGCTAAACTACACCGTCGCCTTGAAACAACAACGATTTATGTAACCCATGACCAAACAGAGGCTATGACTATGGCTGACCGTATCGTTATTATGAAAGATGGATTCATTCAACAAATCGGTTCTCCTAAAGAAGTTTATGATACTCCAAACAATGTATTCGTAGCTGGTTTTATTGGTTCTCCGGCAATGAACTTGTTTGAAGTAACTCTAAATGGAAACATGATCTCGAATGGAAGAGATCTAGAGATCGAAGTTCCTGCAGGTAAATTAGGCTTATTGAAAGAACGCGGATATGATGGCAAAAAATTGATTTTCGGTATTCGTCCTGAAGATATCCACAGCGAACAAGTGGCAATTGACGCTAGTCCAAATACTGTCGTGACATCTGAAGTAGTGGTATCTGAATTATTAGGTGCTGAAACGATGCTTTACTCAAGAGTCGGCGATACAGAATTCATTGCTAAAGTTGATGCACGCGACTTCCACAACCCTGGTGAAATGATCGAATTAGCTTTCAATATGAATAAAGGTCACTTCTTTGATTTAGAAACTCAAGAAGTTGTTCGCAGAGAACCAGTAACAATGAAACCATAATTTTGGTTCAAATGATTACCCCTTTTTATCCTTTCTGTCTTTGTGGCAGAAAGGATTTTTATTTGAGCTGCTGCCAAAAAGCCGAGAGTGGGAAAAAAGGCGTTTAGCCCCGAATCACTGGAGCGAATAAGCACAGGATGGTCGTAGACCATTCGAGCATTATTCGTGAAGTGGACGTCGGGGCTGCCTTTTTGAGCACGTTTACGAAACCAATATTCGTAAAATTGAAGGAGCTGGGAGTTATTTCCCAGGTCCGGCTTTTCCCAGCTTTATTTCACTAAATCTTTAAATTGTTTTAAAGCTATCCCTAATGGAATAACCTCCCGGTGCAATTCCAGCGGTGTTGTCAGGCGCGTGTTCATCCCTGACTCGCATGTAAAAGCAAACTCCATACCTGCGTTCTTTAAGCGCAGCACATCTTCTTTGTTGTAAATGCCAAAAGGATAAGCAAACACTGAAGGCTCTTCTACAAACTCTCCACATTCATCCAAATCACTTTTCAACTCTTCAAAAGAAATATTTTGGAAAGCCGTGCTGCCGTCTGCATACCTTTGATGCAATCGCGTTGTATGATTAGCCGTTGTTATACTATCTGCCATCTCTGACAATTCTTCTTTGCTCATCGTTACAGAAAGATCAGGTGCATACGATTCTCTCTCTTCACTCAACCATCCCAATACTACAAAAGAAACGATGGGAATGTTGTGTTTTTTTAGAATCGGGTAAGCATACTTTTTAAAAGATTGATACGCATCGTCAACCGTTAGTAAAATAGCTTTCTTCGGAATATCTTGTCCTGTGTAATATGCCCGTACTTCTTCCAACGTCAAAAAGTGATAACCTTCCGCTTTTAAATAAGCTATTTGCTCTTCAAAATCTTCGACATAAGTAAACAACGGTCGCGGCAATGCATCTTGATAATCTTGCGCAACTTTTATTGTCGATGGACCTGTTTCAGTTATTTCTTCTCGTTTGCGAAATTCATGGTAACACAATGTTCTAAACCCCATACACCCTCAGCCTTCTCTCTGCTTAATCATTGCGCTTCACATTAACCAAATAAAATCCCCAGACTGTACAATACGATTTGCGCTCCATGGTAAACGACTAAATTTTTAATAGCCAACCCGAATGTGGTCGCTTTATCTTGCTTGTCTTTAAAAAGCTGGATGCTTTTTTGCACGATTGGGAAAACCAACCATATTCCTAACATCCATATTGGATTAACGCCTGCAAAGACAGCTAATGTTGATGCGGCAAATGCTCCATAGTAAAGCCACGCGTACAATTTGATCGCTAACGGCTTTCCAATATAAAACGTCAACGTATACCGGTGGTTGGTAATATCTGTTTCATAGTCGCAAATGTTATTCGACAACATAATATTTGCAATTGTGAATACCAGCGGCAGCGATGCTAGGAAGACAGCTGCAATATTTTGCAGACTGCCGCTCAGCATGAAGCTTGGCCAGTCGAGAACCAGCGCCGTAATAAGTGTTGAAGGAACATTGATAAATACAGCTATAAAGAAAATACCAAAGCCCATTGTCAATCCTGACATCACTTCTCCTAAAGGCATTCTAGAGATTGGGAACGGACCGAAAGTATACAATATACCTACCGCAAAGCATAGCGCTCCAATAACCAACAACAAAATATTGGTTCTATAAACTAAAGTCAATCCAATAATGGCAGAAAAACCGATCATCGCTACAATTAAGGTAGTGGCTTGTTTAACTGATAAACCAGCTTTTCCTAAAATATTTTCATGTTCTTTATAATGCATATTTTTAGCTTTGACATAGTCCATCGTATTATTGATGGCAGTCGTCGCCATGTCGAACACCAACATCGCTATAAAAAATAATATTGTATTAACTGCATTGAATTCTGAAAAATAATAAACTGAAAATAATATACCTAAGGTAAAAGGGAACAAGCTGGCTAATTTAGTTCTGATTTCTACTAATTCTAGAAAAACGGGCATACTCATATCGTGCACTTCCTTCAATGTTTGTTATCTACCTTAAAACTATCTACTGATTGACCCAAGTGTACTCTTCATTGGTCAATTCAAAATTGTCTTTCATTCCGTTTGAAGTGTAAACTTCTTTATCTTTTGTAATGAAAACAGCTTCTATATCCTCTCGATTATTCACATACTCCAAGCCTTTTTCCAACCCGAGACCGAATACTACTGTAGAAAGTGCATCTCCATCAACAGATCGTTCAGAAATAATAGAGACACCAGCAATTTCATTGTCAAATGGATACCCAGTTTGAGGGTTCATCAAATGATGGTAAATTTCTCCGTCTACCTCTAAGTAACGCTCGTAGATTCCAGAAGTCACGATCGAGCGATTTTTTTGCGCCGTTTTCCCAACTGTTTCTCCTCTTTCAGATAATGGATCTTGTATGCCAACATTCCAAGCTTCCCCTTCTCTAGTAGGTGAACCTCCCATAACGATAACATTTCCGCCTAAATCAATAATAGCTGTCGTAACTCCTGAATCTTCAAATAACTTTCTTATTTCATCTGCAATATACCCTTTAGCAATAGCTCCCAAGTCTAGTGCCATACCTTCTTCAGTCAAGAAAACACTTTTATTTTCTGTGTCAAATTCAACTTTACTGAAGTCTACTAAATTTAATGCTGCATCAATTTCACTCTGTTCAGGCTTTCTGGCATCGTCAAAGCCGATCCGCCATAAATCTGTGATTGGTCCAACAGTGTAATCAAATCCTCCATCAGAGACCTCACTGTATTCAGCGGCTGCCTCAACCAATGGGTAAACTTCATCAGACAATTCTACGGCTTCTTTTCCAGCCAATTCATTAATTTTGTCTATTTCTGAGTCTGGCTCATTAACCGTTATTTTATCTGCTAATTCTTCGACTCTCTTAAATCCTTGTTCGAGAACAGCTTCTTTTCCTTCATCATAAACACGCAACGTTACATATGTTCCCATCAAGAACTCTGTTTGTTCATAGGGAGTTTTTAATAGAGTCTGCTCTTCTTCAACACCCGAACTGCACGCAGCTAACAATAAAAAGCATAGTCCCGTCAAAAACCAAACGAACCTTTTTTTGTTTTGGTTATTCCTTATCATTTTTGTTTTCTCCTCACTGATTTGAATCATAAATAAAACAGGCAGGAACATGTTCTGCCCCTACCTGTTATTATAAATAAATTATTGAGAATAGAAACTATTTGTTGTCGATTTCGATTGTTTCAGTATTGCCTTCTTCAGCAGCATCAATCAATTGTTGTGCGTATTCTTTGAAAGATTCTGAAGAATGAGTTGCGCCAGTCACGACTTCTACTGCTTCAGGATCTTGAGTTTCAACTAATTGTTCGTTTAATTCAGGGAAGTAATCAGCTGGACCTACTCCAGCAACTTCTGCCATTTTTTCTTGGTAGCCTTCGTCCTCAGATTTTTTAGCTCCTGCTTCATTCAAGTTTTCGTAGTTTGATTCAGTGATTTTGCCGCCTTCTACAGTAATAGAGAAGTCTGTTTTCCAACCATTTTCATCAAGATTTTTTTCTACTAGTTTGTAAGTTCCATCTTGTAATCCGCCTTCTGAAGCTGCTGATTCTGTAGTACTTGCTGCTTCTTCATTGCCGCCTCCGCATGCTGCCAATACTAATGCTGATGCTAAAGTTAATGTTGATACTGAGAATAATTTTTTCATTGCTAAAACCCCTTTTTGTTTTGTTTTATGTAGCTTTTGTGTTTGTTTTCACAAATAATCGCATTCCTTATTACGCTTTTATAATAGCACTTAGATAGAATAAAAACAATAACTTTTAGGAAGTTAATGAAATTTTTCATTAACTTTTGACTATTTAATGAACATTTTCACAATAAAAAGAAAAAACCTCTTTACAGGAGGTTTTATTCTTAATTATTTCGCATTAAAGCTTGCTCAGTAATGATTAATAACTGTTCCTTCACCGGATTATCCGGCAGGCGTTCAATTTGCTTCAAGGCTTTTTGAGTATATTTGTCAGCCAATTCTTTGGCTTTTTCTTCCCCGCGATATTGCTGGATCAGGTGGTAGACTTCTTCAAGTTCTTCTTCGCTGATCTGTTCTTTCTTGGCAATATACGGTTCAAAAGCTCGCCGATTTTCTTGCATAGCAAATAACAATGGTGCCGTATAGATTCCTTTTTTAAAATCATTCATGATAGGTTTACCCATAACGTCGGTTTTTTGAGTGTAATCTAATATGTCATCTATGATTTGAAAGGCTAACCCGATGTTATTTCCAATTTGATAAGCTGCTTTCGCCAGCTTTTCTGATCCTTCTTCATAGGCCCCCGCATAACAACTCAAAGCAAACAGCTGAGCTGTCTTCCCTTGAATCTGATGAATGTAATTTCTCATCGTCATTTTTGGATTGAAGGTCATGTCCATCTGATTCAATTCTCCGATGAGGATCTTTTCCATTCCATTGTTATCGAGCTGCAATGCTCCAGCATCTTCAACATAATCTGACAATAAACGGAAACACACCGTAAACAAATAATCTCCTGTGTAGACAGCAACGCGATTATCATAT
The DNA here is from genome assembly GCF_900115825.1 of Desemzia incerta. Classification (GTDB taxonomy): domain Bacteria; phylum Bacillota; class Bacilli; order Lactobacillales; family Carnobacteriaceae; genus Desemzia; species Desemzia incerta. The sequence continues at coordinate 7,540 of NZ_FOXW01000007.1, read as the reverse complement.
CGCGAGTTGATCGTTTCTTGTCCACGACGCAAAGGTGATTCATCAATGACATCATCATGGACTAAAGTTGCCAAATGTAATACTTCTATTGCAGCAGCTATAGCTTGTGCTTTTTTGCTGTCTGCATCTTTTTTGTACTGCGAAAACATTATTGTATACGCTGGGCGCAGCATTTTCCCACCTGAAGACAACAATTCTGTGATTTTTTGATTAACGTCTTTGTTTTTAATGGTTATATTTTTTTCGATCAAAGCATTACAAGCCTTTAATTCTGCTTGAAGGGACGGATATTTTTTCCACATTGGATGAATCTTCATACACTTTCTCCTCTATCTTTGAATACCTTATCTTAAGAGATAATATCTAACTCGGTTTCTACATCAGCATCAGGCTGACTAGGTTCTATTTCTACTAGCAAATGGTTAGGCAGACAGACGATAGTCTCTCCGGCAGCGTCAATTTCTCCTTTTCGTACACACAATTGATCTGAGCAATTGGCATCAGACATATAAACTTTTAACCCGTCTCGAATGATCGTATTCTCATGGCCATGTTCGTCTGTGAAAACATATTCTTCCGTTTTCCCGTCCTCTGCCAAAGTAAATTCCGCCAGTTGTTCACCGTCTGCACTGATAACAGCTATCAGCTCAGCGTCTTTTACTTGTGCTTGTGCATACGTAAAGACCCCAAGCGGCAGAAAAGAGGCCAGCATCAGAGTAAGAACAATAACGACATCCCACCGGCGCACCATACGTAATTGTTTCTTTAAATCCATATCTACACATCCTAAAATATAATAGAGTCCAAAGCAGCGTCGTCTCTTATCAACGATACGAGAACAACTCAGCGACTTTTCTTAAGCTTATATTTTATTGACTCATTTGTAAATCCATTAAACAAAATAAAGGATGAGACGTTTTCTGTCCCATCCCCATTTTTGTCGCATTTTACTTTTGAATACCTGTTTCGTAAATCGACTTGACGTCTCCATACCACCACTTGCTTAGTTTCTTTTGCAGCCATGGCATAACGTAGTAGTCTAAACCTAAAGCTCTACCTGACCCATTCATCAAGGAGAATGCAACCGGGATGAACCAAATGTTTACCCAATAGAACATACCTGAGAGTGCAAATGAAATGACTAAAGCAATCGTAGCAGCATTAGCCAACCACGTAAACAATCCTACGATAATAGCTAATCCGATCAATAATTCAACGATCGTCATGAATTTTTGGAAGAACAATGCAACATCTTGATTAGGAATCATGATTTCCATGATCCAGTTAAACCAGCCTGGAGCTTTACTGAATACCATCATTGGTTCTTCACCGTATACATAGCTTAAACCAAATACCGGCTTAGCAACAACTTCTTCAACTGCCTGAGAAGCTCCTGTAGTAGGGTCTTTCAACCATTCAAACGGCAATACGATTTCGTCTCCAAACCATGACGTTGTACCGAACAAACCAAAAGTTTTTTTCAAACCTTCCCAAGCCCACATACTACCATAGAATACTCGCAACGGAACTGACCAAAGGATGTTTCCTAAGCGTGATAAATGACCTCTGAAGATATTACGTTCATCTTTAATAAAGAAGAATTCGTGTCTGATGTATTGAACAAAATAGAATGCTGACCCGATAGTCAAGAAGTACAACAAGTTCACCATATGTTTAACAAACATTGCGATGAATCCGCTCAAATGAATTTTATCCATCAAATAAGCTACACCATAACGAGAACCGATTGAAACCATGAATCCTTGGTAGTTCCCTTTGTGTTTCGTTTTTTCTTTGCCTTCAATCGAAGCAATGATATTTGCAGCGGCTGTATGTCCTGTTTGTTCAGCACTTTGAACGATTTGAGGAACTGGAGTATTGTCTTTTTCAGGTTCTTCGTAATAAACGATGTCCCCAGCCAAGTAAACATCTTTTACTCCTTTAGCTTCCATAAATTCATTAGCAACTAAGCGACCAGCTCTAGCTGTTTCGATTCCATAACCTTCAACATCTGATGTAGCTTTAACACCAGCAGTCCAAATCAATGTATGTGTAGGAATCACTGTCCCGTCAGTTAACTCGATAGAATCTTTTTCAACATTCGCTACACCATTTCCTTTGATGATTTGAATGCCTTTTTTCAACATGTAATTTTCAGCTTTTGTTTGTTCTTTTTCAGTAACCACACCAAGAATTTTTGGAGCAGCTTCTACTAAGTACAAACTAAATTCATCTACATTTAATTTATTGTCTTTAGCTAAACGTTCTTTCCATTCCATCAATTCTCCGACCATTTCAACACCAGTGAAACCTGCTCCACTGACTACAGCCGTCAACATAGCTTTTCTTTTTTCAACATCGTGTTCATTTGAAGCCGCTTCTACTGTGTCTTTGATATGACGACGAATAGTATTTGCATCTTCCCAAGACCATAAAGTAAATCCGTTTTCTTTTACTCCAGGAACGTTGAATGTATTTGGCTCTCCACCCATAGCTAAGATCAAATAGTCATACGTAAATACTGTTTTAACCGTTTTGACTGTTTTAGCATCGTGGTCTACATGAAGAACTTCGTCTGTAACCACATCTACGTTTTTTTGACGAGCAAATAATCGTTGTAAATCATATTGGATCGCATCTGGTTCTACACGCCCGGCAGCAACTTCATGTAACTCAGTCATGTAAGTTTGATAAGAATGCTTGTCGATCAAAGTGATCACAACATCTTTATCTTTTTTAAAGTGTTTCGACAATTTTTTCGCAGCTGCTACGCCGGCATATCCAGCTCCAACTACAACAATATTTTTTGTTGCCATCTAAAAAACCCCTTATCTTTTCTTTTCTATAATTTGTTATTATGTGAGCAAACAAGTGCAAAAAAATTTTACTTACTATTTATTATTACGAGTTAATTATAATTTATTTAGCTTGTTATGTCTACACTGATCAAGCAAAAATATTGATGTTACATGATTTGTTCTCATTTCTGTCAATTGTATACGCTTTACTGTTCTTTATTTCACATGTGAGTTGTAGATAAAAGAAAAACTAAACAAAGTCTACTTTAATAAGACTTTTAACAAAAAAAATACTACAAAAACACTTTGACGTTGTTTTTGTAGTAGCGAATCATCGCTCATTCCATTTATTTTCCAGAGAAGCTTCATACCATTCTCTTGTAAGCTTATTCTTTTTCGCTTCTTCATTTTGTATCTTTTTGATTGTTGCTACATGTTCCATCAAATAATTCGCCGCTATCCCAACTGCTATTCCTGCAAAGATTCCGGAAAAAGACAGAATTGGAAGATATAACATAACGCTAAAAGATTGAGCAATCGAGCTTGCAACGATTAATTGCCCTACATTATGCAAAATCCCGCCTGCAGCACTGACTCCAATCAAACTTACTCGTTTTGGTCCCAGCATTCGTATAACCAGCATACCAAAATAACTTAAAAAAGCGCCTGCAAAACTGTAGAGAAAAGTAGAAACCGTTCCTCCTAGTAAGGTAGTTACTAAAAGGCGCATCCAAACAACTTTAAAACTGTCTTTATAAGATAATGTAAATAAAGCCAGTATGGTGATCATATTTGACAGCCCCAATTTCGCCCCTGGAGCGAATGCAAAAGGGAAAGGAATAGATCGTTCTATCAATGAAATAACGACCCCTTGGGCAGCTAATAATGCAATATACATCAGACGAGTATTTTTAGTCATACATCATAATCCTTACTTTTTAGATTCATAAAATAAGTTTACCATACTTTAAAGTTAAAAAGAATTGAATAAAGAAGAGAACAGCGCAAATCGCCTACCTCTGTTCCTATAAAATAACCTACCGAATGAGAAAACCTTCTTCTCGTCCGGTAGGTTATTCGTTCTCATTAATAATATTGTTTAGCTCTTTTCTTGCGCAATACCAGTAAATAAATTCCACTAGCTGCTAAAGCTACCATTGTTCCTGCAACAGTCGCTATAATCAGCGGATAGTCGCCATCGAAACCACTCGCTGATAAATGCTTGTATCCTATTCCAAAATAAGCCCATAAAAGAGTCAAGCCGTAAACAATGTCTTTATTCGTTAACATCGTTGTGATTCCTATCAGCACACCAACAATCAATATAATGATCGTCCATGTTTCACCCGACAGACCCCAACCATTCCAATTCCAGTCTACTAATAAAGTGGTGACATTGGCAATGGTAGCTACCGTGATCCAGCCAAAATAAATACTAAACGGCAAACGGATAAAAATTTTGTCTAATTTTGATAAATGAGTTTGTGTGATAGATTGGTTGATCAAAATCAGACAAACCAGTAAACTAGCGATCAATATTGTAGAAAGTCCAATAAATCGATAATGCCATGCAAGAATCCAACTAATATTCGCTAGTGAAGAAAGAATGAATAAGATTCCGATTTTTTTCAGCCAATCTGCTGACGGCGGACGTTTCCCTCTTTGCACAACTACTAATTGATAAACAGCATAACCTGCCAAAAGAAAGTAAATAACTCCCCATATGGAAAATGTCAGCCCTGCCGGAGCAAATAAGTTTGGATAGGAGTCTGAAACTTCTCCCGTTGTGATTCCATTAATTGGAAGAATATTCGCTAAAGCGTTTGTTCCTATCATAGCCAGATAAGCTAATACAACTAAATAATTGACGATTGATCTAGCTTGCCTTCTATTTGTCATCATTGTTCTGTTCCCCTCTTTTCTACAATTATGAATCTAATGTATAATTTAAGGATATAACAATCTAACTGAAAAGCCTAAATAAATGATTCGTCAATCATTAAGAAACTAGTCCTATTTAATACCTAAGAGAGTTGTTGTTCGGCAAATTGTCTATATAAGAAATGAGTTGCTTTTAATTCTTCATGAGTGCCGCTTCCTGTTACTTGTCCATTCTCGATAAACACTATTTTATCTGCATTCACTATAGTCGCTAATCGATGAGCAATGACTAGTGTCGTCCTGCCTTTCATCAAGCGTATCAATGCTTGTTGCACCACTTGTTCCGATTGACTGTCTAAACTTGCAGTAGCTTCATCCATTAAAAGGATTTTAGGATCTCTTAAAAAGGCACGAGCAATGCTTATCCGCTGTTTTTGACCTCCAGACAACATAATCCCTCTCTCTCCAACTTGAGTGTCTAAGCCGTCTTTAAATCCTTTAATAAACCGATCTGCATAAGCTAGTTCAGCGACCTCCCATAAACGCTCCTCCGTAATATTAGTTGCATTTTCTAGTCCATACGTCAAATTTTCCCGAATTGTGCCTGCCATCATTGCACTGTCTTGAGAAACATACCCAATTTGACTCCTCCAAGATGCCAACGAAAAATCATAAATAGACCGATCTCCAATTAAAATATCTCCAGAGTCTGGTTCATAGTACCTCTCCAACAAGCTGAACAACGTCGTTTTCCCACCCCCGCTAGGTCCGGAAAAAGCAATCATCTCTCCAGGATGTGCCGTCAAAGAAATGTCTTTTAAAATAGGTTCGCCTTCCTCATAACTAAACGTAACTCCTTTAACTGTTAACCCTTTTTCTGCTATCTCTTCTTCCCATCCTATTTGTCCGTTTTCATCAGGCAACTCTAGAATATCCATGATTCTTTCCGTCGCACCTATCGTTTTGTTCAGCTGAGTAAAGAATGTCGCAAATGAAGTGATAGGGTAAATGATTTGAAATAAATAGAGTAAAAAAGCTACTAACGATCCTGTAGACAATGTTCCATCGGCTACACGAATCCCACCATAAGCAAAAATCATGACAACTAATGCCATCATAATCAAATACATCAAAGGCCCCACGACTGAAGTCACTCTCGATTCTTTCAACCCAATACCAAATAAGCGCTCAATACCATGCTTACCCTTCGCTTCTTCCACTGCCTCTGCTGTTGAGGATTTCATTAAGCGGATTTCACTAAAAGTCTGCTGGATATTCCCTGAAAATTCAGCTGTTTCTGCTTGCAGCTCTCTAGATATCTTTCCCATCTTTTTTCCTAATGGTATAATCACCAATAAAACTAACGGGACTGATACCAACATCAACAACGTCATTTGCCAATCCATTAACAACAAAATTGTTACTGCTCCAATAATCGATATGATACCTGTGATAAATTGCGGAAAATAATACGTGATCAGATCTCTCACGATTCCAGTATCATTAACAAGTCTGCTGACTGATTGCCCACTAGGGTTGCTGTCAAAGTAACTAACAGGCAAGTGAATCATTTTCACCCATAACCGATGCCTTAAGCGAGCCACCATTTGTTGCCCCGCCTTTGCTAATAGATAAGCTGATCCGCCATCTATTAGTGCTTGCAAAAGAAATGCTGCTGCAATGAGACTGATAATCCCTGCAGTTAACGTGTCCAACGTAAATTCATCTACTATATTTCCAGCTATCAATGGAATAGTTAAACCCACTAAGGTCGTTACTATACTTCCAATCAACCCAATAATCAATGCTCCTTTTGAAACTTTAGTCGACAACAGCAGGTGGATAAAACTTTTAATGCCATTTGGTTTAGTTTTCACCTTACATTACCCCTTTAATTTCAATTGCTTCCTTTTACATATCATAGCAGTCTGCGAACTGTATCACTATCAGAATGAACTCTTTAGAAAAACAAAAAAAACACATCTAAATAGATGTGTTTTTGTTACATAGTTGCTTTTAAAGGTGGTGTATTGATTTTTTCAAGATCCAATAGTTCTTGTTTCATTTCCAAACCACCACGATATCCATTCAATTTTCCATTCTTACCAATCACACGATGACAAGGGACAACGATTGCAATAGGATTCTTTCCTATAGCAGAACTGACTGCACGAATAGCTTTTGGATTTTCTACTGCCCAAGCAATATCAGAATACGTTCTTGTTTCTCCATAAGGGATATTCAGCAATTCTCTCCAAACCATTTTTTGAAAATTTGATCCTTCTACATCCAATGATAAATCAAATTTCTTTCTTTTACCTGTAAAGTATTCTTCCAACTCTATACAGTAAGGTTCCATAAACATGCTATCTTCTTTTAATAGCGTTCCTGGTCGGTTTTTTTCGATCCAAACGACTAATTCTATTAAACCAGCATTTTGCGACCCTACAAAAGCTAAACCTTTCGTAGTAGCAGCAATCAGGTATTCTTTGTCATTCAGACTAAGAGCACAATAATACATTTCTTTAGTTGATTCTTCCATATAATCCACTCCTCTTGATACTCATGGAGCTGTGACAGATATCAAAATCAAATATTCTGTCTTTAGTTTCCGTATCTTTATCTTACATTTATTGTACAAGGATTTCTAAAACTAAGATAGCCAAATCAACAATAGTAATCTTATTGTAACTTAAATATGTACAAAAAAAGCACCATCCGAAGATGGTACTTTCGATTTGCGTGGCAACGTCCTAGTCTCACAAGGGGAAACCCCTCACTACCTTCGGCGCTAAGAAGCTTAACTTCTGTGTTCGGCATGGGAACAGGTGTGACCTTCTTGCCATCATCACCACACATAT
>NZ_FOXW01000009.1 GCF_900115825.1 Desemzia incerta | reverse complement strand
TCTTCTTTGCTTGGCGTCATTTGAATACTCCTTTTTTCTTTCGCATACAGGCGTGAAGCATGGATCAACAGTTGTTGCCTGTAAAAGCTCGCTTAATATCACTGACTGTGTTCATCGGTTTCCAGCAAGTCAGTTTAAATCAGTATTCTTATTATACCTCATCCAGAAAAAACAGCCAAGTAAGGAATCAATCGATTTAGGTTGACTTTATATAATTTTTAGGCTAATCTAAAAATAACTTAAAGCAACCCGAAAGAAGGTAGATAAAATGAAAAAACTAGCTGTGCTTGTTTCTGCTGTTGTCCTCTTGATTTTGGCAGGATGCCAATCTGATGCATCAGATGCGAATGAGGGGAATTCGACCGCTCAAGAAGGAGCCGTCCAAATCATCACGACAACAACTATGATCACTGATTTAGTCAACCAAATAGGTGGCGAGCATGTAGAGGTAGAAGGTCTGATGGGACCTGGGATTGATCCTCATGGATATCAAGCTTCTGCTTCAGATGTCACAAATATGATGGAAGCTGATGTCGTGGTTTCAAATGGTCTGCATTTAGAAGCTCAATTAGGAGAAGTTTTCGAAGGACTGGAACAACAAGGAAAAGAAGTTTTTGTATTAGAAGAAGGTTTGTCAAAAGAAACATTTTTGTCATCTGATGATGATTCACTAGCTTATGATCCGCACATTTGGTTTAGTGTCAGCAATTGGAAAATGGCAGCTGACTACATCACAGAGCAGTTAAGTGAATTTGATAGTGAAAATGCAGATGTCTATCAAGAAAACAATAAGAATTATCAAAAAGAATTGGATGAGTTAGCGGCTTATATTAATGAACGTATCACAGAAATTCCGGAAGAAAGTCGTTATTTAGTCACTGCTCACGATGCGTTCCATTATTTTGGAGAAGAGTTCGGATTTGAAGTGGTTGGACTTCAAGGACTGAATACTCAGTCAGAAGCTGGAACACGTGATGTCAGCGATTTGGCGCAACTCGTAGCAGATAAACAAATCAAAGCGATTTTTGTAGAAAGCTCTGTGCCTACTCGTACGATTGAATCTCTTCAAGAAGCTGTCCAACAAAAAGGTTGGGATGTTTCGATAGGCGGAGAATTGTTTTCAGACGCATTAGGGGATGAATCTCAAAATGCCGAAACTTATATAAAAATGTACAAATCGAATATTGATACGATTGTGGATGCTTTAAAATAAACAGAAAGAAGGGCTTGTCATGAATCAAACAGCTATTCATATTGAACAACTAACCGTAGCCTATCAAGCCGTACCTGTATTATGGCAAGTAGGTTTAAACATTCAAAAAGGAAAACGAACGGCCATCATTGGACCAAATGGAGCAGGAAAATCGACCCTCATCAAATCCATTTTAGGATTGATGACTCCGCTGACAGGAGAAGTAGATTTCTCTGTAAAAGATGGAGAATGGTCGGAGTACAAATCGATCAAAAAATCAGTTGCCTATGTTCCTCAAAAAAGTTCTGTAGATTGGGATTTTCCGACAATTGTTTTGGATGTTGTCGTGATGGGGAGATATGGTCATTTGGGCTGGTTCAAGCGTCCAGGCAAAAAAGATATGGCACTGGCAGAAGAGATGCTGGTCAAAGTAGGGATGCATTCTTTCAAAGACAGACAAATTAGTCAGCTTTCAGGCGGACAAAGACAGAGAGTCTTCCTTGCTCGCGCTCTAGTCCAGCAAGCAGAGATTTATTTATTGGATGAACCGTTGGCTGGAGTGGACATGAAGTCGGAAAAAGTGATCATGGAATTGCTGGAGGAATTAAGTTCGGCCGGGAAGACTGTTATTGTGGTCCACCACGATTTGCAGACGGTAAAAGAATATTTTGATGAAGTTGTTTTCTTGAATCGTGAAGTAGTGGCTGCTGGATCAGTTGCAACAACTTTCACTGAAGACATCATTGAAGAGACCTATCGGAAAGACCATAGTGTTGCTGAAAGGGTCGATCAGTTATGATAGAACAATTGACTTCGTTATTGAGCGACTATACGTTTCAACTCGTAGCTTTGGGGACAGGATTTCTTGGACTCCTTAGTGGAGTGATCGGAACATACGCTACTTTAAGGAAAGAGAGTTTGCTGGGAGATGCTTTGAGTCATGCAGCTCTGCCAGGAATTGCTATTGGATTTTTATTTATTGGACGAAAAGAATGGATCGTTTTGATGATCGGCGCAGCCGTTAGCGGGCTGTTTGCTACTTTTTTGATCCAATGGATGAGCCGAAAAAATGTGGTGAAATTCGATAGTGCGCTGTCATTGATTTTATCGAGTTTTTTCGGTCTTGGTTTAGTATTGTTGACGTATATCCAAGATCAGCCCAATGCAAATCAGGCAGGTCTGGATAACTTTATTTATGGACAAGCTTCATCAATGCTGCTGTCCGATGTCAGAATGATCAGCATTATCGGAATCGTACTGTTAGTCTTAGTGGGTGTATTTTGGAAGGAATTCAAAGTCTTTACTTTTGACCCTGTTTTTGCTCAAACAGCTGGTTTTTCTAGTTCCATACTCCAATTTTTGTTGTCTACGATGATGGTCTTAGTCATTATTTTGGGATTAGAATCGGTAGGGGTCATTTTAATGAGTGCTTTGGTGATCGGACCATCGGTAGCTGCCAGACAATGGACTGACCGATTAAGCGGGGTCATGGGATTAGCGGGCGTGTTTGGGTTCTTCTCTGGAGTGATTGGAACGATACTCAGTTCACTTGGAAAACAAATCCCTACTGGTCCTACTATCGTACTGGTGATGAGTGTATTTGTAGTCTTCAGTTTGTTTTTTGCTCCTAACCGCGGTTTGATTCGAAAATATATCTCTCAGAAAAAACAGCAGCAAATGTATAAGAAACAAATGGAAGGAAAAAAGGAGGGGAAAGAATATGCTGGTTGAAATTCAATTGATTGCCATTGTAGTAGCAGTTGCTTGTGCTTTACCAGGTGTTTTTCTAGTTTTGAGAAGCATGACGATGCTGTCTGATGCTATAACGCATACCGTTTTGTTAGGAATTGTTTTAGCGTTCTTTGCGACTCAAGATTTAAATTCTCCTTTATTGATGCTGGGAGCTACCCTTGTCGGTGTGGCTACAGTATGGGTGATCGGTGCTCTACAACGAACGAAATTATTGAGTGGAGACGCTGCAATCGGGATCGTGTTTCCTTTGTTTTTCAGTATAGCCATCATCTTGATCACGCGCTATGCAGGAAGTGTACATTTGGATACCGATTCTGTATTGATGGGGGAATTGGCTTTTGCTCCTTTCAAGCGGACTCAATTGTTCGGAATGGATATTGGACCACAAGCATTATGGACGAGGATAGTTATTCTATTGATCAATAGTGTGTTTATACTCCTTTTTTATAAAGAGTTGAAACTCTCTACTTTTGATGCGGCTTTAGCTGCTGCATTAGGATTTTCTCCAGTGTTATTGCATTATGGACTAATGTCTTTAGTTTCACTGACGGCTGTTGGAGCTTATGATTCTGTGGGATCAGTGTTGGTCGTCGGTTTTATGGTAGGTCCTGCTTTAACAGGGTACCTTCTCACACGGCAATTGCATCACATGATTTGGGTAACTGTCATAACCGCTGTCATCAATAGTATAGTTGGTGTGCAGCTGGCTTTCGCTGTAGATGCTTCACTAGCTGGAATGATTGCTGTTGTCACAGGTGTCACAGCATTTGCAGCATTCTTGTTTTCTCCGGAAAAAGGCTGGCTCAAAAAAACGCTGCGTCGTTCAAAGCAGCAAAAGAAATTGTACAAATGGAAAACGAAACAAGAGATGGAACAGCGTTAAAATTCACTAAAAAGGCTTCTGCTCAAAAATGAGCAGAAGCCTTTTTGTTATTCTTTGTTCATATTTCGATCTTTTTCTACAACGGCGTCAACGGCTTTAACCACAGAAGTCATAAACCCGTTTTCTTCTAAAGCCAGTACACCTTCGATAGTAGTGCCACCTGGAGAAGAGACTTGATCAATCAAGTTCCAAGGTGTCTGGTCACTTTCTTTGAGCATTTTACCGCTGCCGAGAACCGCTTGGGCAGCGATTTTAGTGGCCATCTCTTTTGGGATACCGTATTTGACAGCTGCTCGAGAAAGAGCATCGACAAATAAAAAGGTAAATGCTGGAGAACAGCCTGCAATCGCAGAAAAGACGCTAAAATCTTCTTCTTTCATCACGATGGCTTCACCAATCGATTCAAACACACTGACAATAAAATCAATTTCTTCAGCAGTAGCATGGTCATTCCCGCAAACTGCAGCCATTCCTTCACTGATCTGCGAATTTAAATTAGGCATGACACGAATAATGCGCATAGCTGAATCTTGTCCGATCATGGAATGCATTTGAGATAAAGAAATACCTGCTGCAATAGAAACAACGACAGGATTGTGTTCGATCAGTAATGGGGCTAATTCTGGGAGCACGGTAGAAAATAAATTCGGCTTAATGGCTAAGATGACAACATCTACTGTTGACACCAGTTCCTCATTGGATGAACACACCGTAGCCCCTGTTTCACTAGCTAATCGATCTCGTTTTTCTGGTGTTCGGTTAGAAAGATAAAGATTCTCTTTAGGCATCTGCCCTGAAGCAACGATCCCTTTTACGATGGCACTCGTCATGTTGCCTGTACCGATAAAACCTACTTTCATCATTCAATCTCCTTTCAATACTAGAACTATTTTTCTACACTATTTAGTAAATAAGGTAAGGTAGTACTAGAAAACTACTGTCTTATTTTAGCATAGATTTGACCATTAGAAACAAAAGGGTTGACTTAAATCGATTACAGTTGTAAACTTTAGTTGTGGATGATTACAAACGTAAACGATATAATTTTTTTACGAAAGGAAGAAGACGATGGAAGTTGTTGAGAAAACGAAAATCAGCGGGGCTGAATGGGAAATCATGCGAGTCGTGTGGACATTAAAAAATGCAACCAGCAAAGACATCAGTTCTGTTTTGCAAAACAAAATGGATTGGAAGCCGGCTACGACTAAAACATTGATCGGACGTCTCGTTAAAAAAGGGGCTTTGATCACAGAAAATGAAGGAAATCGATTCATTTATTCAGCTGCTGTGAGTGAAGAAGCTGAAGTGAAAAATGCGGCTCAAAGTATTTTGCAAAATGTCTGCAATCGAAAAGTTGGGGAAACGATAGCAGATCTGCTCAGTGAAGCCACGTTAAGCCATGATGATGTAGCGTTGCTCGAATCGATTTTGGAGGAAAAAAAACTGACAGCTGTTGATGAAGTACCTTGTGACTGTGTTCCTGGACAATGTACTTGCCAACACATGCATGGATAAGAAGGATTAAAGGAGGGTAACGATGGTACAAAAAACAATGAAAATAGAAGGAATGAGCTGCGCAAGTTGTGCCCAAACGGTTGAAAAGGCTGCGGCTAAACTAGCGGGGGTAAAAGAGGCGAATGTAAATCTGATGACGGAAAAGTTAACCGTCCAATTTGATGAAGCCAAAACAAATATGGAAGACATCAAGTCTGCAGTTGATGCATCTGGCTATAAAGCGGTGGAAGAAGGCCAGACAAAAACGTTTGTGATCGAAGGAATGAGTTGCGCAAGTTGTGCTCAAACGGTTGAAAAAGCAACAGCGAATTTAAACGGTGTTGCGAATTCGACAGTAAACTTAGCGACTGAAAAAATGACTGTCCAATATGATCCGTCTATTCTTTCTGTCAATGATATTACAGGTGCGGTTTCGGCTTCTGGGTATAGTGCTCATGAAGAAGTCAGTAATGCAGATTCGATCGACGAAGACCGCGAGAAAAAAGAAGCTCACATGAAAGAAATGTGGCGTCGTTTCTGGTTGTCAGCAGTATTCACTGTACCGCTACTGTACATTTCGATGGGGCATATGATTGGAGCACCGTTGCCAAGCTTTTTAGATCCGATGCATCATGCTGGTGTGTTTGCATTAGTTCAATTGATATTGACCATTCCAGTAATGGTATTAGGGAAAAAGTTCTTCACTACAGGATTTAAAGCGTTAGTAAAAAGACACCCTAACATGGATTCTTTGGTGGCTTTAGGAACCAGTGCAGCATTTATCTATAGCTTGGTTGCTACGGTATCCATTTGGCAAGGGAACGATTCGTTGGCAATGGATCTGTATTACGAGTCAGCGGCAGTTATTTTAACGCTGATTACTTTAGGGAAATACTTTGAAGCTCGTTCGAAAGGGAAAACCTCTGAAGCCATTAAGAAATTGATGGGATTGGCGCCAAAAACAGCCAAAGTCCTGCGCGACGGCAAAGAAACGGAGATTTCTGTAGAGGCAGTTCAAGTTGGCGACATTGTGGTGGTTCGTCCGGGAGAAAAAATGCCGGTAGACGGTGTTGTCACTGAGGGAACGACTTCTGTTGATGAAGCGATGTTAACAGGGGAAAGTATCCCTGTGGAGAAATCAGTTGGTTCCCAAGTGATCGGAGCCAGCATTAATAAAAATGGAACAATTCAATACAAAGCGACAAAAGTCGGTAAAGACACAGCTCTTGCGCAAGTCATCAAATTAGTGGAAGATGCGCAAGGATCCAAAGCTCCAATTGCCAAATTGGCAGACATCATTTCAGGTTATTTTGTACCGATCGTTATGGTACTGGCTGTTTTAGCGGGAGCGGCTTGGTTTATTGGTGGTCAATCTGGCGTCTTTGCATTAAGTATAGCGATTTCTGTTTTAGTCATTGCTTGTCCATGTGCTTTAGGTTTAGCAACGCCGACAGCGATCATGGTCGGTACAGGAAAAGGTGCTGAACATGGAGTTTTGATCAAAAGCGGGGCGGCGTTGGAAACCACTCATAAAGTCCAGACAGTCGTATTAGACAAGACTGGAACAATTACAGAAGGTAAACCCAAAGTGACAGATATTTTATCTGCAACAGGCATTTCAGATGAAGAGTTGCTGACGATTTCGGCTTCTGCTGAAAAGGGATCAGAACACCCATTAGGTGAAGCAATCGTTCGTGCAGCAGAAGAAAAAGGATTGCATTTGCGCAAAACGAACTCTTTCAATGCGGTTCCTGGACACGGAATCGTTGTTCAAATTGATGGAGACGTGTATGCACTCGGTAATAAGAAAATGATGGAGCACCAACAGATTTCGCTGGATGATTTCTCCGGCAAATCAGATGAATTAGCTGGTGAAGGGAAAACACCGATGTATGTAGCTAAAAATGATGACTTAATGGGAATCATTGCTGTAGCCGATACAGTAAAAGAGACAAGTGGTCAGGCAATCTCTAAGCTGCACCGTATGGGGATCGAAGTAGTGATGATTACAGGGGACAATCGTCGAACTGCTGAGGCTATTGCGAAACAAGTGGGTGTGGATCGTGTCTTAAGTGAAGTCTTACCGGAAGACAAAGCGAAAGAAATCAAAAAATTGCAAGAAGAAGGCAAAAAAGTCGCGATGGTTGGAGATGGAATCAATGATGCTCCCGCACTAGCTCAAGCGGACATTGGAATTGCGATTGGATCAGGAACGGACGTTGCGATCGAGTCTGCGGATATTGTTTTGATGCGCAGCGATTTAATAGATGTACCAACAGCCATTGAACTAAGCAAAGCTACCATTAAGAACATCAAAGAAAACTTATTCTGGGCATTTGCTTACAATACATTGGGTATTCCGGTTGCAATGGGCTTGTTGTATCTATTCGGCGGACCATTATTGAACCCGATGATTGCTGGAGCAGCGATGAGCTTCAGTTCTGTATCGGTATTATTGAATGCTTTAAGACTGAAACGATTTACGCCGTCTGCAAATCAGTAGCCGTTTAACTCGATGAGGATTACACTAGAGATAATGACAAAACAAAAGGAGAAATGACAGATGAGAAAAGAAATTACAATTGAAGGTATGAAATGTGAAGGCTGCTCAAATGCTGTAAAACAACGTTTTTTAGGTGTTGAAGGAGTCAACGATGTCGTTGTCAATTTAGAAGCTAAAAGCGCCCTTATTGAAGGGAATTCAGCAATAGATGAAAATGAATTGCGCGAGTCGTTATCAGATACAAATTATTCAGTAGTTGGCATCAAGGAAATGGATGCCTAATTGAAAACAGAACGCTTGTCTTATTTAATGAGATAGGCGTTTTTATTTAAACTTTTCTTTGATTTAGATGAGGTTTAAATCCTCAATATAAAATGAAGGAGTGATTTGAATGGATAAGAAAAATATCGATGAGCATCAACATCATGACCACCACCATCACCACAATGGTCATGAGCATATGCATCATCACAAATCTATGGATGAAGAACACGTGGGTCATATTTATCATGAAGAACAAGTAGAAGAAGGGATGCAGGAGGATTCAAATCCTTCTGAAACACATGATCATCATCATCACACAGAGCATAACCATGGTGATCATCATGATCACATGGGCCATGGCGGACATCATCACCATGGGAATTTCAAAGAGATTTTTTTGAAGTCGCTGCCTTTAGGAATTGTGATCTTGATTTTGTCGCCACTGATGGGAATCACACTTCCGTTACAATTTACGTTTCCTTACTCGGATATCTTGGTAGCTATATTGGCAACAGTTTTATTCGTTTACGGGGGGAAACCATTTTATCAAGGGGCTGTAGATGAATTTAAACAACGAGCTCCGGGAATGATGGCGCTGATTACTTTAGGAGTCACCGTTTCGTATTTGTATAGTGTGTATGCAGTGGCAGCCAGGTATCTGACAAACGAACACGTGATGGATTTTTTCTTTGAATTTGCATCTTTGATTTTAATTATGCTGTTAGGACATTGGATCGAAATGAAAGCAGTAGGTGAAGCAGGCGATGCACAACAATCTTTAGCTGAGTTACTGCCGAAAGATGCTCATGTGGTGTTGGAAGACGATTCAATTGAGACGCGCTCAGTGTCTGAATTAAAAGTTGGAGATATTGTACGGGTACAAGCAGGCGAAAATATACCAGCCGATGGTGTAATCAAAAGTGGCGAGTCTCGGGTGAACGAAGCACTTTTGACTGGTGAATCGAAGTCTGTTGAAAAAGGTGAAGGAGAACAAGTTATTGGCGGCTCAACAAACGGCGACAGTATTTTGTATGTAGAAGTAAAAGAAACCGGAGATAAATCGTTTATTTCTCAAGTCCAAACCCTTATTCGACAAGCTCAAGATCAACCTTCAAGAGCTGAAAACATTGCGCAAAAAGTAGCAGGATGGTTGTTTTACATTGCGGTAGCAGTTGCAGGAGTCGCTTTTGTCGTCTGGTTGTTGGCAGCAGATATAGAAAATGCCGTTATTTTTACCGTAACGACTTTAGTCATTGCCTGTCCTCATGCGTTAGGTTTAGCCATTCCTTTAGTTGTAGCACGCAGCACTAGTCTAGGGGCAAGCAGAGGATTGTTAGTCAAAGACCGTGAAGCATTGGAATTGGCCATAAATGCTGATGTGATGGTGTTGGATAAAACGGGCACATTAACTACTGGTGACTTTAAAGTATTGGAAGTTGAGGCGTTGGATGAGAGTTATTCCCAATCGGAACTGATAGCGTTGATGGCAGGAATCGAAGGCGGATCGAGTCATCCAATTGCGCAGTCCATTAGAGCTTATGCAGACAGAAAAGGCATTAAGCCGGTCCTGTTCGATTCTATTGATGTCATATCAGGCGCTGGAGTCAACGGAACCGCTAATGACAAACAGTATAAACTGATCAGTCAAAAAGCTTATGGCAAAGATTTACCAGTAAATACACCTGCAGGGGCAACCCTCAGTGTCTTATTAGAAAATGATCAAGCAATTGGAACAGTAGCTTTGGGAGATGAATTGAAAAAAACGAGTTCAGAACTCATTAAAGTATTGAAAGCAAATGGGATCCGGCCATTGATGGCTACGGGGGATAATGAAACTGCAGCTAAAGCCGTTGCAACCGAACTAGGTATCGACTACAAAGCTAATCAATCTCCAGAAGACAAATACAACTTAGTGGAGTCGCTGAAAAATCAAGGTAAGACGGTCATCATGGTAGGTGATGGAGTAAACGATGCACCTTCTCTTGCTCTTGCAGATGTTGGAGTAGCCGTTGGAGCAGGAACTCAAGTAGCCTTAGATTCGGCAGATGTGATTTTGACCCAGTCGGACCCTGGAGACATTGAGTCCTTTATTGAGCTGGCTCAAAAAACAACCAGCAAGATGAAACAAAATCTATTGTGGGGAGCGGGATATAACTTTGTTGCGATTCCGTTAGCAGCAGGAATCCTAGCCCCAATAGGCTTTACTCTGAGTCCAGCAGTTGGCGCCATATTGATGTCATTGTCTACTGTGATCGTAGCGATCAATGCGATGACGCTTAGATTGAAGAACTGATTGTTTCGTAGTGGAGAAAATTCTTTCAACTTTAGTTTAGAAGTTAGATTAAAATTTCAGAGAATGAATATAAATAGGTGTTTTAATCCCTATTGTTTTTAGATAAGTGTAAAGCAAATACAGCAACGCAAAGAGTTCATTAACGTATACACTAATGAATCCTTTGCGTTGCTTTTTGCAGAATTAAATCTATTGATCTAAATTGATTATTGCTAGACCTTGTCCATCTTTTAAGAGTCTTTTTTATTCCTTATCTTCTTTTCAAAGTCCGTCCAAAAGCCAACCAATTATAAATTCCTTAAAGGTATTGAAAATGCTATACTGAAAAATGTAAGGGATTTTAAAACGAGAATAAATAATTGGTGAAAAAAGCAAGTATACCTAGGAGGAGAAAAAATGAGAAAGATTATTTTTACGACAGAGAGCGGGGCTGACTTGCCCAAAGAGTTAGCTGAAAAACACAACATCAAAACCGTACCCATGCATGTAGTGATGGATGGAACAGATTATAAAGACGATGGATCATTACCGGTCAGTAAAATTTATGACTATTACAATAGAACGAAATTGATACCTTCCACTACATCAACTAATCCAAATGAGTACGAAGAGTTTTTTGCACAAATAAAAGCCGAAAATCCTGACTGTACGATCGTCCACATTGGATACACCTCAAAAGCATCTTCTTCTTTCCATAACGCTGAGATTGCTGCAGAAAACTTCGAGGATATTTATTTAATCGATGCGTTGAACGTTTCTGCGGGATTGACGGTAGTGACGTTATATGCAGCTCAACTTTTAGAATCAAACCCAGATATTCCGATGGACGAACTGATTCAAAAAATTCAAGCTAGTGTGCCGAAAAGCAGAATGTCATTCGTACCGGGTAGTTTAGAATTTTTAAAAGCTGGCGGACGAGTGTCGAATGCAGCTTATATCAGTGCTTCTTTATTGCAAATCAAACCGTTGATTGAGTTGATCGATGGAAAATTGGTCTCTACGAAGAAATACCGAGGAAAAATGAGTCGAGTGGCAGAAGAACTGTTGAAAGACTATTTGAAAAAATACCCCATCGATAAAAAGCAGATCTACTTCGTCTTTTCAATCGGTTTAGATGAACAAGTTAAAGTACAGATGGAGCAATCTGCTAAAGAAAAAGGATTTGAAAACGTAACTTGGATCCAAGCTGGATCAGTTATCTCTACACACGGCGGACCTGGTGCTTTTGGGATCGCTGGAATGGAGCAATAATCTAATTTTAATGGAAGGAATAGGCATGAAGAAAGAAATCAATCTAAAAGAACTGTATAGTCAGTTGGATCATTATGTGACCGCAGGAACGACTTGGCCGGCAGATAGTGTCTATGAAATGATGTTGGGAGCTATTTTAGTACAAAATACCACCTGGCACAATACGACTCTTTCTTTAGCGCGCATAGGCGAAGCCACTCATTTCGACCCGGAAGCTATTTCTGCTCTAACCATTGAAGAAGTGAAAGAACTGATTTATTCGAGCGGATTTCATAAACGGAAATCTCAACTGATTCTAGATTATTTTGGTTGGTTGAAAAAACATGCATTTGATTTGGAAGAAATCAAATGCAAGTACCAGGATAAGTTGCGCGAGCGATTGCTTCAATTTAATGGGATAGGTAATGAGACCGCGGATGTTCTATTGTTGTACGCTTTTGAAATACCTGTGTTTGTAGCGGATAATTATGCGCTCAAATTATTCCGCCAGTTAGGCAGTGAACAGAGTACAGATTATCTAAGTTTGAAGAGATATGTAGAAAGCTCTGCTGATTTTACGCTGAAAGAATGGCAGAAATTTCATGGACTGATTGATGAATATGGGAAAGTCTATTTGCGCGGAAAGCAAGAAAGTATTCATCCACATTGGGAAGAATACAAGTTAGTGATTAAACCGAGTTGAGCGTCTAGGAGTGGATTGTAAATGGATTTAGTCGTTATCATAGGACCGCAAGCCGTTGGGAAAATGACTGTGGGAAGAGAATTGGAAAAAAGAATGGATGCAAGGTTGTTGTATAATCACGAAACGATTGATTTATTCGCTAAATTTTTAGATTACGGAGAGGAAACGTTTCGTTTATCTGACCAGACTAGAAAAGAGTTGTTCAAAGCATTTGTCAAAAACAAGACAAATAAAGTAGCAAGCATTATTTTTACAGTGGTCGTGGCATTTGATTTGAAAGAGGATGTAGAATTTCTGCAAGAAATCAGTGACATCTTTTTAAATACTGATGGTAGAGTATTCTTCGTTGAACTTGAAGCAGACCTAGAGACTCGCTTAGAAAGAAATGTTGGTGAAAGCCGCTTGATGGCTAAACCTTCCAAGCGGAATGTTGAATTTTCGCGTAATGAATTGCTGAAGACTCATGAGAAGCATCGATTAAACTCTTTGCCAAATGAGGTAGATGAGAGATTCCAACCAGTAAATTATTTAAGGATAAACAATACTTATTTAGAACCAGAAGAGACTGCAGAGAGAATAGCAGAATTTATTAGAAGTAAAGATGAAAGCAATTATTGAGGCAGAGTCCTTAACAAGTAGAAGTAACCGTTGCTGATAAAATCAGAGACGGTTATTTTTTCATTAACGATTAATACCTTCGTTTACTTAGTTTCAGGTCTATTAGTTGAAGAGAAGAGCTTCAAAAGGATACAATACAAAGTGAGTAAAGAAAGCGCTTTTTAATTGAATAGATCGGAGCTGATGAGAAGGATGGAAAGTATTTGTGATACCGTTGAATTGAATAATGGGGTAAGGATGCCTATTTATGGTTTGGGCACTTCAGGAAATAAGGATCAGACAGTTTGTAACGATACAATAAAAGCTGCGGTTGAAGCTGGTTATCGGTTGATTGACACAGCCCAAATGTATGGGAATGAAGTACAGGTTGGAAAAGCCATTCGCCAAGCCGGTATTGCGGTTGAAGAGTTGTTTATCACCAGTAAAGTAGATAATCCGAATCATGGGTATGAAGCAGCCAGCCAAGCGATTGATGAATCACTGGAAAAGCTGGGTCTAGATGCTATTGATTTGTACTTAATCCATTGGCCAGTTGTTAAAGGCCGAGGAGAGAATTGGCAGGAAGACAATATCGAAACATGGCGCGCATTGGAAGATGCTTATGAAGCAGGAAAAATAAGAGCTATCGGTGTCAGCAACTTTATGGTGAAACATTTGAAAAACCTGCTCGCCAACTGCCGAATCAAGCCGATGGTCAATCAGATTCGATTGCACCCTGGCGTGCTGCAAGAAGAAACGGTCGCTTTTTGTGAGAAAGAACAAATCATTGTAGAAGCCTGGTCACCTCTGTCTCCTATCAAGCAAATGTCTGAGGATGAAAAAGTCAAAGCTATGACAGAAAAATATGGGAAATCCGTGGCACAGCTGTTGCTGCGCTTCAGTCTGCAACACAACTTCGTCCCATTAACGAAGTCAGCGCACCCTGAACGGGTTACAGAAAATGCTGAAATTTTTGATTTTGAGATTTCAAAAGAAGATATGGACTACTTGAACAAGTTGAAATTCGATGATTTTGAAGCACCAGATGTAGATATAGAAAGATAGTTTGCATTCAAATCATCAAACATAACTTACTGAGAACCCCGACGATGAAAAAAATCTGTTAGGGTTCTTTTTGATTACCGTTTCTATTTGTTTTTTTCTAAGGTAAAATAGAAGGAAACAAACAACGAGGAAGTGAAGAATGGTGTCAGTTGAATTTTGGGTCGCTGCAGAGACCTTTTACAATACTACAATGGTTGCAGTTGCCGTTGTTATCTTAGTACTGCTGATGTTGTCCGGTATGATTTTAGGTTATTCAAAAAGTCGGCACAAGAAAAAAATCGCTGCAGCAGGCGGAATTTTAGTTTTAGGACTTAGTATTTGGTTAGCGGTCGGGCATTTGAGGTATCAAGAATTCTTGGAAGTGAATGACCATGTCACACCTCTCGTACGCGACAGACAAAAAAAGTTTAGCGATTATACTTATCGTTCAGAAGATGAGATGCAATATTTTGCCAAATTGCATGATCCAGACAGCGTACGATCATTGGAGATGTATCGAGAAGAAATAGTCACTCAACCAATTACCTATATAGGAAAAGATGCCAATTTTTATTACTTTGAACAAGACGATGATTTGTTTAAACAGCGAAGCAACGTCGTGTTTGACGCTGATGCAACTGAAACGGAAATGGTGGGAAGCGTCTTTTATTTGCTAGATGAATCTTATTTTGACATCGGCTTCCGCAATCCTCCTTATATCATGTATGATCACATTATTGTTGATCAAGAAGAAGGTAATGAATTGATCGATGTCGAAAATGATGATTTCGTAGCTACAGCTGAAGAACATTTCAGCAAAACATGGTCGTTTTAGAAAAACAAGATACAGGCAGGTAAATAATATGAGTAAAATTGTGTTGACGAATATGTGTATGGTGGTAGACGAGAAAAAAGAAGTCGTGTTAGTTCAAAATCGGAAAAAAATCTGGCAAGGCTTAACTTTTCCTGGAGGCAAAGTAGAGCCAAGAGAATAGATCATCGATTCAACGATCAGAGAAGTGAAAGAAGAAACGGGACTCGATGTCACTCAGTTAACGTTATGCGGAGTGAAGGATTGGTATGAAGAGAAAGAAGACTTTCGATACATTGTTTTTCTTTACAAAACGAATCAGTTTACAGGAACACTATTGAAAGAAACTGATGAAGGGTCACTGCATTGGATGAAAATGGAAGACCTGACAGAAGAGAATTGTGCGCCAGGTTTTGCAAAACTCTTGATGTGTTCAACTATCCAGAAAAGCAGGAACATTTTTTTCATTATAATGAAAATGAGGAACTCATCAGCAATCAAGTGATTTGACCATTAAATTTAAGGGCGGTGTCTATTATGGATAAAGAATACCTTTTTGCTTTGCACGATCATATTGACGGAGAACGTATTTACTTAAGACACGTGTTGCTGAAAGATGCAGAAGATATGCATGAATACGCTAAGGATGAAGAAACGACTAAATTTGTTTTTGATAGACATGAGAGCTTAGAAGATACGCGAAAAAATATCGCTAAATATTTTTTGAGCAGTCCATTAGGCAAATATGCTATCGTCTTGAAAGAAACAGAAAAAATGATTGGGACAATCGATTTTCGTATTGAAGAAACACATAAGAAAGCTGAGTTGGGCTATACTGTAAATAAGGATTATTGGGGAAAAGGCTATGCAACGGAAGCTGGAAAAATGTTGATCCAGTTAGGTTTTGAAGTCTTTGGGCTACAGCGGATTTTTGCTTTTCATGACGTGCGGAATCCTGCTTCTGGCAAAGTGATGGAAAAGATGGGACTGACTTATGAAGGTCATTATCGGACAAATCGTTTTGTCAAAGGAGAATTCGTGGACGATAAATGTTACAGCATCATCAAAGAAGACTATTTTTCTGAATAAATTATAAAGTCACTTTCTGAATCATCTGTTGTTTGGTGTGAGTCTTTTTGAGCAAAAAAACTTGATGAGCGTCAATTCTTTCAAATGTTTTTTCCTCTACAATAAAGGCATCTCAATAAAGATAGCTTGAGAAGAAGGAAAGGAAGCGAAGCGAATGACTTCAATAGAAAAACATAACCATGATCACAGTTTAGAATCTCATAAAGCGTGTGTCTCTTTAGTCCCTATTTTCAAGCATCTAGACGAGGAACAATTAGATGAAATCATGGCGGCAACTCGTTCTGTTTCATTTGAAAAAGGTGAAATCATTTATCGAGAAGGAGATGAAGCAGATTCTCTTTATATTATCCATAAAGGGAAAGTCCGCATTTATCGATTGACAGAAGCAGGAAAAGAACAGCTGGTCCGCTTATTGAATCCAGGAGATTTTACAGGAGAAACCGCTTTGTTTACAGACTCTGTTCACGAATCGTACGCTGAGGCTATGATGGAAACGAAAGTTTGTGTGATTCAACGGTCAGTATTGCAAGGATTTCTATTGAAGTTTCCAAGTATCTCGTTAAAAATCTTGCAGGAATTTTCGAATCGTTTAAATACTTCAGAAACACAAACGACTCGTTTTTCCAGTGAAACAGTGGAAACGAGAATTGCTCTTTTCCTTACTGAGCAAATGGATCAGAAAAATGACCGCAACATAGTCTATTTGCCGATGAGTAAAAAAGATTTAGCTTCTTATTTAGGGACGACTCCTGAGACGATCAGTCGAAAGTTTGCAGAACTGGAAGCTAAAGGGCTGATCCGCCAAAAAAGCACCAGACAAATTGAAATTTTAGAGGTAGATGAATTATTGCTGGTTTAATAAGAAGAGCCTTAATTTCCAAGTTAAGAGAAATGAATTTAACTTGAAAATAGGGGCTTTTTTTACACAACTAAACTTGTTAAAGAATTGAGTGAAATATCTGAAACCCACTCAATTATTTACATGAGTTTGTTATACTGGTTAATGAAACAAAGACTATTTTTATTTTTGGGGGAGACTACATAAATGATTGAATTCAAGCAAGTGAGTAAAGTTTATGGGACTAAGCAAGCATTGAGGGATGTTTCGTTTACCATACAACCGGGAGAAATATTTGGATTGATTGGACACAACGGAGCTGGGAAATCGACCGCAATCAAATCTTTAGTCAGCATCATCAATCCGACTCGAGGAGAAATATGGGTCGATGGAGAGAAATTGGACCAAAACCGACTAGAAATTAAGAAAAAGATAGGCTATGTACCTGATTCTCCAGATATGTTTCTTCGATTGTCGGCAACAGAATATTGGAACTTGATGGCTTCAGCTTATGAATTATCTGATGAAGAAATGACTCAACGACTAACCTATTTATTGGATTTATTTGATATGAAAGAGAATCAGTACGGAATCATTAGTTCTTTTTCTCATGGGATGAGACAAAAAACATTTATAATCGGAGCTATATTATCTAATCCTGATATTTGGATATTAGACGAGCCGATGACTGGACTAGATCCGCAAGCGGCATTTGATTTGAAAGAAATGATGAAAGAACATGCTGCAAAAGGTAAAATCGTGTTATTTTCGACACATGCTCTAGAAGTAGCGCAACAGATCTGTAATCACATCGCGATCCTTAAAAAAGGAGAGATCCTTTATGATGGAACGATTGAAGACTTGCAAGCTGAGAATGAAAATCAATCTCTAGAAAGCATTTATCTGAAAATGGCTGGAAGAGAAGCTCAAAGTGCAACAGGGGGCGTCGAATAATGAGGTGGAAACTAGTTGGTGAATTGACCAAAGTGAATCTTCTGTACGCCAATCCACAAATGATCGAGAAAAAGCGGAACAAAGAAGCTGAAACGGGAAAACCGTCTAAAGTGTCGGCTTATAAAAGTGTTTTAGGTCAAAATTTGTTGATGTTCGTCATTTTTTTCTTTTTATTTTTTGTCACGATGTCTATTGGAATCAACTACGCCGATTACCCGGGATTGTTTACTATCAATGTGCTTGTCTTTTTGATGATGTCTTTTTTACAGTCTTTTCTGATCGTGTACAACTTGTTCTATGAATCCAAAGACTTAGAGTATTATTTGCCGCTGCCTTTTAAGTCAAGCGAGATATTTGCCGCTAAGCTTTCAGTATTAGCGTTAATGATTTCGCCCTACTTGGTACCTGTACTAGGATTGTTCGTTTTACTTGGATTAAGCACAGAAAATAGTTACGTGCTGTCTCTCCTTGGAGCAGTAGTAATGTTTCTTTTGTTGATGGCGATATTAGTGCTTGTTTCCTTCTTGCTTGTCCACTTTATGACCAGCTTAGCTGTTTTTCGAAAGAACAAGAATGTCGTTTCCGCTGTTCTTTACACAGTATCCAGCATTGGGATGATCGTAGCGGTTTTGTTCATAACAAATAATCCATTAGGTGCGGATACGACTCTTCCTGGGCAATTGATACCAGATAGTAAAGCTATTCCATTTATCGAAAGTTTTTATACATTACTGGTTTATCCTTCTCAATTTGAAGGTTGGCTGGGATTAGCTGGATGGCTTTTAGTATTGATCGTTTTATCTGGAATTGTGTATAAATGGGTCGTTCCTAATTTCTATGGCAAACAAAAAGATTCAGCTGAAAATGAAACACAAGAGCAAACAGAACAGCCCTTCCAAAATAAAAGACAAGTCATTAGCGGTCGAGTCAAGAACGCTAAGCCGGAATCTGTCAATCGTATTCTGTGGAAATACAATGCGGGATTGATACAAGACGGGACATTGATCATGCAATTTATCAGTTCAAAGATTTTGTTCCCGGTATTGTTATTGGGCCCTACCTTATGGGGCGGATTAGACTTAAGTTCTATACCGCTTGATTATTGGGGAGTATTTTTCTTTGGCGGATTCATTTATGCCTTCTTGACATTGAATAGTATTTCGATCGTAGGGGTTATCATTTCATTGGACAGAGAAAATTTTCTTTATATGAAATCACTGCCTTTTTCAATGAAGCGTTATTTAAAGCAAAAACTATGGTTTGCTTACGCGGTAGAGTTGATTATTCCATTTGTGCTAGGAGTCATTTTCATGGTACTTATCAAACTACCTATCCTTCTAGGATTGTTGCTGTTGTTAGGTCTTGTGATAGGAACATATGCTTTATGCCTGTTCTACTTTGTACGCGACCATAAAAAGTTGTACATTGATTGGCAGAATCTGACGGAATTGTTCAATCGAGGCGGTGGGAATTTCATTCAAGTCATCAGTATCATGGGGTCGATTTTCATCGGTGTGATTTTAGTTGCGCTGCTGTCGTTCTTGGTAACTGCACTTCCTCCAATTGGCCGATTAGCCGTTTCTGTTCTGGCGGTTTTAGTGCCTATTGCAGTGAGTGCGAGCGTCATAAAATGGTACAACAAACAATTCTGGCCGCAATTTAAAGAATAAAAAAAATGAAACTGTTTTTCTATCATTAATCAACAGATAGAAAAGCAGTTTTTTCATGCGCAAAAACAATCATTAAAACAGGGAAAGGCACAAGAAATATAGAGGTGATTGATACAGATTCCAATCCTGTTTCGACATCTAAATAAACAATATTGCATTTTTTGACGTTGTTCGAAAAGTTTGTTTTCACGGTTTTTAAAGGCTTTACATTTTTTTGGTAAGATCATAAAATGTGTTTTTTTTACGTCCTATTGACGACAGAAATACACACTGTTACTATTTGGGAGGCGACTAAAAAGAAGAGGGGATAAAAAATGAAAAAGAAACTGATTTGGGCAACGGCTTTACTGGTGTGCGCGATGCTGTTTGTTTCAGCTTGCGGGACTAAAGAAACAACAGAGGAAGAACAAAAAGATGTAACAGAAAAGTTGGTTTCAAGAGATTGGGAAGTTATTAAAGAAGAGGGAACTTTAAAAGTAGCTACATCAGGGACGTACTTCCCTAATTCGTACCATGATGAAGAGTCAAATGAGCTGACTGGTTTTGAAGTAGAGATTTTACGAGAAATAGCCAATCGTTTAGGGTTGGAAGTTGAGTTTACTGAAATGGGAGTAGACGGCATGCTGACTTCTTTAAACAGTGAACAAATTGACATTGCTGCTCTTGGAATCGATCGAGACGGAGAAAACGCGGATAAATACAACTTTACGATTCCGTATAAATATTCTTTTGGATCTATGGTCGTTAGAGAAGAGGACAATTCTGGTATCGAAAAACTGGAAGATTTAAAAGGGAAAAAAGCAGCTGGAGCAGCAACAACTTCTTATATGAAAGTAGCAGAAAAATTTGGAGCTGAACTGGTCATCTATGATAATGCGACAAATGACCAATATTTGTGGGATGTAGCGAATGGCCGTACAGATGTCGTTTTGAATGACTATTATGGTCAACTAATGGCAACAGAAGCATTACCCGAAATACCAGTTAAAGTTCATGACGTTTTTTATAATCCTAGTGAAACGAATTATGCGATCAAATTAGGAAATGATGAATTCACTAAACAAATCAATGCACAATTAGAAGCGATGCATGATGATGGAACATTAAGTGAAATTTCTAAACAGTTTTACAATGGGGAAGATGTGACTGTTCAAAAAGATTATGAATTCCAAGAGATAGACGTTTCTGAAGAATAAGGAGCTGGCAATAAAACATGTCTGATATACAATGGCAATATATCTTTGATCCGCAACTCGCTCTAGAGAGTATACCGTTTTTACTAAAAGGATTGCCTTATACATTGGGCATTGCTTTAGTCAGTACTATTTTCGGGATCGTTATTGGATTTATAGTAGCTCTCATGCGGATATCGCCTGTTCGACCATTAGAGTGGCTGGCTAGGTTTTATATCTCATTCATGAGAGGGACACCGGCGTTGGTTTTGTTGTTCTTGCTGTACTTTGGACTGCCGTTTATAGGCGTTCAATTTGATGCAGTAACAGCAGCCGTTATAGGGTTCAGTATCAACTCAGCGGCGTATGTTGCTGAAACGATCAGGTCTGCATTGTCTTCAGTGGATCACGGACAATGGGAAGCTGCGTATGCTTTAGGATTAAAGAAGTCGTTTATCATGCGCAAAGTCATTATTCCACAAGCAGCGCGAATCGCTATCCCGCCTTTAAGCAATGTCATGCTGGACATTATCAAAGGAACATCTTTGGCAGCGATGATCACTGTTCCTGAGATGTTTCAAAATGCTAAGATTGTTGGGGGACGCGAATTTGATTACATGACAATGTATATCTTGGTAGCCGTTATGTATTGGATCGTGTGCAGTCTCTTTGGAGTGTTGCAAGAGTACTTGGAAAAACGAACTTCCGTGTATGTTGAAACAAGATAAAGGCAACTCAAAAGACGGATCACAAAAAATCTTTTGAAAAAGGGTAGATATAACTTCTAATATCTAGTATAATAAGAATTGCCGAAAGGCCATATAGCAATGGTGGACTTATGAATCGTGTCAGGTCTGGAAGGAAGCAGCACTAAGTTTGCTTCACCATGTGCTGTATGTTACATAGAATAATTATTTTATCAAAATGATATTATAACATAGCACTAACCTACACCAGTCGTTTATTCGACTGGTTTTATTTTGTTCTAAGCCAGTTGATTCTTTTAACATCATGTTTGTAAGGTGCACAAAAGGCCATGAAGGGACAGGTTCCTTAGCTCATGGATGTTTAGTAAACAAAAGGCGGCCATGAGCAGGTTGTTTGAACCGCTAATGGTTGTCTATTAGTTATTTTCGGCCATGAGTGGATAAATCAACAGGTTCATAGCCGAAAACATAAAGTTCGCTCCTCTATAGATTGAAACGAAATCACCACAATCAATTAAGCAAAAAACAATCTCTAGGACGGTTTAAATTTGATAGGATTTACCGTATAATAGTAACTAGTACAGTGGTTAAAGGAAGGGAGAAGCAAGATGAGTTATCAAGCACTTTATCGAGTCTGGCGGCCTCAACGATTTCAAGATATTGCAGGGCAAACCGCTATTACTCAAACGTTAAGAAATGCTTTGATTCAAGAAAAGACGAGTCATGCTTATCTTTTTACTGGCCCTCGTGGTACGGGGAAAACAAGTGCGGCAAAAATTTTTGCTAAAGCGATCAACTGCCCTAATCGAGAAGATGGTGAGCCGTGTAATGTTTGCGAAATTTGTACAGCTATTACTACAGGCCAACTAAATGATGTAATCGAGATTGATGCGGCCAGCAATAACGGGGTCGAAGAAATTCGTGATATCAGAGACAAAGCGAAATATGCTCCAACGAGTGCAGACTATAAAGTCTACATCATTGATGAGGTGCATATGCTTTCTACTGGCGCATTCAACGCGTTGTTAAAAACGTTAGAAGAACCGCCTGAAAATGTCATTTTCATTTTAGCCACTACAGAGCCTCACAAAATTCCGTTGACAATCATTTCTCGTACGCAACGATTTGATTTTAAACGCATTTCTGTCAGAGATATTTGTAACCGGATGGAATACATTTTACAACAAGAGAAAATTGCGTTTGAAGAAGATTCATTAAAAGTAATTGCCAGAGCTGCAGAAGGTGGTATGCGAGATGCGTTGAGTATCTTGGACCAAGCGATTTCTTTTGGTGATAATCTAGTCACGATGGAACATGCGATGGCGGTTACCGGAAGTTTGACGCAAGAACGATTGATTGGTTATTTCAAAGCAATCATACAAAACGATACTGAAAAAGGGTTGTCCCTTGTCCAAGAGATTCTTGCAGAAGGAAAAGATGTGGCTCGCTTTGTAGAAGATCTTATTTTATTCAGCAGAGACATTCTAGTCTATCAACAAGCGCCTCAAAAAGCGGATTTGCTGGAGAGCGCTCATATTGATGACAAGTTTATAGAATTGAGCCAGCAAGTGCCTGTCCATACTTTGTATGAAGTGATTGCTACTCTAAACGAGACACAACGCGAAATGCGTTTGACAAGCCACGCTGACGTTTATATAGAAGTTGCAACCGTTAAGCTGACCCAATTCAAGTCAACGGCTCAAGCAACGGCTGTTTCCAATCAAATGCAACCGGAACAGACAGTGGAGAACGCTGGATCTCGCATGCAAGAATTGGAATCTGAATTAGCTCAAATGAAAAAGAAAATCCAAGAAGTCATTGCCAATGGAGCAGCTCAGCCAGCTGAAAAAGCTAAAGCTAAGCCGAAGTCTCCTCAAAAAGGGGCTTTCAAGCCGAATTCAGCAGCTATTTACAAAGTCTTGGAGGTAGCGACAAAAGACGATTTAGTACAGTTAAAAGACGTTTGGCCTGATTTGCTGAATATGCTGTCAGTTACGCAAAGAGCCGTCATGAAGGCTTCTACCCCTGTAGCAGCTAGTCCGAATGGTTTGATTGTTTCGTTTGAGTATGATATTTTGTGTCAAAAGGCTACAAATGATGCTGAGCTGATTGAAGCTGTGAGTGAATACTTAAGAAGATTGATAGGTCACTCTCCGCAAATGATCTGTGTGCCGGCTGAACAATGGCCTACAATTAGAAATACGTATATCAAGCAAAACAAAGATCGATTAAAAGCAAAAAAAGCTGCCCCCGCTGAAACTTCTCCTAAAGGAAACCAGAAAGAAGAGAGTTCTGCTCCTGAAGAAGTTACAGGAGATTGGGAAAGTTTGAATCAATTAATTCCGAGTGATGAAGAAGATTTGGAAGAAAAAGTGGATGAGAAAGATGATCCGCTTGTCAGCCAAGCGATGCAGTTATTCGGCTCGGATATTGTAGAAATCAAAAATGATTAGAAAAAGAGAGGAAGATTAAATATGCGCGGTGGAATGGGAAATATGCAAGGTATGATGAAAAAAATGCAAAAAATGCAAAAAGAAATGCAAGAAGCTCAAGAGGCGTTGAATGCTACTGAATTTGTGGGGACTGCAAATGGAGATTTAGTAACAGTAACCTTCACAGGAGACAAAAAAATGATAGCTATCAACATTGATCCAGAAGTGATCGATCCAGAAGATAGCGAAATTTTAGGCGACTTGATTTTGTTAGCAACCAATGATGCATTAGCTAAAATCGATGCTCAAACAGAAGCTTCAATGGGTAAATACACTAAAGGCTTAGGAATCCCTGGTCTTTAATCGTTAGACTAAATAGAAGAATGAATAGGGATGCCGATGCGGGATCCCTTTTTTAAAGGAATAAAAGGCTAAAAGCAGGAAGGAAATGGACATGCAATATCCTGAACCGATATCAAAATTAATGGATAGTTTTATGAAATTGCCGGGAATTGGTGCTAAGACAGCTGCTCGTTTGGCGTTCTATACTCTTTCCATGGACGAAGATGATGTAACTGATTTTGCAAAAGCGTTAATCAGTGCTAAACGTGATTTGCATTACTGTTCTATATGCGGGCACATCACTCAAGGCGATCCGTGTGAGATTTGCCAAGATAAAGCCCGAGACCGCAGTATGATTTTAGTTGTGGAAGATGCTAAAGACGTAATCTCAATTGAAAAAGTGAGAGACTACAATGGTTTGTATCATGTATTGCACGGTATTTTATCGCCGATAGAAGGAACAGGTCCAGAAGACATCAACATCCCTTCTTTACTAAAACGACTGCAATCAGATGAAGTCCAAGAAGTCATTTTAGCAACCAATGCAACAGCTGAAGGTGAAGCTACAGCCACTTATCTATCACGCTTGATCAAGCCAGCAGGCATCAAAGTAACCCGCTTGGCACACGGACTATCCGTCGGAAGCGACATCGAATACGCCGACGAAATCACCCTAATGAAAGCCGTAGAAGGACGCCGCGAAATCTAGAGAGAGCGGAGAAAGCCGTTTAAACTTTTGTAGAGTTCACTTTTGGCTTTTAGGTGGTGCTTTTTACCTGGCAGTAGGGATTGGCTTATAAACGTATAGGCTGCTTTTCGAAGCTCATTTAAGAGCAGAGAGCGCAGCATGGCGTTTAGATTTTCGTATATAAGAAGATTTTGACCAGTTAGGTGCTTTTCCTAACAGGGCAACATCAGCTTATATACGCGAAAGCTGCCATGTGAAGCTCGTTTTAGATAGAAAATGAAGCTCGCTCGTCATCCTTAAACCTAAGTCACCTACGTAGCATTGTCTCATGTACCATAAGAAAGTTGGAAGCAAAATGAAATGGAAGAAAAAATATCGGTTGCGCAGAGAATATGATGAATCTTTATTGCTTCTTATGACCAGATTGAGAGAAGACTGGGAGCATGCAAGAAAAATAGAAGAAACCTCTATTGAAACGGATGATTACTTATTTGCGCAAACAAAATTAGCTGAAGCGAAGTTCTTTTATTTGTTCAAAGAAGCGCGGTATCGAAAGATAAAAGGCGATTTGAGCGCATACAGCTCAAAAAAATAAGAATAAAACTAACTAAGGATGGTGAAAGTTGTGAAACGAAGCAAGAATGTTCAACAACAGCGCCGTCCTCTTTTTTGTGCACTCAACGATCACGTAAAAAAAGAAACAATGTCTTTTCATGTTCCAGGACATAAAAACGGTATGAATTGGCCGATGGATTCCGCTATGAAGCAAATGTTGCCATTCGACCAAACAGAAGTGACAGGATTGGACTATTTGCACGAACCAGAGGATGTGTTGAAAGAAAGTCAAGAATTATTGAGCAGCTTTTACGGTAGTAAAAAAAGTTACTATCTTGTCAACGGTTCAACAGTAGGAAATTTGGCCATGGTTATGGGGGCAACTTCCAAAGGAGATTGGGTATTGGTGGACAGAACGTGTCACCAGTCGATTATTCATGCTTTGGAGTTGGCAGGTGTCCGACCAGTATTTGTAACACCAGCTTATCAAACAGAAAAAAGAGAAGCAGTCGGAGTATCGTTGGAAAGTATAGAAGCAGCATTTGAAAAGTACCCAGAGATAAAAGCAGTCATCTTGACCTATCCCTCTTACAACGGCCAAGTATTTTCATTGGACAAAATTGCGAAATATGCTCATCAAAGAGGAGCGGTTGTTTTGGTGGACGAGGCGCATGGTGCACACTTTGTACTGGGAGATCCATTTCCAAAACAAGCCCTCAGTTTAGGGGCAGATATTGTGGTGCAGTCGGCTCATAAAATGTTGCCGGCCATGACCCAAACGGGCTACTTGCATATTCACCACGAAACCTCAGCAACAATCCAGCAAAAAGTCGAGCAGTACCTGCATATGCTGCAATCAAGCAGCCCGTCTTACGTGTTGATGCACAGTTTAGAATACGCACGCTTCTTTGCCTCTCAATTCGATGAAGAAGACCTGAAAGCAACACTTGCTTACCGTGATGATTGGATGGAAAGGTTTAAACAGTCAGGCTTGGTCTATTTACATAGTGACGATCCTTTGAAAGTCCGATTGTATTGGCCGGGACAAAGCGGCAATCAATTGTTGAGTGTATTGGAAGAACAAGGAATGTTTCCAGAAAAAAACGATGAAGACAGCGTTTTGCTGACTTTCCCTCTAGTGAAAAAAGACGACCAGTCTCTACAAAGAGTGGAGACAGTGAAACTGCCTAAAACTTCCTCAGAGATTTTGAATGACCATTCGGTTCACTTCAATATGGGACAATTTCCGTTGCTTTCAGAATTGGCGATTTCTTATGAACAACAGCAACAATTGTCGATCAAAAAAGTTCAGTTAGACAAAGCTGCTGGGAAGATTGCTGCTAGAAATATCGTTCCTTATCCTCCCGGAATACCTTTAGTGCTAAAAGGAGAAAAATGCACAAAAGAAACCGTTGAACAATTAAGCTTTTATCTGGAACAAAACATGCGTGTAGTTGGATTAAATGATCAATTGGAAATGGATTTTTTTTCAAACTTGCAGGAAATCGATTAGACTGAATCGTTGAGATACAGTATAATGATAAATAAGATAAAAGATTGAGGGGTTTTTGAAGTTGAAGGGAATTTTTATAACCATTGAAGGTCCAGATGGGGCCGGCAAAACGAGTGTCATAAAAGAGTTGCTTCCAAAATTGGAACAAACTTTGGGAGAACGTATTGTATCTACAAGAGAACCTGGTGGCAGTCGAATTGCTGAAAAAATTCGCGAATTGATTCTGGACCCTGAACATACAGAAATGGATATACGCACTGAAGCACTGCTGTATGCTGCGGGCAGAAGACAGCATTTAATGGAGAAAATCTTACCAGCTTTGGATCGTGGTGAAATCGTTTTATGTGATCGGTTCGTAGACAGTTCGTTGGCTTATCAAGGACATGCTCGCGGGATTGGAATGGAAGAAGTAGCTTCTATCAATCGTTTTGCGACAAATGACATTGAACCGGATTTTACACTTTATTTGGATATTGAAGCAAGTGTAGGATTGGAACGCATTCATAAAGGGAAAGCTGATCGTCAGTTTGACCGTTTAGACCAAGAAAAATTGGAGTTCCATGAAAAAGTACGTGAAGCTTATCTGAAATTAGCAGATGAACACACAGAACGCATCACACTGATTGATGCTGCTCAAGAGCTGGATGAAGTAGTGGATGAGTGCTATAAAATTATCGTGGAAAAATTGAAAAACAGAGTATAAGTGAAACAGGAGGGTGTTAAGGATGAAACTGATATTAGCGATTGTTCAAGACAAAGATGGAAACCGGTTATCAAACGAGTTTGTAGAAAGAGGTATTCGAGCTACGAAGTTATCTACAACAGGTGGATTTTTAAAAGCGGGAAATACGACTTTTATCGTAGGGGTAGAAGAAGAACGAGTGGATGAAGTGTTGGACGTTATTCGCGAAAATTGTTCTGCAAGAGAACAATACATGCTTCCTCCTACTAGTTTTGATGTTTCTCTTGAAACGAGTTTCCCTTATCCTGTTGAAGTTGAAGTCGGAGGCGCTACGGTTTTTGTTATGCCTGTCGAACAATTTGAACGTTTCTAACAACGAAATGAATTTAACAAATGAAATAAAAATTTCAGTACAGCAAGGTCGTGAAATCCAATCAAAAATAGAATAAATCGGCTTCAGCCTGTATTAATACAGCAATTTCAAAAAAACATGCAACACAATAAGTTGGCTCACGCTTATCTATTTGAAGGCGCACGAGGGACTGGTAAAAAAGAATTGGCTCTATGGGTCGCAGCGGGCATTTTTTGCGAACACAAAAATGAAGGTCTGCCGTGTACAACTTGCCAAAATTGTACACGAATATTGGAAGGACATCATCCTGATGTCGTGGAAGTGGAACCGAGCGGGCTGTCGATCAAAGTGGAACAAATACGCTACTTAAAGTCTGAATTCGGCAAACGTGGAGTGGAAGGAAACAAAAAAGTGTTCATTGTAACGGACGTTGAAAAAATGACGGCTGGAGCAGCGAATAGTCTATTGAAGTTTCTAGAAGAGCCCAACGGAAATGTGACAGCATTTCTGTTAACGACGGCTAAAAATCGTGTCTTGCCTACTATCTTATCCAGATGTCAGCTGATTCACTTTTCGCCTCTTCCAAAACCGGTACTGCAAGAAGAATTAGAGAACACTGGAGTTACCCCAAACCAAGCAGCGTTATTAGTCCACTTGACTAATGATGTAACAAAAGCTGTTGAGATGAGCCAAGATGAATGGTTTATAGATGCCCATCAATTGATATGGAAATGGTTTTTGAAAATAGCGAAAAAAGACAAACAAAGCTTTGTGTTTGTCCAAACGTCTATCATGAACCATTTCAAAGAACGTACTCACTATCAAATGGCTCTGGAGTTGCTATTGATTATTTATCGTGACGCTTTGAAGCTGGCTTTTGATGCTGATACTAAGCAGTTGGCTTTTCCTCGATACCGTCAGGAATTGACGCGATTTGCGGAGGATAAATCTTCAAGGATCATCGTTTCATCCTTGGAAGAAGTTTTAACCAGTCAAAAAAAATTAGAGAGTAATGTCAATGCGCAAGGCGTATTTGAACAGTTAGCTATTCGTTTGATGGACGAAAGAGCCCTTTTATCAAGAGAATAACTTATTTTGAAAGGAGATCAATGATAAGCGTGGGTGAGAAAATGGATAAAAAAGCATTGTTTGATAGTTTCAATCGTTTGGAAAATGATGCAGGCGAAACATTGAATCGAATTTCAGAATTAAAAGATGAAGTCGAAGCACTTGTTGAAGAAAATGCATCATTGAGAATCGAGAATCAACATTTAAGAGACCGTCTGACAGATTTGGAAAAACAGCAAGAAGATGCAAACAAAGAAGCAAGCGGAACGGAAATGTCAAAATCCCGACTGAATTTGGAAAAAATTTATGAAGATGGATTCCATGTCTGTAATGTGTTCTACGGCTCAAGAAGAGTCAACGATGAATCGTGCGCGTTTTGTTTGAACGTTATTTATGGTGAGCGTCGCTAATTTAAAACGTATTAGAATACTCAGACAATACCAGTCTAATGATTGGTAATGGATGGGTATTTTTTGTGGGTCAAATAAATGCTGCTAGAATCGCAAAAGACAAAGGAAACCATTTATCAGCCATGAGGATCTAGAATTGAGACCTCATGGCTAATATTGGATTCATTTCGGCCATGAGAGCGAGCGACAAACTCTTCATGGCCGAAAAGGCAGCAACGAACGGCCATGAGCACTAATGCATAACAACTCATGGCCGAAAAATAGAAATTCGCCCAGTTTTGAAGCTGTGGCATGCGAATAGATATCTAAAAAATGACGTGTTATAGTAAATAAACAAAAGGACCCAGAAAGGTGAGATAACATGAAAGCTGTTAGTATCAAACAACCAGGAAGTGCAGAGGAACTAGTGATTGAAGACCGTGAAAAACCTGTAGCTCGTGAAGGAGAGCTGCTAGTGAAAGTGGCTGCAAGTGCTATCAACAGAACAGACATTTTGAAACGAGAAAGCAACCAGCTGCAGCCTCCTTATCCTATCTTAGGTGTCGAAATGGCTGGGGTAGTGGAAGAAAACAACAGTGGAAATCCTGGTTTTGCTCCAGGAACTCGAGTAGCGAGTTTAGTCAATAATGGAAGTTATGCAGAGTATGTGACGATACCTGTGGAAAGAGCTATCGTGTTGCCAGATGAGTTTTCATTTGAAGAAGGGACGGCTATCCCTGAGGTATTCTTGACGGCGTACCAGACATTGTACTGGCTGGGTGAGTTAAAAGAAGGCGAAACGGTGCTGATTCATGCAGGCGGGAGCGGAGTAGGAACTGCTGCCATTCAACTAGCCAAAGTTTTGACAAAAGCAACCGTGATCACTACTGCCGGGTCGCAAGAAAAGTTGGATTTTTGCAAAAGCTTAGGGGCGGATGCAGCGATCAATTACAAAACAGAGGATTTTTCTGAACGCGTTGAAGAAGTGACTCAAGGCAGAGGAGTCGATTTGATTTTAGACTTTGTAGGGGCTTCTTATTGGGAGAAGAACTTCCGCTCGATTAAAGTGGATGGTCGTTGGATCGTCATTGGAACATTAGGCGGAGCAGTGATAAAAGAAATGAACTTGTGGGAATTGATGGGAAAAAGAATCACGCTTAAAGGAACTTTGCTGACTGCTAGAAGTGATGAATACAAAGCTGAATTGACAGCCGATTTTGTCAAAGATGCCTTGCCTCATTTCAAAAATAAGAAGATCCATCCGATCATAGACCGCGTGTTTCCATTTGAAGAAGTGCAAGAAGCACACCGCTATATGGAGTCCAATAAAAATATCGGGAAAATCATTCTATCTTTAGATAAATAACGCTGTGAAGGCAAAACTTCTATCAAATGGGATACCTTCATTATGCTATAATAAAAAAGTATAGTGTATGGAGGAAGTGTAAAAATGGATCAGTTATTACAAAACGACGAAAGGCTCGACCGATTGATCAGCCATGATTTAAGTATTATCCAAAGTCCATCAGTGTTTTCATTTTCACTTGATGCGATTTTACTAGCAGATTTTGCTCAAGTTCCTAAGCACCACAAAGGAAAAGTAGTGGATTTATGTGCAGGAAATGGCGTTATTGGGTTAATCCTTAGTCAAAAAACAAAGAGCCCAGTGATCGGAATCGAATTGCAAGAGCGATTGGCTAATATGGCTGAGCGCAGTATTCGCATGAATAATCTGCAAGATCAGGTGTCGGTAATTAAAGGAGCTATTGGAGATGTATCGAATTGGATACCCAAAGATACGGTGGATGTAGTGACGTGCAACCCACCTTATTTCGCAGCTACTGAGAAAAGTACGCGCAATCCGAATCAACATTTAGCGATCGCCCGTCATGAACTGCACACGAACTTGGAAGAAGTGATGGAAGTGACCAGCGGATTGCTGAAAATGAATGGCAAAGCTTATTTTGTCCATCGTCCGGATCGGTTGCTGGAGATTTTAGAAACGATGAAAGCTCATCGATTAGCACCGAAAAAACTACGGTTTGTGTATCCTAAAATTGGGAAAGAAGCCAATACGATTTTGATTGAAGGAATCAAAGATGGTAAAGATACTGGTTTTAGAGTGTTGCCTCCTTTGATCGTCTACAACGAAGAGAATGAATACTTGCCGGAAGTGAGTGCTATGTTATTTGGAAAAGAAAGTGATTAGCTACTTTTATGTATTGTTTTGTGCGGACGGAACATTTTATGGCGGTTATACAACCGATTTAAAGCGCCGAGAAGCTGAACACAATGCTGGAACAGGTGCTAAGTATACGAAGCCGAGTAACAGGCGTCCAGCAAAGATGATTTATGCTGAGGGCTTTTTTACTAGAAGCGAAGCCACAAAAGCAGAATACGCATTTAAGAAGCAAACCCGTAAAAAGAAAGAAAGCTATCTCATGCAACGAGGGGTGAAATTCCCGCTCGATACCCGGCAGGCATGCGTGGTGAACTTGGAAATGGTAGAAACTAAGGAGGAAACTGCACATGTTTCAGCAAAAGAGTTTTGAGGTTCAGTCCACAGGAACGTTGTATCTTGTTCCGACTCCAATCGGAAATTTAGAAGATATGACTTTTCGGGCGATTCGAACCTTAAACGAGGTAGACCTTATTGCCTCGGAAGACACGCGCAATACACAAAAGTTATTAAATCATTTTGAGATCAAGACAAGTCAAATCAGTTTCCATGAGCACAATTCTCAAGAAAGAATTGGGCAATTGATCGAACGTTTAGAAAATGGATCAGATATTGCTCAAGTGAGTGATGCTGGAATGCCTTCTATTAGCGATCCAGGCCATGATTTAGTAGTAGCTTGTATTGAGTCGGGAATCACAGTCGTGCCGCTTCCAGGAGCTAATGCAGCTCTTACAGCATTGATTGCTTCTGGACTCAGCCCACAGCCTTTTTATTTTTATGGATTTTTACCACGCAAAAAGAAAGACCAGATCGAAGCGCTAGAAGAATTGAACCAGCGTCCAGAGACGGTTATCTTATATGAGTCGCCGCATCGCTTAAAAGAGGTGTTGAAAAATATGGGAACCGTATTAGGTGACACTAGAAAAATCGTTTTGTGTCGTGAACTGACGAAACGTTATGAGGAATTTATTCGCGGAACCCTGAGTGAAGTACTTGAATGGGCTCAGACCTCAGAAATTCGCGGAGAGTTTTGTTTGATTGTAGAAGGCAATAGTGAAGGCTCTTTATTTCCTGAAGAAGATACAAGTTGGAACACATTGACGATACAAGAACACGTTCAACTAATGATGGAAGAACATAACTTGCGCAGTAAAGAAGCGATAAAAGAAGTAGCCAAAGTACGTGAACTGAAAAAACAAGAAGTGTATGCTGCTTATCATGAAATAGATTAGTAAAGAAAACAGGTATGAGCCTTTTAAGGCCCATACCTGTTTTGGTATAAATTTAGGACAAAAAATAAAAAATTCAAAAAAAAATATGCTCACAATGTAACAATGTTTTGAACTGTTTTTTGAACATTCAATTATGTACAACACATTAAATAGAAGTTTTTCCTTTCTTTTCAAACGAAAATGATTGAACAGACTGAAACAGGAAGAACGAATTTGTGATACAGATTCAAGTGAATTTAATCACAAAAATGCTTTACTTTCCGAAATTAGCGAGCTATAATCATATGTGAAAAACATAACAAGTTATGGAGGGAAAGTAATGTTAAAAGAAGTTGTAAAAGAAATGAAAAAGTCAGAAGTTACTGTAGAAGAAATGATTCAGAAATATACCAATAAAGCGAAGCATGCTTTGGTTGAATTGGAAGATTTCAATCAAGAGCAGATCGATCATATTGTTCATCAAATGGCGTTAGCTGGATTGAACGACCATATGCGCTTAGCAAAAATGGCTGTAGAAGAAACAAAAAGAGGGATTTACGAAGACAAATGTGTGAAAAATATGTTTGCGACAGAATCCATCTGGCATGACATTAAAAATGATAAAACAGTAGGGATCATCCAAGATGATGAACAAGCAGGCGTAATGACGATCGCTAGTCCAGTTGGTGTAGTTTGCGGAGTGACTCCAGTGACAAATCCAACTTCAACTACAATGTTTAAAGCATTGATTGCGGTTAAAACAAGAAATCCAATCATTTTTGCATTCCATCCAAGTGCGCAAAAATCATCTGCCGAAGTAGCTAAAGTGTTGTATGAAGCTGCAGTAAAGGCAGGCGCACCAAATAATATTATTCAATGGATCGAAACACCATCTTTAGAAGCGACTAATGGTTTGATGAACCATCCGGATATTGCCATCGTTTTAGCTACAGGTGGTTCAGGAATGGTCAAAGCAGCGTATTCAACAGGCAAGCCAGCTCTTGGGGTAGGACCGGGAAACGTTCCAAGTTATATTGAAAAGACAGCAAAAATCAAACGTGCTGTAAATGATGTCATTGTTTCTAAAACCTTTGATAATGGAATGATCTGTGCTTCTGAACAGGCAGTGATCGTCGACAAAGAAATTTACTCAGAGGTCCGTTTTGAATTTGAGGGTCAAGGTGTTTACTTCGTTTCTAAAAAAGAGTTGCCTTTATTGGAAGATGCAGTCATGACAATGGATAAAACAGCAGTTAATCCTGCTATTGTCGGACAGTCTGCAGACACGATTGCACAGCTTGCAGGCATCAAAGCTCCGAAAGGAACAAAAATACTGATGGCGGAGTTGGAAGGCGTAGGAAGCGATTATCCTTTATCCAGAGAAAAATTATCTCCTGTGTTAGCCATGTTAAAAGCAGAGACTACTGAACACGGATTTGAATTGTGCCAAAAAATGTTGGAGCTTGGCGGCTTAGGCCACTCCGCTGCTATTCATACAAAACGAATGGATCTTGCAGCAGAATTTGGTGAAAAAATGAAAGCAGGCCGGATCATCGTCAATTCGCCAACTGCTCAAGGCGGGATCGGGGATATTTATAATAATATGCTTCCATCATTGACACTTGGTTGCGGAAGTTACGGTCGTAACTCAGTTTCTACAAACGTTTCAGCAGTCAATTTGATCAATTTGAAAACAGTAGCTAAAAGGAGAAACAATATGCAATGGTTTAAATTGCCGCCAAAAATCTACTTCGAAAAAAATTCTGTTCAGTACTTACAGAAAATGCCGAATGTTAAACGCGCTTTTATTGTGTGTGATCCAGGAATGGTTGAATTCGGATATGCAGATATTGTGGAAAATGAATTGAACAAGCGTCAAGATTCAGTAGCTGTACGCATTTTTTCAGATGTTGAACCGAACCCTTCTATTGAAACGGTTGAACGCGGTACAGCAGCAATGAAAGAATTCCAACCAGATACGATCATTGCTTTAGGTGGCGGTTCAGCAATGGATGCTGCTAAAGGAATGTGGCTGTTCTACGAGCAACCAGAATCCAGCTTTAGCGGAGCGAAACAAAAATTCATGGACATCCGTAAGAGAACGTATAAGATTCCAGATCTCAAAAAAACGACCTTTGTTGCGATACCAACAACATCAGGTACAGGATCAGAAGTAACTCCATTTACAGTCATTACAGATAATGCCATCAATGTGAAATACCCATTAGCAGACTATGCTTTGACACCTGATGTAGCAATTATCGATTCCCAGTTTGTCATGACTGTGCCCAAATCAATCACAGCGGATACAGGTATGGATGTGTTGACCCACGCAATAGAGTCTTACGTATCTGTTATGGCAAGTGACTTTACAAAAGGTCTGAGCTTGCAAGCAATCAAATTGGTCTTTGAATACTTGGAAGAATCTTATGCTTATGGTACAGAAGAAGCAAGAGAAAAAATGCATAATGCTTCTACTTTAGCTGGTATGGCATTTGCAAATGCATTCCTAGGGATCAATCATTCGTTAGCTCATAAAATTGGTGCTGAATTTGAAATACCGCATGGTAGAGCAAATGCGATTCTTATGCCGCATGTCATTCGCTACAATGCATCAGCTCCAACGAAACATCAAATTTTTCCAAAATATGAGTACTTCAGAGCCGATGAAGACTATGCTGAGATTGCTCGTTACCTTGGATTAAAAGGAGAAACTACAGCTGATTTAGTAGAAGCATTGGTTCAAAGAATTTACGCACTTGGTAAAAAGTTGAATATCCAAATGAGCATGAAAGAGCAAGGTGTATCGAAAAACCAATTGGATAAAGCGGCAGATAGACTAGCAGAGTTGGCTTTTGAAGATCAATGTACGACGGCTAATCCAAAAGAACCGTTGATTGCTGAATTAAAAGAAATTTTATACGCCACTTACGAAGGTTAAAAAGGCACGAAAAAACACTTCTCTCTAAATTTAATTTTAGGGAGAAGTGTTTTGTTTTGCGCACTAGATAATATCATCTTTGGATTCATCTTTGGCAAGTAAATCGCGTATTTCTTTTAAGTATTGCTCAGCAGGTGGGACTTCAACTTCGATCTCTTCTTCATCCATTTGCTTCGTAAATTTATTCTGAGCATTATTGATGACTTTTACAAACAAAAAGATAACGAGTGCAATAATCAAGAAGTCAATCACTGAACTGATAAAAGCTCCATAAGTGAGTTCAACTCCAATAATTGTAAAAGATAAATTCGATAAATCTGAGCCACCAGTAAGAGCGCCAACAATAGGGCTGATAATGTTGTCTACTAGCGAAGTTACGATTGCTGTAAAAGCAGAACCAATCACAACCCCAATTGCTAAGTCTAAAACATTTCCTCTAAAAGCAAATTCTTTAAATTCTTGCATAAAATTTTTCATATTCTTTCACCCCCTTATTTACTTATTATAGTATTATATGGATTTAATTGACAGTGAAATGAGAGAGTGTAAAATATTTTGTGTTAATGAATAAAATCCATACAAAAAAGGAAGTCCCTTCTGTAGAATAAAATCAATGAATAGCGGAGAGAAAAAAGACGGGATTGATTGGTGTATGATGGAACCGGAGCGGATTTTTGATAACAGATAAATAAAAAGTGTAAGAATAGCAGGTAGAACTCTTGATGGAGTCTACTGGCTATTTTTTTCTTTTTCTTGATGCACGTCAATTATTTTACCGAAAATCTATCCTATACTAAATACAACAAAGAAAAAGGAGGCGCAAATCAAGGCTGAAAGGAATAAAAAATGAGATAAACCACAGGAGGAATGAATCATGGTAAAAAATAAAACAGCTCA
The DNA here is from genome assembly GCF_900115825.1 of Desemzia incerta. Classification (GTDB taxonomy): domain Bacteria; phylum Bacillota; class Bacilli; order Lactobacillales; family Carnobacteriaceae; genus Desemzia; species Desemzia incerta. The sequence continues at coordinate 48,233 of NZ_FOXW01000009.1, read as the reverse complement.
AGAAAGATTGCAAGCAGAACAAGAACACAAGGAACATGTTCATCATACGAAAATTAATGCAGCGGCCATTGCGGATCATCTTTTAGGCAACATGCATACATTACATATGAAACTGCACCAATATCACTGGTATGTAAAAGGAGCCAATTTCTTTACGTTGCATGAAAAATTTGAAGAGTTGTATAACGAAAATGAAAAATGGTTCGACAAACTTGCGGAGCGTCTAATTACTTCTGGGCATAAACCTGCTTCGACAACGGTTGAATTTGAAAAATATTCGATGCTTTCGGAAGATGCAGTTAATAAATACGCTAAAGCAGAAGACATGGTTGAAAATATTATCGAGGACTTCAGAAGCACTCGTGACCTAACTATTCGCACGATTCGTTTAGCTCAAGACGAGGGTGACGATGCTTTAGAAGATACATTGATTGCTTTTAAAAATGACTTAGACAAGAACATTTGGATGCTGCAAGCGTTCATTGGTAAAGAAGCATTAGAAGATGATGACGCTCTTGATGAGGATGAAGATTAAGGTAAAAGTAGAAGCTGATTTAGGGATTGGAATTCTTTCCAGTCCTTTTTCCATTTTCTTGATGTGCATCAATTTTTTTGTAGTAAGAGACTTATATAATAAAAGCAGCGAATATAAACAAAATAAATAAAGGGGGAGAATGAATTGACTAAACATACCCATCATGAAATTGGTGACCACGCAGCCTGTATCCGCTTGGTTCCAATATTCAATCACTTAGAGGATAGCGCGATGAATTACATTGCTGAAAAAGCCCACACGAAACAGTATCAAAAAGGAGAGTTTCTGTTTCGTTCACAAGAAAAAGAGGATACTTTATATATTATCAATCGTGGGAAAATCCGTATTTATCGATTGGCAGACTCTGGCAAAGAGCAGCTAGTGCGGATCTTGAACCCTGGTGATTTCACCGGAGAATGGACCTTGTTCAACCCGGATGCAGTACACGAGGAATATGCCGAAGCAACCCGAGATACCGTTGTCTGTATGATTCAGCAAAAAGATGTCCAAGATTTTCTGGAACAATACCCAGCTATTTCTTTAAAACTATTGGCGGAAATGTCTAAACGGTTAGAAAGTTCAGAACGTCAAACGACACAAGTAGCAGTAGAACAAGTAACTACCCGTTTAATTTTATTTTTGGCAGAAAGTGTGGAACCTGAAATGGACAACTCTCCAACCATCACTTTACCAATGGCAAAAAAAGATATTGCTTCCTATTTAGGAACAACACCTGAAAGCATCAGCCGCAAATTTACTGAACTAGAAAATGAGGGATTAATTCAACAGCTGCCTGGTAAAAAGATTAAGATTCATGATTTAGATGACTTATTGCTTTATGGCGAATAAAGAAGGTTTTATGTTTAAAAGACAAAACTTGATGAGCGTCAAGTTCCATTTGCCAGAAATGGACTATACTACAGTTGTAAAGAGGAAAAGCAGTGCTTATCAAAGCCACTGCCGATAAATACACACACGAAGGAGAAATGAATCATGGAAAAAGCGACCTTGCAATTAGAAACGTTGTCTTGTCCAAGTTGTATGCAAAAAATCGAGGCTGCCGTAAAATCGGTTAATGGGGTGGATAAAGACAGTATTAAAGTCTTGTTCAACTCCAGCAAAGTCAAAACTAATTTTGATGCAGGCGTCACATCGATTGACGCCATACAACAAGCCATCGAAGAGGTAGGTTATCCGGTTCTGAAGACAAGAGTTAAAGCCGGCTAATGCTGAATCGCTAGCGAAGTATGAGCAATCCTGGAAAAAAGCCATTTTCCGGGATTGCTTTTTTTAATGCTATCAACTTTGAGCGGATTAGAAAATATCCCTTTTTTAAACTTGATAGCTATCAAGTTCTATCCGCCGAAAAGGCTCTATAGTAATCAGTGTAGAGAGGCAGTGGAATTCAAATTAAAAAATAAACTCTTTTTTCAAAACTTGACGGCAGTCAATTTGTTGCTGAAGCGATTATTCTATACTAAAGACATCAAGAACAACACTAATAAATTTGGAGGGAAAAATCATGCAACACTATATATTAAGTAAGAAAAACAGTATTACTGTCATCAGTGGATTGTTGATTGCAATAGGATTCTTTAGTCACTTTGTTTTAGGAAATGTCGCTCTTTCTGAATGGTCTTTGATCATCGCATCTATCTTTGGGATTGCACCGATTGCTATCCAAGCGGTGCAAGCAATGAAAGTGAAAGTCATTAGTATTGATGTCTTGGTCAGTATCGCGGCAATTGGAGCACTCTTCATTCAAAACTATGAAGAATCTGCTATTGTTACCTTCTTATTCTTGTTTGGTCACTATTTAGAACAACGAACATTGAAGCAAACGCGCTCCGCTATCAAAGAATTGACTGAAATGGCACCCGAAAGCGCCTTGAAACAAATGGACAATGGCGAATTTGAAGAAGTCGAAGTGGATGATGTTGATGAAGGAGATATTCTGCTTGTTAAAACCGGCGCTAAGGTACCGGTTGACGGTACGGTGATTTCAGGCGATGGCCATATCAATGAAGCTAGTATTACCGGTGAATCAGTGCCGGTCACTAAAGCTGCTGACGCTGAAGTTTTTGCGGGAACCATTTTAGAAAATGGGACGCTTCAAATTCGAGCAGACCGTGTCGGTGAAGACACCACCTTTGGGAAAATTATTGAACTTGTGGAAGAAGCGCAAGATTCGAAATCGGAAGCTGAACGCTTCATTGACCGCTTTTCCAAATATTACACCCCCGCTGTCTTGGTACTGGCATTTGTCGTTTGGGTGGTCAGTCAAGATGTAGAATTAGCCATTACGATTTTAGTTCTCGGTTGCCCAGGCGCATTAGTCATCGGGGTTCCCGTTTCAAATGTGGCGGGCATCGGAAACGGCGCACGCAACGGGGTTTTGTTGAAAGGCAGCGAAGTCATCCAAGATTTCAGCAAAGTGGATGCGATTGTATTTGATAAGACAGGTACGTTAACTGTTGGAAATCCAACCGTTGCAGCGACTGAACTGTATGAAAAGGATTCTGCTGAAACGCTTGGCTACTTGGCAAGTGTGGAACGCGAATCCGACCATCCCTTAGCAAAAGCGGTCTTACAGCAAATTGGCGAAACAACCATTTCTCCTGTTGAAGGAACTGAGGTCGTGAAAGGCGGCGGAATCGTTGCAAGTGTAGCTGGACATAGAGTGGCTGTTGGAAACGTAGCCTTGATGGAAAAAGAACAGGTTATCCTCAGCAAAAAAGCGCAAAAAGATGTTAAACGGTTTGAACAAAATGGGAATTCTCTTGTTCTGACAGCGGTAGACGGCGAATTGAAAGTACTGATGGGCATTCGCGACCAAGTTCGTCTGGGAGTAAAAGCTAATTTGCAAGAATTAAAAGATTTAGGTGTTAAAGATCTAATTGTTCTTTCGGGAGACAATCAAGGAACTGTTGATGTTGTAGCAAATGAACTCGGTTTGACCGAAGCACATGGGAACATGCTGCCAGAAGATAAGTCAGCTTATATCGGAAAGCTCCAAAAACAAGGTCAAATCGTAGCCTTTGTCGGAGATGGAGTCAACGATAGTCCGTCCTTAGCTTTAGCGGATATCGGTATCGCAATGGGCAGCGGGACAGACGTCGCGATTGAAACATCCGATGTGGTTTTAATGAACTCGGACTTTAGTCACTTGCCTCATGCATTGGGCTTAGTAAAAGCTACCGCAAGTAATATGAAACAAAATATCGTGATTGCAGTTGGAGTAGTCTTAGTCTTGTTGGCCAGCGTTTTCTTTAGTGAGTGGATGAATATGTCTATTGGTATGCTGGTCCATGAAGGCAGTATTTTAGTGGTGATCTTCAACGCGATGAGATTGATGAAGTTCAAGTTGAAAGGCCGAAAAGAGCAGAAAGAAGTTTTAGAACCAGCAGAAATAGTGAAAATATCTTAAGGTTAAGTTGACAAATCAATGTAGAATACTCGGAATTTTAGAACTATTCAACTTGTTGAACTCCCGACTTTTCATTAAAAGTCGGATCGGTTGTTTAAAATGACTGGGTATCCAAAAAAGGGGCTGAGACAATAATCTTATTCTCCAGTGTAAAACCAAACGTCTGCTTCCAGAATACGAGCCAAAATGCAGCCCTAGTCTCAAATAAGCCAAAAAACGAACGAGAAGGTATTCTCTCGTTCGCTTTTTGGCTTATTTGAGTTATTCAGAGTACATATTTCCTCTATTTACACAAAATTATTGACGCTCCCGAAAATGACTAAATCAGTGGAAAACAAATTTTAATAGTAATTTAGTTTTATTATTATATAATTGAGTTAAGGGATTTCAACTTTATTTCCATTCCGAAATAAAGAGTGAGATTTGAAGCTAATGGATTGTGTTTAAGAGTGTGTTAGTTTTAAACTAAAAGAAATAAGGAGGCTACATCATGAGAAACAAAAAAGTTGCAACGGCAGTTCTTTTTCTAAGTACGCTTGTTATTGGGGCATGTGGAAATGGTGGAGATAGTGCAAATAGCGCAAGTTCTGCAGAAAGTCAGTCGAGTTCTGAAGTTACTCAATCAGAAGAAATTTATCAAAATATGTATGATGATGGTTTAATTTTATTTGAATCTGAAAAATATAGTGAAGCTGGCGGAATTATTGATTTGTTGTTGCAAAACGATCTTTCTGAGTATGCTGATTTAGAGGCGCAAGCTCAAGAATTAAGAGAAAAAATCAGCAGCGCACAAGTTGAAACAATCAAAGAAGAACCTACTTATGAATTAGTTGAAAATTCTGCATATAAAGATGAACGAAATTCTGTTTTAATCAGTGAAGATTATATGAAAGCTACAGGAAAGAGTATTATGGAAGCTTCTGATGAAGAGATTGAAACTTGGTTAGCAAGTAAAGAGCAAGAAACTAGTCAACCAGAAGTTAATCAATCCCAAAGCAACAGCGAAAGTGAAAGTACAGAGAGTAGTGAAAGTACTGAAACAGAGGAATCAGAGAGTACCGAACCAGCTTTGACTCCTGAAGAAGAAGAAGTTTTTGTTTTAGAACAAGTTGTTGCCTTAACTGGAATTTCTCCAGAAAACAACCAATTCTTCACTTCCAAGTTGGATGAAGATACCTATCAAGTTGAGATTCGTAATTCTCATGAAGTAGATGGAGTAGAAATATCCAACATGGTTGGTATGTTTGAATACACGTTGTCTACAAATGAAGTTGAGAAAATGAACCCAGTGACGGGTGAATACGAAGTCGTTGATCCTCAATAAAAAAATCTGTCTGAACGCTAAGAAAAGGGCTTCCTCTAAATGAGGGAGTCCTTTTCTTGTTGTGCAGTGGTGTTAACTTAGTGAGAAGGCCCGTAACGGTAGTATCAACATAGTTGAATGTCACTAACGATCCGAATAGCCTCCCTATCGATTATGTAAAATGTCTGGAAGGCACTAACGACCAATTAAGTTATCAGCAAAGAACGAAATTATCCTCGTCTCGTCAGACTAGATATCTAAAAATAAGCATAGCTCAAAAGTAACTTTACTTTGGGTTATGCTTATTTGCTGATCAAAAAAGCCAGTTCTTATTGTAGTTTTGAAAATGGGGAATAGTTGGTTGAACTGGAAAAACTTGAGAAATGCCGCTTTTTTTAAGCGAACGATAAAAGGGTGTTTAACAATAATAGTTAGTTTTTAGTTAAAGTCTCCAGTACTACAATATATAACAAACCTTTATTAAACGCAATATGTTTACAAAAACAAAATAAATGAAGTTATCAAATCACGAACTTTACAATAAATTTATGTATCCAAATTCGTTTTGGTTTGTTACAATGTTTTTGGATAGGAAAGCCATCAAGAAAAAAATAAGAGGTGAAAAGTGTGCAAGTTCATTTTGAAGATATTGCCATGGATTATGGAGACAAAGAAGTGTTACATGATCTGAATTTTGTTATTCCCGAACATTCACTAGTTTCTATATTAGGACCAAGTGGGTGTGGAAAATCAACTACATTAATGTTGATTTCAGGCTTAACATTTCCCACAAAAGGGAAAATATTTTTTAATGACAAAGAAGTTACCAAGCAAGATGCTGTAAAAAGAAAAGTCGGAATGGTTTTTCAGAATTACGCCTTGTATCCTCATTTATCTGTTCTAGAAAATATTATGTTTCCGTTGAAGATGGCGAAAATGCCTAAAAAGAAACGGAAAGAAAGAGCACTAGAGTTAGCAAAGCTTGTACAAATTGAAGATCATATACATAAAAAACCTAAACAACTTTCTGGTGGGCAACAGCAACGAGTTGCAATCGCCCGAGCTTTAGCAAAAGAGCCGGATATCTTATTGATGGATGAACCGTTATCCAACCTAGATGCTCGTTTGCGGATCGAAATGCGTGAAGAGATTCGCCGGATACAACAAGAAACAAACGTTACCACCATTTTTGTCACACACGACCAAGAAGAAGCGTTAAGTATCTCAGATCACGTGATGGTATTAAATGAAGGACATATTCAACAAATTAGTGAGCCACAAAAGTTGTATGAGCACCCAAGCAATTTATTTGTAGCTGAATTTTTAGGGAATCCAGCTATCAACACATTTGATGTAGAAGATTCGCGAATAAATGTTTCTGCTTGGAACATTCCTGAAACCCTGCAGCAGCAAGTGAAGAAAATCGGTATTCGTCCTGAAAACATTGAACAAACATTGGATCCAGCTAAAGCTTTTTACACAGGAGAAATTACTCATGTTGAGCGAATTGGGAAAGACACATCGATTAAATTAAATCAAGATGGTCTAGTCGTTGTCACTAATAATATAGCAGGAGAATTTCATACGGGAGAGACTCTTCAGCTGACAGTTGATGCAAAAGACATTCTCTACTTTGATGGTGTTGGACAAGCGTTATTGATGGAGGAGGTTGCTCAATGATCCAGAAACCAACCTGGAAAAGTTCTTTGAAAGCTTATATGTACCTAGCTCCGATGTTGATTATCATGTTGACGTTTAATATCTACCCGATTTTTAAATCTTTGGCGATGAGTTTATATACGGATTACAATTTTTTCCAGGATATCGTCAATGAATATGGTATTGGAAACTTTGTGGAGATATTCCAAGATCCTAATTTTCATATTGCATTAAAAAATACCTTCATTTTTGTATTAGGTGTAGTCCCTTTATCGATTGGGTTATCCCTACTTATTGCCCTGATGTTGAACAAAATAAAATTGCTATCTAGTTTTTTCAGAACCATTTATTTCTTGCCTTTTGTAACGAGTACCGTAGCAATCTCATTGGTTTGGAACTGGATTTACCATACACGATTCGGATTGATGAACTACTTTTTAGGCTGGTTTGGCATCAACCCAATCAACTGGCTGACGGATCCGGATTACGCTTTACTGGGATTGATTATTATGTCCGTTTGGAAAGGATTAGGCTTTAACATCATCCTCTTTTTAGTGGGATTGAACAATATTGATGAGAGTTATTATTCAGCAGCTAAGATTGACGGCGCAACTCCGTGGCAACGATTTTTAAACATTACAATTCCATTGTTGAGTCCGACAACATTTTTAGTGACGGTTACAGGATTCATCAATAATTTTAAAGTGTTTGATGAAGTGTATGCGATGTTCCAAGGCCGACCGGGTCCAGGAAACTCTGCGTTGACAGTGGTGTACTACTTGTATGAAAAATTTTATACCGAATTCAATTACGGTGAAGCGGCAGCAGCGGGAGTAGTCTTATTCGTTATTATTTTACTTGTGACTGTTCTGCAGTTAGCTTACAATCGCAAATTTGTCCATTATTAAGAAAGGAATTGGCTAAATGAGTGAAAAAGTACAAAAATCCATTTTATATATTTTACTAACGCTTGGTGCCATTACGATGTTGATTCCTTTTGTATGGATGTTGTCAACGTCTATCAAATCTGCCGGTGAAACCATGCAGATGCCGCCTATATGGATTCCAGAGGATCCTAAATTTGAAAATTATATTGAGGCTTGGAATGCAGCACCCTTTGGACGGTATTTCTTAAACAGTGTTTTGGTGACGGTGCTTTCGACAGCCGGTGAACTGATCACGACGATTTTAGCGGCCTTTGCTTTTGCTAAGATGGAGTTTTATGGAAAAAATATCCTCTTTACGATTTTAATTGCGACTATGATGGTGCCGGGAGAATTGTTGATTATTCCGAACTTTGTAACCTTGTCCCGATTTGATTTGATCAACACGTATGCCGCACTGATTGTTCCTTGGCTGGCAAGTATCTTTTCTGTGTTTGCATTACGTCAGACTTTTCAAGGCGTACCGAATGAGTTGTATTACGCTGCAAAAGTGGATGGCTCCAGTGACTTCCGTTTTTTATGGTCCATCATGGTGCCTTTAGGAAAATCTTCTATTGTAGCGATTGCGATTTTAAAAATTATTGGAAGCTGGAATTCATTCATGTGGCCGCTGATTGTGACCAATGACACCGAGCTTCGGACATTACCTGTTGGATTGCAAGCTTTCACAACCGAAGCAGGAACACGCTTTGAGCTGTTAATGGCGGCTTCAACAATCGTTATTATCCCAATGGTCATCATTTATGTTTTTCTTCAAAAACAGATTATTGCTGGGATATCTAAGAGTGGGTTAAAAGGGTAAAAGCCCAAAAAAATATACATATAAGGGAGAGAAAGAAGAAATGAAAAAGTCTAAAAAGTTGTTGGCAGGAGCAGTTACATTAATGAGTGCGTTTGTATTGGGAGCTTGTGGAGCTGGTGAAGGGGAAACGGCAACAACGGAAGAAAACAGTTCAGCAGATGCAACAGGCGAAACTGTTGAAATCACGTTTTGGCATGCGATGAATGGACCTCACCAAGAAACCATCACGAAATTGACGGATGCGTTTAATGAATCACAAGATCAATACGTGGTTGAAGAACAAAACCAAGGCGATTACGATACACTGCAACAAAGAATCATGGCATCTGGAGTTTCTGGCGATCTTCCTACTATGGCTCAGTTAACACCAGGCGATGTTCCAGATTTGGCTGAAAACAATTTATTGGTTCCTTTGACAGATATGCTTGTTAGCGACAGCGGCTTTACTCAAGAAGCGATGGACGATATTTATGAAGGATTCTTAAGCAGCTCGACATACAACGAAGAACTTTACGCAATGCCTTTCTCCAAATCAACTCGGGTAATGTATTTCAACCAAGACATTCTTGATGAATACGGGGTTGAAGTCCCAACGACTTGGGAAGAAGTAGAAGCTTTAGGAGAACAAATGGTAGCTGCTGGAGACGATGCTGTAGCTCTTGGACTTGAAAATTCATATGAAATGGAATACGAAACATTGGCTCATCAAAACGGTGCAGAATTTATCAATGGCGAAACTATGACTACCGATATCGGTGGTGAAGAAAGTGTGGAAGCTTTAACACTCTTAATGGACTTGATTGATCAAGGATACGCTCGTACAGCAGGTGAAGATGGATTCTTCTCTGGTCCATTTGGCCGTGGAGAGAGTGCTCTATACATTGGTTCAAGTGCTGGTTTAGCTCACGTAGTTCCTGTTGCTGAAGAAAATGGCATCAACTGGAGTACAGCTGAACTTCCTGCTTACAACGATACTCAATTGACTTTATTTGCTGGAAATGACTTAGGCGTATTCTCATCTGCAACAGAAGAAGAACAACAAGCTGCGATTGCTTTCATGGCTTTCTTATTAGAACCTGAAAATACAGCTACATGGGCAATTGAAACGGGTTATGTGCCGATTCGTCGTTCAGCATTAGAAGTGGAAGAATACAAAACATATTTAGAAGAAAATCCTCGTGCACAAGCAGCTAACTTAGAATTAGAATATGGGATGTCTTCTCCTTCATTTGTAGGTTCTGGAGAATACCGCAATAATCTATTGGAAACGCTAGATGGTGTATTGGTAAATGATGCAGATATTCAAGAATCATTGACTCAACTAGAAGAATCTACCCAAGCAATATTAGACGAAAACAAATAGGAGCGATTGAATGACGACATTTCAAATTTGGAATGGTCTGAATACAATTGGCGGAAATATTGTTGAAATACGGACAGAAACAGCGCGAGTTATCTGTGATTTTGGACTAACGGGTATTGGAAAAGTGATTGAAAATACCGATGGACTTAGTGAAATGGAATATTTGGTCAAACATGGTTTTATGCCTGCTATTCCTGAATTATATGATACTTCAGCATTTCAAACGATAACACTGTCTTCATATGAAGACAGTTCACTGGAAACAGCAATTTTTATCTCTCACTTGCATTTGGATCACATGGGATTATTGAAATACTTGCCCGCTACAACGAAAGTTTATCTTTCAGAAGAAACAGACAAATTGTACCAGACATTAGTAGCAGTAGGAGAAGAAGATAAGAGTCATGTGGAACGCATTACTTTTAGCGATGACGAAAAAATTCAGATTGGTGATATTCAAGTCCAACCTAAATTGACCGATCACGATACGATAGGAGCTTGTGCCTTTTTCATTGAAGCGCCAGGATTGAAATTAATCCATTCAGGCGACGTGCGTTTGACAGGGTATTATCCGGAACGCGTTGAAAAATGGGTGCAAGAGGCTGCAAATTGGCATCCTGATGTATTGTTGCTGGAAGGGACCACGTTTAGTTTTGAAAGTCCAAAAGAATCTGGTTTCGATTCAGAAAAAGGGTTAGTGGAAAACTGGAAGCAATTGCTCCAATCCACAACTAATCAAATCATTTTTTACAATCCTTATATTCGGAATGTGGATCGATTACGGAATGTTTCTTTAGCAACAGAAGAATGCGGTCGAATCTTTGTATTTGAGGAATCTTATGCCCAATTGATGCACGCTTTTTATCCAAATGAAACATGGACAGTCTTGACAGAATCAGCCATTGATCTTCAAAAACAGTCTGATATAGAGTGGATTTCTTTAGCAGAAGTACAGCAACATCCAGAACAATACGTGTTGCAAAACAGCTTTAAAAATATTGAGGCAGTATCGACATTTGATAAAGGTATTTATGCCCACAGCAATGGCGAACCACTTGGTGATTACGACAGCAATTATGCCGTTTTATTGGACAAATTAGCTGCCAATCAGTTTGAGTTTCTGCCATTTAGCGCCAGTGGACATGCGGCTCAAGGAGACTTGATCGGTATTGCCCAAAAAGTGCACGCCAAACACACAATACCTTGGCATACATTTGAACCAGAAAAAATGCACCGAATATTTATTGCAGAAGGAGTGCCTTCTTTCTTAGCAGAAAAAGGAGTAGTTTATTCTGCGAGTGAAATTGAACAGGACTAACCATAATGCATCAGGAAACCATTTGGCGATAACGGCTGAATGGTTTTCTGTGTTAAAATCAATAATATTAAGAGATGGAGATGACGCAAATGGAATTGACGATTCTAGAAACGAGTGACTTGCATGGTTATTTATTTCCGACAACTTATCAAAAAAGAAACATGGACGAACCGTTTGGTATTTTAAAAGCCGCAACGGTCTTTAAAGAAGAACGTAAAAAAGCCAAGGGTCCTGTATTTACAGTGGAAAATGGAGATTACATCCAGGGTTCTTCTTTAAGTTACTACTTGGCTAAACAGCGTAAAGACCCTGCTGAATTGATGCAAGCATTGAACGCGATGAAATATGATGTAGGCGTTCTGGGCAATCACAGTTTTAACTATGGGCTGGAGTATTTGAAAAAAGGCATTGCAGCAGCTGATTTTCCGGTGATGTCAGCCAATATTTTGAATACCCATAATGAACCAGCTTTTGGCAAAGGGTACGGTGTGTTTGAAAAAGAAGGTGTGAAAATCGGCTTTCTAGGATTGACGACGCAATACATTTCGCAATGGGAACATCCGAATCACTACGCAGGATTGCATTTCCAATCTGCTGTAGAGTGTGCTAAAGAAATCGTCCCTTTATTGCGAGAAGCAGCTGATATTGTGGTGGTCAGTTATCATGGCGGATTTGAGCGGGATTTAAAAACGGGCGAGCCGACAGAAGTATTAACTGGTGAGAATGAAGGGTATCAATTGCTCAGTGAAGTGGCTGGGATTGATGTCTTATTGACCGGGCATCAACACCGGGTAATTGCAGAAAACGTGAACGGAGTTGCGGTTATCCAACCGAGTGATAAAGGCAGTTATGTGGGAAAGGTTGTTGTGCAATTAGAGCAAAAGGCTGATGGATATGTGGTTGTGTCGATGGTGCCGAGTTTGATTTCAGTAGCAGAAGTTGAGTGTGATTCCGAATTGAAACAACATTTTGAGCCACTGCACAACGAAGTGGAAGACTGGCTAGACCAGACAGTCGGAGTGGTAAAGGGCGACATGCACATCACTGACCCTCATCAAGTCCGCGTCAAAGAACACCCGTATATTGAACTGATTCAAAAAGTACAAATGCACGCTACGGGAACGAGTATTTCGGGGACAGCTTTGTTTAACAATCTGGGGACTGGATTTGGCAACACGATTACCACCCGAGATATTGTGACCAATTACATTTACCCCAATACACTAGCTGTTTTAGCCATTACTGGTGCTGATTTGAAAGCGGCATTGGAGCAATCTGCAGGATATTTTGCTTTGGAAAGCGATGGTTCAATCGGAGTAAATCCCGATTTCATGGATCCGAAGCCGCAACATTACAATTATGATATGTATGAAGGGGTTGAGTACACGATTGATGTCAGTAAACCCATCGGCTCGCGTATTGTAGAGTTGACCAAAGATGGCAAACCCATTTCTGAGGATGAGCCGTTAGAAGTGGTCACCAATCAATACCGCGCAGTTGGCGGGGGAGATTACATGATGTTTGATGCTTCGAAAATCGTGCGTGAAGTAACCACGGACATGAGCGAACTGATTGGCGAGTACATCAAAAAGAATCCTGTGATTGATGCAACGGTGAATGATAATTTTAAAGTCATGAATGGTGAAGGATAGTAATAGAAGAAAAAAGAGTGTCTGTGAATTTTGATAGGCACTTTTTTCATATTTAGTTATTTAAGGGGTTTTAAAAAAAGCTTATTACAAATTTTCTCTTGGTAGCTCGTGTACTCGGCTGTCTAGCTAACAAACCATTCTGAAAAGTTACAGCAAATGTGAGCTGGAGGCCGTCTAGTTCGCAATTGGTTTTAAAAATCCGAGTAAATGTGAGCTATAGCCAGTCTACTTAACAATAGACCTCAAAAAAACCGATTAGATTATAAACTAGAACCAGTCTGCTTAACGATTGACAGCAAAAATCTGAGTAGAATATGAGCTAGAACCCCTTTAGCTCATATTTTGACTAAAAAAACAACGTAGAATGTTAAGTAAAAGACTCTCTAAAGGAACTTTCTTTTTATAAGCGAAGCGAAAATCATAAAAAACAAAAACACCCTATCTAGCGCTCATGATACATCGAGGAACGCTAATTAGGGTGTTTAGGTAATAACCAATTTTGTTATTTTTTAATGTAGTTTTCAATCGGATAGTCTCTCACAGGCAAATATGTAACCTCTCCATTGATGAGTTGCACCAAAATTTTCGCAATCATCGGACCACTTGTCAGTCCAGACGAACCTAATCCGCTAGCTGCATACAATCCAGGAGCATCAGAAACTTCCCCGAAAAATGGCGCAAAATCAGAAGTATAAGCACGCGTCCCCACTCGAATACCTTTGATATCCGCGTCAGCTAACCCAGGAGCTATTTCAATCGCTTCATCTAACATCACACGCAATTGCTTTTTAGTCGGTTCTAAATCATAGCCTTGATCATTTTCATGCGTTGCTCCGACAATCACTTTTCCGTTGGCAAATGGAATAATGTCTTTTTCCCCATCGGGCATAACCACCGGCCAATCGTCTGTCTTTGCATCCAAATGCAATTCGACCAATTGGCCTTTTTGAGGACGAATATCCACTGCATATCCCAGTGGCTCAAGCAATCCCGGTAACCAAGCACCGACTGCCAAAACGACTTTATCAAATGAGTACTGATTAGTTTCAGTCTTTAAGCGATAAGGTTGTTTTTCCCCAAGCTCGATAGTTAGTTGTACCTCATCATTATAGACTGAAGCACCATTTTTCTGAGCTTTTTCTTTTAATTTGCCAGTCAATAAGGCACCGTCAACTTTAGCACCGCCAGAAGCAAATAAGGCAGATTCTGTTGTTTCAAGAAGCGGCGTTTTTTCTTTGATTTCTTCAGGAGACAAGATCGCTAATTTTCCAATAGTAGGGGCATCCTCGCGTCGTTTTAAAGCAATTTTTTCTAATTTAGCTAAGAGTTTAGGCGTTTTTTTGAACACTAAAGTTCCGACTTGACGGTAAATGTCCGAACGAGCGGGATCTTCGCCTAAGTCTTGCATCAATTGAGGGTAAAAGGCCGCACCACTAGCGGCTAATTGGTACCACTGCTTGTTTCGACGTTGCGACAACCATGGACAAATAATCCCGGCTGCAGCTGAAGTAGCTTGACCAATTCCACTATCAAAAAGAGCCACCTCGTATTGAGAATGTTGGCTGAGGTAAAAAGCTGTTGTGGAGCCGACAATTCCGCCACCCACAACAGCAATCTTTACTTTTTCACTCATCGTATTTGACCATTCCCATAGACAATGGTTTTGTAAGAAGTTAATTCTGGCAATCCCATTGGTCCACGAGCGTGAATTTTTTGAGTACTGATGCCAATTTCCGCTCCAAATCCAAATTCAAATCCATCTGTAAAGCGAGTAGAAGCATTGATATAAACAGCAGCTGAATCGACTTCATGAAGGAATTGCTGACTAGATGCATAATCGTCTGTCACGATAGCTTCAGAATGCCCCGTGCTGTAACGATCAATGTGTTCAACTGCTTCTTCCAGATCTGAAACCACTTTAACAGCTAAAATGTAATCCAAAAATTCTGTTTCCCAATCTTCTTCAGTGGCAGGAATCGATTTGGACAAAATAGTACCCGCTTTTTCGTCTGCACGCAATTCAACATTGTATTCAGACAAGGCTGTTTCAATTTCAGGTAAGAAAGCAGCAGCCACATCTTCATGGATCAACAATGTTTCAGCAGCGTTGCATACGGACGGACGCGAGCATTTGGCATTGACGATAATGTCTTTAGCCATTTCAAGTTGCGCATCTTTATCAATGTACACGTGGCAATTGCCGACACCTGTTTCAATGACTGGGACTGTAGCATTTTCCACAACTGCTTTAATCAAACCAGCTCCGCCTCGAGGAATCAAAACATCTAAATACTCGGTCAATGTCATCAATCCTGTAGAGGATGCTCTAGAAGTATCTTCTACCAATTGAATCGATTGCTGAGGGAAATCCGTTTGACTCAAAGCTTTTTGTAAGATAGTAATAATCGCTTTATTCGTGTGAATCGCTTCTTTTCCACCACGCAAAATAACGGCATTTCCGGATTTAAAGCACAACACACCAGCATCTGTCGTGACATTTGGACGAGATTCATAAATGATTCCAATAACGCCTAAAGGAACGCTTTGACGGCCGATAGTTAAGCCGTTGTCCAGTGTACGCATAGAATGGACAGTTCCGATTGGATCGGGCAACCCAGCTACTTGTTTGATACCTTCTGCCATAGCGATGACGCGTTCTTCATTCAATGTCAGACGGTCCAACATCGTTCCTTTAATTCCGTTGCTTTCAGCGGCAGCTAAATCTTGTTGATTCGCTGTTAGAATATCCTTTTGGTGTTCCACTATTAATTGACTCATAATGAGTAGAGCTTGATTTTTTTCTTGAGCAGAAGCTTGAGCTAATTTGCGCGAAGCTTTTTTGGCGTTTAGGCCTAACTGATTTAAAGTTTCCATAGTAAACTTCCTTTCTGGTTAATCTTTAGGAGTAAACAACGTTCCGACTTCTTTTCCGACCACGATATCAAAAATCGTATCCGGTACTTTTCCGTTCGTTAAGACCATTTGTGCATGAAGATTCAGCATGTGGTCTGCAGCTTTTAATTTCGTGATCATTCCACCCGTTCCAAATCGAGAACCTTGGCCACCGGATTGCTGGTAATGAGCGTCCGTAATGTCAGAAATTTCAGAGAATAAAACAGCATCTTGATGTGTATTCGGATTTTTATCATAGAATCCAGCTACATCCGTCAGCATGATCAATAAATCAGCGTTTGTAATTTCAGCAACAATCGCAGATAATTGGTCGTTGTCGCCAAACTTAGTCAAATGATCCAATTCTTCTACTGAAACTGAGTCGTTTTCGTTCACAATTGGGATGACGCCAGTTTTGAGTAATTGTTCAAATGTGTTTGAAGCATTTAATCGGCTTTCGGGAAAGTCTACAATATCGCGGGTCATTAAAATCTGCCCGATGATCTGACCGTAGCTAAGGAAAAATTTGCTGTATAGATTCATGAGTTGGCTTTGGCCGATAGCAGCGACCGCTTGTTGTTCCGGTATCGTTGCAGGGCGTGTGGACAAGTTAAGCAGATCCATGCCTACACCAATTGCACCAGATGAAACTAAAATAATATCTTTTCCTCTGTTTTGCAAATCGGTCAGTACAAATGCCAACCGCTCAATACGTTGTAAATTGACGCTCCCATTCGGGTACATTAAAGTGCTCGTACCCACTTTAATGATAATACGTTTGCTGTTAGCAACTTTTTTTCTGGCTAATGTATTCAAGTATATCCCACCTTAATGTTTCATCATTTTAGTGATTATTGTATCAGTTTAACGAAAGAAAAACCACCACAGCAAGAAGAGGATTAAGATGAAAGCCTTTAAAATGAAAGGAAACACATTTTAAAATGACGCATAAAGAACAAATGAGGTGCAATACAAATGCTTGTATCAAGACGAATAAATTGCTAGAATAAAGGCGTAGAGAAATCTAAGAAAGGTACAGGTGTAAGCCGATGCGTATTATTCAATCTTAATTCAGAAAAGAATGTGTTGTTCTATAGAAGAAAAGTTGATGTTTTCAGCTTATTTGATATGGACAAAATAACAGGACTGAACGTAGATTGAATGGGACATAATGGCTATACCTATACTATAAATAGGCTTATTTAGTTATGTGCAGGCAATCTTCTTCAGAATTGAAGGAGGTTTTTTTGTGCTTTTAGAAGTAAAACAAATTGAAAAATCTATTGGAGAAAAGACACTATTTACGATACCAGAATGGCACATCTATGAAGGCGATCGAATCGGTATCGTTGGAAGGAATGGGTCCGGGAAAACGACGTTGCTGAATATTTTGGCTCAAAAAGAAGAGCCCGACACTGGTTTTGTCCAACTCAATGGCATGGCAGGCTTTATCGAGCAGTTGCCGGATCATGAACCATTGGATACGTTAAGCGGTGGAGAACAGACGAAACAACAAATCAATCGAGCATTGTCAATTCAGTCAGGGATTTTATTTGCGGATGAACCCACTAGTCACCTAGATACGGATGCCCGCCACTATTTGGAAAAACAACTGAAGCATTTTTCGGGAGCTGTCTTAGTAGTTTCCCATGATCGAGCTTTCTTGAATCGCGTGTGCAACCGGATCGTAGAGATAGAAGAAGGCAAGGTACATTTTTACACAGGAAATTATGAGTCCTATCAAGCTCAAAAAGAACAAGAAAAAGATTTTGCCCAGCAAGAATACGAGGCCTATACAAAAGAAAAGAAACGCTTAAAGAAAGCCATGATAAGTACTCATCAAAAATCAGAAAACTTACGAAAAGCACCTAAACGGATGGGTCCTTCTGAAGCGAGGTTGCATAAAATGGGCGGACAAGATTCCCGTAAAACCTTGGACAAAGCCGTGGGGAATTATGAGAAACGAATGGAACATTTGGAAGTGAAAGAAAAACCCGTTGATCTTTCGCCAGTTAAAATCCAATTGGACAAAGGAAGAGAGATTCACAATTCTATTTTGATTTCGGGTACAAAAATCCAGAAAAAATTTGGTTCACGAGTGTTGTTTGATAACGCAGAATTTCAGTTATTGAACCATTCAAGAACTGCTTTAATTGGACCAAATGGATCTGGGAAAACATCTTTAATCAAAATGATGCTCCAAGCAGAAAAAGGGATTCATTTGGCAAAAAATATTCATTTCGGCTATTTCAGCCAGTCATTGGATCTATTAGATGAATCTGAAACGATTTTAGAAAACGTGATGAAAAAAAGTACGAAAGAAGAATCATTTGTCCGTATGTTGTTGGCAAGACTATTATTTAAAGGCAATGCAGTATTTAAGCCCATTTCAGTTTTAAGCGGCGGAGAGAAAAACAAAGTTTCTTTAGCACTTTTATTGGCGAGTGATGCGAATGTATTGATATTGGATGAGCCAACGAATTATTTAGACATTGCTTCTATGGAAGCTATTGAAGAAGCCTTAAAGGGATATGAAGGAACTATTTTATTTGTTTCTCATGATGAGCAATTCGTCAACAATGTTGCGACTCACATTTGGCAAATTAAAGACCGAAAAGTTCTTGCAAAAGAAGTTGATACAGATGATGAGACCTTTAGCCAACAAGAAAAGCCGGAAAAAAAGAATGTTGCTAGTGAAGAAGAATTGCTTGTATTGGAAAATCGACTGAATGCAGTGATTTCAAAGTTATCTCTATTGCCGGAAAAAGAGCCTAAAGATCAATTGGAAGAAGAATATTCTACATTGCTCCAACAGATTCGTCAGTTAAAAAAATAATCGTGGAATTTATAGAAGTTTTGGGACAATAGTTCAAACGTCTACTATAAAACCGAACGCATTTTGACCCGCTCCCTTCCTACGTTTTTCAAAAGGATTATATTTTAGTTCAGCTTTTAGAAAAGGTATACTAAAGCTATTAAAGAAGCATTGAGGAGGGGTTGGATGAAGAAGAAAGCCGGATTATGGACTTTAGCCCTATTATGCTTATTGGTTGGCTGTTCTTCAAATGGAGTAAGTGATTCAGAAAATGCTGCGGAGGATAAAGGCATTACCCAGATGAATGAAGCGCAAGATACCACATCCCAAGAAGAGAATAGCGCTAATTTATTGATCGGAGAAAAAGTTATCACCACGATAGACATGACTTACGAGACTATCGAGTATCAAAACTCTGTCACTCAGTTAAAAGAAATTATAGAAAAACATCAGGCTTATATCGAGACATCAAATGAAACGACAAATAGCTACAATGGCAACAGCAATAGGACAGAAGCCAAACTTCGTCAAGGAACGTTCTCTATTCGTATCCCAGTTGAAGCAGTGGATGATCTTTTAGCTGATTTAGAAGGAAACCTCGGAACTAAGGTCAGTGAACAAATTGGAAACGAAGATGCGACTAAACAGTATCAGGATACGCAGATGAGAATTGAAGTATTGCAACGCAAAGAAGACCGGTTGCTGGAATTATTAGATCAAGCTACAGTGATAGAAGACATTTTAGCGATTGAAAATAATTTATCCGAAACCGTTGCAGAGAGAGAAATATTGCAGTCTCAAAATGATAACATCGATGAACTTGTGGAGTATTCTACTTTGTATCTAACGCTTTTGGAACGATCTAGAATCTCCAGCCAACCAGGTTCAACTATGCCATTTTGGGAGCGGGCAAAAGAAGCCATTGTGGATTCAGCGTACACATTCTATTACTGGCTTCAAGATACAGCTATCTGGTTGATTTATGCATTGCCTTATTTGATTATACTGGCGGTTATTGTTTTGTTAGTATTGGGAGTGCGCCGTACGAATTGGTGGAAGAAAAGAGAGGCTGAAAGAGCATCTAAAAACCGACAACCGAGTCGCTATCAAGAAAAGAAAAAAATAATGGCTAAAAGAAGCGACAAAAAAGAGCCGAAAGAGAAAGATTCAGAATAGAGTGGGCCTTTAAAAACAGTTGTGACTCCTATCCCTTAGCAGCAATAAAAAACACAAAAAAATCGATGACACAAAAAAGCACTCCCATTTGCCTAACGAAGCAAATGGGAGTGTTTGTGTTCAACTGCTTTAGCATACGTTGAATCACAGAAAAGGGCTGTCTCTACTTTGGAGGAGTAAAGAGTAAACAAGGGGTTGCTTGTTTATTTGGTATAAATAGAGTATAGCTTTCAAATATGAAGAATCTGTGATAGAACTTTTTTCTTTTAGCGAAATCAGTTTTTGCAGTCCCAATCCATTAAATTTATCTTTCAATGGGCCCTAGCAAAAGGTTTGCCCATGAATCATGGAGCGATTCTTGGTCAGAAGGTTGGAACAACCCAGCATAGACATCCCGCAGTAAACGAGACAATTCGCTACTGTTGGAGTAAGAACCGCCTCCAGAAGCGCGTACCATTTCTTCCACTGTTTTAAACGAAGCTTCCACAGAATAGTTTTTAATCGCGGACAGCCGCGGCATCCAATATTTTCCATGGTCCACATCGTTTTCCACATCATCGGCAAGGGTATTGATTTGAGGCGGAATAGAGTCTAATAATAAAGCAGCTTCCGCGATACGCCAACGGATATTTTTGTCTTGGTCGTAAGTCGTCCCTTGAGCAATTGATTTGCGCTTTTTCACACGTTCAATTCCTAATTCTAAAGCGCGTTTTCCAATTCCGTGATATGTTGCAGCTAGTAAGATTTCAAAGTGGGCAAAAATACCAAATACGACGGGATCAAAACTTGGTCCTGGAGCTACTTTTGTCAAAATATTTTTTTCAGCCGCATAAGCGCCCTCCAACATTAAGTTGTAGGATTGGGTACCTCGCATACCAAGTGTATCCCATTCTGGTTTAACTTGGACCGTTTCAGGATTGTTCTCGATATAAGCAAACACAGATTGCGGATCGCCGTTGTTATCATCCATTCCATAAGTCACCATACGAGTAGCTTCTCCAGACATCGAAATAAACACTTTTGGTCCATAAAAACGGTAACCGCCATCATCTTCAGGCTTCGCTTGGCAAATAGATCCAAAAAGAACACGATCATTAGCAGGCTCTGAAATAGCAAAAGAGAGCAAGTGCCCATCAACTGCATCTTTTAAAAGTTGTTCGCCTCGCTTATTACCATGGCTGATCATATATTTTCCAACGCCCACAATGATTTGATGCATATTAATACCTAAAGCTGTCGCAGGAGCTGCTTTTGCAAGACGAGTTTGCTCCTGTGCGATTTCTTTCAGCGTCAATCCATGGCCGCCATATTCTTTAGGCACAAAGGCTTTGTAATATCCCGCTGCCTTTAAGGCTTCGTAATCTTCATAGGGAAAACTATTTTCTTGATCGTATTTTGGTGCACGATTGTGAATCTCCTCTAATAAATCCTCGCTCAAAAACATGCTTTTTCCTCCTTGAATCCATTTATTTATATAACTAAAGATAATTCAAAACAAGTCGCCACTGCAAGCATACAAATGAAATAGGAAGGCTTTGAGGCGTATTATGGCTATTATTCTTTCAAATAAGTAGAAGAATCTCTTTTTTAAATACAATGATGTTTTTTTCAGAAATCTCTGGAGAAAACAAAAAAACCACTTGCTGCTTGAGCAAGTGGTTTAAAGGAGTAGTACCTGATACTTTGGAGGAGTATAAGGTAAAAATGAAAATATAAAAAAGTTGGTTGTTATTGGTATGTATTTATACTACTGAATATTTGTGAAGAAAATGTGTTCAAAATGTATTTTTTCTATTGTCTTTCTTTTTAGGCTTAGTCCAAAAAGTCTCATAAAACACCAAAAGTAAGTAAAAAAAGTATATAATAGAAGAGTTGCAGATACTCATCACTGCATAAAGTTAGTAGAAATGGGGGATGAAATGAATAAAATAAGCCTAGCATTTAAAGACTTGCTGAAGATAAAAGAAACAGAAGACTCTATATTGCGTGTCTTGGGAGCTGGTGTGACAACTGGTATCATGCTTTTACTAGGATATGTATCAGGGAATATGCAGATTGGAACCTTTGGTGCATTAGGTGCCTTTGCCTTTTTATATTATCTGCCTATCCCCAACAAACAGTTGATCAAGCGCATATTTAGAGTAGGATTGTGTATGACAACGGGTTTCTTTTTAGGAGCCCTATCTACCTTTGTCCCTTGGGTAATTCCCATCACAATGAGTTTAATCAGTTTAGCCGGTTTTATTGTATTTAGAGTTCTACATGCGCCAAGACCGGGAGCATTCTTCATTATTATGGTCAGTTCGATGGCAACAGGAACTTCCTTAGACTTTAGCGGAATTGCAGCTGCTACTGCCTACGTCGCTTTAGGAGTCGCGGCATCCATTGGAGTTGCGGTCATCGTCAGGATCGCGCATCGCAAATTAAGCGGTGTGGAGGTCTCTATAGAAAATAGTTCTTTTAACGAAAGATGGAGACATGCACTCACACATGATTCGCGGTTATTGTTATCTTCAATTCATCATGCCTGCATTATTTTTTTCGCTACCTACATCGGAATGGCTCTAGGATTAGGGAACCCTTATTGGGTAACAATCTCTTGTGCTGCGGTTTTGCAGGGAAGCGAGCTGATTGCTATCTTTCAACGTAACGTACAGAGAATCGTTGGAGGAATGGTTGGTTTATTAGTGGGGATCGTATTATTTTCTTTTGATTTGAATGTCATTTCGACAATCACCATTATTGTGATTCTCAATGTATTCGTGGAATATGCGATGGTCCGCAATTACGCCATAGCCAACTTTTTTACCAATCCCTTATCTCTGTTGTTGGCAAATTTATCAAGCGGAGCATTTGTCAACGACTTGGTCAGTTATCGGTTTTTTGGTCTGGTTTTAGGCAGTATGATAGCCTTTATAGGTGCAGCACTGATATCTTATGCGCTTCGGTTATATGATGGTGAAATGAATTCAGTTAAAAAGAAATAAGCAGCAAGAAAATCTAGATTTAAAAAAGAGTCGAAACAGTTCGACTCTTTTTTACTGTCCAAATAAAAAAGCAGAAACCGGGATAGGGTTTCTGCTTTAAGGGATAAGTCTCTTTTCATTAGGGGGAGAAAAGAGAATGAAATTTTAGGTTTACTTAAACGACTAAAAATAGTATACCAACTTCACGGATTTAGTTCATGAAAGCATGGTGAAGTTTTTACGGTACTTTTATGAAAAATTACTTATTTAGTAAGCGATTAATTTAATGCTTCTACAATCGCTTTGTTGAAAGCAGGTAAATCTTCAGGAGTACGGCTTGAAATTAGTCCGCTTTCATCCGTTACTACTTCAGCATCTACAAAGTCTGCGCCAGCATTTTTTAAATCAACAGCGACTTGTTTAACGGCTGTGATTTTTTTCCCTTTTACAACTTCTGCATTGATTAACAGTTGTGGACCATGGCAAATCGAGAAGATAGGCTTTTCGTCATTTGAGAAAGCTTTTACGAAAGCAAGGAAACGATCATCTTTACGAAGTTGATCCGGAGAGAAACCGCCTGGAATCAGTAAAGCGTCAAATTCTTCAGGTTTTACATCATCAATCCCTTTATCGATAGTGACAGACGCTTCGCCTTTTTTACCTTCAACTGTTTCGCCAGCTTCAAATCCGATTGTAATGACTTCATGTCCAGCTTCGGTCAAAGCTTCATTTGGCGAAGTAAATTCTGAGTCCTCGAATAGTTTGGTAATGACTGTTGCAATTTTTTTACCCATAAAAATCCCCTTCACTTTTGTATTTTTGATCTATTTTTAGTGTAACGAAAGTAGAAACAATCTTCAAGAAATTGAACTTATAGAAAAAAGGTGCCACGGAACAAACTTCATTTGGTTTTCAAAGATTAAGTGATATGATGAAAGAGAAAAGAATGCTGAATGGAGTGGATGATTTGATGAAACTGAATATTGCTTTAATCGCTCATGATAAAAAGAAAGATGAAATGGTAAAAATGAGCATAGCGTATAAAGAAATTTTAAAAGATCACACCCTTTACGCTACTGGGACAACAGGTGGAAGAATTGTTGAAGCTACAGGACTTTCTGTTCACCGATTCAAATCCGGCCCACTAGGGGGAGACCAGCAAATAGGAGCTTACGTATCAGACAATAAAATAGATATGATCATCTTTTTGCGTGATCCTTTGACATCACAACCTCATGAACCAGACATATCTGCTTTACTGCGCCTTAGTGATGTGTATGAGATCCCGCTAGCCACTAATCTTGGAACAGCTGAGATGTTGCTGCTCGGTTTAGATGCCGGTTTTTTAGATTGGAGACCGATCGCTAAAAAAAGAGAAATAGATCCTGCAGCTGATCCTCTTGACGACAATTAACATTAACAAAAAAACAACACCCGCTATCAATAGCGGGTGTTGTTTTCTATTATAAGCCGCATTTCAATTGTGCATTGCAGTTGGTACATGTATTGCAGCCGCCTAAATCTTCAACGGTTCCTTGACGACAGATCGGACATGTGTCGCCGACTTCATTTCCGTAAGAAACTTCTATATCTGACGTTGAAGTTTGTGGAGAGGATTCAACCGGTTGTTCAACGATTGATGAAGATTCGTCATTCCAGTTATTGTCTTCAGCTTTCAAAGTCAAGACTTGGGTGTCACGACTTCCGTCAACATAGACTGTTCCGCCTTTTGCGCCGCCATTGTACAATCGCTCGTAAACTTTTTGCACTTGTTCTACGCTGTACCCTTGAGGAGCGTTAACTGTTTTAGAAATCGAACTGTCTACCCAGCGTTGGATCGTTGTTTGTACATCCACATGCGCTTCAGGAGAAAGTTCCATAGCTGAAACGAAATAGTCCGGCAAGTTTTGAGTGTCTGCTTCAGGATGGTTGTCCAAGTATTCTTGAACGATATCTGCTTTGACTTCAATAAATTTGCCTAAACGGCCGCTTCTAAAGTAAGAGAAAGAGAAGTAAGGCTCTAACCCTGTTGCGACTCCTACCATGGTTCCTGTTGAACCTGTCGGTGCTACAGTCAGTAAGTGTGAGTTGCGGATACCGTATTTCAATACACCTTCACGAATGTGTTCAGGCATGTCTTTCATGTAGCCACTGTTGATAAAGTTTTCTCTCAATTGTTGAGTTTCTTCCTGAGAAGTACCGATTAAGAATGGGAAGCTTCCGCGTTCTTTAGCTAATTCAATAGAAGCTTCGTAGGCAGAAACCGCAATAGTTTGGAAGACTTGGTCAACCAATTGGTTCCCAGATTCAGAACCGTAAACTTCTCCTGCGTAAATCAATAAGTCGGCTAGTCCCATAACACCTAAACCGACTCGACGTTCGCCAAGGGCTTGTTTCTCATTTTCGGGCAAGAAGTAAGGAGTAGCATCGATAACATTGTCTTGCATTCTTACACCCGTCTTAACAGTTTGAGTTAATTTGTTAAAATCGACTGTTTTCGATTCTTTATCTACCATCAAAGCCAAGTTGACAGCAGCCAGATTACAAACTGAATAAGGTGCTAGCGGTTGTTCGCCGCATGGATTAGTAGCCACGACTTTTTGGCCGTAAGCTGCAGCATTGGTTTTTTTGTTGGCATTATCAATGAAGAAAACTCCAGGTTCAGCAGAGTACGTAGCGCAAATGTTGATTAGTTTCCATAACTCTCGAGCTTTCACACTGCGGTAGATACGGACACCATGTCCTTGAGCTTCCCATTCGCGCACATCTCCACAATCTGCCCAATGAGTATTGTAGTAATCCATTTCTTCAGGACTGTAATTTTCAACATCCGGGAATTTCAATTGGTACTCTCCATCATTTTCTACAGCTTCCATAAAGTCGTCTGTTAAACAAATAGAGATGTTAGCACCTGTTAAAAAGTCTGGTTTATGAACAGAATACGTTCCTCCAGCCGCTAGTTTATCTTCAGCTTCTTTTATTGTAGCTGCATCAAATCCGCCAGTTCCAGGAATGTGTTTGTAATTTAAAATACCTCGGTATAAAGCTTTTTCTTTTTCTGTAAAAGGTGTGAACTTCAGTTTTTCTTGAGCTAGTTCTCTGATTTGTTCGTCTTCTGTTTGTTCGATCAAGAATCGAAGAATACGCGGATTTTGCATCTTTGAGATGATGAATTCGATAATGTCAGGGTGCCAGTCAGTCAACATGATCATTTGAGCACCTCGACGGCTGCCGCCTTGTTCGACCAAATGGGTTAGTTTAGCAATATCATCCAACCAAGATACAGAACCAGAAGATTTTCCGTTTACTCCGCGTGCTAAGGCGTTTCTAGGACGCAAAGTTGAACCGTTCGTTCCGACACCGCCGCCACGACTCATGATTTCCATGACTTGTTTACGGTGTTCTGAAATCCCTTCGCGTGAATCTTGGATAAATGGCATGACATAACAGTTAAAATAAGTCACATCGGTTTTAGATCCTGCACCATACAATACACGTCCTGCAGGAACAAAATTCAATGATTTCAATTCAGCATAAAACGTATCAAATGCTGCTGCCTTTTTCTCAGGATCAGTTTCAACAGAAGCTAATCCTGTTGCGTTTCGTTTAGCAATTTGTTCATAGAAGACTTCTAAAGGCTTTTCGATTGCATCGATGCTGCGCACGATTTCTCCAGACTCTCTTTCATGATCGTGCTCTAGAATGCTTCTGTAATCTTCTTCTACGATAACTGTCGCTTGATTTTTTTGATGATTCAACTCTTTGATGTACCCAACGCCTCGAGCAGGGTACTGCGGATCGTCTTTGATTGTTAAAACAACCAAGTCGCCAGCAGAAAGAGTTATTTTGGAAGTATCTTTAAATGAATAACGATCCAGCATAACTAAACGAGAGACCCCTTCAAAAGTCAGTCTCATATCCTCCGTAATAGGGTGAACTTGAGAAAACCCCTTTATATCCTCATTCAATTGTTCTTTATTTAAAGTAATTTTCGATGATACATTCATCGCCATAACCAGCACTCCAATCTGTAGAATATAAGTCCATAACCAAAGCGTTAGAACACTATATGTAGTATCCTTATTGTTGATTATAATCTATATGTTGTGAAACCTCATCTATTATACCTCATACAAAAAAAGTTTTTCAGCCTTGATTTTGAGGAACGATTGTGCTTGTTATTTGAAAAGTATATGAAAGCTCGAGTAAACGAGTTTTTGAAAAAATAAAAAAAACTTAGAAAAAATATCTAAGTTTTTTTTGAATGGAAATTTTTATTTAAATTTCGTTTAGGAAGTCGAGGGCATAGTTGACATGTAATTCAGTAGCGATAGCCAATCCTTTTTCGTCAATATCAAAATTTTCATGATGATGACCGTACCAAGTATCTGGATCTTCCAGATTACGTGTCCCAACAAACGCGTAGACTCCTTGAGCAACCGCTAAAAAGTCAGCAAAATCATCAGCACCCATGCTTTTTGGTGCATCTGTAATAATCTGTTCTTCACCAACGATTTGAGCTGCCACTTTCCGCGCCCGTTTTGCTGCGATCGGATCATTGATTAAAGGAGCAGCAGCATCGTAATTCTCAAAGTCGACCGTTGTACGGTGTGCTTTTGCGACATCACGAGCGACTCGTTCCACCGCTTCTAAAACAAATCGCCGAGTCTCATGGCTGAAAGTTCTCACGGTGCCTTCTAGACTAGCTTCATTTGCTACGATATTGTAACGAGTACCGGCGTTTAAAACACCAACAGCTACAACGGCTTGATCTAGTGGATCGACTTCACGAGCTACGATACTTTGTAATTCCACAGTTATAGCTGCTGCTGATAACAAGGCATCTTTTCCTAAATGCGGTTTTCCCACATGACTGCTTTCTCCATGCACATTAATTTTAAAAATGTCGCATGAAGCATTAGAAGCACCGGAAGTGATTTCAATTTTTCCAGTGGGTACAGCAGAGGAGAGGTGGATGCCGAATACTTGATCAACATTGTCCACAAAACCACCTTGTACAAATTGACGAGCGCCTGCACCGATTTCTTCCGCTTGCTGAAAAGCTAATTTGACGGTGCCGTTGAAATCAGCAGCGTGATTTTTCAAAATTTTTGCTGCTCCTAATAAAGCTGCAGTATGACCATCATGTCCGCAAGCATGGTGTAAACCAGGCTTCAACGATTTATAAGGTTTGTCTTTTGCATCAGGCAACTCAAGAGCATCGATGTCAGCTCGTAACAGAATCGTTTTTCCTGGTCCTTTTCCGCCTGTAATAGTACCTATAGCACCTGTCTCGCCAACTGATTCAAAAGGGATGTCTAATTTAGTCAGTTCTTGCTTGATTCGTTTGATCGTTTCATATTCTTTTAAACTAGGTTCAGGATGTTGATGGAAATACCTTCTCAAAGCGATGACCTCATCTGCCCCTTGTTGGATTTCTTCCTTGATAGTTGATTTGGTTAACGTTGTCATAATAAATTCCTCCTTGATATTGGGGTTAGGTTGTAGTTATGTGATTTAAAACGAGCTGCACAGAGCAGCTTTCGCGTTTATAAGCCAATCCCAACTGCCAGGTAAAAAGCACCTGTCCATTGGGATTTTCTTATACCCGATAGGCTAAACGCTTTTCTGCACTCTCTACTCTAAAACGCGTTGCGAAAGCCAAACTTTCTATGATTTCATTTTGACTTTTTGGTGGTAAAGAGCACCACCTAAAAGTCAAAAGTGAACTCTACAAAAGTTTAAACGGCTTTCTCCACGCTCTACCATGCTGGGACGGATGATCCTTTTGAGGTTTCTTCTATGATTTCTTTGGTATCTTCTGATTGGTAGGCTTCGACTATTTTTTGGTAGACTTCGTTTTCTGTGTCTTCAGATTTTGCAACGATGATGTTGATGTAGGGTTCAGAGTTTTCGTCGACTGGTTCTAAGAAAATAGAGTCTTCTGTTGGGACGAATCCAGCGTCAACGGCCATACCGCTGTTGATGATAGAAGCCGCTACATCAGGAAGTGCACGTGCTGTTTGAGCAGCATCTAATTCTTGGATGTCTAGGTTCAAAGGATTTTCTGTAATGTCGTTTACAGTAGGTGTTGATCCTGCTTCAGGATCAACTGTGATCAATCCTGCAGTTTGCAGCAGTAATAATGCGCGCCCACCATTTGTAACATCGTTAGGGATAGCGATACTGTCGCCATCTTTGATCTCTTCGATAGAAGAAATGTTTTGAGAGTAGACCCCAAGCGGAGCGATAACCGTATTTCCAATGGCAGTTAGGTCGGTGCCGCTGTCTGCGTTATAAGAATCCAAGAATATTTGATGTTGGAAAGAGTTTAGATCTATCTCGCCTTCTGCTAGTGCATTATTTGGTTGAGCATAGTCTGTAAATTTGACTAGTTCCAAGGTAATCCCATCATCAGCTAATTTGTCTGAAACGAAATCCCAAACGTCTTGATCCTCACCGACAACGCCTAAAGTGACTGTCGTATTCTCGTCTCCAGAAGCTGCGTTGCCGCAAGCGCCTAGAATGAAAGCTCCAAAACCTAATATAATACTAGCGAATAATTTTTTGTTGTTTGTCATGTTAAAAACTCCTTTTTAGTTGTTTGATGGTAAGTATTAGTGACTGATTTTTCGAATCAAATAATTTCCGATTCCTTGACTGATAAAAACAAGCAAGAGAATCAAAACAGTAGCTACAAGAGTGACATCTGTTTGGAAACGATTGTAGCCTCTGGCAATAGCTAAGTTCCCTAGACCGCCTCCGCCAATAGCTCCTGCCATAGCTGTTAGGCCGATCAAGTTGATGATTGTTAAGGAAGAGACACGAATAATCGGAATCAATCCTTCTTTCAAATAAACCCTAAAAATGATTTCTAGTGGAGTAGACCCCATTGCTTGTGCTGCTTCAATGATTCCTTCGTCGACTTCTAATAAAGCATTTTGAATTTGTCGAGCGAAGAAGGGAGTAGTCCCGACTACTAAAGGAACAATAGCGGCGGAAGTACCGATAGACGTTCCGACCAGCAGGCGAGTAAAGGGAACAATAAGGGCCATCATAATAATGAAAGGCAAAGAGCGGAAAATATTGACGAATTGATCCAAGAAATTATAGATCCGTTTATTTTCAAGTATTCCATTAGGACTGGTAACTACTAAAACAACTCCTAAAAGAATCCCAAGGATACCTGCGACAGCTGCGGTTACAAGGACCATATAAATCGTTTGAAAAGTACTTTCGATCACTTCCTCTTGGATTTTAATCACATTTGGGAAATAACGCGTTAAAAATTGTGTCATAAGATAAGTCCTCCTTAACTGATTTTTTGTTTAAATTGAACGATTTTTTCGGATTGATTTTTTAACGTATCTATTGAAACATTTTTGCTTTCTAAGTAAGCAAAAGCTTTTTGTTTTTGGACAGGGTCTCCAGATAAAACGACCAATAAATTGCCGACAGGAGTTCCTTGTAAAATTTCTACGTTTCCATAAAGAATATTGGTAGCAATATGAAAGCGACTGGATAAGTGAGAAATCAAAGGTTCGCTTGTATTAGTCCCAACATATGAGATATTTGCTAAAGTATCGTTTTCCTGCAAATTCAGTAAAGTAGGGTGGCTCAAAATTTTATCTAAAGCTTGGTCAATGTGAGTAGCTGTATTGATGAATTCTTTTGTAATGAGTTCTTTAGGTTGAGTGAAAATAGAAACGACATCGCCATTCTCAACAACATGCCCATTTTCCATGACCGCTACTTTGTTGCAGATTTCTTTTACGACTTGCATTTCATGAGTAATGATAACAATGGTCAAAGCTAATCGTTTATTCAGTTCTTTCAGCAATTCTAAAATCGAAAGAGTCGTTTTAGGATCTAGAGCACTGGTAGCTTCATCACATAAGAGAACGTCGGGATCATTGGCTAATGCTCGAGCGATCGCTACACGTTGTTTCTGACCTCCAGAGAGTTGAGAAGGGAAGGCGTCGTATTTATCTGAAAGACCCACCAACTCCAGCAGCTCAACCACTTTTTCTTTGATAGCTGTTTTGCTTAAACCAGATTTTCTCAATGGGTAAGCGATATTTCCAGCTACGGTGCGCGAATCCATCAGATTAAAGTGTTGGAAGATCATTCCCACTTTTTTTCGCGCATTCCGCAGCTCTTTAGGGCTTAAAGCCAACATGTTTTGACCGTTTACCCACACAGAACCTTTAGTAGGTCTTTGCAGCAAATTGATCGTTCGAACCAAAGTACTTTTTCCTGCGCCGCTGTAACCAACGATTCCGTAAACATCCCCTTTATCAATGGAGAGGTTGACTTTTTCTACAGCGTTTATGGTTCCCTGCGTTCCTTTGAAAGCAACTCCGACATCTTTTAATGTGATCATTTTATTTTCCTCCTTTTGGTTTAAACGAGTTTCTTTAGGATCTTTCTGAAACGAGCTGCGCATGGCAGCTTTCGCGTCTATAAGCTGATTTTGACCTGTTAGGAAAAGCACCTAACTGGTCGAAATCTTCTTAATATCCGAAAAGCTAAACGCCATGCTTCGCTCTCTGTCTAAGCGCCCTGTTCCGCTCTCTAAAAAAAGCGCTCGTCCTTTCTATAATTTGTTTATAGAAAAGGACGAACGCTTCTGTTCGTGTTACCACCTTTTTTCAAGATTCCTTCACAGAAATCTTCTCATCAAGTACCTAAACAGTTTTGTTTAGAGACTCTGGCACTGTAATGGGTGCATCCATGATAGCCTTATGATTTCACATTCGGTATCCCGCTCGGAGGCCATTTTCCTTCTTCTCCAGCAAACCTGTTCTCAGCATCCAGGCTCTCTGTTGTTGCTTTACAAAGAAGTACTTTTCTCGTCATCGCATTTTTTCTGTATAAAATTGTAAAAAAAAAGTCGTCCTTAACAAAAGCCTGTAAAAGACTTTTGTTAAGGACGACAGCTTAATTTCGCTTCGTGTTACCACCTTAATTTGTAAATTCATCACTGAATTCACCTCATACAGTACTCAAGACCAACGCGTCTTTTTATACTGCGGCACTGTAACGGGTGCTCCCGTAATAAGCTATATCCTTTTTAGGGTAGTCGCTTATTCCACTCAAAGACCATCTTCTGCCAGGCTCCGCTGCTCATTTTCACCAACCATGAGCTCTCTAAAAGTTTTGCCAAAACGTACTCTTCTTTTCGTTGCGTTTCTTGTTGTTTAACTTGTGTCTTAATATAACGGTAATTTATGAGGATGTCAATAGAAAAATTTGAAAAAACTCATTTTTATTTTTTTGAATGCTGAAAAAGAAGATGAAAATTCTTCTCTAGTTTAAAATCAAATTCATTTCCTAAATGAACTTTGCTTTATTCTAGAAATGAAAAGTACATTGTAGAAAGGTGTGAAACATAGTATAGTGGTCTGTGGAGAATTTGAAATAATTCTTTAAAAATCAGAGTAGAAAATAAAGCGTCAAGTGCTGAATGGATGGGATGTTGCCTTCAGACGAAAAACCGACTAAGTTGGTTTGCGGTTTTATTTTTGCATTCGCTGCATAATTAATGTGTGGGGAGCTCTATAAAGGAGATCTTCAAGATGAAAGATATAAAATGGGATGCTAGGACCATCTCGAGAATTGCTTTATTAATGGCGTTAGACATAGTCTTAACTCGATTTATCGCCATTCAAACACCTATTGTACGGATCAGTTTCGGCTTTTTACCTTCCGCTATGATTGGGATGTTATTCGGACCCTTAGCTGCAGGGGTAGCTGGAGCACTGGCAGATTTAGCAGGGACATTTTTGTTTGGCAGTGGAGGACCGTTTTTCCCAGGCTTCACATTATCAGCTTTTCTAGGCGGACTGATTTATGGGGTATTTTTATACAAAAAGCCTAAATCTTTATTGCGTGTCAGTTTAGCTGTTGTTGTCATTACTGTTGTAGTGAACCTAGGATTGAACACATTGTGGGTCTATATATTGACTGAACAAGCTGTTGTGGCATTTTTCCCAGCTCGATTGGTTCAAAATCTGGTTTTAGCACCAATCCGTATAGCCGTGATTTATTTTGTAGCCAATAACCAAACGTTGCGCAGAGCGATGCAACTGACTGATTAAACACTGAATTGTAAAGTCGTTTCCAATAATGGAAACGGCTTTTTATTATTTTCTAAAACTGAAACACTAAATTATTTATGATAATCATTTCATCTGTTTTTCATTGTGTTATAATCTTGGTAAAAGATTCAATAACAAGGATTACGCAAAGAGAGGTGACGTAAGGTGATTGCAAAAACTATTTTTCTAGAAACCATAAAAAAAATGATGCGCAACAGCAAAAATCGGTTGGTTTTGATCGTGGCTTTGCTTGGGGTAGTGATTTATTCAGGGGTAGTTCTTCCAAATAGTGAATCAATGGATACTGTAGATATGGAGCGGTTAGGTATTGATTTGCTGGGAAATAAAGGGTTGATGGAAAGCCAATTTGAGAAAGGAACAACAGAAGCCAACATCTTTACTGGAATGTC
This sequence comes from Desemzia incerta, assembly GCF_900115825.1. Taxonomy (GTDB): domain Bacteria; phylum Bacillota; class Bacilli; order Lactobacillales; family Carnobacteriaceae; genus Desemzia; species Desemzia incerta. The sequence goes on along the minus strand of NZ_FOXW01000009.1, from coordinate 14,871 downwards.
TACTTATGAGATGGCGAAAAGTAATTTTGAGCAGCAAAGGGCCTTTATAGGAGCGGTCAATACAGGTGATGCACGAAGATTTATCGAGTTGAATTACATACCGGAAGAACTTGCTAAAGAAATAGAAAATCATTACTTAAAGAATTCTGAAGAACCTCTTAAAGACTTGCACTACGATCGCAGCAATAAACAATTGAGGTTAAATAGTTACATAGAAGAGGTTCCGAATATCACCTTTCATCTCATTCAAGAAAAAACGGCTTGGCAGCAGATCCATTTATTCTTACTTCGCATTGGGCCGTTAGCTATTCTTATTTTGACGGTTTTTATGGTGAGTGATGTAGTGACTGGCGACAGAGATGCTCGAACACAAAAAGCAGGTATCCCTTATAGTTGGAGAAAATATTTGGCGGTAAAATCTGCCGCATCTTTTTGTTTTGTATGTGTGTTTTTTCTCGTGATTTTTTGCTGGTTTTTACTCGTTAATGGTCTTTTATTTGGGTTTGGAAGTTTGGCGTTAAAGGTGCCGGAGTATACCTATTCGTCAGATTACGCAACCAATAATGCTGTTTTTGGCTTAATGTCGATCGGAAATTTTTTGATTCAAGTCGTTCCTTTTATAGTCTTATTTATTTTCTTAATGATTCGTTTGACCGTATTGTTCAGTTTAGTGTTCAAAAATGAAGTTGTTGTTTTGATTCTAGGAATATTCGCTGTTGTTTTTGAAAAGATTTATTACAGCAGGCGGATGAGAGATATTTTTGGAATCGATTTAAGCTTTTTTCCGCAGACATATATGGATTTTGGCAAAGTTGTCAGTGGAGAAAAGAATTTTCTCTTGAATACAGACTCTATCACGGCTGGAAAAGGGCTGCTTGTCGTAGGAGCAACCATTCTGATCATTGAAGGTTTGTTATGGGTGACGACTAAGTATATTCCTAGACAACGATTCGTAAGGTAAAGGAGGAGAGTAAATGGGTTTAGCGAAATGGCATTGGTTGAAATTAGTGAGAGAATGGAAAACCAGAATCATTCTAATAGCATTCCTCATATTTTTTAGTTCTTTTTCTTTATTCTACCGTCAACAGAGTTTAGATCTGCCGTTGGATGAAGCGAGGAGTCAATACGAAGTTACACAGCAACTATTCCATATTATTCCTGAAGCGCATTTCGAAGGAGAGTTGGGCACTGAAGTGTATGATTTATTAGCTCAGCAACAACGACTTTACGGGATGCAGCGATACATTTTATCTGAAAAAGAAGGGAATACGGTCGAAGCTATGGTGTCGGTCGTTGATAATTATTTAGACAACGGACGAACGATTGCCGAAAATCAGCTTCGCTTATGGGAAATGACAGATTTTGAATCCTATCTCGTATTGACGGGTACCTTGCCGGATCGTGAGGAACTGCAGCAAGAGTTAGCATTTTATACGTATTTAGATGATCATCAACTTAATATTGAATGGAATCCTTACTCGGCCAGTCAAGTCTTGTATCAACAAGCGGAATTGATTGTAGGGATCGTCTTATTTGTATTTGCAGCTTTGCTGGCAGCGGATCGGTTCACGCAAGATCAAAAAAACAATTGGAGCGTCACTCAAGGAAACCCTATTTCTTGGAAAAAACAGTGGCACCAACGCAGTGCGCAGTTGTGGGGATTGATGTGGATAGTGACGGGAACGGGTATGTTGGTAAGTTATGGAGTCAGTGTAGTGCGAGAATCAACTGGCAGCCTCTGGTATCCCATAGGAGTATTCTTTGGAGAAAAGATCGAGTACATTGCGACTTGGCAATACATAGGAATGCTCGTTTTTTTGGGGATGATATTAAGCTACATCCTACTTTTGTTCAGTACAGGGCTGAGCTGGATGATTCGAAATATTTATTTGACCATCGGGTTAACCATCAGTGTTTACTTTATCCCATACATTTGGCAATTGATGGGACCATTTAGTTCGTGGCAACCTTCTCTTTATTTGCACATTGTACCGGTCGTAAAAGGTGCAACTGCTGCTGAATTAGGGATATCTTCCATCAACACATGGAAAATAGTGTTGTCTTTTGGGGTGTGTCTGTTATTGCTGGAAGGAATATTTGCTTTGATTTTTCAATTGATTCCTACCAAGACGATGGGGTTGAAAAGGAGGGAAACGTCATGAGCTTAGAAATAAAAGGATTGCAGGTATCTTATGGTGAACGTTCGATCTTAGAGCAGATAAACATTCAATTAGAAAATGGGCAGATCGTAGGTTTGGTAGCTCCAAATGGAACAGGAAAGACATCGTTGTTCAATGCTGTTATGCGATTTATTCCGATCAAAGAAGGCCATATTTTGATTGATGGAAAAGAATATACTAGTTCGGATAAAGATGTGTTAGAGCTCCATAAACAGGTAACGTTTTTTCCAGATCAAGCAGATTTGCATGAAAATTTTTCTGGGAAAGAACACATTCAAATGTACGCGGATATTTGGAAGAAAAAGAATCATTCTATCGAAGAAATCATTGACCGGTTGCAAATGAGAGGGTATGTGGATCGAAAAGTAGAGACATATTCTTTAGGGATGAGACAACGGCTATGTTTTGCGATGATGATTGCAGCTGATACTCCGATCATGTTAATGGATGAAGTAATGAATGGCTTGGACCCGGAAAATGTGAATTTAGTATCGGAAACGTTAAAAGAGTTGAGGGAAACAGGTAAAATTATTTTCGTTTCTTCTCACTTATTGCACAATCTGGATGAGTACGCAGATCAAGTGATTTTCTTGAAAGATCGAAAAGTCCATTTTGTTTATCAGCGGCATGTAAAAGCTGTTGACTTCTATAAAGTGCTGTTGGACGGTGAGCAACAAAAGCTTTTGATGGATAAATGGAATTTACCACCAGGAACTATTTGGCTGAACCAAGATAAACTATGTATCCCTTTAGAAAACTATTCACCTCAACAACAGATAGAATTGTTCCAAGTTTTAAGAGAGCTGGAGACAGAGAGCTTAGAAGTTGGAGCATTAGGAACGGCTGAATATTATACACATCTTTATGGAGACTCTAAAACGACAATAGAGGAGGCTGCAGAATGAGTCGAAAAGGTCGGTCAATACTTCTCCAAACGAGTGTACTGTTGGTGATGAGTTTCCTGCTTTCTGGATGCGCAAGTTGGAAAGGCTTGATGCCGGAAAAATACGATGGAAAGACCGTTCAAAGAGACGAGACATCTATTGAAGCTTATTCAAAGGCAAAAGAAATCGTTGGAGAAAGTAAGGATTTATACATCTTGGAGCCGTTTAGTGAAAGTTTATTAAACCCTTCTCTGCCTCTAGAGGAGTCCGATTTCTTTAAAATAGAGGCTGGAGAATACATTGTGGGAGAAGATTTTCCGGCTGGAAGATATCAGTTTCGATACATGAATGAGCAGCTAGAACCTCATTTGATGAATAACGCAACTTTACGAGTGACAGACGAGAAAGACCAGCTGATGACAGAAGAACTGCTGACGCCTTATAAAATTGGTTATGTAGAAACGGATTTGTACGAGGGAAACAAAGTGTCGTTATCAGGAGAAGGATTTTCAGTAGAAATGGGAGCCAGCAAAGATTCAGCTTCACAGTTAGTTAAGCAACCACTAGAAGTAGGAGAAGTACTGCTCACAAATGGAGTCTGGGAAGTGGGGAAACAGCTAGAAGCAGGTACGTATGTTTTTACGGAGTTACCTCCCGGCGGTTATCTTTACTTATTTGACAACACTCTTGATCCTAGAGTATTCGAACTTCGAGGACAAATGGAACTGAACGAAGAGACTGGGGAATTCATACCTGTCAAAACTCACCTGGAACTAACGCTGGAGAACGGACAAAAAATGTATTTGAAAGATTTAAATCAACCGTTAAAGTTTACAGCGAAAGATACATCAGAATAAAGGCAGAAGGCTATTGTTGACTAGGGGAAAGTTATTGGTTATGATGATGAGAATTAGATTAGAAAAGAAACAAGAAAAGTAGGGATGATATGACTGCTAACCAGTTTGGAAAGAAAATAGAAGGAGTCGCGTACCAATTCAGAATGGGTATCCACTTGATCGTTTTTAATTCTGCACAGGATAAAATCTTGCTTGTTTCACCGCCAAATGGCTCTTACTTGTTACCAGGAGGAGAAAGAGAAGATGATGAAACCCACATTGAAACGCTTAAACGTGAATCAATGGAAGAGCTAGGTTTTGACATTGAAGTAGGAGAGTACTTAGGGAAAGCGGATGAGTATTATTATTCCACTCACCGCAAGCAATACTATCATAATCCTGCTCATTTTTATGTCTCTTCTTCATGGACAAAGGTTAGCGAACCCTTAGAGGATTTCAATACGCTGAAATGGGCGACTATTCCAGAAGCTTTACGTTTACTAAAAAGAGGCAGTCATCGCTGGGCCGTTGAACAACTTATTGGGATTGAACAATAAAAGAGGTTTCTATCTATAAAAAGACCTCCTTGAGAAACGAATTCTCAAGGAGGTCTTTACAGGTCTATGTTTATTCTTCGCCTGAATATTCTTTTGTTTTGATCGTTACGTCGATATTACCGCTGGTTGCTTTTGAGTAAGGGCAGTAGCTGTGTGCTTTGTCCGCTAATTCTTGGACTTTTGCATCATCTAATCCTTCGATCGCTACTTCGATTACTGCAGCCAGTTTAAATCCGCCGTCCGTTGGATCACTCAGTAAGTTGATCGTTGTAGTAACTTCTGATTTATTCGTAATTTTTTCTTCTCGTTTGTAATGGTCTAATGCTGAATGGTAACAAGCACTGTAACCTAGAGCGAATAATTGTTCTGGGTTACTTCCTTGTCCAGGACCGCCCATTTCTTTAGGAGTAGAAACTTTTACCGAAAAAGATTTATCCGGCACATGACTTTCACCTACACGGCCTCCAGTGTTTATTGCAGTTGCGGAATATTTTACTTCTGATTCTGACATAACATAAAATCTCCTCTCATTTAGTTCTGATTACACTTACTATTATACAAAGCCTAAATAAGAATGCGAATAAAACGATTCTGGTACCTTTAATCGATCAAGGCAAATTTCTCGATAACAGTTGCCACGCCGTCATCTGCGTTGGTATCAGTGATGTAAGTCGCGTTTTCTTTCACTATAGGAACAGCATTCCCCATAGCTACACCCATTCCTGCAAATTGAATCATATCCAAATCATTTTCGTTATCGCCGATGGCCATTACTTCGTCTGGCGTTAATCCCAAAATATCGATCAAGCTCTTTAAAGCTTGACCCTTACTTGCAGAAGGATTAAGAATCTCTAGGTAGAAAGGTTCGCTGCGCAAAACCGTGTAACGGTCAAGAAACTCTTTAGGGAGTTGTTTGATTCCTTCATCCAACACAGCAGGTTCATCGATCATCATCATTTTACTAATTGCAATAGACTCATCCATTTCTTCAACAGTACGGAATTTCAACGGCATATTCACCAGCATGGCTTCACGAACGGTATATGCACTGATGTCTTTATTAGAAGTATACATCGCGTCTTGAGTAGTAGTGTGGTAATGAACACCAACTTTACGACTCATTTCTTCGATTCGGTAAAAATCGTTGATATCTAAAGTGTGGTTTGCTAATACTTCTCCAGAATGTGTATCTTGAACCAAGGCGCCATTATACGTAATGGCGTAGTCGCCTTTATTGGTCAGATCTAATGCAGTTAAGTATTCTGTAGCACCGGGTAAAGGTCGCCCAGTACTCAATACGATTTTGATTCCAGCTTCTTTAGCTTTTAGTAAGGTTTCTTTCACACGTTCGCTAATAATCTTTTCGGGTGTCAATAAAGTTCCATCGATATCAATGGCAATTAATTTGATCGGCATGTTGTAGTTGTTCTCCTCTATAAATATATATTTTAAAATGCAAATTTCTCTATCGCTGTAGCTACTCCATCATGTACATTGCTGTCGGTAACGTAATCGCTGGCTTCTTTAGCTTCAAAAGAAGCATTTCCCATAGCTACGCCCATTCCGGCAAACTCCAACATGTCTAAATCATTTCCATTGTCTCCAATCGCCATGATCTCTTCTCTTGGAATTTCTAAGATTGCTGCCAGATCTCTTAAAGCTTGTCCTTTACTAGCAGATTTGTTTAGTACTTCTAAGAAAAAGTCTTCACTTCTTAATAAAGTATATTTTTCAGCGAATGCAGCTGGAATTTGAGCAATAGCTTCTTCTAGAATTTCTTTTGGTTCAACGAACATCATTTTGCTGATCAATATAGAAGGATCCATTTCTTCAACAGTTCGGTAACGCAAAGGAACGGTTGTCAAAAATGACTCGCGAACAGAGTAATAACTGATGTCTTTGTTCGTCGTATAGACTCCTTGGTCATTCACAGCATGACAGTGAATTCCTAATTTTTGGCTGAGACTTTCGACTTCAAGAAAATCGTTGTGATCCATAGTATGATGCGCCAGAATTTTCCCGTCATTTGTTTGTTGAACCAAAGCCCCGTTATAGGTGATGACATGATCTCCTTCGTTTTCTAAGTCCAGTTCTTCTAATAAGGGCAGTACACCCGGTAGAGGTCTTCCAGAACAAAGGACTAATTTGATGCCTTTTGAACGAGCAATCGTTAATGTTTCAGCTACCTTTGGAGAAACAGTGCCGTCTGGAAGCAGAAGTGTGCCATCTAAATCAAGTGCAATCAATGATATTTTCACAATATAAACTCCTTTTTATTCGTTTTTAGTCGGGTCATAAATGGCTCCGTTTTTAATGTACTTAGAAAAACCCGTGTAAAGTTCTTCAAATAAGGTAATTTCGACCGATTTATCGGGTTTTAAAAATTCTTTAGGAACATAGAAACGTTCGTCTCCGTATTCTTTTCCGGCTATCGAAGTTACTAAAGCACTAGCTTTAGACAATTCGGTGAACGAGCCGTCAGGGTACATCAATTCGATTTGAGTGATTTGGTTGTCTGTTTCGGGCCGATAGAAATCATACGGCAAATCGTAACTATTGTTGATAGCTGTATAATAATCTGTATCGTATCCAGCTTCTTGAATCAATTTGCTGAGTTTTTCAAGAATGGCTTCATCAGTTTGCTTAGAAAACGTCACCGATTTAAATGGCTTTCGGTCAAGGAAACGAGTAGACAGATCACTGAGAATAGGGTCTTGGTCTGCTCGCCATAAAGTAAAGTACGTATTCAGTACTCCATCATCTAGGGCCAAATAGTCTTTTAAAGTAAAGTTGCCTTCAAAAAACGGCACGAGTAATGAAAAACTGTGTTTAAAACTGACCGATGGATCTTGGTAAACTTTCTTAGCTCTCTTGAGCAAATGATCCAAAATGACTTCCATCCCTCTAGATACTCTGTGAAAATATACTTGCATGTACATTTGATAGCGGCTGACAATATAATCTTCTACGGCATGCATCCCTTGAATTTGAAACGCGATGCCGTCTTTATAGGGACGAATCACACGCAGAATGCGAGTCAAGTCAAATGTCCCATAGTTGACTCCAGTGAAGTAAGCATCTCTCAGTAAGTAATCCATACGGTCCGCATCGATTTGACTGGAGATCAATTGGACAACTTGAGGGTTAGGATATGTTTTTTCGATAACACTGGCTACTTTTTGAGGAAAGTCTAAACTCACTCTACTCAACACTTGATTCACTTCAGTCTCTTGTGAAAGAATGATAGCGATTGTCAGTTCTTCATGATTGGTTTGGAAGATGCTTTCGAAAGTATGCGAATAAGGACCGTGACCGATATCATGCAGTAAAGCGGCACACAACACAACTAATCGTTCTCCATCGTCCCAACCACCGTCACCCGGTTCTTTAGTAGGGAAATTACGCGCAAATTTATCGCAGATTCTTCGAGTGATCTCATAAACACCCAAAGAATGGCCAAACCGTGAATGCTCTCCACCGTGGAAAGTGAAAGAAGTCGTTCCCAATTGTTTGATGCGGCGCAGACGTTGAAACTCTTTAGTGTTGATCAAGTCTAAAACGACTTGATGTTGAACATGGATATAATCATGAACAGGATCTCTAAATACTTGTTCTATAGGAAGTAATTGATCATCGTCATACATTAGGTTCATCCAAAAGCCTCCGATCTAGATGGTCGCCCAGCATTTGTTCATTTCGGCGAATCATTTTTTGAAAAGCCGATTGGTAGTCTTCTATAGTCTCTTCTGTATAGGTTCCTTTAGACAAGGAAGCACCTAGGTCTCTTAAAGAGTTGAGAATCAATTCTTTTAGTTCATCGACTGTCATGTGAACCTCTAAGAGATCTTCTAAAGTGGCCATAACTGAAGGGTTGATCTTAGGGTAGTGCCATTTGACCGTTTCACTGTTCAAACCGGCTTGATAAAATTCTCGAATCAATTCCGCACGTTCCTGTTGATTGCCGGTAACGCTTATATAAATCATAATGGCGATTCCGTTTTTCAATCGTCTTTGGGCGATCCCGGCAAATTTTTTGCCGTCGATACTTAAATCGAAGTCTCCAGGACAATAAGAATCTTTTATTTCATAAGCTTCGATTGTTTTACCGTATTGTTTTAGGGCGCAATCTACAAGAAGCAGCATAATAGCATACCCGACATCTATCGGGATACGCTCGCGCTCAGGCAAAATAATGGAAAAGTTTAATACACCTTCATCGCCTACAACTGCTAAACCTCCAGAGTTTCTGACGATAGTATTTTTTCCAGCAGCTTTTAAGACAGCTAAAGCATCGCTGAAGTAGGGAAGTTTGGTATCCATCATACCTAAGATGACTAAGTTGGAAGTAGGCCAAAAGTGAATCATGGGCTGCTGGTGTCTTCCGGCTGAAGCCATCAAAGCGTCAGATAGAGCAAAGTGAGAAATAAAATTATTTTTAAAAGGCATTGTTTCAGCGTCATAATGAAGAAAGGATTGATCAGTAATATAATTAGCGGGTTCTAAAGAAGTCATTCTATTGACGTACTCCTATCTATTAAAGTAATCTCAAATCAAACGAATTTAATCGTATCGATTGTATTATACCAAAACCTTGTCAATAATAGGGAATTAAACGAAAAGACCCCAAGGATTTTATTCAAAAGGAACGTTTCTGATGAAATAAAAGATTTTACTAAAGCCATTAAGTATTCTGTGCTAAAATGAAAGAGATAAAATATGTTTGAGGTGAATAAATTGGATTTATCTAAAGGAATGCCGGCAAAAGTACATGTTCAAACCACTATTACTCAAAATAATGATACAGAAGAATTTGTTTTTGACGAAAAAGGAAAAGTTGTTCAAATGGGTGGTTCGTATTACGTTCGTTACGAGGAGACTTATCAAGAAGATGGACGAATTCCTGTAACATTTAAAATCGAACCGAATGGGATCGTTACGTTGACTCGAAAAGGAGACATGACGACAAGGATGAGATTCGAACAAGGAAAGAGCTATGAAACGCTTTACCGCACAGCCCAAGGCAATATATTCGTAGATACGATCACGCGTCATTTGCAGATCAGCTACACGGATAAACCCTTTTCTGGAAATGTCCAAGTTGCATATGATTTGTTTGTAGGCAATGAAAAATTAGGAGAATACAAAATACGATTGCTTTTTACTGTTTAATTATTGTAAGATAAGGGATAGACTCTTGAAAGGACGGAACTTTAATGGAATTAAAACAATTTGATGGACAAATTAGAAGTGAATTGTCAATGATTGAAGTTGCTCATGCTATTTTGGAACAAAAAGGCGAGGTCATGGACTTTTCTGATTTGTTGAAAGAAATTATCGACTACTTGAATTTAAGTGATGAAAAAGTTGAACGAGAAATGACACAATTTTATACCGACCTGAATATCGACGGGAGTTTTATCTCTTTAGGGGATAACCGCTGGGGCTTGCGCTCATGGTATCCAATTGATTCAATTGACGAAGAATTAACACATGACAATGATAACGAAGATGAAAGACCTCGTCGCCGCAAAAAAGGCAAGACTACTACTTATGGCGAAGACGAAATTGACTACAACGCTGACGATCCTGAAGATTCTGACGAATACGAAGAAGAAGAAATCGTTGAAGATGAAGAAGAAGAAAAAGCAACTGTTTATGGCGGACGTGTAGATGTATCTGATCATGGTGTAATGATCGATGAAGAAGACGAAGAAGATCTTGGCGAATATAAAGAAGATCTTTCTGCTATAGGCGCAGATGACGATGATGAAGAAGATGAATTACCAGATGGCGTCGAAGGCGATTTGACACTAATCGAAGACGATGAAGAAGAGGAAGAAGAGTTTTAATTTTTCCTAAAAGCGCTTGGTCCAGATATTGGATCGAGTGCTTTTTTCGTTTCATAAACAAATAAAATCCATCACAAACTAAAGGAAGTAATTCAGTAGAAAGAAAGTAAAAACACTTTTTAAAGTTTCACTATGTGATACTTTCGAGTGGTGAGAAGAGCGGTAGAGCGTCGAAAATGAGAGTTTTAGGGTGTAAAATGAGAACCATTGACTTTTTTTACAAATTCGTGGAAAAAACATCAATTCTCTGATACAATTGGAACGTCGGCTAAGTTAATTAGCACGCAAAGATATCTCTGAGGAGGCAACAAAGTATGACTCGTTTAGTAAGCATGACAGATATGTTACAAAAAGGGTTGAAAGGTCACTACGCAATTGGTCAATTCAACATCAACAATTTAGAATGGACTCAAGCTGTACTGACTGCTGCACAAGAAGAAAAATCACCAGTAATTTTAGGTGTTTCAGAAGGCGCAGCAAAATACATGGGCGGATTTAAAGTAGTAGCCGCTATGGTAGAAGCTTTAATGGAAACAATGGATATTACAGTTCCTGTAGCATTGCATTTAGACCACGGTTCATCTTTAGAAAACTGTACTGCAGCTATTGATGCAGGTTTTTCTTCAGTAATGATCGACAACTCAAAATTCCCAATTGACGAAAATATTCAAGCAACAAAAGCTGTTGTAGAATACGCACACTCAAAAGGTGCTTCTGTAGAAGCTGAAGTTGGAAGTGTTGGTGGAGAAGAAGACGGCGTAACAGGCGGCGTTATCTATGCAGATGCTCAAGAATGTAAACGTATGGTTGAAGAAGCAGGAATCGATGCTTTAGCAGCTGCTCTAGGTTCTGTTCACGGAAACTACGATGGCGAACCAGTTCTTGGATTTGATGAAATGAAAGAGATCTCTGAATTAACAGGAGCTCCATTAGTATTACATGGAGGATCTGGTATTCCAGAACACCAAATCAAAAAAGCTATCGAGTACGGTCACACTAAAATCAACGTTAACACTGAGTTGCAACAAGTTTGGACTAAGAAAACTCGTGAAGTTATCGCAAACAACGAAAAAGTTTACGATCCACGTAAAATCATTGGCCCAGGTAAAGAAGATATTACTGCAACAACAAAAGCAAAAATGCGCGAATTTGGTTCATCTGGCCAAGCATAATTGTCTTTCTCTAACAAGAGTAGAGAAAAAAGAAGTCTTTCCTTTTTGTAAGGGAAGGCTTCTTTTTTGTTTTTATCCCCATTAAACAAAGGAATTAATATTCCTCAAATTGTATTTTTTAAAACACGGAAGCTGATAAAGGGCTTTTTCTCTTTTCTTTGTCTGATTAGTGAAACCTTCTATTATGCTGTTGCCCCTCAAACTATTATAATGGTTGTAAGATGGAAAGTGATGTAGTAAAATAGGGCTAATGTCTTACAGTTTTACACTATATGAAACTGAACAGGAGTGCATATGACCCTCAAAACGGACTACTAGATTTATGATTCATAAGCTAGTAGCTGTACCTCGTTACCCACCATAAACCTTTTTCCTGCGTAATAGAAAGAACGATCTTCATTAAGTGAAAGAGAGTCCATCATTATTCAAAAAAGTTATCCAGAACAAGGGACTAAAAGTGGTCGATTGTTATAGAGGTGATTGTCATAAAGAACTTTAAAATAGTGCGACAGATAAAGAGTAAGTCAAAGTTATCAGAGCGATAACTATCAGGCTGCTCGTTAAAATGAACAGTGTATAAGAATTTTCCGTAAAAAAATAAATTTGAACGTATATTAATAAGTGAGGTAAAAAAAATGAAAAAATTTGTCATCCGCGGCGGTAAAAAATTATCAGGTGAAATCAGCATCAGCGGAGCTAAGAACAGTACAGTTGCGTTGATTCCAGCTACGATCCTTGCCGATTCTCCTGTAACATTAGAGGGTGTTCCAGACATCCAAGACGTTCACTCTCTCATCGAAATCCTAAACGATATGAATGTAAAAACAGACTTTGACGGGAGTACATTAGTGGTAGACCCTACCGAAATGATCTCTATCCCGATGCCGAATGGAAAAATCAAAAGTTTAAGAGCTTCATACTACTTCATGGGAGCATTATTGACTAAATTTGGTCAAGGAGTTGTAGGATTGCCGGGTGGTTGTTTCTTAGGACCTCGACCAATCGACCAACATTTGAAAGGATTCAGAGCATTAGGAGCAACTGTTGATAACGAAATGGGTGCGATGTATCTGAAAACTTCTGAAGAAGGATTAACAGGAACTCGTATCTACATGGACGTGGTATCGATTGGTGCGACCATCAATGTCATGTTGGCAGCTGTAAAAGCTAAGGGTAAAACGATTATTGAAAATGCAGCAAGAGAACCTGAAATCATTGACGTAGCAACCTTGTTAAATAACATGGGAGCAAAAGTACGTGGAGCAGGAACGGACATTATTCGTATCGAAGGTGTGGAAGAAATGCACGGTTGCCGTCATACGATTATTCCTGACCGAATTGAAGCAGGCACATACTTGTCTATGGCAGCAGCTGTCGGAACGGATATCTTAGTAAAAAATGTCATTGTAGAACACATTGAAGGGCTACTGGCTAAAATGGAAGAAATGGGTGTGCCTATGGAAATAGGAGAAGACAGCGTACGAGTATTGGAACCGAGTGAATTAAAACCAATATCTGTGAAAGCTGTTCCGTATCCTGGTTTTGCTACTGACTTACAACAACCTTTGACACCATTATTGCTGATGGCAAATGGAGAATCGATCATCAAAGATACGATCTATCCAAAACGAGTCAAACATATACCGGAATTAGTGCGTATGGGAGCTAAAGCAAGAGTAGAAAGTGATACAATTGTCTTAGAACGTTCAAGCAAATTGATTGGTGTGGAAGTGGAAGCGAGTGATTTAAGAGCCGGAGCTTGCTTAGTTATCGCTGGATTAATGGCTGAAGGAACAACAACAATTACAGGGATTGAAAATATTCTCAGAGGTTACGATCATATTATTGAAAAGCTGACCGATCTAGGAGCGGATATTAAGATGATTGAAGATTAAGAGAAAGCGAGTGAGGGGCAACTAATGGATGAAATTCTAACACTAAAGGAATTAGAGAGTAAGACATTAAAAGAAATTTACCAGTATGCTAGAGCGTTAAAAATTCCTTATTACAGTCAAATGAATAAAAAGGAACTTTCTTTAGCAGTTATTCGGGCGCAAGAGGAAAAACAAGGCTTCTTTATCGTGGAAGGCGTATTAGACATTATGGATCAGCAAGATTTTGGATTTTTGCGTCCCATCAATTACACACCGAGTAAAGAAGACATTTACATTTCCGGCTCTCAAATCAAACGTTTCGGTTTAAGAAATGGAGATAAAGTTTCAGGTAAAGCTAGACCTCCTAAGCCATCCGAGCGGTATTATGGTTTGATGCACGTTAATCTAGTTAACGATAAAGACCCTGAAGACGCAAAAGAACGTTCTCATTTCCCTGCCTTAACACCTCTTTATCCAGACAAACAAATCGTTTTAGAAACGGCACAAACAAAAGTGGCTACGCGTATTATTGATGTCATATCGCCAGTTGGTTTTGGGCAGCGTGGATTGATCGTTGCTCCGCCAAAAGCTGGTAAAACAGTTTTGCTGAAAGATATTGCTAATGGGATCGCAGAAAACTACCCTGACGTTGAATTGATTTTATTGCTGATCGATGAACGACCGGAAGAAGTAACAGACTTAGAAAGAACCGTAAAAGGGGAAGTTGTTTCTTCGACATTTGATCAATTGCCTCAAAACCATGTTCGAGTATCAGAATTAGTTCTTGAAAGAGCGATGCGTTTGGTGGAAGATAAACGAGATGTCGTTATTCTAATGGATAGTATCACTCGTTTAGCTCGAGCATACAATTTGGTCATTCCGCCAAGCGGAAGAACATTGAGCGGCGGGATCGACCCTGCTGCATTGTATAAACCGAAGAAATTCTTTGGAGCGGCTCGAAACATCGAAGAAGGCGGAAGCTTAACAATTCTGGCTACAGCTCTTGTAGATACTGGAAGCCGTATGGACGATATTATTTATGAAGAATTTAAAGGTACAGGAAATGCTGAGCTGCATCTTTCAAGAGAATTGGCAGAAAGACGGATTTTCCCTGCTATTGATATCAAAAAATCAGGTACCAGAAAAGAAGAATTATTATTGGACGGCAGTCGCGTAGAGTCTATATGGAAAGTTCGCCACGCTATGATCGGTGAATCCTTAGAATTTACGGATCAATTCATACGAACGTTGAGAAAAGCTAAGACTAATGATGAATTCTTTGAGACGTTTTCTGAATCAACTTTGGCACAATCTAAAAATTACCGCAATAAACGCCGTTAATCATGCAATTTTAAGTAAAGAAACAAGTCTTTTCAGCTGAAATAATTCATTGCATTTGTTTATTAAACATGATAATATGCTAGTCTTCTTTGCTTGGCGTCATTTGAATACTCCTTTTTTCTTTCGCATACAGGCGTGAAGCATGGATCAACAGTTGTTGCCTGTAAAAGCTCGCTTA
>NZ_FOXW01000004.1 GCF_900115825.1 Desemzia incerta | reverse complement strand
AAGCGTTCGACTTGCATGTATTAGGCACGCCGCCAGCGTTCGTCCTGAGCCAGGATCAAACTCTCATATAAAGTCGTCACCCGAAGGTGACTGCTTAATGATGCTTGAAGCTCATTAATTGATTGCTAGCGAATAATTATTCACTAATGTTGTTGTTTCGGCACTTGCCGAAACTCCTTACACGTTTGGTTCGTCTTACTTTGTTTAGTTTTCAAAGGTCTAATTTCGTGTTTCATTGTCGTTTTGACAACTACTTAATAATATCAGGTTATCAACTCGATGTCAACAACTTTTTAAAATTAATTTTTCGTTGCTCGTGAACGTTTTGTTTGTCCCCTGCAACGTTTATTAATATACCAACATTCCTGAGTTTCGTCAACTGTTTTTTCGAAATAAATCCAAAACTTTTATAAACCTGAACTATTTTATTTTTACCGCTAAAAAACGAGGGGAATCCCCCTCGTTTGCCGAACGATTTCTTTCAGTTAAACAAAATGGTACAGGTAGGTGAAAAATGAATATTTATTAATATAAGAACTTATTATTCATTTCCCCAAGTTTGTTGAATAAATCCTGCTCTACCTGATCCATGACTATATCTATTATAATGGGCACTATTCTTCTTATAAAAGTCTTGATGGTAGTCTTCTGCTTCATAAAATGGTTCAGCAGGTTCTATTGAAGTAACAATAGGAGCATTAAACTTTCCACTATTTTGTAAAGCTTCCTTTGAAGCTTCTGCTATTTCTTTTTGTTCTTCGTCATGGTAAAAGATTACTGGACGATAGGAATCTCCTCTATCTGCAAACTGTCCGGCTGCATCAGTGGGATCTGTTTGTCTCCAATAGATCTCGACCAACTCTGCATAATCAAATAATTCTGGATCGTAAGTTATTTGAACCGCTTCAGTGTGTCCTGTAGTTCCTGTAGTAACTTGTTCGTAAGTTGGGTTCTTTACATGTCCGCCTGTATAACCAGATACTACAGACTCTATACCTGGTAGAGAGTCAAAAGGTTTTACCATGCACCAAAAACATCCGCCAGCAAATGTCGCTTTTTTTAAATTTGTTTGTCTCATATATATACCTTCCTTATCTCATTAGTATTCAATAGTATATCACGTCTAGCTCTCTATTTAAAAAATTACGATCAAAAAAAGGAAAGCCGAGTCAGCTTTCCTTTCATCTTCTTACCTATGTTGTTAACGTATCTCAGTTACTCCACCCATATAAGAAACTAATGCATCTGGAACTTTTACTGAACCATCTGCTTGTTGGTAGTTTTCTAAAATGGCTGCTACTGTACGGCCAACTGCTAAACCAGAACCATTCAATGTATGAACGTACTCCAATTTCCCAGTTTCTTCATTACGGTAGCGGATCTTAGCTCTTCTAGCTTGGAAAGCTTCAGTGTTTGAACATGAAGAGATCTCTCTATAGGTGTCTTGAGCTGGAATCCAAACTTCCAAGTCATACGTTTTAGCAGCAGAGAAGCCCATGTCTCCTGTACATAAAGCTAATACACGATATGGAAGATTTAGTTTCTTCAATACGTCTTCTGCGTTAGCCGTCATTTTTTCCAATTCTTCGTATGATTCTTCAGGCTTACTGAATTTCACCATTTCTACCTTATTGAATTGATGCAATCGAATCAATCCTCTAGTATCACGTCCAGCACTTCCCGCTTCTGATCTAAATGATGGACTTAGCGCTGTGAAGTATACAGGCAATTCTTTTTCATCAATGATTTCATCTTGATAATAATTCGTTAAGGGAACTTCCGCAGTCGGAATCAATGTCAAATCACTATCTTCCATTTGAAAGACGTCTTCTTTAAATTTAGGGAATTGGCCTGTTCCAAACATCGCTTTGCTGTTTACCATATAAGGTGTCATCATTTCTGTATATCCATGATCGTAAATGTGCATGTCCAACATGAAGTTGTATACGGCACGTTCTAAACGAGCACCTAACCCTTTATAGTATAAGAAGCGGCTTCCGGATACTTTAGCTCCACGTTCAAAATCAAGTATGCCTAAATCTTCTCCGATCTCCCAGTGTGGTTTTGGTTCGAAGTCGAATGCTTGTGGCTCTCCCCATTTGCGCACTTCAACATTCTCTTCTTCGTCCGCGCCGACTGGTACTGAGTCGTGTGGTAAGTTAGGTAATCTAGTAGCGATGTTTTCGATTTCTTCTTCTATAGAAGAAAGTTCTTGATCTAAGGTTTTGATTTTGCCGCCTAATTCACGCATTTCAAGGATTTTTTCATCTGCATTTTCTTTATTGCGTTTTAAAGAAGCAATAGCATCTGATACTTCATTACGGTAGCTCTTTGCTTTTTCTGTTTCTACTATTAGATCTCTACGCTTACTGTCTAAGTCGACATAATGATTCAATTCCTCTTCTTTTACTCCACGTGCAGCTAATTTCTTTGCAATAACGTCAAAATTAGTTCTCAATTCTTTATTATCCAACATACCTTATTCCTCCTCTAGTAACTCTTACAAATAAAAAAAGCCCAATCCTTCCCTGTTATAGGGACGAATTGGACTTCACGTTCGCGGTACCACCCAGATTTAACTTGTTACAGTTACTCTCTACTTCAGATAACGGTCTGGAGCCGAAATAATTTAATACTTAATAGAAGAAACTATTAAGGTTCATTATCTACTTCGTATGACGGATTCAAGAAAATTAACCATCAGCTTCCACCAGCCACTGACTCTCTAAAGAATTAACTTTTCTTTACTAGCTCATACTACTAACGTTCGTTGTATTCTTTTAATTGAGTTTATTTTAACCAACTCATTTATATAAGTCAATACAAACTCTACTGGTGAGAAGTTCTAGCCAAAAATATTAGCGTAAAGATCGGTGAAGAAGTTTCCTACCCAACGTCCAGCAAGAACAAAAACATTCGCTTTTTTGACTTCTTCTGTAGTTGTTGCAGCAACTTGTTTACCTTCATTGCCATCAATGTAACCTAACTCATCGCCTTCTACGTTCACTTGAACTTGACCGATCTCTTGTCCTTTTTTGAACGGTGCTGTCAGTTCATTTCCTTCATTTAACAAGTCAGGATCTGCTTGGTATGCAGCAGTTACTTGTTCAGCATCTGTTCCTTGAGGGACAACGATGGATACATCTGATCCCGCAGCAACCTCAATCGCGTCATCTTTACCTTTAGCTACTGCTGTTTTTCCAGCTTCCGTTACAACATCGCCTTTTTTATAAACATCTAAAAATTCCCAGTTCGCAAAAACCCAATCCATGATCTTGTCTGTTTCTTTAAAGCGAGAACCTTTGTCTTCTTCGCCATTTTCTGCATTCATGACAACTGTAATGATACGCATATCATTTTCTACTGCTGTTCCTGCAATAGAAGCACCAGCAAAATCTGTTGTCCCTGTTTTCAAACCATCAACGTTTTCACGTTCAAATAACAATCCTTCTAACATCCAGTTCCAGTTAGACATATCGATAGCATCATCCGTGCCTTCTCTAAACGTCATTTTTGGTATGCTGGTTGTTTCCAATACTTCTGGATAATCATTTACCAAATGCATCGCTACTTCTGCAATTCCTCTTGCAGTCATGATGTTTTCATCTGTATCAGAACTTCCTGGATACACATTTCCTTGTAAATCACTATTGTTCAGACCTGTTGAGTTATACAATTTGTAATCTGTAATACCCCATTCGTCCAGTTGCACTTTCATCATGTCTACAAATGCCGGTTCAGTACCTGCAATAGCTTCTGCGATAGCTATAGTCGCGCCATTTGCTGAATAGATTGCTAAAGCTTGGTACAATTCTTCAATTGAATAAGTTTCATCTGGTCTCAAATGTACATTAGATAATCTTGTATCGTGACTGATTTTAAATGCATAGTCACTGATGGAAACTTGTTGATCCCAGCTGATTTTACCGCTCTCG
The DNA here is from genome assembly GCF_900115825.1 of Desemzia incerta. GTDB lineage: Bacteria > Bacillota > Bacilli > Lactobacillales > Carnobacteriaceae > Desemzia > Desemzia incerta. The sequence continues at coordinate 290,898 of NZ_FOXW01000004.1, read as the reverse complement.
ATTGATTCAAATAAAATGTATTCTACGATCATTTTAGTCATCGATGCTATCCCTAGGGGTGTATCGCCATTTTGATTCAATAATACTTTCCCTGTTGTAGGTTCAATAGCAAATGCAGCTCCAGCTTTGATCTCAGGTGCTTTTGTAGCTGCAGAAACTTCTGTACTCGTACCAATTTCAGTTCCCGCTATTTGGAAAGTTGGTGCAGCTGTTCCTAGTAATATTGTTGCAGCAAATATTGCTCCAAATTTTTTTAATGTTTTCATCGATGTATGTTCTCCTCAAATATGTCTATTTTCTTTTTAAGTTATTTGTCAATTTTATTCATTTACTAAGTAAATCTCACTTTTTCTATATTAACGAACACGCTATAAAAAAACAACCCTCTTTCTTCTATATGAACAAAGACGGTTGTTTTATATTCACACTTTTTTTGAAATTGATTCACGTGAAACATTCTTCTGTTTCACTTATATCTCATTCAATGGCAATCGAATAATAAAACTTGTCCAGCCACTCTGAGAACGCGCACTGATATCTCCTTTGTGCAGTTGGATAATACTTTGAGCGATAGCCAACCCTAGTCCCGTACCACCTGTTTCTTGAGATCTTGATTCATCCGCTCTGTAAAAACGATCAAATAGATGATTTAAGGCCTTGGGCGAGATTTCAGGGCCATCGTTTTTCACATTGATAATGGCTTCTTCATCGGTTTTTTCAACTTCAATCAAAATCTGTTTCCCATCTTTTCCATACTTCAACGCATTTGACAGCAAGTTATTAAAGACCCGCACTAATTTTTCCGTATCTGCTTCCATATATAAACTAGGCAACGCAGAAACCACTTCTATTGTCATCTCTTGTTTACTAGCTTCCAGCTCGAAATCCGCAGCAATTTGTTCCAGCATTTGGATCATGTCAAAATAAACCAAGTTCAAAGGTGTTGTTTTTTGGCGTACTCTAGTATATTCAAATAAATCATCTACCAGCACTTTCATTTGTTTTGCTTTTTGGTAAGCCGTTTTTGTGTATTTCAACAACTCTTCTTGATTGTGGTATCTGCCTTCTTCTATCAGCCCTAAATACCCTATGATTGAAGTCAAAGGGGTTCTGATGTCATGGCTCACATTTGTGATCAGCTCGTCCTTCGATTGTTCGATCATCCGCTCTTCTTCCATAGCTCTCACTGTACTGTCAACCAACACATGAATACTATCAACAACTCGAGACATATCGCCTCTGTAATCGTGTGAAATACGGTGTTCATAATGCCCTTCTGCGATATAATGCAATTCATTGATGATATGCGTCAACTGATACTGCCGGTAACGTCTCTTCAAACGCCAATACGTCACAGCTCCTGTCAAAATCAGCACCAATATGAGAAAAGGTGGTGTAGATGTGAATACTTGATTACCTTCAATATTGACGATCACATCACCAATTCCCCAAATCGATTTAAAAGACTCAGGAAAAATAAGTACGACGCGTTTCAAAATCATATGGACCGCATAATACGACAACAGCATGAGACCAATAGTGATAAAAGCTTCTAGTATCATTTTACCTTTTTCTCTTCTAGATAGATTCACTAAGAAAAAACTCCCTTACATATAGTAGAAACTGGACATTCATTCCATCTTTCGCTCATTACCGGTCTTCGATTTTATAGCCTACTCCCCATACGGTTTGGATCACTTTTTCGCCGCCTGTAGCTTCTTCGATTTTATCGCGCAAATGGCTGACATGAACCATGACCGTTTTGGCAGATACAATACTCTCTTGCTGCCACACACGTTCAAAGATTTCTTCTGCACTAAACACACGATTTGGATGGCTCGCTAATAAATAAAGAATCCCAAATTCCAATACCGTTAAAACGATGCGTGTACCTGTAAGTGTTGTCACTTCATGTGAATCTTTTTCAATGATCAACGGTCCGATCTCTAATTTGTTCGGCTGCTCAGGTACGGCTGTATACGTACTTCTGCGCAATAAAGATTTGATACGAGCCATAACTTCAAGTGGATTGAACGGTTTTACTACATAATCATCCGCTCCTGTTATCAGCCCTTTAATCTTATCAACATCCGTTGACCGCGCACTCAACATTAAAATCGGCAGTTGCGAATCTTTGCGAATCTCTTGGATGATTTCATATCCGTTCATCTCCGGCATCATCACATCCAGCACTACCAAATCAATCTCTTGAGTATTCAATTTGCTCAACGCTTCTTTTCCGTTATACGCTTTTTCCAGTTCGTAGCCTTCGTTTTGGATATAAATGCCCAAAAGTTCTACGATCTCTTTGTCATCATCAATGACTAATACTTTCATACCGATCCCTCTTCCCCTACCTATATAGTTATCCTAATCATAACAAAAAAGAACCCTAGGAAAAGTAAAATAATGTTTAAGTTTACTGGTTTTCTGCATAATAAAAAGACTGCCTCTTTTGAGACAGTCTTTCCTCTTTACTTCAGACGCGCTTCCTAAGCCAGATTCTCTATGATTTCACTCCCTTTTTACTTGGGAAAAACCCCCAATTAAAAGGTGAGATGAACTCTACGAGAATCTAAACGGCTTGCTCCGCGCTCTTTTTAGACGCGTTGCGCAAAACTGCTTCTGCGTCTGTAAGCTGAAAGCGACTTGTTAGGAAACACACCTAACCGGTCGCTTTCTTCTTACATCCGAGAAGCAAATCGTTTTGCTCCACGCTCTTTTTTATTGAATTGAGTAGTTTGGTGATTCTTTTGTGATTTGGACGTCGTGCGGGTGAGATTCGCGTAATCCAGCTCCACTCATTTGGACAAATTGAGCGTCATCACGCAATTCTTTCAAGTTAGCAGCTCCAACATACCCCATACCTGAACGAATTCCGCCAAGCATTTGGAAAATAATGTCTTGAACGCTTCCTTTGTAAGCTACGCGTCCTTCGATACCTTCGGGAACCATTTTGTTTGCTTCATTAGTCGATTTTTGGAAGTAACGGTCGCTAGAACCAGCTTTCATAGCTCCTAAACTGCCCATACCACGGTAAGTTTTGAAACGACGACCTTGGAAAATTTCAAATTCTCCTGGAGACTCATCCGTTCCAGCCAACATTCCGCCTAACATAACGACATGTCCTCCAGCAGCTAACGCTTTTACAATATCTCCAGAGTATTTGATTCCGCCATCAGCGATAATCGCTTTTCCATACTCACGAGCCACTGCAGCAGAATCGTAGATAGCTGTGATTTGAGGAACACCCACACCAGCTACTACACGAGTCGTACAGATAGAACCTGGTCCGATCCCTACTTTGACAACATCTACTCCTACTTCAAATAAAGCACGAGTACCTTCTCCGGTAGCAACGTTCCCAGCGATGATCGCAACATCTTGAAACTCTTCACGAATTTCTTTGATTTTGCGGATAACGCCAGCACTGTGACCGTGAGCTGTGTCGATAATGATGGCATCTACGCCTGCATCAATCAATGCTTGAGCACGTTCAAATGTATCACTTGTTACACCAACAGCCGCAGCTGCTAGTAAACGTCCATGTTCATCTTTAGCAGCATCAGGGAATTGGATTACTTTTTCAATATCTTTGATGGTGATCAATCCGCTCAATCGACCTTCTGCATCCACTAATGGTAATTTTTCAATCTTGTGTTGTTGTAATAAGTGTTCAGCTTCTTTTAGAGAAGTTCCTTCTGGAGCAGTTACTAAATGTTCTTTAGTCATAACGGCATCGATTTTTTGCGTGTAATCAGAAATGAAACGCAAATCACGGTTTGTTAAAATACCGACTAATACGCGATCTTCTAAAGTATTTACAATTGGGACACCACTAATACGGTAACGGGACATCAAAGCTTCCGCATCAGACACCAGATGATCTGGAGTTAAATAAAATGGATCTATGATAACTCCGCTTTCTGAACGTTTAACTTTACGAACTTCATCAGCTTGAGCTTCAATACTCATGTTTTTATGAATAACACCCAACCCGCCTTGACGAGCCATAGCAATAGCCATTCGAGAATCTGTTACAGTATCCATACTTGCACTCATGATCGGTATGTTCAATTTGATTTTGTCCGTCAATTGTACACTCAAATCTACTTCATTAGGCAAAACATGGCTTTCTGCAGGCATTAGTAAAACATCATCAAAAGTGAATCCTTTTTTCGCGAATTTTGTATCCCAGTTAGACATTTTTATCAAGCACTCCTTCTCAAATCCACTGAACTTTTGTCAGATTTTTTACTATCTAACCTACCACCTTAACCAACTGGGGTCAAGGTGTTTTCTGATTTCTTTCATAAAAATACATTAATTTTAATCTATTACTAATCAGCTAGATCTATTACAGCACAAAAAAAGCTGCATTTCTGAAATTCAGAAATGCAGCTAGGTTTTGCACGGTAAGCTTAACGCTTTTTTCGCGCTCTTTTAAACGCGTTGCATTCGGCAGCTCATACTACCATTTCACCGTTTAGACTGTTTGGAAAGGACCCAAACTGTTTAAACGGTGAAATGTACGATGAGCTAAGCGCCTCACTCCACGCTCTTTTAAAATAATGTTCCTTTTACTTTGTATTTGCGTTTGAAGTACCATTTTCCTGCGAATGCTGCGGCACCTATTACTAGGTTGACAGCTGGCGGCATTAGTGGGTTGAGGGACTGTGGTATGATCGCCATTGATCCTGTCATTACAATGATCCATCCGAACATAGCGACTACAGAAACTAAGATATAACGCAATAAGCTTCCTTTAACGCCTTGAACGGGTGCATTTTTAGTGATTGCCAGAATAACAAACCCACCTACGATGAAGTTTAACAATAATGTAATGATCCCCATACCTGTAGTGTTGCTTTCATTTCCAAACAAAGCAGATAATCCGGTGATCAGTGCAAACATTCCACCTAACATCAAGGCTCCATCTACATACAGTTTCCAATTTTCAGAACGTTGTACTTGCCCTTCAGTTTCTTGTTGCGGTCCTTCTACGATTTCAACCGATCTCTCAGTAACAGTTCCGTATAATTTACGAGCCGTTACACCTGCAGATTGTTGAGAAACGATTTCTTTCAACATATCGTTGAAGACTCTTGTTTTCTCATCATCTGGGTAATTCGCTTCTGTTAATCGTTTGTCTAATTTGACCATGTATTCTTCATTTTTGTTTGTTAGTTGAGAAAACAGCGTGTCGTTTTCTTCTTTTAATGCTACTAGATTATCCATTTGTTGCTGTTCAGTGTTTAATTTCTTTTCATCATTCTTTTTCACCGATCTAAAGCCCCCTAATTAATCTACACGTTGAATCTGAAAAGCATAACGTCGCCGTCTTGAACAACATATTCTTTTCCTTCAGAACGCATTTTACCTGCTTCTTTAGCTGCTTTCTCACTGCCTAGTTCGTCAAAATCTTTATAAGCAATCGTTTCAGCACGAATGAATCCACGTTCAAAGTCAGTATGGATAACTCCAGCTGCTTGAGGTGCTTTCATTCCTTTTTTAAAAGTCCATGCGCGCACTTCTTGAACACCAGCTGTAAAGTAAGTTCCTAAACCAAGTAAATCGTAAGCTGCACGAATCAATTTGTCTAATCCTGCTTCTTCAATTCCCAAGTCTTCTAAGAACATAGCTTTTTCGTCGTCATCCAATTCAGCAATTTCTTCTTCCGCACGTGCACAAATAGTGATGACTTCTGCATTTTCTTTAGCTGCATATTCACGAACTAATTTTACATACTCGTTATCATCTGCGTTAGTGATATCATCTTCAGAAACGTTCGCTACATATAAAACAGGTTTAGTAGTCAATAAGAACAACCCTTTAACAATCGGCAATTCATCATCAGTGAACTCTACTGAACGAGCTGATTTCCCTGCTTCTAAAACGGGTTTGATTTTATCTAAGACAGCTAATTCAGCAATAGCCTCTTTATCTTTTGTTTTCGCTAATTTGGCAATACGTTTGTAACGCTTGTCAACAGACTCTAGGTCAGCCAACACCAATTCCAAGTTGATTGTTTCGATATCATCAATTGGATCTACTTTGCCGCTTACGTGAGTAATATTATCGTCATCAAAACAACGCACAACTTGGCAAATCGCATCCACTTCACGGATGTTCGCTAAAAATTTATTTCCTAAACCTTCACCTTTACTTGCTCCTTTAACGATTCCGGCGATATCTGTAAACTCAAATGTCGTTGGAACCACACGTTTAGGGTCAACCAATTCAGCTAAACGGTTTAAACGGTAATCCGGAACTTCTACAACTCCTACGTTAGGGTCGATCGTAGCAAACGGGTAGTTCGCTGCTTCTGCTCCTGCTTTTGTGATTGCGTTAAATAACGTCGATTTACCAACGTTAGGCAACCCTACAATTCCTGCTGTTAATGCCATACTATCTGCTCGCTTTCTTTAATTAAGATTCACTGCTTACATCATTTTTCTCGGCAGTTTCGAGAACTTTTTTCATTTTGCGTTCAAAATCTCTTCTGGGCATCATGACCATGTGGCCACATTTGGTGCATTTGATACGAATATCCATTCCCATTCGAATAATTTGCCAGCGGTTTTCGCCGCACGGATGCGGTTTTTTCATTTCTACAATATCGTTTAAATCATACATCAAAGCCACTTCCATTCATAAATTTCTTTATCATGTCAGAATCGACTTATTCCTCATCAAACTGAATTTCAAGAATATCTAAAATTCTTGTTAAATCTTCTGGAGAAAGATATTCAATTTCAATCTTACCTTTGTTTTTCTTCTCATTGATGATAACATTTGTCCCAAATTTATCCATTAATCGTTCTTCGCTTTCACGAATGTAATAAGGTTTCTTTACAGGCTCTTTGCTTGGTTGTTTAGGTTTTGCTTCATTCATTTGAGAGACTAACTGTTCTATTTGACGAACCGTCAAATTCTCTTTGATCACTTTTTTAGCCACTTTTATGATTTGCTTTTTGTCTTTCAAGCCTAACAGTGTACGTGCTTGTCCCATTGAAATTTCGTTTGTCTGAAGCATTTTCTTCACTTCTTCAGGCAAGCCCAATAATCTCAAGTAGTTAGCGATATAGGGACGACTTTTGCCTAAGCGTTGAGCTACTTCTTCTTGAGTCAATTTTAGATTCTTCATCAACATATTGTATGCTTCAGCTTCCTCTAGTGGAGACAGGTCTTCTCTCTGCAAATTCTCTAAAACGGCAACTTGCATCATCGTTTCTTCATCGAATTCTCTTACAATAGCAGGAACGGTCTCTTTACCAGCAATCTTGGACGCTCTGAATCGGCGTTCTCCCGCAATGATCTCATACCCTTTGACAGAAGATGCTCTCAAAATAATGGGTTGGAAGACACCGGATTGTCGGATAGAAGCTGCCAATTCATTCAGCGCTTCTTCATCAAAAGTGCGTCTTGGTTGGTAAGGGTTCGGACGGATCTCATATAATGGAATATCTTGTACGCGCTCATCATTTTTATCTACTTTATCAAATTCTGCAAATTCACTGAACAATGCATCAATTCCACGGCCAAGACCTTTACTGTTTTTATTCACCAACGGATAACACTTCCTTTGCTAGTTCAACATACACTTCTGCACCTCTGGAACGTGGATCATAATCGATGATAGATAACCCATGACTTGGCGCTTCTGATAATCGGATATTGCGCGGAATGATCGTTTTATATACTTTTTCGCGGAAATATTTTTTCACTTCGTCCACTACTTCGTACCCTAGATTCGTACGAGCGTCTAACATCGTCAGCAATACACCTTCGATACGCAAATCTGGGTTGAAGTGTTTTTGAACTAAACGGACAGTATTCAACAATTGGCTAAGACCTTCTAGGGCATAGTATTCGCATTGCACTGGGATAAGTATTGAATCGCTAGCTGTAAACGCATTGATCGTCAAATGTCCTAATGAAGGAGGGCAATCGATCAAAATATAATCGTAATCATCTTGCAAGTCGCGTAGAGCACTCTTCAATCGCGACTCTCGAGCCATTTGAGTCGTCAACTCGATCTCTGCTCCAGCTAATTGAATCGTTGCAGGAACAACCCATAAGTTTTCTCTTGAGGAAGGTAATACCACTTCCTCAACTGGCGTTTCATTGACTAAAACGTCATATATATCTTTTTCAACATCTGCCTTGCGTACTCCTAAACCACTTGTCGCATTCCCTTGAGCATCAATGTCAATCAATAATATTTTTTTCCCTTGATGCGCCAAAGCAGCTCCTAAATTAACAGTGGTAGTTGTTTTCCCAACGCCGCCTTTTTGATTTGCTACTGATATCACTCGCGCCATTTCATTTCCCCCATATTATAAACTCGATAAAGCATTCCTATACTAAAAGAGAGATACACTATGCGCATCTCTCTTTTTACGCATTTCTTCCAAATGATTCTTCATTTGTCGCTCTTTATTCTCTTTTTTCTTTAGGAATCTCAATCGTTATCCGATAGACATCTTCAAGATGCTCTTCCGTTGCTTTGATCTCCATGCCTGTTTCTTGCACCAAAGAGATCGTTTTTTTGATCGTATTCACTGCTAAACGAAGATCCTTAGAAACACTTTTACGTTTAGGTTTCTTAGGCAGTTCGTTTCCAGCCGCTTCTTTTTTGACCAGCTGCTCCAGCTCTTTGACCGTTAACTTTTCTTCTATAACACGGTCTAGATAGGCTGCTTGTTTCTCCTCGTCAAGCGCCAGTAAACTGCGCCCATGACGTTCGGTGATCTCTTTTTTCAACAAAGCTGTTTTCACCGGTTCGGATAATTTCAACAACCGAAGCTTATTGGCTACAAAAGATTGACTTTTTCCGATTCTTTTTGCCAAAGTGTCTTGTGTGAATTCATTCATTTCCATCAAATCACGATACGCTTGAGCTTCTTCAATCGCTGTCAATTCTTCTCTTTGCAAATTCTCAATCAATGCTACAGAAGCTGTTTCTTTATCTGTCATCTCTGTTACGATAGCAGATACCTCTTGCCATCCTAATAACTGTACTGCCCGAAAGCGACGTTCACCCGCAATAATCTCATACTGATCTTCGCTTGATTTGCGCAATATAATAGGCTGGATCAATCCATGCTGTTCTATTGTCTGCGAAAGCTCTTGTAATTTTTCATCATTAAATATTTTTCTGGGTTGAAACTGATTTGGGTGAATCGTATTTATCGGAATTTGTTGAACTTTTGAAGAATCATTCAGCTCTTCAGCAAATAGTTCTTCAATTTTCTCTGTTTTCTTTTTTGATTTTCCTGAACCAAACAAATCAGACAAAGCCATAATCCGCTGAACTCCCCTTAATTTCTACTCTATATACTCCATATACCTAACTGCTTTATTATAACAAATGCACTTCTTAAAACATAGCTGCCATCTTAAAATGACAATCCTTGTTCAAAAGCTGCCAACTTTACTTATATTGGAAAATTACAAAGGATTTTTATTCGGCGTACCAGGTTTTCTCGGATACTTGTTCGGAGTCTCTTTTTTCTTGTCGATCAACAAGATATGTCGCTCTCCAGCTTCGTTAGGCAATTCGAAAGAAAATTCTTCTTTAAATTTACCGCCCAAAGTAGCAATCGCTTTTTTGCTGTCTTTCATCTCTTCTTTGCTGCTTGCAGCTTTCATAGCAATGAACGTTCCGCCTTTTTTAACTAAAGGTAAACACAATTCTGACAACACACTCATTCTCGCTACAGCTCTTGCTGTCACGTAATCGAATGTTTCTCTAAATTTCTTATTTTGACCAAATGTCTCTGCACGGTCATGGTATAAATGAACATTTTCTAACCCCAATGTATCAACGAGTAAAGTTAAAAACTGAATCCGTTTATTCAAGGAATCAACAATCGTAACTTCTAATTCTGGAAAAGCAATTTTTAGGGGGATGCTTGGAAATCCAGCACCAGCACCTACATCACACAGGCTTTGGACCCCTTTAGTAAAATCCACATACAATCCAGCAGTTATCGAATCATAAAAATGTTTTAAATAGACTTCTTCACGTTGCGTAATGGCGGTTAAGTTGATTTTTTCGTTCCACTCTTGCAACAGCTCTAAATATTGCTCGAACTGCTCCATTTTTTTATCCGTCAGTGGAATCCCTTTTTCTTGAAGGGCTTTTCTAAACTCTTCTGGATTCATCATTCCAACTCCTTGTTTTCCAATCGTGAAACACAATTTGTTTCACGGGCTACTTGTTTAACTGTATAACAAATTCCTTTGAACTTCAATGCTTTTGGAAGATTTTTTTGCTAAAAGATAAAGAACATTTAGTGTGTTAATTCAATCATGAGAAAGATTAAAATTAAATGAATAAACGATTTGACTTTCTCATAATATGCAGTTACACTATCTTCACGGTCAAAAAAATACTGACGAAAAGGAGAGGTTGAGAATGAAAACAGGAACATTTACACTACACATGCGTTCTGCTGAATTTTTCAGCCTTTCTTTTTTAGTCATTATTATTTTATTACTTTAGCTGGGATTCGAACTATTCATTTAGTTGAGTCCTTGTTCGCGTTCCACGGGCTCAGCTTTAGTAATGAAGCAAGCCCTTATGATTTAGGGCTTGCTTCTTTTTTTGTTTCCCGCTAAGTAATAAAAACGACTGTAAAATCACTGAAAAACGGAGGGCAATAAGTATGAAAAAATATTTAGTTGATCGTATGTACAAAGCATCTTCAGGAATAGCAAATGCTATTTTTGTCACTATCGGAATCGGCTTACTGTTAGAAACAATCGGCAATATGACAGGTCTCTCTGTATTGGTGATTATTGGAACAGCTACTAAAATGCTGATGGCTCCCGCTATTGGTGCCGGTATTGCTATCATGCTTGGCGGGAATACACTGACAGTCTTCAGTGCTATGGCGGCAGGAACTGTGGGGGCTGGTGCTGTGCAGACAACTGCAGAAGGCGTCGTTTCGATTGCTTCAGGAGAACCAATTGGCTGTTTGATCGCCGCAACCATTGCTACATTTGTTGGGAAACGTATTTCTGGAAAAACACCGTTAGACATGATGGCTATTCCTTTGGCAGCCGTTTTAGTCGGCGGCTTAAGCGGATATTATTTGAACTTTGTGATTTCGCCCTTATTAAATGCTTTTAGCAGTTTCATTTCTGCTTCAGTTGCTGGCTACCCTATTATTGGATCAGCTGTTATTGCTGTCGTTGGAGGACTTGTTTTGATGTCGCCTGCCTCTTCAGCCGCCATCGCTATTGCACTGAACTTAGACCCAGTATCCAGTGCAGCAATGCTGATTGGAACGACTAGTATGTATGTTGCTTTCTCTTTTGTTTCTTTACGCGAAAATGACCTAGGAGGATTTTTAGCACAATTTGTTTGTACGCCAAAAGTACAATTGCCGAATATCATCAAAAACCCTATGATTCTAGTAGCTCCCACTATTGCTTGTGCAGTTGCCGCACCGATAGCGACTTCAGCACTTGGCTTTACGACCGCAAGTGCATTAGGTGGACTAGGGTTCTGTTCCTTCATCGCACCGATTACTGTACTGGGTAATCAAGGTTTGACCAGCTTCCTGAACTATATGATAGCTGGCGTTGTGATCCCATTTGCTGTAACATTCTTTATTTCATTTGCAATGAAAAAATTCGAGTATGTGCGTAATGGCGATATGGCTTTAGTGGTCAAATAACATACTGTTCAAATAGAAAAACACGCCTTCCACTAGGATAAACGGAGGGCGTGTTTTGGGCACCAAAAATTGTCAATTAATCTTTATGTAACAGTTTTATTCCTAAAATAAACGAGAAAATAGATAGAATAACGTATCTTACTATGTGCAGAATCACTTCTAGTAAATACTGGTGAGTATCTACTCCATCCTCACTGATAGTAGGATACACTAATTCAGGCAAACTAATCAATATGACGACAGCTAGTAAAATAAACATCCATGCTAAAAACAGCTGATACTTTTTCATCATTGTTTCCTTTCATATGTCATAATAGAAGAATAGATAAATTATTTAGAGGAGCATAATAATGAAATTTAACTTTTTTAAATACACCGTGACGTTTACTTGGGTATTAGTCGTCTTTTATTGGGCTATCTATACCAATATTCCAAAAAGAAGTATTGAATACGTAGTAAAAACATTACCTTTGATACTTTTGGGGATATGGATAATCGAAAGTATTTTCAAGAAACTCAGCCGGAAGAATTAAACTGTTCCAAATTAAGAAATACCATAAATCAGAAATGAAATAACTGTGTCGATTGAAATAACAATAAAAATGGCGACAAAAAGTCGGTCTATCCACTTTTGATATTTATTTCTGTTGTCTGAATCGTTAGTAGATAAAGATACTTCATCACGCACATAGATCACTGCTGCAATAAGAATAAACAATGAGCTGATCGTTACTTCAGAGCTAGATGTATTGAAAACATAATTAACCGTGCCGAGAACCAATACGACTAAAAACAATCCTTTGAATAGATATTTTCTGTTCATGGCAAATCTCCTTATAAAAGAACTGTCATAAGAGTTGTTTTATTGCTTTGTTTACTACAGGAAATGATTATTGAATAATCTCTGTTAAGCAATGAGGCAAGAATGTTTAAGTACAAAAAGCAATCCACTGTGGGTTGAAACCAAAATCACTATCATTTAAACTACTGATTCATCAAAATAAACGGTTTTTCCATTTATTTGAATATTAATGTATTCGTGTTCCCGATCTAAGATGAGCTTATATACGTACTCGCTCATCTCGCCATCCTGTTCAGGAGTGACTTGAAAATCTACATTTATAGTGTCTCCACTAGTCTCAGTATCAATCGTTGCTGCCACAGCTTCTACTGCACCAGTGAAATGAAATACGATATAATACATATCCTCTTCTGAATAAATCAATTGCAATCTTTTATCCGAATCACTAACAGCTTGTACTTCATCAGGTACTTTTTCAACTTCGCTGACACCTACAGTTGATGAACTACATGCAGCTAACAACACTAATACACCAAAATAACTATTACTCCTAAAAGAATCTTTTTCAATGTAAGCCCTTCCATTATTTTCCGTATTAAAATATACTACTATTCACACTTCAAAGGATTAAAAAAACGGCAACGATTTTTAAAGAAAAATCCGTTACCGTTTTATCGTTATGGTCCCTACTGGGCTCGAACCAGCGACCCCTACCTTGTCGAGGTAGTGCTCTCCCAACTGAGCTAAGGAACCTTTTGTTATTTACTGAACAATCAATAGTATACCTTAAAAATAATAAAGAGTAAATATCCATTTGATAGAAATCAATTATTCTAGCGTCTTTTGTTTCTTTTGGTTCTAAAAAGCTCAATCAAAGTCAGTCCTATAGTTCCGTATAACGCTGTACCAATAAAGTCTTTATTTACTACGTATTCGATTAAAATTCCAATAAAACTCGAAGTTGTCATTAGAAGTATGACGTGTTTATACGGGTGTTTTTCTGTGAATTCTTTATACTTATCAAACATATTTTCACCTCTAACTTATTCAACTATTTTGCAGCTCTTTGATTATATTAGAATACTCTCATTTTTAATTATGCCTCAATTAAGCTGTAAATAAAAGCACACCATAGTTTACATCTTAGCAACCATTGCGTGCTAACATGCAACTAAGAAATGATAGTCAAAATTGAAGACTTTAGGTATGATATGAGCAACAGGTAATAAGGAGGAAAACACATGGCGTTAGGAGAAAGATTAAAAGAGAGCAGAGTGAGTAAAGGCTACTCTCAAGGTGACGTGGCGGATTTTTTACATATTTCAAGACAATCGATTTCTAAATGGGAAAATGGCAATAGTTATCCTGACTTAGATAATTTAGTAAAACTCAGTACCTATTATGAAGTTTCTATTGATGAACTACTGAAAGAGAATCAAGAATTTAAAAAACGAATAGCAGAAAATGAAGTCAAAATTGAAGAGAACTTCCAAAAGCTGGATTTCATCCGCGGAAACTCTGAAAAAGATGAGGGACTTATGCTTCTTATTCTCGCTTTTATAGGTTGCCTGATCGCCCCTATAGGCTTTCTGGTGGCTCCGGTCCTTATTAAGCGCAACAAAAAAACAAACACACTCTATAAGTTGGTGTACTTAGCATGCGTTTGTTGTTTACTCGTTAATTCATTTGTTGTCTATAGCGCTTTAGGCGACTATTTAGGTTGGGGAACAACAACCGTTGAATACATTGGGGAGTAACAGTTAATAAGTGACGACAATATTCCCATTAGATAATTTGGCTCTCAAATTTATTGAAGACTCTACAAGCAGTAATGTTCTTTTCAAATAATAAGTGGCTTGTGTAGGACTGTCTACTCTTAATGAAGTACTTTTAAAACTTCCAGTTATAGCTGTTGCTGACGCGGAGTGCGCTCTGGTAATTTTATTACTGCTCACATCGATTTTGTAGCTAGCTTTCCACTGTAAGGGTCTTTCTTTTGTGATTTTGTATGTACCATTCTTGACGCTGCTGGCCATCATTAAGAGTTGAGTCTCTTCTTCAATTGTAATAATGTAGGGCCGTCCCAAATCATCTTCAACTTCAAATTGTTGCGAACCACCTTGATCTATATCATAAACTACACTATTATCTGGTAAAGAAAATTCCTCTCCAGCATAAACCTTTGGTGTAATGATAAAACTAAAAAAAGATATACAACCTAAAAGAAAAAGTATTTTTTTCAACTAAATCCCTCCGTTTTTAAAGTTTAATCAAACTTTCTACTAATAAAACTACCTTATTCGACCCTGTCATTTTCGTGACAGGGTTTTCATTTTGCTTGTAAAATGAAAAAAAGCCGCAATAACATCAAGTTATTAATCAAATCTACAGAAAAAACAATCTATAGCTATTGTTATTTTCCAACTATTATTCGAATAGTTAAAACTTAGCCGTAACTAATCTTTAACTCCTCCTTTCTACTCTTTAGTATACTTTCTAGTTAACAAAACAACTAGCACCTATTAGTTTATACCTGCGCAACCATTAAGTGCTAAAAGGCAACTAATGGCTTATAGTCAATGATCGATACTTTCCGTATGATAAGTAGTAGGAATAGAATCAATTGCGCAGCATAAGCAACATGCTTAAAAAGAACCGGCATAAGTAAATCATCTATCAATTCGACTATTAAACTTCGAGTCACAGATGAAGATAATATCTTAGTTTATCGTAATGCCACTCTTCTTACCTATTTGCGCCAGAAAGATAAAAAGGAGAACTAAAGATGAATGAAGTCATTTTTCTTACATGTGTTTCTATAATTCTAGGAGTGTCTTATATTCTTTTTGAAGTCTATATCGGTAGTAATGTTGTGACATTTCTGATTGCTATTATCTTAATATTGATTATTTTCCAATTAGCCTGCCAATATATCGATAAACACAACTAAGTTACTTGTTTCTAGCTATTATTTCCCAGGAAATATTTATAAACATTGAATAGTCCAGTCCTTAGACCGACCCTGTTTTCAGCTCAGCATGTTATACTATTTTTACTTAACTAAAGGAGAAAGGGTTTTGTAAATGGAAAAATGGGCTTATTATTTAAGAGAAGTAATTTACGCAACTGGTAAAGGCATCAAAGGCTTTATCATTGCTCAATTAAAACTCTCCTTACTGACATTCATTTTGTTGTGTATTGGTTTTGTAGTGATTGGAATCGAATGGTGGGGAATGAAAGCATTTGGAATTGCTATTGTGGATATGATTCCTGTATTGGGAAGCGGCATTATTATGCTGCCTTGGGCAATTATTCGAGCACTGATGGGTGACGGAGATGTAGCATGGAAGTTAGGTTTGCTTTACGCTATTATACTCTTGGTTCGACAATTTGCTGAACCTTATCTTACAGGAAAACAAATCGGCGTACGTCCTTTGTATACTTTCCTTTCCACAATTGTTTGTGTACTGATTTTTGGTCCGATTGGCGCTTTATTAGGCGCAGTAGTTGCCATCATTATCAAAGCTGTTTTTAACGTTCGAGATATGAGTCGAGTGATTAACGAATCCAACCACAATCAATAGTAAATTTTATCCCAACTTGAAAAACGAAACTTCTTTTTAACAACAGGAGTTTCGTTTTTTCTTATCATTTTTTAATTTAGAAAGAGTAACATAGAAAAGAAACATTATTTTATAGAAAGAAGATGAAAAATGAAACACTCATTGTTTACTATTAAAGACCGACGAATTCGATATATCGCTAAAGGCATCTTAGTAGGTATCTTTACTGGAATTGTTGTTAGTTTGTTTCGTTTAGGTGTAGAAAAGATATTAGAAAGTATTGTTCAATTATATGCACTTTTTCGTTCAGAACCTATTTGGTTACTCCCTTGGGCGGTTGTTTCTATTCTTGCAGCTCTAATCATTGGTTTATTGGTTAAAAGCGAACCGAATATTAAAGGAAGTGGTATCCCTCAAGTAGAAGGTCAAGTTCAAGGCGTTATTCATGTTCAATGGTGGTCTATCCTGTGGAAAAAATTTATAGGCGGTTTGATAGCTATTGGTTCCGGTCTTTTCCTTGGAAGAGAAGGTCCATCTATTCAGTTGGGTGCTGCTGTTGGTTTAGGTACCAGTAAATTGACAAAAGGCGATGAAACCGAAGAAACGGTCTTACTCTCTAGTGGAGCTGGAGCTGGTTTGGCAGCCGCTTTTAACGCACCTGTAGCAGGGTTGATGTTTGTATTAGAAGAAGTACACCATAATTTTTCTCCATTAGTTGCTGTAACAACTTTTACTTCAGCTATTGTAGCAAATTTCGTTTCGTTGACTATTTTTGGTTTAACACCTGTGATAAATATTAGAGCAGTAACTTTTCTCCCGTTACAGTATTATATTTACTTACCCTGTTTAGGGATTTTTTTAGGTTTAGCTGGATGGCTGTACAATAAAGTTTTATTGGATATTCTACCCAAGTTTTATCAACGATTTTCTTTTATCCCTAAACATTTCAATTCAGTCATTCCTCTTTTATTATTGATTCCTATCGGCTATTATTTACCATCGATCATCGGTGGTGGGAGCGGCTTTATCGTACAGCTTCCTAAATGGAATTTGTCTCTTTTTATTTTAATAGCTTTATTTATTTTGCGTTTTGTTTTCTCTATGGTATCTTACGGAGCAAGTGTTCCTGGAGGTATTTTCTTGCCTATTCTATCTTTAGGCGCCATTTTAGGCACAATATTTGCTCAGTTAATGATTCATTACTTTCAAATGGACGCTCGCTATTTAACACATTTTATTTTATTTGCTATGGCTGGTTATTTCACGGCAATTGGGAAAGCACCTTTAACTGCTATTTTATTGGTAACCGAAATGGTAGGTGGACTGAACCAATTGATGCCGCTGGCTGTAGTTTCCTTAACAGCTTATATCACGGCAGATTTCTTGGGAAGTAAGCCTATATATGAGAGCTTGCTCGAAAAATTGCTGCCTGTCGATCACTCTATTAGTATCAATAAGCCCTATTCTTTCATTCACCCTATTGAAGCCAACAGTCATTTAGCTAAAAAAGCAATAAAAGACGTTCAATGGCCTGAAGATATGATCATTTCTTCTTTGCATAGAGGAAATGAACGTATCCTTCCTCATGGTGAAACAAAAATCTATATTGGGGATCACTTGATCATCAATTGTGATTTAAAAAAAGCCAGTACTATACAACAAATATTAAAAGAAAAACAAATCTAATCATATATTCCCACAGTCGCTAGTCTCTAAATCGAAGACTTAGCGGCTGCTTTTTTATAAAGTCACTTTGGTTGACTCTATTTCCCGAAAAAAATACGATAATGAATGAATAGTCATCACCAAAGGAGGAATCTATATGTCTCATCATACGCAAATGCCAAAAGAAACAGGCTTAGATCATTCATTGAAAGTTTTAAAAGAAGGTTATCCATATTTTTTGAAACGCCGGGAAGAAATGGATACAGACGTTTTTGAAACGACTATCCTTGGACAAAAAGCTTATTGCCTTGGGGGAGAGTCAGGTGCGGAATTATTTTATGACACATCGAAATTCAAACGAGATAAAGCCATGCCTAAGCCCGTACAGAAAGTATTGACTGGACAGCATGGGGTACAATCTTTAGATGGGAAAAAACACGAAGACCGCAAAAAAATGTTCATGTCTTTAATGTCACCCAAAGAGCTAGATCGCTTAACGACTCTTTTAGAAAATTACTGGTATCAATCAGCTAAAAAATGGGAGTCTATGGATCAAATTGTATTATATGACGAAGTAAAAGAAATTTTATGCCGCACAGCTTGCGAATGGGCAGGTGTACCGTTGTTGGAAGAAGAAGTTAAAGATACTACTCGAAATCTAGCCAACTTATTTGAAAAAACAGCTTCTATCAGTCCAAGCTATTTACAGGGGACTCATTCCAGAAAAAAATTAGAGAACTGGATTAAAAAATTGGTTCAGCAAGTACGCAACGGCGAGCTAAAGCCCGAAGAGAATACTACACTTTATGTTTTTTCTTGGCATAGAGATGATATAGGAAAATTAATGGATGAAGATGTCGCAGCAGTTGAGGTATTGAACATCATCCGCCCTATTGTAGCCGTTGCTATTTATATTGCCTTTACCGCTCAAGCCTTGATTCAATATCCAAATGAAGCTGAAAAATTAATTACTAAAGGTTCAAAACAGTATCAGTATTTTGTCCAAGAAGTCCGTCGTTTTTATCCTTTCTTTCCTTTCCAGGCAGCTATAACTACAAAAGATTTTACTTGGAATGGTTATCCCTTCAAAAAAGAAACTTTAACTGTTCTGGACATTTATGGTACCAATCATGATCCTAAAATATGGGAGAATGCCGATCAATTCTTCCCTGATCGATTTAACGATTGGAAAGAGAGCCCTTTTTCTTTCATCCCTCAGGGTGGCGGAGACCATTTAGGAGGACACCGCTGTGCTGGAGAATGGATCACGATCAAAGTTATGAACGTTTGTCTTGATTTTTTAGTTAATCAGCTGAGTTTTTCTGTTCCTAAACAAGATCTAGAATTCAATTTAACAAAATTCCCAACCCTTCCTAACAGCAAAATTATCTTTTCAAATGTTAAACGTACGAAACCAGTTCTAGATTCAAATCTATAGGATAAATCCATTTTTGGTCAGTTTTGCTTGCAAAAAGAGTGTGCTAAGTTTAAAATCAGTTTTAGACAAGTCTAAAATTAATTTTGAGGTTCGATTTAAAAAATGTATAAATTTTTTTATACTATATGATTTATATTCAAGGAGGAGTAAAGGAATATGGTTGAGTCTTTTCAATCGTTCAGTCCTGTATTACAAGCTTTTTTAGCCGGTTTGTTCACTTGGGGCTGTACTATTTTTGGTGCATCTTTTGTGTTTTTATTCAAAGAAGTTAACCGCAAGTTTTTAGACATCATGAACGGCTTTGCAGCTGGTGTAATGATTGCAGCTTCATTTTGGTCTTTACTAGCTCCATCTATTTCGTATGCGGAACAAAATGGCTATGGAACTTGGTCGTGGGTTCCAGCAGTAGTAGGTTTTTTAGCAGGTGGACTATTTTTAAGACTGATTGATGTGGTCATCCCCCATTTGCATTTTAATGAGCCGATAGAGAACAGAGAAGGACCTAAAACTAAAGCATCCAAAAACTTGCTGCTGTTTTTAGCCGTTACGATCCACAATATTCCTGAAGGCCTAGCTGTCGGGGTAGCGTTTGGAGCAGTTGTTTCTGGAGCTGCTAACGGAGATGCCTTTTTAAGTGCTTTAGGATTAGCTTTAGGTATTGGGATCCAAAATATCCCTGAAGGTTCTGCATTATCTATGCCGATTCGAGCAGCTGGAAGCAGTCGCTGGAGAGCATTTAACCTTGGTCAGTTATCTGCCATCGTAGAACCGATAGCGGCAGTAATTGGTGCTGTAGCAGTTATTACGATGACAGCCATCTTACCATATGCCTTAGCGTTCGCAGCAGGTGCAATGATCTTTGTTGTAGTTGAGCAATTGATTCCCGAATCTCAAACCAACGGCAACAAAGATATCGCTACACTTTCCTTATTAGTAGGATTTAGCGTCATGATGGTTTTGGATGTAGCCTTAGGATAAATTTTAAATATACAGATAAAAAAATACCGTATCATTAAGAAGTTGAATCTTAATGATACGGTATTTTTTGATTATTTATACTTTAGCAATTTTGCCTTGTTCCACGTAAACCATTAAAATAGAGATATCTGCTGGGTTCACACCACTGATTCGGCTAGCTTGAGCAATCGTTTCTGGTTGAATTTTGATCAACTTTTCTTTTGCTTCATTTGCTAGTCCATTGATTGCACGATAATCGATATTTTCTGGAATGCGTTTGTTTTCCATTCGTTTTTGCTTGTCTACTTTACTAGCAGCTTTTGCAATGTACCCTTCGTATTTCACTTGAATAGATACTTGTTCTTGAACATCTTCAGGTAATTCAACATCATTACCTGCAAATTGCATCAATTCCGTATAACTGATTTCTGGACGACGTAAGAAATCAATCGCTAAGATCCCGTCTCTCAATGGAGCATGTCCTTTTTCCGTTAAGAAACGTTGGATTTCTTCTGTCGGTTTCAAACGGATGTGGCTCAATCGTTCAATTTCGCCTTCAATTTGAGCTTTTTTGATTAAGAAGTTGTCGTAACGTTCTTTCGTCACTAAGCCAACATCGTAACCCATTTGAGTTAAGCGCAAGTCTGCGTTATCATGACGCAGCAATAAGCGGTATTCTGCACGAGATGTTAGTAAACGGTAAGGTTCGTTCGTTCCTTTAGTGACTAAGTCATCGATCATTACTCCGATATACCCTTCACTACGTTTTAACACTAGAGGCTCTTTTCCTTGAACTTTCAAAGCTGCATTGATTCCAGCCATAATTCCTTGTCCAGCTGCTTCTTCATATCCAGAAGTTCCGTTCATTTGCCCAGCTGTAAATAAGTTGTTTATTTTCTTTGTTTCCAAAGATGGGCGTAATTGATATGGCGTAACCACATCATATTCAATCGCATAGCCAGTTCGCATCATACGAGCGTTTTCTAGACCAACGATAGAATGGATGATTTCTTCTTGGACATCTTCTGGAAGAGAAGTTGACAATCCTTGAACATATACTTCTTCCGTATTGCGTCCTTCTGGTTCTAAGAACAATTGATGACGCGGCTTGTCGCTGAAACGAACGATTTTATCTTCGATTGAAGGACAGTAACGAGCTCCTACTCCTTCAACGATACCTGTAAACATCGGTGCACGATGCAAGTTATTTTGAATGATCTCATGCGTTTTTTCATTCGTATACGTTAAGAAACAAGACAATTGATCTTTCAAATAAGCCTCATTCGGTGTTTCGTAACTGAAATGATTTGCTTCTTCGTCTCCTGGTTGTTCAGACGTCACACTATAATCAATTGTTGACGCATTTACACGAGGAGGAGTTCCCGTTTTGAATCGGTTCAACTCGAATCCATGCTCCAATAGATTTTCAGATAATTTGATGGACGGTTGAGAGTTGTTCGGACCTGAAGAATATTTCAATTCCCCAATAATGATCTCTCCACGAGAAGATGTCCCAGCAGTCAGTACTACAGCTCCTGCACGATAAATAGCTCCAGTGTTTGTAATGATTCCTTGAACAGTCCCGTCCTCAATCACTAATTCTTCTGCGATTCCTTGTTTCAAATCTAAGTTTTCTTGTTGTTCAATGGTTTTTTTCATTTCATTTGCATACATAAATTTGTCTGCTTGAGCGCGTAATGCTCTAACTGCAGGGCCTTTTGATGTATTCAACATACGCATTTGAATATACGTCTTGTCGATGTTGCGTCCCATTTCTCCACCTAAAGCATCAATCTCACGGACAACGACTCCTTTAGCCGGTCCGCCGATAGACGGATTACATGGCATATAAGCAACCATATCTAAGTTGATTGTGATCAACATAGTCTTTGAACCCATGCGCGCTGCTGCTAAAGCTGCTTCTGATCCTGCGTGTCCAGCTCCTACAACAATGACATCATAATATCCTGCTTCATACTGATTCATCTAAACATCCTCTCTTTGTAAACTACTCATTTGTTCTTTTTATTTTCCTAAACAGAATTGAGAAAACAGTTGTGTCAGCAATTCATCTTGCACACTATCTCCTGTAATTTCTCCTAACAGATCCCAGCAACGAGTCATATCGATTTGAACCAGATCGACCGGCATGCCGGACTCTACTCCATTGATTACATCGTCTAAAGCTGTTTCTGCATCGTTTAATAACGCGATATGGCGCACATTTGATACATAAGTAGCATCTTTTTCGCCAGTATTTCCTGAGAAGAACAAGTCTGCAATTTTACTTTCCAATACATCTACGCCAGATTGAGTCAGCACAGATGTCTTAACGATTGCGTCTTCTCCGACTAAGAACTCTAATTCTTCCAAATCTAATTTATTCGGTAAATCCATTTTATTTAAAATGATGATACGGTGATTTTGGTTTGTCGCTTCAATCAACGCTTTATCCTCATTAGTCAGAGGTTCATTTTGATTGAACACCAATAAAATCAAATCTGCGTCTACTAAAGCTTTACGACTCCGTTCAACACCAATTTTTTCAATAATGTCTTCTGTTTCGCGAATCCCGGCTGTATCGATCAGTCTCAACGGAACACCTTTGACACTGACGTACTCTTCGATAACATCACGTGTTGTCCCGGCAATATCCGTTACGATCGCTTTTTCTTCTCTCAGCAAATAATTCAGCAAGCTGGATTTCCCAACATTTGGACGACCAATGATCGCCGTAGCTAAACCTTCTCTTAGAATTTTACCTTGGCTGGCTGTTTCCAACAATTGTTGAACAGCGGCTTTAACTTGCTTAGCTTTTTCGATCAGCAAGATAGAAGTCATTTCTTCTACATCATCGTATTCAGGGTAATCGATATTTACTTCTACTTGAGCCAGAGTGTCTAAGATCTCTGAGCGCAAATTGCGGATCAAGTTGGACAGATTTCCATCTAATTGTTGTAAAGCCACATACATCGCTTTATCTGTTTTGGCACGAATCAAGTCCATAACAGCTTCCGCTTGAGACAAATCGATTCGACCATTCAAGAAAGCACGTTTTGTAAATTCACCAGGTTCAGCTAAACGAGCGCCATTTTGTAAAACAATCTGCAACACTTGATTTACCGCCAATATCCCGCCATGGCAGTTGATTTCTACTACATCTTCTCTGGTAAATGTTTTTGGCGCACGCATGACCGTCACCATTACTTCGTCTACTGTGTCGTTGGTTTTGGGATTCACGATATTTCCATAATGAATCGTATGGCTCGTTTGGTCTGCTAGTTGTTTCGATCCTAATTTGTAAACACGGTCTGCAACAGCTATTGCTTCCTCACCGCTTAAACGGACAATACCAATAGCTCCTTCACCAGGAGGCGTTGAAATGGCTGCAATAGTATCAAATTCAAATGACAAACTCGTTCACTCCTTTAATTTTTTGCACGAAAAAAGTGCCCACTCCACCCCTTGATTTGAATTGTTCAAATTAGAAATGGATAAAGCACTTTGACTACTTTTTATCCTTAGATAAATATATTTAATTGACTTGCCCGTAGAATCACTTTGTATTCTACATCCTTAAAGCATGATACAAGGTCTCTAACTTTTTGTCAATAAGATTGAAAAAGTTTTTCTCTTTTCTGGTCCAAGGTTCTTTTTTTATTCAAAACCAGTGATAAGAAAGGGATTTAGCAGCCTAAATGTGCTAAACTAAGAGGGAATGAAAGAATGAGAGGTTAACGAAAATGAATAAATTCAACGAAATTTATTTGGACCTTGAGGCAGCAATTTTAAATCAACGATATAAACCGGGCGATTTGTTGCCCAGCGAAAATACATTGGCTACAACATACAATGTTTCACGCGAAACGATTCGAAAAGCGCTCGTTTTACTGCTGGAAAGCGGCTATATTCAAAAACAGCAAGGAAAAGGTTCCATCGTTTTAGACGTGAAAAGATTTAATTTTCCAGTTTCAGGTTTGACTAGCTATAAAGAAATTCAAGATACACAGCACATCAAAGGCAAAACGATTCTTACAAAAAATGAACGTCAATTGATGCCTCAGCACATTATCCAGCAATTCAACCTTCCAGCTGATACACAAGTGCATTATATTGAACGTCAACGCCAGGTAAACGGTGAATCAGTGATCTTAGATAAAGACTATTTGCTTACATCTATCATCCCCGAGATGCCCGATAAAGAAGCAGAGAATTCATTGTACAACTATATTGAGCATACACTAGGCTTAGTTATTGGGTACGCTCAAAAGGAATTTACTGTCGAACCGATCACAAAAGAAGACAAATTGCTGATGGATCTGCAAAATGATTCTCATGTTGTCGTTGTGAGAAGCTCTGTTTACTTAGAAGATACGCGTTTCTTCCAGTACACAGAATCCAGACACCGTTTGGATAAATTCCGGTTTGTAGATTTTGCGCGAAGAAGAACACCATAAAAAAGATAACCCGCTCTTCAACCATCTATAATTTATGGGTGAGTGGAGAGCGGGTTTTATATACGAAAATGCCCCGTGAAGAGAGGATTTTAATCCACGTTTCACGGGGCATTTCTATACTCTATTTTCCAAACAAATAAGCGACTGTTTCGAAAGCTTCTAACGTAATAGACGAACCTAATTCTCGTTCTTTCCCATTACCAATCAAATATTTGCTGCTGCGGTTTTGGAATTCTTCAGGCACTTCAATCGTTACCGGCTCTTCATAGAAGTGGTTCAGAACCAGTAATTCTTCGCCTTCATACTCACGTACATAAGCATATACGCTTGGATGATCCATTAAGATCCCTCGGTAGTTTCCTTCAGAAATAACTTTCATTTCCTTCCGCAAGGCAATCAAACGTTTGTAATACTCTATTATAGAACCTGTAGATAATTCTTTTTCCACG
The DNA here is from genome assembly GCF_900115825.1 of Desemzia incerta. Taxonomy (GTDB): domain Bacteria; phylum Bacillota; class Bacilli; order Lactobacillales; family Carnobacteriaceae; genus Desemzia; species Desemzia incerta. The sequence continues at coordinate 265,877 of NZ_FOXW01000004.1, read as the reverse complement.
TTGATCTCATGATAATTATCTGCAACTTTCAGCCACGGTTCGCCCGTTGTGAATCCTGCATGAAGGTCATTCGACCACTGCATCGGAGTACGACTGTTGTCACGAGATTTTTCTCGAATAATGTCCATGATTTCTTCGTGTTCCAAGCCTTTTTCTTTTAGTTCTTCATAAGCATTGATGGTCTCGACATCAACAAAATCATGAATATCTGAATAGTTTGGATTGGTCATCCCGATTTCTTCACCTTGGTAGATGTAAGGCGTTCCTCTCAGCAAATGAATCGTTTGAGCTTGCAGTTTAGCTGAAGCTTCAAAATGATTCACAGGGTCACCGAATCGGCTGATGGCTCTAGGTTGGTCGTGGTTATTCCAGAACAATGCGTTCCATCCATTCCCTTTAGACATACCTTCTTGCCATTCATCCAATATCTTCTTCAATTCCATGAAATCATAATCTACTTTAGTCCATTTTTCTCCGTTTTCGTAGTCCACTTTTAAGTGGTGGAAACTGAAAATCATAGACAACTCTTCATTTTTTGGATTAGAATATTGCACTCCATTTGGTACAGTTGTAGAAGACATTTCTCCAACTGTCATAATATTCTCATATCGACCAAACGTGCGTTGGTTCAATTCATGCAAAAATTCATGTGCAATTGGTCGGTCAGTATAACGTCCCTTCCCAACACCGTCTTCTGCATCCAATAAGACTTCATCTTTCCCAATCAGATTGATCACGTCAAATCTAAAGCCAGTAACGCCTTTTTCCAACCAGAAATTCACGATCTTAAACATTTCTTCGCGTACTTCAGGGTTGCGCCAATCCAAATCGGCTTGAGTCACATCAAAAAGATGAAGGTAATATTGATCTGTATCTCCAAATTTTGCCCACGCTGGACCTCCAAATTTGGAGACCCAGTTCGTAGGTAAACTGCCATCTTCTTTTGCTTCTCTTAAAATATAGTAATCTTGATATTTTTTCTCTCCGGCTAAAGCTTTTTGGAACCATTCATGTTCAGTAGAAGTATGGTTTAATACCATGTCTAACATTAGTCCCATGCCCTTTTCTTTCGCTTTTGATACCAACTCATCAAAATCAGCCATTGTGCCAAATAACGGGTCTATTTCTGTATAATTTGCAACATCATAGCCATTATCGTTTTGTGGTGAAATAAAGAATGGGTTAAGCCATAGCATATCTACGCCTAGTCCTGCTAAATATGGGATTTTTTCAATCACTCCCCTTAAATCTCCTATTCCATTTCCGTCCGAATCATTAAATGACTTTGGATAAATTTGATAAACGACTTTTTCATGCATGTTACTCACAGAATCCCTGCCTTCTTATAGTTGATTATTTTTTTATTATGATCCCAATTTAGGTTGTGGTAAGTCATCAATACCCATTTTTTGGAATCTCTTATTTTTACTGAATGCAAATGTCAATACGATAGGAACTACGATTGCAATAACCATACAAATTAAGAAAATTCCCCAGTATTGGTTTTGAATAGACAAAATACCTGGTAGTCCACCAACACCGATAGAGTTTGCAGTCACATTAAAGATAGATGCTACTAAGCCAGCAATACCTGAACCAATCATAGCCGCAAAGAACGGGTAGGCATATTTGATATTGATACCAAACATAGCAGGCTCAGTAACCCCTAGATAACAAGAGATAGCTGCTGGAATCGAAATGTCGCGTTCTTCCTTGTTTTTGCGATTGATGAAGATGATTGCTACTACGGCTGAACCTTGAGCAATATTTGATAAAGCGATCATCGGCCATAAGTTTGTTCCGCCAAAGTCGGCTACCAACTGCAAGTCGATCGCGTTTGTCATATGATGCAATCCAGTAATAACAAGCGGTGCATAGAATGTTCCGAATAGTAGACCGAACAACCAGCTCAGTGAACCTGTCAAACCAGAATATACAAGGTTTGAGATCCAGTCTCCAATTTGCCAACCGATTGGTCCTAAAACAGTGTGAGCAATCAAAACAGTTGGTACTAAAGCAAACAATGGAACAAAAATCATTGAGATAGCTTGCGGGATGATTTTACGCAACCCTAATTCCAGATAAGCTAATAAGAACCCTGCCAACATAGCCGGTATAACTTGAGCTTGGTAACCAATCATGTCGATTTGGAAGAATCCAAAGTCCCAGAATGGAATATCAGCTGCTGCTGTTCCCGGTACTGCATAAGCGTTCAATAATTGCGGAGATACTAATGTGATCCCTAATACGATACCAAGAATTTGAGTAGACCCCATTTTCTTAGCAATACTCCATGTGATTCCTACTGGTAAGAAGTGGAAAATTGCTTCCCCTATTAGCCATAAGAAAGAGTTGACTCCACTCCAAAATTGAGATACTTGAACGATTGTATTGTAAATAGGTTCTCCAGCTGCATTGACTTGCGGCACACCATCTGCCATTGCTTGTCCCAGTGTTTCCATAGGAATAGCTTCCAGAATGTTACGGAACCCTAAAATAAGACCCCCAACAACAATAGCTGGAATAATTGGAGAAAAGACTTCTGCCAATACCGACATTGCACGTTGCAATGGATTTTGGTTTTTCTTACTGGCTTGTTTTACCTCATCTTTTGATACTCCAGACTTACCAGAGATCTTTTCAAATTCATTGTAAAAAGTAGCTACTTCGTTCCCAATAATAACTTGATATTGACCTGCTTGAGTAAAAGTTCCTTTAACAGCTGGAATTTTCTCAATTTTCTTGTTGTCTGCTTTCGATGGATCATTCAATACGAAACGCATGCGTGTTGCACAATGAGTAACAGCTGAAATGTTTTCCGGTCCACCGATATCTTCTAGCAACTGTTTTGCATCTTGCTTAAAATCTACCATGTTACTTCCTCCTCAAAAAATAATAGTATAAGTGCCGATAATGATTACTTGTATATACAAGTTCATTATAGCGTTTTTTTTAATTATTGCAAGCGTTTTAAATAATGGTGTCATTTTTTCACTTCAGGCATCAATAGAAGATTATGAGACAAGCAATTGACTAGATGGAAAAGAACAATAAAAGCTAAATAAAGCGTGGCAAACTTCTACTATAAATCAATATTTCTACCCAACACCCTTCTTTGATTTAAATGTAGCTTTACAGCTCTCTATATGCAAAAAAAAAGTCCCAATCAAAGTAAGTTCTTTGATTGGGACAGCTATTTATTAGATTTGTTTTTCTGATGGTTCGACCACTAAATAGCGATGAGGTTCTCGTCCTTCTGAATGAGTTGTCACCCAAGTATCTTGACTCAGATAAAAATGGATCACTTTTCTTTCAAAAGCTGGCATAGGTTCTAAAAATACTGGCTGATTGGTTTCTTTCACTTTAGCAGCTGTTCTTTCTGCTAACCGTTTTAGAATAGCTTCTCGTCGTTCTCGATAGTCGCCGATATTCACTATAGCAACCATTTTTGATTTTGCATGCCTATGGAGCAAAACTTGGGCTAAAGATTGCAATGCATTCAATACTTTTCCATGCTTTCCAATCAATACTCCAGCTTTCTCGGCATCTAAGTTAAAGACCACTTGTTTATCTTGCTGTTCTACTTTTATTGAAGCAGGCGCCCCTAAGGTTTCAGCTATGTTCGTCAGATAAGCAGCTACTAAATCTATAGCTTCTTCATCATTTCTAGTTCCCGCTTCTTCAGCCTCTTCCTCAACAGTCTGATCTTCTTCTATACTGTGAGAAATCTCAGGCTTCGCCTGTTCTACTTCTTCTGCTTGTTCATGTTTTATTGGTGCTTCAGGAACAGGTGTCGCTTCGGCTGAAACATGTTTAGTGACCTTCACAACTGCATCTTTTTGACCAAATCCGAGAAACCCTTTTTTTCCTTCTTCAATAACTTCAATGGAAGCTTCTTCTCTCTTCACTCCTAAAGTGCGTAAAGCTTTTTCGATCGCTTCTCCCACAGTAGGAGCTTTTGCGGTGTATTTATCCATTTCTATCCTCCGTTCAGAACTGTTAGATATTTATAATGAATGCATAACTGTTTAGAGATTATTTTTTCTTTACGTTACGTTTCGTTTTTTGAGCTAATTTCAAAGCTCGTTGACGATCTTTTTCACGTTGTCTTTCAGCTTCTTCTTTTTCACGACGTTCTCTTTTAATTTTAAATGGATTATTTAAAACCAGTGTTTGCAGAACAGAGAATCCATTACTTACTACGAAGTATAAGGAAACCGCACTCGGCAACGAGATACTAATGAATAAAATCATGATCGGCATCATGTAAGTCATGATCGCCATAGTAGGATTCGATCCTTCTTGACTCATGCTTGATAATTTAGAAGTTGCTAAAGTTAAAATCGCTGCTAAGACAGGGAAAACAAAATATGGATCCGGTGATCCCAAGTTTGCCCATAAGAAATCTCCTGATCTCAACACTTCGGTACGACTGATCGCTTGATACAATGCGATTAATACAGGCATTTGAACCAATAGCGGTAAACAACCTGCTGCTGGATTGACTCCTGCTTCTTGATATAATTCAGAAGTTGCAGCTCGTAGTTTTTCTTGTGTTTCAGCATCTTTAGAAGAATACTCTTCTTGTAAAGCTTTCAGCTGTGGTTGAACATCCGTCATTTTACGACTGCTCTTTGTTTGGTAATAAGTAAGAGGTAACAGAATAATTCTAATGATCAACGTAAAAGCAATGATCCCTATCCCGTAATTTCCGCCTAGTAAGTTAGACAACCAAATGATAACTTGCGAAAAGTTATAAATAATATATCGATCAAAAAAACCTGTACTTTCATTGTTTATTGGACCTGTACCACAGGCTGCTAAAACTACTGTTAATGCTAACATTCCTAATAAAAGAAGTAATCGCTTACGCTTTTTCACGCTTTTTTTCCTCCGCTCTTATAAAAAAATTGTTACTTGTCTAACATTTTGGCTAATTTTAGAACGTGAATTAAACTTTTCTTTATTTCACTCATCGACATATCTGCTGTAGGTTTACGCGCTATAATGATGAAATCTTTGTCTGTTTTCAAATCTGCTTTTAGTTCTGTAAGACTTTGGCGGATTCTTCGTTTGACATAGTTTCTCGTCACTGCATTCCCTACTTTTTTCCCAACAGAAATGCCTACTCTAAAATGAGGTTGATTTTCTTTAGTTAACACGTAAACAACAAATTGACGATTTGCTGTGGATTTCCCGTGATGAAAGACTTTTTGAAATTCAGCTTCTTTTTTTACACGATACGCTTTCCTCATGATATCTATACCTCATCTTTATAACACTTTTTTATCAAATTTTCTTCAATAAAGAAAATTTTTTATTTGAATTTAAATAGAAAAAAAAGACCACTGAGACGGTCAGTGATCTTATGCAGACAATACTTTTCTGCCTTTGCGGCGTCTACTTTGCAATACATTACGTCCATTTTTTGTACTCATACGTTTACGGAAACCATGTACTTTTTGACGTTTACGCTTTTTAGGTTGGTAAGTTCTTTTCATGCGTGTTACACCTCCTGAAAAACTATCTTTCTTAAAATGGGTTGGGAATTTATAAAGACAGTCTTGAACATTTTAATGATAAAAACCAGACTTGTCAAGCCACAATCACCCAATCTAAATCATTCACTAAAATATCATACCATAAATGGGAAAAACATAAAACAACTTTTTGTTTTTTTCTTGTTATTTGTTCTTTTTTTGTGGAATAGAGTATGAATAAAATTGAAAAACGTCTAAATTATTGCTTTTTGACTGCTTTATTCCTCCTTAAAACAACATGTAGCTCTTCCACCCTTAAATTTCGGATCACCATAATTGACCTCATCCACAATTTCAAACCAATTCTTCTAAGTTCGCTAGCATTACTATCCTATTGTCTTCATTTCGCTGACATTATTAAATTCCACATAGCTATATGAAGACTTCTTTCAAAAATCCAGTTTTAGATTGTGCTCCAATTAACATGAACTTGTTTGATGGCGCACAATCTTTTCTCAACAGAATTTTCTATTTTATCTCTTAAAAAATTTTCTTTTATCTAAATAACTTAGCCTGCAAAATACTCTCAGACACCACCTTAAGTTATCCACAGTGTCAAATTCTTATCCCCTTTTGGTTTTTTCCTAATTTTTTTCTAATTTCTTCTCCACTGGCTTTTCCCGTGTTTATCCACAAACTAACACACTGTTTATTCTTTCTATCCACCAACCCTTCTCGCTTGTGGATAACTCTCGTAACCACTGGTACTAAAGTATCTTTTTTGCATTTTTATCCACAATTTGTTTTGGATTAAAAAATCTTTTTCAGGTTACCCACATTCTTTTTTTAGCCTGTGGATAAGTTTATGCACTGCCTTTGGATATATTTTCAACAGGTGGAAAGTACTTGTGGAAAACTTTTATTTATCGTGCTAAAATAAAACAGACACTCATAAAAAATAGAACTGAGTGATGATTATCCTGTTTGCTGAATTTTTCAAATAGTTATCAACAAGCAAACGCATAGACAATAAGAGGAATATTATTTTACAGAGCATAATTATGATATCAATAAAGTTTTTGTCTAACACATTATAGATAAAGGGAGGATTTCGGTTGGATGAATTACATTCTTTATGGAACTACTTAAAAGAACGATTTAAAGATTCACTTTCTAAAGTAAGTTATGATACTTGGATTGAATCTGCAAATCCTATCCGAGTAACAGATCAGCATTTAATTGTTGAAGTTCCTTCTTCATTGCACAAAGAATATTGGGAAAATAATCTGACAACTAGAATCGTAGAAAACATTTACGAATTTTCTGGTCAAGAGTTGTCGCCTATTTTTGTGATTAAAAATGAAGAAGAAGCCATAGCAGCACAAAAAAAATCACCATCTTCAGCAATGGAACAGAAAAATCCATTTAAAAAGAATGCTTTTTTAAATGATAAATATACTTTTGATACGTTTGTTATTGGAAAAGGGAATCAAATGGCCCACGCGGCAGCTCTTGTTGTAGCGGAAGAACCAGGAACAATATACAATCCGCTATTCTTCTATGGAGGAGTTGGATTAGGAAAAACCCATTTGATGCATGCCATCGGACACCAAATGTTGTTATTAAACCCTGATGCAAAAGTAAAATATGTCAGTAGCGAAACTTTTGCGAATGATTTTATCAATTCCATTCAAAACAAAACACAAGAAAAGTTTCGACAAGAGTATCGAAGCGTCGATTTGTTATTGGTCGATGATATTCAATTTTTCGCAGATAAAGAGGGAACACAAGAAGAGTTTTTCCATACTTTTAACGCATTATACGATGATCGAAAACAAATCGTTTTGACAAGTGATCGTTTGCCAAACGAGATTCCTAAATTGCAGGAACGGTTAGTATCCCGTTTTGCTTGGGGCTTGTCAGTCGATATCACACCGCCGGATCTAGAAACAAGAATTGCGATCTTGCGTAAAAAAGCTAATGCAGAAAGATTGGAAATTCCTGATGATACATTGAGCTACATTGCTGGACAAATCGATTCAAATATTCGAGAACTTGAAGGAGCTTTAGTACGCGTACAAGCTTATGCAGCCATTGAAAGTCGTGAAATTACTACAAGTTTAGCTGCTGATGCACTGAAAAGTATGCTGCCTTCTTCAAAACCAACAACCATCACGATCAAAGATATCCAAGCAGCTGTCAGCAAATACTACCAAATCTCTATGATCGATTTAAAAGGTAAGAAGCGGGTAAAATCTATCGTAGTGCCGCGTCAAATCGCAATGTACTTATCAAGAGAATTGACATCTTCATCTCTACCTAAAATAGGAGCTGAATTTGGCGGGAAAGATCATACGACCGTTATTCATGCTTATGAGAAAATTGCCCAAGCTTTGACAACAAATGATCAACTGAAAAAAGAAATCAGTGAACTGAAAAAAACTTTTAGCTGATTATCCACTGTGTATAACTCGAGATGTTTTCCCAAAACTTTCCACAGGTTATCAACATGTGGAAAACCTTGTGTTTCTTGAGTTGGTTTTTGTTTTCCACAGTATCAACAAGCCCTACTACTATTACTAAAGTAATTACTCTATTAAAAATAAACAGTCGGAGGTTCATTTTATGAAGTTTACAATCAATCGAAGTGCTTTTTTAAACAGCTTAGCAGATGTTCAAAGAGCTATTTCATCTAAAACGACAATTCCTATCCTAACGGGTGTAAAAATTATTGCGAATAATGAAGGACTTACATTAACAGGTAGCGACTCAGATATTTCAATCGAAGCCTTTATCCCTGTTGAAGACGAAAAAAATCAATTAGAAATTATGGAAACTGGCGGGATTATTTTACAAGCTCGTTTCTTCAACGAAATCGTCCGTAAACTACCTGATGACAAAATGACGATTGAAGTACTGGATCATTTCCAAACATTGATCACATCAGCATCAGCTTCATTTACGATCAATGGATTAGATCCAAACAATTATCCACATTTGCCTGTCATTGACAGCAATGAATCTTTTATTTTGAATGTTAACTTGTTCAAACAAGTGATTTCTCAAACGGTTATTGCAACATCAACGCATGAAAGCCGTCCTATCTTAACTGGTGTGAATATTGTGATTGAAAACAATACTTTGTCAGCTGTAGCTACTGATAGCCACCGTTTAAGTCAACGAATCATTCCTTTGGAGATGAGTGAAGAACAAGCTCGACAAAAATATAAAATTATAATCCCTGGAAAAAGTTTGATTGAATTATCAAAAATTCTAGAAGAGGATGCAGAAACTGCAGAAATGATGATCACAGAAAACCAAGTTTTGTTTAAAACAGAAAACTTGTATTTCTACACTCGTTTACTGGAAGGAATTTATCCTGAAACTCAACGATTGATTCCGGATACCAGCTCTACCAGCGTAGTATTTAACGCTACATCATTATTAGGTTCAATCGAACGTGCTTCATTACTATCTCATGAAGGTAAAAACAACGTGGTCAAATTGTCTGTCTCAAAAGATAAAGTGGAAATTTCTGGAAATTCTCCTGAAATTGGAAATGTACAAGAAGAAATTCATTTCCAATCTTTCCAAGGAGAAGAAATTGAATTGTCCTTTAATCCGGACTATATGAAAGATGCGTTACGTACATTTGGGCAATCCGATATCTTAGTGAAATTCACTTCGCCAATCCGTCCATTTGTCATTGTACCTTCTGAAGATGGAAAAGAATTTGTTCAATTGATTACACCTGTTCGAACATTTTAAAAATTAAATCAAGATAAAAACACTGTTTGAGACAATTCATCTCAAACAGTGTTTTTTTATGCAAGTGGTTTTATATAGGCAAATTTTCCGTTTCTAGCTATTTTTAGTCTTTTTGGCAATTTCCATCGTTTTTAACAAAAATCGAAAGAAACGTGCTTATTTTAAGATAAATTTGTAAAATACCTAAAAAAAGAGTATAATAGTAGTAAGACATAAAGAGATATGCGTGGATTTTTTACGTTCCACGCTTATTTTATTGAAAAGCAGGTGAAACGATGAAAGAAACAATTTTAATAGACGAAGATTTTATTACACTTGGCCAGTTATTGAAACGCGTTGACATCATTTCCAGTGGAGGGATGGCGAAGCATTTTTTAGCTGAAAATACTGTATATCTGGACGATGAGTTGGAAAATCGCAGAGGTAAAAAGCTTTATCCAGGATCAATCGTTGAAATTCCAGGAGAAGGAACTTACTTTATCCAAAAAGAAACTTCAGAGGATACTTCTGAGGAAACGCGCTAATGTTCATAAAAGACATGAAACTGACTAATTATCGCAATTACCACGATGCAGAAGTGCAATTTTCAGATGGTATCAACGTTTTTTTGGGAGAAAATGCCCAAGGGAAAACGAATTTGATGGAAGCTATCTATGTTTTGGCTATGGCCAGAAGTCATCGAACTTCCAGTGATAAAGAATTGATCCAATGGGAAAAAGATTTTGCTAAAATCAGCGGCAGAGTTCAAAAAAAGAACTCTTCTTTCCCGTTGGAAATCGTGCTGTCTAAAAAAGGCAAACAAGCGCGATTAAATCACTTAGAACAAAAGAAATTGAGTTCATATATTGGGAATTTAAATGTGATTTTATTTGCGCCAGAAGATTTATCTTTGGTCAAAGGATCGCCTTCTGTGCGAAGAAAATTTGTAGATATGGAATTAGGCCAAATGAGTCCAGTGTATCTTCACCATTTAGTAGAGTATCAGCATGTTTTAAAATCTCGAAATTTATATTTGAAACAACTCAGTATGAAACAAGCGTCTGATTTAACATTTTTAGAGGTGTTAACTGAACAAGTGGCTGTCCATGGTGCTTCGATTTTAGCGGAGCGTTTTTTATTTGTGGAGCAATTGCAAAACTGGGCACAGCCCATCCACCAAGAGATCTCTAAGCAAAAAGAGGTATTAGAGATTCAGTACCACTCGAATATTCAGTTAGATAATCCCACTGATAAGGATTCAAATTACTTGAATTTAATGGACGCCTACAAAGCAAATAAAACGAGAGAATTGGAACAGCGTACAACACTCACTGGGCCGCACCGCGATGATTTGAAATTTTATGTGAACGAAAAAAACGTCCAAACATACGGATCTCAAGGTCAGCAACGAACGACAGCTCTTAGCGTGAAATTAGCAGAGATCAATTTGATGCAAGAAATGACTGGAGAATATCCAGTATTGCTGCTGGATGACGTTTTATCAGAGTTAGATGACAGTAGACAAACACATTTATTAAAGGCGATTCAAAATAAAGTCCAAACTTTTTTAACCACTACAAGTCTGGATGGCATTGAGAAAAACCTTATCGAAGCTCCAAGAGTATTTAACATTGATCACGGACAAGTAGAAATGGAGAGTGAATAAGAGTGGCAGAGGAAATAAGAAGCAGAGATGAGTTAGCTAAAGATTATAATGCGAGTCAAATTCAAGTTTTAGAGGGACTAGAAGCTGTACGTAAACGTCCTGGGATGTATATCGGCTCAACAAGCAGCGAAGGATTGCACCACTTAGTATGGGAAATCGTAGACAACTCAATTGATGAAGCTTTAGCTGGATTTGCTGATCAAATCAGCGTCACTATAGAAGTCGATGAAAGCATCACCGTTGAAGATAATGGACGTGGGATTCCAGTAGATATCCAAGAAAAGACTGGACGTCCTGCTGTTGAAACAGTATTTACTATCTTGCATGCTGGTGGGAAATTCGGCGGCGGAGGGTACAAAGTTTCAGGAGGACTGCATGGTGTAGGGTCTTCTGTAGTTAATGCTTTGTCTTCAGCGCTGGAAGTATACATTCACAAAGATAGAAAAAAATATCATTTATCATTTGCAAGAGGAAAAGTTATGAGTGAATTAGAGGTAGTTGGCGAAACGGATCGTCATGGTACTACTGTTCACTTTACGCCTGACCCGCAGATCTTTAAAGAAACGACTACTTTTGACTTTAATAAATTGGCTGTTCGTGTTCGAGAATTAGCATTCTTGAACCGTGGTTTGTCTATTTCGATCGAAGACAAGCGCAATCCAAAACAAGAAAAGCTGGAGTATTTTTACGAAGGCGGAATCAAGAGTTACGTTGAGTTCTTAAACGAAAATAAGGAAACACTCTATTCTGAGCCTATTTTCTTAGAAGGCGAACAAGAAGGAATCACCGTCGAAGTAGCTATGCAACATACAGATGGATACCATGCGAACTTAATGAGTTTTGCAAATAACATCCATACTTACGAAGGCGGAACTCACGAATCTGGGTTTAAAACAGCTTTGACTCGTGTAGTGAATGACTATGCGCGTAAAAATAAATTGATGAAAGAAAACGAAGACAACTTAAGCGGAGATGACGTTAGAGAAGGCTTGACGGTTGTCGTTTCGATCAAACATCCGGATCCGCAATTTGAAGGACAAACGAAGACTAAATTAGGGAACTCTGAAGCACGTACGATTACAGACCGTTTATTCTCTACACATTTTGACCGCTTCTTGATGGAAAACCCGCAAGTAGCTAAGAAAATCGTGGATAAAGGATTACTGGCTGCAAAAGCGCGCCTTGCTGCAAAACGTGCGCGTGAAGTAACACGTAAGAAGAGTGGATTGGAAATCAGCAACTTACCTGGTAAATTAGCAGACTGCTCAAGCAAAAATCCAGAAATCAGTGAGTTATTCATCGTTGAGGGAGATTCAGCTGGAGGTTCTGCTAAACAAGGACGCTCACGTATTTTTCAAGCTATTTTACCGATTCGTGGGAAAATATTGAACGTTGAAAAAGCTTCACTAGACCGCATTTTAGCAAACGAAGAGATTCGTTCGTTATTTACAGCTATGGGAACAGGTTTTGGAGAAGAGTTTGATGTCGCTAAAGCACGTTACCACAAGTTAGTGATCATGACCGATGCGGACGTCGATGGCGCTCATATCCGTACGTTATTGCTAACATTGTTCTACCGCTTCATGCGTCCAGTTGTTGAAGCTGGATATGTCTATATTGCTCAACCGCCTTTGTATCAAGTAAAACAAGGTAAAAAAGTAGCTTATTTAGATAGTGATGAAGAGTTGGAAAACTACTTGGCAAGTATTCCTGCAAGTCCTAAACCTGGTATTCAACGGTATAAAGGTCTTGGAGAAATGGATGCTGAGCAATTATGGGATACAACTATGAACCCTGACAACAGAAGAATGCTTCGTGTAACGGTTGAAGATGCAGCAGATGCAGACAAAGTATTGGATATGTTAATGGGAGACCGGGTAGAACCAAGACGAGAATTTATTGAAGACAACGCTAAATATGTTCAAAACCTAGACATTTAATCAAGGAGGATGAAAAGAATTGGTAGAAAATCAATATGATGGAAAAGTAGAAGACATTAATCTATCGAAAGAGATGCGTAAGTCTTTCCTTGATTATGCGATGAGTGTTATCGTAGCCAGAGCATTACCAGATGTTCGTGATGGATTAAAACCTGTACACCGTCGTATTTTGTACGGTATGAGCGAATTAGGGGTAACACCGGATAAAGCTTATAAAAAATCGGCTCGTATTGTTGGGGACGTTATGGGGAAATATCATCCCCATGGAGATAGCGCCATTTATGAATCAATGGTTCGAATGTCCCAAGACTTTAGTTACCGTACTCCTTTAGTAGATGGACACGGAAACTTTGGTTCAGTGGATGGAGACGGAGCGGCAGCTATGCGTTATACGGAAGCCCGTTTATCTAAAGTTGCTATGGAAATGTTGCGTGATTTGAATAAAGATACCGTTGACTTTATCGACAACTATGATGGTTCAGAACGTGAACCTGAAATCTTGCCGGCTCGTTTTCCAAACTTGCTGGTTAATGGTGCCACAGGTATCGCAGTTGGTATGGCAACGAATATTCCGCCGCACAACTTAGCGGAAATCATTTCAGGATTACAAATATTAATGGATAACCCTGAAGCTACAACAGCTGATTTGATGGAAGCTGTTCCTGGACCAGATTTTCCAACAGGTGGATTGGTTATAGGAAAATCAGGTATCAGAAAAGCTTATGAAACTGGTAAAGGTTCGATTACTTTACGAGCTAAAGTAGATATTGAAACATTGAAAAACGGAAAAGAACGAATCATTGTTTCTGAAATTCCTTACATGGTCAATAAAGCGAGATTAGTGGCAAAAATTGCTGAATTAGCTCGTGACAAACGTTTAGAAGGTATTACAGATTTGGGTGACGAATCAGACCGTGACGGAATGCGGATTGTCATCGATGTGCGCAGAGACGTCAGTGCCAGCGTAGTTTTAAACAACTTGTACAAAATGACTTCTTTACAAACTTCTTTTGGATTCAACATGCTGGCTATCGTTAATGGAGAGCCTAAAGTATTAGGCTTGAAGAGCATTTTAGAAGAGTATTTAAAACACCAAGAAATCGTTATCCGCAGAAGAACAGCTTTTGACAAGCGAAAAGCAGAAGCAAGAGCGCATATTTTAGAAGGTTTAAGAATCGCGTTAGATCATATTGATGAGATCATTTCTATTATTCGTGGCTCACAAACAGCTGATTTGGCTAAAGAAACATTGATCAGTCGTTTTGGTTTATCTGAGAAACAAGCTCAAGCAATATTAGATATGCGTATGGTTCGTTTAACTGGTTTGGAACGTGAAAAAATCGAAGGCGAATACTTAGACTTATCTGCTTTGATTGCAGATTTGACTGATATATTAGCTAGACCTGAACGAGTTCACCAAATCATCAAAGAAGAATTAGCTGACGTTCAAGAAAAACATGGAGATGCACGCCGTACTGAATTACTAGTCGGAGAATTGTTAAGTATTGAAGATGAAGACTTGATCGAAGAAGAAAATGTCGTAATTACATTGACAAATAAAGGATATGTAAAACGTTTGGCAAGTTCTGAATTCAAGATCCAAAATCGAGGCGGTCGAGGCGTTCAAGGTATGGGCGTAAACGATGATGACTTTATTGAAACACTTGTTTCATGTTCAACGCATGATACTTTGCTGTTCTTTACCAATAAAGGAAAAGTATACCGTTCTAAAGCTTATGAAATCCCAGAATACGGTCGTACAGCCAAAGGTATCCCAGCTATCAACTTATTGGGAATAGATTCTGGAGAAAGCATTCAAGCGGTTATTAACGTTCGAGGAGAAGCTGAAGAAGGTCTATATCTGTTCTTTACTACTCGAAAAGGAACTGTTAAGAGAACGTCTGTTACTGAATTTGCCAATATCCGCAGTAATGGTTTAAGAGCAATTTCGTTAAACGAAGATGATGAATTGATGAAAGTATCGGTAACAGATGGAAATCAAAACATCATTATCGGAACACACGAAGGTTTAGCGGTAAGTTTCCATGAAAGTAAAGTTAGAAATATGGGACGTACAGCACGAGGAGTCCGCGGTATCCGTGTAGCTGAAAATGATTTCGTTGTAGGGATGGATCTGTTGAAAGACGATTCAGAAGTGTTGGTCATTACTGAAAATGGTTATGGTAAACGTACAGCTGCAAGTGAATATGCTATTCGCGGACGCGGCGGAAAAGGTGTTAAAACGGCTAACATTACAGAGAAAAATGGTAAATTAGTTGGTTTGACGACTGTTAATGGGGAAGAAGATATCATGCTGATCACGAATTCTGGAATCATTATTCGTATCGGTGCGGGAACGATCTCTCAAACCGGCCGCTCAACTTTAGGAGTTCGTTTGATGCGTCTAGCAGAAGGTGTTCTAGTTTCTTCAATGGCGAAAGTTGAACCAGAAGAAGAGGAAGAAGAAGTACTTTCTGAATTGAATACAGATACTGAAATTAGTCCAGAAGTTGCTGATGAAGTGGAAATAGAAGTAGAAGACGCAGAAATTATCAATGAATTGGATAATGAAACAGAAGACTAAAAGACAATTAAAAAACTGAATCGCTTCAAAAAAGATACCAGAGGAGAAACTCTGGTGTCTTTTTTTGACAAAAAATAAAAAGAAACAATCTGACAAAAACATTGACAATTGGTAAAAAAAGCTATATACTAATTAGACGTGAGTAATCTACTCGTTAGAATACTCTCCTTGCTCTTTTTGCAAAAAAAAGGGCCAAAGTCCACAAGGAGGTGACAGTCAAGATGAGTCAAACAGCAAAATACGAAATTTTATACATTATCCGTCCTAATATCGATGAGGCTGAAAAAACAGCTTTAGTAGAACGCTTCGATAACATTTTAAAAGATAATGGTGCTGAGGTAACAGAATCTAAAGACTGGGCGAAACGTCGTTTAGCATACGAAATTAAAGGTTATAGAGAAGGTTTATACCGTCTCGTACATTTAACTTCTTCAGATGCAGCGGCTATCAATGAATTTGATCGCTTAGCTAAGATTAATGAAAATATCTTACGCCATATGATCGTTAGAGAAGACGACTAATTTAATTGTTTCACGTGAAACAATTTGAAGGGAGCGGATGTAGTGATTAATAATGTTGTGTTAGTTGGAAGAATGACTAAAGATGCAGATTTACGATATACGTCTAATGGAACAGCTGTTGCTTCTTTTACAGTAGCTGTAAATAGACAATTCACTAATCAAAGTGGAGAACGTGAAGCAGACTTCATCAACTGTGTTGCTTGGAGAAAAACTGCTGAAACGTTAGCAAATTTCACTAAAAAAGGATCATTAGTTGGTGTAGAGGGTCGTATTCAAACACGGTCTTACGATAATCAACAAGGTCAAAGAGTTTATGTTACTGAAGTAGTAGTAGATAATTTTTCAATGCTTGAACCGAAATCTGTTACAGATCAACGACGAGTAGAGGACAATGGATCAGCGCCTTCTTCTAAAAACTTTAATTCTTTTAATACTAATCAGAATAGATCACAATCCCAACAAACTCCTGCAAAAGACTATCAAAACTTTGGAAGCTCTGATCCTTTTGAATCAAGCGGACAACCTATTGATATCTCTGATGATGATTTACCGTTCTAATAATCGATAATTAAAGGAGGAAATGAAATGGCTCAACAACGCAGAGGCGGACGTAAGCGCCGTAAAGTTGATTTCTTTGCTGCTAATCACATTGAAAAAGTAGATTACAAAGATGTCGAACTTCTAAAAAGATTTATCTCAGAGCGTGGTAAAATTTTACCTCGTCGTGTAACTGGAACATATGCTAAAAACCAACGTAAGTTGACTAAAGCTATCAAACGTGCACGTGTTATGGGATTATTACCATTCGTTACAGCTGAATAAAAACAAACTGTATTAAAGACCGTGAGCTTACACTTTCACGGTCTTTTTAATTTTTGTACTCAAATGTTTCATGTGAAACATTTGAGTAAGAAATTATATGAAACAATAATTGCTGGTAAAGATTAAGTTGGGATTCTAAGGAGGAGCAGTAGGCTGGTTTCTAAGAATGAGAAGCCTTAGAGACTTTGTAAACGTTCTAGTATCTTAATTCGATAAATGGTAGAATAGAATGGAACGTTAAACAGAGATGAAAAGGAAAAGGAGTTATAAATGAAAAGCAAACTAACAGATGAAAAACTCCCTCAATTTTTAAAAAACGAGAACGTTAAGATATCTGTAGGAGTATTGATCTTGATGCAATTGGTTATTATTATATTAGGGTTTTTTTCTAATATCAGCATAGGACTTGTCATGCTTATAATTTTTCTTGTTTTCTTATCTTTACTTTATGTTTTTTCACAACGATTGATTGAAAAAATCAATAAATATATCGAAGATCTTTCTTATCGCATTAAACGTGGTGAGCAAGAAGCCTTAATTAAAATGCCCATTGGTATTATTTTATTTGATGAAGAATATAAAGTTCAGTGGACAAACCCCTATTTTCAATCTCATATAGGATATCAAGAAGAAGTATTAGGGAAGAAAATTGAGGAAATCGATGAAGAATTGAATCAACTGATTCAAAAAAGTTATGCGGATAATGCATCCACGATCGTGTGGGGAGACAAGAGTTATCGAATCATTATTCAAGAAGACATCAAAGTTATTTATTTGATGGATATTTCAGAGTACAGTCAAATTAAAAAAAGGTATCAGGATGAAAAGTTTGTTCTAGGAAACATATTCGTCGATAATTACGATGAAATCGTGCAAGGGATGACGGATAGAAACATTTCTAGTATCAATACTTTCATTACGACTCAATTATCTAATTGGGCAAAACAACACAGAATTTACTTGAAGCGTGTATCTGAAGATCGTTTTATCGTATTTATGCATCGTAAATCTTTAGAGCGTATGGAAAAAGAGAACTTTAGTATACTCGATCAAATACGAGAAAAAACGTCTAAACAGAATATCCCATTAACTTTAAGTATTGGTGTTGCCTACACTGAAGCAGATAAAGAAGATGAGAATTTAGATGAATTAGCTAGTTTGGCTCAAAGCAACCTGGACTTAGCTTTAGGTCGTGGTGGAGACCAAGCCGTAATCAAATCTCTTTCAGGTGAAATGCGTTATTACGGTGGTAAGACAAATCCAATGGAGAAGAGAACACGCGTTCGCTCTCGGATGATTAGTCAGGCTTTACAAGAATTGATGAAACAAGCTGATCAAGTAGTTGTTATGGGGCATGTGAATCCTGACATGGATGCTATAGGTTCTGCGTTAGGGATTAGAAGAATCGCCCAGATGAATAATAAGGAAGCTTGGATAGTAGTTGAACCAAAACAATACAGTCATGACATTGAAAAGTTATTGGAAGAAATAGAAACAGACAATCAAATCAGCCGCTACATTATTACACCAGAAGTAGCTGAAGAGATGATGACAGAAAATACACTTATTATTTTAGTCGATTTCCATCGACCATCTATGGGAATCGCTCCGAATTTACTGAAGCAAAAAAACAGAGTAGTGGTCATTGACCATCATCGTCGAGGAGAAGAATTTCCAAATAATCCGGCGTTGGTTTATATAGAACCTTATGCTTCGTCGACAGCTGAATTGGTCACAGAGTTGTTTGAATACCAATCTCAAGAAGCAGAGTCGATTACTAAGCTTGAGGCTACTGCTATGCTGGGTGGAATCGTAGTAGACACTAAGAGTTTCTCTTTACGCACGGGTTCTAGAACGTTTGATGCTGCTAGTTATCTTCGTTCATGTGGAGCAGATGCTGTTCTAATCCAACGATTATTAAAAGAAGATGCGGATACGTACTTATTGCGCAGCCATTTGATAGAATCGATGGAATTTGTGACAGATAATATAGCAGTTGTTACTGGTGAAGAAAACAAAAAGTATGATACAGTAGTAGCAGCGCAAACTGCGGATACAATGCTTTCTATGACGAATGTAGATGCGGCTTTTGTTATCTTCAAACGACAAGATGATCGCATAGGTATCAGTGCTCGAAGCTTAGGAGAAATAAATGTTCAAGTAATCATGGAAGAACTAGGCGGCGGAGGGCATTTATCCAACGCAGCTACTCAATTAGAAAATACTTTAGTCAGTGAAGCTAGAACGCAACTTCACGAGGCTATATTAGCACATTATTCTACCAAGGAGGATGCAACAATATGAAAGTAATTTTTCTACAAGATGTTAAAGGTAAAGGAAAAAAAGGAGAAGTAAAAGAAGTTCCAAACGGATATGCTTCTAACTTTCTTTTCAAAAAAGGATTGGCTAAAGAAGCAACGCCATCTAGTGTAAGTGAGTTAAAAGGAAAGAAAAAAGCTGAAGAGAAACAGGAAGCTGAAATTTTAAAAGAAGCAAAAGAACTGAAGGCTTTCCTAGAAAAAGAAGAAAACGTAATTGAAATCAAATCTAAAGCTGCTGATGATGGGCGCTTATTTGGATCAGTAACTACAAAACAAATTGCTTCGGCAGCTAAAAGCCAATTGAACGTTGAATTAGATAAAAGAAAAATTGAACTGAATGTTCCAATGCGTTCGTTAGGAACTCAAACAATGGATGTTAAAATCCATCCTGAAGTCGTAGCGGAAATTACGGTTCGAGTAGTATCCGAATAGCAAATAGAATAAATGGATTGTAAGACTAAGCTAGCCTAAATTATATTTTGGCTAGCTTAGTTTGTCTTGTGGCAAAATAATTAAACTATAAACAAAACTGAACAAGTGTTCGCTATATTGGATTGTATTCTTAATTCTTTTGAGTTAGAATAATGACAGAAAACATCGGATAGGAAATACGATTTCTTATGTGTTTGAAAGGAAGTAGAAAAACTTGGCAAATGAAGCATTCCAAGATCGTTTACCACCACAGAGTATTGAAGCTGAACAAGCAGTACTAGGATCTATCTTTTTAGATGCGGATACATTAGTTGGTGCTTTAGAGTTTATTGAAGCAAAAGACTTTTATAGACGCGGACATCAGTTGATTTTTCAAGCGATGATGAATTTGAACGATGAAAATGAAGCAATTGATATTGTTACGGTAACAAACGCACTAGAATCAAAAAATCAATTAGAAGATGTGGGCGGAATCCCTTACTTAGCAGATTTAGCGGTTGCGGTTCCTACTGCAGCTAATATGGAGTATTATGCAAAAATCGTTGAACAAAAGTCTATTCTGCGGAATTTAATCCATACCGCTACGGAAATCGTTGCTAAAGGATATGAAGAATCTGATGAGGTTGCTTCGATTTTAGATGATGCTGAACGAAGTATCTTAGAAGTTTCTGAAAGACGAAGCAGGACAGGTTTTTTGTCCATTTCAGACGTCTTGAACTCTACTGTGGCTCAAATTGATCAACTGTATCAAAACGATGAAGAAATCACGGGGTTACCCACTGGTTATAAATTGTTGGATAAGATGACCGCCGGGCTGCAAAAAGAAGAATTGATCATTCTTGCAGCTAGACCAGCCGTTGGTAAAACGGCATTTGCTTTGAATATTGCACAGAACGTTGGAACTAAAACAGATGAAACAGTAGCTATCTTCAGTTTGGAGATGGGTGCTGAGTCTCTTGTTAACCGTATGCTGTGTTCTGAAGGAAGCATAGACGCCAGTCATTTAAGAACGGGTAACTTAACAGAAGAAGAATGGCAAAGTTTGATCATCGCCATGGGTAGTTTGTCTAAAGCGAGTATTTATATTGACGATACACCAGGAATACGTGTAGCGGAAATTAGAGCGAAATGTCGTCGATTAAAACAAGAAAAAGGCAACTTGGGGCTTATTTTAATTGACTACCTTCAATTGATTGAAGGGACTGGTAAAGAAAGCCGTCAGCAAGAAGTATCAGAGATCTCTCGTCAATTGAAAAAATTAGCCAAAGAATTGAAGGTTCCTGTTATTGCGCTGTCTCAATTGTCTCGTGGTGTAGAACAAAGACAAGATAAAAGACCTGTTTTAAGTGATATTCGAGAATCAGGATCTATTGAACAAGATGCGGATATTGTTGCTTTTCTTTACCGTGATGATTATTACGATCGAGAAGGTCAAGACAATGATGATGATAATAGTGAAGCAGATGAAGATAATGTTATTGAAGTCATTATTGAAAAAAACAGAAGTGGTGCAAGGGGAACAGTCAAGTTACTGTTTATCAAAGAGTATAATAAGTTTTCTTCTTTATCTTATTATCCCGAAGATGCTATCCCGCAATAATCGAAAGCTTATAAATGAACGCTCACGTTCGTTTATAAGCTTTTTTATTATTGTTTTATTGAAAATAGTTCGCTTTTGAACTGTTTTTTCAATAAAAAAGATATTAATATTCGTTTTTTTATTGAATAGTAGTCTCTTTCTTGGTACACTACTAAAGGATTTTTAAAAATATGAATGAGGTGTTTATATGTCTTCTGTAGTAGTGGTCGGTACGCAATGGGGCGATGAAGGTAAAGGAAAAATCACAGATTTTTTGAGTGAAAATGCTGAAGTAATTGCTCGTTATCAAGGTGGAGATAATGCAGGACACACCATTGTATTTGGTGGAGTAACATATAAACTTCATCTGATTCCTTCTGGAATTTTCTCTTCAAAAAAAATCAGCGTCATAGGGAACGGAGTAGTTGTAAATCCTAAAGCTCTGATTAAAGAATTGGCTTATTTGCATGAAAGAGGAATCAGTACAGACAATTTAAGGATATCAGATCGGGCTCATGTCATATTGCCTTATCACATTCAATTGGATCAATTGCAAGAAGAATCTAAAGGCGAAAACAAAATAGGGACTACCATTAAGGGAATTGGTCCAGCTTATATGGACAAAGTTTCTCGAGTAGGAATCCGTATTGCCGATTTACTAGATAAAGAATTATTTGAAGAACAATTGCGCAGAAACTTAGAAGAAAAAAATAGATTGTTTACTAAATTGTATGACTCAACAGAAATTGCTTTTGAAGATGTATTTGAAGAGTACTACCAATATGGTCAAGAAATCAAAAAATATGTGACAGATACTTCAGTGATTTTGAATGAAGCATTAGATGCTGGGAAAAATGTATTATTTGAAGGCGCGCAAGGGGTTATGTTGGATATCGATCAAGGAACTTATCCATTTGTGACTTCTTCTAATCCTGTAGCAGGCGGAGTTACTATAGGAAGCGGAGTTGGCCCGTCAAAAGTCAATAAAGTAGTTGGCGTATGTAAAGCTTATACGTCTCGTGTAGGAGACGGTCCTTTCCCTACTGAGCTGCATGATGAAATCGGCCAAAGAATTCGAGATATCGGAAAAGAGTACGGGACAACAACTGGACGTCCGCGTCGTGTTGGATGGTTTGATGCTGTTGTGATGCGTCATTCAAAACGTGTTTCAGGCATTACGAATCTGTCTTTGAATTCTATTGATGTGTTAAGCGGATTGGACACGGTTAAAATTTGTACAGCTTATGAGCGTAATGGAGAAAAAATCTTGCATTATCCAGCAAGCTTAAAAGAACTAGCAGAGTGCACACCAATTTATGAAGAGTTACCAGGCTGGAATGAAGATATTACTAACTGCCGTTCTTTAGAAGAATTGCCAGAAAATGCTCGTAATTATGTAAATCGTATCTCTGAGCTGGTCGGTGTTCGTATTTCTACTTTCTCAGTAGGACCTGGTCGAGAACAAACGAATATTTTAGAAGATATTTGGTCTGAAGGATAAGACAATAGGAATAAAAACAAGTTCTTTTATTAACGTTATTGATTATTGAATATTTTGATGTAAAATAAAATTACAGACGTGTTTTATTTAAGGTTGATTTACTAACAAGCTTCTCCTTAGTAAAGGGGTGTTGTTGTTAAAAATCACAAAATATTTGATGATCTGTATAGTGTTTTTTTCAATTTTTATGACAGGCTGTTCAAACGAAGCCAATTCTTCGGGAAATAAAATCATAGTGCAAAAGCGCGTGGGAGAAGAAGATCAATACGAGTTATTTAAAGAAATAACGGATAATGATGTCGTAAAAAAAGCAGCGGAGTTACTAGAAGATGTACGATGGAAAAATGGAGTCGTATTAATGACACAGCCTCCGCATTACAAATTTCAATTTGAAGACGATAATCAGTCGATTGGTTCGAATTATGATCTATGGATCAGTCCAAATAAGGACCAAGTTGAGCTTGTAATAGAAGAACAAGAAAAATATATTCAACTCAATAAGAATCAATCTGCTGAATTGTTTGAGTTCGTCACAGAATCTCAACTAATAAACAGCAATGAATAATTCCAGATTTAATGATAAAAAAAATTGCATCACAGTAAAAAAATGTGCTATAATTTTTTTACTGTGATACGAACGGGTTGTTAGCTCAGTTGGCAGAGCAGCTGACTCTTAATCAGCGGGTCGAGGGTTCGAGCCCCCCACAGCCCATATATTGGATAGCCAAATCCATGAGATAGTTATACGTTAATGCGAAAGCATGTAAAAACGTGTGCTATCTCTTTTTTTATTTTTAAAAGGTTATAAGATATAAGTTGATTCAATAGCTGCTGTTTTAGAGCTTAGTTATGCAGATCGAAAGTTGATAATAAGTACATATATAAAACTGATATTATTTCCCAGGAAATAATATTTCATAGAATCATTGTATTTTCTACTCATTCTGCTAGAATACATCTGTTGACCACTTTTTATTTTTTATTTGAATGAGTAATTATTTAACAGCACATACCATTACCAATTATTGTTGCAGTTATAATGCAATCATATTAGGAGGAAGAATACTTATGAATATTATCATTGCTGGAGGCGGAAAAGTTGGAGAAGTTTTATGCTCTGAACTTTCGTCTGAGGGGAATGACATTATATTGATGGAAAAAAATAGTAAAAGATTGAACGCCCTGATTAGCAAATATGATATAACAGGCATAGTTGGAAATGGAGCTAGTTATGATTTGCAAATGGAAGCCAATGTTCCAAAATGCGATATATTCATTGCGGTAACGTCACAAGATGAAATCAATATTATGTCGGCTACGATTGCTAAAAAATTAGGAGCCAAATATACGATTGCTCGAGTGAGAAATCCAGAATATACAAAGCATCTGGATTTCGTAAGAGAAAGCCTTGGAATTACAATGATGATTACTCCTGAACTAGAATCAGCAAAAGATATTATGAAAGTAATCAAATATCCTACTGCATTAAGTGTAGAATCATTTGCTAATAATCGAGTGAATATAGTAGAACTAAAGATTAAGGCAAATAGTCCTTTACGAGATATGAGTTTAAAGAATTTTAGAACACGTTATGGGAATATCTTAGTGGCTATTATTCAACGGGGCGATGAAGTGCTTATTCCTTCTGGAGATGATTTTCTAAGAGAAGGAGATCATATTTTTGTTGTCAGCTCATTAAAAGAGGTGAACAAGTTTTATAAGCTGATTGGAGACAATCGAGCTAAAATGAAATCAGTTTTGATTGTTGGCGGAGGACGTATCACGTACTATCTAATCAATATGTTAAAAGAGTATAAAATGGACATAAAAGTCATTGAAAATGATCCGGAAAAAGCGAGAGAGTTAAGTGATGTTTTTCCTGGCATTATGGTCATTCACGGAGATGGTACGGATCAAGAGTTTTTAGAAGAAGAACGTCTGGAAGCCTATGATGTATTTATCAGCTTAACAGGTGTTGATGAAGAAAACATCATTACATCCTTATACGCTTCTCAAAAAAATGTGAAGAAAATCGTGACGAAGGTGAATAGAACACTGTTGTTGAAAATATTTGGGACTATGGGACTGCAAACAGTTGTGACTCCAAAGAGAGTGATTGCTAATAGTATTTTACAATTTGTCCGTTCATTAACGAACACATCTGTTTCAAATGTAGAAGCTTTATTCAGATTAGCAGACAATCAAGTAGAGGCTCTCCAATTTAAAGTGAAAGAAACTAGTCGTGTCATAAATAAGCCGTTAGAAATTTTGCCAATAAAAAATCATTTGTTGATTGCGTATATCATTAGAGGGAAAAAATTGATCGTTCCAGGTGGACAAGACGTAATCAAACCAAATGATCATATTATTGTGATTACAAAAGAAAAAAAATATGATGATATAGACGATATTTTAAAATAAAGGAGCAGCACAATTGAATTTTAGCATGGTAAAATATACGATTGGGAGACTATTGCAAGTAGAAGCAATACTATTAGTCGCTCCATTGGTAGTCAGTTTGATTTATCGAGAAGAATGGAAATATCCGTTTAGTTTTTTATCTATTAGTTTACTGTTACTGACTATTGGTTATTTACTAAGCAGTAAAAAGCCGATTAAAAAGAACATGTTTGCTAAAGAAGGATTTATAATTGTTTCTTTATCATGGATCTTGCTATCATTTTTCGGTTCACTTCCGTTTGTGATAAACGGAGATATACCTAGATTGATTGATGCTTTTTTTGAAACCAGCAGCGGTTTTACAACTACTGGATCAAGCATTTTGACTGATGTAGAAGCCTTAGCTCAGTCTTCTTTATTTTGGAGGAGTTTTACTCATTTGATTGGTGGAATGGGAATATTAGTATTTGCTTTAGCAATATTGCCTCAAATAGAGTCTGAATCTGTACACATCATGAAAGCTGAGGTACCAGGACCAGTTTTTGGCAAGTTGGTTTCAAAACTCTCATCTTCAGCGCGTATTTTATATAAAATCTATTTGATTTTGACTGCTGTAGTAGTGATTTTGCTCCTTTTTGGAGGAATGAACTTTTTTGATGCCTTATTGCATGCCTTTGGCGCAGCTGGTACTGGAGGGTTTGGTATCAAAAATGGAAGTATTGCTTCTTACGATAGTGCGTATATAGATTATGTATTAAGTTTTTCAATGTTGATTTTCGGTGTGAATTTTAACTTATTTTACTTAGTGCTGATAGGGCAAATCAAAGAAGTGCTTAAAAGTGAAGAACTGAGATGGTACATAGGCATTGTTTTAGCAGCCGTAACGTTGATTTGCCTAAATCTTTTTTCTCATTATGATTCTTTTTGGAGAATGCTCCGTGATGCCTTTTTCTCTGTTTCATCCATTATCACTACTACTGGTTTTTCTACAGCTGATTTTGGCAGTTGGCCTGTCTTCTCTCAAACAGTTTTAATTATCTTGATGTTTTTTGGAGCAAGTGCTGGTTCTACAGCAGGAGGTTTAAAGATATCCAGAGTAGCTATTTTATGGAAAACAGCCGTTTCTGAATTCAAAAGAAACGCTAATCCTAATAGAATAGTGACGATTAAGTATGAAGGGAAGCCTTTAGATAAAGAAGTCAAACATAGTGTAACGAATTATTTCGTTATTTACATGATCATCTTTTTTGCTTTGTTACTGCTGATTAGTTTTGATGCACCTGACTTCACGTCTGCTTTTAGTGCAGTAGCTGCTACCTTCAATAATATTGGGCCTGGTCTGGGTACTGTCGGTCCATTAGCAAGTTTTGCACATGCTAGTGATTTTTCTAAACTGGTTTTATCATTTGCGATGATAGCAGGAAGGCTGGAAATCTTTCCAATCTTAATTTTGTTCAATCGAAATACATGGCGAAAACATATATAGGGTAATAGGAGCCGTACAAATGTTATCTAACCATGTTTCTTCAATTAAAGGCCGAACGAGAAAATAACATTCTCGTTCGGCCTTTTGTTTATAGATTTCTAGTATTGCTTTTCGTACTGTGTTCAAAAAGCAGATATTTGAATTATCATATGGAACTTTACTATTATTCCCAACTCCTTGGAGCTTTAAAATTGCTATTAAATCAACAAAGTCTTATGATTTAGTTATATTTGTTTTTTACAGTATTGATATTATAGATTCTATTGAATTTATTTAGGGGGAAGAACGATGGTTATGAATGGAACAATGATGCAATATTTTGAATGGTATATTGATGCTGACGGAAAACATTGGCAGCGTCTAAAAGAAGATGCGGCACATTTACACGACATTGGCATTACAGCTGTCTGGATTCCACCGGTATTTAAAGGGGTAACACATAACGATGAAGGTTACGGCATATATGACTTATATGATCTAGGTGAATTTGATCAAAAAGGCGGAATTCGTACGAAATACGGGACTAAACAAGAATTATTAGATGCCATAGAAGAACTTCATAAATATGGAATTCAAGTTTATGCAGACGTTGTATTGAACCATAAAGGCGGAGCAGACGAAACGGAACGTTTCATGGCAGTAGAGGTAGCTGAAGATGATCGAAACAAAGAAATATCCGAACCGTATGAAATTGAAGGATGGACAAAATTTACTTTCCCAGGACGCCAAGGAAAATATTCTGACTTTATATGGAACTATCATCACTTCAGCGGTATTGATTATGATCAGATAAACGATAAGAAAAGTATTTTTCGTATTGCGGAAGATGGTAAAAGTTGGGCGGATGATTCAGCAGTTGCTAATGAGTTTGGTAATTATGACTATTTGATGTTTGCAGATATCGATTATGATAATGCAGATGTGGTTAATGAGGTTAAAAATTGGGCCAGCTGGTTTATCAAAGAAACTGGAGTAGACGGGTTTAGATTAGATGCTGTAAAACACATCCATGCGGACTTCATTAATGATCTCGTATGTGGAATAAGAGAAGAATTCGGTGAAGACTTCTTTGTAGTAGCAGAGTATTGGGACCAAAAATATGGAAATTTGAAAGAATACTTAAATACCCTTGATGAAGATATCAGTTTATTTGACGTCTCATTGCACTATAAATTGTCTAATGCATCTAAAGAAGGCAACGCCTATGATTTGCGCCCATTATTTGACGAAACATTGATGCAAAAAAGACCCACTTCGGCAGTTACATTTGTTGATAACCATGATTCTCAACCGTCTCAAGCATTAGAATCTTATGTAGAGCCTTGGTTCAAACCACTAGCTTACAGTATTATTCTATTGAGAAAGTATGGATACCCTACAGTCTTTTATGGTGATTATTATGGATTGAAAGGTGAGAATCCAATTGACGGACAATCAGAGATATTGGATAAATTGATTTGTGTTAGAAAGAATTATGCTTATGGTGAACAAGTTGATTATATCGATCATGCTAATTGCATTGGCTGGACGAGATCGGGGGATGAAGATCACCCAGATGGATTAGCTGTTGTGCTATCTAATAGTGAAGAAGGCTTTAAAGAAATGTCCTTCGGTGAAGAGAGAGCTGGGGAAGTCTTTTATGATTACTTGGGACATCGTCAAGACGAAGTCACATTAGATGAGAACGGTGTAGGAATCTTTCCTGTAAATGCTGGCTCAGTTTCAGCATGGGTGAAAAAAGTAAACGAGTAATCTGTTTTTCAAAAATTTGAATCAGCAACAATAAAAGCCCTGTAAAACCATTAAGATTGGTTTTACAGGGCTTTTAATTGTTGAATATTTTATAAAGGATTATTTGGATTGTGCGGATCAAGCGGATCTACTGCAGGATGCTCAGCTGTTGGTAAAACATCTGGCTCTACAGGCGGTACCGGTAAATCTCCAGCTCCAGCAGGATCCGGATGAGTAAGTCCATTAGGCGGAGTCACTAAATCTGTTGGTTCAGGTGGCATAACGTCTGCTTTTTCTTGATGCGGATGATACAAATCATTTTCAATATCCGCAATCGTTTCGCTCAACTCAGGATCTGGATTTGCATAATCCATTTCTTCTCCTACTTCCTGATAGGTTTGTTTGAACTCATCAGCTAATTCATTTACTCTATCCATAGCTTTATCTTTTAAATCTAAGCCTTGTTCTTTTAAATCTTCTCTTAATTCTTTCCCTGATTTAGGGGCAAAAAGTAAAGCAGTTGCTGCTGCAGCTAATCCAACGATCAACGTTTTTCCCATATTGCTGTTTCCCATAATATGACCCTCTTTTCATTAATTAATTGTCTGTTATTTTTTACGACGTTTCTCAAACATGATTTGAGCAGTTTTTCCTGCTTTGACAAGAGCCGGGAAAGTTCGTTTAGTAGTTTTCCCTGGAGATGTCACAAATTGATTTTTTAATTCCGTTCCGGAAGTTTTTAAGTGATTGACTGAATCACTAAATTCCGAAGTTTTTGATGAAAATTCTTCGATATACTGTTGTTTATTTGTGACGTCTTGGATCATCGACTCAGCACGAGTTTGGATATTGGTGACTTTTGTATTGATTGCATTTATATCATTGTTGAATCGATCAACTGTCTGGTTGACATCCAATACGACAGTATTTACTTCATCCATTAAACTGCTGATTCGTTTTTTCATTATCAACCCGCCAACAACAAGACCGACAATAGCTAATACGACAATAGCTATGGCAATATAAAATCCAATAGACATAGTTGAAATTGACCTCCTATCAGTATATTTTGAACATATTATGAACGCAAGTTGGCTTAAAATCAAGCAAACCACTTACGCTTACTTTGATAACGTTGTTTCTAAATGAGAAAACCCTTTATTCTAAGATTAGTCTATCATTTATCTGAAATTTCTCCAAACAAAAACAGTTGTGCAAATGTGAATACAGTGACGATACCGTGAGAAAAAAATAGGAAAAGTGTAGTAATAACCCTTTATTTGTTTTACAATACAAAAAGATAAGGCAAATAGAATAGAGATAGTTGGAGGAAAATAAGTTGGCGCAAGCAAACAATTCAAATCATGTTGACGATCAACAAAAGTGGGACAGGTTCCAGCTTGTAACTGTTGCTGATGGAGAAATTATTCGCTTGGAAGAAGTTCCAGATCCTGTTTTTTCAGAAAAAATGGTAGGTGAAGGATTTGCTGTCATTCCGACATCAGAATACGTTGTGGCTCCTGTCAGCGGCGTATTATATCAAGTTGCAGACACTTTACATGCCTATGTGATCGAAACAGATGAAAGCGTTGAAGTCTTAGTACACATTGGTATCAATACGATCAGTCTGCAAGGAAAAGGATTCCAATCTGATTTAAAAAAAGGGATGCATGTTACTAAAGGAGACGTACTGGCTACGTTTAGTCGAGCGTACTTTGAAGAAAAAGACATTCCATTAGTTATACCAGTAGTAGTTATAAAAGGTATGGATGACGAGACTACAGTAAAAATGGATTACACAAAAGATGGTATTGCAGGAGAGACTGTAGCCATGTGTGTATCTAGAGAAGAACAAAACTAGATGCTCAAATGAAAGCTGCACCTGATAAAGTGGTGCGGCCTTTTTAGCCATATTGGCGTATGAAAAGATTGTTACCCCTTTTTGCACTTCTTTTCTAGATTATGTATAATGAAAGTTAGGAAAATGCGTTTTATATAGATAATTACTCGTATATCGAGGAGGGCAGAAGATGAAAAAAATATTGGTTGTAGACGATGAGAAACCAATCTCAGATATTATTAAATTTAATTTAACTAAAGAAGGTTATGATGTTTATACTGCTTATGACGGAGAAGAAGCCGTTGAAAAAGCAGAAGAAATTGTTCCAGATTTAATTGTATTAGATTTAATGTTGCCAAAAATGGATGGCTTGGAAGTTTGTAGAGAAGTACGCAAAAACCATGACATGCCGATCATTATGGTAACAGCAAAAGATGCTGAAATCGATAAGGTATTAGGGCTTGAACTTGGAGCTGATGACTACGTAACGAAACCTTTTTCAAATCGAGAGCTAGTGGCGCGTGTCAAAGCCAACTTGAGAAGACAGCACACAAGAGCACCTCAAGTTGAAGAAGAAGTTTCAAATGATATCGAAGTAGGAGCGTTAGTGATTCACCCTGATGCATATATTGTGTCAAAACGCGGAGAAACGATTGAGTTGACACACCGTGAGTTTGAATTGCTGCATTATCTAGCTAATCATTTAGGACAAGTGATGACTAGAGAGCATTTACTGCAAACTGTGTGGGGCTACGATTATTTTGGAGACGTTCGTACAGTCGATGTAACAGTTAGACGATTAAGAGAAAAAATAGAAGACAAACCAAGTCACCCAACATGGTTAATTACCAGACGTGGTGTCGGTTATTATTTGAGAAACCCTGAACAGGAGTAGCTAATGAAAAAAAGAATTCAATTTTTCCAGTCTATCAATTTTAAAATTGTGCTTATTTTTATTCTTCTGTTGACAATAACGCTAGAGATCATAGGCGCTAACTTTGTAACACAATTAGAAAATCAATTAGTAGACAATTTTAAAGAAGATCGTCGGATCCAAGTTGATTTCTTAGAAAACACCTTGCAGCCTATTCTTTTAGATGAGGAAAATAAAGATAAAGAAGCCAGTATTGCTAATTTATTGAGAGATTTTTCCGGAAGCGGGGTCATTGAAGTACAAGTTATTGACCCTGAATACTATATCATCGGCACAAGCGACAATACGCAACAATCATTGATTGGGAGAAAATCCACAGATCCGGATATTCACCAATCTTTATTGCTTGGGAATAATGTGACCAGCCAATACTTAGATCCTTTAACCAACGACCGCAGA
Organism: Desemzia incerta; assembly: GCF_900115825.1. Classification (GTDB taxonomy): domain Bacteria; phylum Bacillota; class Bacilli; order Lactobacillales; family Carnobacteriaceae; genus Desemzia; species Desemzia incerta. The sequence continues at coordinate 234,494 of NZ_FOXW01000004.1, read as the reverse complement.
TGGAAGTTGGTTTCTCCTATTTATATAGGAGGTTCTAAAGATATTTTAGGGGTCATTATGTTGGAGACGAATATTGAAACGATTTATGAGCAAGTAAATGAAATCAGTATTATTTTCATCAATTCTGCCTTGATTGCAATTGCTTTAGTGATCATACTGACTCAGTTTGTTTCGCGTGCCATTACTAAACCCATCTCAGAGATGAAACAGCAGACGATTCAAATTGCTGAAGGAGATTATTCTGGGCAATTAAAAGTTCATGGGGAAGATGAGTTAGGGCAATTGTCTAGTGCGATCAATGAATTGTCTACTAGAGTGGAAGAAGCGCAGGAAACGACAGAAGCTGAACGGCGAAGACTGAACAGTGTTCTTTCTCATATGACAGATGGCGTTATTGCAACGGATCGCCGCGGTAAAGTGGTGATCATCAACGAAAAAGCACAAGAAATGTTAAATATTTCCCAGGAAATAGCGTTAGGACAATCTATAACAGAAGTATTGAATAACGAAATGACTTTGAGACAATTATTAGAAGTAGAAGAAGAAATTTTATTTGATTTTTCGACAAACGAAACGCCGTTGATTCTGCGTGGAGGTTTTTCTTTGATTCAGAGAGAGTCTGGATTTATTAGTGGTCTCGTTTGTGTGTTGCATGATGTAACCGAACAAGAAAAAATCGAACGAGAACGAAAAGAGTTTGTTTCCAATGTATCGCATGAATTGCGTACGCCGTTGACAAGTATGCGAAGTTATCTAGAAGCATTGAGCGATGGTGCTTGGAGAGATGAAGAGATCGCTCCTCAGTTCTTAAAAGTGACTCAAGAAGAAACAAATCGTATGATTCGAATGGTTCAAGATTTATTAGATCTATCCAGAATGGATTCAGGAAAAGCTAATCTGCAATTGGAAGTAATCAATTTAAATGAGCTGTTCCATCATGTATTAGATCGCTTTGAAATGATGCTTAATACGACAACAGACAATCCAGTAAAAGATTATACGATTGTAAGAGAAATTACAAAGCAAGACATATGGGTAGAAGCAGATGCTGATAAAATCATGCAAGTGTTGGATAATATTCTAAATAATGCATTCAAATATTCTCCAGACGGCGGAGTAATCACGTGTCGTTTAGTAAAAACACACAATAATGTCGTGCTAAGTATTTCAGATCAAGGGATGGGGATTCCGAAAAAAGATTTGACCCATGTATTTGACCGATTCTTCCGAGTAGACAAAGCAAGAGCTCGATCTATGGGTGGAACTGGTTTAGGATTAGCAATATCAAAAGAAGTCATCCAGCATCATGGCGGAAAAATTTGGGCAGACAGCATTGAAGGAAAAGGGACCACATTCTACATTTCACTCCCTTATGTTCCTTATGAAGAAGGTGATTGGGAATGAATTGGGCGTTAATCAGAAAAATTACACTAACTGTTTTAATCATGCTCAGTTTGTTTTTAACAGTTCTTATATGGAGAAATCCAGGAGGATATGTTGTGCAAACAGATACTCCTGAGACTTCTGTTATTTCTTCCGTTACGTTTGATCGACAGTTATCTTCAGTATTTGGTCCAACAGAAGTGGTTTATCATACGAATCAATCTAGTCTGTTAACCAAAGATTCAAAGGTTCTAGGGAATATGTTCTCTGTTTTTCAAGAGTGGGAAGTAACGGATATAGCTGACCCGATTACGTTGAACGGAGACAATTATATAGAATCCGTTACTGAGTCCAGAGCTGTTGAACTTATTTTTTCTAACAGTATCCCTTTTGGAGTGTATCAAGAAACGTTTTCTTTTTTACCTCGAGAATATGAGAATCGGACGTTTAACAGAATGTATATTCCGATAGATAATCCGCAAAGTGTTTATTTCTACAATACTCATTCCATGTTGTTTTATGAGGCTGAAGCGTCCAATATAGATCTTGATTTGTTAACACAAGTATTGAATGATGACAAAGTCGAATATTTACAGGCTGAGTCTGTCTCTTTGAAAGAACACATTGTGTATCTTCCAGTAGAACCATTTGAAATGCCGGTATTGAATTATTTAGTGGAAGAACAACCAAATAGCTTGTTTATTGAGCGATTATTTGAAGATACATCAGAAATCCAAACGGTGATCAATGATGAGCTATCTCGTTATTACGACTATTTCAGTGAATTAAGTATTAATAACGATAAAGATATGCTGACGTATACGCGTCCTTCTGTAACGAATGAAGGGGTTAGTTTGACGACTACAGTACTGAATAGTTTCAACAAGTTGATTCGATACGAGCATTGGCCAAATGAAGTGTATTACTACGGGTATTCTTCCGTAACTACTGAAGTGGAGTTTCGACGATATATTAAAGGATATCCTATATTCGGAGAACCGGATTATGGTGGTACATTTATAACAGTCGCAGACAATAATGTGACCAGTTTAGAAATGCCGACAATTGTTGCTCAAACGCCCATATCAGATGATCATTCAGATGAAAAAATGTATTCCTCGCAAAACATAGAAGAAGTTTTAGCTAATGCTGGACACGACTTGGAAACTGTTGATGATATCAAAGTAGGTTATATATGGAATTACAGCAGTGAATCCAATCGTGTTGTGACCCTGGTACCAAGTTGGTATGTTGAGATCAATGGAAATTGGATGAGCTTGCAGTCAGTAGTAAACGAAGACAAAGGAGGTGCGGATGATGGATTTTAAAAAAATCGAAATCATCTTTATCGTGACCTTTCTTGTCTTGAACGGATACTTGTTGTATCGTGTGTTGGATAATTACGAAAATGGTTTTACTGGCAATGCAGCGACTCAAATCAATTTGGTCCAAGAAATGAAAGATGAAAACATTGAATTGCCTGAATTTGAAGATGAAGAACATGATGTTCCTTACGTTCAAGCTGCAGCCAATAATTTATTGGAAGAAAACGCGGAACAATTAACGAAACAAACTGGTGTCATTGAAGATAATGGGTCTTTGTATGCTAGTATTTTGTCGGATCCGATTCAATTGTCAGAAGGTGAAGAGCTGACAACGAAAGATATTGCGACTCTGTCAGAATTCGTTTTGAGTGATGCGATCTTGTTTGGAGATGAGTACCAATTTATACGGTATGTTCCTTCCACTCGCCAAATCATTTATGGGCAAGTAGCGAACAACATTCCAATCGTTGACGGAACATCAAATATCATCTTCCACTTAAATGGCAAAAAAGAGATCATTTCTTATGAACAAACCTATGCTGGTCCAGTTACTGTCCAAGGACAAAGCAGAAAATTGATTACCGACCAAGATGCAGTGGAGATTCTTTACCAAAACAGTGAAGTGCCTTCAGGAGCTAAAGTACGCAAGCCGTTATTGATTTATAACAGAACGTTGAGTTTGGAAGACCTGAGTATGTATGTTCCTGTTTGGTTGGTAGAAGTGGTGACTAGTACAGATACCATCATTAAGAAAGTAGATGCTGTAAACGGGAATGTGATTCAAGAGGCAACGAATGAAACGCCTATTCAACCAAATGAAGAAAGCAGTTCAAAAGAGTAAAAAATAGTGCTGGAGTTGTGTTTACATTTATTCTTATTCTTGCTAGAGTGAGGATAAATGTAAATGCCAGTAGTTATTGAGGTAAATACGAAATAAAAGATAAAAGGGACGAGGGTTCAAAATGGCGATACAAACAGAAGGATTAAAGATTAGCATTCTAGCGAGCGGAAGCTCAGGGAATGTTACATACATTGAATCCGATAAAAAGAAGCTGCTGGTCGATTGCGGGCTGAGTGGTAAAAAAGCGACCGCCTTGTTAAGCCAAATTGGCCGTACTCCAGAAGATTTAGACGGTATCTTAGTGACTCATGAGCACAGAGATCATGTTCATGGTGTAGGTGTCTTGGCAAGGAAGTATAATCTAGACATTTATGCAAACGAGAAGACCTGGTCTGCAATGTCTCCTATTATTGGGAATATCAAAATGGAACAAAAACATCTTTTTGAAATGGGAAGAACGATGACGATTGGTGATATAGACATTCAAAGTTTTGGTGTATCTCACGATGCGATCGCTCCCCAATTTTACAGCTTCCACAAAGACAATAAATCTTTCGTGATGCTGACAGATACAGGCTATGTCAGTGATCGTATGCGTGGAGTAGTGGCCAATGCAGATGCCTATTTATTTGAAAGCAATCACGATTTAGATATGCTGCGCATGGGAAGATATCCATGGAGTTTGAAACAACGTATTCTAGGCGATAAAGGACATCTGTCTAATGAAGACGGAGCCTTGGCTTTATGCGACGTGATTGGAGACAACACTAAGCGAATCTATCTAGGTCATTTAAGCAAAGACAACAATATGAAAGCTATTGCTCATGATACAGTCGACAGTATCTTGAGAGAAAAAGGAAAAGGTGTTGGCGAATCGTTCACTCTATTTGATACAGATCCTGATGAACCTTCATTATTGTTCTCTATATAAAAGTAAATAAAAACGAACAGCTTAGTGATAAAACTGAGCTGTTCATTTTTTTGTCACAAATCCAACAAAAAATAAATTTTTGCCGGGCTTCTATTTTAATTTTGAAATAAACCATGGTAGAATTTTGTCAATCATATAAGACGGCCGCTATTCTTCATCAGTATAGTTTCTGGCATTCACTCAGTTGGATAGTCTTGTACTTTTCCCCATGTATTTTTCTGCAAGTAAGTTTAACACCTTTATATGCATTTAACCTTCATACTATTACCCTATCTAATATCACTTCGATACTGCAAATGAATAGTCTATGGTAGTTTTGTTTACCGTACTTTCATGTACAAAAAGTCTGTTTTCGGTCATTTTATTGTTCCCCAAAGAGTAATTCCAAGAATGAAGCATACAGTAAATTACTCAATCTTGTCCTCGACCCAACAATAAAGCACCTCACGCATCTTTATTTACGGCACACGGTGCGCCGTTACATTCTTGGAATACTCTTTTAAAATATAAACCGTTTAATTGTTATGATCACCATAAAATCACATCCCTATTACCATCTCTTTATGAATGAAAACCTACAAACATACTTAATTAATTAATCACTTACTCTCTATTTATTTGTAACGAAAATTATTTGTTAAAATAGGAGGAATTTAGATGAATAGAGTTATTGGAGTCATTGAATTAGGACGCTTAATCAGACAAAAATGGTATTGGATCTTAGCCTTTTTATTGATCGGAATTAGTTCCGCTCATATTTTAACTACTTATGTTATTGTTCCGCAGTATAGTGCGGAAACGAAAATACTGGTCAGCAGGCCTGTTGATTCTGCTCAGGCTTTGGAATTAGGGGATATTGAGACGAATATCCAAATGATCAATACTTATCGAGATATCATCCAAGATCCGATTGTGTTGGATAAAGTTCGAGAAGAGCTGGGCAACACCCTTTCTGAAGAGGAATTGAAAGGGAAAATGGAAGTCATTACGCAAACAGATTCCCAAATATTTAGTATTCAAGTAGTAGATGCAGACCCAGAACGTGCTGCTCTGATCGCAGATACGATTGCAACGATTTTTAAAGAGAACGTAGGATCAGTGATCAATATAGACAATGCAGCTATTTTATCCCCGGCGCGTATCCCCACTGAACCTATCTCACCTCATTACTTGTTCAACATCGTTATTGGAGCCTTAATGGGGTCCGTATTCGGTTTAGGACTCATTCTGGTTCAGAATTTAGCAGACAAAAAAGTCCATGATGAAAATTTTGCTGCTGAACATTTAGGGTGGTTGCCATTAGGTGCTATTTCAACCATAAGCAAAAAGGAATTGATTCAAATGAATGACCTTATCCAATCTATTGATGAAACAAAAAAAGTATCTTCTACAGAAGTAAAACACATTGCTGGAAAGGAGCCTACTCATGTTTAATCATAAAAAAACTTCCCATAGTGAGAAACTCAATAGTTTGATCACATTGATAAAACCAAGTTCAATTATTTCGGAGGAATTCAGAACCCTGAGGACAAATATCCAGTTTTCAATGGTAGATAAGCAACTCAGTACGCTGATGTTCACTTCTGCTGCACCAGGAGAAGGTAAGACTACAGTAGCATCTAACGTGGCCGTGGTATTTGCGTCCCAGGGTAAGAGGGTATTGCTGATCGATGCAGATATGCGAAATCCTAGTATCCATCGACTGTTCAATTTTGTAAACCATAGAGGATTGACCAACTTATTGACAGAAAATAAAACGACTATCCAAGATGTGGTTCATCGCACGACCAAAAAGAATCTGTTTGTATTGACTTGTGGTTTGATCCCTCCTAATCCCTCGGAACTTTTAGCTTCTAAACGAATGGACCAGCTGATTGAAAATTTGAAGAAGCATTTTGACATGATTATTTTTGATTTACCGCCTATTTTAGCGGTGACGGATGCTCAAGTTATGGCAAATAAAACAGATGGAACAGTCTTTGTCATTCGCAATGGTGTAGCTGAAAAGAATAATTTGTATAAAGCAAAAGAATTGTTGGAGCACGTTCATGCAAATGTTATCGGTGTTGTTTATAATGATAAAAAAAGGGAAGAAAATCCAGCTTATCAATATTACGGAATAGAAGAATAGAGGAATGGCTTGAATCGGGTGAACTGGAAAGGAGGTAAGAGACCAGTGATTTCAATTATTGTGACTATTTATAATTCTGAAAAGTATCTGGTGAGGTGTTTAAACAGCTTACGCTATCAAACGTATCACCGTCTGGAAATTATATTAATAGATGATGGTTCAACCGACTCAAGCAAATTAATTTGTGAAAAATATCAAAAGCTGGATAATCGTTTCCGTCTGATCAATACCAACCAGATTGGACTATCTGCAGTTCGTAACGTGGGTATTTTAGCAGCTAAAGGTGATTGGATCGGTTTCGTTCATCCAGCTGATTGGGTTGAGGAAATCATGTTTGAGCAATTGATGACCACAATAACCATTCATGAAGCTGATATTGCAGCTTGTAAGTATGTAGAAGAAACAAGGGATGAATTGATCTTTCCTCCAGGTCCAGAGGATAAGCGGTTTTTATCTGCAGAAGAAGCTATCCGCTTGCTGCTGCTGCAAAATCGAACAGAAAGTTTTTTGTGCAACAAACTGTTTTCGATCAAACTATTTACAGAAGAACCGGTGATCATGTTTGATCAAAATATACATTTGTATGAGGATTTTGATGTCTGTTGTCAGCTGTTTTTAAAAAGTCGTTCTATCATATACGTATCAGAACCTCGTTATCATTATATGTCAGAAAATCACCAATGGGAAAGCACTAAGGTTGAAAATTATTACTCTGGATCCGCAGCGCTCCTTAGAGCGTTGGAACGTCTTGAATCTCAATCGATCCAATTAGATTTACTGTGGTTGATAAAAGAAATGTATCTGCGTTTAAATTTATATTTATTGATGGTCTTGTATGAACGCCGACCTAAGGACAAACATCAGTTAAAAGAGATAAAACGCAACTTATATCGATTCAAACTTTCAGAGATTAATGATATGGCTCTTAAACGAATCATTACGACTGCACGGGTCAATCTTTCAGCAGGGTACTATATGTGGGAAAATTCAGATATCAGCAAAACGAAGTGATGGAATAAAAAGGATTCCCAAAAAAACACAACAAATGCTGTTGTGTTTTTTTATTGTAGCTTGCTGAAGGAGCTTATATGTCATAAAAACAGCCGTTTGTGATAAAATAAAAAAGAAAAGTGGATATTTTATCTAAATTGTTTCATATAAAATTCAAGAATCTTAGATAAAATGAATTCATAGCAGAGTGGGATATTGATTAATGACTGTATCTTTATTTATCACAGGGTCATTGCAAGAAGTATAGAGATCAATCAGTCCATGCGGAAAATAATATTAAGAGGTGAGATCGGAAAATGAAAAAACAGTCAACAAAATTAACTAGAAGTTTACTAGTAGGTGTAGCAACATTAACGCTTGCTGGTTGCCAAACTGCTTCTAATGAAGGAACAGAATCAACTTCTCCGACCCAAAATGAAGCAGACACAACTCAAGTTCGAGTAGAAGTTACGTCAGATATCACAGAAGCTGTAGAGAAAGTAGAAGGCGCAGTCGTTTCAGTCATTAACATGCAGCAGCAAAATACCGAAGGATTCAACGGCTTATTTGGAACTACAGAATCCGCTCAAGAAGATGATCAATTGCAAACTGCCGGAGAAGGTAGCGGGGTTATTTATAAAACAGAGGGAGACAGCTCTTATGTCGTTACCAATAATCACGTTATTGAGGGATCAGATGCTATAGAAGTCTTGATGAAAGATGGTACTAAGGTAGAGGCTGAATTAGTTGGGTCAGATTCATGGACAGATTTGGCCGTTTTAAAAATATCTTCTGAAAATGTGACGACTGTCGCGGAATTTGGAGATTCAGATCTATTGAACGTTGGAGAACCAGCCATTGCTATCGGCTCTCCATTAGGAACGAACTATGCTTCTTCTGTAACTTCGGGAATCATCTCAGCTAAAAACAGAAGCGTTCCTGCTGATATTGATGGAGATGGAGCTGCAGATTGGGAAATGACAGCTATCCAAACTGACGCAGCAATCAACCCTGGAAACTCTGGTGGAGCACTAGTAAATATTGCGGGACAAGTCATCGGAATCAATTCGATGAAAATCTCATCAGATACTGTAGAAGGAATGGGTTTTGCGATTCCAAGTAATGATGTAGTTGAAATCATCGCAGAACTGGAAGCAAATGGCGAAGTTGTTCGTCCGGTACTGGGAATCAGCTTATTGGATTTGAGCCAAATTTCTGAACAACAACAATCCGCAGTTCTCGAACTGCCGGATGAAGTGAACTCTGGTGTTGTAGTGGCACAAGTTGAAGCAGGTTCTGCTGCTGAACAAGGTGGTCTGGAACAATATGATGTAATCGTAGGCTTTAATGGAGAAGAGATCACAGACACGATAGAATTGCGTCAAGCGATCTACTCAACAGATGTAGGACAAGAAGTTGAAATCGAAGTTTATCGTGGCGGAGAATTGGTAACTGTCAACGTGACAATGACTTCTTCGGATGACATGATGTAAAAAAAGTCATTTTAAGTAACCTGACAAAAAACGCTGATGAGTTTATTACTCACCAGCGTTTTTTTATGCGGAAAATAAAGAATAATTTTCAGAACCGAGGCAAAGTAAAGCTCGCTTTTTGTGGATAACTTTTGTAAAATAAAGAGAAAGCTACTATTTTCAAGGTGGAAAAGTTATCCACAAAGTTTTTAACGGCTGTGCACAACTATTATAAATATTATTTATATCTGTCGTTTACGCTGATTAGTCAAGGTTTTGAAATGAAAAAAACTAAAAAATGCATAAAAATCATCTGTGGATAGAACAGCAAAAATAGTTATCCACAAAACTACATTTAGTGATGAACATATTTTCGGACACTAGATACAGTTTTGAAATTGTGGATATGTGGATAACTATTGTGGATAACATGTGGTCAAAGGGGGATAACTGTGAATATCAAAATAATCAGTGTTGGAAAATTAAAAGAAAAATATTTAAAAATGGGTATTGAAGAATACTCTAAAAGGTTAGGTGCATATTGCAAGTTAGAATTAGTAGAAGTTCCTGACGAGAAAGCACCCGAAAAACTGAGTGAAGCGGAAATGATCCAAGTGAAAGAAAAAGAAGGAGAACGAATCCTTTCAAAAATACCCGATCAAGCGTATGTATTTGCTTTAGCGATTGAAGGGAAGCAACGGACTTCTGAAGCTTTCTCTAAGGAAATCGAACAGTTGGGCATCCAAGGTAAAAGCAATATCGTCTTTGTTATAGGCGGGTCGTTAGGTCTAAGTAAAGCCGTTATGGATCGAAGCAATACCCAAATTTCATTTGGAAAAATGACGTTACCGCATCAGTTGATGAGATTGGTGCTGATTGAACAAATCTATCGTGGGTTTAGAATTATGAAGAATGAGCCGTATCATAAGTAAATGAGATTCTTAGAAAGTAATGAATTAACAAGGGATTTTGAGCGGTGATAAGAAGAAATTAAAAAAATGTAAGCATATTGGTAACAACCAAAATGCTTACATTTAAAATATTCCAAGAATTATTTTGCGCGCTTTACTTCAATTCGATAGCCATCAGGATCCGTAACAAAGAAATAGGTGGTTCCGCCTGAAAGTCTTCTTAACTCATCCGTTTCGTAAGCAGAAGCTTTATAAACTTCATGCATTTTTTCTAAGTCACTGACAGTCACACCTAAATGACTGAAACCATCTCTTACATTATATGGCTCAGCATCGTAGTTGTAAGTGAGTTCAATTTACACGGAAGAACCAGGAGAATTCAGATAAATTAAATCAAACTTATTCTCAGGAAATTCTCTGCAGCTGGCAACTTCAAAATCGAATAGATTAGTATAAAGTAGCCTCAATATCTCTGACACGTAGGCAAATCTCAACGAGTTCTTGGTTCATAATAATATCAGCTTCCAATAGTTTCTTATTGTTATTCTAGCATGAATAGGTCATATAGGTACATTCATGTTATCTTCTATATTGCTTTCTAATATATCAATTAGTAAAAAACACAGAGCTTAATCTGTTAATATGAGTATGTAACAAAGGAAGCCATGAGAAAGTTTATTGGCTATGTAAAGAAGGCCGTAGCTACGAAGCTAACATTTACAGAAGGTATAGAGAAATTGACAGTACCTCAGTTAAATAAAATGATATGTATAAAGTCACATTAAAAAAGAAGGTATATAATGATTGCAAAGAGCGAAGAAGATTATAATGGACTAAAAGAAATTGGCAGTATTTGTGGATCGATCCGAGATATGCTGGTCGAATATGCTAAGCCCGGAGTGACTACAAAAGAGCTTGATGAAATGGCAAAAAAGAGTTTTGAAGAAGCTGGAGCTTTATCCGCACCCAAAGAAATATATAATTTTCCAGGGTATGTGTGCATAAGTGTAAATGAGGAAGTAGCGCACGGAATTCCAGGAGAACGAATTATCCAAGAAGGTGATATTGTAAATATTGATGTATCAGCTTCTAAAAATGGGTATTTCGCAGACACCGGGATTTCTTTTGTGGTTGGTCAGGGTGAGACAGATAAAGAAAAAGTATGTGAGGTTGCTAAAGAAGCATTCTACGCAGGCCTTAAAAAAGCGAAACCAGGTTCCAAAAAAAGTGCCCTCGGAAAAGCAGTGCACAATGTGGCAAAACGACATGGATTGACCGTGATTAAAGATCTTACTGGACATGGCATTGGACGTTCGATTCATGAAGCACCGGACCATATTTTTAATTATTTTTCTCGTTGGGATGATGAACTTTTAAAAGAGGGTATGGTGATTGCTTTTGAACCTTTTATTTCTACTCTTGAAGAAGAGGTATTTCAATCCGAAGATGACTGGACCTTGCTAACTCATAAAAGTTTGGTGGCTCAATACGAGCACACAATTATTCTTACGCAGGAAGGACCTATTATTACTACTTTGTAACTATTTTGAGGCTATTAAAAAACTCATTTAGACATATTACGGAGAACCGTATCATAAGTAAAATAAAAAATAGTGATGAAGACTGAAAGAGAAAACCTTTCACTTCATCACTATTTTTTATTTATTTATTTCATTACTCAGAAGCTGTTATCAAATGAAAATCAAATGTCCAACCAAGTCCCAATGAACAAAGTAATAATGATAGGAATCGGGATGACAGCTGAGTTGATGATTGTCGTTATAAAGGTTGTTTTTTTGTCTTGTTCTTTCATGAAGATGCGAATATTTTTTAAGACATAAGGGAAAGTCAATAAAGATAATGCGACAAGTCTTGGGAAAGTCCCGAAAAGAAGTGATAAAATAATCGCGATATAAGCAGCATAATAAAAGTACTTGAAGACAACTAGTGCTTTGTCTACGCCGATATGATAAGGAAGAGTAAACCGGTTATCTTCAATATCTTCTTCCAAGTCGCAAATGTTATTGGCTAGTGAAACGGACATAACCGTAATGGATGTTGGTATGGACGCGATGATCAGTTGGAACATAGTTATCCAATCCAATTGAATGACATCGTATGCGTTGAGATAGACCATGGCTGTAAAGATGCCAAAGCCCATTGCCAACCCGACGAAGAATTCACCATAGGGCGTACTATTGATTGGAACAGGACCCATAGTATAAAGTGCTCCAATCAACATGCCTCCAAAGCCGATATAGAATAAGAAAAGAGACGTTTGAAGAACTAAGTACAGACCGATGACCAAAGCAACAATACCAGAAATCCAATAGGCTAAACGAACATTTTTGAGCGGAATATTTTCTTTACCTACCACCATTTCTTGAGCATAGTCCGCATTTTTATTGTCTGCGATGTAATAATCCAAGTAGTTGTCGCGGATATTGACAGCTAAGTGAAAAAGGATAGCTGTGAGTAACCCTAATAACGAAAATCCCAAATGAAAAGTATCATAATTATACCAAGCATACAAGATACCAATAAAAGCTGGGAAAAAACTAGTAGTGGTGGATTCCATTTGAGCAAGCAAGATATATTGTTTAAGTGTCATAGTGATCTCCTTTTAAAACTCTCTTTTGAGTAGTGATTTGGTCAATGAATACAATACGTCTTTTTCAGGATGACTTGGAAGTGCATCAATGGATGCTAAAGCTTCATCAATGTATTTCTTTGCGATGTCGTATGCATGTTCGATGCAATCATTCTTTTGTAATAAGGAAAGTAAAGCAGTTAGGTCACTGTCTGATAAATGTTCACCTTTTTTCAATAGAGGAAGAAAGGCTTCATCTTTCTCTACGCCTAAAATGAGCGGAAGGGTATAAATCCCTTGTTTGATATCGTTTAAAACAGGCTTTGATAGGCTTTCAGGTGTTTGAGTGTAATCTAAAATATCATCTAACATTTGAAAAGCAATCCCAATATTTTGACCAATCGACCGACTTTGTTCGATGACCTCAGGGCTGCATCCTCCAAAATAGGCACCTTCGTAACAACTTAATTCAAACAGTTGTGCTGTCTTTCCTTTGATACTTTTCAAATAGTCTTCAAAAGTAATCTCTGTATTATAAGCATTTTTCATTTGATTGATTTCACCTAATAATACTTGTTTCATCGAGAGTGTATTTAACTTGATGATTTCGACGGAATCCGTCGCATCTGCTAATAAATCAAAATACACTGAGATCAATAAATCGCCTGCATAAACGGCAACATCTTTACCATGTTTAGATTGGACCGTTTCAACACCGCGGCGCATTTTTGCCTCGTCTATGATGTCGTCGTGAATGAGAGTAGCTAAATGAAGTACCTCAGTAGACGCAGCGGCAGCGATAATTTTTTTGTGTGCATCTTGAGCAGCGGTTCCTAATCGTGAAAAAAGCAAAAAATAAGCAGGTCTAAGTAATTTTCCCTGACTCACTATTAGATCAGTAACTGTTTTTTCAATTTCTGTATTTTCAATGGCTGTTTTTTCTATAATCAATTCAAGACATTCTATTAAAAGGGATTGGATACTAGGGAATTTATTCCACATTGGATGAGTGTTAACCATGTCGATCTCCTTTATGAACCGCTAAAACTGGCACGTTGGTTCTTATGTTATATTTTTATGTAGGCTTACTATCTCTGTTTAATCAGTATACTGTAAAAATCGTAAAGCTATACATAAAAAGCATTCAGCAAACTTGTTGGAGTTAGTATGAAAAGAAAATTAAAAAATGTAAGCACATTGGCAATAACCAACATGCTTACATTTAAAAGAGTCAAAAAATTATTTTGCGCGTTTTACTTCAATTCTATAGCCGTCAGGATCGGTCACAAAGAAATAAGTCGGTGTACCACCTGAAAGTCCTCTTAACTCACCTGTTTCGTAAGAAGAAGCTTTACAAATTTCGTGCATTTTTTCTAAATCACCGACAGTCACACCTAAATGACTGAAGCCGTCTCCTACATTGTAAGGCTCAGCATCATAGTTGTAAGTAAGTTCAATTTGCACAGAAGAACCGGGAGAATTCAAATAAACTAAATCAAATTTATTTTCAGGGAATTCTCTTCGGCTGGCAACTTCAAAATCGAATAGATCAGTATAAAAATCTAAAGTAGCTTCAAGATCTCTAACACGCAAGCAAATCTCAACAAGTTGTTGTTTCATAATAATATCATCCTCCAAAATAGTTTCTTATTTCATTCTAGCATGAATAGGTCATCCAGGCACGCTTAGGTTCTTTTATGGAGTGCTTTGTAAGAGTTTGATAGGAAGAGCGAATGCAGTATTAGTAATGGTCCCACACCCTCTTTTCCTCTTATTTATATGATTCAGATGAAAGATTAGTACAGGAATGCATATATAATGACGTAAATAGTTAAAAAGATGAAGGTAAATAAGACGTATAGGTAAATTTGAAGAAACCACTCTAGTAACCCCATTCAGTTTAGTGATAAAATAACGTCATGTTAAGGTTAGTGATTCTGACCTTTCGATTTGATCTATTTTGAAGGAGGAAGAAAATGGCGTTTACGGGTATTAAGTTATTATTGATAGGGTCGCTGGGACTGTTGTTAGGAGCTTGTTCTGCAGAAACCGGCAAAGAAGAAAGCTCAAAGAATGCTGCGGAAGAGGTTTTAGTTACAACTGCAGAATCGGTTGAAACGGAAGAAAAAAGTATTGTAGCGGATGAAATCACAACTACTTTCTATCCAGAAGTAACCAGATTAAGGCATCTAACTGAAGAAGACCTTGAGTGGTACGACATCATCATAACGAGGTTGAATGCTATAGATGATTTTTCAGGTGACAGAGACACGGTATATGAAATAGCCGAAGAATATGGAGAAGATCCAGAAGAGCTGTATTCTGACTGGTTAGAGATCTGGGATGCGAAATGGCATGGAGACAATGGGAACTATGCTATTTTGTCAGAAGGTCAAAACAAATTAACTGCTGAAATTATTGAAAAAAATATTGTAGCGGAAACGATAGAATATGTCAGTGGGGGATATAATTTTTATGAAGGAAACGTAACTACCTCAGTACATCAACAGATTCAGGTAGATGGAGAACCTCATACAATTGCTTACATAATTCAACACAAAGATGATTATAAAGTTGCTGAGATCATCGGTTTTAGCGTTGACGGAGAGAAGATAGATTTATAAAAGAATTGTATTCAGTACTGCGAGGGGTATCGTGATGAAAGTATCTTACAAGATGATAGATAAACAATTAAGACTAAGAGGGTTTCTTTTTAATCTTCTCGTCAGCAGATCAAGTGAAGACAAATACATCAAATTGATGCAGACTGTCAAAAAATTGACCAGCAGACAAAAAGGACGAAAAGTTGATGGTCTCGAAATGACTGAAGAATGGATTACTCGAGAAGATGGGTCTAAGCTCCGCGTCTGTGTCTATAAGCCGTTGCATTTGAAAGGTGATGCACCAGGAGTATTGTGGCTGCATGGGGGAGGCTATGCTCAAGGAATCCCTGAATTATTCGCAAATACATACAAGAGATTGATTGAAGCAAGGGATTGTGTAGTCGTAGCTCCTGACTATCGTTTATCCATAGAAGCTCCTTATCCCGCTGCTCTAGAAGATTCATACGACACCCTTCTTTGGATGAAAAAACATGCAGAATATTTGGGCATCAAAAGCAATCAATTGATGGTAGGCGGAGAAAGTGCAGGGGCAGGATTAACCGCTGCAGTGACTCATTATGCAAGAGACAAAGGTGATGTGAACATTGCCTTTCAAATGCCATTATACCCTATGATAGACGACCGTATGGAGACAGAATCTGCTAGAAACAACCATGCGCCTATTTGGAATTCGCGAACGAACGCTTGGGCTTGGAAGTTGTATCTCGGGGAATTCTACGAGAAAGAGGTGCCGGTTTATGCAGCACCTGCTAGAGCAGTTGCTTACAGAAATTTGCCTCCTGCAGTGACATTTGTGGGAGATATCGAACCGTTCAGAGATGAAACGATACAGTATGTTGAGAATTTAAAAAGAGCTGGTATTTCAGTTGATTTTGAGATGTTTGAAGGATGTTACCACGGTTTTGATATCATCAATCCAAAAGCAGAAGTAAGTAAAAAAGCGATATCTTTTTTCATCCATTCGTTTAAATATGCGGTAGATCATTATTTTGCAGAACAAAAGTAATCGGACAAGATAAACTAGACTGCAATATTGTACTAAAACCATTCCAATTACAACTCTGTATTTTGTGAAAGATAATCAATAAGCATACGTAAAAGAAGTCTTTGCCGATTTTCAGCAATGAAAAATTAGCAAAGACTTTTTTTATGAGAAAAATGTTCAGATATAGGACTCCAGAACTTTCTTGAAATCTTGATTGACGGAGGAATTGAATACTTTATTCAGCAACACTTTTTTCTGATCGCTAAGTACAAGAACTGGGTAATAATTCACTATCAAACTTCTTCTAGCTTTTATTTCTTGGTATTCTATGTGACTGATCTGTTCTTTTGGAATAGAAACTTCCTGTCCTTTATGATTCAGAACGATCGCATTTTCATAGATGAAAAATTCCTCGCTTCGTTTAAATAGAAGCAAGTACAATCCAAAAAGGGTAAATAATCCACCTACTACCAGCGCAAATGTTTTTGCATAGATAAAATTTGCTACGATCAAAAACATGATCCCTGAAAGAACAAATACAAACCCGTTTTTGTTGTTATCGGTTTTTCCCGTGTATAAAAGTTCACCAAAATGATTCAAGTTGATCCCTCTTAATGGTTTCTTTCCATACCATATTTTAATCTTGTTCGGTAAATTATACCAGTTTCAAATTCATTTTAGTTGTTCTTTCACTATCCTTGTATGATGAATCTTCTTTAAAATTTGAGTCTATCGATGTAGAAGTAGTATGATGAGATTACGAAAAAATATTATGAGGAGTGGTAAGATGTCAGATTATAAATTACCGAAAGTATGGAAATGGGAAGAAGAAAATTCTAATAAGACCGGCAATCGTCCTACAGCAGGCAGTAGATTTGAACAGAAATTACCTGTAGGAGATGCTCCGTTCCAACTTTATTCATTAGGAACACCCAATGGCATCAAAGTTACTATCATGTTGGAAGAGTTGAAAGAATTGGGCGTAGAAGGCGCAGATTACGATGTCTACACCATCAACATTGGAGAGGGCGACCAATTTGGTTCAGATTTTGTTGATATTAACCCGAACTCTAAAATTCCAGCTTTAGTTGACCAAAGTCAAAACCGAAGTCCTCGGGTAAAACTCTTTGAATCAGGATCTATTCTCCTTTACTTAGCGGAGAAATTTGGACAACTGATCCCGACAGATATCCAAGGCCGTACAGAAACCCTGAATTGGTTATTTTGGCAAATAGGAGCCGGTCCATATGTTGGCGGCGGGTTCGGACACTTTTTCGCTTATGCTCCAGAACCAATGAAATACCCAATCGATCGCTTTACGATGGAAACAAAACGTCAATTGGATCTGCTGGACAAAACCTTAGCAGAGCGTCCTTATGTAGCTGGAGATACGTACACTATTGCAGATATTGCGATCTGGTCTTGGTACGGTCGTTTGGCTCTAGGGAAATTGTATGAAGGCTCTTACGAGTTCTTGAATTTGGATGAATACACTCACTTATTGGAGTGGGCAAAACGGATCAATGAACGTCCAGGTGTTCAAAAAGGTCTGGAAGTAGAGTATCAATCCATTGAGGAGTAAATTGATTCCGGTAAGATGTCACTAACCTTGAGGATTCTGGGATACTATATTTGAATGTCACAAAATAAGTATTGCAGGTGTTAAAATTTTTCACCACTAGTTAGGCTGTGCTAAAATGTATTTATGTCATTCGTAAACTCTGTTATTTATTCTTTAGCTAGAATTATCTGTAGAGTATTTGCGGATGACTTTTTTGATACAACCATTTTTTATTAAAGGAGATTATACTTATGGATATGTCAATTTTCTCACAATTAAGATGGAATTTCGTTTATCAAAGACCTCAGCACCTGATTGGAAGGATGGCAAAAGAATACCGCACGTTTTATTTTGAAGAACCGGAAGACATCGAGAAATACCCCTCAAATGAAAGTAAACAAACTAATTATCATCATTACATCAGCGAAGAAGGCGTAAATGTTATCGTACCTCTACTGAAAGCAGGAGATATGGATAATGCTCCTTTACTAGAGAAAATTGTCAAACAAGTATATCAAGACTTCAATATTGAACAGGATATTTTTTGGTACTACACGCCCATGGCTATGGAATACACCTCTTTTTTTAATCCCAAGATCACTATCTATGATTGCATGGATCAATTAGCAGCATTTAAGAACGCACCTCAAAACCTCATTTCGTTGGAGAAGGAGCTTTTCAAAAAAGCAGATCTTATCTTCACAGGCGGAAAAAGCCTTTATAAAGCAAAAAAAGAACATCATGATTTTGTTTATTGTTTCCCGAGTAGTATCGACCAAAGTCATTTTAAAAGAGCGGCGGCAGATCTCCCAGATCCCGAAGATCAAAAAGTTATCCATCACCCTAGAGCAGGATTCTATGGCGTAGTGGACGAGCGATTTGATACAGATTTATTAAAAGAAGTGGCTAGTCATCTCCCTGACTGGAATTTCGTAATTGTAGGGCCAGTTTTAAAAATTGATCCCACTACACTCCCTCAAGCTGAAAACATTCATTATTTAGGAATAAAAAAATACGCTGAACTGCCCTCTTATTTAGCGAACTGGGATGCAGCGATCATGCCATTTGCTCTCAATGAGTCAACCAAATACATCAGTCCTACGAAAACACCTGAGTATTTGGCTGCTGGCAAAAAAGTTGTCTCAACAGCTGTTCACGATGTGGTGCATCCTTATGAGGACCTTAATCTTGTCAGTATCGCCAGAAGCAGTGCAGAATTTGCGGATCAGTTGAGGAATACGTTGGTTGAAAGCCCTCAATGGGAAGCTGAAGTCCAAGCGTACCTCAAAGATTTTTCGTGGGATGATACATGCAAACAAATGAATGAGCTTATCGCAGAAAAATTGGCAGAGAAAGACAACGATTTTGAAGAAAAGATAGCTGAAGTAGAATAGGGAGGGGAATAAGATGGAAAAATACGATTATGTCATTGTAGGTGCTGGTTTATTTGGAGCTACTTTCGCGTATGAAGCGAAAAAAAGAGGGAAAAAGTGTCTGGTCATCGATCGAAGAAATCATTTAGGTGGAAATATTTACTGTGAGAATGTTGAAGGCATCAATGTGCATAAATATGGCGCTCATATTTTCCATACGAGTTCAAAATATATCTGGGATTACGTAAACCAGTTTGTAGAATTTAATCGATACACCAATTCCCCGGTTGCGAATTACAAAGGAGAAATATACAATTTGCCTTTTAACATGAACACCTTCAATAAGTTATGGGGAGTCATTCGTCCAGAAGAAGCGAAAGCAAAAATAGAAGAACAGAAAAAAGCAGCGAACATCACAAAACCGAGTAATTTGGAAGAGCAGGCAATTTCTCTTGTTGGGACCGATATCTACGAGAAACTAGTTAAAGGATATACGGAAAAACAATGGGGGAGAAAAGCAACCGAATTGCCGGCATTTATTATTAATCGACTCCCAGTGAGATTTACGTATGATAACAACTATTTCAACGATTCTTACCAAGGCATCCCTATAGGTGGATACAATGTAATCATCGACAAGATGCTGGAGGGAATTGACACAGAGTTAGAGACGGATTACTTTGAAGAAAAAGAAAGACTGGATAACTTAGCGGATAAGATTGTTTTTACAGGAATGATTGATGAGTACTACGATTATCGATTTGGCAATTTGGAGTACAGAAGCTTGAAATTTGAACATGAAATAGTAGATTCACCGAATTACCAAGGGAATGCAGTCGTAAATTATACAGACAGCGAGACGCCTTATACAAGAATCATTGAGCACAAGCATTTTGAATTTGGCACTCAAGAAAAAACGGTCATCACGAAAGAGTACCCGAAAGAATGGGGAAAAGGCGATGAACCGTATTATCCTGTAAATGATGAAAAAAATACGGCTCTGTACAAGAAATATAAACAACTAGCAGATCAAGAAGAAAATGTGATTTTTGGCGGCAGATTAGCAACCTATAAATACTATGACATGCACCACATTATCAGTCAGTCTTTAAAAACTGTTGCAAAAGAACTAGGATCTCGTCCTTTAGTGAGTCCTGCTGAAAACATGAATACCATATAAAAAGGATGTGTCACAATGGTTGAATCATTACCTTTATACGGTACCCGTTTTTACCAAAATCCTCTGCGAGATGGTGCAGGAAAGGTACACACAAACCCAGATCCCTATGTATTGAAATTTCAGGGGCGTTACTATTGTTATGCCACTGACTACCATGGCATCAAAGTGAGTGTCTCGCGTAATTTGGTCCAATGGGATTCATTAGGATATGCCGTTCAAGAAGAGGGGCGCAAGAACTACTGGGCCCCTTGTGTGGTTTTTAATGGGGGAAAGTTTTATCTGTATTATTCCAACACACCCGTTGAAGCTCCGGAAACACAAAATGAGTGGCTTCGAATGGCGGTAGGAAGCAAACCGGAAGGCCCTTTTCGTTACGAAAAAACACTGTTTAAAAAATTTTCCGTTGATGCGGAAGTCGTGAAAGACAAGGAATCCAATTACTATCTCTTCTACAGTACACTTGATGTGACGGATAGTGCTCTTGAAAATACTGGCAGCAGCATTCTTGTTGACCGACTGCCGTCTTTTGATGAGGTAGCGGGAGAACCTCAAGCGGTAGTCTTGCCTACTTTGGAGGAAGAGATGTTGGATTGGGTCAGTGTCGAAGAAGCTCAAGATTGGTCGATCGTAGAAGGGGCAACTTATGCAGAGCACCATGAGAAAGCCTATCTGATTTATTCAGCTAATATCTATGCGAGCGAAAATTATTACATCGGCTACGCTTTGGCGGATAAGGATGGGCCTATTCATCAACTGAAATGGGAGAAGTATCCTAACAATTATACTTACTATCCGTTGGTGAAAGCCAGCCAACACGTGGAAGGAACTGGCCATACCGCATTGATAAAAGCGCCGAACAATGTAGATTTTTGGCTCTTTTATCACGGGCAGGAGACAGGAGGAACGTGGTCTCCCGAAGAGGATCATCGGACGCTGCGAATGGACCGTTTGTTTTTTGACGGAGATGCTTTGATGACCTATGCTCCTTCTGCCAATGAACAACCAGCACCTGGACTGCCCGATCTGCAAGAATTTTTTGAAGGAGAAACAAAACTAGTAGTCGAATCCGGAGAACATACCGTTTTAGACAAAGGTTGGCTCACTGCAAAAACGCCTTTCATCGCACTCTATGATAAAGAATACCAATACTACCATCTGGAGCTGGACCTTACAGCAAAGCCGGCTAATCTTGGCAGCAAGGATGGTGCTGTGATTGCTTACCGCAGCGAGCATGACTACACAAGTGTTTATTTGAGGAATGGGACATCAGTCTTGGCAGTGGAGCAAGTGAAGAATGGTATCCACTCTATTTTAGCTACGTTTCCGTTAAAGGATTTTGACGCAACAGTGAATCAACACCTTGAAGTCCTTCGCCGATTTGCCGATTACGAACTGTACTTGAACGGCGTCTATATCGGCCGAGTGCTCCTTGATGAACAACCTGCACGTGTGGGAATTTGTTCAGGGTATACAACGACTGTCTTCCATTATTTTGCAGTGACGGAAACAATCGATCTTTTTGGCTTGCAGATGCGTTTGATCGGAAACTTTTTTTCTTCTGATGTGCCGGTATTGGTCAACACGCTCAATCAGCTGGCCTCTTTTCGAAAAGACCCTGTCACTCTAACAACAGAGCTCAAAAAAAATTACCAATATAGTCTAACGTATACTTTGCCAAATGAAGAGAGTAAAGTCATTTGTCGCTTGCAATTAGGGGCAGAGAAAATTGACATTCACTTGGAGCCTACAAGAATCACTATTCCAGAACTCCAACTGCAGCATTCTTTTCCTTTGGCCAAAAATGATAAGAGCGCGGCAACTTTTATAGTGGTAGATCAAATGATCATATTGCTGTTCAAGAATGAAACTTATCAATTTCCGATACCCTCTGGACAAGATGATATATCTTGTCAGTTCATTTTGAAAAAAGCGGCACTGGATGCTTGGGAATTGGTAAAATTGGTTCAACCAAATGGAAAGTAACGCTGAAAAATGCATCAAAAAAAGGGGCTGGGAAATAACTCCCAGCCCTTTTTTTTTGATGCAAATTGGTTTCGTAAACGTGCTCGAAAAGGCAGCCTAAACGGTTTGCTCCACTCGCTTATTTTTGTGCAATGCAACTAGATTAATAGTTCAAGGCTTTCAACTCATCTAAAGTGACTTCTTGTTCGACATAGTTATCCACCATGAAGCCGCTCAAGTTTGAGAACTCTTTGAAGAACGTATCGTAAGCCGTCATGTCAGAATTGAAGTTTTCTGCGTTCAACTGCTCGATTAGTTCTTTTGTTTTGGCTTGTGTGTCGCTGTCTAGTTCCCAGCTGTCAGGTCTTAGTCGGCCAACTTCGTCATATTCAGGTTTGTCTCCATAGATCATGTCGCGATAGATACGGTCTATGTGCATAATCGGCGTTTCGTGAGTGCCTTTTTCTTCCATCACTTTGTAAAGACCGATACAGTAAACGGGGAAGAAAGGAATAACTGAACTGGCTTTAGTGGTAACAGCAGTCGCTACAACGATTTGAGCTTTCCCGTTGATATCAGCTAATAATTGATTGATGTTTTCTGCTTTTTCATCACAATCTGCTTTTGCACGACCCAAAGTACCGCCACCATAATAGGCATGGTTCAATTCAGTTCCTAAGTAAGAATAATTGGTCGTAAGAACGCCTTCTGTTAATACGCCGGATTCTTTTAATGCTTCCATCCATAATTGCCAGTCTTCTCCACCCATTACGTTGACTGTATCAGCGATTTCCTGCTCATCTGCTGGTTCTAGAGTCTCAGTGTAAAAAGATTCATTTTGCATGTTGATATGCGGACCAACAACTGGTTCACCAATGGCTTTGATCGATGATTTGTATAATTCGCCAGTTTCAGGGTCTTTTCGTACCCCGCTTGCCAGACTGTAGACAACTAAGTCAACTTTGCCGCCGAATTCGTTTTTGATGTACTCAATCACTTCTTGTTTCGTTTCATGACTAAAAGCGTCTTGAACAAAGTTTTTAGCGATCAAGTCTTCTTTTTCAGCTTCTTCTCTAAAAGCAATGTTGTTGTACCAACCAGCTGTTCCAAGATTTCGTTCATTTTTTGGGCCTTTTTCAAATGAAACCCCGATAGTGTCAGCACCTGCTCCGAAAGCCAAATTGATTCGAGTAGCTAGACCATAGCTTGATGATGCTCCGATGATCAATACTTTTTTAGGACCTTCGTAAGTACCGTTGCTTTTTACATAATCGATTTGATTCAATACGTCTTGTTTGCATCCAAGCGGATTAACGCCTAAAGCCACATTCCCTCGGATATTTTGTTTAAATGTCAACATGATTCTATTCCCCCAATTAATCGTCATAAGAGTATAATATCAGAAAAGGCACATCAATAATAACTTATTGATGAAATTTTCATTCAAAAATAGAGTAAATAATAAAAAAGGGAATGCCAAAGGAGGGTCTCATGTGATCGTTAATCTAGAAGGGTTTTTGAGAACGCATTGTATTTATTTTGAACTGTATAAACATGATCCAATTTATACAAATGAAGCGGCTGTGAAGATGAAAGAAGAAAAAGGATTTATCGGAACAGAAACTAAAGCTCTCTTTTTAAAAGGAAAATCTGGACGTTATTATTCTTTTGTGACGTTTACGACAAAAAATGTGGATTTCAAACAGTTAAAAAAAGTTGTTGGCGAAAAAATAAAAATCGTTCAACCGGATGAAATGAAAGCAGACACTGGACAGATACCAGGGGCGGTGACACCATTGGGATATTAAGACACGGTCTCTTTGATCGTAGATGAGGAGTTGTTCCGGCAAGAAAAGCTTGTATTTGCTCCTGCCCGGCCAGATCAGACGATGGTGATAGCAGCAAAAGATCTAAACAAAATCATTCAGTTGCTTGGCAACGAACTATTTGTTTACAATGAAAGGGAATATAAGGAGGAATCGAAATGACTATTAAACCAATCAAAGCTCTTTCAGATAATTACATCTGGATCATTGAAGAAGGAAAGGAAGCAGTGGTGGTCGATCCGGGAGAAGCAAAAGACGTGCTTGATTACTTGAAGGAACAACAACTGGATCTAGCGGCCATTCTATTGACTCACAATCACGATGATCATATTGGCGGGGTAGAAGAAATTTTAGAACATTATCCCAAGATCGCTGTATATGGACCGGAAGAAACAAAACCGTTAGCTGACCATATTCTTCAAGAAGGAAATACTTTTGAATTGATGGGACAGGGTGTTCAAGTCTTTAAAACTGCTGGACATACTCTTGGACACATCAGTTTTCTAATGGGAAATCAGCTGTTTTGCGGGGACGCTTTATTTTCAGCAGGTTGTGGTCGAGTATTTACAGGAGACTATCAAGCGCAATACGAAGCTTTGCAAAAGTTTAAAGGATTAAACGATGAAGTAAAAGTGTATGCAGCACATGAATACACACAGACCAATTTGCGATTTGCCCAATCTATGGAGCCGTCTAATAAAGAAATTACTGAGGCTTTGAATCAAGTTCAAGAGTTGCGTGCAGAAGAGGTACCTACTTTGCCATCGACTATCAAACAAGAGAAAAAGATCAATCTGTTTCTTAAGGCGGAAACCCTAGAAGACTTTACAACTTTGCGTAAAGCTCGTGATGCATTTTAAATCATCTGTTTAGGGTTAAAAGGATTTTAGAGGGAGTTGTTATACAAGATAATATTTGTTATATTTGGAACTGTTAAGACCTTTTTATGGCTTCATCGAAATAGGTATACCAAATACAACAGCATATCATTTGAGAAGGGATTTGTTCATGTGCAGAAAGAAATCGTTCGTCAATTACCTAAAGTAGAATTGCACTGTCATTTAGACGGTTCTGTTCCTATGGCAACCTTAAAAAAACTGGCAGAAAAGCAAGACTTTGATATGAGTTTATTGGATCAAATAGCAGCACCGGAGAAATGTACTGATTTGGTGGATTATTTAAAAGGATTTGATGTTCTGCTTCAACTCTTGCAGTCTAGTGAGCAGTTAGAAGAATCTGCTTTTGCTATCGCTGAAGCGGCGGCTTTAGAAAATGTGCGCTATCTGGAGCTGCGTTTTGCTCCTTTGTTACATACAGACGCTGGTATGACGGTACCTGACATTATTGCAGCGGTCAGCCAAGGGATCAAAAAGGCTATGGAACAGTACGATATCGTGGTGAATTTATTGATTTGCGGCATGCGTCCGCATTCCAATGAAGACAATTTGAAAATGTTGTCTGAAGCTATCAGTACACAAGAACAGCTGCTGGTTGGTTTCGACATGGCCGGACCAGAGCCAGATATGGCAAACGATCATATTGAACCGTTAACGGCTTTTGCACAAGACAGCGGACTTCAACTGACGCTTCATGCTGGCGAATGCGGCTGTGCGCATAACGTGGTTCAAGCGATACATCTAGGTGCCAAACGTATCGGGCATGGAATCGCTGCTCAAATGGACGAAAAAACGCAACAACTCTGCATTGAAAAAGGCACTGTCATAGAAATGTGTCCGACCAGCAATATCCAAACGAATGCTGTTGAAGATTGGGAATCTTATCCATTATTGGATTTTATGGAAAAAGGCACCAAATGCTGCATCAATACTGACAATCGAACGGTTTCTGATACGACACTGACAAAAGAATACCTGCTTCTGGCGGAACACTTGGGAATTGATTATGCAATGATGAAAAAATTGAACTTAAATGGTTTAACAGGGGCATTTACGACCTCAGAGACAAAAGAAAAACTTTCTGCAGTGATCAATTCAGCTTATGCACCATATATTTGAAGGTATAAACAAATAAAGACGAAAAACCTCATGATTTTTAGTGCACAGAGAAACGTGCACTGAAGATCATGAGGTTTTTTACTATGGGGGTTCGAATCCCTCCTGAGACTTACCACTCTCTCGGTTCGTAGTTCAACTCAGCGAATAATTGTGATTTTTCTTTTTTAGACAAATAGCGCCATTGTCCAACAGGCAAGTTGCCTAAATGGATATTCATGATTCGCAAACGCTGCAGGCGATAAACGTTGTACCCCAAGGCTTCACACATACGGCGGATCTGACGGTTCAATCCTTGCGTCAAAATAATTTTGAAATCAAATTTAGACAATTGTTCAACTTCACATGGAAGAGTCTTCGTGCCTAATATGTTAACGCCTTTTGACATATTCTCTAAAAATTCAGGAGAAATAGGGCGGTCTACTGAAACAACGTATTCTTTTTCATGGTGATGATCAGGACGCAAGATTTCATTTACGATGTCTCCATCATTTGTCAGCAGAATCAGGCCTTCAGATTCTTTGTCCAAACGACCGATGTGAAAGACTCTAAAAGGGTGATTGACTAAATCGACAATATTTCCTTTAACTCCTTTTTCAGTTGTACTTGTAATCCCGATGGGTTTGTTTAAAGCAATATAGACGTTGTTTCTTGCTACAAAGATGTGTTGACCATCGACCAATACTTGGTCCCCTGGTTCGACTTGGCTGCCTATTGTAGCCTTTTTAGCATTGATCAGAACTCTTCCTTCAGCAATTAATTTATCTGCTCCTCGTCTAGAGGCTTTTCCTGCTTCACTGATGTATTTATTTATGCGCAAATCTCCACTCCTTTGACACTAGTATTATCTTCCACTCATAACTGTACTTTATATTAGAACAAAAGCAAGTCAGACTAGTGAACTAGGCATAAATAGGATAGATATGTCATAAGTAGTTCACATATAAAAGAATAAATACTATGCTGTAGCTTGATAATATGTTTTCAAGAAGTGCCCTATAAGTAAGTAGATGGGTGTATCTCAGCTTTTGTTTTTCTGATGCTTCGTCCACTCAAAATGAATGGTATTGGTAATAAATGTGTCGTTTTTTGTCATAACCTGATAAAAAGAAGTGTGTTATAGTAAAGAAAAATTAGTTGAAAAGGATCTTATATAATGAATTCACAATTGACAATTTACGTAGTAATGACCTTTTTATCTGGTGCGTTGAATTTGTATTTAGCATGTTACGTATGTATGAATCGCCACCGTTATAAGCATAGTACTTATTTTTTTATGGCTTATGCTGCAGCAATAGCTGTTTATTGTTTTGGTTCAGGTTTCGGCTTACTCGCTGAAACAATAGAGCAAATAAAATTTTGGACAGTGATCCAATACATAGGAATATCGGTTTCTCCCGTCGTAGGGTTGATGTTTGTGATGAACTATTTAGGCATAACTTTATCAAGAAAAAAAATTCTGACCTTACTTATTGTGCCTATAATCACACTGGTTATCGTAGCCACTAACGAATGGCATCATCTTCAATATAAAGTATTAGAGATAGATCCCGTTTTAGGAGCTCCTTATGTATTGCAAGAAGCAGGGATTTGGTATGTGGTACATGCCGTCTATATGTCTTCTTGTATGGTAACAACCTTATTGGTAGCTCTCTCTCACTGGAAAGAGGTAGCTGAAGTTTACAGAGCTCAGTTATTTTCTGTGATATTAAGTCAGCTGCTTTTTATGGTTACATCTTTTGGGTATTTGATGGGGTTTACTCCTCACGGGATAGATCCTCTTCCAATGGTCTTATGGCTGTCTTCTTTGTTGTACTTATGGTCTATTAATTCATCTCCTTTATTTGTGCTGATGCCTATTGCCAAAGATGCTATATTCAATAGTATGAATGATGGAGTGATCGTTTTAGACGACTCTATGCGTTTGATCGAATTTAACCAAACTTCCAAACTATATTTTCCGCAACTAGATAGAACGTTTGTGGGAAAGGACTTTCATGAAATCTGGTATGAACTTTCAGGCAACGAATTGTCTTTGGAACTAGAATTGATCAATCATACTCAAGAAATCGAGTTGGCTAACGATGAAACAAAGCGAGTTTATCAAATCCGTACGTCACCATTGGTACAAGTGAAAAACAGCAAAGGGATAGTGTTGATTTTTTCTGATGTTACTGAGCTGAAAAAGCTCCAGAATAAGCTGCATTATCAGGCTAATTACGATGAGTTGACACAACTCTATAATCGAAGAGCCTTCATGAAGTATTGTAAAAAGGATTTGGAAACAGCAGAACAGAGTGCGTCTGCTTTTACAGTTATGTTGATGGACATCGATCACTTTAAAGAAGTGAATGATACGTATGGGCATCATATAGGCGATCAAGTGCTTCAGTATGCTGTAGAAGTTTGTAAGAAGTATTTACTTGAAGGTCAGGTATTTGCTCGATATGGCGGAGAAGAGTTTGCTTTTTATCTGAGCGGATATACAGCTAAAGAAGCTGAAGAATTAGGAAATAATATGCGTAAAGACTTGGCACAGCAAGTTTTTCGTTCTTCAAAAGGTGATATTCCTGTGACCTTCAGTATGGGGGTAGCTGAATCGTCTCATGAAACAATAGAAACAACCGATCAATTATTGAATAAGGCAGATAAAGCTTTGTATGCAGCAAAGCAAGCTGGGCGTAATCAAGTGCAGGTCTATGCAGAACAGGAAGAAAGAGCGAGTTGAAGAGACATTTTAAAAGCCGGACAACCTGTGATCCTACATTCGTATAAAAACTGCTTAATGAGAAATCTTATTCTCATTAAGCAGTTTTTTTTATCTTATACAGAAATAAAAAGGTATTTCTTATACTTTTTTACGCATAAGTTCACAAACTGTTAATTGTTTTTCATTTTAATTATATATTTTTTTATATATTATGTTGACGTAAAAATTCTTTGGGGGTATAATTTGGGTGAATTATAAATGTGAATAAAATCACAATAAAATGATCATGCTTGTTTGGAGGGATAAATCTTGAATACAAAACGATTTGTTGAAGCGCGTAAAGCTTTGGGGCTTTCTCAGATGGAATTGGCAGAGGGGATATGTACTCAAGCTACATTGAGTCGTTTTGAAAACAATGGCAAAGTCCCGAATTTGAAGATTTTGATCCAATTGTGTAATCGTCTTAACTTGCCTTTAGGCGAATTATTCCCAAGAGTAGGTGTTAAGCATACAGAAACCATCGAAAAAATGAACCAAGCAGAATTCTTTTTGATCACTAGCGAGTATGAACAAGCTAAGGCGTTGTTGGACACTATTTCTAACGATGACATCAAAGAGCCAGGTTTGGGTATGCAGTACTATTACTTGAAAGGTTTTGTGATGATTTTTCAAGGTCGTCCTGTGACAGAGATTCTTTTCTTATTTGACCAGATTTTGCTCGCTGACGAACCTAATGAAGAGAACATTTTTCATTTGCTGGCGTATACAGGAAGCGGAATGGTGTATTCTCGCGAGAAAGACCAAGAGAAAGCAGAGTTTTACTTCAATAAAGTACTGGAGAAAATCTATACTTATCCAACAACAGAAATTGAAGATACTTGGAGAGTATTGAATATCGTATTCCAGTGCGGTGTTTTCTATTCAGGAATACAAGAATTAGAGATCAGTAATGCTTTATTGACTTATGCTGTTTCTATTTGCTCAGACAATCACGTGACGTACTACTTGGCAAGAGCAGCTACTCAATTAGCGAAAAATGCTATCGTTCAAAATAAGCCTGCAGCAGTCATCTTAGAATTGATCTACGATGCCAGAGCCTACTCCAAAATCAATAAAAATGCGATTGCCTTAAAAGAATTAGCGGATTTGGAACAAAAAGTATTGTCGACTAAAGGAGCGGATTAAAGATGCCGGAGAAAATGAAAACGGTCCATTTGATGGGAACGGTCATTGATGTACGGATTGAGCATGAACAGCCGACTCCTATTTTAGAAGAAGCTGTCGCTCGATTAAAGAAATACGAAAAGCGGTTCAGCGCCAATGACCCTGATTCTGAATTAATGGCGGTCAATCAAAGTGCCGGCATTCGTAGCGTTGTGGTTCATCCAGAGTTGTATGAGTTGATCCAGATAGGAAAGATGCACAGTTGCGCGCCTGAAAGTTATTTGAATATTGCTATTGGTCCTTTAGTCCAAACTTGGCGAATCGGATTTCATGACGCTAAAGTTCCTTCAAAAGAAGTCATTGATGGGTTATTGAAGAAAACAAGTCCTCAAAATATCATCTTGAAGAACGAAGAACGGTCGGTTTATTTGACCGAAAAAGGTATGCGGATTGATTTGGGCGCTTTAGCAAAAGGGTACATAGCAGACCGGATCATTCAGTATTTGAAAAGCGAAGGGGTTACGTCTGGATTAATCAATTTAGGCGGAAACATCGTAGGGTTAAATCCTTTCCAACAGTCTGGAAAAGAGTATTGGAATATAGGGATACAAAACCCAAGCGCATCTCGCAATCAATATTTGACGACCGTAAAAATCAACAATCAATCGGTCGTCACTTCAGGAATCTACGAAAGAAGTTTGGTAAAAAAAGGCCAAACGTATCATCATATTTTAAGTCCACAAACGGGGTATCCCATTGAAACAGATGTGGCCAGTTTGACTATTCGGTCTGAACGATCGGTAGACGGTGAAATATGGACGACTCGTTTATATGGCAAACCCTCTGATGAAATAGTGAATGAGCTGAATCAGTTGGAAGGAATCGAAGGTTTAGTCATTACGAAAGATGAGAAATTGATGTATTCAAAAGGATTTAAAAGCTAAAAGTAAAAAATAGATTTGAAAGGAAGTAAAAAAATGAAAAAATTTATTGGAATCGTAGGAACCAATTCAGATCACTCTACAAACCGTCAGCTGTTGCAATTCATGAAAAATCATTTTTCTTCAAAAGCAGAAATCGAGATTGTAGAAATCAAAGATATACCCGTATTCAATAAGCCCGAAAATAAAGATATTCCTGAAATCGTACAAGCGATGGCAGATAAGATCGATGATGCAGATGGCGTCATTATCAGTACGCCAGAATATGATCATGCCGTTACAGCTTCATTAATGAATGCATTGAGTTGGCTTTCTTATGGTATCTTCCCTTTTGTTGATAAGCCCGTAATGATTACAGGAGCCTCTTACGGGACTTTAGGATCTTCAAGGGCTCAACTTCACTTGCGTCAAATCCTTGATGCTCCAGAGTTGAAAGCACGTATCATGCCGAGTTCTGAGTTTTTATTAAGTCATTCATTACAAGCTTTTGATGAAGAAAACAACTTAACGAATGTGGAACAAACTGAAAAATTAGACAGACTGTTTGAAGATTTCTTAACTTTTGTGACCATCACTAATCAATTGACTCATGCACATGAACAAAACAAAAAAGAAGCGGAAAACTTTTCTTGGGAAACTATCTAAAAGGGGTTAATAAAAATGAAATTAGTCGGTATTGTAGGTTCCAACGCAGAAGTATCTTATAATCGTACATTGCTAAAATTTATCCAAAAACAATTCAGTCCATTATTCGATTTGGAGATCATTGAAATCAAAGATGTTCCTATGTTCAATCAAAGCGACGACCAGACAAACAGCCCGGTCATCCAAAAAATAAACAGACAGATTCTAAACGCGGATGGCGTCATCATAGCTACACCTGAACACAACCGGACAATTCCAGCTGCATTGAAAAGTGTTTTGGAGTGGTTGTCATTTAAGATTCATCCTTTAGAAAATAAACCTGTCATGATCGTGGGGGCTTCTTATTACGATCAAGGATCTTCTCGTGCGCAGTTGCATTTACGTCAGATTTTGGATGCTCCAGGGGTCAATGCTATGGTATTACCGGGAAATGAGTTCTTATTAGGCAAAGTAAAAGAAGCGTTTGATGAAAATGCGAACTTGAAAGATCCAGGAACCGTTCAATTTTTAGGCAGCTGTTTAGAAAAATTCATTCAATTTATCAAAGTGGTGGCAGTCATAGAAGGACCTAAAAAAATCGAACTTGAACCGGAAGATCTTTACGCAACTGGAAAAATAGATACGACTATTGAAGGTGTCGATATGTATGCTGACGACTGGTTGGAACAAGCGGCCCAAAAAGTTGGCGCAGTTGAAGGAAATACGTATGTCAAATTGGATCGTGGATTATTGACTGTCGACCAATTGAATTATTTCTTAGCATCCATGCCAATGGAATTGACCTATGCAGATAACAATAACCAATTCTTGTATTACAACCAAACAAAACCGGCAGAAGAGATGCTGGCTGCACGAGTTCCAGGGCAAGTAGGAAACCCATTGGCTAAATGTCATCCGGAAAAAGTGCATAAAAATGTAGGATATGTGATCCAGCAGTTGCGTTCTGGCGCTATGGATGCGTTTCGCGTTAACGTACCTACTCATGGTCCTGACAAATATGTCGTGCACAATTATCAAGCTATGCACGATAAAGAAGGCAATTTTGCTGGAATCAATGAATTTATCTTAGACTTCAAACCAATCATCGATTGGTATTTGAAACAAACTGGACAAGCGTTGGTCGGCGATGTAGATGCGGTTTCTGGTGCTTCTGCTAAAGACCATAAAACAGAAGACGTCGATGCTACTTCAGGAGCTTCTATGAGTACAAAAGAAGAAACCACAGAAACAGTTGACGCCGTATCGAGTGCATCTGTCAAAGGTTAAGCTAAATGAAAAAACTTCTCGGTTATGAGAAGTTTTTTTCTTTGCCCAATAATAAAGTCAGTGGCTGGTTAAATCAAAACTTCAATGTCAGCAGCTTCATCGATACCTTTTAAGGCAAAACCCATAGCGCCCCATTTACTTTTAAATTAAAAAAATCTATCATTAGCTATATCGTTTTTTACTGGGAGGGTTACTTTTGAATAAAGAAATTAAGAAAAATCCACTTTTTTTATTAGGACTATTCAACTTTCTTATGGGAATGTTTTTTATTTTTCAAGACGAATTAATAGCAAGACCTGCTGCGTATCTCTTTCAACTAAATTTTATTATTTTGCTTTACCTTGCTAAAAAAGAAATAAAATAAAATCTAGTAAAGCGACATCCAAAAAAGTATCTGAGTCTCATTTTAAAAAAATGAAACCAAGTACTTTTTGCAATGCCTCTAATAATAAAGAGATAGACTGATTGAAAAAAGAGCTGTAGACTCTTACCCCTGTTAGTAAGGGATTGATGAGAGATGTTGTTAAGAAGGACTCGCCTTCTCTTAAAAATGATATGATGGAAACATTATGCATTAAGGAGAAGAGTAAAGAATGAAGGTTCATGTGTTGTATGAAGATAATCATTTGCTGATGGTTCAAAAACCTGTCAATATTCCAGTACAAGCAGACAAAAGCGGGGACTCAGATATGCTGACAGTACTGAAAGAAGACCTGAAAGTGCGGTATCAAAAACCGGGGAATGTGTATTTAGGACTTATTCATCGATTGGATCGTCCAGTTGGCGGTGCGATGGTGTTTGCTAAAACATCCAAAGCAGCATCCAGGTTATCAGATATGTTCCGCCGTCGAGTCGTCGAAAGGAGTTACCTTTCTGTCGTTCACGGTGTCCCAAAGCAGAAAAAAGGGCAACTGGTTCACTATCTTCATAAAGACAAAAGAGAGAACAAAGTTTTCGTCGACCCCAAACATCCAAAAGCTAAAAAAGCGGTGTTGGATTATGAAGTACTTGAGTCTAGAAATAATTTTAGTTTGCTTGCTGTCAAACTTCACACAGGAAGACCTCACCAAATTCGTGTCCAATTGTCTTCAATAGGTCATCCAATTTTTGGAGATCAAAAATACGGACAGCACGTCAACAAACCTGGACAGCAAATTGCACTTTGGGCGGATGTGTTGTCATTTGACCACCCTATAAAAAAAGAGCCTATAGAAGTATATTCTTTGCCTCCCATGGATCATCCGTGGAATATATGGAGTCATTTAAGAGTAAGACAAACAATGCCATTTAATACTCTAAAAACCAGTGAAATAAGTTCATAAAAGAAAAGCATCATTATTTCCTCAAATGGAGATAATGGTTCTTTTTTTTGTGCGGAACAGTTGCTGAATATTCAAAATAATTATTTATTGTGTCTGGAGACCTCAATTTATATAATGGAGAGGTCTCTTTTCCTCGTTTGAGACTGGTTTACAGAAAGGTGAGAAAAGAATGGATACGAATGAAAAAAGTTTAGCTCTGCATAAAGAAAACAAAGGGAAAATATCTATTGAAAGCAAAGTTTCGATCAATACAAGAGAGGATCTAGCTCTGGCTTACACACCAGGTGTCGCAGAACCATGCAGAAAAATCCATGAAGACTTGAGAGAAGCGTATACTTATACGTCAAAAGGGAATCTTGTGGCGGTCGTAACAGATGGAACAGCTGTCCTTGGATTAGGAGATATCGGACCAGAAGCTGCAATGCCGGTAATGGAAGGAAAAGCGATCTTGTTTAAAGAATTCGCTGGAGTAGATGCCGTTCCGATTTGCTTAGATACAAAAATTTCTGAGGAAATCATTCAAACGGTACGTTTTTTAGCTCCAACATTTGGCGGGATAAACTTAGAAGATATTTCTTCGCCAAGGTGTTTTGAAATCGAAAAACAACTAGATGACTTGTTGCCGATTCCTGTTTTTCACGATGACCAGCATGGAACAGCTATCGTAGTGGTTGCTGGGATCATGAACAGTTTGCGTTTGATCAAGAAAGAGTTAAGCGAGATAAAAGTAGTTTTGAATGGACCTGGAGCAGCTGGTACAGCTATCATAACGATGCTGATGGATATGGGGATAAAAGAAGCTGTCATCTGCGACGAATATGGTATCTTGGCTGGAAATAGACCAGAACCAATGGATGAGCATAAAAAACGATTGGCGCAGCGCTCTAATCCTCAACAAGCAAACGGAGACTTGAGCGACGCTATGAAGGGTGCAGATGTTTTTATCGGAGTTTCTGTCGGAGGAATCGTTACGCGTGAAATGATTCAATCTATGGCAAATGATGCGATCGTATTTGCGATGGCCAACCCAATACCTGAGATCATGTATGATGAGGCTAAAGCAGCCGGCGCACGCATTATGGGGACAGGCCGCTCAGATTTTCCAAACCAAATCAACAATGTACTGGCTTTCCCAGGTATTTTCAAAGGGGCACTGGCAGTACGTGCAACGACGATCAATAATGAAATGAAAGTCGCTGCAGCAAAAGCAATCGCAGACATGATTCCTGAAGAAGAATTATCGGAAGACTATATTATACCGGATGCTTTAAATAAAAAAGTTGCGGAACAAGTGGCTGAGTATGTCGCTCAAGCTGCTCGAAACACCGGGGTAGCGACTATCTAGGAGGAATAAGAGTGGATAGAATCGAAAAGGACTCTCTTGGAGAAATTGCCGTTCCCCAAGATGCTTTATGGGGTGCTCAAACCCAACGGAGTATAGAAAATTTTCAAATTGGAACAGAAAAAATGTCATTAAAGTTGATTGAAGCCTTGGTTCAAGTGAAGAAAGCCTGTGCTATTGTAAATGAAGAAGAGGGTAAGCTTTCTTCAGATAAAGGGACCACCATCCAAGAAGCTTGTGCGCTGGTATTGGATAATTTGAACGAGTATGAATCGCAATTTCCATTGTGCTTATGGCAAACCGGAAGCGGGACGCAAACCAATATGAATGTGAATGAGGTACTGGCTCATTTGGCTTCTAAAACGACTCCTGTGCATCCTAATGATGATGTGAACCTGTCACAAAGCTCGAACGATGTATTTCCAACGGCTATGCATATTGCAGCTTATAAAGAAATTCAAGATCAGCTGATAACGGAAATGAAACTGTGGCTGGAAGTCATTTCAGCATTGATGGAACGATATGAAGGAGTCATCAAGATAGGCAGAACCCATTTGCAAGATGCCACACCTCTTACATTTGCTCAAGAACTGAGCGGATGGAGAAGCATGATCGAAAACAGTTTAAAAGCCATAGAAATGAGCAGCAGTACTTTATTGAAGTTGGCTATTGGAGGGACGGCTGTCGGGACTGGAGTAAACGCATCCAGTGATTTCGGTGTCAAAGTGTCTCGAGAGCTGGAGAAAGCTTTAGGGATACCATTTGTCAGTGATGAGAACAAGTTCTTTGCTTTGACTAGTCATCAGCCATTGTCATTTGTTCATGGTTCTTTACGAGCATTAGCTAGTGATTTGATGAAAATAGCTAATGACATCCGTTGGCTGGCGAGTGGACCCCGCAGCGGATTAGGAGAGCTGTCTCTGCCGGTTAATGAACCGGGAAGTTCCATCATGCCGGGAAAAGTTAATCCTACTCAAGCGGAAGCTCTGACGATGATCGCCGCTCAGGTTATGGGGAACGATACCACGATTCAAGTGGCTGCCAGTCAAGGAAACTTCGAATTGAACGTCTATAAACCTGTTATTATTCATAATTTCTTGCAAACGGTCGGTTTGTTAACGGACGGGATGCGCTCATTCAGAGAAAAATGTCTGGCAGGATTGACCGTAAATACCGATCGTATGGATGAATTGGTTCATCGTTCGTTGATGCTCGTTACAGCTTTGACACCTCACATCGGGTATGAAAAAGCGGCCGAGATCGCTCATAAAGCTTTAAAAGAAAATACGACATTAGAAGAAGCCGCATTGTCTCTAGAATATGCGTCTAAAGAAGAATTGAAGCAGTGGTTAAATCCAACTTCCATGATTTAAAGAGTGTGATATACTGAAGGTATACTGCTAAAAGGATGAGTGCCATGCTTGATTTTATAGACAGCTACGATGATTTGACTGAAAGCGAAAGAAAAGCTCTATCATACATGATGAATCATTTGGAAGAGATTCCGTACGTGAATATCAACCAACTTGCTGAACTTTCTTTTGTATCCAAAACCGTGATTATCAATCTTGTTATTAAAATTAAGTTGACACTATAATTAATAAGTGTTAATTTATATTTATATTAAATTTAAATTATAAAACACATCATAATTTAATTAAACGCAATGATAAGAAAAGTACATTTAAGTGGAATCTTTACAGAGAGCCCTGGTAGCTGAAAAAGGGAAGAAGAAGCTGAATGGAAAATGGTCTTTGAGCGGAGCAATTGAACGTTCTTCTGTTTTATTAGAACCTTAAATTGTTACGGGTGCACCCGTTATAGTGATACAGTATGCCGAGCTGCGTTCAGCTTTAGTACTGGAAGAGATGAAAACTGTGAGGTTTTCATAAACCAAGGTGGTAACACGAAATCATTGATTCCGTCCTTGCACAAAAGACTATTCTTTTGTGTAAGGGCGGATTTTTTATTTGTTTTTAACTATTAAATAGAAAGAGGGAATGGAAATGACAACAGCTACAGAAAAATCAACCAGAACAATCGCACCATTTAGAGGAGACCAAGTAGGGAGCTACTTACGTCCAAAAGCATTGAAAGATGCCAGACAAGCTTTTAAATCAGGCAGTATTACTGCAGACGAGCTGCGTAAAGTAGAAGATCAGGAAATCAACAGATTAGTGGATAAACAAGTAGAAGTGGGACTCAAAGCAGTAACTGATGGGGAGTTCCGCAGAGGTTGGTGGCATTTAGATTTTCTGGAAGGTTTAACAGGCATTGATGGGTATGTACCAGAACATGGGTACTTCTTTGAAGGAGTGGAAACAGAAAAATACGACGTACGAAATACAGGAAAAGTAGCCTTCAATCCAGATCATCCGTTTTTTGAACACTTCACATATTTAAAAGAAACGGTAGGCGATAGAGCGATACCTAAAGCCACTATTCCAAGTCCAAATCAATTATTGCACCAAGGGATTCGTGATGAAGCTATTTACCCAACGGTAGAAGCTTTTTGCGAAGATATCCAACAAGCATACCGTGAAACGATCCAACAATTTTATCGCTTAGGCTGTCGTTATTTGCAGATCGATGACTGTTTCTGGGGTGTGTTGTGTTACGACAAAGTAGTAGAAGATATTTCTGAACAAGAGTTAACTTATTTAAAAGAGCTGTCTGCAAAAAATGTGCAGGGCATTTTGAAAGACAAACCGGCTGACTTAGTCATTACCACACATATTTGCCGAGGAAATTACGCTTCTACTTATGCTGGCAGCGGGGCTTATGAACCGGTGGCTAAAGAATTGTTTGGTCAAACAAGCTATGATGGCTACTTTTTAGAATACGATACAGAACGATCTGGCGGTTTTGAGCCTTTGCGTTTTTACAAAGGGAATGGACAAATCGTATTAGGGTTAGTGACTTCGAAATCTGGGGAATTGGAAGCAAAAGAAGACATCAAAGCACGCATCCAAGAAGCTGCTAAATATGTTCCGTTAGAGCAGCTCTGCTTGAGTACACAATGCGGGTTTGCTTCAACAGAAGAAGGAAACCATTTAACAGAGGAAGAGCAATGGAACAAGATCAAATTGGTACTGGAAGTTGCTCAAGATGTTTGGGGTAAATAATAAAAGCAAATATGAGGAGGAACTCAAGATGGCTAGAGTAGAAAGTTTTGAATTAGATCATAATTTAGTGAAAGCACCGTATGTACGTGTGGCAGGAGTAGAAAAGAATAGTAAAGGCAGCGTTGTTCAAAAATACGATTTGCGTTTTTTGCAACCGAACCAAGATGCATTGCCTACAGGAGCGTTGCATACGTTAGAACATTTGTTAGCGACGTACTTACGAGATGAGCTGGATGGAATCATTGATATTTCACCAATGGGCTGCCGTACCGGTTTTTATTTGATCAAATGGGAGGAAGATTCGCCTGAAGTTGTAGCAGAAGCATTAGAGAAAACCTTGCAGCGTGTTTTAGAGACAGAAGAAGTTCCAGCCGTCTCCCAAGTTTCTTGTGGGAATTACAAAGACCATTCATTATTTTCAGCGAAAGAATATGCAAAAGACGTATTGAAAAAAGGGTTGAGTAGAGATCCCTTTGAACGTGTATTTGCTTAATGACGGATCTCGGGAGGTAAACGCTGATGATCGGAATTGATTTGACTGGAAAAGTGGCTTTAGTGACAGGCGGAAAAAACGGAATTGGAAAAGCAGTTGTAGACAGCTTTTTGGAAGCTGGAGCTGTTGTAGTTTCTGGAGATTTAGGTTATAAAGAAGACTTCAAATTGGAAACAAATCAATTTGCCGTTTCAAAGTTGAATGTTGCTTCGGAAGAATCCGTTCGTAATTGGTTGAAAAGTACGTTAGAAGTATTTGGCAAAGTAGATGTTTTAGTAAATAGCGCGGGCATTTCTACCATGGATCTAGCGGTCGAGAGTCAGGTCTCCGACTGGGACAAAGTCATGGATGTGAATGCCAAAGGAGTATTTTTGACTTCAAAAAATGTCGGAAAGCTTATGCAGGAAGTCGGAAATGGCGGTCGGATCATTCAGATTGCTTCACAAGCTGGAAAAAATGGGTATACCGCCCTAGGGACTTATACGGCTTCTAAACATGCTGTTTTGGGATTCACCAAAACGTTGGCAAAAGAGCTGGCAAAGGACAACATTCTTGTCAATGCTGTTTGTCCAGGAATCGTTGAGACAGAGATGAAACACCGCGAAAGAGTGGAAGGCGGATTGATCAGAGGCATGACACCTGAAGAAGTCTACGCCGAAGATTGCTCGCAAATTCCGCTTGGACGCACAGCGAAAGCATCGGAAGTTGCGGCTGTGGTCCTTTTCTTAGCGAGTCATTTGTCAGCCTATATGACAGGACAAGCCATCAATGTTACTGGCGGCATGACCATGCACTAAGAATAGGAATGAAAGAAAGGATGATGAGGCATGAAAAAAAGACAAAGTATTCTATCTTCCATGTTGATCACAACAGCTATCGTGTTAGCTGCGTGCGGTTCAACAACAGGAGGCGCATCAGAAAGCGTATCTTCTGAAACTAGTAATCCAGATGAATCCCAAACCATAGTGATCGGAGCACAAGCCTCAGACGTTCAAATCTGGGAATATATTGCCCAAACAGATGCTGCAAAAGAAGCAGGCGTCACATTAGAAGTTGAAGAAGTCAATGGTGGACCTCAATTGAATACAGCAACTGTTGAAGGGGAAGTAGATGTTAACGCCTTTCAATCCTGGGCGTATTTAAAATCATTTAATGAAGAAAGCGGAGCGGACTTAACAGCTTTTGCAACAACTTACTTAGAACCAATGGGGATTTACTCGGATAAATTTAAGGCTATTGAGGAAGTAGCCGAGGGGTCTGTGGTGGCGATTGCTGATAATCCATCTAACGCGTCAAGAGGCTTATTGCTGCTCCAAGCAGCAGGATTGATTACCTTGCCGGATGAGTTTGATGCATTAGGAACAACGAGCGATATTATTGACAATCCTAAAAACTTGGAATTTGTTGAAATTGATGACACTACCGGTCCGCGAGTGTTGCAAGATGTAGACCTAGTATTAATTGGGAATACTATTGCGATGGAAGGCGGATTAAATGTTCTAGAGGATTCACTT
The DNA here is from genome assembly GCF_900115825.1 of Desemzia incerta. Classification (GTDB taxonomy): domain Bacteria; phylum Bacillota; class Bacilli; order Lactobacillales; family Carnobacteriaceae; genus Desemzia; species Desemzia incerta. Next base: position 193,875 of record NZ_FOXW01000004.1, on the reverse strand, counting down.
TTCCATGAAGAAATCAGTAAAGATACGAAAGACAATATCAATATTTTAGTCACCCAAAAAGAGAATGCCGACAATGAAGACATTTTGAAATTAGGAGAATTGTACCATAGCGAAGAAGCTCAAGAATATATTGAGGAACAATTTGAAGGTACCAAGGTTCCAGTTCAAGAGGAAATTTCTTATTTAGAAGAATAACAGAAATTAAAAAGAGCGAGACAAAAGCCGGTTTGGCCAGTAAATACAAATAGAATTCCCATTAGGAGGAACAAAACTCCTAATGGAAATTCTATTTTATAAACATACGGTCAGTTTTTTTGGAACACGTTTAAAAACGCAATCTAATTAAAAAGTCGAGACTATAGCACTTTTTCTCAATATTTAGCAGTGTTTATAAAGTGGAGTTGGCTAAAGCAACTATTAAGCTGCATAAAGCAATAGCTGGATTTAATACATCTAAATCTATATGAATGTAAACTTTTTATCTTTATTTTTTAAGAGCATTATAATGAACTTACGCATGGATAAGTATAAATCAAAATTGACCATAAAAACCTATTTCTCAAAAACGGAAAATGGTGTGGCCAATCAGTTATGTCTGGCAATGATCGTTTACTTACTTGACTTGCTCATAAAGCTTAAACTCAATTTGAACTATACGTGCAGTTTAAGAAACTAATTGAATCTGGTTAAATGTAGATTGTCGGGAAACGTTGTAGGTAAAACAAAATAACATTAAAATTTTCTAGAAAAAGTCACGGAAAAAACATGTGACGAAGTTAAAAAAATTGAAGTCTGCTTTTATGATTTTTTATACAACACTAGTGATATTTAATATTCCATCGGAAAGGAAAGCCTACAAGTGGCTTTCTTTTTTTGTAGATATTTTTAAAAGCCTTATCTTTCGAATACTAACAAAAGATGAACTAGAATATAGGAAAGTAAATACCATTATCAACTAGTCATCCAACAATTTGAAACTTAGAGTCGATCAGGAGGTTGTAAGCAAAATGGAAACTATTGAACATACGTTTATTGAAACAAACGGCATCAAGCTGCATGTGGTTCAAGCAGGACCAAAAGAAGGAGAAGTGGTTCTTTTACTGCATGGTTTTCCTGAATTTTGGTACGGGTGGGAAAAACAAATCTCCGCTTTAGCGAGTCAAGGCTACCGAGTTTGGGTTCCTGACCAGAGAGGGTATAATCTCAGCGACAAACCTAAAAATATCCGTGATTATCAAATGAAAGATTTAGCAGCTGATATTGCCGGATTAATCAAAGCTTCCGGAAAAGAAAAAGTCTATTTGGTTGGACATGACTGGGGAGGCATCGTTGCTTGGAGGGTGGCAAGAGAGTACCCTGATCTGCTGCACAAATTGATCATCTTGAATGTACCTCATGAACAAGCTATGGCTAAGCAAATACTACAGCATCCGCTGCAAATTTTGAAAAGTTCTTATATCGGTTTTTTCCAACTACGAGGAGTGCCGGAACGACTGTTTAGTGTGTCTGATTGGGAACCGGCAGTGAAAGCGTTGAAAGCAACCAGTCAAAAAGGGACGTTTAGTGAAGAGGACCTGCAACGTTACCGCTCTGCTTGGTCGCAGCCTAGAGCGATGCGTTCGATGATCAATTGGTATCGCGCTTTAGTTCGTTACCCTTCCAGCCAAAAGGTTTCCGCAAGAGTGAAAGTCCCGACTTTTGTGATCTGGGGGGCTAAAGACCAGTTTTTAGGTCAAGAATTAGCAAGCAAAAGTTTAGAGTACTGCGATAATGGTCGAGGAAGATTAATCGGCGAAGCGACGCACTGGATTCAACATGAAAAAGCCGAACAAGTAAATGAGTGGATGATTGATTTTATAAGAGAATAACCAAAATAGAGACAGTGTTTGCTGAAAGAAGCAGCGCTGTCTATTTCTGTGTTTTTATTCATCAAATTTGAAACGATACACGATTAATGCTACAGTGGATAGTGGCTATTCTAAATCGGTGACCTGCTCTCAAGAGAGGAGGCCTCAAGATTAAATTGCATATAAGTGAATAAAAACAGGGGTATACTTCTGAGTATTAATGGATTCCTAATAGAAAGAACTGCTTATTTGTACATATGGTTATCGGTAATCAAAAAACAAAGTGGAGCGAAAAGACTAACTATCCCTTGATTGATGCATTTAATCATGCGTTGCTCAAGGACGAAACATTAGCCGAAATAAAAAAGTGGAATGCTTTTAATATGATGGAGGAAAAGAAATGAAAGTAAGAAACATAGGGATAACGATGGGATTGACAACGGTGCTGCTTGCAGCAGGATGCGGTAGTAAAGAAGAAGATGCTGCAAGTGCGAATAACAGCATCAGTGAACAAGTAGAGCATACTATTATAGGTATCGAACCTGGAGCAGGATTGACAGGTTTATCAGAAAAGACATTAGAAGAATACGATAATCTAGAGGGATGGGAACTGGAAGAAAGTTCTACAGCAGGTATGTTGACGCTGCTTGGGCAAGCGATTGAAAATGAAGAACCTATTATTGTTACAGGCTGGGCTCCTCATTACAAATTTACCCAGTATGACTTGAAATTTATTGAGGATCCTAAAGGAACATTGGGAGAAGTAGAAAGTATCCATACCATTGCCCGACTAGGATTTGAAGAAGAAATGCCAAATGCTTATAAAATTTTAGATGCCTTTGAATGGGAAGTTGAAGATATGGAAAAAATCACGTTTGACGCTCAAACGAGTTCCATTGAAGAAGCTTCAGCAGATTGGATAGAATCCAACCCAGAAAAAATCAATGGCTGGTTAGAAGGTACAGAAAAAGTAGACGGAAAAGAAATCGACTTAGTCTCAACACCTTGGGATTCAGAACGAGCTTCTAGCCAAGTTCTAGCAACTGTTTTAGAGCAACAAGGCTACGATGTGACCGTATCTGATGTGGATCCTGCGATTTTATTTGAAGCAGTAGCAAACGGAAAAGCAGATGCTTCTATTTCTCCTTGGCTGCCTACTACACACAACTCTTTTTATGAAAAATACAAAGAAGATCTAGTAGACTTAGGACCTAACTTGACCGGAACGCAAAACGGTTTTGTAGTGCCGGAGTATATGGACATTGATTCTATTGAAGATCTAGAACCAAAAGAATAAGAAATGAAAAATACAGCCTCTCGATTCACGACTTTTCGCGAATCGAGAGGCTGTTTTCGATAGATGATGGAAAAGTGGGGCGTTCAATCTGTTCTATTAGTCAAGTGAGGATGCAATAGGCTGTCACTTGATCAATAGGACTGAGCTATTAGTCAAGTGAGCATAAAAAGAGCTGCCACTTGATCAATAGAACCTATCTATTAATCAAGTGGGTCCTAAACTAGACTTCACTTGATTAATAGACCAAATCTGAGCACCCATTTTGTCCTAGCAAAACCAAAGTTACCTTATATTCTAAAAAAAAACAAAAAGCGGCTGGAAGATTTTCTTCCAGCCGCTTTCGAAATCAAGCATTTTCATGTGTTAAAACAACTTTCTCCGCTCTCTATATGTGCTTTGAGATTCAGACATCTATGCTTTTAAAACGAGCTGCGAAAGTTAGATCATATGCCTATAAAGATGCCCACCATTGTTAAGAAAAGCACTTAACTATGGTGGGCATTTTTATATTCAATAATCTAAACAACTTTCTCCGCTCTCTAAACTGTGTAGTTGTCGAAGTATCCTTGGATGTAGACCATAGGTGTTCCTTTGTCTCCACTTCCAGAAGTTAAATCAGACAATGAACCAATCAAGTCAGTCAGACGACGAGGAGTTGTTCCTTGTGCTTCCATTGATCCAACCAAGTCTTCTTGTTTGTTTTCAATGTATTTAGAAATAGCTTGTTTCAATTCGTCTCCGCGTAGTTGAGAGAAATTGTTGTCAGCTAAGTATTTCAATTTCACTTCATTAGGTGTTCCTTTAAGACCTTCAGTAAAACCTGGAGATACTACAGGATCAGCAAGTTCCCAGATTTTTCCAACTGGATCTTTGAAAGCTCCATCGCCATAAACCATTACTTCAACTGTTTTTCCAGTCAATTCTTTGATTTTTGCTTGGATGCCGTCTACGATAGGTTGGCAATTATTAGGGAATAATTTTACGCTTTCTTCGGTTGCTTTATTTGATCCAAGCAAACCGTAAGCTTCATTAAATCCGCTGCCGTTGATAGATTCTGAAAGGATGTCGTCAAGACCATATACTTTTTCAGCACCATTAGCTTTTAGAATACGTTTTGTTCTGAAACGTGAATGAATATCACATGTTAGTACGCTTTTAGTGTATGATAAAATCGTTTTTGGATTGTTTGAGAAGATAACTTCACATTCAGCACCTTCTGATTCGACGATCCCTTTGTAGTACTCGATGTAGTCTACTCCAGTAAAGGGATGAGTGACTTGACCAAAGTGTTCACGGAATTGAGGCTCAGTTAAAATGTCAGTCCAAGGATTGATCCCTTTAGTGTCTAACTCATCAATGTTTACTAAGTGATTTCCCACTTCATCAGATGGATAGCTCAACATTAAAACAACTTTTTTTGCTCCTCTAGCGATACCTTGCAAGTTATTTGCAAAACGGTTACGGCTAAGGATAGGGAAAATAACACCAATCGTATCTCCAGCAAATTTAGATTGAACATCTGCGGCGATATCATCGATTGTGGCATAGTTTCCTTGTGCACGGGCTACGATAGACTCAGTTACGGTTACAATATCACGATCTTCGATTGAAAAACCATCAACATTTGACGCATTTAAGACTGTATCTACTACGATCTGCTCGATGTCGTCTCCTTTATTAATGATTGGACCACGAAGTCCTCGTACTACTGTTCCAACTACTCTTTCCAATATGATCTCTCCTCTAATAGGTAAGCTAATTTCAAACCATTACTACTATACCTTGTTCTTGCAAGAATGTAAATTAGACTCATGGATTTTATAAGGCAAGAATCAAGAGTAAAAGTAGCTTAAATCACTGGCAATCGTTGGATAAGCAAATACTTTTTTAGACAGCTCTTCAGCACTCATTTTTTGATCGATCATTCGACTGAAATAATTGATCAATTCATCAGCTTCGTTATTTAAACAAGCTGCACCGACTAATAATCCAGTCTTTTTATCTGTAATGATCTTAACAGTTGAAATGGGTTCGTTTGTCCGGCTGTAACTGAACCATTTAGTAGCGTCTATAGTGGATAATTCATAGTCATTCGGATTGTCCGCTGCGGTTTCAGCTGTTACTCCAACCTGGGTTAATTTGGGACCAGAAAAGACCATCGTAGGGATGCTTGGATAAGCTATAGGTTCAGACTGTTTTTCCGTCAAATGAGATACTAAATAATCCGCTTCAAAACTGGAAACAGGCGTTAACTTAGGTTGTTTTTTAGATAAAACGTCTCCTAGAGCGAAAATAGCAGCATTGCTGGTTTGGAGATAACCGTTTACTAGGATGCCTTTTTTATCGTACTCAACGCCAACGTTTTCAAGATGCAAAGCTTCTGTATTCGGTATCCGCCCTGTAGTACAGAAAACAAGATCACTATTCAGTTGGAAATCAGAATCATCAGTTATCACAAAGCCGTTTTCAGCAGCTGTGATTTTTGTGATCTCTATGTTTAAATGGAAATTAACACCTTTAGCTTCTAATTGTTTCATCAAAAGGTCCACCAGTTCTTTGTCAAATGCCTTCAAAGGACGATCATTGTGTTGGATAAGATGTACTTCAGCGCCAGCTGCATTAGCAATAGCTGCAAATTCAAAAGCAATGTATCCTCCACCGACAAAAGTGATGGTTTTCGGCATTTCTGGAAGAGTTAAGAAGTCGTTGCTCGTTAGAAAGTGTTCCTTTCCTTCAATATCGAGAAAAGAGGGGCGGGCTCCAGTTGCGATGATAAACTGTTCAGCTTCTAGTTCATCTTCATTTACCTGTAAGGTTTGTTTCGGAGTAAATGATGCATTGCCGAAAAAAGTAGTTACTCCAGAGGATTGGAGACTGTCTTTCGTTTGTTCAGGTACTGGACGAGTAAACGTTTCTTTAAAAGCCATTAAATCTGGCCAGTTGACTTCAGGAACAGTATGCAATCCTTTTTCTTTTAATTGCAGTGCTGCGTCTCTAGCTTCGACTGCAGAAAGCAGTACTTTTTTCGGATCACAGCCTCTATTTGGACAGGTTCCTCCCCATAAGTCTTCTTCTACAATAGCAACTTTTTTCCCGGCAGCGGCTAAACTGGAAGCAGCTCCCCGTCCAGCAACACCGCTCCCAATCACAACACTATCAAAGTTCTTTTTCATTTCCTCAATCTCCTTTTTATTGATTGTTTTAAGGTATCTTTGCTTCTTTGTAACACAGAAAACCTTACTTTAAAAACAAAAAACCTTAGGATTCGTTAGAAAATAAAAAACCAACCTTTACGAAAAAAGACTCGTAAAGGTTGATTTTCTATTTTTAAAGCTCAAATTAAGAATTTACCGTTTTATTTGCTCGTTGTTTATGGATCAAAATCATCGCTAAACGAGCCAAAGGTTGAGCGACTACTAGCTCAATGAAAAAGGCGATCGTGAAATTTCGCGGCCAATTATAGAAGAAAGTTTTGATTGGTTCCATAGAAATGGTTCTTGTTCCTACCCAAGTACCAATAACAGTCAATAAGATAGACATGATTAAAACGCTGAAAAAGATATGGAACAACGTTGCAGCATTAAAACTATCAGTAGGTTGAGTGAATTTCGGCATCAAATTATTTACAATAGGTTCAACAATAAAAGGGACGATCAGTACGACAATAATCCACATGAATGGAATAGTTTTCAATGTCTGCAGATAAACGGCTTTAGTAAATCCAAATTGTAAAGCCATGATCAATGGCGCAATAGTGTTGACGGAAATAATTGAGATTACAGCTAAAAATAAAATAAATTCTTTTCCGTTTTGAGGCATTCTTGTTTCTTCTTTCATAGTATCAGCTCCAAAATTTTTTTTCAGATGGTAAGCGTTGTATATAAAAACATCTAAAGATGGAAGATAACAAAAAAAACGGAAAGCCCTGATTCAGATGGCTTTCCGTTTATCGTTACACACTGATTTTTAAAGTATACCATAATTAAAGCTGAATTTTTCATTTAAATAGAGAGATTTTATTTTTAGAAAACCCGCATTATTTAACAGCAACAAATTTTTTTAAAACGAGAAAATGATTTTACAACTCACGTAAGGCAGCGATTAATTCCGTGTTATGGGTTGTTTTTTCATCTTTTTCCTTCAGGATACGAGCAGGGATGCCGCCAACTACGACGTTTTCTGGAACGTCTTCAATAACAACAGCACCAGCAGCGACAACACTTCCTTTACCGATTCGAACGCCCTCAATAACAACAGCATTAGCGCCAATCAAAACGTCGTCTTCGACTACTACAGGAGTGGCTGAAGCAGGTTCGACAACACCGGCTAAAACAGCACCAGCACCGATATGGCAATTTTTACCAACAATAGCTCGACCGCCAAGAACAGCTCCCATATCGATCATGCTTTTTTCACCGATGACAGCACCAATATTGATGACCGCTCCCATCATGATCACAGCATGATCGTGGATTTCCACTTGGTCTCGGATGATAGCTCCGGGTTCTATGCGGGCATTTATGTCGGTAGTGTCAAGAAGAGGAACAGCGCTGTTTCTACGATCGTATTCCAATTCTACATCACTGATGTACTCTTTATTTAGTTCAAGAATGACCTTCAAATCTTCATAATCTCCGAAAACAACTTTAGAGAGTCCTTCTCCAAATACTTTACAGTTCGGGAAATCAATAGACTCGGTCAGGTTGATATGAGCTTTTACCGGTGTCTGTTTTTTAGCTTGTTGGATAAATAGAATAATGTCTTGTGCGTTCATGGGAAATGTCCTCCTAGTGGGTTAAAGAATATTTTGCTAAAATTATTTCTTGTATTCAAATACAGCTGGACCGTTCATATAAACATCTTCTGTTCCAGAAATGGTCAATGCCCCTTGTTCTAAATGTACAGTCACCTTATCTTTTACGAGACCTGCGTCTCTGGCTACGACGAAGCTGGCACTACATCCAGTCCCGCAAGCCAATGTCCAGCCGACACCGCGCTCAAAAGTCCGCACGATCAGTTCTTCTTGATTCAACACCTGTACAAAATTAACGTTGGTTTGCTGTGCAAATAAAGGGTGGTGACAAAGCTTTTCGCCTAAATCGGATTCCAGCATAGCCGGTGCATCTTCTACAAAAACAACCGTATGTACAGTTCCCATAAATAAACTAGTGAATGTAATCTCTTTCCCATCAATATAAATCGTTCGATTGACGTAAGAAGCATCATCCGCAGCTCCAAAAGCTTCATTTGAATAATCAGGCCGGCCAATATTGACTTCGCAATAGAAGGGCTCATGTTGGAGGATGTCTACGGTCATTTCGCCCGCCAAGGTTTGGACAGCAAATTGGTTTTCTGCAGACAAACCTTTGTCCAGAACGTATTTGGCAAAACAACGAATTCCGTTGCCGCACATCGGAGCTTGAGAGCCGTCACGATTGAACAGCAGCATCTCCAAAGGGTTTTGTTTGACGACAATAAGCCCATCTGTATCAAATTGTTCTGAACTGCATAAAACAGTAGCTTCCTCAGCATAATTCATTCCATCTTCAAAATCACGGATCACAAAAGTATTGCCGCAACCGTTGTATTTATAAGTCGACATACCAAAACCCCTTTTATATTTTTTTCCAAGCAACAAAAAAAGACCCCATTGCTGGCGTCTTAAATGTATGCAATTGTTTTGCAGACATATAATAGCGCCTCTGCTGTTCCAGCAGGAGTGACATAGGTATTCCCTATATCCCCACGAAAAAAGATCCGCCGATCTTTATCGTTCGGCAATGGCTGCCTTTCGTACACCGTCACAGAATGCCTTCTCTGGTGTAGTACTCATCTACATTGCTACCTCTATTCAATTTTTAATTTACGTTTTTGATTTTTTATATCTTACCACTAAATGTTTTCTTTGTCTATTTGTCAAAAAAGAAAAAATTAAAGATTGTTTTTTTTCTGCAAACTGGTACACTTTTTTTCATAAGAAAAAGGAGTGATCGAATGAAAGAACTATTGAATAAAGACGTCCTTCAATTGCAAACAAGCGAAATACGGGCATTCAACCAATATGCAGTAGATAATCAGGCTTCACTGTTCCTAACTTTAGGAGAACCAGATTTTCCAACACCAGAATCTATAAAAGAAGCGGCAATCGATTCTTTAAATAGAAACCAAACACGCTATTCATCAGCTCAAGGAAGCCTTGAACTAAGAGAAGCCATTTGTGCATTTGAGAAAAAAACGAATCGCGTAGATTATTCACCAGAAGAAGTCATGATCACAGTTGGTTCTACAGAAGCTATTTCAACGGCTTTAGCGACTCTATTGAATCCTGGAGAAGAAGTGATTATTTTACAACCCGCTTTTCCTTTATATCGGCAATTGATTCAAATGAATAGAGGAGTATGCGTCTCTATCGATACTTCTGAGAACCAATTTCAACTGTCTGAAGAAATGCTGGAAGCAGTGATCACTCCTAAGACTAAAGCTATTATCATCAATACTCCAAACAACCCCACAGGAACGATGCTGGATGCTTCTTCACTAAAAGTAATCTATGAAGCTGTGAAGAAACATGAGCTTTTTGTGATCAGCGATGAAGTTTACAATCAATTAGTGTTTACTGAGTTACCTAAGCCATTATCGCAATATACGGATATCAAAAAATATATCATCACGTGTCAAAGTTTCTCGAAACCATACGCTATGACTGGTTGGCGTATCGGATACTTAATAGCGGATCAGGAATTTATTGAAGAAGCCCTCAAAATTCACCAATATGTGCTTTCATGCGTCAACACCTTCATTCAAGATGCCGCTATAGCTGCACTGGATTACGATGTGAAAGAGATGCTGGATTCTTACCGCTTACGGAGAGATTATGTTTATGACCGTTTGAGAGCTATGGGCGTGGACGTGGAATTGCCAGACGGTACTTTTTACATACTGCCATCGATCAAAAAATATGGGATGACTTCCTATGAATTTTGTAAACAATTAGTTCTTGATCAAGGAGTAGCTTTGATTCCAGGCAGCTATTTTGAAGCAGATGATTATGTACGAATCAGTTTTTGTGTCGACAGGAACGTTTTAGAAGAAGCGATGGACAGATTGGAGCTTTTCCTTTCTCGTTTACCTAAAGCAGAAGAGCAGTAAGGTATGCTCAAATGGTTTGCGTTCCTAAAAGGCATCAAAATCCTCAAAAAGGGGACGGAAAGCGTGCTCGCAGATTCCGCAATACCTAAACCAGCAAATAAAAGAAGAGTCCCATACAGACAGAGCATAGAATGCTTACTGTATGGGACTCTTCTATGGGTTAAACGATAAAATTTCAAGACCATCAGATTATCGGCAAGAGCTCCTTGAACCTCGTCGTTTAAAACTTACGTTAAAAAAACAATATTAAATGCAATGCTAAAGCTAGTTCAATACTCGAGACAGAAAGGCTTTCGTACGTTCTTCTTTAGGATGATTGAAAATTTCTTCAGGAGTTCCAGATTCAGCGATAACGCCTTTATCCATGAAGATCACGCGGTCAGAAACTTCTTTTGCAAAACCCATTTCATGCGTGACGATGACCATCGTCAAACCTGTTTCTGCTAAGTGTTTCATAGTTTTCAAAACTTCTCCGACGATTTCTGGATCCAAAGCAGAAGTCGGTTCATCAAACAGCATAACGTCTGGATTCATAGACAAAGCTCGTGCAATAGCTACACGCTGTTTTTGTCCCCCAGAAAGTTGATTCGGTTTAGCATTGACGTATCTTTCCATATCAACTAGTTGCAGGTTTTCTTGAGCAATTTTTTCTGCTTCCTCACGATCTCTTTTCAATACAGTTACTTGTCCAGTGACACAGTTCTCTAAAACGTTCATGTTATTGAACAAGTTGAAAGATTGGAATACCATACCCAGATTTTTACGGTATTTTGGCAAACTGTATCCTTTTTTCAGAACATTTTCACCTTTATAAATGATTTCTCCGCTGGTTGGTTTTTCTAATAAATTTATGCAGCGAAGCAGTGTAGATTTTCCTGATCCGGAAGAGCCGATAATAGTAACAACTTCCCCTTTAGTAACGGAAAGGCTGATATCTTTTAAGACTTCATTTTTTCCAAAATTCTTTTTTAAATGATTAATTTCAATAGTTGCTGACACGAGAAGACCTCCTTATTCCTCAGGATTTAATTCATCAAGCATGGCATATTCACTTGGACCATCCATTTTTCGTTCGACCAGACGTAAGAGCTGAGTTGCTGAAATCGTTAAGACAAGATAGATAACACCAACGATCGTGAAAGTCTGGAAGTATTGGTAGTTAGTACCCGCAGCGGTTGTTCCTTGGAAGAACAAGTCAGCAACACTAATAACACTCAGAACAGCCGTGTCTTTAATATTGATAATGATCTCATTACCCGTTGCCGGCAGGATATTCCGCATTACTTGGGGAAGGACAACCTTGATCATTGTTTGGCCATGTGTCATTCCAATGGCTTGAGCAGCTTCAGTTTGACCTTTGTCAACAGCGAAGATGCCCCCTCTGACGATTTCAGACATATACGCTCCAGTATTGATCGACACAATCAATAACGCTGCAACTGTCCGGTTCATAGAGACACCAAAGGCTAATGCCGTTCCATAATAAATGACCATTGCTTGCACGATCATGGGAGTTCCACGAAAGACTTCAATATAGATAGTCAAAAGTCCATGCACAAGTTTTTGGAGGAAACGGCTAAATGGATTTTCAGCAGAGGGCAGTGAACGGAAAATACCAATGAGCAATCCAATCAGCAACCCAACAATAGTTGAAAATACAGCGATAAAAAGAGTCAGACCTGTTCCACGAAGAAAGAGGATACCATATTCATCTAAAATGTTTCTAAAATCACTAAGCAACCCTTCATCTGAATCAGATTCTGCAGTTTCGCCATCAGGTACTTCTTCTACTGCAGCAGGTTGCTCTTTAATGGCAGTGTCCATTAATTCTGTACGTTCATCTTCGGAAATGGTTGCGATGATTTCATTGATTCGTTCAAGATCTGGATCTCCTTGACGCATTCCAATAGCCACTTGCACGTCTTCGGGATTGGTTTGGAATCCTTCTCCCTCATCAAATTCCACCATGGTTAAGTCTGGATTAGCACCAGTAGCTGTTATCCCTTCAGGACGTTCGCTAACGTAACCGTCAATGACACCTGAAGCAAGGGAAGTACGCATGGCCGAAAAATCTTTCATGGCTTGTTCTTTTTGTACATCGGGTATTTGATCAATAACAGTGTAATGAAACGTACTCTGTTGGGCAGTGATTTTTGCGTTAGAAAGATCAGACAGGTTGCGTGCATCGGCAAATGGACTGTCTTTTCGAGTGACTACCACTAAATCTGACTCATAATAGGCATCGGTAAAGTCGATTTGCTCACGGCGTTCTTCAGTTGGAGACATTCCGGCAATAACGGCATCAATCGTTCCAGACTGCAACGCAGGAACCAGGCCATCCCATTGGACTTTGACAATGACTAATTTTTTGCCTAATCCGTCTGCGATTTTTTTCGCGATCTGAACGTCATATCCACCAGCATAAGCAGACCCTTCCTCTCCAAAAATAGGAACAGCACCGTTATCTGGAGATGTCTGTGTCCAATTAAAAGGTGCATAACTGGCTTCTAAACCAACCCGAAATTCATTATCAGGACTTTGTTCTTGTGCTTTCACCGTTAGAGGTTGTGCTAAAGAGACAAAGCAAATGACACTTAGTAGTAAAAGTAAAATATTTTTTTTCAAATGACTCATTCCTTTCACGAGGTCTGAACAAATGATAGAAAAAAAGGTACAAAAAAAGCCATCGTCCATGATTGGGAAATGGCTGAAGACTTTACGTCGGCAAACCTTTTACAAGCATAGCGCAACTCAGCAATAGCTGAGACAGTTTACAAATTGTTCATTTGCAACCCAACAAAATGTTCAAGCAAGAATCATTTTGTTTCGGCGATGTCCCCTAGCTCTGCTTCACAGTGTTGCCTCACTCAGCAGGATTAATGAACCTCGCGACCTCTATCAAAATATTAAGGATACTCGTATTTAATTGGTGATCTGTATAAGATTTTAGAAGAAAATTATACAGTTGTCAATTTTTTATTGCAAAATTTTCCATCTTATAGTTTTTAAGTAAAGACGATACTGTTTATTTACACGTCTTTATAAAAACTATTTTAGTTTTAAGGAATTCAATAAACTCTTTAAATGCGACAAAAATTCACCGTTCAAAGCCAACAAGGAAGTGGCGAAGACAGTATGTCACAGCTTCACGAACTAATCGTAACTTACTAATATCAAATAGTATACAATCTAGTTTTTATGCAAATACTAGAACTGAAAAGAGTTGACTAAATACATTTATTTTTAATTCTACATCCATGAGAAACATACGTCTAAAAATTTCAGGAGAAACATGGGAGTGCTTGTAGCCTTAGGACATGATCTTTGGCTCGAGGTGGTCCCATGGCTGTCTATAATTCCCCTATAAGTCGGAAGAAATTTTGTTAGAAATTAAAGAAAACAAAAAATCCCCTGCCGAATAGCAGGGGATAGAATAATTAGTATTTAGCTAATTTTTCTTGAAGACCTGGTACATCTGATTCACGACAGTACACAAAATGTCCTGGTGCGATTTCTCTCAGCTTTTCTTCTTCGCCATTTGAAGGACGAGGAGTGTAAGCAAAGCGAGTACGATTGCGTTCGTAATCTGGGTCAGGCAATGGAATAGCTGAAAGCAGACTTTCTGTATATGGATGCAATGGTTTGTTGTATACGTCGTCAGCAGGCGCTAATTCAACGATTTTACCAAAGTACATTACACCGATACGGTCACTAATGTATTTCACCATAGACAAGTCATGTGCAATAAACAAGAACGTTAATTTTTGTTTTTTCTGCAATTCCATCAACAAGTTGACTACTTGCGCTTGGATAGACACGTCAAGAGCAGAAATCGGCTCATCAGCGATGATCATTTTAGGATCCACTGCTAAAGCACGAGCGATTCCGATACGTTGACGTTGTCCACCTGAAAATTCATGCGGGTAACGAGAAGAGTGGTCTTTGTTTAATCCAACTAATTCCAGCAATTCTTCTACACGAGCAGTAACTTCTTCTTCGCTGTTGGCTAATTTGTGAATCTCAATTCCTTCAGCAATGATATCTCTTACTTTCATACGAGGATTCAAAGAAGCATAAGGGTCTTGGAAAATCATTTGCATGTTTTTACGAAAGTCTAATTGATCTTTTCTTCCGTGTAAGGAATGAACTTTAGTACCATCAAAGTAAATTTCACCGTCAGTCGGGTCGTACAAACGAATGATCGTACGTCCAGTTGTCGTTTTCCCACAACCAGATTCCCCTACAAGCCCGAAAGTTTCACCTTCATAAATATCGAAAGAAACATCGTCAATGGCTTTGACTTCATTTTTAGAACCAACGTTAAAGTACTGTTTTAAGTTTTTTACTTCTAAAAGTTTTTTACGATTAGTATCTTGGCTCATTTACTTCTCCTTTCGAATCACGTTCAGTTGTGATTTCATCAACTGAAAGATTGCCTTGTTCTTGATCGATCTCAACATCTTGACCGCTCAGTTTTGTCAGGTCGCTTGACGGAGCAAGGTCCACTTGCTTAGCACGGAAGCCGTTTTGACGGGCTACGATACCAGCTGGAGGAGTAACTTTTGGAGCATCCGGATGTAATAACCAAGTTGCTGCAAAATGAGTGTCAGATAATTTGAATAAAGGCGGTTCGTACATTGTATCTACTTTCAACGCATACTCGCTACGAGGAGCAAATGCATCACCCTTAGGAGGATTCAACAAGTCTGGAGGCGTTCCAGGAATAGCGTATAAAGAGCCGCTTGTTTCCAAAGTAGGCATAGAACTCAATAGCCCCCAAGTGTATGGATGTTGCGGATTATAGAAAATCTCGTCAACAGTCCCTACTTCAACGAATTTACCAGCATACATAACCGCTACACGGTCAGCAACGTTTGCTACAACACCTAAGTCATGAGTGATGAAAATGATAGAAGTCTTGATTTTTTGCTGCAATTCTTTCATCAATTCCAAAATTTGTGCTTGGATCGTAACGTCTAACGCTGTTGTAGGTTCGTCAGCAATCAAGATATCCGGGTTGCAACCCAAAGCGATCGCAATAACGATACGTTGACGTTGTCCACCTGAAAACTGGTGAGGGTATTGGTTCATTCTTTTTGCAGGATTAGGAATCCCAACCAAACCTAATAATTCTTCAGCTTTTTTAAAGGCTTCTTCTTTAGAAACGTCTTGATGTTTCAAAATCGGTTCAGCAATTTGCTTGCCGATTTTTTGAGTAGGGTTCAAAGAAGTCATTGGATCTTGGAAGATCATAGCGATTTCTGAACCACGAATTTTTTGCATTTGTTTTTCAGATTTTTTGATCAGGTCTTCACCTTTGAAAAGGATCTCTCCGCTGTCAACGTTGGCATTGTTGGCCAATAAACGCATGATGCTTCGACTGGTTACTGATTTTCCAGATCCAGATTCACCAACGATGGCTAACGTTTCACCAGGTTTTAAATCAAAGTTCACTCCACGAATCGCATGAACTTGTCCTGCATACGTATCAAATGAAATATTTAAGTCTTTTACTTCTAATATATTTTCCATCCAGGTTTCCTCCTAATCTCTCAGTTTTGGATCAAATGCATCACGTAAGCCGTCTGCCAGCAAGTTGAAGCTGATCATGATCATACTCATTACTGCTGAAGGGTACCACATCAAATGAGGCAAGAAACGGAATGTCTTGTATCCATCATTGATCAATGTACCTAATGAAGCGTTAGGAGCCGGAATACCGATACCGATAAAGCTCAAGAAAGCTTCAAAGAAAATAGCAGAAGGGATAGAGAACATAACTTGAATGATCACGACACCCAATAAGTTAGGCAAGATATGTTTGAACGCAATACTTAATGTAGATTGTCCAAGAGTTTTAGCTGCTAAAACATATTCTTGGTTTTTCAATTTCAATGTTTGAGCACGAACGATACGAGCCATTGAAATCCATTCAGTCAAAGCTAATGCAATGATGATAGACCAGATACCTGGATCTAATACCAATAACATCAAGATAACGATAACCAAGTTTGGAACTCCTGATAGAATTTCCAAAATACGTTGCATCACGTTATCCACTTTTCCTCCAAGCCAACCAGACAACAGACCATAAGTTACCCCAATCGTCAGGTTCAATAAGGCTGCTACAAAAGCAATAAATAGGGATACGCGTGTACCATATAAAATACGAGAAAATAAATCACGACCTAGACTGTCAGTACCTAAGTAGTAGTTGACGTCATTAGGAACATCTTTAGCTGCGTATTTATCGATACGTTTGTCGTTTTCTATAATCGTTCCGTTAAAACCATTGATGTTGATATTTTCAATTCTAGGCGGCAAGTTAGCATGCTCGATAACTTGAGCATTTGGATCATTAGGCGCAATTACAGGAGCAAAAATACTCAATAATGTAATCACGATCAATAGAACCATGCTGACCATAGCCACTTTGTTTTTCTTTAGTCGACGCCATGAATCTTGTAAGAAACTTAGAGAAGGGGCAGTAATTTTTTCGTTGTCTTCAACATCTAATCCATCTGCTTTGACGAATAAGTCTGGTGACAAATCAGGGATAGAGTTTTCAGATTGAAATTTATTTTCGCTCATCATAAATTATTTTCCTCCTTCTGTAGCTACTCTAATACGAGGATCAATAATTCCATACAGAATATCAACAAGTAGAATAACTGAAACTAATAATAATGAATAAAGCATAGTTACACCCATGATCGTTGGGTAGTCATTTGTTAAAATTGATTTAACGAATTGTTCACCAATACCAGGGATAGCAAAGATGTTTTCGATTACCATCGAACCGGTCATCAAAGCAACGGCCATTGGTCCTAATAAAGTGATCAATGGGATCAATGCGTTACGGATTCCATGTTTAAAAGCCACTTCCCATTTGCTTAAACCTTTTGCTTTCGCTAACTCTACGTAATCACTGCTCAATACATCAACCATTTCTGTACGCATGAACCGAGCTGAATCGGCCAGCGGTGAAATAGCTAACGCCATTGAAGGCAGGATAGAAGAGGCAAAACCTGTCCATAAAGCGATCGGGAACCAGCGCAACCATACTCCGAAAACTAATTGCAGCAATACGGCAAATACGAAGTTAGGTATAGATCGTCCGACAATAGCCGTCAATGTAGCAGTGGTATCGACCCAAGTTCCTTGTTTCATAGCTGAAACAACGCCTAAGACGATTCCCAGCAACGTTCCGACGACGACTGCCTGAATACCTATTTGAGCGGATGGTCCAATTCGGTAGCTGATCAGGTCAGAAACCGGTGTGTTGTGGAATTGGAAAGACGTTCCCAAGTCACCTGTAGCAAGACCAAAGATATAGATTCCATATTGCACAATAACGGGTTCATTCAAACCATATTTTTCATCCATAATGGCTATTTGTTCTTCACTTAACTTATCTTGGTTGCTGTAAGGCGTACCAGGTAACAGTTTCATTAGAAAGAACGTTATCGAAGCGATTAGGAACAAAGTAAGAAGCATATATAAGACACGTTTTCCAATGTACTTTGCGTAACTCTTCATTGAGATTCAACCTCCATCATAATTTTTTTCATAAAAGACAGTTTATCATAATAATAGAACGAGAGAAATATAAGGCTGGCTTTCGAATTGAATTGTATTTATCGTTTTTTTTAGTTACATTAGGTATGTCACTTTTAAAGAAAGGATACACCGATCATGAACTTCACTAAAAAAAATATTTTGATTTCGTTCATTATCTTTCTTGCAGTTCTTTTGTTCCAATGGTTCAACTACCAAACAGTACAATGGATTCCTTTAGCCAACAGCTTATTCTTAGTAGCGTTGCCGTTAGTGATCATTGGTCTTTTTGGATTCGTCTTATCTAACGGAGCCTTTGATTTTTTTCACTATAGTATGAAAAAAGTAGCCAAATTAAGAAAAAGAAAGCAAGATACAGATGAGATAGAAGAAGACAATGACCCTCAGGCACTTTCCAAATCCATAGGACAAGGGTACCGTTCTGTTTTAACAGTAGGGATGATTCTTCTCGTTCTCAGCATACTGTTCTTATGGGATTACTTCTTATAATCATAAAATAAAGCAATGATCAGCTCATCTACATTAAAGAGCCGATGATTGCTTTATTTTTTTCTTTCACAAAAACAAATAAGCAAAAATTTATTCTTTAATCGATGTCCATTTGTAAGAGTATTCTGCCCCTACTAAATGTTCTGCGATATTTTCAACATAATCTTTTTCTAAAACAGCATTCGCACGTTGGTAAACAGGACCAATAGCTCCGTCTTCCATCATGATTTTTTCTGCTTCTAATAATAAATTCCATCTTGCTTTCAAATCCTCTGTTTCTGTACGTGATTCAGCAATCAAAGCATCGAATTCTGGATTAGAGTATTTTGAAGTATTGTTTCCGTTACCTGTTTCAAATAATTCCAAGAAGTTGATTGGGTCAGCATAGTCAGCACCCCATCCAGATAATTGGATATCATAGTCACCAGAATTATCGGCTTCTAAACGAACTTTGAATGGTACGTTACGCAAATTGATTTTTAATCCTTCTAAGTTAGAAGTCAATTGACTTTGGATAAATTCAGAAGAACGTTTTGAGTTGTCAGTGTCATCAGACAGCAATTCTAATTCAATAGAATCTACACCTAATTCTTCTAAACCAGCTTCCCAGTATTCTTGAGCAGCTGCTACATCATAAGACAATAAATCTCCATTTTGTTCACGGAAATCTTCTTGTGTTTCAGGATCTAAAGCTAAACCTCTTGGTACTAAAGCATTAGCTGGAATAGAACCATCTTGTAAAACAACTTCAGAGTAAGCTTTTTTATCAAATGCCATTGCGATAGCTTTACGAATGTTCTTGTTCGTCAATGGGCTGTTTGGATCGTTTTGGCTAAATTTCAAATAGAATACTGAAGAGGTAGGCATTGTGTGCATTTCAGGATCGCCTGCTCTTTGTGAAACGTATTCCCCTTTTAATAAAATACGGTCAGTAGCGTCAGTATCATATAAGTTCAATGAAGTAGATGTTTCTTTCATAACGTCGACGTTGATTTGGTCTAAAGCAACAGTCTCTGCGTCCCAGTAATTAGGGTTTTTTACATATGTCCAAGATACACCAGCTGCTACCCAGTCCTCTAACATGAAAGGTCCGTTATAGACTAAATTATCACTTGATAATGCATAATCGTCACCTAGTTCTTCGACAACAGCTTTGTTTTGAGGGAAAAACATAGTTAGAGATAATAAATCTTTAAAGTATGGAAGGTTTGTTTCCAATTGTACTTCTAAAGTTTTATCATCTAGTGCAGTGACACCAAGTTCTTCTGGTTTCATTTCACCATTCATGATTTGAGTAGCATTAGCAATAACGCCGCTCATCATATAAGAGTAAGAAGCTGCAGTTTCTGGATCAACCAGTTTTTGCCACCCGTAAACAAAATCTTGAGCGGTTACTGGGTCTCCATTCGACCAGTTTGCATTTTCACGAATCTTAAAGGTATAAGTCAAGCCGTCTTCGCTGACAACAGGATCTTCAGCAGCCATTCCTAATTCTAATGTACCGTCAAGTGTCTGGCGGTATAATCCTTCATTAACGTTTGTCAAAACAGTAAAAGCAACAGTATCATCAGCTAAAGCTGAATCCATAGTAGGGATCTCAGCAGTTGCCACCAAGTTCAGTACTTGATCTCCTGAGTTGGAGGCGTTTCCTGAACCGCCACATGCTACTAATACTAAAGCAGTGCATAATGATAAAAACAATAAAGAAGCCTTTTTATTTATCACTATTATTTCCTCCGTTCATAAATTTTTTTTAGATACTGTACTAGTATAAGTGCACAGTTTATTAAAAACAAGTTTGGATTTAAAAGAACTTCTCATTTTTTATTTTTTGTACAATTTTGTTTATTCTGAACATTCAAACAATGCTATTAAATAAGGGTTTTTTAGTTTAGCAAAATTTTGACATCCGTGAAAATTTCTTTTTATTGACACTGATTTAAAAGAAAGCTATAGTAAAGCAGTGTGTCTTTAAATGAGTTTTCGATGAAAAAACAGCGAAATAACCATTAGTAAAAACGGGTTAAAAATGAGTACAGTTGCCATAAAACTGTATTAACTTGTGAAATCAGGAATTAGCGACTCTTAATAAAAAGAGTCAACTAATTGATAGATATATGATAGAAGAAACTAGAAAAATAAGACGACTATCCTCAAGGATTAGTCGTCTTATTTTATTTACTGATCGAATTCAACAGAAACACCGAAGTGATCAGATACGATTGGTTCGTTTTCTCCATTGAAAATCACTTTTGACGAGAGCGTTTTGATTGGCTGATTTGAGAAAATATAATCGATCCTTAAACCGCCTTGATTTTCTGTCCAGCCATCAATAGCTTCTGCAACGGTAAAGCCTTTATCTTTTTCTTCAGCTAACTGGTAAGTATCAAACCAATTTTGAGTCACCATTTGATAACCTTCTTGCTTTCGGTTGGCAGGATTGTTGAAATCCCCCAATAAGAATACGGGACCTGATAAACGATTTAGAACAACAGAGCAGCGTTCCCATTGAGCTGCAAAAGGGTCATGATCGTCATGCCACCAACCAAGATGCAAACTGAAGTGCCAGCCGGATTCAGTTTGAATACCGACTGCTTTGCGGCTTTTGTAATCATCATAAGCCCTATTTTCAGAAACAAAGAAAGACATCACAGATTGGATCGGCTTTAAGCTCAATAATGCCGTCCCCTCATCATATCGGTCATAACCAATATGAGAAGAGTCCCATGTCCAGTAATAATGCAGACCTTTTTCAGCCAGCTTTTGCTGCAAGACAAAAGCAAAGTTATCTTGTCTGACAATGTGGTTATCTTTTGATGCTGTAAAGGCATCAAGATGAGCATGCTCGACGGGGGAAGAAGTCATCAGCTGATTAACTTCTTGCAATGCAATCACATCAAAACGATGACGCAGTACAGCATTGCAAATATCATCCAGTTTTTCTAACGCACGGTCTTCCATCCAACTGTGAGTATTCAAAGATAAAAATTTCAATCATTACACTCCTAATAAATCATTGATGTCTGATTTTAACACATCAGCTTTCGGTCCGTAAATGGCTTGGATGCCTGTTCCTTTTTTAACTAGACCTAAAGCGCCTAGTTTTTTCCAATCTGCTTCATCTTTAACGATAGCAGGATCTTTAACCGTTACACGCAAACGAGTCATACAAGCATCTACATCTGAAATGTTGTCTTTACCGCCTAGTGCGTTAATGATTCCGCTGATTTGAGCATCTGGTACAGCGCCATTTGTTGTTCCGTCAGCAGTAGTTGCAGCATCAGTATCACCTTCTGCGTTGTTTTCTTCTATATAATTACCTAAGCGTCCTGGAGTAGCAATTTTAAATTTGCCGATCATCCAGTAAGAAACAAAATATGCCAAGAAGAAGAAGACTACACATGATACCACAAAGTTAACGACATCCCATACTAATCCGGCATTGACAGACATCGGAATACGAGTCAAGAATTCAAGGATACCGAATGAGTGAACACGTAAAGCAATAATATCTGCCAGCGCAAATGAAATTCCTTGAAGAACAGCATATACTCCATATAAAGCAGGAGCAACAAACATAAACATAAATTCAAGCGGCTCAGTAACACCTGTTAAGAAAACAGCTAAACCAGCAGAAAGGAACATAGATTTGTATTTAGGGCGTTTTTCTTTGTCAGTACGACGGTACATTGCAAAAGCAATTCCTAATAATGTACCAGCAGCACCAATCATTTGTCCGACTTTGAAACGAGCAGGAGTGATAGTAGTCAATAATTCATTGTAAGCAGCAGTATCACCAGCGTTTTTCAAGTTCACTAAGTCACTGACCCAAGCTAACCACAATGGATCTTGTCCGAATACTTGTCCACCAGCACCAGAGCCAGTTAAAACCGTGTAAGTACCACCAAGAGCAGTATAGTTGATTGGAATTGTCAACATATGGTGTAAACCAAATGGAAGCAATAAACGTTCTAATGTTCCATAGACAAATGGTGCAAATACGGGTGCAGTTTCGCTAGAAGTTGCGATCCATTGCCCGAAGTTGTTGATTCCTGTTTGGATAACAGGCCATACAAGTGCCAATCCGATTGAAATAATCACGGACCATACAATGACTACGAAAGGTACAAAACGTTTTCCATTAAAGAAAGAAAGGGCTTCCGGTAATTTCCGGTAGTTATAGTACTTATTGAAAATAACCGCTCCCACAAATCCAGAAATAATTCCGACGAACACACCCATATTCAAAGCAGGCGCGCCTAGAACAGAAGTGAAGTAACCATCTACAGGGATTATTTGTCCAAATAAAGTGGCTGTGGTAGCGCCTTCAGTTACTAACATATCTGAAGTAACTCCGAAGACAGCACCTGAAGTCATATTAATTAAAATAAAAGCTAAAAGAGCAGCGAAGGCTCCACCGGCACGTTCTTTAGCCCAAGAACCTCCAATAGCAACTGCAAATAAGATATGTAGATTGTTGATAATAGCCCAACCGAGATTTTCCATCACACTACCAATGGTCAACACAAGAGTAATATCTCCGCTGAACATGGCAATCATTTTTCCAATACTAATCATTAATCCGGCGGCAGGCATAACAGCCACAACGACCATTAACGCTTTACCTAGTTTTTGCCAAAAATCAAATGAAAATAATTGTTTCATTTTAAATCCTCCTTTAAAATATTCAATTTGCTTATGCAAACGATTGCTTTAAATATAAGACCTGATTCGAAAAAATGCAAGCGTTTTTAATTTGTTAAAAGTTGTTACCGGTAACAAAAATGAGGAATGCTGTTATTTCAACGTTGTTTAACCCCCTATATAAAAATTGAAGCCTTTTCAAATTGACAACGCAAACGTTTGCGTTTAAACTTGCGTTAAAGAACTTAGAAAACCAGCATTGCACAATTTTTGACTTATGCAATGAATGTACAGGAGGAAAAAAAGTGGCTTATAATAGACTATTTGAAATTGACGAATGGAAAGTAAAAACAACGGTATTAGATAAAGAAGAACGCAGATTACAAGAAAGCTTGACCAGTATTGGAAACGGTTATATGGGAATGCGCGGAAACTTTGAAGAAGCTTATTCAGGCGACCACCATAGAGGAAGCTACATTGGAGGAGTATGGTATCCAGACAAAACGCGTGTTGGCTGGTGGAAAAATGGTTACCCTGAATACTTTGGTAAAGTGATCAATACAATGAACTTTATCCAAATCGATATCCTGATTGACGGTGTCAAAGTTGATTTGTATACAGATAACGTATCAGACTTCGAACTGGAATTAGACATGCAGCGCGGAATCTTGAAGAGAAGTTATATAGTAGAAAAAGAAGGTAAAAAAGTACAAGTTGCAGTAGAACGATTTGTCAGCTTGGATCAAAAAGAATTGTGTGCGATTAAAATAGAAGTAACAAGTTTATCTGATGATATTCGTGTTGAAATGGTTCCTGCATTAGATGGAAACGTGACGAATGAAGACTCTAACTATGAAGAAAAATTCTGGTTGCCAGTTTCTTATGGTCAAAACCAATTAGTGATCGAAACTAAACCGAATGATTTTGGGATCGAACAATTTACGGTAGGCGCAGTGATGTCGAATCATGCTGTAAATCTTGAAAAAACGACTGAATCTTCGACAGAAATGCACATTTCTCAAACTTATGCAGGTCAGTTAGCTGCCGGCGAAAAAGCAGTGATGGAAAAACGCATTGTGATCACTACTTCTCGTGATTACGACAAAGAAGACGTGGCAGACAAAGCTCAAGAAATCAGCAAAATGGTGGATCAATTACCATTTGAAGAATTGCGTATGCGTCATGAATCGCTATGGATCGAACGCTGGAAGAAAGCAGACATCGTGATCGGCGGAGATGCTGCTGCACAACAAGGGATTCGTTTCAACTTGTTCCAATTGTTTTCAACGTACTATGGAGAAGACGAGCGCTTGAATATTGGACCAAAAGGCTTCACTGGAGAGAAATACGGCGGAGCAACTTACTGGGATACAGAAGCTTATGCTGTACCGTTATATCTAGCTTTAGCTGATCCGGAAGTAACGGAAAACTTGCTGCAGTATCGCCACAACCAATTGCCGCAAGCTGAACACAACGCACGCCAACAAGGATTAAAAGGTGCTTTGTACCCAATGGTAACTTTTACGGGAGTGGAATGCCATAACGAATGGGAAATCACATTTGAAGAGATCCACAGAAATGGTGCAATGGCTTATGCTATCTACAATTACACGAACTACACTGGCGACCAAACGTATTTGAAAGATAAAGGGTTGGACGTATTAGTGGGCATCAGTCGTTTCTGGGCTGACCGTGTGCATTACAACCGTTTCAAAGACCAATACATGATGCATGGGGTAACGGGGCCAAACGAATACGAAAACAACATCAACAACAACTGGTACACAAATAAAATAGCTGCCTGGACACTTCAATACACGCTTGAATCATTAGAATTGGCAGCTGAGAAAAAAGAAAGCTTGCACGTGTCGGCTGAAGAAATGGAAAAATGGAGCGAAATCATCCAAAAAATGTATTACCCGTATGATGAAGAACGTGATGTATTCGTACAACACGATACATTCTTAGATAAAGACTTGCGTCCGGTATCTGAATTGGATCCGAAAGAGTTGCCATTGAACCAAAACTGGTCTTGGGACAAAATCTTGCGTTCGCCATTTATCAAACAAGCGGATGTTCTACAAGGAATGTACTTCTTCCGCGATCAATTCACGAAAAAAGAAATTGCGCGCAACTTTGATTTCTACGAGCCGATGACAGTTCACGAATCTAGCTTGTCGCCAAGTATCCATGCGATTTTAGCTGCTGATTTAGGGAAAATGGACAAGGCTGTAGAATTGTATGAACGTACTGCTCGTTTAGACTTAGACAACTACAACAACGATACAGAAGACGGATTGCACATTACATCTATGACTGGAAGCTGGTTAACGATCGTTGAAGGATTTGCAGGGATGCAGACAGTGAATGGTCAATTATCATTCAGACCGCTATTGCCGGAAAACTGGACAAACTATGCATTCCATATCAACTATCGCGGACGTTTACTGAACATTTCGGTTACAAATGAAAAAGTAGCGATCACATTGATCGAAGGAGAAGCTTTAGAAGTTTCTGTTTATAACGAGACAATCTTATTGGAAACAGTTTATACTTGTGAAGTACAAACAGCTCAACCGGTTTCAATCAACTCATAGAAGGGACGAGAACAGATGAAAGCAGTCTTATTTGATTTAGATGGCGTGATCACGGATACAGCCGTGTACCATTATCACGCATGGAAAGCTTTAGGGGAAAAAATCGGTATTGAAATTGACGAGGAGTTCAACGAAGAACTTAAAGGTGTCAGCCGAACAGATTCATTGAACCGTATTTTAGCTAAAGGAAACAAGGAAGAAGCTTATTCTCAAACTGAAAAAGAAACTATGGCAGCTGAGAAAAACGAGTTATACAAAACAATGATTGAAGAGATGTCTCCAAAAGACATTTTGCCAGGGATCAAAGCGTTGTTAGACGGATTAAAAGAAAGAAACATTTTGATTGGATTAGCTTCAGCTAGTCAAAACGGACCAACCATTTTGGAAAAGCTCCAATTGACAGATTACTTTGATGAAATCGTTGACCCGGCTAAATTAAAAGCTGGAAAACCAGACCCTGAGATTTTCTTGACAGGTGCTAAAGATCTTGGCGTTAAACCTCAAGATTGTGTAGGAGTTGAAGATGCAGCAGCAGGAGTCGAAGCTATTGCCGCTGCTGATATGGTTTCTGTTGGAGTCGGCGATGCGGATACGTTAGGTAAAGCTACAAAAGTCGTTCCTGAGACAGGTGCATTGACGGTAGAATTGCTAGAAGAAGTTTGGAGTGAAGCGGTTGGACGTTCATAAAAAACTATACGGACATCATAATGGTCAAGAAGTCTTTGAATATGTCTTAACAAATCAAAACGGTCATGTTTTTCGCTGCATCAACTATGGTGCAGTAGTAACTGGGATTGAAGTGGCGGATAAATTCGGGAACGTCGAGAATGTCGTTCTTGGATTTGACCGACTGGAAGATTATGTAACGGATTCACCTTATTTTGGAGCTTTAGTAGGCAGAGTGGCTGGAAGAATCGCTGATGGGAAATGGTCTGATGTGCAACTGACTCAAAACGAAGGAAGCAATCACATTCATGGAGGTCCAGTGAATTTCAGTCATCAAGTGTGGGAAAGTGCGTTGATTCAAGAAGAAGACAAAGCCGGCGTGGTGTTTTCATTAACCAGCCCAGACGGAGATAACGGATATCCCGGTAATCTGAAAACA
Source organism: Desemzia incerta (assembly GCF_900115825.1). Classification (GTDB taxonomy): domain Bacteria; phylum Bacillota; class Bacilli; order Lactobacillales; family Carnobacteriaceae; genus Desemzia; species Desemzia incerta. Next base: position 167,169 of record NZ_FOXW01000004.1, on the reverse strand, counting down.
ACGGTCACCTACTATTGGACAGAAGATTCTGTATGGGAGATGCTGATCACTGCTGAAACGGATCAAGAAACGCTTTTCAATCCGACCAATCATACTTACTTTAATTTGAGTGGGGATGTTAAAAGGAAAATTTTGGATCACACGCTGCAAATTGATGCCGACTTGTATGCAGAAATCAACTCGAAAAAGTTGCCGACAGGAAATCTGCTGCCAGTTTTAGATACAGCTTTTGATTTCAAAACAGCGAAAAACCTTCAAGACGCCATAGAACAAAGACCTGAAGGATTTGATACACCGTTCAAATTAACAGGAGAGAAAAAGATTCGACTGCATGATGCACAAAGTGGTCGAGGAGTAACGATCGAAACAGATCGAGAAGCAGTAGTGGTCTTTTCGACGACGGGAATGGAAGAAGACTATTTAGTAGCGGGAGAAAAAATGAGCAGTCACAGGGGAATTGCATTGGAAACCCAAGAATTGCCGGACGCTGTTCATCATCCTGATTTCCGCTCTATTGTGATCGAACCTGGAAAAACGTATCGTTATTCAACCAAGTATACGTTTACAGTTTAAAAGATGTAGATTAGAATAAAGGGTAATCAAGCAATCCAGGAAAGGAAGCGGGAAAATGGCTGTAACCATTAAAGATGTAGCAAAAAAAGCCGGGGTCGCGACTTCGACGGTTTCCCGCACCTTGCAGGATTCTCCAAGCATCAGCGAGAAAACAAAACAAAATGTTCGCAAAGTCATGGATGAAATCGGTTATCGACCCAACCTGACTGCACGTGGATTAGTCAATCAAACGACTCAAACGATCGGTGTTATTTTGCCGGTTTCTCAAGGAGAAGCTTTTCATAATACGTTTTTCCTAAGCATGCTCCGCGGCATCAGTAAAGCGTGCAACGAGAAAAAGCACATGGTTTCGATCGCTTCAGGAACCACTGAAGCAGAATTGCTGGACAGTGTGCAGACAATGGCAGAAGGCGGACGTGTAGATGGTTTCATCGTCTTATATTCAAGGAAAGACGATGCCGTCATCGAATATTTATACCAAGAACAGGTTCCATTTGCCATGATCGGGAAGCCTTACAAATACGAAAATGCGATGCTGTACGTAGACAACGACAATGTTGTCGCAGGAAAAGACGCAGCGAATTATTTGCTGCAGCTGGGACATGAAAAGATTGCGTTTATTGGTGAAGACACTAAACAAATGGTGATTCGAGAACGATTAAAAGGCTACACACAAGCTTTAGAAGAAGCAGGTCTTGAAATGAATCCGGAAATGGTGGTTGATATTACGCTTCCTGAAGCGGATTACCGTGAGAAGATGCGACAACTGTTCGATCACGATGATTTTCCGACCGGCATCGTAGCTAGTGATGATTTGATTGCTTTGAACATGATTTATGTGCTGAGTGATTATGGATTGAAGGTTCCCGCAGATGTGTCAATTATCGGGTTCAACAATTCGATCTTTGCAGAAAAAGCGCAGCCTGAACTGACTTCAATCGATTTACATACCGATTCGCTGACATCGCAAACGGTCTACCAGTTGATTCAACGAATCGAAGCGAAACAATCGTTGGCTGTAAAAATGATTCTTCCGCACCAGATCATCGAACGGCAGTCTTGCCGAAGAAAATAGCTTACTACACACAAGAGACTGGATAACGCAGACTATTCCCTGTAAGTAGAGAATCTAAAAAATAAAAATATAGTTGTTTTAGACTTATGCAATGCGCATAAGTCTTTTTTCATGGAATCCTTTTATAGGAAGGATTATTAACTAGCCGTCAGAAAATCTCTACGAAATACTAAGGGAGCCAGTCCCTTAGTATTTCGTAGAGATTTTGTGTTCATTATAGTATTGAAGGAATTGATTAAGACACTTTCAGACAGTGGAAGCTTCTTGAATCGTTTCCGATAGTTTTTTATTGATGGTCTAAACTGCTTCTTACTGCGTTTAGCTTGTTTGTAAATATATTTTCTATAAAAAACAAAACAAGTTATACCATTAAAACCCTTATCTTTCATAAAAATAAAATCAACTCTTTATTTTTAATGTTCTTTAGTTGTGATATCATATTGTTATGTATTTCACAATCGGTTGTATAGTTTTATTAAAGGGGGAATTATGTGTACTATCTAAATTTAATTCTAAGATTATTTATAGCAATTTATTTTATAGCTTTCTTTTTTATCTTTTATAGTATGGAAAAGACGAACAGAAAAAGAATAAATTATTTAGTTTTATTTAGTCATGTCTTGTTTATAGGTTTATTCTTTTTAAATTTGCTTAATTTACCTTATTTTTTATTCGATATTATATTTTGGAGTATGATTGGATTCGGAGTCATTTATTGTGTGAATTTAGGTAAAAATAAATCTTTCTTGTTAGTCCTATTAGTACCGACAACGACCTTTCTTATATTACTTATTCCACCTATGCTGTTATTTGATACCATGTGAGAGTAAAGTCACCTGTCTATCAAGGACCATAACAGCTTAAGTGAACGACGAAAAAAGCCTTAAAGCCGAATTAGATGATGATCGAAATGGGCTCTATTAGTCAAGTGAGCAAGGTTTCAGCTGCCACTTGACTAATAGGCCAACACCACGACGCCAATTCTACTTTTCAACCCAACAAAAAAACGAGTTAAGAGAATTTACTCATCTCTTAACTCGTTGTCTTATCTTTAATCTACTAAAATAACGGCACTATGCGGTTCTACAGTAATGACAATCCCTTCGATCGTTCCTAGACCATCTGAGGAGACCGTTTCTTTATTCGCCACAACTGTCCATGTTTGAGGCAACTCCGATTGACTTTCTAAAGCGACTTCTCGAGCCTCGTTAGTGGAGTTCAACACTACAGCCATCCAACGCCAATCGTTCCCTTCAGCTGAAAGATTTGGAATAGTATAAGCAATCAAATTATCAGCAGTGTCTTTCGAAAATGAGATGGCTTTAGCGGTTTCTGGAGTTGCGTCTCGTAATGGAGCATACTGTTTGCGCAATTGCCATAATCCCCGGTAGTAATCAACCAAGTCGCGATTCTTCACAGTCAATTCCCAATCCAGCTGGTTGACTTCAATAGGAGAAATAAAACTATTTTCATCGCCATGTTTTGTCCGAGCGAACTCTTCCCCAGCTTGCATGAACAATCCACCTTGTGAAGTGAACAGCGCAGCAGCAGCTAATTTATTCAGCTCGATCAGCCAATCATTTCGTCTATAGTGTGGCGTCTCGTATAAGCTGGCAACTAATTTATCGTAAAGGGTCAAATTATCATGAGCAGAATGATACGTGATGACTTGAGTTGGGTTTTTCGCCCACGTTTTGTCAGCCAAGCCATATTCTGAATGATCAGCACCAATGGTATTTGCACAAATGCTTGCCATCACCTCTGTATTTTGAACAGTGGTCCCGCTTTTGCCTTGAAGGAAAGCACCCGCTGTTTCTTCAAATACATGACCTTTCATAGAATCTCTGAAATCGTCATTGAAAATTGCGATTCCCTCCATAAGATGAGCGCTGTTGCTCTTATTAGCAGGAATATTTGGTTCTTTGATTTCGTTGCTACCGGCATCCCAAGGCTCTCCATAAAGAATGACATGTTCTAAGCCATTCTCATTCAAAGCAGTGCGGATGGCGTTCATAGTCTCTACGTCATGAAGACCCATTAAATCGAAGCGGAAGCCATCTAAATGGTATTCTTTTGCCCAGTACAATACAGAATCGATCATGTATTTGCGCATCATTGCTCGATCGCTGGCTGTTTCATTGCCGCAAGCGGAACCGTCTGCAAATTCTCCTGATGCTGTTTGGCGGTAATAATAATCGGGCACCGTCAAATTAAAACTGGACAGCTCTGTTTCTAGAGTGTGGTTGTAAACGACATCCAGAACAACACCGATATTCTTTTTGTGCAGGCTTTGGACCATTTGCTTAAACTCGTTAATACGCGCTATAGGGTCCGAGGGATCTGAAGAATAACGCCCTTCTGGAACATTATAATTTTTGGGATCGTAACCCCAATTGTAATCCGAACCTGCTTCATCATTTTCGAAGTCAAACGCCGGCAGCAAGTGAACATAGTTTACACCCAAATGAGTCAAATAATCGATTCCAGTAGGGAAGTCTTGTTCATTATTGTAAGTAGTGCCTTCTTCTGTGAACGCTAGGTATTTCCCGCGATTTTCAGCACTGATGCCAGAATTTTCATGCGAAGAAAAATCAGCTACATGAACTTCCCAAATAAACGCATCGGTCAAATTTTCTTGAGTTACATGAGTATCTTTTTCCCAGTGGGGTGGATTAGTTCTTGCAAAATCGATGATGGCAGCTCGGTTTCCATTGATGCCGGCAGCTTTGGCATAAATATCAATGGTTTCCTTTGAGTCGCCATCCATATCAATCGTATAAGTGTAAAAAAGATTTTCAAAGTTTCCGTCTAATGTAATGGTCCAAACGTTGTTTTCAAGAGTTAAAGGGTAAGAATCAAGCAATGAATCGTCATGGATATCGCCAGTTTGATAAAGATTGACAGCAACCTTCTCAGCAAGCGGCGACCACACTTTGAAGCGAGTGTGTGTTGGAGAATAAGTGGCACCTAAATCGTCTCCGTAATAAGCATTGTTTTCCAAGTAAGTTATCTTGTCTTCTAGAGTCGTGATATGATCAGTCATGAATGAACTTCCTTTCTCGCTTGAAGTAGGGGAGGACCCTTATTTAGTTTCTTTTCTACAGTTTAGCATTTTCTGAATGAAAAAGCTGTCAAAAAAACATGAACTGGAAAACAATACCAGTTCATGTTTTAAAGTAATTAAGCTGGGTCTTCTGTTTTTCCTAAGTAATAGGTTAACAAGAAGCACAGTCCTGCAAATAACAATCCAAGAATTAAAAAGAGGACAGCGTTCGAGCTTTGGAGGTCAGCTAATGCATTTGTATTATACAAAATAGCAAAAGGTGAAGCTAAAACTAATCCCAAAATCCCGCTATATGTTAAAGCAGGTTGGTTTTTAAACAAGTATTCAATCAATTTGCTGATAAGAAAAATCCCAGCTAAAACTCCTATTCCAAATGGGAATAAAATTCCTGTGTAATGCAATAGTTGTTCTATATTCATAGAAGTCAAGGCGCTAAAAAATCCAGTAACTGAATTTAGAATCCCGTAATAATAACCAAGAACCATCAGTACAAGCGACCCGCTAACTCCTGGCACAACCATCGTAGCCGAAGCAATGACTCCGACAAAGAACATTTTAATAATAGATCCAAAAGACAGAGTGATCGTTGACATCGTATTTCCTTCTGCTTGAATCAATGCAAGGCCGACAACGAGAGCAAAAAACACAAGAAATAACGCAATGTGGGAGAAAGAAATGTTCTTTTTATCTTGACGTAAAGCAAGCAAAAAGGATTTTATCAAAATCGGTATCCCACCTAAAATCAACCCAATAAAAGCTAGTGCTGTCGGTAAAGTGTACTGGCTGAGCAACACTTCAATCAAATAAGAAAACCCAATAATACCTAAAACCAGTCCTACACCTAAAGGCAGCAATATCCTCATGCTTTTTTTCCAATTTTTAGCCAAATGCGTAATCGAATAAATTAAATCATCATAAATACCTAATGAGACCGCCATAGTCCCTCCACTAACACCTGGAATAATATTTGCTATTCCCATTAACATTCCTTTTAAAATCATCCATATATAACTCATCATCGATCTCCTTTATTTATGGTAAAATACATAAAACAATTGTACGGAAATCTCGAGTAGATAGCAATAATTCTTTCAAATTGCTGTTTTTTCAGAATTGGAAGTCAGAATTAGAATGATCACAGGAATAGGGTAGAAAAGGATACATGTGCTAAAATAAGATTTTAGAAATTATTTTGGAGGAGTTAACAGAGTGGATCATAAAAAGGAAGATCATTCAGCTAAATGGAAAGATAGAGTAGGTCAAATCGTGTTAGTTTTGCTTGGTATATCTGTTATCTATGCTGTGTATATGTTGTTTACGGCCCCTTCAGGTGTGCCGGATAACGGATTTGAAAAAGTAAAGAGCGATTACGTACTGACATTATTGCAATGTTTAGTAGGTGTTATCGTGATGTTTATTCCGTCTGTTATTGAGAAAAAGTTTTCAGTGGATATTCCAGATGTGATGGAAATGCTTTATTTTGTGTTTTTGTTTTGTGCTATTTATTTGGGAGAAGTAAGAGATTTTTATTACCGTGTTCCAAGCTGGGATCTAATTCTTCACATGTTTAGTGGAGCTATGCTGGGTGCATTAGGTTTTGTTTTGGTCAGTTTCTTCAATGATTCCGAAAAAGTGAATATGCAGTTAAGCCCAATTTTTGTCACTTTATTTGCTTTTTGTTTTGCGCTGGCAGCCGGAACGTTATGGGAGATATATGAATTTTTGGCTGATGGTCTTTTAGGTACGAATATGCAAAAATTTATTACAGCTGATAGAGAAGTGCTGGTTGGACGTGACGCTTTAGCAGATACGATGGAAGATTTGATTGTAGATGCATTGAGTTCTCTGGCAGTTTGTATCATAGGTTTTTTTACATTAAAAAAGAAAGTAAATCGTTAAAAAATAACGCTGTCTAGGCAACTTGATTGCAACTAGTTCGTAAAGTCGTTATCATATAAATGAAATTAGAAAAGATAGAGGCGCAATTTGTATTAGTAAAGTCGTAGAGGTGGCACGATGAAATGACTTGAAAGGATGAATTGCCGAAGTTAACAGCGATGCCAATTGTTGTTTGCTGGGGGTAAGCAGAAAATGTTTATCACTGTCATAAATTTTTGCAAAAATTTGTGGAGGACTATTAACGAACGGATACATGACGTCTATTAGAGATAACATAATGCCTCGAGTTGAATAGAACTCAAGGCATTTTTTTGTGTCTAAAAGAAGGGGAGTTTAAAGGTTGAAGAAAAATATTTTGATCGGGATAGTCGTCATTGCTTTTGTGGCAATAACTTTAGCGACTGATTTTACAACAGGTGCAGATGGTGCAATCCAATTTGGGTGGTTTTCATTAGTTCCTCCAGTAGTGTCCATACTATTAGCATTTATAACCAAAAACGTTCTGATTTCATTATTTTTAGGAATCTTTGCAGGGGCTTTCGTTTTGCATTCTGTGGATGGTTCGATTTTCAGCGCAATCGTGCAGTCATTTTTAAGCATTGTGGAGTACAGTTTAACGTCACTTGCAGATCGATACAATGCAGGGATTATTTTACAAGTTTTAGTCATCGGAGGACTGATTGCCTTAATGACTAAAATGGGCGGGACAAAAGCTGTAGCAAATGCTTTAGCAAATAAAGCTAAAGGTCCTATCAGTGCTCAAGTGATATCTTGGATATTAGGGCTGCTGCTCTTTTTTGATGATTATGCTAATGCCTTAATCGTTGGACCCGTTATGCGACCGGTAACAGATGAAAAGAAAATTTCTCGTGAAAAATTGGCTTTCGTTGTTGATGCTACTGCAGCCCCTGTAGCAGGTATCGCATTGATTTCAACATGGGTAGGTTACGAAGTAGGGTTGATTCAAGATGGCTACGAAGCTATCGGACAAAACGTAAATGCGTATAGTATTTTCTTAGAAACGATTCCTTATCGCTTTTACAATATTCTAATGCTGTTATTTGTGGTCTGCACAGCGTTGTTCTTAAGAGAATTTGGTCCAATGTTGAAAGCCGAAAGAAGAGCTAGAAAATACGATGCAACGAATGAAGAAGAAATTGATCCTCATGCAATGTCCAGTGAGTTGGATGAAATGAAACCTGCTAAAGGGGTCAAATTAAGTATTTGGAATGCGATAGTGCCTGTTGGTACGCTGATCGTCACTTCTTTGATCGGTTTTTACTTTAATGGATACAACACTATTATGTCTGGCGAAGATGCAGCATTGATTGCGGACATGCAAAACAGTCCATTTTCTTTTACAGGGATTCAAGAAGCGTTCGGGGCTTCTGATGCCAGTGTGGTTTTATTCCAAGCAGCCTTATTTGCTAGTATAGTGGCCATGGTGATGGGGGTACATCAAAAAGCCTTTACTTGGGGAGAAGCCGTTGATACTTGGATTGGCGGTATGAAGTCTCTAGTAGTTACAGGAGCGATCTTATTGATGGCGTGGTCTCTAAGTGCTTCGATCACTGATTTAGGTACTGCCCAATTTCTAGTCTCTTCATTGTCTGATACGATGCCGGCGTTCCTATTGCCATCGGTTATTTTTATCTTAGGCTCAGTCATTTCCTTTGCAACAGGAACCTCTTATGGAACGATGGGGATCTTGATGCCGTTAGCTATTCCATTAGCAGCTGGCTTATCTGGAGATCCGCAGTTTATTGTCCTTTCAGCTGGGGCTGTTTTGACAGGAGCAATATTTGGCGATCATTGTTCACCGATCTCAGATACAACAATCTTGTCTTCTATGGGAGCTAGTGTAAACCATATTGATCATGTGCAAACACAAACGCCTTATGCGCTTACGGTAGGAACCATATCCGTTCTATTCGGCTTCCTTCCAGCAGGTTTAGGTATGCCGATTTGGATTATTTTACCTATTTCCATCCTAGTAACCATCGGAGTTATTTACTTTATTGGTAAACCCATAGAAGAACCAGTTACTCAAAAATAAAAACAGTCAAACTAGATAAAACAGTACAAGTACTATTCTAATGGAAACTTGTACTGTTTGTTTGTTTCATCATTGTTACCCTTGGTGAAAAAATGGTTGACATTTATTCTCTGAAAAGTAAACTAGAATCAGTAAATGAATGCAAGGAGTGTCAACATGACGACAAAAGAAAAGGTATTAATGTATTTGATCGAGCACAAAGGTGAAGTCATTTCAGGTCAGGAATTAGCTGACAAATTAGCTATCTCAAGAACTTCTATTTGGAAAGCAATCAAAACGTTGCAGACAGAAGGGTATCAAATCGAGGCCACAACCAATAAGGGGTACTTGTTGGCTCATGAACCAGATGTGTTGTCTAAATCATTTTTATATTCCCAATTGACTGACAAACCAGACGTTTTAGAAGTACATAAACAAGTTGGATCGACAAATGATGAGGCAAAAAAATTAGTCACTGAACGGTTTGTTGGAAAAGGAGTCCTATTAGCAGAAGAGCAAACGAACGGCCGAGGACGATTGGGTCGGCAATTTTACTCCCCTACTCAAACAGGCCTGTATATGAGCTTGATTTATCCAAATAAACAACAAGCAAATGCTGGTTCTGTAACGACTGCAGCAGCAGTTGCTGTCTGTAAAGCCATTGAAAAACTGACCGACAAAAAGCCCGTTATCAAATGGGTCAATGACATCTTTTTAGAGGGTCGTAAAATCTGCGGTATTTTAACAGAAGGCGTCATCAACTTTGAAACAGGAACGATTGATTCCATCATTGTAGGAATTGGGCTGAATGTAAAAGCAGCTTCTATGATTCCTGAAGAATTCCAGTCGATCATTGGTTCCATTTATACTCACGAAGAAACCAGTAAAGTGACGCGTAATCAATTTGCGGCGGAAATCATCAATCAGCTAGATATCATGTATCAAAACTTAGACCACAACAACTATTTAGATGATTACCGGGAACGGTGTTTTGTTTTAGGACGATCCGTAACTTTCACAGAAGGGCAAACGACGTACAAAGGAATTGCTAAAAGTATTGATGATGAAGGTGGTTTGGTCGTTAAATTGGAAAGCGGAGAATGGAAAACAGTGCGTTTTGGAGAAATCAGTATTCAAGTAGAGGGGATCAAAAAATGAAGCTGACAGTCAAAGACCTCACTCAAATCAGTTTACTGGCAGCTCTGACATTTATCAGCGGCTTTATTATGATTCCTTTTGGTCCGGTTCCGTTCACGCTGCAAACGTTATTTGTGTTAGTGACCGGTCTACTGTTGAAACCGAAAGCAGCTTTTTTAACACAAGTGGTACATTTGCTGTTAAAACTCTTGCTCGGAGGCGGACAACTGATTCTGAGTCCTAGTTTTGGTTTCTTATTCGGCTTTATTTTAGCGGCAACTGTGATGAGCCGATTATTGTTGAAACGAGAAGAAAGCCTCTCTGCTTATATCCGAGTCACAGTTATAGGAACATTCTTGATTTACCTTGTCGGCATGCCCTATATGGGGATTTTATTGAACGGCTATTTAGGGGCGGATTACTCCATCCTTCAATTATTTTGGACAGGTATGGGGTTGTTTATCCCTGGAGATGTATTAAAAGCAGGTCTGGCAATTGTAGTGGCGACACGCATCAAAAGACATCTACGCTAACCCGTTTGAATAGAAAAATAGAGGAAAAAGCCTTATGATAAAAAAGAATTTGATTCTATTTCTGGAGGGATGAACGTGATAACAATCGAAAATGACGATTTACTAGTGGAAATTTCCGCTAATGGGGCAGAATTGCAAAAAGTCTACAATAAAAAAGAACAGTTTGATTATCTTTGGAATGGCAATGCAGATTTTTGGGGCAGCCGTGCACCGAATCTTTTTCCTATCATTGGGCGTTTGAATGAATACAAGTACAAAAAAGACGATCAAATCTATGAATTGCCGCAACACGGATTTGCGAAAGAGATGACGTTTGAAGTACACCAAGAGTCAGACATCAAAGCTGTTTTTACATTGAAAAATAATGAAGAAACAATCGCTATGTATCCATACGAATTTACATTAACGATTGAATACACATTGGTTGGAGCGCTTTTAGCGGTCGACTATCGAGTAGAAAATCATTCGAAAGAACGTATGCCATTTTCAATTGGAGGACACCCAGCGTTCAATGTGCCTTTAAATGGAGCAGGCAGCTATGAAGATTACACCATCACCATTCAACCTAAAGAAGAAGTAAAATACTTTGAGAGCAATCCATTGCCTTACAGAAGCGGAAATCGAAAAGTCCTCCAAGAAATGAAAGACGGCGTGATGACATTGAGTCACGAGACGTTCCGTGAAGGACTAATTATCATTGATGAGCCGAAGCTGGATGCCATTACACTAGAAAGTCCTGAAAAACACGGCGTCACACTAAACGTCATTGATTTCCCTTATGTATGTCTTTGGACAAAAGAACAAGCGGATGCGCCGTTTATTTGCATAGAGCCATTCTTCGGATTGCCGGATATCGCTGGCGAAATCGGTACCTTAGAAGATAAAGGCGGCATTATTCTGCTGGAATCTGGAGAAGTAAAACAACTCGGCTTCACGATGGACCTTTTTTGATTCTCTAAACAAACTTAAACGAGAAAGAAAGTTCAGTTTTTGGCGCTATTAGTCAAATGGAACCTTTTTTCTCGCTCACTTGATTAATAGAGACGCTGTATTAATCAAGTGGGCATCTTTTTCCTGTTCACTTGATCAATAGACCATTCCCTGAAACGATAGGGTGGTTTTTGAGTTAGAAGTAATTGAGTGGATTGAACAATTCGAGAAAAAAGTTCCAAAAGGTTTCCTTGAAAGTTGTTTTGAATGGAGCTTTTTTGGTGATTTTTTTAAATATACTGACAACTAAAGCTATTAATGCGCATACTAAAGGATAAAAAAGCAGTACTAGAAAAATAACGGTGAAAAAATCTGTTAGAGATAAATTATCCATCAATTTGATCAGCTCTTTCTTAGGAAGGGTGTAAAAACTGTGTGATGTCAGATGAAGTATACCGTAAAAAGAAAAACATCGCTCGAAATTTTCCAGTTTTTATACTGAAAAATCCAAGCGGTGTTTTATTGGTTGATTTGAATAATTCTGTTTAGATAAACGGTTTGCTCCGCTCTCTATCTGAAACGAGCTGCGCAAACCAGAAGCCCTATGATTTCACTTTTCCATTTTCTTGGGAAAAAGCCCCAAGTAAATGGAAAAGATGAACTCTACGGTCTTCTAAACGGTTTGCTTCGCTCTCTATCTGTCTCCGTTAAAGATAGAGTTCTTAACTAATACGTAATCTACTTTGCGGATGGCTTCGATGTCTTTACCGCCGGCGTATGAAATGGAAGATTGTAAGTCTTGTTTCATTTCAATTAAAGTATTTTTGATGTTTCCTTTGTGTTCAAGAAGGATTTTTTTGCCTTCTACGTTTTTGTGTTCGCCTTTTTGGTATTGTGATGCACTACCAAAGTATTCTTTGTATTTCTTGCCGTCTTTTTCGATCGTTTGTCCTGGAGATTCTTCATGTCCAGCAAATAATGAACCGATCATAACCATTGAAGCGCCGAAACGGATAGATTTAGCGATGTCGCCGTGATCACGGATACCACCGTCAGCGATGATTGGTTTACGAGCTGCTTTAGCACACCAGTTGATAGCCGCTAATTGCCAGCCACCAGTACCGAAACCTGTTTTTAATTTCGTGATACATACTTTACCTGGACCAACACCAACTTTAGTCGCGTCTGCTCCAGCATTTTCTAATTCACGAACTGCTTCAGGAGTTGCCACATTACCAGCAATTACAAATGATCCTGGTAGATGTTTCTTGATGTGTTGGATCATATCAATGACAAACTGTGAGTGTCCATGAGCAATATCAATCGTAATGTATTCAGGAACCAATTCTTTTTCAGCTAGTTCTTCAATAAATGAATATTCATTTTCTTTTACCCCTACACTAATAGAAGCAAATAAACCTTTAGCGTGCATTTTTTCAATAAATGGGATACGGCTTTCTTCATCAAAACGGTGCATAACATAGAAGTAATTGTCAGCAGCCAACTTTTCAGCTAATTCTTCATCAATAACTGTTTGCATATTAGCCGGTACCACTGGCAATGCAAAAGTTCTATTTCCTAAAGTAACAGTAGTATCACATTCTGAACGACTTCTTACGATACTTTTGTTTGGAATCAATTGAACATCTTCGTAATCAAAAATTTTCATGACTATTCCTCGTTTCATTAATAGTGTTATTAGCACACAAAAAAACACGAACTTTTTAAGATCGACGTCTAATCAAAATTCGCACCTAGAACAATTTACACTATATATTCTTTTTTGTCAAAGGAAATCCGCCGTAAAAAGGGAAAATATGGGTAGTTTTGACAAATTTGATCAAGGAACTTGTCTTAAGTTAAATTAGGATACTTTTTTGTTCGTTATTTGATACAATAAACTAGATACAAAAAGGAATGAGGAGGAACAAAATGCCTAGTCAAAAAAGGATTTTGGTTTTAGTGGGGGCAAGCGGAAGCGGTAAATCGACAGTCAGTGATTTGTTGATTGAAAAAGGAATCCCAAAATTGGTGACATCCACCACTAGAAAGCCGCGACCAGGTGAAGTGAATGGCATCCATTACCATTTCCGAACCATTGAGCAAATGACCGAAGAACCCTTTATTGAACAAACAACTTATGCGTCAAATATTTATGGTCTGTCTGTAAAGGAAGTTGAAGACAAATTGGGAAAATACGACATGGTTCATGTAACGTTGGATAAAAATGGTGCAAAGGTGATGAAAGAACAGTTTCCTGAAGAAACTAAAATCATTTTTTTCAAAATTACGGAACAAGAAATGGCTGAACGAATGAAAAAACGCGGCGATTCCATAGAAGCTATTGAACACCGTATCCATTTCAGTCGATCTACTGAAGAGTTGGAGCCTGTTGAAAACACTGATTTCGTTGTTTCACATGGAACCCCTGAAGAAATTTTGCACCAAATTTTAAATGAATTTGCTTCATAAACATATCTGAAGCCGATAGGAGAGCTTATGGAAAAACCAATCATAAAAAAACTGATGAAAAAAATCAAAAAGCATAAAACTTGGACAGAAGGAATATTTGTTAATCCCATATCTTATCGAGTGAACAACAAATTGTATTACATGGGCGGATTTCAAAAAGGGAATGAAGTAGTGGCTACGGCGTATGTAACACTGGACGGAGAAGAAGTACGGGAGGAAGCCTATGAAGCACAGCTTATGTTGTCCAACTTTGCAGACATCAGCAAAAATATTCTTTTTGGCGGGGAAGAACGGATGAAAATAGATCCTGCTTACTTTACGGGTCCTCTAGCGGTACCATTAACGACTGATCAATCACAAGTGAAAGAAGGCGCGGAAGCTTTTACCAAGCTATGGAATGTGCACCAAGATTACTTGCAAGATTTTTCGGCATATAAAGACTATTATGAAAAAGATGTCATGGTGAGAGAAGAGATCACCGTTGATGATGTAAGGACAACTCAAAAAACAGCCTCAAAATTCAATATGTATCAATACAAGACATTGAAGACATTATTGGAAAAAAATGATGATTTGAAAGCTTTTGCTGCTTATATTGAAAGCACATCTGCGTGGAAAACGATGACTAACCATCAGCGTGAATTTATTACTGGAATAACTTCGACTAAAGAGCAGTTAAAGAAAAGCTTGGATGAGCTGAATTTGATTGAGCATGAAGATGAAGAAAAGATGCTTCAATTGAATTACGAACAGACGATCAAACTGAATGAAGAGCAAATGCTGAGCCAGCAAAAATACATTCGTTACCCCAAATAGAACTTTGATTAGATAGGGAGTAAAAGGGTTTCCACAAACTTTTTTTCTCCCTATTTTATGCTGAAAAATGTGCTATACTGAACGAGAATTCATGCAGGTTGACGTTTTTCAGAAATTATTTGAAAAGATGTCAGCTGCTTGAAAAATTCGGAAAAGATAGTTACTTATGAGGGGAACTAATGAACGTTTACTTACTTTTGACAGATACTGGGACTGTTTTCAGCACAGCTATCAAAAAATATACCCGCAAGCCATATAACCATGCGTCCTTAGCTTTAGATCAGCAGTTGACAGAAGTGTACAGCTTCGCTCGGAAAAAAGTCTATAATCCTTTTATTGGTGGATTTGTTCAAGAGGACGTGACAAAACATTTGCTGAATGAAGCGTCGTGCGAAATCTATTGTTTGACAATCACACCTTTACAATATGAACACTTGCAGCTGATCTTGGAACAATTTGAACGGGATAAAGAGCAGTATAAGTATAACTTGTTGGGAGTTTTAGCCATTCCCCTGAGACGAGACATCTACCGAGAGAATGCTTATTTTTGTTCTCAATTTGTGGCTTATGTGATAGGAGATGCAGGGATCTCTTTGATCGACAAACCGACGCATTTGATCACTCCAGATGATTTCAGGCAATGCGAACAAGTGGAATTGGTTTATGAAGGGAAAGTGAAAGATTACTTGATCCAAGAAAAACCTGAACTTTATTTAGAACAAGAAGCAACTTTGCGCGAAGCGTTGCATCACTTTTTCAAGCAGTGTCAAAAACGGTTAGAATGGAAGTGAAAATAAAATGATTAGAGAAGTTTGCGTTGAAAATTTTACTCTTGTTCCAAATGCTATCCAAGCAGGAGCAGATCGCATAGAATTATGTGATAACTTAGCCGTTGGCGGCACGACTGTCAGTGTTGGCGTAATGGAAACAACGATTACATATTGTAAACAAAAAGCTGTTCCTGTTATGGTTATTATTCATCCTCGAGGTGGGGATTTTATCTATTCTGAAGTTGAAAAAGAGATTATGCTGAGGGATATTCAAACAGCTAAAGAATTGGGAGCAGAAGGAATCGTGATTGGGGCGTTGACCACTGATTATACACTGGACACTGATTTTTTAACTAAAGTCATTCAAGTCAGTGAGAATATGGAGCGCACATTCCACATGGCGTTTGATGAATTGCCGAAAGAACAGCAACGAACGGCTATTGATTGGCTTTCTGAAGCTGGATATTCACGAATTTTGACGCATGGCGGTCCTTTAACCAATCCAATAGACCAACATACCACTACTTTAAAAGAATTGATCGCTTATTCTAAGGGGAGAATCACTATTTTGCCGGGCGGAGGAATCACCAGTGACAATTCCAGTCGTCTTCAAAAAGAATTATCAGTAGAAGAACTACACGGAACAAAAATAGTAGGAACGCTGGAGTAAAAATAAACGGTAAAAACTTTTAATGGAGTCGGAATTTCATTCTGACTTCTTTTTTTCTTTCCATCGAATTAGTGGCAATTTAAGAAAAACCCCTATATGATGATAGTAAGGAAAGCAGATAAAACCTTTTTCAAATGAAGATCAAATCAACTAAAGTATTCATCTTAACTTCGTATGTAGATTCTAGGCATTACCTAAATTCTGTGAAAGCGAGGGGATTTGTATGGAATGGAAAAAGGAACTGGAGAAATTGAATGAAAAATACGAGTCTTTGCCAACAAAAGGACTAGTTATTTCTGACGGAGAAACGTTGTTTTCATTTCATGAAGAAAAACTATTCAGTGCAGCTAACTTGATCAAATTACCCATTTATTTGTATTACTATGAACACGCTGTTTATGGGCAATTGGATATATTGGAAGAAATTTCTGTTCCATCTCAAGGACGGATCTCAGGAAAAGGTGTTTTACACTTATTACCTGAAATAGAAGTCTGGACAGTAGAAGAGCTGTTAAAAGCAATGATTGCTGTATCAGATCATGAAGCAACCAATCAATTGATCGCTCATGTGGGGTTAAATCCTATCCAAGAATGGATTGAAACAAAAGAATGGAAAGAAGACGTCAAATTGAGACGCTACTTGATGGATTATGCTTCAGGATTAGTAAATGAAATGTCTCCTCAAGGAGCGGTCGCAGTCTTGAAAGAAATTATCCAGCTGGGAGAAAAAAATCCAGATTGGCAAAAACGCATCGAATTTCCATTATTGAATCAACAATTCAGAACCGGATTACCAGGATCGCTGACGGAAAAAGAAATCCCGGTATTAGAAATCTTAAACAAAACAGATGAAGACAAAACTGTCTTGCACGACGCAGCCCTGTTCCGTTACAAAGAAAAAAACATCTACGTCGCAGCAATGACCCAAGAAGCCGAAAATGAAGCCCAAGTCTACGCCTGGATGCAAGAAATCGGAAAACACATCTTCCAAAGCGTGGAATAATCAGAGCGTGGAGTGAGGCGTCCAGCTCGACGTACACTTCACAAAACAGAAATTAGGGTGAATTTCCCTAATTTTCTGTTTTTGAAAGTGATAGGCGAGTTGCCGAACGCAACGCGTTTAAAAATCAGAGCGTGGAGTGAGGCGTTTAGGCTTCCGTAGATTTCACTGATTCTTTTAGTTGGGGCACTTTCCCAACAAAAAGAAATCAGGAAAATCATAGGAAGACTGCCGAACGCAACGCGTCTAAGAACTACGCACCAAAAATCGATTCACCCCCGATAGTCAATCTCGATTATCGGGGGTGAATCATGTGTTATAATAGATAGAAAAAATTTTTTAGGAGTTTTGAACATGATAGAAAGATGGTTGGAGCGCTATTTAAATAAGCAGCATACAAAGAATCAACGGAATCAATTAGGTCTCTTTTCTGGAAAAGTAGGGCTATTTTCCAACTTGGCCCTTTTTTCGATTAAGATGAGTGCAGGATTGATCTCAGGAAGTGTCTCTATTATAGGGGATGCCATCAACAGTTTAGCAGATTGTGCTTCTTCCATATTAACGTTGTTTGGATTTCATATAGCAGCTAAGCCTGCGGACAAACAGCATCCATATGGTCACGAGCGTTCAGAGTATATTACAGGACTAGTAGTTTCTTTAGGGATTTTATTTGTCGGGTTTCAGTTTCTATTGAATTCGATTCAACGTATTATGGACCCTGCAGCGCTAAACACAACGACATTAGTATTTGTTTTATTGGTTATTTCGATCATCATCAAAGTAGTTCAAGGTTACTTTTATCGAAAAGTAGGTAAAAAAATCCATTCAAATGCCATCGATGCAGCAGCTCAAGATAGTTTTAATGATGTTTACACGACGCTAGTAGTATTGGGAGCGTCAGTGGTGGAAACTATTTTTGGTTGGCGGATCGACGGGTACGCCGGAGTATTTATCGCACTATACATTTTATACAATGGGATTAGTATCATTCGAGAATCCATTGATGATTTATTGGGAAAAGGACCAACAGAAAAGCAGATCAATGAAATTAAACACTTTTTAGATTATTACACTTCTATTATTGGCTACCACGATTTATTGATGCATCACTATGGGCCAAATAAAACATTTGCAACGATTCACATTGAGATTGATGACAGCTGGAGCTTGACGGAAGCCCATCGAGTGATTGATGCCATTGAAAAAGATTTTAAAGAATATTTAGGTGTAGAATTGGTATGCCATTTAGATCCAATCGCTATCAAGAGTGAGGAACAGACAACTATTTACCAACAAGTAAAACGCATTTTGCAATCTTACGAACTAAATTTGAAGTTTCATGATTTTCGTGTAGAAGAGGACGAGGGCTTATCAACGATTCAATTTGATATCGTAGTCCCAGATAATATTGAAAAAACCAACCAAGAACTTTTGGAAGCAATTAAGAAAGATATTGCTGAAAACATCGGTACGTTTGAAGTAGAAATTGAATTCGACCGTATTTACTTATTAAAGTGAAGACAAAAAAAGCAGCTGGAACAATTTTCCAGCTGCTTTTTTAATAAATTATTTTAAGAAACCGAAGCCTCGTAGATTTCTTTGACAGAATCCATAAGAATAGCATCGAATTCTTCATCTGATTGATTCGCGTATAAACCTTCAGAGAGAGCACGTGAGAAGCTGGCGATCAAGCCGCGGTTGTTTCGTAATTTTTCATTGGCTTCTTCACGAGAATAGCCGCCTGAAAGAGCCACTACACGCAATACTCTAGGGTGTTCAATCAACTCGACATAAAAATCAGACACGGTAGGAATGGATAACTTCAACATGACATTTTCATGTTCCTCCAGCTGATCTAAATACGTTAAGATTTCTTCTTTTAAGATGCTTTCGCATTTTTCTTTGTCTTCACTGTAAATATTGACTTCAGGCTCGATAATAGGCACCAGACCTGCATGAAGAATCTGTTTAGCGACTTCGAATTGTTGATCGACCACTTGGTGGATACCATCTTTATTTGGTTCTTTGATTAACGAACGCATCTTAGTACCAAAGATGTTTCGTTCATTGGCTCTTTTTAATAAATCATTCAATCCTGGATTTGGCTTCATCAATTGAACGCCTTCGCTTTCATCAGCTAAACCTTTATCGATTTTCAAGAAAGGAACAATTCCTTTCTTTTCCCACAGATAATCTGCCGTGTAAAAGTCTTCAATTTTGCGATCCATTGTTTGTTCGAAAAGAATAGCTCCTAGAATATAATTTGAACTAAATGCTGGTGAAGTGATGATGCGAGTCCGCATTTCATGAACAAGATTGAACATTTCATCTTCACTTGAATAAGATCCTTCGTCCACGCCGTAAAGAGATAAAGCTTTGGGTGTACTTCCACCACTTTGATCGAGGGCAGCTATAAAACCATTTCCGTTTCTGATGATGTCTATTTGTGCTTGATTCACAACAAACTCAGCTCCTTAGTTTTTTTTGAAAGATAGAATAATCTTTTTCGCTATCAGTATAACAAGCATTCAACAAAGGGTAAAAAGATAGGCACTGTATAACGAAGTTAATCCTGAAATAAAAAAACAATGAATAACGGTATTTATATTTTACTCTTTAAATAAAGAACGTTATAGTGGATATAGGAGATTTATGTTTCACCAATATGAAAGCGTTATTATAAAATAGGAGGCAAGAAGATGGAAAAGAAATATATTATGTCGATTGACCAAGGAACGACCAGTTCGAGAGCTATTATTTTCGATAAGGAAGGGAATCCGAAATGGAGCTTCCAGAAAGAATTTACACAATACTTCCCAGAACCAGGTTGGGTAGAACATGATGCGAATGAAATCTGGATTTCTGTGCTGACTGTTATTGCCGGTGTTTTAATTGAGTCTGGACTTAAACCAAGTGAAATCGACAGTATCGGAATCACGAACCAACGTGAAACAACTGTTGTATGGGACAAGAACACAGGCAGACCGATTTATCATGCAGTGGTATGGCAATCTAAACAAACAAATGACATTTCTACAAAATTAAAAGATGACGGCTACACTGAAATGATCCACAATAAAACTGGTTTAGTGATCGACTCTTACTTCTCTGCAACTAAAGTAAGATGGTTATTGGACAAAGTTGAAGGAGCTCAAGAAAGAGCTGAAAAAGGCGAGTTGTTATTTGGAACGATCGATACGTGGTTAGTGTGGAAATTAACAGGGGGAGCTGCTCACGTTACAGACTACTCTAATGCTAGTCGTACTATGATGTACAATATTTACGATTTAGAGTGGGATGAAGAGATTCTAAAGATCTTGAACATTCCTAAAGTCATGCTTCCAGAAGTAAAATCTTCTTCTGAAGTTTATGGAAAAACGATTCCTCAACATTTCTATGGAACAGAAGTGCCGATTGCCGGAATCGCTGGTGACCAACAAGCCGCTTTATTCGGGCAAACGGGTTACGAAAAAGGAATGGTGAAGAACACCTACGGAACAGGTGCGTTTATCATCATGAATACAGGAAAAGAGCCGATCAAATCAGATAACGGTTTATTAACGACTATCGCTTACGGATTGAATGGAGAAGTTACGTACGCTTTAGAAGGAAGTATTTTCGTAGCCGGATCAGCGATTCAATGGTTGCGTGACGGTATGCGGATGTTTAGAACATCTCCTGAATCAGAAGAATATGCGACAAAAGTGGATACGACAGATAACGTATATGTTGTACCGGCATTTACTGGATTAGGAGCTCCTCACTGGGACCAAGATGCTCGCGGTTCGGTATTTGGTGTGACAAGAGGAACTACTAAGGAACACTTTATCAGAGCTACTTTAGAATCGTTAGCATATCAAACAAGAGATGTTATCGACACAATGAACAAAGATTCTGGAATTGAAACGACAACAATGCGTGTCGATGGAGGAGCAGCCAACAATAACTTCTTGATGCAATTCCAAGCCGATATTCTAGATCTTACGATCGAACGTTCTAAAGTCAGCGAAACAACTGCTTTAGGTGCTGCTTACCTTGCAGGACTGGCAACAGGATTCTGGAGCAGCCAAGAAGAAATCAAAGAATACTGGGAAAAAGATGCTACATTCAATCCAGAAATGGACGAAGATTTACGTGAAGACTTGTATCTGGGATGGCAAAACGCTGTTGAAGCCACAAAAGTATTCAAGCACAAACCATTAAGAAAAAAATCAGCTGAATAAAACAATCATTTGTAAGACCGTAAGATGTTGTCAATAAAGATGTGGTTAGAAGGGTCTTCAAACGGATCCTTCTAATCATTACGATTATGTAATAAAATTCATTTTATAAACATTCAACGAACTTATTTTTAGATAAAATTTACCATTAAAGGAGAGAAATTATCATGGATACGACATTATGGCAACAGTTAATAGGAGAATTTGTAGGAACAATGATTTTAGTTTTACTTGGAGACGGGGTAGTAGCTGGATCTGTATTGAATAAAACAAAAGGATTCAATACAGGTTGGTTGATGATTACTCTTGGTTGGGGGCTTGCTGTTACCATTGCTGTCTACTCATCAGGGTTCTTAAGTCCGGCTCACCTTAACCCTGCTGTAACATTAGGAATGGCTATAGCTGGCGAGATTGCTTGGAGTTCAGTCTTACCATATATTGGAGCTCAAATCCTTGGAGGTATTGCGGGTGCAGTGATCGTTTGGATCCACTACATGCCACACTGGAAAGCAACTGACGATTCTGAAACAATCTTAAGTGTCTTTTCTACAGGTCCAGCAATCAAAAGTCCAATCAATAACGTGATCAGTGAAGCCATTGGAACTGCGATGCTGGTATTTGGTCTATTAGCCTTTACTCAAGGACAATTTACAGATGGATTAAACCCGATTGTTGTTGGTTTGCTGATCGTTGCCATTGGTCTTTCATTAGGAGGAACGACAGGTTATGCAATCAACCCGGCTCGTGACTTAGGACCAAGAATCGCTCACCAAATCCTGCCAATCGCTAACAAAGGAGACTCTGACTGGGGTTACGCTTGGGTTCCGATTGCAGGACCATTTATCGGAGCAGCACTAGCAGCATTATTGTACCAAGTATTGCCATTAGGCTAAAAATGCACAACTAATTGCCGAATCTTACAGAAATAATCGATAGTTAACAGAAAAACTTGTGTCTTGAGAAATAATATCTCAGGACACAAGTTTTTTATTTTGACAAAAATTCGGCTGCAAAACAAACGTTTTCAACAAAACGTTTACTTTTTGTCTCAATAAACTTGTTAAAGGTCTCTTTGATGGTATTATGTATTACATTATGAGGCACACATGTTAGATTTTGAAATTGTCAGAAAAGAGGTAAAGAAATTATGGCAAAAGAAAGGTATGCAAATCCTGTTGTAGATGATAGAACACAAGAAATCCGTCCATTTGGAATTAAGGACAAGTTAGGGTACATAGCTGGAGATATTGCTAATGATATGTTTTTCATTTTCGCTAGTTCATTCTGAATGGTTTTTTACACAAACGTTTTAGGCATCAGCGGAGCAGCGGTCGGAACATTATTTTTAGTTTCCAGAATCGTGGATGCGTTTACAGGCGTTGAGATGGGAAGAATTGTAGATACGTTCAAACCAGCCAAAGACGGACGACTCAGACCTTGGATTCGAAGAATGGCACCATTTGCGGTTATTGCTGGTTTCTTAATGTTCTTATATGTGGTAAAAGACTGGTCTATGCCAGCTAAAATGATTTATGCTAATGTGACTTATTTATTCTGGGGCAGTTTTTGTTATACAGGTATCGGTTCTATGGCTTCTGTTATCAGCGACAAAGCAGAGGATCGTGCAGCACTTTCTACTTTCCGTAGTGTAGGAGCAAGTATTGCTTCTATGGTCATTTCTTTTGTAGTCCCTATAGTTGTTTACACAACAAATAGTTCGGGAGATCAAGTTATTGTTCCAGAACGATTTACAATGATTGCTTTTGTATTTGGTATTGTTGCTTTAGTAATGTATGGAGTATTGTATTTCTGGTCAATGGAGAGAATTCAACTTCCTGAAAAAGATGCTTCCAGTACAGAAACTGTAGGACAGCAAATGAAATCAATCGTAATTGGATTAACGACTAACAGAGCTTTATTAGGCATCATTTCTGCAGCAATATTTCTATTGTTGGCGCAAATTTTAGTTGGAACAATGAACGCTTACTTGTACACAACTTACTTTAATAGTGCTTCAGGTTTAGCTGCTTCAGGTATTTTAGGAACAGTAGGGGTTTTAGTCTTAGCACCATTTGCTAGTAAGATTGCTGCTCGCTTTGGTAAGAAAGAATCTGGAACTGTTGCTTTACTGATTAGTGCTACTATGTATGGATAATTTTTTTTTTGCAAATCAATAATGTATGGGCTTTCCTGGCGTTTGCGCTTGTTGGAAACTTAGGAATGAACTACTTTAACATTATTATCTGAGCATTCATTTCAGATATTATCGATTATCAAGAAGTACGTACTGGAAAACGTGAAGATGGAACGATTTATGCTGTTTACTCATTCTCTCGTAAAATCGGACAAGCTTTTGCTGGAGGATTAGGTGGATTTGCATTAAGTGCTGTTGGATTTGTTTCGGGTGCAAGTGGACGTCGGGGCTGCCTTTTTGAGCACGTTTACGCAACCCATAGCTAGGAGTTATTTCCCAGCCCCTACTATTTTTTTTGAAGAGGATAAATGGATTTGCTTCTATTGCACAGATAGGCTACTGAGCAGACGATAGTAAAATAAGGAAGATAAGTAAAGCCGAAGACTTCTGCACCAATCAATATAGGAGCCAATAAGGTATTGGTCGCACTGCCGAATACACTCGCATAACCTAGAGCAGCCGCAAATTCGATTGGAAGTCCTAAAGCAGCAGCCAGTACAACGCCTAATGAAGCTCCAATAGAAAATAAGGGAGTGACTTCACCGCCTTGAAAACCTGCTCCAATCGTCAGTATCGTCAACAAAAACTTCAGTACCCAATCATAAGCATAAATCGGCTGTCCAAAAAAGCTGGCATCGATCAAATTAGTTCCTAATCCAGCATAACGACCTTGAAATAACACCCATATAAAGACACTCAAACCAATTCCTATCCATCCGATTCTCTTGACTGGATCAGGCAAGTTATGCGCTAAAAAAGATTTTACTTTTTTTAGAATGTGAGCAAATAATCCTCCCGTCCAGCCAAATACAATACCTAAAATCAACAATTTTAAAAGCACTTCAAAGCTCATATGTACAGGTGAACGCAAAGCGAAAGAAAATTTCTCCAGACCAAGCCGATTGGAAACAAAACTCGCAGTAAAAGCAGCAATTACAGAAGTGTAAAGAGCATCATAACGCAATCGTCCAGCGGTTAAGACTTCGAGTGCAAAAAAAACAGCAGCGATCGGTGTTTGGAATAATCCAGCAAACCCTGCAGCCATACCCGTTATGAGAAACATACTGGTCGTATTCGTATTCGCTAACTTCACTTTACGACCGATCCCATTTGAAATTGCGGCTCCTAATTGGACCGCGACCCCCTCTCTGCCGGCACTGCCGCCAAATAAATGTGTCAGCCACGTTCCGCTGATCACAAACGGAATAAGTCTTTTAGGAATCATGTCTTGTTCTTCATGACCTACTTGAAAAATAAGGTTCATTCCTTGTGTACTTGTTTTACCATAAGACGAAAACAGATAAACAAACAACATTCCAGCAGGTGCCAGAAATAAAATAAGAGGTGTAAAATGTTCACTTCTGAAATCAGATAAACTTAATAATACTCTACCAAATAATGTGTCAAGAGCTCCGACTACACAGCCGATTAGAAGACTGGCGAATCCTAATAGAATCCATGTCTTGATTTTCTGGCGATCTAGTCTCCAATGATGCTTCATTTATTCCACCCCTTGCTTGATAATTGCCGCTTCAGTACATCATTTTAGCTATTTGCGGTTAGAGTGTCAATGAAGGCAGCAAAAAAAAACTCTTGCTCAAAAAAAGAGCAAGAGGAGAGAGCAAGCGATAGCCGTCTATTAATCAAGCGGACATCGAAATCTGCGTCACTTGACTAATAGAGCAGTCCTATTAATCAAATGAACGCTCAAAATCGTCCCACTTGATCAATAGACGCGTTCTATTAATCAAGTGAAGCTTCAAATACGTCTCACTTGACTAATAGAGGCATCCAAACCGATTATTTCACTTTCAATTCGGCTAATTGTTTATCGATATCTTCAACAGGCACATCGACTTGCAACAGAGAAGCTGCAGTATATGCACTTTCGATGAAAGCTGTGTCGTATAAAGTAATATTCTTATCCGTTGTTTCAATCGCCATTTCTAAGTTCATTTTCGCACTGCCTAAGTCATAAAAAGCCAGAATAGTATCTTCTTCAAATTTCTCTACGGCAGCAGAGATTTTATCAAAGCTTGTTCCGACTTCACCATCTTCAGTTCCGCCGGCTGCTATTATTGTCACGTCGCCCGCTACTTGACCTAACAATGTAGCCAATCCGTCAGCAATATCTGAAACGTGAGAAACAAGCAGAATTCCTGGTTTATTTGCCATCATAGACACCTGCCTCTAACATGGTTTTGAAAAGAAGGCTGCTGGACATAGCTCCCGGATCCAAATGTCCGATAGAACGATCTCCTAAATAAGAAGCTCTTCCTTTTGTAGCTTTCATATCTTTTGTTTTCTCTACAGCTTCTTCGATAGTCTCTGTTGTTAACGAGTTATTTTTGACGGCTTCTACAACAGGGACCCATTCGTCCACCATCGTTTTTTCGCCGGCTTCAGCTTTTCCTCGTTTTTGGATGCCGTCTAAACCAGCTGCCAACAAATCAGCTAATTCCAAACTGTCATTGTCTTTGCTGGCTTTTGCCATACTGATGAAAGCTGAACCGTATAAAGGACCAGAAGCTCCGCCGATTTTACTGACGAAGACCATTCCGACATCTTTCAATAAATCAGTTAAAGCTTCGTATTCATTAGCACCGAGTTTTTCTTTCAATGCTGCAGCACCACGAGCTAAATTGTTGCCATGGTCACCGTCTCCGATGGCCGTGTCTAATTCGCTCAAATACGTTTTGTTTTCCGTTAATTGTTCACCAAATAGTTCCATCCATTTTGTTACTGTTTCGACTGATAGCATTGTGTAAACTCCCTTCTTACCAAGAAATTGTATTTACGGGTGCAGTTAAATAGTCTACCCATTTTTCGTCTTCTAATTTTAATAATGTAATCGAAACTCCAGCCATATCAATAGAAGTCATGTAGTCTCCAACTTTCTTAAAGACTAATGTGATGCCTTCAGCTGCTAGTAGTTCGCGTACGTCATTTGTAAAAACAAATTGTTCCATTAAAGGAGTAGCGCCCATTCCGTTGATCAAAAGTGCGTACTGTTCATCACCAGACCATTGGAATTCTTTTTTCAATTGTTTGACCAGCTCAGCGGCTAAGTCTTTTGACGGTTGCAATTTTTCTCTGCGATACCCAGGTTCCCCATGGATACCGACACCAAATTCAATTTCATCATCGCCGATTTCGAATCCTGGTTTACCCACTTCTGGATTCGTGGCAGGAGATAATGCCACACCGATCGATTTGATTGCAGGAACTAATTTGTCAGCCAGTTCTTTGATCTCGGAAAGAGAAGCTCCTTCTTCAGCGGCTGCGCCTAAAATTTTGTGTACTAGGACAGTTCCAGCGATTCCTCTTTTACCTGCTGTATAAGTACTGTCTTCTACAGCAATGTCATCATCCACAACAACAAAGTCTACAGGAATATCTTCCATGTCAGCTAAATCTTTAGCCATTTCAAAGTTCATGATATCGCCAGAGTAGTTCTTAATGACCATAAATACTCCATTGCCTTCATCACTTGCTTTGATGGCTTCAAGAATTTGATCAGGAGTAGGAGAGGTAAAGACTTCTCCGCAAACAGCGGCAGACAGCATACCTTGACCTACAAAACCGGCATGTGCTGGCTCATGACCGCTTCCGCCTCCGCTCACTAAACCGACTTTGCCGTTTTTCGAATGCTTGCGGTGGACTACGTTTGTTTCAGGCAAACGCTCTACCAAACCATCATAAGCAAAAACCATACCTTTAATCATTTCATCAACAACTGCAGATGGATCATTAATAATTTTTTTCATGAATTTTCCTCCACTTCAATATAGTTGCTTCATTACTATTGTAACCGTTTCATCTCGTGAGGACAAATAGTAACTCAAAAGAAAAACAAGTTAAAAATTGAGAATGTGTTGTGAGATAAAGCATTTATTGAGATAATAAACAGGAAACACTAAAATGGAATGATAAATCTGACTTTAGTGTACAGGAAATATAAAAGCGGGACGAGAAATTCAACTTAGTTCTCTAGGAGTGTGAGCGATGGAAGCTGAAACAAGATTATTCGAACTAGCCAAACAACTTTACCAGGCAGCGTTCTGGGAAGATTACTGGGATACAGATATTTTAGCGCTGCAGTTGCCTGGGAGAACCGATCCGGTTTTCATGTCTATTCTAGGGAAAACAGAAGACAACTACGGGTTTCTCTTTTACCGTGATTTAGAAGAATTAAGGTACTATTTTGAATTGGTAAAGCAAGATCAGTTGAAAGATGCTGAAGCGACATTAGACTGGTTGCTAATTCAAAACGGGCTCTCTCTCACGTACGAAAACCGTCTTGATTTGCCGACAGAAGATTACCAACGAATCAAAAACAGCGGCGTCCCTTTCAGAGGGAAAAAAGCATGGCCTTTGTTTTTAGATTACAAGCCAGGATATTATCCTGACCCATTAGCAGAAAATGAAGTTCCATTTATGATTGATTTGCTGGAAAAATTCATGATAATGGCGGAAGAATACCGTACTGAATTAGATCTATATGATACTGAAGAAAATAAAGAAAGTGTATTTTTGCGGACTTATACAGAAGATGGGCAATTTGAAGATAGTATGTTTGTCTTGCCATCGGATGTCTTACAAGGTTTAGCTGCCCAAAAGTACGCTAAAGAGCCAGTTAAAGTAACTGATTTTGAGCTCAGACGTGTGGATCAATTAAGGATCGGCAGTTCGATTTGGGAGTTGGAATTGAATTATATTGCGGTTCCTAGAGAAGGGATGGATGAAGAACGTCCTCGTTTTTCTATTATGCTGATGATCATAGATGCCAAAAGCACCGAAATCCTTTTGGGTGAACTGGTTGAATTTGAAGAAATAGAAAAAATTCAACGGCTTTTCATTAAGGTATTGCTGGCTAATGATGTAAAACCGCCAACCGTTGTCGTCAATGTCAGCCGTTACCATAGAATAAGCGGTATATTGAAAGAATTACTGAAAAAGTTAGACATTGAACTGGTACCCGTCTATAAACTGCCAATGATTTCAGCTGTACAAAATGATATGATAGAATTTTTTGATGAAGAAGATGCAGAATAAAAATCTTCTTCAGTGTATTGGAGGAAAAAGATGAAAACTTTAGTGGTCATTTCGCATCCGGAGATTTCTGAATCCGGCAGTCAGCAATTTTTGCTGAGTTCTATCCCCGAAAGTGAATCGGTAAAAGTTCACCATTTAGAAGGAGTCTATCCAGACAGTCAAATAGATGTAGCAGCAGAACAAGAATTGTTGAAGCAATTTGACCGTATCTTGTTTCAATTTCCATTTTACTGGTACAGCTCGCCGCCGTTATTGAAGCAATGGCAAGATGAAGTACTGACATATGGGTTTGCTTATGGAAAAAATGGACATGCATTGAGCGGAAAAGAGTTTGGGTTGGTGCTGTCTGTAGGGATCAAGGAAAGCGAGTACCAAGCAGGAGGTAAAGAAGTTTTCAGTATCAACGAATTAACGAAACCTTTTCAAGCTGTTGCAGTGAAAACGGGAATGACTTATTTGAAGCCGTTTGTGATTTACCAATTTCCATATATGACAGAAGAACAGAAAATGACCTTACTGATCGATTATCAGCAAGCTGTTACGAGAGAAGCAGATGACAGTTTAGCGACTCGGGAAAAATGGATCATTCAAGAGTTGGAAAAAACACCAGAAGAAACTTTAGCTCCAGGCGATGAACTGCTGATGCAGCATGCAGTAGATCTTATTGAAGAAAATCGAGATACGATAGATGGATTAAAAATGGTATTAGATGAAATGAATTCCTAATAATCGAAGAAGCATTGGAGAGAATGAGATGGATCAAAACGAATGGATGATTCAAGAACTGGAACGTGCTTTTGAAATGAGTCGGGACTATAAGCAAAAAGCGCTGTTAGCAGCAGCTAAGCGTTTGATTCAAGAACAGACAGTGCGTATCCAACAAATGGAAGGAGAACTGGATGGAACCTTATGGAGTCCAAGAAATTGGAGCGAATAACGGTTTAGTTCATTCTTTTAACAAAATACTCCGCAATTGACTATTTTATGTCAGTTGCGGAGTTTTTTTATTTGACGAACGACTAGAAATGACCTAATAAATTAGATATTTTTCTGGTTGTTTCCACTATTTTAGTAATATACTGATCTTTTTTCTCAATTTCTGAAACAGGCAGAGAAATGCTGATAGCACCAGCGGCTAAATCCTTATAACTAGCAAATGAAGCACCGATACAGACAATACCCACTTCATTTTCTTCGTAATCCAAGGCATAACCTTGCTGGCGAACAGTTTCCATTTCAGCTAAAAAAGCATCTAAATCTGTAATGGTATTTTTTGTTTTCTTTTGGATATCTGCTTGCTCCCAATACTCGATGACCGCACTGTTGGGTTTAGTAGCCAGAATAGCTTTTCCTACAGCAGTTAAATACATAGGAGCTTTCTTCCCTATTCTAGAGTGCATACGAGTATCTGATTGCTGAGCATCATGTTTATCGATATATAAAACTTCATAATCATCTTCTATTACTAAATGAACAGTTTGATTAATTTCTTGAGACAACTGACGAATCATGCTTTTAGCAACATTCAAAAAATCGATATTTTGAACTCGTCTGTTCCCTAACTGGAATAATTTTAAAGAGATACGGTATTTTTTGGTTGTCGGGTCTTTTTCAATGTACCCGTTTTGCAATAGAGAGTTGATTAAACGATGTGTTGTAGCTTTATGCAACTGAACTTTTTCGCTTATCTCCATCAAACTTAAATTATCATAATTGGAAAGGGTTTCTAGAATGGTCAGGGCTCTATCTATTGTTTGTACCCCACCAGTGGGATTATTCGTCATATTATTACTCCTTTTAAAAATTAATTTCTTGATTACCCGAATGACTCTTTCACGACATGTTTTATTATATGAGATAACTTTTAGTTGTACAAGTTGAGTTTGAGAAATCCATCTCGTATCAAGTATGTAAATATAAGCATATGAACTATTTGTGACAACAGTCGTTGGAAGCGATTAAACGAAAAACAACTAGACCTTTCCAGTTTGTGTTGTATAACAACTGTAGTTCCCTTTTTTATAGAAGTATAGTCTTGAAATTAAGTATAAGACGATTAACTTGCAAGAAAGACACGTACTTGGTCAGCTGAATGCGTGTTTTTTTGATTTTGTTGACAAGTTTACTTGGCAAGTATAAGATGTATTCGACAAGTAAACTTGGCGAAAAGAGGGAATGGAATGGATAAAGAAGAAATACTAAATAAATATCGTTCTGAAAACAATGACGAAGGAAAAAATCATGAAAATAATCATGCAGATGACCAAGGTTTTTACGCACTGTGCTTCTTAGCGTTGTTAATAATGATGTATCAAATTTTCAATAACTTGCCTTTTGGTGATATAACGGCGTTGCTTTTTGCATTTATGGCGACCGGAGGATTTTCACGATATCGTTTAAGAAAAGAGAAAGGGATTTTATATTTTAGTATAGTAAATAGTTTTTTGTGCGCAGCTTTTCTTATCTGGTATATCTTACAAACTATATAATGGGAGAAATGGATTTGGAAAAGGAAGAATTGGTTTTAAAAAATAATATAAAAACAGCTAGAAAAGAGAAACAATTATCCCAAAGAGAGCTATCTGAAATGATAGGAGTGTCCAGGAATACAATCAGTTCGATTGAAACTGGGCAGTTTAACCCGACAGCAAAACTTGCTCTGATATTATGCATTGCTTTAGATAAAAAGTTTGAAGAACTGTTTTATTTTTAAGAAAACCTATACGAAGCACACCTTTTTATTCTACTTACTTTTTGTGTTAAGGTTGAAAAAGAATCAGACTCGAAGGGAGATTGCATACATGAAAGTATTAGTAGTGGGAGCAAATGGAAAAATAGGAAAACAATTGGTCGACTTGTTAAATAAAAGTGAGAAACATTCTGTTCGAGCATTTGTCCGAAAAGAGGGACAAGCAAAAGAACTGGAAAGCAACGGTATCGAAACTCACTTAGGGGACTTAGAAGGCTCTGTGAGCGATTTGGAAGAGGCAGTTAAAGGAACTGACGCAGTAGTCTTTACAGCAGGCTCTGGCGGCAGCACTGGGGCAGATAAAACGTTGCTGATCGATTTAGATGGTGCGGTGAAAGTCATTGATGCAGCCAAAAATGTTGGTGTGGATCGATTCTTGATGGTGAGTGCATTTGGTGCAGATCAACGTGAAAAATGGAATGAAGAAATCAAATCTTACTATGTGGCGAAATACTATGCAGATAAAGAATTGATGCAAAGCGGGTTGAACTATACGATCGTTCGTCCTGGGGGTCTGACAGATGACACCAGTAAAGGCAAAGTGGTCGTGTCTGACAATATGCAACTAACCGATTCGGATGACCGGACGATTCCGCGTGAAGACGTGGCTAAAGTGGTATTTGAGAGCTTAGACAATGAGAAAACTTACCGTAAAGCATTTGATTTAGTGTCGGGCGAACAGTCGATTGAAGAAGCATTAGACCAACTATAGAAGAGATTATGGTAATAAGGTGATCTATTAATCAACCGGAATGTTTTAAAAGTTCCACTTGATTAATAGGACTGGTCTATTAGTCAAATGGAGGCTCAATAACTGCTCACTTAATCAATAGACCTATTCTATTAATCAAGTGAAGCTGATTTCATACTTCAGTTGACTAATAGATCCATTTCAAAGAGAAAAAATCTAGGCCGCAAACGTTGATATACGTTTGCGGCCTAGATTTTTTATTAAATAAACTGTCCATCGGCTTCCATGTCGCGCCCAATCGCCAAAAGCCATTCTTCTCTGCCTTTAGGAGCAGTGAATTGTACGCCAAGCGGCAGACCGTCTTTGGTCAAATGGACCGGCAAACTAATCGAAGGCTGTCCAGTTAAGTTGGCTTGCATACCAAACGGCGTGATCGGCAAGCTTTCACTAAACATGTCCCAGACAACTTGCTGCTGCTCTGTGGAGTCGACTTCAGTGATATTGCGCATGCGTTCCAACATTGCTTCATCTTGCCAGTCTGTCCCGACTTTTGGAGCGCTGTCAGCTGTGGCAGGTGTCAAGAATAAATCAAATGACTCATTAAAATTCGCCATGACTTCAGCAGCTTGGTCCCAAGTGCTTAATGTGTTAGAGTAAGCAGCAGCAGAAATGGTTTTTCCGGCATTGTATAAAACCCATGTGACCAATTCCATATCGTTGATGGTCAATTTGCGCTGAAGGGCGGACTCGATATTTTCCATCATTGCTGTTGTTTCGCCCGAGTTCATGACGTAATAGCTCTTCATCAAATGTACCCCGTCGATCTCAGGTGTTTTTTCAACAACTGAATGCCCTTGAGCTCTTAACCATTCAACGGTTTTCAAAACTGCCTGTTGCGCTTCTTCGCTGACTTTGGAAAGTACAGGAGATTCCAGAGAGTAAGCGATCCTAAACGTTTTTTTAGGTGCATAGTGCAAATGATTCATGTATCCTTCAGCAAAAAGAGGAGTCTGGAAAGCTGCGGCCGGTTGGATAGTTTGCAGTACATCCATCATAGCGGCAGTATCTCTGATCGATTTGGTCAGTGCAAAGCTAATCGAAGCACCTTGCCAATTTCGACCAGATCCGGGACCGATGGGCGTTCGTCCACGTGTAGGCTTCAAGCCGACCAATCCAGTAAAAGAAGCTGGAATCCGAATGGACCCGCCTCCGTCGCTGGCACCGGCAATCGGCACCATACCCGAAGTCACAGCCGCCGCCGCTCCACCACTAGACCCGCCTGGAGAGTAATCAGTATTCCAAGGATTGCGTGAAGGTCCATACAGTTCTGGTTCAGTGATGTTTTTAAATCCGAACTCTGGTACATTGGTTTGTCCAATTACGATAAACCCTGCGTTAATCAAAGCTTGAGTGAAGTGGCTCGTTTGAGCAGCCACAGAATTTTTCAGCAAACTAGACCCTGATGTATGAGGTTCGCCAGCTAAAGATTGCCCCAACCCTTTCACCAGGATTGGGATGCCGCCAAACGGTTTACCGCTGAAGTCTCGTTCTTCCGCTTCTTTTAACGCTTTTTCTTTGCGTTGATGAATCACAGCATTTAATGCTGGATTTTCTTTTTCGATGACTTGAAAAGATTGTTCTACCAATTCTTTTGGAGAAATGACCTTGTTTTGTAATTGTTCTGCGTAAAATAAACCATCTTCTTCACGATTAAGAATGCTCACAAAATCCCTCTTTTCTGAAATTATTCTTGTTTAGTGTAGCATTCCTGATTTGAGAAAAGAACGTACAGGGCAAAAAATGAGTCAAAAAAAGTGGATATCCAGCCGCTTGCAGCTGCAGATATCCACTAAATAAGCAAAGTTGTTTTTAAAGACTATACCTAAAAACATAATCGTCCATCACAAAACCATTCCCAATGTCTGCGACTTGTTCTCGAATTTGTTCGAAGCCCATTTTTTGGTACGCCTTTATTGTAGGAGCGTTGTATTTATTGACCGTCAATTCAATCGACTGTTTACTCTGATCTGCCGCAACTTCCTTCAGCTTTTCAAATAAAAAACGCCCCAAACCTTTACCGCGAGCAGCTTCTGTCAGATAGAATTTGCTCAAGAAAAGAGTGTTTTCCTCGAATTCGTAACTGACATAACCAACATCTTGACCATCTTCCTGAACCAACCAATAGATTTTTCCCTTTTCAAGATCTTGTTGGATAGCTGGTTCGGACTGTATCGTCTCCAACATGTAATGAACTTGTTCTTCTCCAAGAATAGAAGTATAGTGCTCTTTCCAAATGATACGAGCTAGCTCAGCTAATGCATGCGCATCAGCAGGTTGAGCTGTTTTGATTTGAATCATATGGTAATCATCTCCTTTAAAAGTTGGGTAGGGAATGAATGTTTTATTGTCTGACTAACAAAATCTGGTGAAAACAGGAGAAACTTGTTAGAGAGAGGCCGTCTCACTTACAATAATGGAGCGCAAGCCTCTGGACTTGTGAGTGAGAGACCTTTTTATCACCAAAAACCTATAAAAGTAGCTGCTTCCTCGTTTTTAATCCCAAAAATTGGAATTGTGAGAGTAGCAGCTAATTTTTCTATTCGATGCTAGACGCTTTTCTCCGCTCTCTGCTCTAAAATGAGCTGCACAGAGCAGGCTTCCTATGATTTCGATTTCACCTTTTTATCGGGAAAAGCACCCAATGAAAAGGTGAAATTCGAACTCTACGGAATCCTTAACGCTCTGTTCCGCTCTCTGCTTTAAAACGAGCTGCGAAAAGCAGCCTATACGCCTATAAGCCAAGATCAACTGTCAGGTGAAAAGCACCTGTCAGTTGATCTTTTCTTCTATTCGATAGGCTAAACGCTATTCTCCGCTCTCTACTAGTTTTACCAAGAAGTATTTTTTCTTGCCTTTTCGGACTAGGATGAAGCGTTCTTCGAATGAGTTTTCTGGTTTGATGATGGCTTCTACATCGGTTTCTTTTTCGCCGTTGATGGAGATGGCACCGTTTTTGATGTCTTCACGGGCTTGGCGTCTTGATGGTTCGATGCCGACAACGTTAACTAACCATTCTACGATGTTGCGTTCTTCTTTTGGTGCTTCGAAAGTCGGCATGTTTTTGAAGCCTTCTTCGATTTGCTTAGCAGTTAATTCTTTTACTTCGCCTGAGAATAAAGCAGCAGTGATTTTTTCAGCGTCTGCTAAAGCTTCTTCACCATGAACGAATAAAGTCATTTCACGTGCCAATGTTTTTTGAGCAGCACGTTTATGCGGTTCAGTTTCTACTTGTTCAGCCAACTCATTGATGTCGTCTTGGCTCAAGAAAGTGAAGTATTTCAAGTAGCGAACTACGTCACGGTCATCTTGGTTCAACCAGAATTGGTAGAATTCGTAAGGAGTTGTTTTTTCAGCGTCCAACCAGATTGCTCCGCCGGCTGTTTTACCAAATTTGGTTCCGTCAGCTTTCAACAACAATGGAATTGTCAATCCGAATGCTTTAGCTTCAGCACTTTCTTGTTTACGAATGAATTCTAGACCAGCGGTAATGTTTCCCCATTGATCAGCCCCACCTACTTGTAATTGAACATCTTCATTGCGGTATAAATGTAAGAAGTCGATGGATTGCAAGATTTGGTAAGTGAATTCAGTAAACGAGATTCCAGTTTCTAAACGGCTTGCAACGATGTCTTTAGACAGCATTGTGTTGACGTTGAAACTTTTTCCGACATTGCGCAAGAAGTCCAATAGTGTCAATTCGCCTGTCCATTCCAAGTTGTTAACTAAACGAATCGATTTCTCGTCTTTCCCGGCATCAAATAATTTTTGGACTTGAGCTGTTAGTTTTTGGATATTTTCTTCAACTTGTTCAGCAGATTGTAAAACGCGTTCTTCAGATTTCCCACTTGGGTCTCCAATAGAACCTGTAGCTCCACCGACTAAAATAACTGGTTTATGTCCAGCTAATTGGAATCGTTTCAAGACCATAAAAGGAATCAAGTGACCAATATGCATACTGTCCCCAGTTGGATCGATTCCGCAGTAGACACCGATTTCTTTTTCTGAGATCAATTCGCGCAATCCAGCCTCATCAGTTTGTTGGTTGATGGCTCCGCGCCATTCTAATTCATCAATAATGTTCATGTTGTTTGCCCCTTTTCTATTTTTTTGCACAAAAAAACCCGATGAAAAGAACGTGTCTTTTCATCGGGACGAATGTTAGTTTCCGTGGTACCACCCAATTTGCAAACAAACTTCCTTTATAGGAGTTCGCTGCCTCTTCAGTACTAGTATCGCCAGTATCGCGCTTGAGGTTAATCAAGTTGCTCCAGAGTGTAATTCGATGTATTGTGTGTGCTGATTTGCAGCGACCATCAGCTCTCTATAAAACAGGGACAATACTTCTACTGTATTCCTTCATCGCAAAAGTTAGAATATTTAAGAGAGTTATAAACTTATAAATTTATAACTACAAGAGTTAAGTTCAGTATAGAAAATTACCCTCAAAATGTCAATTGCAGAAAAAGTAAAATAACTTGTTGACAGTTTTAGTGTACTAAGCATATAATACACATCAAGAGGTGTATTAAGTGAGTAGTACACTACTTTAATTATGGTGTATTAAGAGGTTAATACAGAAAAAGAAGGGACTGAAACCATGTCAGAGATGTTCAATCAAAGAGAACCGGTCTATTTGCAAGTGGTTCGTAATTTCAAAGAAAAAGTAGCCTCAGGCGAATTGCAGCCTGGAGAGGAAATGCCGTCCAGAAGAGAATTAGCTAACACATTAGGGATCAATCCCAACACAGTTCAGAGGGCTTTCAAACGAATGGAGGAAGAAAACTTGTTGTATACAGAAGGAAATATGCCAAGCAGAGTCACAGAAGATCAATCTATTTTGGGTCAAGTCCGGTCTGAGCTGATGTTGGATGCGGTAGAACACTTTATTGCGGCTGTTAAGCCAATCGGAGTTACTTTGAAAGAAATACAAGACAAAGTAGAAGAACAATATCTACTGGAAGCCAGTCAAAACGGAGGCGACAACGAATGATCGAAGTCAGACAGTTAGAGAAAAAATACAAACGAAAAAAAGTGTTGAACGGAATCTCTTTTACGGCAAATAAAGGAGAAATCACTTGTTTGATCGGAACAAATGGTTCAGGGAAAACGACGATATTAAAAGCGATCATGAATTTGACTCCTTTAGAAAAAGGAGAAATTTTTATTGATGGAAAAGCGCTGGATAGAGAGACCTACGAAACAATTGCGTTCATTCCAGATGCGATCACGATGATGCCTTCTATGACAATTCAAGGGGCAATGGAGTTTATGGCTGAGTTCTATATCTCTTGGAATCAGGAAAGAGCAACAGAATTGTTGAACTTTTTCAAATTGAGTTCCAGAGATAAAATTTCTCAGTTATCTAAAGGAAATACGATGAAAGTAAATATGGTTTTGGGATTGGCTCTGGATGTGGATTACTTACTGATGGACGAGCCTTTTTCAGGAATCGATATTTTCAGCCGAGAACAAATAGCATCCGTATTTACCAGCAATTTAGTTGAAAATAGAGGCGTTTTGATCACCACTCATGAAATCAGCGACATTGAACATTTGATCGACAAAGCTGTTTTGATTGAGAACGGGAAAGTCGTTACCGAATTCAATGCAGAAGAGATGCGTGAAGAGAGTGGTAAATCAGTTGTAGATGTCATGAGAGAGGTGTACCAACCATGAAAAATTTTGTCAAATTAGTTCGGTTTGAATTCAACCGTTTTGCTCCAATTTATGCAACATTAGCTGTATTAACAGCACTTATTCAATTGATTGGTGTATTTGTTACGACAAATGGCTATCTAAGATCTGTCAGCGAGCAGAAACAATCAGGAATAGTCAACGATAGTGAGATTATTGCGAATATTGGGAAAATGGGGATGACCGATTTCGTAAACAGCTTATGGTTTTTAGGTCCGATCATGTTTTGCGGAGCGGTATTGATGCTTTATAGTGTATTCATTTGGTACCGAGATTGGCTGGGGAAAAATACTTTCATCTACCGTTTGTTGATGTTGCCGACGCAACGGTTGAACATCTTATTCTCTAAAGTAACAACGATCTTTTTAATGGTCATTGGATTGATTGCTTTGCAATTAGTACTGCTGTATATAGAAAACAGCCTTTTCCAAATGCTTCTTCCAACAGCTTATTTCAATTATTCCAACCTGAATCAAATGATTCAAAGCTCTTATTATTTAATGATGTTTTACCCGACTTCAGGACTTGTATTTATCTCGAGATACAGTAAAGGATTACTGGGACTTTTAGTAGTTTCCACAGTCGTTCTTTTTGAGAGAAGTTACAAAATCAAAGGACTTATCATAGGCGTTGCTTATGCAACATTTGTTCAATTGATCTTTTCCGCTGTTTATTTCATGCAATTTTACAATGTTATGTTGTACCTGTTTGCCAGCGAAATCTTCTTGATTTCATTAGTATTAACGGTTGTGGCAAGTACCCTTTCGATTTGGATCAGCCATAGATTATTAAATAAAAAAGTAACGGTTTAAAACAAACTACACACGGGGGAGTAAAAAATGAAAAAGTATTGGAAATTAATCACTTTAATAGTATTCAGCGTAATCAGCATCAGCACTTTTTATCTTGTGACCGTTTCTGCTGAAAATAGTTATCCTCAATACTCTATTGAGACACGTTCTGGAGACGAGGCTGTTATCAAAGACTTGGTTCTGGCTGCGAGTACATTTGATGAAAATAGCGATTATGGCGATATGTTTCAAATTAAAACAGAAGGAACAATCGGAAACAAAGATGTTCCGTTTACCCAACAATTAGATATGACGCACCAACATGATTTTTCCGTTCAGAAATTATATCGCGAGCACCGTGGGTTTTTCAGAGAGAAAACCTGGAATATGTTCCAGTATCATGAAGATGAGGACTTTATTACTTACGCCAACAACTTCTATACTGTGGTCGACGATTATGAGGAGATCCATGACAAATTAGAGATAGCAGTACTAGACAAAAAAACAGAAGAAGAGACAAACTTTGAAGTGGAAGTTCCTGATTATAAAAACTACGATAGTTTTTACGTAGAAGATGTGCAAAAAAGCGGGAACATTTTGCATGTGTTTACAACAAACTACATCGAAGGGGAGACAGAATTATATCAACCCATCACAGAATTGCACGTTTATAAAATCGATTTAGACAGTCAAAAGATCGTAGAAGACTTGATTCTAGCACCATCTAGCGATGACGATATGGATTATACGTCTTATATTGTTAATATTGGCTCAACGAACAGTGAAATGACGCCAGAACCCTATATTATTATTTCATCAAACCCTACTGTACAACCAGAGACTACTGAATCCGGAGTAGAGATCAACCCAGAAGACATTACAATGATGGCTTACAATGTAGAAACAAGTGAAGTATCAGAACTAGCTGTTCCAAATGAGTTCAAAGGCTGGTCTGAGTCGATGTATCCATTGGTAACAAACGTACAAGACGAATATATTTACTACACTACGCTCAAAGAAAATGGCTTTGAGATGAATAGATTTAATATAGAAGAAAATACTATGGAACAAGCTCAACTTATAGAATTACCAAGTGAAGTGATGGAGAACTTCCTAAACAATCCTGAAGGCTACGCCACTCCATTAGTCTCTATCAAGGGAAATCAAATTTGCTATGTCAGCACACTGAAAGACAAAGCTAGACATGATGTCGGCATAGTCGTCGCTGACCTGGAAAGCGGCCAAGTCTTATACGACGGAACGATTAAAAACAGTGAGAAAATGAACGATGTCTTTAAAGATGTCACTTTGACTATCGACTCGTTTATGTTCTAGTTCTGCAATCAAAAACAGCTCTCTACTTTTTGTAGAAAGCTGTTTTTTGCGTTTTAATGAGTCAAAAATGGGTTGGTATTCAGTTCGTCTTTTACAGTCGTAGCATCCCCGTGGCCAGGGAATAAAACTGTGTCTCCGGGCAATGGCGCAATATGTTTGTGGATTCCAGCGATCAAACTTTCGTGGTCGCCATAAGGGAAATCACTTCTTCCTACGCTGCCTTTAAAGATCACGTCTCCAACGATCGCAAAGCGACTATCTTTAAAAATGAATACTGTACTGCCTGGTGAATGACCTGGAATGTGCTGCATGTCAAAGTGGAATTCGCCGATAGAATAAGGACCCATTTCTTCCAAATATACATCTGCTGGTTGAGTGCTGGCAATATTCTCCATGCCAGGATGATTCCCTGAACCATTTTGAGCGGGATCAACCAGCCATCCTTTTTCAATAGGGTTTTGATACACCGGTATTTCATAAGCATCTCTGATTTCATTCAAAGCTCCAATATGATCGTAATGCGCATGCGTCAAAACGATAGCAATAGGATTCAATTCATTTTCTTCGATTACATTTTTCAATGTGTCCGGTTCTGCCCCTGGATCAAAAATGATGGTGTCGCGGTTATTGTCTCCGACCAAAAAATAACAATTCTCTTGGAGCTGTCCAACTGTTGCTACATATAATTCCATTCTTCCTGCCTCCTAAAATTCATTTGTTTCCAGTATAAAGGATTTGCTGGAGGTTGTCTTACAAAAGAGAGATTGCATAAGAGATGCCTAAGAATTTTTGCAATAAACTTTCTATCCAATAAAAAAAGTGCTACAGTTAACTGCAAAAGGACTTACTTTGAATTAGTAAAAGGATAATAAAAAAGTGAATGTCTTGTAAGAGGAAGTTTTTGTTAAGGATAGAGAGGGGAATATTTAATGAAATTAAGTGTTTTAGATCAAGCTCCAGTGACCCACGGAAATACAGCTGCAGATGCCTTATTGAAAGCAGAAGAGCTGGCAATTTTAGCTGACGAATTAGGTTATGTACGGATGTGGATGGCAGAGCATCATGGTACCGAAAACTATGCTAGTTCTGCTCCGGAGAT
This sequence comes from Desemzia incerta, assembly GCF_900115825.1. Lineage (GTDB taxonomy): Bacteria > Bacillota > Bacilli > Lactobacillales > Carnobacteriaceae > Desemzia > Desemzia incerta. The sequence goes on along the minus strand of NZ_FOXW01000004.1, from coordinate 126,307 downwards.
CACGATCGCTCATTTGGCGGCTAAAACGAAAAACATCCGTTTGGGCACAGGCGGAACGATGATGATGCACTACTCTCCTTTGAAAATGGCTGAAGTATTCAAAACATTGAGTGCTTTTGCTCCAGGAAGAATTGATTTCGGAGTAGGAAGAGCTCCGGGTGGAGACCACGCGTCTATGTTTGCCTTGGCTCAAGGGAATCGTCCGCAGCTGGACAATATGTATGAAAAGCTGGACGTTTCTCTGCAATTATTGAATGATGAAGTTCCGCAAGATGAGCTGTACAACAAAACTATCGCCACTCCAAGTCAAATCGTTGTACCAGAGGCATGGCTACTCGGTTCTAGCGGAAGCAGTGCTGTTCAAGCTGGTCGCAGAGGAATCGGCTACTCATATGCGCAATTCTTTACTGGCTACATGGATAAAGGAGTTCTAGACCAATACCGGAATTCATTTGTGCCGAGTGCATTCATGGAAAAATCTGAAATCAATGTGGCTTACATGGTAACAGCTGCAGAAACGACTGAAGAAGCTGAATACGAAGCGTTGCCGCAAGATATTGTTCGCTTATGGATGTCTCAAGGAAAAATGGGGCCGATATTGACTCCGGAAGAAGCGCAAAATTTCCCGCTGACAGAAGTAGACCGAATGAATATCCTAGAAAGCCGTTCGCAACATATCGTAGGATCTGCTAAAGAAGTTGCAGCGGAATTGACACGTCAACAAGAACATTACGGATTCGATGAAGCTATGATCTGCAGCATCCCGCATTCACAAGAAAAACGACTAGACACTTACCGCTTATTAGCGAAAGAATTGCTATAGTTGCAAATGAATACTCAAAAAAAGCGAAGAGCCGCGTGCTTTTCGCTTTTTTTGAGTATGAGGTGGTATTCTGATTCAAAGCTGATTACCTTTTCGGCCATCAGGCGGTTTTTCTTTCGCTTCATGGCCGGAAATGGCCGAGGTGTCGGCCATGGTGAACTGAATTTACCTGCTCATGGCTGTTTTCTGTTATCTCCTCGGCCATGAGCCTTCAAAATGCTTCGCTCATGGCCGAAACAAGATCTAAACAAGAAGGAAACACTGAATAAAAGTCTTTAATAAAGATGCGCTCTTAGGTAATTATCTTTTTTCTGCTATAAGAGAGTCAAAGCTGATTACCTTTTCGGCCATCAGGCGGTTTTTCTTTCACTTCATGGCCGGAAATGGCCGAAATAAGATCTAAACAAGAAGCAAACACTGAACAGAAGTCTCTAATGAAGATGCGCTCTTAGGCAATTATCTTTTTCTGTTATAAAAGAGGCAAAGCTGATTACCTTTTCGGCCATCAGGAGGTCTTTCCTTCGCTTCATGGCCGGAAATGGCCGAGAAGTCGGCCATGGTGAAGGAAACTTACCTGCTCATGGCTGATTTCAGTCAACTCCTCGGCCGTGAGCCTTCAAAATGCCTCGCTCATGGCCGAAACAAGATCTAAACAAGAAGGAAACACTGAATAAAAGTCTTTAATAAAGATGCGCTCTTAGGTAATTATCTTTTTCTATCCTAGTTAATTCAAAGCTGATTACCTTTTCGGCCATCAGGCGGATTTTCCTTCGCTTCATGGCCGGAAATAGCCGAGATGCCGGCCATGGGGAACAGAATTTACCTGCTCATGGCTGATTTGCATTGTCTCCTCGGCCATAAGCCTTCAAATTTCCTCGCTCATGGCCAAAACACAACACAAAAATCTGTCGTCACACAAGAAATAGTAACCAACAATGAAAAAAGCCTGCCAAATGCATCATGACGCATTTGGCAGGCTTTTAAAAACCGATTATTTAGTAGCTCCTTCTGTAATTCCTTGAATGATGTGTTTTTGCAAGAACATGTAAAGCAGGATGATCGGGATGATTGCAAGAACCAATCCGGCCAACGCTAATTCCCATTGGATCGTGTATTGTCCGAAGAAATAGTACATTTGCAAGGGGATAGTATACATGCCATCTTTATTGATCACCAATGAAGGCAGTAAGTAGTCATTCCAAATTCGAATAGAGTTCAAAATAATGACGGTAACGGTTGTCGGCTTCAATAATGGGAAGACGACGCGCCAGAAGATTTGGAACGGATTGGCTCCGTCTAAAATAGCTGCTTCGTCTAGTGATTTTGGTACCGATCTTAGCGCACCGAAGTACAGAAAGATCGACATACTGGACCCGAATCCTAAGTTCATGAACGTCAGTCCCACTCTGTTCAGCATATCAAATCGACCAAATAAGCTGACTAAAGGAATCATCAAGGATTGAAAAGGGATCAGCATCGTGATGGCACAAATAAAGTAGATGACTGAACTCATTTTGCCGGGATAGCGAGACAACGCATAGGCCGACATAGAGGAGAACAGTACGATCACGATGATACTGGCTACTGTGATCATTAATGAGTTCATGAAACTTTCAGTATAATTTAAATCTTCATAGGCTCTTGGGTAATTTTCCGTAGTGGTTTCATTTGGCCAGAAAAGAGTGTTGGTAAAGATTTCTCGTCTCGTTTTGAATGAGTTGATAAAAATCAGTACAAATGGATAGATCCAAGTCAGAGAAGCCACTACGCCTAAAATGATGATCAACCAGTTATGCATTTTTTCAGATTTCATAGGTCAACTTCTCTCTTTCGTGTGTAGTAAACTTGCGTCAATGAAATAGCTGCGACTAGTAAGAGATAAAGAATCCCTTTAGCTTGAGCGTATCCTTGCTGGTATTGGAAAAAGGCCGTATTATAAATGTTCATAGCCACCATTTCAGTAGAACCAAAAGGAGCTCCATTTGTTAACGCTAAGTTTTGGTCATAAACTTTAAAAGCATTAGCCAGCGTCAAGAAGAGGCTGATAGTAAAAGCAGGCGCCAACATCGGCAGTTTGACTCTCCAAAAAGTCTGCCAAGTGTTTGCTCCATCAATAGCTGCGGCTTCATTGATATCTGCCGGGATACCGTTCAAGAATGAAATATAAATGATCATGATATACCCGCTCATTTGCCATAAAAAGACAATGACCAGACCCCAAAAACCTGTGCTGGTATCTGCTAACCAACCGCTGAAAGCACTCAGTCCTGTCAATTGTGCAATCCCTTCAAAAGCTTTGACAAAGATGAATTGCCAGATAAATCCTAGAATGATTCCGCCCACTAAGTTAGGCATGAAAAAGATCGTACGGAAAAGATTGCTTAAACGACCAGTTTTTTGTGTGACTAAAAGCGCCATAGCTAAACCGATCACGTTGACCCCAATAACGGAAACGACTGCAAATCGAATCGTGAACCATAAGCTATGCAAAAACTGATCATCGCTAAGTAAACGTCGATAATTTTCCAGACCGGTAAAGGCCATGTTGTAGCCGTCGGAATCTGTAAATGAAGTATAAATTCCATAAAGTAAAGGAATGAAGATCACTAATGATACAGCTAATATGCTGGGGAATAAAAAGGCCCAATAGAAATATTTCTCGTTTTTTCGTTTCATATGGATGTTGCTCCTTCGCTTTAGGATAAAAAAACAGACACACAGGAAATAGACGGTAAGGCTGATCTATTTCCCGTTATCTGTTAGAAGAAAGTTAGCGCATATCTGCGAAGCTTTTGGAAGTGTTGGCTTCAAAATCTTCCCAGCTGATGTCGCCGTTCAAATATTTTTGGTATTCAGGGAAAAGAACTTGTTGGAACCAGCCGTCAGGATATTGTTTGTGCGTCATAGCGCCCGTTTCTCCATCTAATAACGCTTGATAGATTTGTTGAGAGACAGGGTCGCTGATGCTGTCCACTTCATATCCCTCTTGAGCTGGAACGAAGTTGAACTCCTCAACGATAGCTGTTTTTCCTTCTTCAGAAGTGTACATCCAGTCTATAAATGCTTTAGCTTCTTCTACAACAGCTTCGTCAAGATTTTTATTGATTCCGATGTACCATGGAGCTCCTGCAATGATTTTACCTGTTTCATCGTTTTCACCAAATACAGGCAAGATACCCATTTTATTAGCGGCAAATTCAGGATCAATACCGTTTAAAGTAGGAACGATCCAGTTCCCTTGGTGGACCATTGCTACAGCGTCATTGATGAAGAGTTCTTCTACAGAACGACTGTAATCGATCGTTAAAATAGGTTGAACGTTATACTGATTGAATAAGTCTGTATATTTCTTCATTTGGTCGCCGTATTCCCAATTCAATTCAGTTGCACTGTAACTTTCTAAAATACTGTTGTCGTATTCAGGAGAAGTAAAGTTGGCAGAAAATTGGTTAGCGATGTAATTTTCTGCCCCGCTAAAAGCAAAAACAGCATCAATTCCTAACTCTTCTTTTTGGCTGTCCAATGTTTCTACAGCGGTTACAAAATCGTCATAGCTTTGGATGTCGTCTGGATTGACACCGGCTTTCTCAAAAATTTCTTTATTGTACATCCAGCCGAAACCTTCAATATTCATCGGAACTCCTAATGGAACGCCATCAATTGTACCGCCTTCCAACATGCCGTCAATAACAGTATCCGTCATTTCCAATTCAGTAACATCTAATAAGGAATCGCTATAACGCTCAACTTCAGGCAATCCCCCAAGCATCATCAATGCCGGTTCATCTCCCGAGGAGAATTTAGCTTGAAGAGCTGCTGAACCTTCCCCGCTCCCTACCGTAGTGATGTTCACACGAACATCTGGATTTTGTTCTGTATAAGTATCCACTAAATCTTGCAGCTGAGTAGTGATTTCAGGCTTTTGACTGAAAAATTCTACCACTACTTGTTCACTGTCGCCGCCAGATTCATTTGAACCTCCGCCGCACGCAGCAAGAAGTGTTGTGGTGAATAAAAGAGTCATTCCCAGTTTTTTTAACTTTGTCATTATGTTTAACCTCCTCGTGATAAGTAAGTAATAAGTAAAATGAAACAATTATTCACAGACACAGCAAAAGAACCATTAAAAAATGGATCAGACGTCAACTTCCGGTTGAAATGTAGAATGAATGATGGAACTAAACTCCTGAAGGGGAAAAGCGAAGTTGATGTTTTGTTGCATCATGAACACCTAAATAGTAACAAAATTGGTGGCGTATTCATAACGATATGATTTGAGAAATAATTTATTGATTTGCAAAGGTGGTAGCGCTACAATGATTGCAGCTATAAACAATAAGAATTTTTCATATAGGAGAATAAAATGGCGAAAATAGTTTTCTTTGATATTGATGGTACATTGGTCACGCATAACAATTCGATTCCAGATTCCACCAAAAAAGCGATAAAAAAGCTGAAACATAATGGGATCGTCCCTGCTATTTCAACAGGTAGAGCACCTATTTTGATGCGAGAAATCGCAGACGAACTCGCTATTGATACTATAATTACTCTTAATGGACAACATGTAGTTTATGAAGGAGAAGTCATTTATAAGCGCCCTTTATCCAATGAATCAATGAGTCGATTGGCTAAAGAAGCTCACAACAACAAACAAGGCATTGCGTTTTGCGGCAGCGATAAAATCACGGGCAACTCAGCGATCAAATTAGCAAATAATGGTCTGATTAAGCGCGTTCGTCCGTTTTTGTCAAAATTAGCTCCTAGAAAAGCGATGAAGTTTGTAAATCATCGTTTATCTACCAAACCGGTTGACCCTAGTGAATACGAAAGTCATCAAGTGTATCAATGTATTTTAAATGCAGACGAATCTTTTGATGCTTTTTACGAGGAGGAATTTCCGGAATACACGTTTACCCGTTCTAATCCTTACTCTATGGATGTCATCAGCAGAGGAGGCTCGAAAGCTGTCGGGATCCAAAAAATCATTGAACACTTAAATATCGGCATTGAAGAAACAGTAGCTTTTGGAGACGGATTAAATGATTTAGAAATGATTGAAACAGCAGGTATCGGTGTGGCGATGGGGAACGGAAGAGACGAGTTGAAGCATAAAGCTGATATGATCACAGATACGGTTTGGAACGACGGTATCTATAAAGGTTTGGACAAATTAGGATTGCTTTAGAAACAGCTTTTCGTGGATTTTTTGACTAATAAATAGACGGTCAATCTAATAAGAATAAAAGAATGATAAGTTTCAGGCCTCTTAACGTAGAGGTCTTATTTTTTTCATTTCAAATGATGAAGAGGAAATGAGAGGCGAATCATTTGGATTTTTCTGAGAAGAAATTATAATAAAATTAGGCATTGAAACCGCCTGCAGTCCAGTTAGTTTTTAAGAAAAAGCTGTAAAAGGCACTCCGTTTTTTCACATCATTACTACGCACCATTTTTCATGTGTTCAAGTACATACATTCAACTATAAAATCTTTCCTAGGGGGTAAAAAAATGAAAAAGAAATTAGGGCTATTATTTTCGAGTACATTGAGTTTAATTTTACTAGCAGCTTGTTCAGGAGGAGGAGAAGAAGCTAGTTCAGAAGATTTTGCCAGCGCAGATGACAACACATTGACTGTCTGGGCTTGGGATACCAACTTTAACATTCCAATCATGGAAAAAGCAGGGGAATATTACGTTCAAGATGGAAACGAAGAATTTAAAATAAATATTGTTGAGATGTCTAATGAAGATACCAAACAGAAATTGGTTTCAGGCTTTACATCAGGCGTTTCAGAGGGGCTGCCGGATATCGTTTTGATGGACGATTACGATGTGCAAAACTACATTACGAATTACGAGGGCAAATTTACTGAATTGTCAGAGGATATCGATTTCAGCCAGTTTGCTGAATATAAAGTTGATAATGCTACAAAAGACGATGGGGTATATGCTCTTCCATTCGATTCAGGCTCGGCCGGTTTGTATTACCGCACCGATTATCTAGAAGAAGCGGGCTACTCACAAGAAGATATGCAGGATTTAACGTGGTCTGAATTTGTGCAGATTGGAAAAGATGTGAAAGAGAAAACGGGCAAATGGTTCGTAGCGTTCATTCCAAACAGAGGTACTCACTACATTCAAATGGCGATGCAATCAGCAGGCTTGTGGTATTTTGATGAAAATGGAGACATTTATTTGAAAGACAATCCAGCTGTTCGTGAAATGGCAGAGATCTTGAAAGAAATTGAAGAAAATGAATTAGCGAAACCAGTGGACTACTTTGCTCCAGAAGGAATCGGGGCAGTGACGAGCGGGGAAGTTGCTGCAGTCAATTCAGCGATCTGGTTCTCAGCAACCATTCGCTCGGCAGAAGATCAAGCGGGCAAATGGGCTTACACCAATGTTCCTCAATTGGAAACGGTAGAGACAGCTACTCCATACACTAACTTAGGTGGTGCGAGCTGGGTCATCCTAGAAGAGTCGCCAAATAAAGACTTGGCAATCGACTTCATGAAAACCGAATTTGCCGGAAACGACGAGTTTTATCAAGACATCTTAGTGGAAAATGGGGCAGTAGGAACCTATTTGCCTTCACAAACGGGAGAAGCTTATCAATTTGAAGATCCGTTCTTCAATGATGCGCCAATCTACAAAGACTTTTCTGAATGGATGGCAGAAATCCCAGGTGTAGACTACGGAAACAACACGCAAGCTGCGGTAGATGCACTGCGCTCTGTATTACAAGGGTATTTTGACGGCTCCATGACGTTAGACGAAATGTTGGAAAAAGCCGAAGAAACTTACACGATGCAAGTAGGACAATAGCTGAACGCATCAACATCAATCAATAGGTCGACAGCCAATCAGTGGGGCTTTTACCTCACTGATTGTTGTGTCATTAAAACTAATTTCGTACAGCAAAAGGAGGATGGATATGCAAATCCGGTCAAAAGACAAACGTGGACGCCGGCAAAATCAGGATGTCTGGAAATTCATTATCTTTTCCGTCGTGTTAAGCAGCGTGTTCCTGCTTTACCCGATTTTGTATTCTATTTATCTGTCCTTACATAATATGCAAGGACTGCAATCCGTATTCGTTGGATTCGGGAATTATCTGCGCATGTTCCAAGACGACATATTTTGGAAAGCGCTGATGAACAACTTTACATTTTTGATTTTCCAAGTGCCGATCATGGTCGTTTTAGGATTGTTGATGGCGTTCTTGTTGAACACGCCGAATTTGAAAGGGCGGACGTTCTTTAAACTCGCGCTGTTCCTACCCTGTGTGACATCATTAGTATCTTACGCTGTATTGTTCAAAATGATGTTTCAAATGGGCGGAATCGTCAACGATACCTTAATGGCTATCGGAATTGTTCAAAACCCGATCGATTGGCTGAACAGTCCTTTCTGGGCAAAAGTGACCGTCATCATAGCGCTATGCTGGCGTTGGACAGGGTACAACATGATTTTCTATTTAGCAGGTCTGCAAAATATTTCGGATGATACTTTAGAAGCTGCCGAAATTGATGGAGCCAACGGATTCCAAAAGTTCTTCAAAGTTGTGATTCCGCAACTGAAACCGGTCATCGTCTTCACAACGATCACTTCAACGATCGGAACGATTCAATTGTTTGATGAAGTCGTCAACTTGACGGGCGGCGGGCCTTCAAATGAAACGTTGACAGCAGCCCAATTGATCTACAATCATTCATTCATTTACACATCTAATTTTGGCTATTCAGCTACTTTATCTTGGGCGTTAGTCATCATTATCGCTATTTTGTCGATTATTCAACTGAAAATTTCCAATAGAGAATAACCCATAACGGCGAAGGGAGGAGGAAACATGAAAAAATTAACCAGTCTATTAAAGTATACGTTTTTGATCATCAGTTCCTTTATTTCCATTTTCCCTTTTTACTGGATGATCGCAGGAGCGACCAATACCGCCAACCAAATAGCGGAAGGGAAATTAACTTTTGGCGATCAATTATTCGTTAACTTGCAAGATTTGTTTGGAGCTTATGATATTCCGCTGATCATGTGGAATTCGCTGAAAATATCAGGCGTCACAGTCATTTTAAGCCTAATCATCACTTCATTAGCCGCTTTTGGATTTGAAAAATTCACCACCAAGACCAGCGAGTTGATTTATGGACTCATCCTTTTATTTATGGTGATTCCATTGGCGTCATTAGTGATCCCGCTGTTCAAAATGATGGCTGGATTACAATTGGTCAACCAGCATTTAGCAATCATCTTGCCGGCGATCAATAACTTGTTTTTGATTTTCTTTTTCAGACAGAACTTCAAGTCTTTTCCAAATGAGATTATTGACGCCAGTAAAATAGAGGGAGCCAGCAACTACGAGATCTTCTTCAGAGTTGTATTTCCGATGATGAAATCGACTTACGCAGCCGCAGCGATCTACGCGTTTATGAATTCATGGAACAGTTACTTATTGCCGTTGATTTTCTTGCAAACGGAAAACAAATATACCATGACGTTGCTAATCTCAAGTCTTTCTTCCGCTTCATACGTTGCCAATTATGGTACGCAAATGGTCGCGATCATCATTGCGACGATTCCAACCTTGATATTGTTCTTGTTTATGCAAAAAGGCTTCGTAAAAGGAATGACAGGGTCGTTAAAAATGTAACGGCTCATTTTTGAAAAAAAATCTTGACGTTCACTATGAAAATAAGTATGATTTTAAATGGGCTCGCGCTATTTGGTGAGAGCAAAATAAAATGAACTTGACTCCCTGTTCCGATTGTATGGAATGGGGATTTTTTTGTTTTATTTCTCCTCTATATTCAAACTAGGGGGATTTATCATGACAAAATATATATTCGTAACCGGAGGAGTCGTTTCTTCCATTGGAAAAGGTATCGTAGCAGCTTCTTTAGGGAAATTATTGAAAGAGCGCGGACTGAACGTCACGATCCAAAAATTCGATCCATACATCAACGTGGATCCAGGAACAATGAGTCCTTATCAACACGGAGAAGTATTCGTAACGGATGATGGTACAGAAACGGATCTAGACTTAGGTCACTATGAGCGTTTTATCGACATTCGTTTGAATCAGTATTCCAATTTGACGACCGGTAAAATTTACTCGTCCGTGATCCAAAAAGAACGTAAAGGCGAATATTTAGGTGGAACAGTCCAAGTCATTCCCCACATCACCGATGAAATCAAAGATAAGATCGTTCGTGCCGGAGAGTCGACCGGTTCTGATATTGTCATCACGGAAGTCGGCGGAACTGTTGGAGATATCGAGTCGCTGCCATTCTTAGAAGCTTTACGTCAAATGAGGAAAGACGCTGGAAGTGACAACGTGCTGTATATCCATGTGACATTGGTTCCTTATTTGAAAGCTTCAGGGGAATTGAAAACCAAACCGACACAACACAGTGTGAAAGAATTGCGCAGTTTAGGTATCCAGCCGAACTTGTTAGTCGTGCGTACAGAAGAAGACCTGCCTCAATCTGTTAAAAGCAAACTGGCTAGTTTCTGCGATGTCGAAGAAGAAGACATTATTGAAAACCAAGACGTGAACTCTATTTATGAAATTCCGTTATTGCTGAAAGAACAAAAAATGGACGACAACATTTTGCGCAAATTAAATATCGAAGCTCCTCAAGCTGATATGGCTCACTGGGAACATTTAGTAGACAATATCACTCATTTGGAAGACACAGTCCGCATCGCGGTCGTTGGGAAATACGTAGAGTTGCCGGATGCTTATCTATCTGTAGTTGAATCGTTGAAACACGCAGGCTACCAGACCAAACACAAAATCGATATCGATTGGGTGAACTCTGAAGAAGTAACGACAGAAAACGTGGCCTCACGATTGAAAGATGCAGACGGAATTTTAGTTCCCGGCGGATTCGGTCATAGAGGATTGGAAGGAAAAATCGCAGCGATCCAATTTGCCCGTGAAAACAAAGTGCCATTCTTAGGGATCTGTTTAGGAATGCAGTTGGCAAGTATTGAATTTGCCCGTAATGTGGCTGGATTGAAAAATGCCCATTCTACAGAAACACATCCAGGCGCTGAACATCCGATCATCAGCTTGATGGCGGATCAAGATGAGCAAGGCGACTTAGGTGGAACACAACGTCTAGGCTTGTACCCGTGTGAGTTGAAAGAAGGGTCACTGGCGCGTTCGTTGTACCAAAAAGAATCGGTTGAAGAACGCCATCGCCATCGTTATGAATTCAAAAACGATTACCGCCAAGTGCTTGAAGATAAAGGGATGGTCTTCTCCGGATTATCTCCAGACGGACGCTTAGTAGAAGTGATCGAGTTGGCTGATCATCCATACTTCATTGCCAGCCAATACCACCCAGAATTTCTTTCCAGACCAAATGCACCACACCCATTGTTCTTAGGATTGATTGAAGCATCGATGAAAAAATAGCAAGAGTGTGAAAAAAGGCGTTTAGCCCCATATCCATTCATGAAGAAAGCTCGAGTGGTCGATGACCACCGAGCTTTATTTGTGAAATGGATGTTGGGGCTGCCTTTTTGAGCACGTTTACGAATTCAATATTCGTAAACTATTCCCCTTTCGCTTTTTTGATTACTCTTCAATAGGTTCTAAATCTAAGAAAGCATCATCTGTTTTAAACAAAAGAGCATTCACTTCGTCCCTGAACAATCGATTTCCTAAAACAGTCAATTCGTAATGAATCTTTTCATCTACTTCAATCGTGATGGTATCATCTTTTCGGCGCACTTCGTAATTTTCATAAACTTTCCCGTTTTCAAATGGAAAATCAATGATATTAGCCGGATCCCAATAGCTGTAGTCTGTTTCGATTCCCTGTTCAGAAAACATCAAGGTAACTGGTTCAGTAGCCTGAAGTAAAATTCCTTCACCTTCAGCTGTACTGTGCCATTCGTCGTTGAAAGCTCCTTCATTTGAACAAGCGGATAAAAATAGTCCTATCATCAATACACTAAGAAAAACCCATAAACTTTTTCGCTTCATTCTTATTCCCCCTTAGGATAACTATAGCACCAAAAAGTGCAAACGTTTTGTATTGGGTCATATATGACAATGTACAAGGTTTGCCTGAATAAATGAGAAGAAGTAGACGATAGAAGAGAACAATTAAAACGACAAATCAAATTGTCTCTTAAAATCACTTAATCAGTATCTCAAGCTGGCAGCCACAATCAAAGAAGAAGTCGCATAACACTACAGTTCTGTGGTATACTATTCAGGAATGATTTTTGAAAAAATCATAAAATACGCAGTTATAAGAAAGTAACTATTGATATAACTTAAATCCCATAATGAATGTATAAAAGAAGACAAATGATTGATTTGATTACTTATAAGGAGGATTTCCCGTGGCAGATAAAGAAACATTTTATATTACGACCCCGATTTATTACCCAAGTGGAAAATTGCATATTGGAAATGCGTACTCAACGATTGCATGTGACGTTATGGCACGTTACAAACGTATGAAAGGGTATGACGTATTTTATTTGACAGGAAGCGACGAGCACGGTCAAAAAATTGAGCAAAAAGCTGAAGAATTAGGTGTTTCTCCTCAAGAATACGTAGACGGTATGGCTGAAGGAATGCAAAAATTATGGAAAACCTTGGACATCAGCAATGATAAATTCATCCGCACAACAGATCCGATTCATGAAAAAGTTGTCGCAGCTATTTTCGAGCGTTTCTTGGAGCAAGGCGATATTTATTTGGACGAATACGAAGGCTGGTACTCTGTTCCGGACGAAACATTCTATACTGAAACTCAATTAGAAGATGTCGAACGTGATGCAGAAGGTAACGTCATTGGCGGAAAATCACCTGACAGCGGACATCCGGTAGAATTGGTCAAAGAAGAATCTTACTTCTTCAAAATGAGCAAATACGCTGACCGTTTATTGAAATACTATGAAGAGCATCCAGATTTCATCCAACCAGAATCGCGTAAAAATGAAATGATCAATAACTTTATCAAACCAGGTTTGGAAGACTTAGCAGTTTCTCGTACAACTTTCAGCTGGGGAGTAAAAGTTCCAAGCAACCCTAAACACGTTGTCTACGTGTGGATCGATGCATTGGCAAATTACATCACAGCAATGGGATACGGTACGGACGACGACGAACTGTTCAACAAATTCTGGCCTGCAGATGTGCATATGGTTGGAAAAGAAATCGTTCGTTTCCATACGATTTACTGGCCAATCATGTTGATGGCATTAGATTTGCCATTGCCGAAAAAAGTCTTCGGACACGGCTGGTTATTGATGAAAGACGGTAAAATGTCTAAATCTAAAGGAAACGTTGTTTATCCAGAAATGCTGGTTGAACGTTACGGATTGGATTCATTGCGCTACTACTTGATGCGTGAAGTTCCATTTGGAAGTGACGGAGTGTTTACTCCAGAAGACTACATTTCACGAATCAACTATGATTTGGCAAATGACTTAGGAAACTTATTGAACCGTACTGTAGCCATGATCAACAAATACATTGGCGGCAAATTGCCGGCTTATAAAGGTGTTCAAACGGAATTTGACGCAGACTTAAAAGCTCTAGCGGACAAAGTCGTTGAAGAATACCAAATGGAAATGGACAATATGCAATTCAGCAGTGCATTGAGCCATGTCTGGACATTGGTTTCTCGTGCGAACAAATACATTGATGAAACTGAACCTTGGAAACTGGCTAAAGATGAAAGCAAAGTGGAAGAGTTGTCTAACATCATGGTTCATTTGGCAGAAAGCTTGCGCGTAACAGCAACGTTGTTACAACCATTCATGACACATTCTCCAAAAGAGATCTTCACTCAACTAGGTATGGAAGATGCAGCCGGTTCATGGGAGACCGTTGAATTTGGTTCAATGAACATCGAAACTCAAGTGGTTGCTAAAGGAACTCCGATTTTCCCACGTTTGGAAACGGAAGAAGAAGTCAACTACATCCAAGAGCAAATGGCTGGCGGAACTCCTGCTGTTGAAGAGGAAGAGGCTGCAGCAGAATGGAACCCAGAAGAAACAGAATTGGTTTCTATCAAAGATAAAGAGATCAAATTTGATGCTTTTGAAAAAGTAGAATTGAAAGTAGCAGAAGTTATTGAGTGCTCAAAAGTTGAAGGAGCCGACAAGCTCTTGAAATTCCGCTTAGACGCTGGAGACAAAGGACACCGTCAAATCCTATCCGGAATTGCACAATGGTATCCAGATCCAGAAGCATTGATCGGTAAAAAAGTCATTATCGTAGCCAACTTGAAACCACGCAAAATGCGCGGCGAAATCAGCCAAGGCATGATCCTATCCGCTGAAAAAGACGGCGAACTAAAAATCATCGAAGCACCAGCAGACGCGCCGAACGGATCAGAAGTCGCTTAGAGATTCAGAGCGTGGAGTGAGGCGTTTAGCTCACCGTACATCTCACATCAACGACAGTTTGGGTTCTTTCCAAACAGTCGCTGATGTGAAATGGTAGTGTGAGCTGTCGAACGCAACGCGTTTAAGAGCAGAGCGTATAACCCAACGGAAAAAATTATAAAAGTCAGCCAATAAGAAACTCTAAAAGTAAGGGATGGGATCAATTGTCCCAGCCCTTCTTTGGGTTTACAGTTTGAGAGAAAGGATAATGTAGTTATGTTATTTGATACACACACACATTTGAATGCTGTGCAATTTGATGAAGATGTTCCTGAGACAGTTCAAAAAGCTGCTGAACACGATGTAACCAGAATGGCAGTTGTTGGATTTGATACAGAAACGATCGACAAATCACTTGCCTTAAGTCAACAATACGATCACATTTACAGCATTGTCGGCTGGCACCCAACGGAAAGTCATTCCTATACGGACGCTGTCGAAGAAAAGCTGTACCACCAATTGCAATTGCCGAAAATCGTTGCTATGGGCGAAATGGGCTTGGATTATCACTGGCCGGATTCGACGAAAGAAGAACAATTCGAAGCTTTCCGCCGCCAAATCAGGATCGCTAAAGAATTGAAACTTCCAGTATCGATCCATAACCGTGAAGCGACTGAAGATGTTTACAAGATTCTAAAAGAAGAACACATTGAAGATATCGGCGGAATCATGCACAGTTTTGGCGAAAGCATAGACTGGATGGAGCGTTTCTTGGATTTAGGCATGCATATTTCATTGAGCGGAGTGGTCACTTTTAAGAATGCTCCTGAAGTACGCGAAGTAGCAAAAGCTGTTCCATTTGATAAATTATTGATCGAGACGGATGCGCCTTACTTGGCTCCAGTTCCTTTCCGCGGCAAACGCAACGAACCAGCTTATGTTAAATATGTAGCGGAAGAAGTCGCGAAACAACGCGGCATTTCGTATGAAGAAGTTGGACACCAAACGATGATCAATGCCAACAGATTATTTGGGTTAGATGCATGAAAAAAATAAAAGAGATCATTGTTGTAGAAGGCCGAGACGATACCCGCCGTATTAAAGAATCCGTTATTGCGGATACGATCGAAACAAACGGATCAGCTATCAACGAACAAACATTGGCGTTGATTGAAAAGGCGCAGCACGATCGAGGCGTGATCGTGTTTACGGACCCTGATTACCCAGGCGAGAAGATACGCAAAACGATTTCTCAAGCGATTCCCGGTGTGAAGCATGCTTTCTTAACGATCGACGAAGCTCGCCCTAAACACAAAGGTAGCTTGGGTATCGAACACGCAACGCCTCAAAGTATCCAAGAAGCGCTGGCAAAAGCTTACACGCAAACAATCGACCAAGAGGAATTGATTCCTAGAGAGTTGCTGATCCACTTAGGATTGACTAGCGGACCAAACGCCAGTCAATACCGAAAACAACTTGGTGACGCGTTGAAAATCGGCTATACTAACGGAAAACAACTTCAAAAACGATTGCAAATGTTTCAAATTACACCCGAGACCCTGATTCAGACAATGGAACAAATAATGGAGGCACAACAAAATGAATCTTAAAGACATCGCAACTCCGAGCAGAACAAAAGAAATTTTACAAAAACATGGTTTTTCACTGAAGAAAAGTTTGGGACAAAACTTTATTGTTGAACCCAACATTTTAGCCAGCATCGTAAAAGCTGCTGGACTAGATGAGCATACAAATGTCATCGAAGTTGGACCAGGGATTGGTGCATTAACGGAATATGTAGCGCGTAGCAGTAAACAAGTGGTTGCATTTGAGATTGATGACCGATTGATTCCAGTGCTGGAAGACACGTTGAGTCCTTACGACAACATTCGTGTCGTGCACCAAGATGTACTGAAAGCTAATTTGAAAGAAGTGTTAGCTGAAACAATTGATCTAGAGGAACCCTTAATGGTCGTTGCCAACTTGCCTTACTATATTACTACGCCGATTATTATGCACTTCTTAGAGTCGGAATTAAGAATCGACGGCTTGGTCATCATGATGCAGAAAGAAGTTGCAGACCGTATCACGGCAGCTCCAGGCAGCAAAGCTTATGGTTCGTTGTCAATCGCCATCCAATATTATATGGAAGCGGAAATAGCGTTCATCGTGCCGAAAACGGTTTTCGTACCGCAACCAAATGTCGATTCAGCGATCCTTAAATTGACTCGCAGAGACAAACCGGTTGTGGAAGTCAAAGACGAGAAATTCTTCTTTGAACTGATCCGAGCTTCATTTGTGCAGCGTCGTAAAACGATTTGGAACAACTTGCTGATTCGTTATGGCAAAACGGACGAGATAAAAGCAGAATTGACTGCTGGATTAGAAAAAGCAGGCATTGATCCGAAACGTCGCGGTGAGTCATTGAGCATCGCCGAGTTCGGCAAATTAGCAGACAGCTTACGAATCGAATTGTTAAAATAAGATTAAAACTAAGCGAGTAAAAAAGCTAAAACCTTTATTTATAGGTTTTAGCAGCGCTTTATTATTAGAGAAATATTATTTGTGCAAAATTATTTCTTATGATACACTTTAAATCTTTGCCTAAATGTGTTATAATAGAACATATTAGGTGAGGTGAATCTGAATGCCAATAACATTGGGAAGCATTAAAGAAAGCTTAGATTGTCGATTAGGTAAGAAGATTATGGTGACCGCGCAAACTGGTCGTAAGAGAAAGACAGAAAGAAAAGGTATTTTACGAGATACTTATCATTCCGTATTTGTAGTAGAATTAGACCAAGAAGAAAATGCATTTGAACGTGTTTCTTATAGTTACACGGACGTATTGACTCACGCTGTTGAAGTCGAATTTTTAGACGAAGAAGTTATGCAATACGCTTAAAACAGAAATAGTAAAACCAAAGTAGGCTGAACCTGATAGGTTTGGCTTTTTTTGTGCTCAGAAATACTCCTATTAAAAAAGCCATGAGCTAAGACAATTTGCTGCTCATGGCCGACCACATTCCTAAAACAGCCATAAGCATCTGAATGAAAGTTCTCATGGCCTAATCCACCGCTCAAAACGGCCATGAGACTCTTTTTCTGTTAGCTCATGGCCGTTTAAACCATCAGAGACCTTTCTTTAAGTCTTTAAAATATGCCCTTGGGTAATAAAACGATTTTGAATCTTTAACTAATCACCTTGAAACCTGATTACTCCTATTAAAAAAGCCATGAGCTAAGACAATTTGCTGCTCATGGCCGACCACATTCCTAAAATAGCCATAGCACCTGAATGAAAGTTCTCATGGCCCAATCCACCGCTCAAAACGGCCATGAGACTCTTTTTCTGTTAGCTCATGGCCGTTTAAACCATGACACACCTTTCTTTAAGTCTTTAAAATGTGCTCTTGGGTAATAAACGATTTTGAATCTTTAACTAATCACCTTAAAACCTGATTACTCCTATTAAAAAAGCCATGAGCTGAGAAAATTTGCTGCTCATGGCCGACCACATTCCTAAAATAGCCATAAGCACCTGAATGAAAGTTCTCATGGCCCAATCCACCGCTCAAAACGGCCATGAGACTCTTTTTCTGTTAGCTCATGGCCGTTTAAACCATGACACACCTTTCTTTAAGTCTTTAAAATATGCCCTTGAGTAGTAAACGGTTTTGAATCTTTGACTAACTAGCCTAAAACCGAATTACTCACATCAAAAACAATCGACAGCACCCATTACATTTCACTCATGGCCGACTATAGTAAAATTATCTATTCTCATCATTCAAAAGACGCAATATCTTAATAGTTTCATGAACTTTTCATGAGATTGACAACTCGTCCTTTTCAAAGCGGCTTTTTTCAGCTACTATATTTTACAGAGAAGCAAAAGAAAAGCAGAAAGGAGGAACGATCATGGAAATTATAGAAAAAGCGCCCGCTAAGATCAATTTGAGTCTGGATGTCCTTCATAAACGAGATGACGGCTACCATGAAATGGAAATGGTGATGACTTCGATTGATTTGGCGGATCGCTTAACGCTGAACTTACTGGATGAAAATCGCATCGTCATTGAGAGCAATAATGGCTTTTTGCCGTTAGATGAACGAAATATTGTTTACCGATCTGCACTAATGCTGCAGAAAGAATTTGATGTGCAACAAGGCGTTCATGTGTATATCGAAAAAAATATTCCAATAGCAGCTGGTCTTGGCGGCGGCAGCAGTGATGCGGCAGCAACATTGCGCGGATTGAATCGTTTGTGGAACTTGGGATTGAGTATGGATGAATTGGCTGAATTGGGTGCTAGAATCGGTTCAGATGTACCATTTTGTGTATATGGCGGATCAGCGTATGCGTATGGTCGCGGCGAAAAAATTGAACCGATTACTGAAATTCCTCAATGTTGGGTCGTATTGGTAAAACCACGTAGAGGAATTTCTTCATGGACTGTATTTGAAGGATTGGAAGTCGATACACTGACTCACCCCAACACAGAAGACATTTTAAGAGCCATAGAAGAGGTTAATTATGAAGAAATGACCAATTGCTTAGGAAATGCATTGGAAAACGTCTCGATTGTAAAACAGCCGAAAATTGAGCAGATCAAAGACAAGATGCTGCAGTTTGGGGCAGACACTGCTTTAATGAGCGGGACAGGACCAACGATTTATGGATTGTGTCAGAAATATTCACGAGCAAAACGCGTATTCAATGGGCTGAAAGGTTTTTGCAACGAGGTCTATCTAGTCCGCACGTTGAAGTAAGATAACCCGTAATGCTTACATTCTTTTAAATGAAAGATATAATTAAACTGAATAAGCAGTTGCGTCATCAAGATTGGGTAGATTGGAGTTTTAGACATGAGGACGAAGGAATTGATTACATTTGTTTTAGATATTGGTGAACAAATGCTTATCAGTGGAGCGGAAGTCAATCGAGTGGAAGATTCGATTACGAGAATGTGCAGCGCATACGGAGCGAAGCGCGTAAATGTGTTGACGATCACGTCAAGTATTTTAGTGACGGTAAAGATGGATGATGGCGAGATGTATACTCAAACGAGACGCATCAGATCTTATCTGACGAACTTGAATAAATTAGACAAATTAAATGATCTGTCGCGGTATATTTGCGACCATAAACCAGATTTGGAAGAGATCGAACGAAGAATCGAAATCGTCGATGAAGTAGGCACTTATTCTCCTAAACAACAATACGGGATCTATGCCTTGGTAGCTTCATCGTTTACTGTCTTCTTCGGAGGAGACGTCAGTGATGCAATAGTATCTGCATTGATTGGGATGCTGTTGAAATTAATGATGGGATTCATACGAAAAATCGACAAGAACACCGTGATCACAAACGTATTTTGTTCCTTTATCGTAGGCTTGGTCACGATCCTCTCCGTTAGTTTGGGGTTCGGGACCAATGTTGACCACATCATTATCGGAAACATCATGCTGCTGATTCCTGGATTAGCGTTGACAAATGCGATCAAAGACATCATCAGCGGCGATACAATTTCCGGATTATTACGGTTGAATGAAGCCTTTGTGATCGCCGTTTCGATTGCCTCCGGGTTCAGTTTGGCAACATTGCTGATGGGAGGTCTGGTCTAATGATGATGGATATGCATGACGTGATACAGATTATAGCCGCTTATTTTACTTCCGTATCATTTGCTTTGTTGTACAACATTCGAGGAAATGCGGTCAACTTGGCTGGGATCGGCGGGATGGTCTCTTGGGCACTTTACTTAGGGATCGGGTATTTTTATCCGAATGAAATCGTCCAATATTTCTTCGCAGCAGCATTGGTAACGTGGTATTCAGAGTTCATGGCGCGCAAATTAAAAATGCCCGCTGTAGTTTTCTTGTCTCCAGGAATCATTCCGTTTGTTCCCGGAAGAGGGCTGTACTACACCATGAGCTATGCATTAAACGGAGAGATGACCCTGTTTTCTGAGATGGGCATCGAGACGGTGACGATTGCTGTCAGTATTGCTGCAGGAATCATGGCCGCAGCTGCGATTTACCGAATCGTTCGAGGGATCGAGCGTTTCAACAAACGTAAAAAACGTACAGCTTAATAGAGATTAGATTTGAACAGGCAGGACTTGTCATATAACAGGTCCTGCCTTTTTTATGCGCAAATGGAAACCGAGTGAGGATTTGCGTTTCATTTTAGAGCCATTTATCAGAAAATCGGAACGCAAAATAGACTTGCGTTCCGATTTAGACGATTTGACTTAAAAAATAGGACGCAAATAAAATTTGTGTTCCATTTTTATAAAATATAGAGCCAAAATGGTACGTAAAACCTCGTCAGAAGTTAATTTGAGAAGAAAATAAAGGAGCCAGCAATCTTCCATAATTTTTTATTGACGTAAACGAGAGATAGTGATAAGCTACTTAAGGATTCGTAAATAGGAACAATTACGATTTAGAAAAAAGAACCTAAAAAAAGCATTTATCTGGAGGTAACAATGAAAAAATTACATAAAGGAGCCTTAGTCGCAGCTGTTTCCAGTTTAATATTATTCTTGGCGGCTTGCGGTTCAGCACAAGAGACGGAGCAACAAGCTGGAGAAGAAAAGCTGCAAGTCGTTACGACATTTTATCCAATGTACGACTTTACAAAACACGTAGCCCAAGACTTGGCAGACGTTAGTGTCCTGGTTCCATCAGGGACAGACACACATGGATTTGAACCAAGTGCGAAAGACGTTGCGAAGATTCAAGAAGCTGATGTATTCGTGTATAACAGCGTCGAAATGGAAACTTGGGTGCCAAGTATTTTAGAAACGATTGATTCAACAGACATCGTGATCGTTGATGCCAGCGAAGGCATTGAATTGCTGGACGGCGACCACGCGCATGAAGAGGAAGAGCATGCACACGAAGATGACCATGACCACGATCACGAAGAAGAGGGACACTCGCATGAAGTGGATCCGCACATTTGGTTGGATCCCGTTTTGGCGCAAGACGAAGTGATGAACATCAAAGAAGGATTAGTGGAAGCAGATCCTGAAAACGAAGCGGATTACACAAAAAATGCTGAAGCTTACCAAGTTGAATTGCAAGAATTGGATGCAGAATATGCGGCTGCTTTTGAAAATGCTGAGAATCGTCTGTTTGTAACACAGCATGCAGCGTTTGCTTACTTAGCAGAGCGTTACGATTTGGAACAAATTTCGATTGCCGGCTTATCAACAGACGCAGAACCAAGTCCGTCTGAGTTGGCAGAGATGACAGAATTCATCCAAAATCAAAACGTGGATTACATTTACTTTGGAAAAACAACATCTTCTAACATCTCAGAAACCTTGGCAAATGAAACAGACACTGAGTTAGCTGTTTTAGACCCGATCGAAGGCATTACTAAAGAAGACCAAGAAGCAGGCATTGACTACGTAACAGCCATGCGCAATAATTTGGAAGCTTTGAAATTAAGCATCCGATAAAAACAGGAATGGAACAGAAAGAAGGGAATACTATGCACTATATTGAAGTGGACGATCTATCGTTTCGTTATGAAGACGAACCGGTCTTGCAAAATATTCATTTCACAGTAGATCCAGGCGAGTTTGTGATCTTGACCGGCGAAAACGGAGCGGCGAAATCGACGTTGTTGCGCAATATTTTAGGCTTATTGAAGCCGTCTCACGGATCTGCAAAAATTTCTCCCATTAATACACGAAATGAAAAATTGGCAATAGGCTACATCCCTCAACAAGTGGCTTCTTATAATGCCGGTTTTCCCAGCACCGTGCTGGAGCTGGTGCAATCTGGGCGTTATCAGCGCGGCAAATGGTTCAAGCGTTTAGATGAAGAAGACCATGTCCATGTTAAACAAGCACTAGACTCTGTCGGCATGTGGGATCAGCGCAATAAAAAAGTCGGTGACCTATCCGGCGGGCAAAAACAACGGATCTCGTTAGCACGTATATTTGCGACAGATCCTGATTTGTTTATCCTTGATGAACCGACGACTGGAATGGATATCGAGTCGCGGACGCAATTTTATGAATTATTAAAACACAACAGTGAATTTCACGGCAAAGGCATCTTGATGGTTACGCATGACCATGAAGACATCAAGCAATACGCAGACCGCCACATTCACTTGGTACGGAAGGAGGATTCCCCTTGGAGATGTTTTTCTATGGATTCATGCAAAGAGCCTTCCAAGCTTCACTCTTAATCGCCGTCATTGCACCGATATTAGGGCTGTTTTTGATTTTGCGCAGACAGTCTCTGATGGCAGATACGCTGTCTCACGTTTCTTTAGTCGGAATCGCGCTCGGATTTTTATTAAATTTCAACCCTACCATCATGACATTATTAGTGGTTATCGTAGTCGCGGTTATTTTAGAATATTTGCGGTTGGAGTTTAAGTCGTACTCTGAAGTGTCTTTAGCTATCTTGATGTCTGGAGGCTTGGCATTGGCTTTAGTACTGATGAGCCTAGTAGACGGCGGAACCAATATCAGTATCGACCAATTCTTATTTGGATCGATCGTTACCATCAGCTCGCAGCAAGTACTGATTTTAGCGGTATTATGTGTGCTGACAGTTGTGATGTATCTGGTTTTCCGCAAGCCGATGTACGTTTTGACATTTGATGAAGACACAGCTTACACAACAGGGTTGCCTGTCCGCTTGATGTCAGTTTGCTTCAACGTGCTGGTCGGAGTAGCAATCTCAGTGATCATGCCGATTGCCGGGTCATTATTAGTATCAGCGATTTTGATCTTGCCGGCAGCTATTGCCATGCGATTGAGTAAACATTTCAATACAGTAATCTTAGTCGGTATGGTGATTGGTGTGATCGGTATGTTGTCTGGATTATCGGTCTCTTATTATGCTGGAACACCAGCAGGAGCTACGATCGCATTAGTCTTTATCGCTTTATTTATCCTGACATCAGCCGGCAAAAAGTTGATGTCCTTGGCTCGAACAAGCAAATAACATTCTTTTGCAAATGGAATCACTTGATGCTTTTTAGTATCGAGTGATTTTTCATTTGGCAAAAAACGAACCATCATTTTTCCGCGTATACGAAAGTTGAAGTCAGAAAAAGGTTAAATGAGGAGGAAAAACGAACATTTTTATCTTTTTCACACCGATTTACTACCTTTTATTCATATAAATGCGTATAATAGGAAGAGAGCCCTTTGGCCAGAAAATGACTTAAGAAAGAGAGGTGTCATAATGAAAGTAAAAAGAAGTGAACGATTGATCGACATGACTCGTTATTTGCTGGAGAACCCGCATGCATTGGTCTCATTGACCTTTTTCGCGGATCGATATGATTCAGCAAAATCATCGATTAGTGAAGACTTGACTATCATCAAAAAAACATTCAAAGATAGAGGAACAGGTATTTTAGAAACCATCGCCGGAGCAGCAGGCGGTGTCCGTTATATCCCAAGCATCACCGAAGAAGAAACTGAAGAATTCATCACGCAAATGTGTGAACGATTATCAGAAGTAGACCGTCTTCTTCCTGGAGGATATGTGTACTTGTCCGATATGCTTGGAGAACCAGCCGTTTTAAAAACAATTGGAAAAATTATTGCTACTCAGTATTTGAATCAACGAGTAGATGCAGTTATGACCGTAGCTACTAAAGGTGTACCTATTGCACAAGCTGTTTCAACTTACTTAGATGTCCCATTTGTAATGGTGAGACGAGATTCAAAAATTACAGAAGGATCAACAGTAAGCATCAATTATGTTTCTGGATCATCCAACCGAGTAGAAAAAATGGAATTGTCCAAACGCAGCCTGAAGAGAGGTTCCCGCGTTTTAGTGGTAGATGACTTCATGAAAGGCGGCGGAACCGTCAACGGAATGAAGAGCTTAATCGAAGAGTTTGAAGCTGAATTGGTGGGTATCACTGTATTTGCAGAATCCACTTTCCAAGGAAATCGAATGGTAGACGACTATACTTCATTGTTATGTGTAGACGAAGTAGACGTCCGCAACAAATCGATCCACGTAAAACCAGGTAATTACTTTGAGAAGAGCGTGAAGAAAACCGATTAGGATTCCGTAGGTTTCACTTTCTATTTTTAGTTGGGCGGTTTTACCCGACGAAAAATAGAAATGAAAACATAGGAAGCCTGGTTTTCGCAACTCGTTTAAAACCAGAGCGTGAAGTAAGGCGTTTTGACTTTTGTAGATTTCAAAAAGAGCGAGGCAAATGCCCGCTCTTTTTTTTCGTCGTGTTGTGATAGATTTGCGTTTCCTAAATGATGAGAAAAGAGAATTTTCGTCACGCAAATGTCCTTTGCGTTCCTTTTAGCGGCAAAAATTAAACAAAAGGGAACGTAAACAAAAAATACGTTCCCTTTTGAGTCAAAAAAAGACAAAAAAAGGAACGCAAACCTTAATTACCTAAGAGCATCATCAAAAAAGCCCTCCAGCATGCGGAGGGCTGATCATTTTAAAATGGTTAAACCCTTTTTCGAACTGGCATCCATATCTCACTATAGGCATAGCCTTCTTTATCTGGATCCATTTTGGTGAACGAGAAACTTGGCAGATTCACGACTTCATAATCAGAGGCCGGCAACCATTCGGAATAGGTTCGAGCAGTGGTATCTTGAAGTGCAGTTGGAAAAGGTCCTTCAACTGGGAAAACTGCCCAAGTAGAAGCTTCTACCGGGACCTTGGTCAACAGGTCGCTGACATCTTCGTGCGTAGTTAAAACGCCTATTAGATGCGTTAGGCTGCCTTCTTCCTTCATGAAATTCGTGTCTGAATCATAAGAAGCGTTAACGATTTGACGAGGCTCCATATTTTTTAGAGCATGCATTTCTTTGCGCTGATCTTCCGTAATACTTTGAGCGAGCTCTAAAATGGCGTTGTTTACTCCTTCGAACTGCATGGGCACTCTTTTACTGGCACCGACTAGATTAAACGCTGGTTGTTCTACGATTTTGTATTCCATTGCATTTCCTCCTTTGACTGATATGACAAATGAAAGTTTGGGGAATGATTTGCTGATACCGGTTTTTTGGACTTCTGACGGCAAGAAGCCGCTCCAACTTTTGAAGGCACGAGTGAAACCGTCTAAAGATTGGTACCCGTATTTGAACGCAACATCGGTAACTCTTTCACCTTGCAGCAAGTCCTTATTGGCTTCGGAGAACTTTCTATTTTTGATGTACTCGCTAAGCGTCATCCCGGATAGATGGAAAAAAACTGTCCGCAAATGGTAATCTGATACACCGGCATACTCAGCTATACTTTCTAAAGAAAGTTCTTCCGTCAAATGGTCTTCAATAAATTCAATGACTTCATTCAATTCTTTCAGCATACTGTCCCTCCCTTTCGCTATTCATATTATCAAAGCAGTACCATTCAAACTCGACATTCTTACACAAGTTTTATCGGGCGAAAACTTTCGCTAGTTTCACAAAATGTTTCACGTGAATCATTTTTCAGGTAAAGTTTTATAAGCCAATTTCTCGATAATTTCTTGATGATTTGGGTATTCTTTCAGCAATTCAGATTGAGTGAACAATTCAAAGTCGTGGTAGTCAAATCCTGGTGAAACCATGCAGCTGACCAGAGAGAAAGCGTCTGGCTCATCGGATTCTACACTGGAACCAAAAATCGTCCCTTTAGGAACCACATACTGCAGAACTTCTCCCTTGTCAGCCGCCAAACCTAATTTGACAGCTTCATACTTGCCGTTCGGGTGGATCATGTGGACAGTCAGCGATTCGCCTGTATGGTAATACCAAATTTCATCTGATTTCAAACGGTGGAAGTGGGATGGACTAGAAAGATTCAACAAGAAATAAATGCTCGTGTAATAAGGACGCTCACGTTTGTCCCAAGTGGTCGTAGAATGATCGCTGCTGTAAACTTGTTTGTAAAAACCGCCTTCAGTATGCGGGTCCAATTGCAATTGGTCTATCCAAAATTGTTCTGAGTGTGTGGTCATAAATGCGCTCCTATCATTTTCTTTTTAGTCTAAGCGAGTTAAAGAGAGAATGCAAAACCTATTTTAAAGGTGGCAAAGTTTTGACACGGTCTAAGTGGGCAAATGATTAATATATGAGCATTCCTTGAAAACAAGCCTTTATTAAGCTATTATAAAAACAGCGTAAGAAAGTAAATTATGATATTAAACGGTATAAAAAATTACACTTATGAGGAGTTTGAAAATGACACAAAGATTCGCAGTGGTATTAGCAGCTGGTCAAGGAACACGTATGAAGTCTAAATTATACAAAGTATTGCATCCTGTAGCAGGTAAACCGATGGTAGGTCACGTGGTAGACCAAGTGGAAGCAGCCGGAGCAGATAAAATCGTCTCAATCGTAGGCGTTGGAGCTGAAAAAGTTCAAGAATACTTAGGAGACCGTTCAGAATATGCTTTACAAGAAAAGCAATTAGGAACTGGACATGCCGTATTGCAAGCAGAATCGCTATTGAGCGGTAAAGAAGGAACGGTATTGGTCATTTGTGGAGATACGCCTTTATTGACAGCTGAAACGCTGACTGGTCTATTTGATTATCATCAAAATCAAGGAGCAAAAGCAACAATCCTGACAGCTCATGCAGAAGACCCAACTGGGTACGGACGTGTGATCCGCAGCGAATCTGGAGCGGTTGAAAAAATCGTTGAGCAAAAAGATGCTTCTCCTGTAGAAGCAGCCGTTCAAGAAATCAACACTGGAACATACTGCTTTGACAACAAATTGTTGTTTGAAGCATTGAATGAAGTAGGTAATGACAACGCTCAAGGCGAATACTATTTGCCGGACGTAATTGAGATCTTGAAAAACAAAGGCGAGATCGTCGGAGCTTACCAAATGGAACACGAAGCAGAATCTCTAGGTGTAAACGACCGTGTTGCTTTAGCTGAAGCGACTCGTTTGATGCGTGCAAGAATCAATGAAAAGCACATGCGCAATGGTGTGACTTTCATGGATCCTCAATCGACTTACATCGACAGTGAAGTAGTGATCGGTTCGGATACAGTAGTAGAAGCCGGTGTAGTATTAAAAGGGAAAACAGTGATCGGCGAAGACTGCTTTATCGGAGCAAATTCTGAAATCTCAAACAGCAAAATCGGCGACCGTGTACGTGTTGTCAGCAGCAACATCGAAGATTCAGTTATGGAAGAAGACAGCAATGTCGGACCTTATAGCCACTTGCGTCCTAACAGCAATATTGGGAAATCTGTTCATATCGGAAACTTTGTCGAAGTGAAAAACGCGAACATTGGTGAAGATACGAAAGTTGGACATTTAACTTATGTTGGAGATGCTGATTTGGGCAAAAACATCAATATCGGATGCGGTACAGTATTCGTAAATTACGATGGCGCGAAAAAACACCGTGTAACGATCGGCGACAACTCCTTTATCGGATGTAATGCCAACTTGATCGCACCTGTAACAGTAGAAGAAAATGTTTATGTGGCTGCCGGTTCTACAATTACAGATGACGTTCCTAGCGAATCTTTAGCTATTGCAAGAGCAAAACAAGTGAATAAATTAGATTACTATAAAAAAATGCCTCGTAAATAAGCAAAATTTGGAATAAGGCTTGATTTCTTGAACGAAAATGACTAACATTAGTTTGATGATAAGATACGTTATGAGAGAGTGAAGCAGCCTTGCGCAGCTCGTCTAAAAAAGAAAGTGGAGGTCATTATGTCCGAACAATATTTCGATCCGAAGTTAAAAATCTTTGCCTTAAACTCAAACAAGCCTTTAGCTGAAAAAATCGCTAAAGTTGTTGGTGTTGAACTGGGGAAAATTTCAGTAAATCAGTTTAGTGACGGAGAAATTAGAATCAATATTGAAGAAAGTATCCGTGGGGACCATGTTTACATTATTCAATCAACTTCAAGTCCAGTAAACGATAATATAATGGAATTGTTGATCATGATTGATGCTTTAAAACGTGCAAGTGTTAAAACGGTTAACGTTGTCATTCCTTACTATGGATATGCTCGCCAAGATCGTAAAGCCCGTTCGAGAGAACCGATCACATCTAAACTAGTTGCAAACATGATTACTAGAGCTGGTGCAGATCGTATCTTAACACTGGATTTACATGCTGCTCAAATTCAAGGATTCTTTGATATGCCAGTGGATCATTTATTAGGCGCTCCACTATTAGCTACCTATTTCTTAGACAATGATATTGCTAATGAAGACACAGTAGTTGTTTCACCAGATCATGGTGGAGTTACTCGTGCTCGTAAATTAGCTGAATTCCTGAAAGCTCCGATTGCGATTATCGACAAACGTCGTCCTAAAGCAAACGTAGCAGAAGTAATGAATATTATCGGTAATGTTGAAGGCAAGAAATGTATTTTGATCGATGACATGATTGATACTGCTGGAACAATCACTTTAGCTGCTCAAGCTTTAGAAGATGCTGGTGCAACAGAAGTTTATGCATGTTGTACACACCCAGTTTTATCCGGTCCTGCGATCGAACGGATTGAAAATTCAGTGTTGAAGAAAGTTATTGTTACGGACTCGATTCAACTGACTGAGGACAAAATGAGCGACAAAATCGTTCAAATCAGTGTAAGTGAATTAATGGGAGATGCCATTAAACGGATTCATGAAAATAAATCTGTCAGCCCACTATTTGAAAAGAAATTCCCATCAAATAATAAATAAGTACGATGAACTGGATTTGCGCAGCTGCAGATCCGGTTTTTTTGTATATTCATTCAATATTTAGCCTATTAGGGTGTATGTTCGCTGTTTTTTTATGGTACTATTTATTTAAGATTAAAATTCAGCTAGGAGGTCAAGGAATGACAACATGGGTAAAAGAAAATCACCAACAAGAAAGTATTGAAGCACTGAAAGAGCTGATTGCTATCGGTTCAGTAAATGCTGGAGACGGTTCGAGTTTCCCGCCATTTGGAGAAAAAATCCAAGAATGTTTAGAAAAAGCATTGGAAATCTCTGAACGATTAGGCATGAAAACGTTCATTGATCCGGAAGGTTATTACGGATATGCAGAGTACGGCGAAGGGGAAGAAATGCTGGGTATTCTCTGTCATTTAGACGTTGTTCCAGGCGGAAACTTAGCTAAATGGATCACACCTCCATTTGAACCCGATGTTCGTGACGGCGTAATCTACGGTCGCGGGACTCAAGATGACAAAGGACCAACGATAGCTGCATTATATGCATTTAAAGCAGTTTTAGACGCGGGCGTAACCTTCAATAAACGCATTCGATTCATTTTCGGAACAGACGAAGAAAGTCTATGGCGTTGTATGGAACACTATACGAAAAAAGAAGAGATTCCATCATTAGGCTTCGTTCCGGATGGTGTATTCCCTCTGACATATGCTGAAAAAGGATTATGGGAAATCAACTTGATCGGTCCAGGCAGCGACTCATTGAATTTGGCATTAGGAGAAGCTTCTAACGTGGTTCCAGGAGAAGCAATCTATGATGGCGACAAAGCAGCAGCTTTGGCAGACGAATTGAAACAATTGGATGTTGAGTTTGTTGAAGAAGACGGAAAAGTTATCGTCAAAGGTAAATCCGTTCATTCAAGCGTTTCAGGCGAAGGAATCAATGCGATCAACAAATTGGTTCAAGGATTGAACAAAGTAGAATCTCACCCAGCGTTACGTTTCATCGCTGAAAAGATCGGCAATGAAACAAACGGATACAGTCTTTTAGGCGAAGTCAAAGATGAAGTATCCGGAGAAATGACGCTGAACACAGGTAAATTGGTGATCGACGAATATAAATCAGTGATTACATTGGACATCCGCTACCCAGTAACGTATGACAAAGAAGAATTGGTTACAGGCATTACTAAAGCAGCGGAAGATTACGGCTTGATGTACGAGGAGTACGACTCAATTCCTTCACTATACGTGAAAAAAGACAGCGAATTAGTAAAAACCTTGATGAGTGTCTACCAAGAAAAAACTGGTGACCAAACAGAACCATTCGTATCTGGTGGAGCAACATACGCTCGCCAAATGCCAAACATGGTAGCGTTCGGCGCACACTTCCCAGGCTCTAAAAGCTTGGCTCACCAAGAAAACGAAGCATTGCCTCTAGATGAATTATACAAAGCAATGGAAATCTATGCAGAAGCGATTTATCAATTGGCTGGTAAGTAATATTATTAAACTTAGGCTCCATCTCCCCGGTTTTCGGAGAGGTGGAGTTTTTTTTGGGGGTTAGGTTGCTCTTTTTCGGCCATGAGCAAAGAAAGTTGAGTGCTCATGGCCGTTTGGGCAAGCGAATCCAGCCATGAGCCAGAAAACTCAGTTCACCATGGCCGACATCTCGGCCATATTCGTCCATGAAGGGACATCAAGACCAGCTGATGGCCGAAAAGTAATCAATCTTTGCTCGATCTAGAGGAGGAAAAGACAATTACCTAAAAGCATACTCACTAAAGCTTTTTGTTTTAGTGTTTTTCGGCCATGAGCAAAGAAAGTTGAGTGCTCATGGCCGTTTTGGCAAGTTAATCCGGCCATGAGGCAGGAAATTCAGTTCACCATGGCCGACATCTCGGCCATATGCGTCCATGAAGGGGCAACAAGACTAGCTGATGGCCGAAAAGTAATCAATCTTTGCTTGGCTTAGAGGTGGAAAAGACAACTACCTAAAAGCATCTTCACTAAATCTTTTTGGTTTAGTGTTTTTCGGCCATAAGCAAAGAAAGTTGAGTGCTCATGGCCGTTTGGGCAAGCGAATCCGGCCATGAGCCAGAAAATTTAGATTACCATGGCCGACATCTCGGCCATCTCCGTCCATGAAGGGGGAATCAAGACTATCTGATGGCCGAAAAGTAGTCATTCTTTGCTTCATTAACAACAAAAAAAGCTGATTACCTAAAAGAGCATACTCACGAGAGATTCTTTACACACCGAAACTCATTTTATTTGCGTATCTTAATAGATAGAGACTATTGAATTTGGCGAAGGGATGTAAGGGTGATGATTCAAAAGAGGGGAAAGCCGTATGATTTACTAGTGTTGGAGGCGCTCAGGAATCGAATGACTTTAGAACATAAATACCACGTCCGTTATGTGAATTTGTCAAAAGGGTATGGTGGTGAGTGCTGTTTAGATGACAGAATAGATAAAATAAAACATTGCATAGTACTTAAAGATTTGTCCTTCACCATTGGAGGCGTTGATGTTCAATTAGATACGGTAATCATTACTAGTAAGGAAGTTATTTTATGTGAGGTGAAGAATTATGAAGGGGAGTTTGTGTATAGAGAAGAGAGTTTATACAAACTAGATTCTAAAATAGAAATTTATAATCCACTGCTGAGGCTTCCCCGTAGTAAACTATTACTAAAGCAGGTGCTCAAAGAACTCAATTATGGTCATATGCCGGTTGAAGCTGTTCTTGTATATGTAAATCCGAATTTTTCTTTGTATGAAGCTCCTTACTTTTCTCATCTTGTTTTACCGACAAATATAAACAGCTACTTCGAACAAGTAGAAAAAAATTTAGAACCGTTGACTCATGCCCATACAATACTCGCAGATAAATTATGTAGTTTAAACCAACCTAAAAAGTACGGAAACAACTTGCCGCAGTATGAATACGAAATGTTGAAAAAAGGAATGATTTGTTTAAATTGTAACTCGTTTATTGAGTCGTTGGCACCCAAACATCAATCGATCTGTTGTGAGCAGTGTGGGAGCAGAGAGAAGGTTCAAGAAGCAATCGTCCGTCATGTGAAAGAGTACCAACTTTTGTTTCCTGATCGTAAAGTGGGTGTTTCTGCTATAAAAGAGTGGTGCGGTGGGATGGTTCCAGAAAAGAGAATACGACAAGTCTCAAAAAAGAAATGACTTAAAAGATTGACGACTTTTGAAAGAATATCGGGAAAAGACCATTGCTTAAAGCAGGCTTATAAATTACCTGCTTTAAGCAATGGTCTTTTTAGGTGGGGTAAATTGTAGAGCAGGCCTTTTTCGGCCATGAAGAGAGTAAAGAAAGTGCTCATGGCCGAAATGAAGCAGCCTTTCAGCCGTCAGACGACAAAACAAACGGCTCATGGCACATTAATTTTAGTTTCCGGCCATGAGCGAACTAATTACCGTGCTCATGGCCGAAAATCAAGACAACACCAACAAAAAAGCCTCTCAAAAAGAGAGGCTCGCAAAATATTCGTGTTTATTAATCGTTCATAACTTCTTCCAATGCTTCTAAACCAATTTTTCTTAAGGTTTCAGCAGAGTGAGTCATTTTGTTTCGTTCAGAGCCGTTTAGTGGAATCTCTACGACTTTACGGATTCCTTGGCGGTTGATGATTGCTGGAACACCGATGTAAACATCTGATTGACCATATTCGCCGTCTAAATAAGCGGAGATCGGCAATACGGCGTTTTCGTTGTCCAAGATCGCTTTAGTGATACGCGTTAATGCTACGGCGATTCCGTAGAATGTGGCACCTTTTTTCTCGATGATGTCGTAAGCTGCGTCACGAACTTTGAAGAAGACATCTACTAAAGCTTGTTCGTCTACGCCAGGGTTTTCTTTGATCCATTCGTAGATTTGTAAGCCGGCAACGTTGGCATGTGACCAAACAGGAAACTCAGTGTCTCCGTGTTCGCCTAAGATGTAACCATGCACGTTACGCGCGTCTACGTCTAATAAAGTAGAGATCTCTTGACGGAAACGAGCGCTGTCTAGAGATGTACCTGATCCGATAACGCGGTGTTTTGGAAGTCCTGAGAATTTCCATGTTGCGTAAGTCAAGATGTCCACTGGGTTTGTCGCCACTAAGAAGATGCCGTCAAATCCGCTGTCCATAATTTGGCCGATGATGTCTTTAAAAATGCGCATATTTTTCTTCACTAAATCCAGACGAGTTTCGCCAGGTTTTTGTGCGGCTCCTGCAGTGATGACGACGATATCTGCATCGTGGCAGTCGCTGTAACTAGCTGAATAGATTTTTTTTGGAGAAGTAAAAGCTAAAGCATGAGATAAGTCCAATGCGTCGCCTTCTGTTTTTGCTTTATCAATATCGATTATCCCTAATTCTTGAGCAATATTTTGTGTGACCAGAGAAAATGCGTAACTAGAACCTACTGCTCCGTCCCCCACCAAAATAATTTTTTGATTGTCGTTATTTTTTTTAGTCTCCATGTTCAATTCCCCCATAATCTTTGTAAGTATGTTAGATCCTTTTTGAACTACTTTCAGTATACTGGAAAACAAATCATTTTTACAGAGTTAGCGATTAATTAAAACGCTATCATGTGAAAAGTTTCATAAACTTTTTAAATCAAGCATCCTATTCCTTTTGTGATTTGAATTGTGCTATACTAGTAAAAAGTAAAAAAAGAGTGGTACTGGGCGAAAGTTGTTTCGTGCAGCGCTTTTTTGCGTCCATTAACTATCAAATTGGAGAGTGCACTATGAAGATGATTGTAGGCCTGGGAAACCCTGGGAAAAAATATCAAGACACAAAACACAATATTGGTTTTATTACATTAGATGAATTAGCTTATCAACACAAATTTACTTTCAACAAATCAAAATTTGAAGCAGACGTAGCAGAAGGTTGGGTGGGCAGAGAAAAGACATTGTTCGTTAAACCACAAACTTTCATGAATGAGTCAGGAAGAGCTGTTCGACCATTGATGGATTATTACAATATAGACGCAAAAGATTTATTAGTGATTTATGATGATTTAGATTTGCCGGTCGGAAAAGTTCGCTTGCGTCAAAAAGGAAGTGCTGGCGGACATAACGGAATCAAGAGCATCATCCAACACATTGGAACGCAAGATTTCAACCGTATCCGAATCGGAATCGATCGCCCGTATCCTAAACAAACCGTAGTTCAACATGTGTTGAGCGGTTTTCCGAAAGAAGTGCATGAAGACATGTTGAATGCTGTCAAAAAAAGTGCTGAAGCAACGAACTATTGGCTGGAAGGTCATGAATTTATTGATACAATGAACCA
Source organism: Desemzia incerta (assembly GCF_900115825.1). GTDB lineage: Bacteria > Bacillota > Bacilli > Lactobacillales > Carnobacteriaceae > Desemzia > Desemzia incerta. The sequence goes on along the minus strand of NZ_FOXW01000004.1, from coordinate 92,136 downwards.
TTTTAACTAATGCAGAAGATGCAAACGGAGGAAATTTGATATGGGAGATGTAGTACAGTTACTGGCTGGTATGGATAATGTAAAAGCAGTGATCGATCCTATCGGTAAGAAGCAATCGCAACTGATTACCGGTTTGTCTGGTTCAGCTAGAACTTTAGTTATAGCTGCCATCTTAGAGCAAAAGCAAAAGCCGATCGTTGTGATCGCGCACAATTTATTCCATGCCAATCAATTGATGGAAGATTTCAGCGGAATGGTCGATGAAGACCAGCTGCACATTTTTCCGGTAGATGAAATGGTGTATGCCGAAATGGCCATTGCCTCGCCAGAAGCCCGCAGTGAGCGGATTGCGGCGATGGATTTCTTATTGTCCGGTAAGCCGGGGATCGTACTGGTTCCGGTGGCTGGTGTGCGCAAATTATTACCGTCTGTGGAACTATGGAAAGAGAATTCATTTGAAGTGGAGATGGGCGGCGAATTGGATCCCAGCGAACTGGCGCAAAAGCTGGTCGATATGGGGTATGTGCGCCAACAATTAGTCGGAAATCACGGGGAGTTTAGTATTCGCGGGGGGATTATCGATATTTATCCTCTAACGGAAGAAAACCCGGTTCGTATTGACTTATTTGATACGGAAGTCGATTCGATGCGCTTTTTTGAAGTCGGTTCGCAGCGTTCTGTGAACACGATCGAATCCATCAAAATCTTGCCGGCGAGCGACACGATCTATACAAAAGAGCTGTTGCAGCAAAACTCTGGGGCCTTCAATGATGCGGTAGAACACAATAAGAGTTTGATCACTGACGATGCCGATAAGCAATTATTTGCTAAAAATCTGGCGCCGATAGTGGATGCTTTCAATTATGGCGAGTCGATCAATGAGTTGGTGATGTACACCGATTATATTTACAACGAAAAAAACAGTATCTTAGACTACATGTCGAACGACAGTGTGATGATACTGGACGATTACCCGCGCATTTTGGAAGCGGAACGCCATGCAGAAACGGAAGAATCCGAATGGGTCGTCAACAAATTAGGAGCGCGTCAAATATTACAGAATCAAAAGTTTTCGCATGATTTTAAATCGGTCATCAAAGAAACAGAAGCGGATCGTTTGTATTTTGTCTTGTTCCAAAAAGGAATGGGAAATGTGCGTTTTGACGCTATCCATGCTTTCCAATACCGCAACATGCAGCAATTCTTCGGGCAAATGCCATTATTGAAAACAGAGATGACTCGTTGGGAAAAACAACACCATACGGTTTTAGTGACCGTTCCAACCAATGAACGAGCGCAAAAAGTACATCAGACATTTGAAGACTTTGAGATCCAAAGCAAGATCGTTGACGCAGATTCGGTAGAAACCGGACAAGTCCAAATCGTGATCGGGAATTTCCGTAATGGATTTGAGCTGCCGACTGAGAAGTTTGTGTTGCTGACAGAGCGCGAATTGTTCAATAAAGTAGCGAAGAAAAAACCGACTCGCCGTCAAACGATGACCAACGCCGAACGGATCAAGAGCTACAGCGAATTGAATCCTGGCGATTTTGTCGTTCACGTAAACCACGGGATCGGGAAATATGTCGGAATGGAAACCCTGGAGATCAATGGGGTCCATCAAGATTACATGTCCATCATCTATAAAGACGATGCGAAATTGTTCATCCCAGTCACGCAGTTGAATTTGCTGCAAAAATACGTATCTTCTGAATCCAAGAAACCTAAAGTCAACAAACTAGGCGGAACAGAATGGGCTAAAACGAAAAACAAAGTAGCCAGCAAAGTAGAAGACATCGCCGACGAATTGATCCAGCTGTATGCAGCGCGTGATCAAGAAGTAGGGTATGCATTCGGTCGGGATACGGAATACCAAAAAGAATTCGAAGACGCCTTCCCTTATTCAGAAACGGAAGACCAGTTGAGAAGTACGGAAGAAATCAAACGCGACATGGAACGGAAAAAACCAATGGACCGATTATTGGTTGGAGATGTTGGGTACGGGAAAACGGAAGTTGCTTTAAGAGCTGTTTTCAAAGCCGTTCAAGAAGGCAAGCAAGCTGCGTTTTTAGTGCCGACAACAATCTTGGCGCAGCAACATTACGAAACGATGGTGGAACGATTTGCTGATTTCCCTGTGAACGTTTCGATCATGAGTCGTTTCCGAACTAAAAAACAACAAACGGAGACGATGAAAGGCATCAAGAACGGACAGATAGATGTCGTTGTAGGAACCCATCGTTTGCTGTCGAATGACTTGGAATTCAGTGATTTAGGATTATTGATCATTGATGAAGAGCAGCGATTCGGTGTGAAGCACAAAGAAAAACTGAAAGCTTTGAAAAAACAAGTGGATGTACTGACACTGACGGCTACGCCTATCCCAAGAACCTTGCACATGTCGATGTTAGGAGTGCGGGACTTGTCGGTTATTGAGACACCGCCGTCCAGTCGTTACCCTGTCCAAACGTATGTCATGGAACAAAATCCAGGTGCTATTAGAGAAGCTGTCGAGCGCGAAATGGCTCGTGGCGGGCAAGCATTCTATCTGTACAACCGTGTCGAAACGATTGAAAAGCGAGTCAGTGAACTAGAAGCTTTGATTCCAGATGCCCGAATCACGTATGCGCATGGGCAAATGACGGAATCGCAATTGGAAAATGTGTTGTATGAATTTGTGGATGGTCAATATGACGTACTGGTCACGACGACGATCATTGAAACGGGAGTCGACATGCCGAACGTGAACACGTTGTTTGTCGAAAATGCCGACCACATGGGATTGTCTCAGTTGTACCAATTGAGAGGACGAGTGGGTCGAAGCAACCGCGTGGCTTACGCTTACTTGATGTACCAGCAAAATAAAGTCTTGAACGAAGTCAGCGAAAAACGTCTGCAAGCGATCAAAGACTTTACAGAATTAGGTTCAGGATTCAAGATCGCGATGCGCGATTTGTCGATTCGTGGAGCCGGTAATTTGCTTGGAAAACAACAGCACGGATTCATCGATTCAGTCGGATTTGATTTGTACTCTGAAATGCTGAGCGAAGCCGTTGTACGCAAGCGCGGTATGGAAGAAAAAGAGAAGAAAACCAAAGTGGAAATCGACTTGGGCATCAATGCTTACTTGCCGAACGAATACATCTCAGATCAACGCCAAAAAATCGAGATCTACAAGCGCATTCGCGAGTTGAACAGCCACGAGGAATACGTCCAGCTGCAAGATGATTTGATCGACCGCTTCGGAAACTTCCCAGATGAAGTAGCGGATCTGTTGACGATCGGTCTCATCAAATACTACGGGGAATATGCATTGGTCGAAAATATCCGCCGCAAAGACGATGAAGTAGAGATCACCTTCTCAAAAGAAGGCACGAAGACTCTACCTGGAGAAGAAACGTTCCGTGCGTTAAGCGAAGTACCGTTGAAAGCCAATGTAGCCGCTGCAAAAGATCAGCTGAAAGTAACCTTGCGCTTAGAAAAAGATTACCTCAAATCCATTTACAAGTGGTTGGGGCACATCGAAAAATTTGTGCAGCACATTGCGGAATACCGCATCAAAGAAAAAGAGCAAGACAACTAAACGCAGAAGAAGGACGGGGAATGTATGGGAAACCAGCAGCTGAAAAAAACAATGAACGGCGCGGTCATTTTAACGATTGCTGCTTTTATAGCGAAAGTCCTTAGCGCTGTCTATCGCGTCCCCTTCCAAAATATGGTCGGCAATACTGGATTTTACGTCTACCAACAGATTTATCCGTTATATGGGTTAGGGATGACGCTGGCGCTGAACGGGTTGCCGGTCTTCTTGTCCAAAATCATTGCAGAAACTCCAGCTGGTCTGCAGCGAAAAGTCCAGCAACGCCTGTTTATCCTGTTAGCAGGATTTTCCCCTGCGATCTTTTTAACCTTGTATCTTGGCGCAAATAGGATCGCAGACGGGATGGGAGACCGTCAACTCAGCGGCATCATTCAAGCCGTGTCCTGGCAATTTCTGCTGGTGCCTTTCTTATCGGTATCGCGCGGTTATTTCCAAGGCACTTTCCAAATGATTCCTACCGCAGTCTCTCAAGTCGTTGAACAAGTGGTGCGAGTAGCCGTGATTTTGTTGGTGGCGTATACTTATACAACCAGCAAAGATTCCGTTTATCAAATGGGTGCGGATGCGATGAGCAGCGCATGGATTGCAGGAATGGCTGCCACGGTTACGATGGTGGTGTTTATGGTATCTCATCACAAAAAGAGCCCATTTTCTGGTGTCATGTATCCAGAATCAGTGCCTTTACCGACCTATCAAACGCTGTTGAAACGGTTAGGAACAGAAGGATTGGTGTTGTGCTTACTGAGTGCCATGCTGATCTTGCTGCAATTGATTGACTCATTCACGTTGTATAACGGATTGGTTCAATCGGGAGTCACTCCTGCTGTCGCCCGAAGCATCAAAGGGGTCTATGACAGAGGCCAGCCGCTTGTTCAATTAGGGATGGTCGTAGCCACAGCCTTTTCTTCTAGTTTGCTGCCGACATTGACGACAAGTGTGATTGAACGAAAAACGAACGACTTTAACCATATCGCGAAGTCGTTCTTACGCATCACGACAACGATCGCTGCAGCTGCAACGATAGGGATGATCGTGTTGACGCCTTATTTGAACCACACGTTGTTCGGCGACAAGGAAGGCAATGTAACGATCGCCATTTATGTGGTGTCTGTATTTGCAGCCTCATTGATCGGAGCAGTGAATGCTATTTTCCAAAGCCGCAATCAGCACCGCTTAGCTTTTGTAGGTCTGCTGCTGGGTCTAGTGGTCAAAAGTGTCCTCAACACTCCATTAGTAGTGTTGTTAGGAACAGCAGGTTCTAGTCTGGGAACGGTTTTGGCGCTGTTGTCTACGGTGGCTTTCAGCTGGTGGAAACTGACAGATCCAATCAAAATAGCGGTTTTTGCAAAAGGATTCGGCTGGAAGTTAGCTGCCAGTTCCTTCATTATGGGGGCAGCTGTTCTAGCGACTGTGAGTCTTTTGAGCTTGACTAGTTTAGATGCTGGTCGTCTAGGGGCGTTTGTCTTGGCTCTGGCTGGAGTAGCAGTGGGCGCTGCCGTTTTCGTGAAAATCATTATTTCATTCAAACTCTTGACGCTTCGGGAATGGTTGTCACTCCCGTTTGGCAAAAGAGTACTGAGAAAGTAGGGAAGCATATGGAGTTATCTGTACTAGAAGCTGTTTTTAAAGCAGTCGAACAAGATGCCTCGGCTGGATTTCAATGGATTCCGGTGAACAAGCTGGACGGCGACCAAGTCGTCATGGGTCAAGCTGTGATCATTGATGGCATCCACGAGGTTCCGGCGCTGAGCTTAGTGGCGTCTATTCTAGATAAAAAATATCCTTTAACTCATCGAGTAGCTTTCGTTGAGAACCCTGGGACCCAACAAGAACACGTAGAATGGTTCGCCTTGAATGAAGAACCCTCTTTCCAAATGGAATCCAAATCAGGCGCGCTGTTCGTTCCCGCTTTAAAGCAAGACGAACGCACCAAGTCGTTCCAAACCTTGCAGTTTTATTTGGATGAGATCACTGGAGAAGGCGGAGATATTTGGATCAAGCAGCAAACGCATGAAACGCTGATCCCGTTCTTGCATGAAGAAGTGGACGAATTCGTAGAAGCCATCTACAAAAAGGATCCGCGCAATATGGCGGAAGAATTGGGCGACTTGTTGTGCCACATCTTATATCAAACGAGTTACGCAGAATCAACAGGTGCTTTTACGTTGGAAGACGTTCTAGAAGCCATCAATACCAAATTAAGACGTCGGCACCCGCATGTATTTGACGGGGTCGAAGCCAACACAGTTGAAGAAGTAGATGCCATCTGGCAAAAAATTAAAGCAAAAGAAAAGGAGCTAGGTTTATGAGATTAGATAAATTCCTAAAAGTTTCCCGTATCATCAAACGCCGGACTGTTGCTAAAGAAGTCGCCGACAAAGGCCGCATTCAAATCAACGGAACGGTGGCAAAATCATCTTCTACCGTCAAAGAGGGCGACGAGTTAACGATCGCTTTTGGTAACCGCACACTTGTCATCCGCATCGACAAGCTGGTTGAAACGACTAAAAAAGATGAAGCAGCAGATATGTACACTATTTTGAGCAATACTGAAAAATAATTGACTACTTAAAGGAGCGCACAAAAAAAGTGCGTTCCTTTTTTCTGTTTACATTTCCTTTTCTAGTAGAAAAGCTGCTGAAAAGTCCATGAGCTCGACTTCAACCCTCTTCATGGCCGAGAATGCTCAAGTAAACAGCCATGAGCGGAAAATAACGGAGCTCATGGACCAAAAACACTCTCAACTCGGCCATGAGCAACCAAAACCAACACCTCAAGGCAGAAAGGACCCTTTTCGTGACCGAAAAGCTGAAATCTTATTAGGTAAAAGAAGGCTCTGAGGTTTTAATGAGTGTGCAGTTGGGTAATAAGTGTCTCGGTGTCTGCTGGTAAGCAGAAAAGCCGCTGAAAAGTCCATGAGCTCAACTTCAACCCTCTTCATGGCCGAGAATACTCGAGTAAACAGCCATGAGCGAGAAAATAACTGAGTCCATGGACTAAAAACACTCGCAACTCGGCCATGAGCAACCAAAACCAACCCCTCAAGTCAGAAAGGACCCTTTTCGTGACCGAAAAGCCCAAACCTGATGAGGAAAAAAAAGCTCCGAGGTTTTAATGGATATGCAGTTGGGTAATGAGTGTCTTGGTATCTGCTGTTAAGCAGAAAAGCTGCTAAAAAGTCCATGAGCTCGACTTCAACCCTCTTCATGACCGAGAAGACTAGAGTAAACAGCCATGAGCGAGAAAACAACTGAGCTCATGGACCAAAAACACTCTCAACTCGGCCATGAGGAATCAAAATCAACACCTAAAGGCAGAAAGGACACTTTTCGTGACCGAAAAGCTGAAACCTTATTAGGTAAAAGAAGGTTTTAAGGTTTTGATAAGTGTGCAGTTGGGTAATAAGTGTCTAGGTATCTGCTGGTAAGCAGAAAAGCTGCTAAAAAGTCCATGAGCTCGACTTCACCCCTCTTCATGGCCGAGAATACTTGAGTAAACAGCCATGAGCAAGAAAACAGTTGAGCTTATGGACCGAAAACACTTCCAACTCGGCCATGAGCATCTAAAACCCACCCCTCAAGGCAGAAAGGACACTTTTCGTAGCCGAAAAGCCAAAACCCTTATTAGGTAAAAGAAAGCTTCAAGGTTTTAATGAGCATGCTTTTGGCCAATGAGTATTTCACCATCCATTTTTTAAGCAGAAATCATCCAAATTATCACACAAATAAACTTTGAGCATTATCAAGGACTAAAATTGACTATCTATAGACAAAATAATGCTGAATCTTTTTGAAAACGTGATAGAAATGTAAAGGCATACTTGGTATAATGTTTGCAAGATCAAGCATTTAGAGTTTCAGGGGTTTTTAACCTCTTGTCAGCTTCTAAAAGGACCGGCAAGGGAGCTTATTTGCGAGAGAAAAATACAATATTGTTTAGAAATCGTTTAACGCGATAAAAATTTGAAAAATTGTTACACTTAAAAAGTATGGTCAGTCAGCCGAAAAAATAACTGTGGATTGAGGTGTAAGGGATGAAAGAAAGAAACAGAAGCAAGGTAACTCAGTTGAGAAATGAATATACTCAAACCAAAACGGTTCAAGCTCATCGCGAAAGCAAGTTTAGAAAACAGCGGAAACGACGAGTAGCCAGTATCGCTGTTATTAGTGGATTGTTTATCGCGGGATTATCTGTGAATTTAGTGAAAAATACGCAGCTGATATCTGATTTGGATGCGCAAAAAGCAGCGTCAGCTGAAGAGTTGGAGCATGTAGAGGCGACTCAAGAAAACCTTCACAACGAAGTTAAAAAGCTTCAAGATGATGAATACATAGCTAAGCTAGCTAGAAGCCAATATTACTTATCGAAAGAAGGAGAGATTGTTTTTAGTTTCCCGGAAGATAATGCGGCTAAAACGCAAAAAGAGGAAACACTAGAAGAGTCCGACTCCGCTAAAAGTGATGAAGAAACAAAAACTGCTGATCAAAATTAAGAGTGTCCATTTGCTGAAAAAAGGGCTAATATCAACAAAAGCGGCAATGAGAGAGAATAAAAAAGCTTTATGTGCAAACGAAGTCATGCTATAATGACAGTACTAGTATTCAAGGAGGAAATGAATTTTATATGTCAATTGAAGTCGGTAGTAAAGTTCCTGGAAAAGTAACAGGAATTACAAATTTTGGTGCGTTTATTGATTTGGGTAATGGAAAAACAGGATTGGTTCATATTAGTGAAATATCTGACAGTTTTGTAAAAGATATTCACGACGTATTAAGTGTTGGAGACGAAGTAACGGTTAAAGTATTAACAATCGGTACTGATGGTAAAATCGGTCTATCTATTCGTAAAGCAGTTGATCAACCAGAAGCAGCAGCGCCAACAAGCGCACCGAGCGCAGCTACAAGCTCTAGACCAAGTTCAAGTTCAAGACCAAGCAGTAATTATCAACGAAGCAACGATAGAGGAAGTTCTTCTTCAAGAGGACAAGGTTACCAAAAAACAAATCGTTCTTCTTACGCACAAAAAGATAAAAGAGAAGACTTTGATACATTGATGAGTTCATTCTTAAAAGATAGTGATGATCGTTTGACGTCATTGAAACGCAACACTGAAGGCAAACGCGGCGGACGCGGCGGACGTCGTAACTAATTATTGCGTCATGCATTCATAAATAAAGCTATAAACAAAAAGAGGCTGGAAAATTTTCCAACCTCTTTTTTTAAACCGCTAATGCTTTAATATGCGCAATCGGGAAACGAGCATAGAGATTATACACAGTCTCTGGATTTTCTTTTGCATACCTTGCAAGATCCGGTTGGTTCAAACATTCAAACAGCTGAATCGCTTTATTGATCAGCCCCGGTTCAGAAAGATCTCCAATTTTAGTCATACACACTTCTTTACGAATCAGTGTGACTCCCCAAAGGATAGGACATTCCAGCATAATATTCGGTGTTTCCAATAGACGAAGGTAAATCAAAGCCTGCTCGTATTTTTTATCCATCATCAACAAGTTGGTCACATGCAGCAAAAAGCTGTGCTGTAAAGTGACGGCTTCGTCAAAATCTTTGTATTTTGAGAGGATCTTCACGGCGCGATCAGTGAATGCGACTGCAGTCTCACTGTTAAACAAATATAAGATGCTATTGATGACATGCAATTCTGCTAAGTACCAGTTGTCCAACGTTGCCATTCGTTCCCACACTTTTTCAGCATAGCCTTTTGCTTTTTCTAAATCGTGTTCTTCCAACAACGCTTTATATCCTCGGCAAGCATTCAAGATATCCAACACTAATTGGTCGTAATGGTCTTGGACTAACGCTTCCCCTTTTTCAATAATTTCATCCAATAATGCAAGAGTAGGGCGTTTTTCCAATTTTTTAAATAAATGCAAGAAGTATTCTTTTTCTCCTAAATGATAATCATGCAAAATATACATGAATTCCTCGTGCGAAATATCCATATGGTCTATGACAGCAAGGTATTTAGGCAGAGTAGGACTGATCGTATCATTTTCGAATTTGGTGTAAGTCGATCGAGCCATTTTTTCATCTGAAATTTGTTTTTGTGTATATCCTTTGTTTTCGCGGATTTTTTTTAATGTTGAACCAATAGGTATCGGTTGATAAGCCATGTGAATTACTCCTTACTATAGTCTAGTTACTATTGTCACTTTTTGCTCTAATACTGTTTTTAATAGGTATACTATTGTTGAAGTGCTCGTTTATAGACTCTAAAAATAAAAAGGCTTTGTGTATATGAGGCCCATAAAAAGGCAGGCGAACAGTGGTGATCAGTGAAGAGCAGCAATATACTTCAGATAACTCGCAGCAGAAGCATTATTTTTACGTCATTATCGGTCAACATGAAACCGTTCGCTTAAACGTAGACAACAGAGATGTCATCGTCAATGCGGACGGGATACTGGACTGCCCTTTTGATACGGTCTTACGAAAAAATCAGTATACTTTTGAAGACTTGAACACTTTCTTAGCTAGAGAAATCCAGTTTATTGAGGTGACTGGGGACAAAGAGGAAATTTTACAGTCCATACCCTTAGATATGAATCTCTAAATAAGTTCAAGTTATTGTAGCACGAAACTAGTTGGAAATGAATAGCTTATGGATGAAAAAATAAGCGCTGAAGCACTGCGAGAGCAGACTTTATACAATAACCAAGAAGGCTTCCTCTAATAAATGGGAGTCTTTTTTGCGTACTGCCATAAAGTTGCAATGGCCAGTCCTTTTTTAAATAAAAGAACATGGTATACTGAAGTCAAACGAATTCAAAGGAGTATCTATATGAAAGTAGCCATTATTGGTGCTTCATTTGCTGGCGTAACGGCAGCTTTAGAAGTGCGCAAACACCACCCGAACGCTGAAATCAGCTTATTGGAGAAGCAGCCTCAATTAGGCTACATCCCTAATGGACTGCATTTGTATTTAGATAAAAAAATCGACTCGCTGTCACAAGCTTACTTCATTAAAGAAGCGGACCTGGAACAACGACGCATCAAAATTTTGCTGGAATCAACAGTCGAAAAAGTTGATACCGCGAACCATCAACTGACATACCGACATGACAACGAAGCCATCACCTTAGAATATGACAAATTGATCATTGCGACCGGTTCGAGTCAGCTGTCGCACAAAATCGAAGGAAGCGACTCAGACCGTGTACTAAAATACAAACGACTAAAAGGGGCAGAAGATGCTCTGGAGACATTACAAGCCAGCCAACACGTCACCATCATCGGCGGCGGTCAGATTGGCGTAGAAGCAGCTGACTTGCTGACAAAAAACGGCAAGCAAGTGGCGTTGGTTGAAAATATGGACTATGTCTTGTTCAAATACTTCGACAAAGACATGATCCAACCGATCCAAGAAGAAATGCAAGAAGCCGGTGTGGCGCTGTACATGAATCAAACAGTTTCTTCTATTAAAGAAGCAGGAGACAAACTAGAAATTCAATTGGGCAGCGGAAGCATTGAAAGCGATACAGCCATTTTAGCGGTCAACGTCAGACCGGACTTGAGCTTTTTAGACGGACAGATCGACTTGCACATGGACCACACGATTGCGGTAGACGAATACTTGCGGACCTCACATCCTGATGTACTAGCAGTAGGAGACTGTATCCAATTGCCTTCTTGTATGGGAGAAGAAGCGATGTACATTCCGCTAGTGAACAATGCCGTACGGACCGGTATCGTCGCAGCAGCTAACCTAGTTAAACCAGCACAGACATTCAACGGATCGCTGCGGACGATTGGTACGTCAGCATTCGGCTACCATATCGCAAGTACTGGAATGACCGAATCGGACAGTTTGTTTTCAGACTACCCTATAGGTGTCAAACGGCAAATCGTTCCAGCCAACAGTCTGCCATTTGCAGAAGAAGTCCTAATCAAATACGTATATAATGAAGAAACGCGCGAGCTGTTAGGCGCTCAGCTGGTCTCAAAAGCTGATGTGCTGGAGAAAATCAACACACTTGCTCTTGCTATCCAGACAAATCAAACGTTGGAGGATCTGAGTCAAAAGGAATTCTTTTTCCATCCAACCTTTACCAATACTATTGAAACGACAAACTTAGTTGCTTGGCCACACATAAGGCGGGATACGGATGAAAGTTGAAAATTTTCTTGAGAAGCATGAAATCAGAGAAGTGAATTTGGTGAAAAAACTCGTGTTGAACGGAGGAGAAGTCAGCCACAACGACATGGTCGACTATCTAGACGTCTCTCGAGCTTCATTAGATAAAGACTTGGCATCGCTGGCTTACCGCTTGGAGCCTTTCAAGGAAAGCGTCCGAGTGGATTTTGATGGACCGATGATCACGTTGTTCATGAGCAATGAATTTTCCCTTGCTCAAATTTATCAAGTCTACTTAAAAGAATCGGTCAAAGTGAAAATCATCAGCTACTTGTATCGCCACCAAGAATTTTCAATCGTGCAGCTGACGCAAAAACTGATGATCAGCGAGTCTTCATTGTTTCGAAAAATCAAAGAATTGAACGATTACTTGAAAGAGTTCCAAATCAAGATTCGAAATGGTCGACTGCAAGGGGAAGAGCTGCAGATCCGCTACTTTTATTATCAGTTTTACTGGTATGTCTCGGACAAACCAACCAGTGCGGCGAAGAAAAATGACGATCAAGTTGCCAAATTGCTGCAAGCGACCACGAACTTCATGGGCATCAACTTGGAACCAGACGGCAAGGAACGGTTGAAGGTGTGGCTTCACATCAGCAAAAATCGCGTCAACAGTAAAAAGAAAATCTACAAAGAGTTGCGCCGGTTGATGGAACCCTATATGGAAGACCACTTTTACCAAAAAATGCGCTCGATGGTTTTGCGCTACTTCAGCCGCTATTCGATTGAAGTAGATGAAGAAGAAGCGATGCTGCATTTCGTCTTTATGCTGGCTTTTCCCGTATTGACCGAACACGATTTTCATGAATATACGTTGCTGCGGGCTAGACGAGCACCGATCGCTACGATCGATACGTATGTCGTCGAGACGATCATCATCCATTACAACTTCCGCAGACTGCCGTATATGCTGGAAAGAGAAATGTTTTACTACTTGTCTCAGATCCACGCGAAAATGTATTTCTTAAAAGGCGCAATGGAAGTCTATGAATACGACACGATTCTATCGAAAGAAAAGCAGTTTACCGGAAAAGACTTGGTTTCATTCGCGGAACAATTGCGCATGATCAGTATTGGCAAATTCGAGATCGAAGAATCAACAGAGGACAGCTTGTTGAAAATGGAGCTGCTGAAATACATCAGCTTATTAGCCATTGTGACGTTCAGTATGACAAAAATCAAAAAAGTCGGTATTGATCTGAAAATGGAAACCATCTACACAGAAGCGTTGAACCATCTGCTGATCTTGAACATGCGACACATCAACGGGATTCATGTAGAGAAGTACCAACCGAAAAAGGACTACGACTTGGTATTGACCAACGCGGCCATAAAAGACAATTCAGCGTACGGGAAAGCCGAAGTCTATGTGCTTTCTGAAATTTTGTCGCCTTTTGACATGAAAAACATTCAAAACATCATTCAAAACCTGACGCTTTAAAAGACGCTTCTCCAAAAGGGATGGCGTCTTTTTTGTGTCTTAGAGTCTCTACCACGCAGTTGGCACAAACAGCGTCCCGAGTATCAAAGGGCGTAAATGGAAGAGAAGTTACAATTTCCGAATCAACTGGAAAATTGATTGAGTTCGGATTACTCACCATCTTTCTCTATGATTTAGAAACCAGCACAACAGTATTCAGACTAATGGACTATAAAGTTAACAGCGCTTCTAATACGTTTAGTTTTATAGTGTCTGGAAACTACCGGTTTATGCAGATGATTGTAAAACGTCCAGACTTTGGAGATTTGTCCAAGAGTGTTAGTATCAAAGTCAATCAAAATGCGTCGGATGTTTATCTTAAAAAGAGTGAGCAAGCGGAGTTATTATCAACAGGCTATAAAGCCAATCTTATGCAAGCATTTGAAGAATAGGCAACTATTGGCGATAGTCTGACAGCAGGGTTTACGGATATAGGTGGAACACTCATCAATTCAGCCGCAGCCGTTCAAACCAAGAATAACTGGCACGGCACTTGAGTCTGCGTGCAGGTCGAACGTTTAATAATATTGAGATTGGTGGTTCTACATCAAGAGATTGTCGCAACACTCACATTCCGACTGCAGATATACAAATAGACTGTTACCTTATCCGATTAGGTGTGAACAATGTAAGACAAGGTTTATCTATTGGATCACTAACGGACATTTAAGCAGACCGTCAAAATAATGCAGATTCCTTTTATGGTAACTATGATTTCGTAGTACGCCAGGTCATGGCTTACAATCCAAAAGCAAAAGTCTTTGTATTCACGTTACCATCAAATGAAAGCAGTGCGGTTACTGATTATAATGCAGTGATAAGACATGTAGCTGCATTATACGCAAATGTCCATTTGATAGATCTGTATGGATTGTATTGTGATGATTATCGAACTGGTCTATTGGCAGGCAGTAACAACGGGCATTTGATAGCACTGGCTTATAATTATGAAAGTGTTATGATTGAAAAAGCGATTAATAACTATCTGTATGAGTATTACAAGGAGTTTATGGCTGTCCCATATGCATAATTGACCCCTACTGTGCAAAAAAATAAAATTGTCCTTGACTTTGTCCGCTTTTATGGTTGGAATGAAGTGTAACCTATCCCAACTATGAAAGGAATATGTCATATGTTTATTGAAAGAAACGGGAACAAGTATTATTTGGAAGAGACGCTTTATATTCAAGGGATTCACATTGTTAGAAAAGTTGAATTAGTGGGGTACACCACTGGTCCAACGTACAAACTGAGAAAAGAAAAAGAATCAATTCCAATTATTGAAGGGGAGACGATGAAACACTTCCCAGAAATAAAACTGACTCAATGAGTTAATAAGTGAATGAGAGTGGCAAACGCTACTCTCATTTTCTATACAACAGTTGAACCAAACTGCGCGTCAACGTGTATTGATATTAATCATTAAGAGACAATAAAGCTACCTCAATCGGAGGCGGTTTTATAGGTTTCCAAAAGAATAAATATCACAGATGATCCGCAAGTGTACGATGAATTTTATCGAAAGAGAAAAAATGATAGAAGAATATCGAAAAGAGAAGCGCTCATCAATGAGGGCTTTTTATTTTATAGCGCAGTAATACAGATGAGTATCTAAAAGGTTAATAAAAATTTATAAGTCAATACTTGTGTTAAGGTTTGAATCAAGAACTAAACTAAGCACTGAAAGTTTCTATGTCTATTGGTCTATGATCGTACTTAAACATTCAAAAATACTTAGAGTTCAATAAATCAATTTTAATAAAAACCACCACAAAACGCCAAAATTATTCAATACCAATCATTTGAATAAATATCGCAATCACTGTTATATTAAGGTTAATAAAATGAATTCTATCTATACCAAATTAGTTTTTGTTTGTAAGGGTATCCAAAAATGCCATTTATTTTGCTTATCTGCCAAAAACATGACATTTTTTTGGTGTGAAAACGTATTACAATAAACACATCAATTAGAAATCGCTTGCATACACAAGGAGGAACTATTAAAATGACTGAGAAAAAATATATCATGTCTATTGACCAAGGAACAACAAGCTCAAGAGCTATCATCTTTGATAAAAAAGCTAACAATGTTGGAAGTTCACAAAAAGAGTTTACTCAAATTTTTCCTGAAAGCGGTTGGGTAGAACACAACCCTAACGAAATCTGGAATTCAGTGCAGTCTGTAATCGCAGGGGCATTCATCGAATCTGGTATCAAACCAGCTGAGATCGCAGGTATCGGAATCACAAACCAACGTGAAACAACTATCGTTTGGGAGAAAAAAACAGGACGTCCTATCTACAACGCTATCGTATGGCAATCACGCCAATCTGCACCAATCGCTGCTAAATTAGCAGAAGACGGACATGCAGACATGATCCACAAAAAAACAGGATTGATCATTGACTCATATTTCTCAGCAACAAAAATTCGTTGGATCTTAGACCACGTTGAAGGAGCTCAAGAACGCGCTGAAAAAGGTGAATTGTTATTCGGTACAGTTGACACTTGGTTGACATGGAAATTAACTGGCGGAGACTCATTTGTAACGGACTATTCTAACGCAAGTCGTACAATGTTGTTCAACATCCACGAATTAGAATGGGATCAAGAAATCTTAGACCTATTGAACATCCCTCGTTCAATGATGCCTGAAGTAAAATCGAACTCTGAAGTTTACGGTCACACAACGAACTACCACTTCTACGGAGCTTCAACTCCAATTGCAGGTATGGCTGGAGACCAACAAGCAGCCTTATTCGGTCAAATGGCATTCGAACCAGGAATGGTGAAAAATACTTACGGTACAGGTTCATTTATCGTCATGAATACGGGTGAAACACCACAATTATCAGACAACAACTTATTAACCACTATCGGTTACGGAATCAACGGAAAAGTTTACTATGCATTAGAAGGAAGCATCTTCGTTGCAGGTTCAGCTGTTCAATGGTTGCGTGACGGATTGAAAATGTTGGAAAGCTCTTCTGACTCAGAAGAAATGGCTAAAGCTTCAACGAACGAAAATGAAGTATTTGTGGTACCAGCCTTTACAGGACTAGGCGCACCTTATTGGGATTCAGACGCACGTGGAGCAGTATTCGGCTTGACTCGCGGAACAAGCAGAGAAGATTTCGTTAAAGCAACTTTACAAGCAATTGCTTACCAAGCACGCGACGTTATTGATACAATGAAGACAGATGCAGAAATCGAAATCCCTCTATTAAAAGTAGACGGCGGAGCAGCGAACAATGATTGGTTGCTACAATTCCAAGCAGACATCATCGGAACAAAAGTACAACGCGCTCACAACTTAGAAACAACAGCACTAGGAGTAGCTTACATGGCAGGACTAGCAGTTGGATTCTGGGAAAGCATCGAAGAAATCAAAGACATGTACGAAGAAGGCGGCACATTCGAACCACAAATGTCCGACGAAGAACGCGAAAAATTATACCAAAACTGGAAACTAGCCGTAAAAGCAACACAAGTATTCAAACCATAGAGAGCGGAGCGAACCGTTTAGACTCCCGTAGAGTTCGATTTTGGCTTTTAGGTGGTGCTCTTTACCACCAAAAAGCCAAAACGAAATCGTAGGGAGTCTGATTCGTGCAGCTCGTTTTAGAGTAGCCTACAACGCGCAACTCGTTTTAAAAGCAGAAACCAAATCAAAATCCGTAGCCTCTCGGCTACAAAAACCTATCAACAAGCTGCTTATTTAAGAAAAGTTACAAAATAAAACACAAAATCCTAAAAGGGGGAAAAGAGTCATGGTTTTTTCAATTAAAAGAAGACAACAAGACATCAAAGCATTAAAAGAAGAAACGCTAGACGTCTTAATTATCGGTGGTGGAATCACAGGAGCCGGTACAGCATTGCAAGCCGCTGCTTCAAGTTTGAAGACTGGTCTTGTGGAAATGCAGGACTTTGCAGAAGGAACTTCTTCTCGTTCAACAAAATTAGTTCACGGTGGTTTACGCTACTTGAAGAACTTCGACGTAGAAGTAGTTGCTGACACAGTTCAAGAACGTGCTGTTGTTCAAGGTATCGCGCCTCACATCCCTAAAGCAGATCCAATGATCTTGCCAGTTTATGACGAACCAGGTTCTACTTTCTCAATGTTCTCATTAAAAGTAGCTATGGATTTGTATGACCGACTAGCTAATGTTACAGGAACAAAATACGAAAACTACACGTTGTCAAAAGACGAAGTTCTAGAACGCGAACCGCAACTGAAAAGCGAAGGCTTACAAGGTGCTGGAGTATACTTGGACTACCGTAACAACGATGCTCGTTTAGTAATCGAAAACATCAAACGCGCTGCAGAAGATGGCGGACATATGGTCAGCCGTACGAAAGTTGTCGGTATCTTACACGACGAAAATGATAAAGTATGTGGAGCCACTGTTGAAGACTTATTAACAGGCGAAACATATGATATCAAAGCTCGTATTGTATTAAATACAACAGGACCTTGGTCTGACACGATCCGTCAAATGGATGCTAAATCAGATGCTGCTCCTCAAATGCGCCCAACAAAAGGGGTTCACTTGGTAGTAGACCGTGAAAAATTACAAGTTCCACAACCAACTTACTTCGACACAGGCAAAAACGACGGCCGCATGGTATTCGTGATTCCTCGTGAAGAAAAAACGTACTTTGGAACAACGGATACAGACTACAAAGGCGATTTCTCACATCCAAAAGTAGAACAAGAAGATGTAGACTACTTATTGGAAGTTGTAAACAACCGTTACCCATCAGCTGGTATCACGATCAACGATATCGAATCTAGCTGGGCAGGATTACGTCCATTGATTTCTACAAATGGCGGATCTGACTACAATGGTGGAAACAGCCAACCAATCACAGATGAAAGCTTTGACAATGTCATCTCTACAATCGAAAAATACCAACAAGGTGAAGTAGATCGTATTACTGTAGAAGATGCATTAAAAGACATTCAAACTAGCAACTCTGAATCAGAAGCTAACCCTTCAGCGATTTCTCGTGGAAGTGCATTAGACATTGATGAAGATGGATTGATCACTATAGCTGGTGGTAAGATTACGGATTACCGTAAAATGGCTCTTGGAGCAATGAGAACTGTTGTTGAAATCTTGAAAAATGACTTTAACAAAACTTACGAGTTGATTGACTCTTCTAAATACCCTGTATCAGGTGGAGACATTAACGCGCAAGAAGTAGAAGAAGAAACTGAAAAACTATCCCAAATGGGTGTTGAAAAAGGATTGAGCCAATCTGAAGCTTTATACTTGGCAAATCTTTACGGTTCAAATGCTCCTAAAGTGTTCGCTTTACTAGATGAAGTAGAACAAATTGAAGGATTAACGCTAGCTGACTCATTGAGCTTACATTATGCGATGGAAGAAGAAATGGCGTTGACGCCAAACGACTTTTTAATTCGCCGTACGAACCATATGTTATTCATGCGTGACACACTGGATGGTATTATTGAACCAGTAATCGCAGAAATGGCTCGTTACTATGATTGGACAGATGAAGCAAAAGCAAACTATACTAAACAATTAGAAACTGCGATTGCAGAATCTGATCTAAAAGAATTAAAAGGGGAGTAGACAAATGAGTGGAGATACACTAACGATTTTTAGTGAGTTCTTAGGAACAATGATTTTGGTGTTATTGGGAGACGGCGTATGTGCTGCCGTTAACTTGAAGAAAAGTAAAGCAGAAGCAGCTGGTTGGGTTGCAATTGCTCTTGGATGGGGAGCAGCAGTAACAATCGCTGTTTATGTTTCAGGATTTATGGGACCAGCTCACTTAAACCCAGCTGTAACAGTTGGTATGGCGATGATTGGTAATGTTGAATGGAGTTTAGTACTTCCATTTATCATAGCTCAAGTTGCTGGAGGTATCGTAGGAGCTGTATTAGTATGGTTGACGTACTTGCCACATTTCAAAGAAACAGAAGACCAAGGATTTATTTTAGGTACTTTTGCAACAGGACCTGCAATTCGTAACAACATCAGCAACGTTATGACAGAAACTATCGGTACTTTCGTATTGGTATTTGCTCTTATGATGTTTGGACAAAACACTTTTACTGATGGATTAAACCCATTGGTAGTAGGAGTATTGATTCTTTCAATCGGTCTATCTTTAGGTGGATCAACTGGATATGCAATCAACCCTGCACGTGACTTAGGTCCGCGTATTGCTCACCAAATATTGCCAATTGCAAACAAAGGGAACTCTGAATGGGATTACTCTTGGATTCCTGTAGTAGGACCTATCTTAGGTGCTGTGCTTGCAGCATTGTTGTATATGGTTATTTTATAGAATTAATCAATTAAATATGGAATAAATTAAGAACCTCATGCTTACACTTACAAGTGTGCAGTGTGAGGTTTTTATGTATTATTTTGCTTATTTATGTAGATTTATATCTGAAAATTAGATATACTAAGAACGCTTTTTTAAATAACACATATTCTAGTTGTGATGGAAAGAAATGTTTGGCATAATTTGTCTATACAAAATGTGTTTTCTTAACATTTTGTCCATAGTATCAAGGAAATAATGTGTTATAGTAGTAAAGAACATTGTCAAAATTGGTCTATCCAAATGGTAATGTTTCATTATATTTTGGCAAAACGCCGTTCAGGAGGAAATCATGGAAGAAGAAATTAGTTTAGTTGAGCTGTTTGATGTTATAAAAAAACGAATGAGCATGATTGTGAGCTTAGGTCTAATCGGGTTGATCATTGCTTCAGTATTCACTTTTTTTATTGTCACACCACAGTACAGTGCGACTACGCAAATATTGGTTAATCGTACCACTGAATCTGCAGAAGGCATTCAGTTAAACGACATTAATACTAATGTTCAAATGATTAATACATATAAAGATATTATCAAAGGACCGGTTATCTTAGACGAAGTTAGTCAAAATTTAAAGACTAACTTAACTACAGGTGAACTAGCAGAGAAAATCCAAATTATAACACAAGATAATTCACAAGTTTTTTCATTAACAGTAACAGATGAAAGTCCTTATGATGCGGCTGAAATTGCCAATTCTGTGGCGAGTACTTTCCAAAACGAAATTGGAAATATTATGAACGTAGATAATGTAACTATTATTTCTGAAGCAATTGCTAATACAAGTCCTGTTTCACCAAACACTCCTTTAAACTTGGTCATTGGACTCTTATTGGGATCAATGGTTGGAGTCGGCTTAGCATTTGTCTTTGAATTTTTAGACAAAACTGTTAAAGATGAAAAATTCATCTCGGAACAACTGGGATGGACAAATCTTGGGAAAGTTTCTGAAATGTCTGAAGACGAGTTGAAATCAGAACAACAAATACCACAGCGTAATACAGAAACGCGCAGTGCAAGAAGCCGTGTATAGAAGGAGGAAATGAAATGTTTGGAATGAAAAAGAAACCACAAGCAACAAAAGAACGTCCAGGTTTAGTTGTTTCGAGTAAACCTAATTCAGTTGTCTCTGAACAATTCCGTACTATTAGGACAAATATCCAGTTTTCAATGGTAGATGAAAACTTGAAAAGCTTAGTCATTACTTCAGCAGGTCCGGGATCCGGGAAATCAATTATATCTGCTAATTTAGCCGCAACATTTGCTTCAGAAGACAAAAGAGTTCTCTTAGTAGACGCTGACTTGCGTAAGCCGACTGTACATAAAACATTCCGTGTCCGCAACAATGATGGACTAACTACTTTATTAACAGACCGTGGGACAAGAATTGAAGATATGGTTTATCGCACTAACATTGAAGGTTTATATACCTTAACAAGTGGAGCTATACCGCCAAATCCGGCTGAACTCTTAGGCTCTAAGCGAATGGACGAGTTAATGAAGGAATTGGAAGAAGAATTTGACTTTATTGTTTATGATATGCCTCCGGTTCTTGCAGTAACAGATGCACAAGTGATGGCGAGTAAAGCAGACGGCACCATTTTTGTATTACCAAAAGGACAAGCCACCAAAGACGAAGTGCTTAAATCAAAAGAGTTATTAGAAATGGTGAATGCCAATGTTTTAGGAGCTATTTTCAACAGAGTAGACAAAGCAAGTGATAGCTATTATTACTATTACGGAGAAGAATAGATAGCAACTATCATACAGGAGGCAAAAAATGAATCCACGTTACCTCTTTAGCAGGTGATTAAAAATTGCAGATTCATTTTTTGTTTTATATTCAGTATAAAATACGGAGGAGGAGAGATTAAGTGATAAATCGCAAAATGAAGCGGAGAGTACTGCTAGCGTTTGATACATTTGCTATCCTGGCTTCTAGTATTCTTTCTTACATATTTTTAGAACCTTACATTTCGTTATTAACAAGAGATTTTTGGATTGCCCTCGGTCTAAGCTGGGTGTTTTACTTGTTCTTTGCCTTGCGTTTCCACCTTTTTTTCAAAATCAATCGCTACACGAGTATTCGAGAAACATTTAACCATATGGCAGCAGTTACGTTAGCTTTTTTTGCAGCTTCATTGATATCCGTACCGTTCGTAGAATCCATCAGTCTTCGCTTCATGTTATTGACATACCTATTTTCTGTAGCCCTTATTCCAGGAAGTCGGATTATTTGGCGGATTTATAACGAACATCAACAAAAATTAAAAGAACTATCTGTTCATGGCGAAATTACTCAAAAAGTACGGACTTTGATTGTAGGAGCAGGACAAGGTGGTAGTTTGTTTATCAAAAGTCTTCAACGACATGACTTTGAAGTGGAACTGATTGGAATAATAGATGATGATTCAGCCAAAGAGCGTATGACTCTTTATGGTGTGCCGGTTATTGGCAAAGTAGAAAATATTCCAGAATTGGTTAAACTTCATGAAATCGAACAAATTACTGTAGCGATACCTTCTTTATCACCTCAAGAGTTGAATGAAGTTGTAGAGATATGTGCTCAAACAAATGCTAAAGTGAATCAAATGCCTTCGGTAGAAGAAGTCGTTTTAGGCAAGTATGAAGTCAACAAGTTTAAAGAAATTGACGTGGTCGATTTATTAGGACGAGAAGAAGTAAAGTTAGATATGGAAACCATAGCTGAAAACTTATCTGGTCAAACCGTTCTGGTGAGTGGAGCAGGTGGTTCGATTGGGTCAGAGATTTGTCGGCAAATTATCCGCTTTTCACCAAAACGTATTTTATTGTTAGGACATGGAGAAAACTCCATTTATTTAATCAATAAGGAATTAATGAATTTACATACCAATACAGAAATTGTCCCTATCATAGCGGATATACAAGACCGAGAACGTATTTTTAAAATCATGGAACAATATAAACCAGATCGCGTTTACCATGCAGCTGCTCACAAACATGTCCCATTAATGGAATACAATCCAACAGAATCAGTAAAGAATAACGTTTACGGAACGAAAAATATGGCAGAAGCTGCTAAAGCGGCAGATGTGCAAAGCTTTGTTATGGTTTCGACGGATAAAGCCGTTAACCCACCGAATGTGATGGGGTCTACTAAACGAATTGCTGAAATGATTGTCACAGGATTGAATGAAGAAGGAAAAACGAATTTTGTTGCCGTACGTTTTGGCAACGTGCTAGGCAGTAGAGGAAGTGTCATTCCATTATTTAAAGAACAAATTAAAAACGGCGGTCCTGTCACTGTGACCGATTTTCGAATGACGCGTTATTTTATGACTATTCCAGAAGCTAGCCGGTTAGTACTTCAAGCAGGAGCGTTGGCGCAAGGCGGAGAAATCTTTGTCTTAGACATGGCGGAACCCGTTAGAATTGTTGATTTAGCGAAAAAAATGATCAAGCTGTCTGGCTACACAGAAGACGAAATCAACATCACTGAAGCCGGTATCCGCCCAGGAGAAAAGCTTTACGAAGAACTCTTGGCAACCGGTGAACATACCGATCGGCAAGTGTATGAGAAAATATTCGTAGGAAAAGTCAACAACCTACCGATTGAAGAAGTCATGCATTTTGTTCATGGATTGGAAATGTATAGCGATGATGAGCTGAAAGTGAAGTTGGTGGATTTTGCCAACAACAAGCACAAACAAACGGAAGACGTAGAAGAAGATATGGAAAATCCAAGCGTCATCTTTGCACAATAAAAGGAGGGAAGCCTTGGTTGAGCGGTAAAAGAACCGAAGCTATTTCTCTTACATACTTGATTGAGGAGTGAGTGGATCAGTGGATTATAAAATCATCAAAAGAGTAATGGATATCATCCTTTCATTTTTAGGGTTGATTGTCTTGTTTCCTCTTTTTCTCATCTTAATTATGGCCATCAAACTGGACTCTAAAGGTCCAATTCTCTTCAAACAAAAACGAGTCGGTTTAAATAAGAAATACTTCTATATTTTAAAGTTTCGGACAATGCGAATCGATACACCGAAAGATATGCCGACTCACTTATTGGAGAATCCAGACCAATGGATCACCCGTGTAGGAAAGTTTTTGAGGAAAACGTCGTTGGATGAACTTCCTCAAATCCTCAATATCTTAAAAAACGATATGAGCATCATCGGACCTCGTCCAGCATTGTGGAACCAATACGATTTGATTGAAGAACGAGATAAATACAACGCAAATGATGTGCCAGCTGGATTGACTGGGTGGGCTCAGATAAACGGAAGAGATGAGCTTCCAATCGAGGAAAAAGCGAAATTGGACGGAGAATACGTACAAAAAATTGGATTTACAATGGATGTGAAGTGTTTTGTAGAAACTATTATAAGTGTCGTTAAGTCAGATGGAGTTCTAGAAGGCGGAACAGGAGACACTGCGAAGAAAAAACAAAGCAAGACATCTTCTAAAAGCAAAGTTGAGGAGTCAGTGAGTAAATGAAAAAAATCTTAATTACTGGTAAAAATAGCTATGTAGGCAATTCAGTCGAGAAATGGTTGTTGAAAGAACCAGACGATTACAAAGTTGATAAAATTAGTTTAAGAAACGATGATTGGAAATATGAAGATTTTTATCAATATGATTCAATTCTCCATGTGGCTGGAATAGCTCACGTTTCTTCTGACCCGAAAATGGAAGAACTTTATTATCAAGTGAATAGAGATCTGACGATTGAAGTTGCAAATAAAGCAAAATTTGAAGGAGTCAAACAGTTCATATTTATGAGTAGTATAATTGTATATGGTGATAGTAGCAGCAATAAGCGACTAATTGACAAAGAAACAATCCCGACACCGAGTAACTTTTATGGTGATAGCAAACTCCAAGCAGAAGAAGGAATTAAGCATTTGGAGTCAGATAACTTTAAAGTTGTGATCGTGAGACCACCAATGATTTATGGGAAAGACTCAAAGGGAAATTACCCTAGACTAGTAAAGTTAGCAAAAGCAACACCAATATTCCCAGATTATGTTAATGAACGTAGTATGTTATATATCGACAATTTATGCGAATTTTTAAAACTAATGGTCGATAATAAAGAAACAGGGTTATTCTTTCCGCAAAATGCAGCATATGTGAAGACAAGTGAATTAGTGAAGATAATCTCAGAAATTAGTGGGAAACGTATTTTTATGACAAAAAAATTTAATAGGATAATTAGATTTTGTAGTAGAATTGAGATTATAAACAAAGTATTTGGCAACCTAATATATGATAAATGTTTAAGCAATTATACTAAAGGGAACTACCAAATAAGAAGCTTGAGAGAATCTATTGAGATGACAGAGAGTAGTGGTTATTAGTGTCTAAAAAAGTATTGATTTTAGTGAATCATGATGTAGTAATTTATAATTTTAGAAAAGAATTGGTTGAGAGATTATTATTGGATGGTCATGAAGTCGTTATTTCTTCACCCTATGGGGAGAGAATAGATGATTTAGTAGCAATGGGATGTGAGTATATTGAGGCAACCATTGAACGTCATGGTATTAATCCCTTAAGAGAAATAAAACTTTTAGATTACTATAAAAAGATAATGAAAGATATAAAACCAGATGTTGTATTGACGTATACGATAAAACCCAATATATACGGGGGAATTGCTGCAAAGAAATATGGCGTCCCATATGTAGCAAACATTACAGGTTTAGGAACTGCCGTTGAAAAAAATGGTATAATGCAACAAATAACTGTCGCATTATACAAATTAGCCTTTTCAAAGATTCAAAGAGTTTTTTTTCAAAATACAGAAAACATGAATTTTTTCCAAAAGAACAATATTGTAGTGGATAAACATGAACTACTTCCTGGATCGGGAGTTAACTTAAATCATTTTCAAGTATTAGAATATCCTTCTGAAGATACGATAGAGTTTGTTTTTATATCAAGAATTATGAAAGAAAAAGGAATAGATCAATATATAGAAACTGCAAAATACATTACTGCAAAATACCCAAACACTAAATTTCATGTGTGTGGTTTTTGTGAAGAAAAGTATGAAGAACAACTAAATGAATTACATAATGAAGGTGTTTTAACTTATCATGGTATGGTAAGAGACGTTCGTAAAATACTGAAGAAAACTCATTGCACGATACATCCTACTTATTATCCCGAAGGTTTATCAAACGTACTCTTAGAAAGTTCTGCTAGTGGCAGGCCGATAATAACAACAGATAGAAGTGGTTGTAGAGAAGTTGTTGATCATAAGATTACTGGGTATATCGTTAAACAAAAAAATACTAAGGATTTAATTAAGCAAGTCGAAGCATTTATTAAATTGAATTACGAAGAGAAAAAAAAGATGGGATTAGCTGGTAGAGAAAAAGTTGAAAGAGAGTTTGACCGAAAAATTGTAATAGAAGCTTATACTAATGAACTATCTAAAATTACTTAGTAAGGAACATTTAATATTACAGCTATTAATGTTCCTTTGTGCTTTTTCTTTCATGCGATATAATCATTTTGAGAAAACATCTTAATTAAGACCCTTTAATCTTAGAAAGTAAACTTAAGTTGTTATTTGTCTCTACAAATAATTTGATAATAATTAAAAAAATAAGTCAAAATAATGTTTTAGATGTTTCGAAAAAGCTATATATAATAAAAAACTAAATCATTATGTTAAAAATCATCAGAGAATGAGGTCCTTAATGAATAACCGAAAAATTACAGTATATGTTAGAAACGCGAATATAACTCCATCTAGCTATTATCGAATTATTCAATATGTTGAAAAATTCGAAACGGACGTACTTATTAGAAATATTGCACCAGATAAACTATACGAATTATATCTCCAAGTTCCTAAAAACAAAAAAATATTACATGCTTTTTTAGGAATAATATATTATATTATTATGTTAATTAGAGTAACAACATTTTTATTAATTGATTTAGTGAATAAACCTGAGTATATAATCTTATCGAAGTCTTTTTGTCCTAGATATACTCCGTTCTTATTGAGAGTCCTTATTGATAAAGTAACTAAAAACACATTTTTTATTTGGGATTTTGATGATTATATATTTAATAGTGGTGAAATATCAAATTTGCAGGCAGAAATATTAATGAGAAACAGTTCCAAAATTGTTGTTACTAATGATTTTTTGAAGTCAAAACTAGGCACAAAGTATGAAAAAAAAGTAGATTTACTACCGACAACTGACGGAGATTTACAAGGTTTTTCTCAAAAAAAATTAGAAAAGAAAAGAAAAGAAACTTTTGATAATGAAATTAGATTAGTCTGGGTAGCAACTTCAGGAAATATCCCTCATTTAGTTAGCATTATTGAAGCTTTAGATGAAGCCTCAATAATACTTCATGAAAAACAAAAAAAACAGCTAGTTCTTATATGTGTGTGTAACAAATCTGTAGAGTATAAAACCAAGCATTTAAAATTAATTAATATGAAATGGACAAGAAGTTTAGCAAAAGAACAAATATATAATGCTCATATTGGAGTTATGCCTTTAAATAAAAACGACTACACTTTAGGTAAAGGTGGTTTTAAGTTAGTACAATATATTTCTACTTGTTTACCTGTAATTGGTTCAAATGTTGGTTATAATTCACAAGTGATAAATAATGAAACGGGCTTTTTAATAAATGACGAAAATAATAAAAGAGATTGGATCGAAGCTGTACTTAAATTAGGTAGTTCATTCGAAGTATGGCTGAATTATAGTAGAGGTTCATATGTCAATTGGACAGAAAACTTCTCCTATAATCATAATTTAAACTATTGGCTCAAAGTTCTCGGTATAAAATAGAAGAGTGGGTGGAGTGTGGAAGAATTAGTGAGAAATACTGAAATGGATAAAAGTGGTTATTATTCTAAATTACAAAACAAATCAAGGGTGAATCTATTTAATTATTTGATAACTCCATATCTATTTTTTTTGCTCTTTGGACCTAAAATCGGCCTATATTTTGATACTAGTATAATTGCAAGCTTATTTACTGTGATAATTGTATTATCACAGAAAAAAAATATAGTTTTTTATAAGAATTACTTTTCGTACGTAGTAGGCATTTTAATAATATTAATGTATTCGTTTTTTATGATGCTGTTAAATGACAATATTTTAGTTGTTCTAGTTGGAAGATATTTAAGAAGTATAATATCACTTATTTCTATTTGGACTATTTTTGCGGCCTCAAAAAAATCAAATGAAGCAATAATATATTCATTAATAAAGGTTCTAGCAATTCATGCTTTTTTAGTAATTGTTACAGCTTTTAATTTAGAATTACAACATATGTTATCATTGTTTACTGGATTCGACAAAAAAATTAGGCCTTTACGTTCTACAGGATTGATGATTGGTTTTGATATGGCAGGGTTACTTTGTGTCCTGGGATATATCCTATCATCTGCATTTCCTTATAAAACAACAAAAAAAATTAATTTAAGAATTATGATGATTCTTTTTATGGGTGGTACATTAGTAACATCAAGATTTTCAATTCTCATTTTGTTAGTAATCCTATTTTTGTTTATTATAAAAAACAGGAAAAACAAAAACAAAAAATTTGAAGTGAGGTTAGGTATAATCTTTATAAGTATTATAGCAGTGCCAGTTCTTTTGCTTTTCCTTGCTACTACAAGTATTGGGGGGAATCTACAAAATACGTTAAGTAATTACTTTCCACATTTTAATAGTGTTGTAAATGGTTTTATGGATTCTTATGCTGATACTAATATTGAAAGTACATTTTTAAATCACTTTAACTTTGACGGACTTAGTTTAACTAATATTATATTTGGAATTGCGGCAAATGTTAACCAAGATCCAGGATACACAACAACTATTTATTCAATTGGAATTATTGGCTTAACTTTGAGTATGATTTGGTATTTAAAGGTTTTTGTAGATACATTTAGAGTTAAGAATCAGCTCATAAAGCAAAAATATAATTTTAGAGAAATTAATTATATTAATCAAATTATTGTCATAATGATTTTAATTACATTCGGATTGTCCATAAAAAACAATTATTTTTTTACAGGAACATATTTTGAAATACTTGTAATTTTCATCTCATTATTATATAGAAAAATTACGAAAGAGAGGTGCTCCAATGAAACTTAAAGTAGGTTACTTAATTGTTCGAGAAGAAATTTTTTCTCCAATTGTAAAAACACAAGTTATAGATATACTTAAATCTGTAAATAGAGAGAAGTATGAAATAGTACTATTGTGGGCATGTAGATTAGATTACATGTTTAAAAAGAAAGAAGAATTTAATAAAGTTGCTGCCTATCTTGAAAGTTATAATATTAAAGTAATAAGAATACCTGTTTTAGTCTTGAAATTCCCACTATCAAAAACACAAATACATTTCCTTAAAATGCAACTCATCTATAGATTGAAAAAGATAATAAGAATCAATAATATTAATATTATACATGCTAGAGGGTATAATGCTGGATATATTGCAGCTAAAATTTGTGAAACAGAGAATTCCGTTAAATCTGTATTTGATGCAAGATCGCCTTATCTAACTGAGATAAATAGTACTTATAAGGTAAAAAAACATTCTAAAAAATATAAAACATGGGAGGAAATCGAAAAAATCATTCTAAAAAAATCTGATGTTTCAATTGCTACCACACACAACTTTCAAGATTACTTAGCAAAAAACTCTAATAATACTATAGTGATACCAAATAATGCAGAAGTGAAAAGTGAAAGTCAAATGACAAAATTGTGCAACGCTCAATCTAGAAAATCTATATGTTATGTAGGAAGCATTGGTTATGGATGGAATGACATTAGAGTATATGCAGCGTTTACTAAAAAAATTATAGAAAAATTTCCAGACATTAATTTCGAATATTATGTTATGGCACAGAATATTAATACTGTAAAAAAAGAGTTTAACAAAATTGGAATTCCAAAAGATAGATACATGGTTAAGAATGAATCGCCAGAAAAACTGCATAAAAAAATTGCTGGATGCTTATGTGGATTGCAAATAATGGCAAGACCAGACGTTAGAATGGGTATTAAAACAGTAGATTACTTATCCTCTGGTGTCCCGATTATATGCAATAAGAATGCGATAGGTGGTAAAGAAGTAGTAGACGAGCACGGTGTGGGGGTAAGTTTTAATGATGAAATTGATTTAAACGTATTCAACTTTATCGAAAAACAGCTTAAAGGTAATTCCGGTATGGCTACCAAATGTTTAAAAGTTGCCGAAAAAAACTTTTCAACAAAGAATGTGTCAAAAATGTACGAAAATTTGTATTCTAACCTATTTCAATAGAAAAAAATAGTTGGCTCAAAACAAATATGTTTGTAAACTATCTTTTGTTTTGATTTATAAAATTTTTGTACGTTATATAGTTAATAATGTTTCACTATATAACTCTCTTAGAAAAATCATCAATTTAACTAAGAGAGTTCAAATATTAGCTTTAAATAATCGACAAAATACTATTAATAATTTAGTTGCATCCGGACATGTTTTGAATAGTGAATTGAAGCGTTCTTACATCTTTAAATGTAGTCATTAATTTTTCTGGTCTGTTGAAAGGAAATAATTAAAATTGAAAAGATCAATCATTTGGTATGCTTTCAACTTGTATGCAGATACATTGGTTCGATATTTTAGTTAGTAGTTTTTAACTTTAAAAAACTACTTTACTTTTATATAAATCGAAGATACGTATTGATCATGATTAGTTCTAATTTTTTCTTCAATGACTTATTAACACACTCAAGGACTTTTTAAGCGTAAATGCATATCGCTTTTTTGTGTACTAGATACGATTGTTCTTTTAGGAATAATCTATTAAATCAGAATTGAAAAAAAAGAGAGATAAGGAGAAGATATGGGGAAATTAGCTTATGTAGTATTACATTATATAACAATTGAACTAACAAAAAATTGTGTTGACTCAATCTTAAAAAAAAGTAGAGATAACTATTATATTGTAATAGTAGATAATGGCTCTACCAATGGTACTGGGGAGAAACTACAAGAATTATATAAAGATAATAATGAAATAATAGTTATATTATCAAATGAAAATTTAGGATTTGCTAAGGGGAACAATTTAGGAATTGAGTATGCAAAAGATATTTTAAAAGCAGAATTTGTGTGTTGCCTGAATAATGATACATTACTGATACAAAATAACTTTCACGAACTAATAAAAAAAGAATTTAATAAATCAAACGCAGCTATAATTGGACCAGAAATTATTTTAAATGATGGTTCAGTCCAAAAATTTCCTGAAAAACTAAGAGGAATAGAGCACTACCGCAAAGAATTAGCAAAATTAAAAAAAGAAGATTCAATGAAAGATGTATTGAAAAATAAAATTATGAATATGAACTTTTTCGAAAAAATAATTATTTTAAGAAAAAAACACCTATATCGCGATTATAATAATCAAAGAAAAGAAAACGTAATAGTACATGGATGTTGTATAATTTTCACCCCTGCTTTTTTCGAAAAAATGAAAGGCTTAGACCCTAGAACGTTTATGTATCGCGAAGAAGCTATTTTGTTTGTACAGTTGAAGAAAAATAGGTTGAAAAGTGTATATCTTCCTAGTATAAAGATAAGACATTTAGAGGGAGTTTCTACAAATGCTGTATATAAAAAAAGTGATGAAAAAATAAAATTTGTAAGAAATACTAAGGCAAAATCAGTAGACGTATTAATTAGTGAAATGGAAGAAAGCATTACTAATTAAGCTTACAAATTAATGTTTGCAATTACAAAAAATAGGTATTCTATTTATTAGTTTCGATTGTATAAAAAGTTATAAATTAAAATGGTAATAGAAAGAGGGGTGGAAAATGGATAATAAGTTCATCAGTATTGTGAAGAGTTTTTCTTATGCAATATCTTCTAATTTAATTTCAATGTTAATTTCTGCCTTAGTAACATTAATTGTACCTAAAGTTATTGGGGTTGAAGACTATGGTTATTGGCAGATATATTTATTTTACGCTTCATATGTAGGTTTCTTGCATTTTGGTTGGAATGATGGGGTATACCTAAAATATGGAGGAATGAAATATAAAGAATTAAATAAAAAACCACTCTTTTCACAGTTTTGGACTTTATCAGTATTTCAACTATTTATTGCAATATTAGCCATAATCGGAATAAGCTCTGCATTTTCTTCGGAAAATGAAATATTTGTTTTTAGTATGATCGCTTTGAATGTGCTTTTTGTAAATACAAGAATATTCTTAATATATATTCTTCAAGCCACTGGTCGGATAAAAGACTACTCAAAAACAACAATTGTAGATCGAATAATATATTTTATTCTTATATCAGGATTAATACTATTGGGGGTGAAAAGTTTTTATCTACTTGTTTTTGCAGATTTGGTAGGAAAATGTATTTCATTAATATATACAATGGTTATGTGTAAAGATATAGTTTTTAGAAGAATCTCTGAATTCTATATTGATATTAAAGAAATCGTTGCAAATATTAGCAGTGGTAGTAAATTAATGTTTGCAAATATTGCGAGTAGCCTGATACTAGGTACAGTAAAATTTGGAATAGAACGAAGTTGGAGTGTGGCAACTTTTGGAAAAGTATCCCTAACTTTGAGCGTATCGAACTTACTTATGAAATTTATTATAGCAATAAGTTTAGTCATTTATCCTATTTTAAGAAATGCAAGAAAAGAACAGTTATCATCAATATATATGGGTATAAGGAATATTCTGATGCTAGTACTATTAGGGTCTTTGACTTTTTATTATCCGATAAATTTTCTTCTTTCTATATGGCTACCTGAATACGCTGAAAGTCTAGAGTACATGGCCTTGGTTTTTCCTATAATTATTTTTGAGGGCAAAGTCGGACTATTAACAAACACTTATTTAAAAACCCTAAGAGAAGAAAAATTATTACTAAAAATAAATGTTATAACTGTAATTTTAAGCGTTATTTCAACTATAGTAACGACTGTTCTTCTAGAGAACCTAGTTTTAGCAATGATTTCCATAGTGATTTTGCTAGCACTAAAAAGTATCATAGCTGAAAAATACTTATCTGGAATTCTAAGTATTGATGTCTGGTATGATATCGTTCTGGAATTAATTATGACATTTATTTTTATTTTCGTTGCTTGGAATATTAATGCATGGTTTGGAATGTTAATATATTTAACAGTATACATTTTGTATATTGGTATCAAGTTTAATGATTTTAGAGATACTTTTAGATTTATGAAAGCATTAATAGTAAAATAAAAAAATAAAAGGGAGTCTGTTCATATGAAAGGTATTATTTTAGCAGGAGGAAGTGGAACACGCTTATACCCTTTAACAAAATCAACTTCAAAACAACTTATGCCAATTTATGATAAGCCAATGATTTACTACCCGATGTCCATTTTAATGTTGGCAGGGATTAAGGATATTTTAATTATATCTACTCCGGAGGATACGCCAAGATTTGAACGATTATTTGGGGATGGATCCGAGGTAGGATTAAATTTGTCTTATTCTGTTCAGAAAGAACCAAATGGATTAGCTGAAGCTTTCATAATCGGGGAAGAATTTATTGATGGCGACTCAGTATGTCTGATTTTGGGAGACAACATCTACTATGGTGGCGGGCTTTCAAATATGTTACAACGATCTGCTTCTATAGAAAGGGGAGCCATTGTGTTTGGTTATCACGTCAATGATCCTGAGCGATTCGGTGTCGTTGAATTTGACGATGACATGAAAGCTTTATCGATTGAGGAAAAACCGGATCAGCCAAAAAGTAATTATGCGGTTACTGGGCTTTATTTTTATGATAATAAAGTAGTGGACATCGCAAAAAGCATCGAACCTTCTGATAGAGGGGAACTAGAAATCACGGATATCAACCAACGTTACTTAGAAATGGGCGAACTTGATGTAGAGGTTCTCGGACGTGGATATGCATGGTTGGATACGGGGACACATGAGTCTTTACTTGAAGCGAGTATGTTTATTGAAACGATTGAAAAACGTCAAAACTTAAAAGTCGCTTGTTTAGAAGAAATTGCATTCCGGATGGGGTATATCACGCGTGAACAATTGATTGAATTAGCCCAACCATTGAAGAAAAATGGATATGGACAATATCTATTACGAATTGCTGAAATAGACAGACAGGAGACTTTAAAATGGTGAATATAGTTGAAACGAACTTACAAGATGTAAAAATTATTGAAACTGCTGTTTTTGGAGACCATAGGGGCTTCTTCACGGAAAGTTACACGAAAGAGAAATTCCATAAAGCTGGAATATCTCATGACTTTATTCAAGACAATCATTCTCTTTCTGTAGAACCAGGGGTGCTTCGAGGCATGCACTTTCAAACACCTCCAAAGGCACAGACGAAACTGATCCGTGCAACTACTGGAGTGATTTACGATGTATTGGTTGATTTGCGCGTTGGATCTCCAACATATGGAAAGTGGGAAGGCTATATATTAAGTGAGTTCAATCACCGCCAACTCCTTGTTCCAAAAGGGTTTGCCCATGGTTTTGTGACGCTTACCCCGAATTGCAATGTGCAATACAAAGTGGATGAAGTGTATTCCAAAGAGAATGATGGCGGAATTTCGTTTGATGATTCAGAAATTGGAATCGTATGGCCGATGCCGATCGATAAGTTGGTATTGTCTGAAAAAGATATGCAACATCCGACTCTTGCTGAGTTAAACAACCCATTTGTTTATGGTGAAATTTAATGCTAGGAGCTATTGAAATGAAAAAAATCATTGTTACCGGTGGAGCTGGATTTATCGGCTCAAATTTTGTGCATTATGTAGTAAATAATCATCCTGAACTTCATGTAACTGTCCTGGATAAATTGACGTATGCTGGAAATAAAGCTAACTTGGCTGGCTTGCCAGCGGACCGCGTTGAATTAGTGGTTGGCGATATCGCAGACATGGAATTAGTCGATCGCTTAGTGAAAGAGACCGATGGCGTAGTACATTACGCGGCTGAATCGCATAATGACAACTCACTTAACAATCCTTTCCCATTCGTACAGACTAATATTATCGGGACCTATGCTTTGATTGAAGCGTGCCGCAAATATGATGTGCGTTACCATCATGTATCAACGGATGAAGTGTATGGCGACTTGCCGTTACGCGCCGACCTGCCAGGATACGGAGAAGGACCAGGGGAGAAGTTTACCGCGGATACGCCGTATAACCCATCCAGCCCGTATTCGGCTACCAAAGCAAGTTCTGACCTGCTGGTCAGAGCTTGGGTACGTTCATTTGGCTTGAAAGCGACACTTTCGAATTGTTCC
Source organism: Desemzia incerta (assembly GCF_900115825.1). GTDB lineage: Bacteria > Bacillota > Bacilli > Lactobacillales > Carnobacteriaceae > Desemzia > Desemzia incerta. The sequence continues at coordinate 57,202 of NZ_FOXW01000004.1, read as the reverse complement.
AATAATTACGGTCCTTACCAACACATTGAAAAATTTATTCCGCGTCAAATCACCAATATTTTATCCGACATTCGTCCGAAATTGTATGGCGAAGGAAAAAATGTGCGTGATTGGATTCATACCAATGATCATTCGTCAGCGGTGTGGACGATTCTGACCAAAGGACGCATCGGCGAAACGTATCTGATTGGTGCCGATGGTGAAGAAACCAATAAAGACGTACTGGAATTGATTTTAGAGTTGATGGGTCACTCCAAAGACGCTTATGATCATGTTACGGATCGCGTGGGACATGATTTGCGCTATGCGATTGATTCCACTAAATTGCGTGAAGAATTAGGCTGGACACCTGATTTTACCAACTTCGAAGAGGGCTTAGCCGATACGATTCAATGGTACACTGACCATCAAGACTGGTGGCTAGCAGAAAAATCCGCTGTCGAAGCGAAGTATGCGGAAAATAATCAATAAAAAATAAAACGAGCAGAGGATAAAAAAGGTAGGACTTGTCCTATCTTTTTTTCTTAGAGGAGGTCAAGAGATGATTTTAATCACCGGTGGAACAGGGCAGTTGGGATCTGAATTACGAAAATTAGTAGATGAAAACAAAGTCGATTACGTAGCGGTTGGGTCTAAAGAATTGGATATTACCAATGCTAAAGCGGTAGACCAGTTTATAGCTGACTTAAAACCAAGTATTATTTACCATTGTGCCGCTTATACTGCGGTAGACGCGGCTGAAGACGAAGGCAAAGAGCGCAATTGGTTAGTGAATGTGCAAGGAACGAAGCATGTGGCGCAAGCTGCCGAAGCAGTTGGAGCTGAACTGGTTTACATCAGTACCGATTATGTGTTTGATGGGACAAAAGAAGGCGAATATAGTGAAGATGCGCCAACCAATCCTAAAAACGAATATGGTCGTGCGAAGCTAGCTGGCGAACAAGCGGTGCAAGAAATATGCAGCAAGTACTACATTGTTCGCACCTCTTGGGTGTTTGGAGAGTTCGGCAAAAACTTTGTCTTTACGATGCAACGCTTGGCACAAACGCACGACAGGTTAACAGTCGTCAGTGATCAAGTGGGGCGACCAACTTGGACAAGAACATTGGTCGAGTTTATGGTCCATTTGACTTCAGCGCATCAAGCATATGACATCTATCATTTGTCTAACGATGGGCAGTGTTCTTGGCATGAATTTGCGCAAGAGATTTTGAAAGATGAAGAGATGGAAGTTGCACCTGTAACTTCTGAAGAATACCCTCAAAAAGCTTATCGTCCAAGACATTCTGTGATGGATTTGACTAGAGCTAAAAATACAGGATTTAAGATTCCGAGCTGGGAAGAAGCATTATCTAGTTTTAAACATAATATAAATAAACTATAATAGTTATTTTTAAATTTCGAAAAATAAAAACTAGTTGGGAGAATAAGATGAATACAAAAAAAGTGTTGGTAACTGGAGCAGCGGGTTTTATTGGATATCATTTATCTAAACAATTAATTAATGAAGGTTACGAAATTATCGGAATTGATAATCTTAATGATTATTATGATGTGAACTTAAAACACAGTCGATTGAACAAGATAAAAAACGAAGAATTGTTTACTTTTATTGAAATGGATATTTCAAATAAAAAAAAAATAGAAGATGTTTTTCAAAAATACAATCCTAGTCTGGTTATTAACTTAGCGGCCCAAGCAGGGGTTCGTTATTCTATTGAAAATCCTGATGTATACATTCAAAGTAACATTATTGGATTTTACAATATTTTAGAGGCTTGTCGTCATCATCCAGTAGAACACTTACTATATGCTTCCTCAAGTTCAGTTTATGGATCTAATAAAAAAGTTCCATTTGAAGAAACAGACTTTGTCGATAATCCAGTATCTTTATATGCTGCAACAAAAAAATCTAATGAACTAATGGCGCATACGTATAGCCATTTATATAATATACCAGCGACAGGATTACGTTTCTTTACTGTATATGGCCCTATGGGAAGACCTGATATGGCATATTTTGGATTTACAGATAAGTACTTTAATAATGAACTTATCCAAATTTTTAACAATGGTGATTTTGACAATGATCTATACCGTGATTTTACATATATTGATGATATTGTGAAAGGTATTATTGGTTTACTCGGACATGCACCTATCAAAACAGAAGACAAGGCAGCTCATACTGTGTTTAATATTGGAAACAATAATCCTGAAAAATTAATGGTTTTCATTACTAGTTTAGAACAATCCTTAAGTAATTCTTTAGGACGAGAAGTAGAATTTGAAAAGATTTACGAACCAATAAAACCAGGTGATGTTCCTGCTACTTATGCTTCTACTGATAAGTTACAAAGGGAAATAGGATTTAAGCCTAAAACGACTATCCAAGAAGGTCTTCAAAAATTCACTGATTGGTATGTGAAATATTATAATAAAAAGTAAACTATGTGTATGGAGGTATAAACTTGAAAGCATTAATTGAGAAATTTCAAAGGATTTATGGTAAAGCTGATATCCGTGCAGTGCGTTCACCTTTAAGAATTTGTCCTATCGGAGCGCACTCCGATCATCAGCTCGGTCGTGTGACGGGGATGACGATAGATGCAAGTGTGGATATGGTATATTCACCTACAGATGATGGCTATGTTTGAGTTGAAAGTCAAGATTTTCCAGACAAAGAATATTTTCATATCGATCATGATTCAGAATACCTACCTGGTTTTTGGGGGAACTATATTCGCGGTGCAGTATTAGCTTTAAAAACAAGATTTTGTCTTGAAAAAGGGATTGAATGCAATTGTGAGCGGTAAGTTGCCAATCGGTGGATTAAGTTCTTCTGCGGCAGTAACTACAGCTTATTTGATGGCTTTATGCGATGTAAATGACATTGAAGTATCTAAGTTAGACTTAATTAAATACAGTCACTGGGTAGAAACGCAATTCATTGGTTTGAAAAATGGTATCTTAGATCAATCTGCCAATATTTTGAGCATGGACAACCATTTAATGGTAATGGACTGCAAAACTAATGACTATGAGTTGATTCAAAAAGGAGCAGATATGCCAGAATTTGAAGTCGTAGTTGTGTATTCTGGTATTTCAAAACAACTAATCAGCACCGACTTCAATAATCGCACTGATGAACTTCGCGTTGCAGGTTGGTTATTACAAGAGTTAAGTGGAATAGAGTTTACGCCTTCGTTGGAGAAAGTCCATTTACGTGACATTCCTGTGGAAGTTTATCTGCAATATAAAGAGCAACTCCCTGAGCGTTTTCGTAAACGTGCCGCACATTTTTATACTGAACAGGCTCGTGTAGAGCAAGGGTCAAAAGCATGGGTCGCTGGAGACATCAAAACCTTTGGTCAAATGATGTTTGAGTCTGGTGAAAGTTCGTTCTATCAATACGAATCTGGTATTCCAGAAATGAAAGATATTTACGATTTATTGCACGAATATCAGGGCGTTTATGGTGCACGTCCAGTGGCGCAGGCTATCGAGGTGCCGTTATTGGATTAATTAATCCGGCCTATAAAGAACAAATTAAAGCTAAAATCGATCAAGAATATCCCCAAAGACATCCTCAGCATAAAGATGCTTACGAAGTGAATTTCTGTAAGACTGCGGATGGAGCAGGTTTGGTAAAAGATTTGGAGGCGGTAAAATAAATGAAAGCTATTGTACTTGCTGCAGGATATGCAACACGTTTGTATCCATTGACAAAAGATCGTCCAAAACCATTGCTTGAAGTAGCTGGAAAAACCATTTTAGATTACATTGTAGAAAAAATGGATAAAGTGACGCAGATTGACGAGGTTATTATTGTTACGAATGACAAGTTTACCACTCATTTTGAAGAATGGTCAAAGTCAGCTTCTTATACTAAAAAACTAACTGTCGTCAATGATGGAACCCTAACAAACGAAACACGTTTAGGAGCTATCGGAGACATTCAATTTGTATTGGAACAATTAAAAGTAGAAGATGATTTAATGGTCTTAGCTGGAGATAACCTATTTGATTTTGAGCTAACTGATTTCGCAAGCTACTTTGATGAAGTTGGAACGGACTGTATCACTGCATATCACGAGGAAAATGACGATCAACTTAAACGTGCAGGGATCGTAGAACTGGATAATGATGGAAAAGTTCTTTCTTTTGAAGAAAAACCAGCGCAACCAAAATCTTCATATTGTGTACCTGCTTTTTACTTGTATCAAAAAGACACTTTATCAAAGTTTAAGCAATACCTATTAGAAGGCAACAACCCAGACGCACCTGGGCACTTTGTTCCTTTCTTGATTAAATATAAACCAGTTCATGCGTACTTATTTGACGGAAAACGGTATGACATAGGGAATTTAGAGAGCTACGAAAGAGTCCAAGGTATATTCGCTGACAAAACAAAATAAGAACCAATAAAAGGATTAAATCACTTGAGTGGTTTAATCCTTTCGTTTAATATAATATTCAATCTAGGATATCTAGTAAGGAGAATTTGATGGGAAAAAGAAGAATCATCATAGGTGGAATTTTATTTATATGCCTAGTGTTTGCGGTTAGTTATCCAATTATTATTAGCAATCTAATTATAGATGAAGAGCCTGTACAATCTGATGTCATTATTGTGACAGAAGGACAAATGATTGTAAGGGCTTATCGAGCTTCAGAGTTATTACATGAAGGCTTTAGTAACTCGGGACAAATAATCGTTTCTCCCATAACTGAAGCTAATGCTCAAGGCTATCAAACATTTGGAGTTAGCAAAGAACAAGTCATTCCTGAGACCGAAGCGACAAGCACCTACGAAAATGCAGTAATTTCATTAGAAATGATGGAAGACTATGAATATGATTCAGCCATTATCGTTTCTTCTGATTACCATATGTTGCGGACAAAAATGATTTACGAACGAGTGAACGAAAATTATAATTATAACTTGACGTATGTAGCGGCCTATCACTTGGTGGAGGATGAATTCGTTCCATGGTACGAAGCAGGAACTGGGACAAAAGCCGCTGCTAATCGGGAGTTTTGGAAGTATTGGGGTTACTTGCTAGGATTGTATCATTTCTTTAATTTATAATTATCCGTTGAAAGAGTAGTTAAAAATTAAGTGAATGGTTCAATCTTTTTTTGATTTATAATGAAATAAGTAGTTACAAAATACTTTACAGGTGGTAAAACAAAGCGTATTCAAAATTGTAATAGGATGGAGAAATGAGTATGGAATCAGAGATGATTTACAAAGTAACGTATGATTCTGCAGCAATTATTTTAAATACAAACGAAATGGTTATTTATTATGCAAGTGAACCTGGAAGAGCTGTATCTTATGAATTCACTACGCAGACTGAGTTATTAAAGAGTTATGAATACTGTATGGATCTGATGGACTATTTAGAGAAAGAACCACAGCAGTTCGAAGATATTGAAACAGCTCATAAAAGAGGATTAGAGTTGGTGTTAGGGGATTAGGTGTTCATTTATTGTAAATGGATACATGTATCTTAAGCTAATATGAAATAATTAAACTTTTAAAGAAGCAAAAACTAATTATCTACACTAATTAGTTTTTTGGTTCTTTTTTTACATCTTTAATTTGTAAGAAAAATCATTCAGTTTCTGAGAGATAAAAAATAGATCTAGAAGGTTAGGTTGTTGAGACTAAGCTACTATATTGATGAAACAAAAGAGTGAATCTATAGTACAATGGACTTATAAGAAAAGAGCTGGCTACTGCTAAAGTGAATTTAGCTGAGTCAATTACAAGTGGTATCGCGATTTATTCAGAAAGTAATCTGGAGAAGTCTATCACGAGATTACCAACATTATTTGATGTAGAGCTTTTTAATAATGGTATAAGGAGAATTGTGTTGGAGAAGTTTATCGAAAAATTCCGCAAAGGAACGCAATACGTAGAGATTGTGTCAGCTGTCACGGAACAAGAACTGATGAAGGGCACGGCTGTTACTGAGGACTACCTTGAACAAAAATGTGTGAAATTTGTTCCGGCAAGTGGTGCAGCGACTAGAATGTTTAAAGATTTATATACGTTTTTGGAAGACGAAAAAGAGACTGATTTTACGGAGCACTTTTTTTCTCATTTGGAACAGTTTGCTTTTTATGAAGATCTAGCAGAGTACATAGAAGCTAACAAAATAGACAAGAATACAACTGAGGGCCGTTTGAAAATCGCCGATAGTGTAGTGAAAAGCAAATTAGACTACGGCAATCTGCCAAAAGCTTTACTCAAAGTACACGCGTCTGAAGAGGGGGTCACTACTCCCATTGATGAGCATATATTGGAAGGCGAACACTATTTAAATGAAGGCTCTGTCCATTTGCACTTTACCATAGGGGAAGAGCACGAAGAACTGTTTAATCAGTATGTAAACCAAGCTCTAAAAGGAAAAGAACATATAGAGATTACATATTCTTTTCAAAAAAAAGTGACTAATACTGTGGCGGTGGATATGGAGAACCAACCGTTTTACTTAGAAAACGGAGAAGTTTTTTATCGTCCAGGCGGTCATGGGGCTTTACTGGAAAACTTAAATGATTTAGATGCGGATATTGTGTTTATTAAAAATATTGATAACGTCTGCCACAAGAGTCAGGTTGAAGCGACTATTCAGTCGAAAAAAGAACTTGCTTCTATAGGGTTGGAAGTAAAAACACAAATCAAAGGATATATATCCGATCTTTTATCTGAGGAGTATAACTTAGAAGAGATTGGTCTGTTTACTAAAGAGGTTTTAAATATCACTTTGAAAGCTGAACTAACAAAAGACAAAGCATTAGCGCTTTTGGATCGACCTCTAAGAGTATGCGGCATGGTCAAAAATAGTGGCGAACCAGGTGGCGGTCCGTTCGTTGTTGACAATGGAGACTACTTAGATTTGCAGATTTGTGAAAAAGCAGAAATCAATTTAGCAGATGAAGAAAAGCAAGAAATATTTAATTCATCGAAATATTTCAATCCAGTTGATATCGTTTGTTTTGTAAAAGATTACAAAGGGGAGAAATTTGATTTACGTGATTACTCAAACAAAGATCGCTATTTCATCAGTGAAAAAACGCATCAAGGCAAAGAAATAAAAGCGTTAGAGCATCCTGGTCTATGGAACGGTGCGATGCACAATTGGAATACATTGTTTGTGGAAGTACCTGCTGAAACCTTTAATCCAATGAAAACCATCAATGATCTATTGCGAGAAGGGCACTATGATACGCTTGCTGTGAAATAAAAATAAAGTAATCTATAGTAGTAAATAGAACATTTAAGTGAAAAAACTTAATGCTCTATGACTGTTTCTACTTGTGGCGCTCATCTTGATACTATTTGATAAAAGAGACTTATTACCTATGAAATTCTATAAAACTTTAGTTTGCTTTTAAAACTGGGAAGTTTGGGAGATAGACACAATTAGAGAGCTGTTTTAATGCATTTTTTAGTATTTTATTGATGATAGTTGCAGTCTATTTACAACGTTCAATAGTTTAGAAACCTAGTAGTAGTGCTGTTTATAAACTTACACAATTGGCCTCCAAACTTTCTGTAAATGGAAATTTTGAAGGTTTTTTTACTATTTTGATTCTTTGTCGTATTTTCATAAGAGCGGTATTCTACAAGTGTACAAGGCCTTGTAACACCACTTGAAGGATATGACAATGAATGATAAGAAAATTGACGGAAGAAAAGGAACGGGATTTTTTTGATCAGTATTCAGGAATGGTTCATGGAGCGTTGAAACGATTAGGAATGTGGCGCATGCATCCAGATTACGAGGATTTTGTGCAGCAAGGTCTCATAAAATTAGTGGAGGCTTATGAAACATACCCAAGAGACTTGGAGCAAGAGGAATATTTAAAGCAATTCGGCGGATATGCGTATCAAAAAGTCTATTGGCACATGATTGACTTGTTACGGAAGCAGAGACGTAAATGGGAAAGCGAGATGTCTTGGCCAGAAGAGTTGGAGGGACAACAGCCAGATCAACATCCTTCTATCGAGCAAGGATATCAAGAAATGGATCTGTTAGCACAGATGCTGCCTTTATTGACCTTGAAGGAGCAGTCTTACCTAGTCGATGTAGTTGTCAATCGGTTGACGATGACAGAGATTGCACAGAAGCAGGGCGTTAGTCGAAAGACCGTTTATGCGTGGAAGAAAAAGGTGGCAGAAAAGTTAGGACACTTTTTATCTGTATTGAAAGAGGAATAAAATAAAGAGAAGCTTATGCCATGAAAAGTGGTATAAGCTTCTTTGAGCGCTATTTAGAAGGCTTATCTTTTATATAACCTTTAAGCAAATCTTCTCTAGCTTCTTCTATATAGGGATTTTTTTCACCGAATATTTTTTCTAACGTTTCACTGATGCGGTAATTTTGTACAAAATGATACAATTTTTTTAGAGGACAAGACATCTGAATAAAAGACTGCCGTTTTAAACGAACTTCTACAATGTTCAATACATTATCGTGACGATAAGCAGCTGTATCATCATAGCAACTGACGAGTCTACTTATAATTATTTGTTGGAAATACGAAAGAATGGTTGCACGTTCGATTTGTTCATTGAAGCTTTTTATTGAAATATTGAGCAATAATTCGTAATGATTGCGAACAAGGGCTACGGTTTGATTGGTCTTTTTTACGAGAACCCCTTCCAAAATATGGTGAGCTGCATACCAACTGGTAGAATCGTTAGTAGAACCCTTTTCAGGGATAAAAATTTCATGACCAGATACGAAAGGACAACGCTGGTGGAAACCTAAACTTTTTCCTATGTACTGAATAAAGGCATAAGATAATAATTTCTGTTCGAAATAGCGTTCCATGACGACTCGAGAGAGTTCAGTTGTCACTAAAGGCAGTTCATTTAAATTAAAAACAATTGTATTGAAATGGGTATTTTTTTGATCGCGGATATCTTTAACATAAAATGTCGTATGATCAATTAAAATATGTTGTTTTTCCTGACTGATTGATAAAAAAAATGACAGATTTTCGTCATCAATCACTAGTGATTTTACTTTGGATGGATGTAGTTGCATTTCATAGGTGTACATAATGTCTGTTTCGTCACTGACCTTATTTTGAAGCGGTCCTTCTATATGATCATAATTTTTTTCCAATTAGTAAAAGCTCCATAATGTTGATTCTTTTCAAAGTCTGATTTCATCCTTTCGTCCTCGTTCCATTAGAGATTAGCAACATTCCGTACATCTCTATTGTAAGCGTTGCCAGATAAAAAAGCACTAGTTTTTTATTTATTTAACAAATAAAAAGAGTATTGGCGTATAATCTCGCCAATACTCTAAATAGCAGCATGAAATCTTATTTGAAAAGGTCAAATCTTATAACAAGAGCTTAATTATCGTTGTATAAATCTCTCGTGTACACTTTATTTTCGACGTCCGCTAATTCTTCTGTGAAACGGTTCGTCACAATCACATCTGAGATTTTCTTGAATTCTTCTAAATCACGAATAACTTTTGAACGATAAAACTCGTCTTCTTTTAAAACCGGCTCATAAACGACGACTTCAATTCCTTTAGCTTTGATACGCTTCATAATGCCTTGAATAGAAGAAGCTCTAAAGTTGTCTGAATTAGTCTTCATCGTCAAACGATAGATTCCAACAATTTTAGGATTTTTAGCGATTACTTGAGAGGCTAAGAAATCTTTTCTGGTTCTGTTCGCATCTACAATAGCGCCAATGATATTGTTAGGAACTTCTTCATAATTAGCCAATAATTGTTTCGTATCTTTTGGCAAGCAGTAGCCGCCGTATCCGAATGAAGGGTTATTGTAATGAGTACCAATACGTGGATCCAATCCAACACCATCAATAATCGATTTCGTGTCCAACCCTCTCACTTCAGCATACGTATCCAGTTCATTAATATAAGCTACACGTAAAGCTAAATAAGTATTAGAGAACAGTTTAACAGCTTCTGCTTCTGTTGCCTCCATAAACAATACATTAATGTCTTCTTTAAGAGCTCCTTGAACCATCAAGTCCGCAAATGCTTTAGCTTTATCCGTTTGAGCACCAACAATGATTCTTGAAGGATACAAGTTATCATATAACGCATTTCCTTCTCGCAGAAATTCTGGAGAGAAGATGATGTTTTCTGTTTGGTATTTTTCATTGGTTTCTTTTGTATACCCAACTGGAATCGTTGATTTGATGATCATAGTAGCATCGGGTGCATATTTTAGAACGTCTTCAATGACAACTTCTACGGCAGAAGTATCAAAATAGTTCTTTTTGTCATCGTAATTAGTTGGTGCAGCGATGACGACTAATTCTGTACCTTCGTATGCGAATGCTTTATCGGTTGTAGCCGTCAAATCCAGTTCTTTTGTTGCTAAGTACTCTTCAATCTCTTTATCTACGATTGGTGATTTTTTATTGTTGATCATGTCCACTTTTTCAGGGACAATTTCTAACGCACGCACACGATTGTGCTGAGCCAATAGAACGGCATTAGATAAACCAACATATCCCAATCCTACTACTGTAATCTTCATTCAATTGCACTTCCTCTTTTTTTATGTATATAGCGTTTTAATCGTATCAAAAAAAGCCCGCTAAAACAATTATTTCTTTGATATACCAATGTAAAATAAGGAAATTTGGTGACTAATTTGGTACGAGAATTGATATAAAAAAGAAGTATCCATCTAAATTATTAAACGGATATCTTTATAGCTGCTTAAAGGTAGCCAGTTCGAAGAGACTTTGGCTGCGGAACAGCTCTTTAGTAGTTGGATGAGTCAGCAAATCCAGTTCTTCTGTTCTAGGGTAAGTATAAGATGAACTGGCCAATAAAAACTTATCTAAAAAAGCAGGATGGCACATGATCTCGACCGAATCGTGCATTTCAAATAACTCGTTTAAAGTATCTTCTGATTGAAGAGCAGTTTCCATTGTATACACGAATCCCTCGGTAGTTTTCCGTGTTGGATCTTGGTTTTTGAAGTTGTTTCTGACCGGCAAGTTGTATTCATCAGCCAGTCTTAGATAGATTCTGTTGAAGTCGCCAAAAAGATTCGCATGATGATGCGCATCGAGATGAGTAGGTTGGATGCCAGCAGCTAAGATTTTTTCAATTTGCGCTTTCCATTCGTCATAAATTTCTTTCTGATTAATGATGAAAGAACCTTTGTAATACGCTTGGTTGCGGAAGTTTCCTTCAGTATCTACGATAGTTTTCAAGTGGTTCAAAACTGGAGAGCCTGTAGTTAGGTTTAAGTGAACGCCGATACCAAGGTTAGGGTACTGATGATGCAACTCTACTGCGTGATCGAAGCCGGGCATATTAGCCATCATGGTCGTAGAAGTCAGTACACCATCTATATGAGCCTCGATAATCCCGTAATTTACGCCTTTACAATATCCGAAGTCGTCCGCGTTGATGATTAGTTTTTTCATAACTAAGTTACTGCTCCTTTTATCTTGAGTTTTCCAGAAGAGCCTTCTGACTCACAATATTTTCCAATAAGTAATCCAGCAAAAAGTTTAAAGTCAGGCTGTTCCAATGTTTTTTTGTGTTGTCTAATGTATCGTTTCTGTAGTAAATAGAATAGTCGGCTAATGAGCTGAGTGTGTTGTTGGAATCGATGGTCACACTGATGATGGTGCAGTTTTTTAAAGTGCAGCGTTCAATTTCTGTTAAATAGTCTTGAGCGTTGCCACTGAGAGAAACGACTAACAGCAGCGTATCCTTATCCATACTGCTTGACACACTACGAAGATCATCGATTGTCCTTAAGAAAGTGAAACTCTCTCCGTAATAGAGAAGATCTGTAGAAAAATTGTCAACACTTTGCTGCTGTTTCCAGCCAGTTCCAAAACAATATCGTTTTTGTTTCTCTAATATGACTTGAGCGACATGACTGATTTCTTTTTCGTTTAATCGCTTTGTCAGTTTTAAATTGGACATTACTTTTTGAATATATTCTTCATCGTTCATTTCTTTTGGAATAGCTTCTTCTTTATCATCTTTTAATCGATATTTAAAGTCACTAAAACCCTCGAAGCCCAATTTTTTAATCACTCTATGTAGTGTTGAAACAGAAGTATAACAAACGGCTGCAAGGTCTTTAATTTTCATTTTTGGAATATCTGCATAGTGTGTATTGATACACTTCACTACTTCAATATCGTTTTTTGACAATTCATGTGAGAAATGACTTAGGTGTTTTTCGATGAGATTCATATGCATACCCTCCAGAGGTGGAAAAAATTTCATGAAATGGAAAAAATTACGACTTATGAAAACGCTTTATATATCCGCGATTGATATTTATTATAGCACAAAGAAGTGATAAAAATAAGGTAGTGAATAAGTAAATGAAAGGAAGAGGATGAGCAAATGAAAAATATTGTTACTATAGCTGGAGGCGGAAGCGGATATACTCCCGGAATCGTATTGACTCTTTTAAAGAACCAAGCAAACTTTCCAATCAAGGAGATTCGTCTATACGACACCGACAGAGAAAGAAATTCAGACATGGAAGTTATTGTTGATTATTTGATTAAAAAGAATCAGTCTGACATTACATTGACAGTTACTCATGACCCAAAAACAGCCTTCACAGGAGTGAATTTTATTTTCTCTCAAATACGTGTTGGCGGTATCCAAATGCGTGAAATTGATGAAAAGATTCCGTTGAAGTATGGAATCGTTGGACAAGAAACTTGCGGATTAGGAGGTTTTTCTTATGGGATGCGCTCCATGAAAGGTTTTCTGGAGATGGTGCAGCACATTCAAGAGTATGCACCAGATGCATGGATCTTGAACTATACTAATCCGGAAACAATCATCTCTGAAGCGGTAAGAAGAAAATTCCCGGAAGCTAAAATCATCAATGCATGTGACATGACGATATCGGTCGAAGAGTTGATTGCTGATTCATTTGGGTATGACCGAACGAACTGGATCAGTTACTATTATGGATTGAACCATTTTGGATGGTATCAAAGTATTTATGATACCGCAGAAAAAAGAGATATTATGCCAGAAATTATTGAAAAGATACGTACTCAAGGGTTCAATACAGAAGGTTTAGATCCAAGCTGGGCTAAGGCTTTCAAATTGATGGAGCACATGGTAGATACCTTCCCAGAACATTTGCCGAACAATTATTTGGAATACTACTTGTATCCAAATCGTATCGTTGAAAGCTCTAATCCAACATACACTCGAGCAAATGAAATCATGGATGGAAGATTGAAAAAAATTAAAGAGACGGCTGAAAAAATCCGCTCAGCTTCTTCTATAGAGGACATTGATTACTCTAGTGATTCTCACGGACAATACATTGTAGATATCGCGGTGTCTATATTAAATGACCAAAATCAACGATTTATGTTGATTATGCCGAACAAAGGTGCGATTCCCAATTTGCGTCAAGATGCTGTAGTGGAAGTGCCTTGTTATGTCAATGCACATGGAGTAGAACCCATCTCATTGAGACAGGATATCCCGGATTTTCATAAAGGATTGATGGAAGCACAAGTAGCTTCTGAGAAGTTATTAGTAGATGCTTTCTTTGAAGGTTCATACCAAAAGGCATTGCAAGCATTCACTCTAAATCAATCTGTTCCGAATGCAGATGTAGCGAAAAAAGTTTTAGACGAATTGATTGAAGCAAATGGAGAGTATTGGGTGGAATTAAGTTAAATGAAATGTGAGGAGAATGTTATGAGATTACTCATTGTTAATGCAGATGATTTTGGCTATAGTCCAGGAATCAATTTAGGTATCGTGGCAGCTCATCAAAACGGGATACTGACATCTACTACTATGATGGCTAACATGCCTGGTTTCGATCATGGAGTAGAATTGGCAAGACAAAACCCAGACTTGGGTATAGGAGTGCATTTAACCTTAACGTGTGGAGAACCACTATTGAGTGATGGAACGAGTTTGATGGAAGGCAATAAGTTTCGGAAAATTTCATTTTATGAAAAAGAGTTTTCGATTAATCCAGAAGAGCTTTATAGAGAATGGGAAGCACAAATCAAGAAAATCATTGCTGCAGGGATTCAACCGACTCATTTAGATAGTCACCATCATGTAAATCGGATTTCGCCAATGAAAGAAGTATTTATAGAACTGGCACAAAAATACCAACTGCCTGTACGCAATAATTTTGACGTTCCAGAAACACTTAGAACTGTGAATCGCTTTTTTACAGAATTTGATGGTCTTAGCCAAAACAAAGAAATATGGAAGGAAATGACAATCCAAAACTTGGTTCAGGATTGTCAGGTATATGGTACTGTAGAAGTGATGTGTCATCCTGGTTACTTGGATGATGTGGTAATGGCAAACTCAAGCTTATTGGATAGCAGGGTATTTACGGTAAAAGAGTTACAGAATACTAGTTACAAAGAAGTATTGGAAAAGAATCAGATTCAATTTGGAACTTATCGAGATATTTGAGATTAAACTAATGAACTTAAAGGAGGAGTAGTAATGGATGTAAAAGGGAATATACAAAAAATGGGAAGGTCGATGCTTGTACCTGTGTCGGCTATGCCGCTTGCTGGGATCTTATTGCGTTTCTCAGCAGAAGACATGTTGAATGTACCGATCCTTTCTGCAGCGGGTAATGCTGTGTTTGGAAATTTAGATATTTTATTTGCTATTGGTATCGTATTCGGTTTTGCCAAGGCAAAGGATAAAGGTATGCCAGCTTTGACGGCAGTATTAGCTATTTTAACATTACGAACTGGTTTAGAAGTGATGGATCCGGAAATCAGTATGGGGATATTTGGCGGGATTATCTCTGGACTAATAGCAAGCTGGACTTATAATCGCTTTAAAGAACAGCGATTGCCGCAAATCTTTTCATTTTTTGCAGGAGAACGATTCCCTTTAACCATGATCATGGTGTTCATGACAGTGGCTGCTTTTGTATTCGGTTTCATTTGGCCGCCGATTCAGATGGCATTAGATACTTTTGCTCAAAGTTGGGTTGAAATGGGAGCACTTGGTGTCGGACTGTTCATGTTCTTGAATCGTTTGTTGATTCCTTTAGGGTTGCATCACGTTATCAACTCGTACATTTATTTTGATCTCGGAGAGTTCACTAATGCAGCAGGAGAAGTGGTAACCGGAGAAATTCCTCGTTTCTTAAACGGCGATCCAACCGCTGGTCTGTTCTTAGCAGGATTCTTTGTTATAATGATGTTCGGTGTTCCTGGTATCTGTTTAGCCATTTATAATGCTGCGTATAAAGAGAATAAAACGCGGGTCAAAGGAATTATGGGAAGTGGAGCTGCGACTTCATTTATTACAAACATCACTGAGCCTGTAGAATTTACGTTTATGTTTACCGCTCCTATATTGTATGTTATTCATTCGTTTTATGCTGGCTTAGCGGGTATCGTAACTTATTTATTAGATATCCGGATGGGCTTTTCATTTGGAGCTTCACTGGTTGACTATGTACTCAGTTTCAATATTGCTACCAATCCTTTGTTAATCTTACCGGTTGGAGCAGCATTCTTTGCACTCTATTACTTTACATTCTACTTTGTCATCAAAAAAATGAGCCTGAAAACGTTAGGGCGAGAAGATGAAAAATCTTTTACTGAAGAAGTTTCAGAGGAAGAGAAAGAATTGAACTTAGCTACAAATAATTATGCTCATCTAGCGAAAAGCTTGTTGCAATCTTTCGGTGGAGAATCGAATATCGAAGATGCGTATAACTGTGTTACTCGTCTTCGCGTTACAGTTCAAAACCCAGAACTAGTTAACGAAGATCGAATTAAACAAACGGGTATCAGCGGATTGATCAAACCTTCTGCGACTCATTACCAAGTCGTCATCGGTCCAGAAGTGACTAATGTTATGAGTGAGTTTAATAAGTTGATCGGGAATTAAAAATGAGCTGATGGAAGGTAATGTGTACAAATCAAAACACCAAAAGTTAGAGTAAGTTCTAGCTTTTGGTGTTTTTTTTTTGAATGAGGTGGACTTTTGCGAGTATGTGTTAACTTTTATTGAAGGTTTGTCTTGAGATATATCATTTAACGAAATAAAACATGCCTATGAGGTATATTCACAGGCATGCATCAATTACATAATTTATTATAGTGGAGTTATTCTGCTGCCACGCTTATATCCCACCTAACCGTTTTGGGATTCTCTTTTTTTATAACAAACAAGTTAGTTAAGATAAAAGCTAAAAGGAAAGTAGCTATTCCAACCGTTATAGAAGTAATTAACTAATTACTTCCATAGTATTTTTATATATTTTCTTTTTTCTTCAGAATACATGTAGATGGTCATTGTGATACTTGGATACTGAAAATACTATAGATACAGAAAGGTCAGTATATTCGCAACATCTTTAATGACAGACATCGTAAATCACTTCTATATTATTCTTTTATTATATCTTTAAGCTATAATAAAATAGGAGGTTATTCTTATTAAAAATCGCTTTTTATGCAATAAGTTTAATCTCAGTCCCAATTTATGTAAAAGATGTTTTATAAAAACAGAATAAGGTGGAGGGTAGCAAGATGGATGAAGACTTCTTTCAAAAAAGTGAATTATATCAAGACTTATATTATGTTACAAAAGGACGAGAAAAGTGTGCTCCAAACCATAGCTATGGTCCAAATATAAGAGAATACTACTTGATACATATTATTTTAGAGGGTAAAGGATATTGTGAAACAGAAACGTCTAAGTTTAATCTTTCTAAAGGGCAATTTTTTGTTATCTTTCCTGATGAACAAACATTTTATCAAGCTGACGAAGAAAATCCCTGGGAATATATTTGGTTTGGCTTTGATGGAAGAGTGGCAGAAGCTATATTGTCCTCTATGGGTATAAATAGACAAACACCAATCGGATCAATAAAAAACTTTAATGAATCGAAAGAATTAGTTGAAAATATGGTAGGGATGCAACCCTTTGAGCATGAGAACCGTATACAATTACAAGGAATGCTGTATTGGTTAATTTCGCTTTTAGATTCTAAGACCCGGGATAATAATATAAAGCCAATTGAAAAAATCAATAGAAGAATTGTATATACTCATGATGCTATTGATTTGATTAAACAAAATTACCAAAATGTAGATTTTTTAATTGGTGATATTTCGGAACAACTTTCATTGAATGAATCTTACCTAACTTCTATTTTTCGACAAGTTACTGGAAGAACACTCCATGAATATCTAATTGATTATCGTATACAAAAAAGTAGAGAATATCTTGAGACAACCGATTTTAATGTAAGAGAAGTTGCTGAGAAAGTAGGATATAAAAATCCATTAAGTTTTACGCGGGTCTTTAAGAGGAAAATTGGGATGACACCTACAGAATATAAAAAGACAACTAAAAAAAGATAAAGTAAACATTTATATATTGGGTCTGTAAGGAACTAAGACAAACCTGTCTCAGTTCCTTGAATTTTTATACTCAATGGTAAGGGATCAGGAAAAAATATTTATTTTGGTTATACTCATTAATCTATAAAATTGTATGTTTTAAGAAGACTAGATATATTTTTATACTTATAATTGTCTGTTAAGATATTACTAACAAAGACAATAAAGCGTTTTCAAAGAGAGCTTGTTTTTTAATACAGTATAGAGATGTATACTATTTTGTTGATTTTTCATTAAATATAAAAGGAGATAAGAATATGTTTACAAAAAAGAGTATGAAAAGAACACTTTCATTAGCATTAGGTTTATCATTATTTTTAGCAGCTTGTGGAAATGGGGACAGTGCATCAAGTGAAGAAGACGTTACTTTAACTTACAGTATCTGGGATGCAATACAAGAACCTGGTATGCAAGCAATAGCAGATGCTTTTGAAGAGGAAAACCCTGGGATTAAAGTGAATGTTGAAGTTACCCCTTGGGAGCAATATTGGACTAAGTTGGAGTCTTCAGCACAAGGCGGAAGCATGCCGGATGTATTTTGGATGCACTCTAATGAAATTGCTAATTACTCAGAAGGTAATGTATTGATGGACTTATCAGAAACATTCGAAAGCTCAGAAAATGTAAAACTAGATCAATTCCCAGAAGATCTAGTTGAACTTTACTCAGCTGATGGAGAGTTATTAGGTGTTCCTAAAGACTACGATACAATAGGCCTTTGGTATAACAAATCACTGTTTGATGAAGCGGGAATAGAATATCCAGATGAAGATTGGACTTGGGACGATTTATTAGTGGCTGCTCAAGAATTGACGGATGAAGAAGCAGGAGTTTATGGAGTTTTAGCTCCTTTAAACCGACAAGAAGGTTATCATAACTTTATTTATCAAAACGACGGATATGTGATATCAGAAGACAAAACAGAGTCAGGATTTAGAAAAGATGAAACAGTTGATGCTGTTCAATGGTATGCAGACCTAAGTGTAAAACATGGTGTTTCTCCGACACAGAACCAATTTGCGGACAATAGTAATCTAACATTTTTCCAATCAGGCAGAGGAGCAATGGCTTTCTTTGGTTCTTGGATGACTGCAGAAATGGCTAATAATGAATATACTGCAGAAAATGTAGATGTAGCACCATTACCTCAAGGAGAAAAACAAGCAACTATTTTTAATGGATTAGCTAACTCAGTTGCTGAAAATACTAAATATCCACAAGAAGCACAAAAATTTGTTGAATTTCTTTCTTCAGAAAAAGCAATGAAGCTTCAAGGAGAAAATGGAAGTGCTATACCTGCTTTAGAAGGGATAGACACAACTTTTAATGAGGCTTATCCAGAATTTAATACACAAATTTTTACTGATCAAATGGAATCTGGTGTCATTAAACCTTACACTAACCAAACAACTAGATGGGAAAACATTGAAAATGAACAGTTGATTCCAGTTTTTGCTGGTGAAAAAAGTGCTAAAGAAGTCGCAGAGGATATCGCTGATCAAGTTGAAGATATATTAGCTGACGAATAAAATTTTAAAGAGTGCCACTTATGCAATCATAAGTGGGCGCTTTTTTGAAGGAGGCAATACTCTATGAATGAGCACGTACTAGAAGAAAAACAAATTACAATGAAAAAACAAGCTGTTAAAAAAAATAGAAACACATACTTGTGGGGATGGTTACTTATTGCTCCAACAGCAATAGGATTAATCGTACTCAATATTATACCAGTATTCCAGACATTATTAATGAGCTTTCAAAATGTTAGTACATTTGGAACCTCTACTTTTGTTGGTTTAGATAACTATGTAAAAATGTTTTCAGATGCTGAGTTTTGGCAATCCTTAAGAAACACATTAGTTTATACAGTAATACAGGTTCCATTGACAGTCATTCTTTCTACGATAGCAGCTGTACTAGTAAATACTAAAATAAAAGGTGTAGGAATTTATCGTGTTATTTACTTCTTACCGATGATTGCTGCTCCGGCAGCGGTAGCAATGGTCTGGAGATGGCTATACAATTCTGAATTCGGGTTGATTAATACTATACTCGGTTACTTTGGTTTAGAAAATGTACAATGGCTTTCTGATCCTAATGTAGTATTGTGGTCAATTATCATTGTAGGTATTTGGTCAAATATCGGATATAATATGATTCTTTTATTGGCAGGACTGCAAGAAATCCCCCAAGAATATTATGAAGCAGCGACCGTTGATGGGGCAGGGAAGATTCGCCAATTCTTTCAAATCACAGTGCCATTACTAACTCCTCAATTATTCTTTGTGTTAGTGACAAGTGTGATTAGTGCTTTGCAGATATTCGATATTATATTTATCATGTTTGATGTAACTAATCCATCATTAAATAAAGCTCAATCTCTAGTGTATATGTTCTTTAATGAATCATTTGTTTTGAATGATAAAGGATATGGATCTGCTGTAGTTATGGTGTTAGTTGTTATTATCATGTGTATCACAGCAATCCAATTAATTGCTCAGAAAAAATGGGTTACTTACGATTAAGGAGGTAAAATAATGCATAACGAACCAACTAAAAAATCTAAACTATTTATTCATATTGTATTAATCATTGGATCTATTATTATGATTTTGCCTTTTGTCTGGATGTTTTTAACTTCAGGAAAAACTATACCAGAAACTACTTCAATTCCGCCTACTATTTTACCGGAGAGTTTTCAATGGGAGAACTATAAAAATGTCTGGAATGTGTTGCCATTTGTAGCTTTCTTTTTAAATACAGGAATTATGATTGTTGTAAGAGTAGTAACGTCTACTTTATTCAGTGCTATGGCTGCATTTGCTGTAGCTAAACTTGAATTTCCAGGGAAGAACCTGTTTTTTTGGATGGTTTTAACACAAATGATGATTCCAGCTCAGATTTTTCTAACACCTCAATACCTTCTAGTCCAAAATATTGGAATGTTGAATACAGTAACAGCATTAATCATCCCAGGTATAATTTCTGCTTTCGGGACATTTTTATTACGTCAATTTTTCATGAAGTTACCGGATGAATTAATGGAAGCAGCTACGATTGATGGGGCAAATATTTGGCAGATATTTGCTAGAATATATCTTCCATTAGCAAAATCTGGATTAGTATCTTTATCGATTTTTACTGCACTGTTTGCTTACAAAGATTTAATGTGGCCTTTAATTGTCAATATTTCTCAAGAAAAAATGACACTTTCTGCCGGATTAGCTAGTCTGCAAGGACAATTTACATCAAATTATCCTCAACTGATGGCAGGCTCTGTTATTTCGATTATTCCAATGATCATTTTATACATCATCTTTCAAAAGCAATTCATTCAAGGGATTGCTACTACTGGTGGGAAGTAAAGAAAGGAAATTCAGCATATGACAAGTATAAAAAATGAAGTAATGTTAATTACTTATCCAGATAGTCTAGGTAATAATTTAAGAGATTTGAATGAGGTACTGAATAAACATTTAAAAGAAGTCATAGGCGGAGTTCATATTTTACCTTTTTATCCATCTTCTGGGGATCGTGGATTTGCGCCATTAGATTATACTAAGGTCGATGAAGCATTTGGAACTTGGGAAGATCTAAAATTAATTAGTTCTTCTTTCTATACCATGTATGAGTTTATGATCAATCATATTTCGCGTCAATCTCATTATTTTCAAGATTTTATTGAAAATAACGACAAATCAAAGTATGCAGATTTCTTCATACGTTATTCAGAATATTGGCCAGAAAAAAAACCGACAAAAAAGGATATTGATTTAATTTATAAACGGAAACCAAAAGCTCCTTTTTTAGATGTTGAATTTAAAGACGGAAGTACAGATCAAGTCTGGTGCACATTTTCAGAAGAACAAATTGATCTTGATGTCCGTAAAAAGGCTACTCGTCAATTTATTAAAGAAATGCTTGTTTTTTTAGCAGAGCAGGGAGTTTCAGTTGTAAGATTAGATGCTTTCGCATACGCAATAAAAAAATTAGACACAAATTGTTTCTTTGTCGAACCAGATATTTGGGAACTTCTAGATTATTGTAAAGATATACTGGACCAATATAATGTGAAATTGCTTCCAGAGATTCATGAACATTATAGTATTCAGCAAAAAATAGCTAGTAAAGGCTATCCAGTATACGATTTTGCATTGCCTATGCTTGTATTGCATGCTCTGTTCAGTGGTAAGGCCGATCGCTTAGCACATTGGTTGCGTACATGCCCTCGTGAACAGTTTACTACACTGGATACTCATGATGGAATCGGAGTAGTGGATGTCAAAGATTTATTAACAGACGAAGAGATTGATTTTACAGTCAATTCACTTTATGAAAAAGGAGCCAATATAAAGAGAATATACAGCTCTGAAGCATATAACAACTTAGATATTTATCAAATCAACTGTACGTATTACTCAGCTCTTGGTAATGACGATCAGGCCTATTTACTTGCTCGCGCAATTCAGTGTTTTGCTCCTGGAATTCCTCAAGTTTATTATGTTGGAATGCTGGCTGGGAAAAATGACATTGAGTTGTTAGAAAGCACAAAAGAAGGTCGTAATATCAATCGTCATTATTATTCCTTAGAGGAAATCGAAGTAGAAATAGAACGACCAATTGTAAAAAGGTTGTTTAAGTTATTTGAATTTAGAAATAAATCAAATGCATTCAACGGAGAGATGGATATTCGTACCTCTGATGCTCATCATTTAGAAATAGTGTGGAGCAATAAAAATGAAAAAGCGACTTTGAATATAAATCTTAGCTCTAAAGAATTTCATATTATATCTGAAGAGAACCAGCAAAAAACAATTGTATTCTGATAAAATATCTTAGAAATGAGGAGATACCGTGCAAGTTCATTACAATAAGAGCAACCAAACATTTCATTTATACAATGAGTTTATCAGTTATGTAATAGCCATAGAAGAAGAGAAATACTTGGCTCATCATTACTGGGGAAAAAGAGTGAAAGATATAAGATCTACTACTGATTACCCTCGTAGAGATCGTTCATTTGCGCCAAATCCAGATGCCATTACACACAGAGAATTTTCACTAGCTGTATTACCACAAGAATATCCAGGATCAGATATTGGAGATTTTCGAGAGCCAGCTTTTACCTATTCAGATGAAGCTGGGTGGCGTGCAAATAATTTAGAATATAGTGGATACGCTATCAAAGAAGGGAAGCCTTCGCTACCAGGATTGCCTCATACATATGCATCCGAATCTAGTCAGACTAAAACATTAGAACTGTATTTACAGGATAGTTTGACTGGAATGGCAGTAACATTAACGTATACTATTTTTGAGAAATATCCCGTAATTACACGGTCTGTACAATATTATAATAACGGAGATAGTAAAATTATTTTGAACCGTGCTCTTAGTATGTCAGTTGATTTTTCAGACTCAGACTATGAACTAGTTCAATTACCAGGTGCTTGGGGAAGAGAGCGGGAGTTAGTGCGTTCTCCATTAGTGCGTGGTATTCACACATTAGACAGTAAACATGGAACCACTGGACATACCTATCAACCGTTTGTATCCTTGGTGAGACAACAGACCACTGAAATGTTAGGAGAAGCATACGGTTTTCATTTAGTATATTCTGGAGAATTTATCAGCAACATAGAAGTCGATTCTTATGCACAGACCCGATTACAGATGGGAATTAGTCCAACGCATTTTAATTGGGAATTAAATCCAGGAGGAACATTTCAAACACCAGAAGCAGTCATGGTCTATAGTGAAGCGGGATTAAATGGAATGTCCCAAACTTTCCATAAATTATACCAAAATCACCTTGTTAGGGGGAATCATCAATATAGTGAACGACCTGTCTTAATCAACAATTGGGAAGGAACCTATTTCGATTTTACTGAGGAGAAAATAATAGACCTTGCTGATCAGGCATCACAATTAGGCGTAGAATTGTTTGTACTAGATGATGGCTGGTTTGGTAAACGAGATGATGATTATTCTTCTTTAGGAGATTGGTTTGTACATGATAAAAAATTACCTAAAGGATTGAAGTCTTTGAGCGAAGCTATTCAAGCAAAAGGTATGATGTTTGGTCTTTGGTTTGAGCCAGAAATGATTTCAGAAGATAGTGAATTATATCGTCAGCATCCTGATTGGTGTATCCATACTCCAGGACGACCTAAGTCTAGAGGAAGAAGTCAGTTAGTGCTTGATTTCAGTCGGAAAGAAGTTAGAGAAAATATATTAAATCAAATAAAGCTCATCTTAGATGAAGTCCCTATTGACTATATTAAGTGGGATTATAATCGTAACATGACAGAACTAGGCTCAGGCGCTTTAAATGCTATTCCTGGAGAAGTAGCGCACCGATATATCTTAGGGTTGTATGAAATATTGGAAGAATTAGTCAACGCTTATCCTAATATCCTCTTTGAAAGTTGTTCTGGAGGCGGTGGAAGATATGATCCCGGAATGCTTTATTACATGCCTCAAACATGGACGAGTGATAATACTGATGCAGTAGCACGATTAGAAATTCAATATGGAACCAGTATGGTATTTCCAATTAGTTCTATGGGCTCACATGTTTCTGCTGTGCCTAATCATCAAGTTAACCGAGAAACTAGCTTGAAAATGCGTGGAGATGTAGCGATGTCTGGAAATCTAGGATATGAATTAGATATCACACAGTTAACGATTGAAGAGAAAAAAGAAGTGCAAAATCAAATTGAGTTTTACAAGCAATATAGACAAGTGATACAATACGGAGATTTTCATCGTATCTTAAGCCCATTTGATGGAGCTAATCATACATCTTGGATATTTGTAGACTCTAACAAAGAACAAGCTGTCTTTTATTATTTCCAAATTATGGATAAAGCAAATAAGCCGGTTAAACGTCTTAAATTAGTTGGACTCAATGCGTCAAAGGTTTATCAATTAGATGATGGCCGAGTTTTAGGTGGAGATGAATTGATGTATCGCGGCATCTATTTGGATCCAGATTTATATGGAGATTATCAAAGTAAACGAATCATTTTAAAAGCGATAGAGTAACAGCAAAACAGTGAGTACTAAAAAGTACTCACTGTTTTTTTCTGTAAAAAATAAAAGAGAATTTAGATTTTTTTCTGTGCTCTGATCGTTAATATAAAGATGAAATTTATTTATGATCCAACTAATCCAGAGTAAAAAGAATGTAAATGAAGTATTTATTTCAAAGAAATAGGGATATAAAACCTATTTTTTATTTGCTTTTAAAGTCATCTTTAGTTGGGATTCCATACAATGATACACTTGAGTAAATTGTAATGAATAATCTTAGCATAACTTGTGCAGTTATATGTTTTTCAAAAGTATTATTGCTAATGTGTATTTTTAGCATATGAGCTACTGATACCAATTTCATCGCATTTTTCGTTTGCATAAGCTACTACATTGTTCTTCATCTTATAAACAGTCCTTTCTAGAATCTATACACTTCTATTCCTTAACTAAACAGCAAAAATTAAGAAATAACAGCATTGGTATGCTGTTCCATTATTTAATAGAACACTAATCTAACTCACTGTAATATCATTTCTTAGTAGTATAGCATAAGATTGAATGCCATTTCTTTGTGCTGAATAAATCTTTATGTGAAAAAACTAAATCTACAAGAAAGAAAAAAGAAGGTGATTCTTTTTATGTATTGCCATAGAAAGGCAGCATATCTGCTAGATGATGGCACGGTAAAAAAGACTAATATATGTTGAATGATATCCTTGGAAAGAAGAGAGGCCTCTTAGAACAGAGCAGTTATGTGGAATCAAAAAGATGAGAAATTGATTAGGAAAACAATTTGTTGTTTACGTTTACATTCTGATGTGTTAAATTAAATGTAACTTAAACAGGCATGTGACTGGTAATGCAGGCAGGACCTAAATAAGTTGAATAACAATGTATGCGTTTCAATACGCGTTTGCTTTGTTGTCAATTTATTTAGTTTCTGCCTGTTTTTTGTGTTGAGGATGGCCACTTCGACTCAAAAGTTCATTACTCAAAAAAGAAAAGAGGGAAACACCATGAATTACAAACAAACAGCAGAAGAAGTATTGCAGTACATCGGTGGGCAAGGAAACGTCTCCCATTTGGAGCATTGCTCAACTCGTTTACGTTTTACATTAAAAGACAATAGCAAGGTAAATATGAGCCAGTTAGAAAAAGTCGATGGCGTTATGGGCGTTCGCCAAAATGTGCAATGCCAAGTGATTATTGGAAATGATGTTGTTGAAGTGTATGATGAAGTGAAAGCGTTATTAGGCGATAATGTTTCAAATACTGAAGAAGGACCAAGACAAAAGCAAAAGTTAGGCTCAGTTATATTAGATTTTGTCATTTCTATTTTTCAACCTTTAGTTCCTGCGATTGCGGGTGGAGGAGTATTAAAGTCTTTGTTGCTGCTAGCTTCTATCTTAGGGCTGATTAGTGACCAATCTCAAACCTATCAGATTTTAAATTTGGTCGGCGGGGCACCTCTTTATTTCTTGCCTATTCTGGTGGCAATGACTACAGCTAATAAGTTGAAAGTCAATCAATTGGTTGCCGTATCTGCTGTCGGTGCATTGATCCTTCCTGAAATGACAGCTATGCTGGCTGAAGGCGCTACGTTCTTATCTTTTGGATTGGACAATATAGCATATGCGTCTCAAGTATTCCCAGCCATTTTAACTGTTTTATTTTATGCTCAACTTGAAAAATGGTTTACAAAAGTTTCACCAAAACCAATTCGTATTTTCTTTGTACCTATGATGAGCTTGTTGATTACAGTTCCTATCGCTTTATTGCTTCTAGGACCATTAGGCTATAATGTAGGAACAGCTTTCTCTTCTATCATTGTATCTTTGTATAATCAATTTGGATGGGTTGCAACCGGAGTCTTAGCAGCTGTACTGCCATTAATGGTTGTAACGGGTATGCATAAAGCGATGATTCCTTACGCTGTTTCATCCATGAGTGAATTGGGAGCAGAACTCCTTTATCTCCCAGCTTCATTGGCCCACAATATTTCAGAAGCTGGCGCGTGCTTTGCTGTCAGCATCAAAACAAAAGACAAAAAATTGAAATCTACGGCTGTTTCTGCGGGTATCTCCGCATTATTCGGAATTACTGAACCAGCTCTTTACGGGGTAACCATTCTGCACAAACGAGTTTTATATGCAGTTATGTTTTCTAGCCTGATCGGGGGAGCATTTGCGGGAATCGTTGCTCTTCAAGCCTTTGCTCTAGTAGGCCCTGGGATTGCAAGTATCACGATGTTCGCTGACAAAGCTGATCCGATGAATCTAATTTGGGCATTTGCAGTTTTGGGAATTTCATTTGTAGTTGCTTTTGCTGCAGCATTGATTCTTTATAAAGATAAAGAGTCTATCAATGAAACTGAAACTAAGATGGAAAAGGCCGCTGTTTCAGATGCTGTTCTTTCAAGTCCAGTGAATGG
Organism: Desemzia incerta; assembly: GCF_900115825.1. GTDB lineage: Bacteria > Bacillota > Bacilli > Lactobacillales > Carnobacteriaceae > Desemzia > Desemzia incerta. Next base: position 30,296 of record NZ_FOXW01000004.1, on the reverse strand, counting down.
AAAAGTGATTTCGCTGTCAGAAGTAAAAGACGCTGTTTTTTCCAGTGGTATGGTAGGTGATGGGGTAGCGATCATTCCTGAAGAAGGGATATTGGTAGCTCCTGAAGATGGAGAAATCACGATGGTATTTGAAACGAAGCATGCTATTGGTTTAAAAACGGCTAATGGTGCAGAACTTCTATTTCATATTGGTATAGATACTGTTCAGTTAGAAGGAAAAGGGTTTGAAACATTTGTTCATTCTGGCGAAAAAGTAGCAAAAGGGCAAAAGCTGATTGCATTTGATATTGATCAGATTAAAGAAGTAGGATTTGACCCAATTGTTATCTGTGTCGTAACTAATAAGGATAACTACACGATCAATTCATTTAATCTGGAAAAATTAGTCACCAATGACAGTGATATCTTAGCCATCAGTCCGATAGCTTAAACACAAGATAGTGAAAATAAAAAAACATATTGAACGAAGGAATAGAGGAGAATAGAATAATGACAAACACAACAAGTTTTCCAAAAGGATTTTTATGGGGCGGCGCGATAGCAGCAAATCAAGTAGAAGGTGCTTGGAACGTAGATGGAAAGGGCCTGTCGGTGGCTGATATGGCTACTTATAAACCAAATGTAGACAACAAAGATTTTGCTGCTCATATGCATGTCACACTGCAGTCTATAAAAGAAGCTAGTGAAGACAAATCTGATAAATGGTATCCAAAAAGAAGAGGCGTCGACTTTTATCATCACTATAAAGAAGATTTAGCTTTATTTGCTGAAATGGGCTTTAAAACTTTGCGTCTCTCAATTGCCTGGACTCGTTTGTTCCCTACAGGAGAAGAATTGGAACCGAATGAAAAAGGGATTGCATTTTATGAAAATGTCTTTAAAGAAATGCATCGTTTAGGGATTGAACCAATCGTCACACTTTCTCATTATGAAATGCCGTTAGCTTTAGCGGTTAAATATAATGGCTGGGTGGAGCGTCGAGTAATAGATGATTTTGTTCGCTTTGCTAATGTTTGTTTTGATCGTTTCGGCAAATACGTAAAATATTGGCTGACATTTAATGAGATCGACAGCATCCATCGCCATCCATTTACAACAGCCGGAATTATTCAAGAGAAAAGCGCAGAAGGTCAAGAAGCCCAAGATATCTATCAAGCATTGCATCATCAATTTGTTGCGAGTGCGTTAGTAACAAAAGATGCTCATGAAAAAATTCCAGGAAGCCAAGTCGGTTGTATGTTAACGAAACTGATGACTTATCCATTAACTTGCGCCCCAGAAGACGTTGAACTGACCTTGAAAAAGAACTTAGAAAATAATTTTTATGCAGATGTTCAAGTTAAGGGAGAATATCCTGCCAGAATCGAAAAGGATTTGGAAAATCGGGGAATTCAGATTAAAATGGAAGAAGGAGATCGCAAGACTCTGAAGCAATATACAGTAGATTTTGTTTCTTTCAGCTATTACATGTCCATGGCAGAATCTGCAGATCCAAATGCAGAACGTACACCGGGAAATACTGTTCTTGGGGTTAAAAATCCTCATTTACCTTCAACTGATTGGGGCTGGCAAATCGATCCAAAAGGCTTGAAGATTTCGTTGATCGAACTTTATGATCGTTATCAAGTGCCATTGATGATCGTGGAAAACGGTATGGGAGCAGTTGATACAGTGGAAGACGGTAAAATTCATGATCCGTATCGCATCGATTATTTTAAAGCACACTTCCAACAAATGAAAGAAGCCATCGATGAAGGTGTAGATTTGATAGCTTATACTAGTTGGGGACCAATTGACTTAGTTAGTGCAGGAACTTCTCAAATGTCTAAACGATATGGATTTATTTATGTGGATGCAGACGATGAAGGAAATGGGACATATAACCGCTTGAAAAAGGATTCGTTCCACTGGTACAAAGAAGTGATCGAAACAAACGGTGCATCCTTATTCGAGTAGTCCCGATCTTTTTAAGCAGCGATAGGGGGATAATGAGTGATTTCGATAAAAAAAGTGTTGAATTCAAGTGTGGTACTGGTTGAAGAAAATGGCAAAGAAATGATTGCATTAGGTAAAGGGATAGGCTTTGGACAGAAAGCTGGGGATGAAATATCAGGAGATAGAGTAGATAAAATATTTCTGCCTTTTGAAGAAAAGAAATCTTCACAAATATTAGAGTTAGTTGAAGAAATACCTATTGAATTTTTTGAAATCACTCGTACTATCGTTTCTGAAGCAGAAAAAGGATTAGATAAAAAACTGAATCCTGGAGTCTATTTAACCCTAACAGACCACCTGCATTTTGCTGTTGAACGCGCACAAAAAGGGGTAAATATTGCAAACCGTTTATACTGGGAAATAAAAAGCTATTATCCCAAAGAGTTTCAAATTGGGAAGTACGCACTTACCCTTTTGAATGAGCAATATGGAATTGATCTTCCTAAGGAGGAAGCCTCAAATATTGCTTTCCATTTAATAAATGCGCAATCGGAAGACCCTGATAGCGGAGCTGGATTCAAGTACGCAAAAATGATCGGCGGGATTGTCAATATGGTCCGGTATTCGTTGCAGAAAGATATTGATACCAATTCAATCCATTATGCCCGCTTCATTACACATGTGCGTTTCTTTGTAGAAAGATACTATTCTGATGCTTTGTTGGATGATGGCGAAGAAGAATTCTATAATCAAATGTGGATCTTATATCCCTCTGCCATGGAAAGTGCGGCTAAGATCAAAGACTACATTGAGAAGGTCTATCATGAAACAATTCCGAACGATGAAGTAGTATATTTAGGCGTTCATATCAACCGATTGATGAAATATGCTAATGGGTAAGGGCACGCTCACGATAAATATTTTTCCTTCAACCAACAATCTTTATTTGAAAGCAAACGGAGAAGATTTTACTAATTAAAAGAAGTTAACTAAAGGCTTTAGTCGTTTTTTGGACTAAAGCCTTTTTTGAGTAGAATGAGCTAATATTTGACGCATTAATTTATGTTGACTTTTCTAATTCAGCTAAAATAGCTATTGCTTTATCATACTCAGGATTTGGACTGCCATCTAAGTTTTTATCTGTTATTTCAAAACCCAATGTTTGGTATAAACGGATGGCTGGATGGCTCCAAGTTTGCGTGTGCAAATAAATAGGAGAAGTAGTTTCTAGATTTTGCAGCAGCTTAAGAGTCTGAGTCATCATTGCTTTTGCAAGACCTTTTCCTTGATAACCGGGCTTTACAGCGACCCAGTGAACCAATGGATAGCGAGTTCCATCCGGTGTTTTCTTCCACCAAGCGGAGCAAGTTCCCACTTTTTCTCCCGCAGGATCAGTGACAAAGAACATCCGCTGTTTCAGCTCTTTTGGGTATGGCGCGAACTTTTCATTAAAATAAGCGATTGCTTTTGTCTCATCATCAAACTCCGCTACAGCTGTTTCAATAGCTGCCCATTCCAGTTCATCACCTTCTTGGTAAAGCTCAAAGCGAAACCCTTCAGGCAGAGTTTTTTCAACGACTGGAAGTTCTCGCTCGCGATACATCCAAATTTCTGCATAAGGAATTGATTTATCTAACATAGGAGCACCTCGTTTCTTATGGGTAAATTTACTATTTAAAAAGTTTGTACCAATATAAAGTAGCATCTATTTGTGGATTAGAAGATTGTTTTAAGGTATCAACTCCGCCCAATACGAATCCCTGCTTCACGTAAAATCTGCAGGCCCCTAAATTATCATCTTGGGCCTCTAGAGATATACCAATAAGGTTTCTTTCTTTTGCCCACTCTTCTGCTTTAGTCAAAAGTAAACTTCCGATGCCATGCCCTCTAAAGTCTTCTTTAGTAGCGATGTTTTCGATATAACAGAAGCGATTCCAATCTTGAATGATTCTGATTTGCCCAATGCAATCATCGTTTCTATAAGCTAAAAATAAAGCTTTATCTTCACTGTCTATGTATTCGATCCAATCAAGTTGATCATCTGGGAATCGAATGTTTTTCACTTCGTCAAATAGTATTTCTTCAAAAGACCACTTTCCTGATTGAAAACTAGGCACAACTTTACCAAATACTTTAAAAGAATCATTTGTTTTATGGATATCCTCAATTAATTCCTCTTTTAATGGAGAAATAATGATTTCTTCTGCACTGTTCATTTTAACACCGTCCTATTCCGAAAAGAATTTTAGCAGCACAAGCTTAACTATCTATCCTATTAATAATAGCGGACTATTTTTTAAATAAGATCATCCTAATTTTATCATAAAATACTCTACCAGTTACCTGTTAATTCTACTTACTATTCGCGTTGTTATTCAATAACGAGTTTGTTACAATTTTAATCAGTGTATTTGAAATGGTGTCTGATTGTTTAAAAAATAAAGGGCTATAGAAATTAGAAAGGGGCAGCAAGTTAACAAAGACAGTACATAAATTATTCATCTAGAATGAAAATACATAGGTACATAAGTGGAGGAATAGAACATGAATCAAGATATCGAAATGAAGCAGCCTAAGAAGTTTCCGGTTGGAGCTGCTGTACTTTTTGCGGTGGTTTCTTTACTGGCAGGAGTTTACACTACTCTTGCATTGGAAAAGGAGTTAGGTTCAGATCCAGAAATACTAGCAATAGCTGGTACTGTGGGGGTTGTTTCAAGTTTACTGTTTGCGTTTATTGGAGCTGGGTTAAAGTACTTATTTACAAAGTTTCCGATTCAGTGGATCTCGAAAGAAACAGAAGTTTATAAATACGACATTTGGTCTGCTATTTTTTATACGAATACCATTACTGTAGGGTTGAATTTGCTGGTGCAACAATTTGGTTTCCAAGGGAACTTTATCTTCAGTATACTGATAAGCATTTTAACAGCGGGATTGTTCCTATTCTTCTACTTTTCGGGAGAAGAAAAAAACAAGCCTGTCAAGAAAGCAGCCATTATTGTCCAAATAGTGTTCTTGATTTTAAACATCATTTTGAGTGTTGCTGCTTTAAGTTTTGTTAATAGTGTAGGAGTCTAGGAGAAAGTGGGATAAATAACAGTGAAAAAGACAAAGAAAGAAAAAACGAACCGTTCATTTTTACAGCGTATCGGAGATAAAAGAGCTCTTTTAACCATAGGCATCATTGTCATTATCGCCGTGATTATTTTGATAGCTCAATTTTTTCAACAATCAAAAAATGGAAGCGAATCCGAACCCTCTTATTCCATTCATATCGTAAGGGAAGAAGACCCTATTTTATTTGATGGGAAAGTTCAAGCTGCTGAAGTTCAAGAAGAATATTACGATGCTTCAAAAGGTCTGATTGCTGAAATTCTTGTTGAAAATGGTCAAGAAGTAGAAGAAGGAACAGATTTATTTACTTATCGAAACGAAGAAAACCAACAGCTGCTGGATGAACAAAATCATCAGTATAATCGTTCAGCTCAAAGATATGCTGAAGCAGAAACAGAATTGGCAAATGCAAAGAAAACATTGGCTACAGCAAACGGGAATATTGAAGAAAGCAATCGTCAAGCTCAAGCTCCCAACGAGGTCAGTGAAGAAGAGTTGATGCTCGGTCCGGAAGCCGAAAAAGCTCAAAACCAATTGATGGAAGCTGAATCCGATAAAGCGGAGGCAGAAGCTGCGATTGAAGGGGCAGAAATGACGATGGATGAATTCGAGATACAAATGGAAGATATCACTTATGAAATCGAGAAACTAAAAAAAGAGATTTCTACAACCATCCAAGCCGACTTTAAAGGTGTCGTGGAATTGAGCGGAGTTGATCCGAACAAGCTGCAATCGAGCGAACAACCTGTTGTACGTTTGATGTCAAACAACTTGAAGATCGAATCGTCCGTTTCTGAATACGACTACAACAAGCTTTCAGTAGATAGTCCTGTAGATATTTATTTACTGAACTCTGATCGTGAGTTGAAAGGGAAAATCTCGAAAATTGATTCACTTCCGATGCAAGCTGAAGCAGAAGGATCTACTTCATCTCGCTACCATTTTACCGTTCTTCCAGAAGAATCCATCCAGTATGGTTTCTCGGTGCAAATCGGATACAGTGAAGGCGTAATGTATCTGCCGCAAAATGCGGTAATCGAAGAAGATGGCAAAACAATGGTGTACTTAAATAAAGACGGCATTGTTGAGAAACGAGAAGTGGTTGTTTCAGAGAAAAGCAAACTCTATGTCATAGAATCTGGACTTGAAGCAGATGAAGAAGTCTTAATAAACCCTGATCCTGCTCTCTTAGATGGTGACGAAGTTATGGTGATGTATGATTAAGTTGGAGAAAATCAGAAAAGCTTATAAAGCAGACAATGAATGGATACCAGTTTTGAAAAATATTGATTTAGAAGTCCATAAAGGCGATTTTCTCGCTATAATGGGCCCGTCTGGTTCCGGAAAATCAACCTTATTGAACTTAATCGGATTCGTGGACCGCAAATATTTGGGTAACTATTACTTAGAAAACGAGATCATTACGTCTAAATCAGATAATGATTTGTCAAAACTAAGAAATCAACGTGTAGGATTCGTTTTTCAGCAGTTCAATTTGATTGAAACCTTGACGATTCGAGAAAATGTTGAGTTGCCGCTGCTTTATGACGGATGGAATTACCGTCAAACAAAGAAAAGAGTCGATGAACTACTAGAGAAGCTGGGCATTGGGGATAAAGGAAACAAACTGCCTAAGCAATTATCAGGCGGCCAGCAGCAAAGAGCAGCCATTGCCAGAGCCATCATCAACAATCCTGACTTTATCATTGCTGATGAGCCGACTGGTGCTTTAGATACCAAAACGTCCAATGACATCATGAACGTTTTCAAGCAATTGAACCAAGAAGAGGGTGTGACCATTATTTTGGTAACACATGATCCGGAAACAGTGCAGTTTTGTAATCGTGTGGTTCATATGCATGATGGCAAATTGAACGAAAAAGCGAGGTGAGTACATGAATCCATTAGTGTTTTTTAAAGGATCTTGGAACTCCTTATGGAAAAACAAAAAAAGAAGTTTCTTAACGATGATCGGGATCATCATTGGGATTGCTGCCGTTAGTACCATCATGTCTATTGGGCGAGGATTTGAAAACTATGTTGTAAAGTCTTTAAACCCAGATGAAGGGGAATTATTGACGGTCGATATTCAGTTTTCAGCGGACGATACGGAATGGATGTTCGAAACGAATGACCCTTTATTTTCAGACATAGATCTGCAAATGGTCGAGAATATTCCTGGCGTTAAAAAGGCAGAAGTCGAAGAAGACGACATGGACTTTGTTTCGGTAACGACGATGGTAGAAGGCGAAGAAACTTACTTGGACGTGGCCTTGACTGAAGAAGTCGGCAGATCTGTCATTGCGGGCAGATCAATCGATATGCTGGACAACTTGAATGAAAGTCGCGTAGTCGTCGTCCCATTTTCATTGGTAGAAGATCGATTTGAGACTGAAGCAGATGCTGTTGGTCGCGGGATTTCGTTGAGTGGCCAGTTGTATACGATCGTCGGAGTTTACGAGAGTGAATTGGATTCTTCAGGACTGTTAGGGGGCTTTCTTTCAGAAGAGATTGAGCTTCCGACGAACAGCTACCAACGTTATCACAATGAAGAGATGATGAACAATACTATGGTCGTCACGTTAGAAAGAGGAGCTCTGCCTTCAGATGTAGCTGATGAAACGATGATGCTGCTTGAAGAAGAAGGAACGATGCGGACTATGGGAACGTATGAGTATTTTGATATGTCAGCTCTAGATGACGGTATTTCAGAAGTCTTAGGCGGAATCACGTTGTTCATTGCCAGTGTAGCGGGAATTTCATTATTTATTGCGGGAATTGGTGTAATGAATATGATGTACATATCCGTTTCTGAACGTACGAAAGAAATTGGGATCAGACGTGCCTTAGGTGCTTCTCAAAGCAGTATCCGGGCTCAGTTTGTACTAGAAGGCGTATTGATGACAAGTATCGGTGGAGTGATCGGCTACTTATTAGGTCTGTTATTTTCTTCTATTGCGGCAGCGTTATTGCCGTTTTCTGTTGGAGTAGATTTAGCCACTGTATTGATTTCGTTAGGCGTTTCTTCATTAGTCGGATTAGTGTTCAGCTATGCACCCGCTAATGCAGCCAGTAAGAAAGAAATCATCGATATTATCTAGTTGGTAAAACAGTAGAACCACTAGAAAAGAAATACCCCTATTTGAGACAGATTGGGTAGCGACCCCCAAAAGGTAGAGTAAAATCTAAACTTCTGGGGGTTATTTTTATGGCGAAATACAGTGTAGAGTTTAAGTTACAAGTTGTCCAAGAATACTTAGAAGGTCCTTTGGGCTATAAATTATTAATGAAAAAGTGGATAGGCTACACTAAGTTGGACAATAATTATAAGGTCTTATACACTTAAGTCAAATCACAACGGAGGAAAAACATCATGACTAAAAGAGAGAGAAGATCGTTTTCTAAAGACTTTAAAGAACAAGTTGTTCAACTGCATTTAGCTGGAAAGCCTCGGGCAGATATTGTTAGAGAATATGATCTAACGCCTTCGGCCTTGGACAGATGGGTTCGTCAACACCAATCATCTGGTTCATTTCAAGAAAAAGATAATCGTACGCCTGAAGAAACAGAATTAATAAAGCTCCGTAAAGAAAATCAACGTCTTATGATGGAGAACGATATTTTAAAACAAGCAGCGCTGATAATGGGACGAAAGTAGATGTGATTCGGAATAACCTTCACAAATACTCGGTATCAGCAATGTGCGAAGTCCTGCAAATCTCAAGAAGCACCTACTATTACGAAGCGAAACAACGTGATCATCAAGAAGAAGAGCTAACACAGTTAATTGTTCAGGTGTTTAAAGCTAGTCATAACATTTATGGTCAGCGAAAAATAAAAGTCGAACTCCAAAAGCTGGGCTGGCAAGTCTCACGTCGTCGAATTAGTCGAATCATGAAAGAACAAGGTCTACTCTCTAAATATACGATTGCTCAATTCAAACCAAGTAAATCGACCGTTAATGAGTCTGAAACAGTTAATGTACTGAATCGAAAATTCAATCAAGAGAAAGAATTGACTGTTATTGTCAGTGACTTAACTTATGTGCGCGTAAGACAAAAATGGCACTATATTTGTGTTCTGGTAGACTTATATAATCGTGAGATTATTGGGTACAGCTCTGGTCCAAATAAGACCGCGGAGTTAGTTCAACGCGCTTTTTCAACGGTTCCGTACAATTTAACTCTTCTTAAATTATTCCACACAGACCGGGGAAGTGAATTTAAAAATCATCTCATCGACAAACCACTAGATACCTTTGGTATCAAACGCTCTTTAAGCAATAAAGGCACTCCATACGACAACGCTGTAGCAGAAGCTACCTCTAAAACGATTAAAACAGAATTGATTAATGGCCGTGTTTTTGAACATCAGAAAGAACTGGACCTTGAACTGTTTGATTACGTTAATTGGTACAATAAGATTCGTATTCACGGGTCGCTCGGTTACTTATCGCCACAAGAATACAAATTATCAAACCTTTAAAAAGTTGTCTAATTAAGTGTTGACATACCAACCTATAATGATAGCATTATTAAATGTATTATTTGGTCACACCCAAAATAGACACTCTAAGCATTAGTCGTCTCGAGACTATTAAGTTATGTCACCTTTAGAAAAGATTTTTACTAGAAATAATGGATGGTCACTTCATACTTCATTTTTGTCATATATGACACGTTTTTAGTTTCTGATTTCTTTTATGGTATGTTTATATAGTAATCGATTACAAAAAGTTTCAATTGGCCAATTGAAAATCTATTATTATAGCATTTGTTTACTTCTCTGCTAGTGAACTTAAGCAATTAGCTAGGGTAGCCAAAAAAATAAAGGTCCAGCAGGAGCTACAACAACTTTAGCCTAGCCTTTAACTACGTATTCTGAGGAATCAAATGAAGTCTCTCAGTCAACAGAAGTCACTACTTTTGAAGATGAATCTAAAGCACCGGACTTATTCAAAAGTTTTATTGATAAAGCTTTTACTAATAAAAGTGGGTTATTAGTAAAAGATGCAGAAGGAAACGATGTAACTAAGAAATTTATAGATGGAACATCAAAGCTATACATACAAGAAGATTATGATAGTATACATTACATCGTTCAAGAAAATGATTTGGAAATATCTCATGGAATCGAATATTCTGCACTATCATTTGATACATTAGACAATGTACAATCAAGAAATAGTATACAAAGTATCCAAGGACGTGGAGTAAGCAGGGATTTTTATCGCTCTGCAAAAGATCGCAACAAAAGATACCCTACAAAAGAATGAATTGTAACTGTTACTGGTAACTTCTCATATGATACTCGTACGTTTAACATTACTTCAGTAGGTACTACAAGAGTTACTATAAAAACAGCAATATTTGGATCGATGTTTTCTCCATATCTTGATAGATTAAATGTTTCTTCAAGTTATTCCGGGCGAACAGCTAGATTTGATGCAAGTTACACTATGAAATCAACTGTTTCTTCATTATTGGTCAGAGAAACAGCTGATTTTGGAAGACACACACACACTATTCAAACTGGAGCAAATCAATAGTTTTATTGATCATACATAAGGACTTAAATTCTTATGTATGTTTTTTTAGAATTATTATGATCACAAAGGAGGCTATGCAGTGTCTTTTTCCAATAATATGTACAATTTTGTAAACCGCTTCTCAGATAAGACCTATAAAGGTTTTGCTGTAACGTTAACAATTATCAATGTACTTTATTTCTTTGTTAGAGCAAGGCATCTTGAATTTTCTAACTTTCTTTCTCAACGTAGTGAACAAACTGCAGATATGTTAATGAAAATACAATATCTATCTCTTCAAACGCTTGTATTGGAGAATCTTGTTTTTATTACATTTATCAGTTTCATTATATATTTCCTATTTAAAAATGGACTTAAAAGAAATGTCCATTTTTTAACTTTCACTTTTTTTTATCTACTATTACTAAAGTACTTTATTTTCATTTTCGCTACTATTCTTGAGGTGTATCCGCCAGATTATTTTGGTCAATTACAGCGTCCTCTCGATATTAATTTTATTTTTTTAATAGTTAATTTTTTTATTAACGTATTTAATAAAATAAGATTAACCCATATACAATCAATAAATTAAGCACAAGAACTTTAACGTGCAGCGACCCCTAAAAGTTTAGATTTTACTCTAACTTTTAGGGGTCGCTACCTTGTTGTCATCAAATAGGGATGTTCTGTTATTTATAGTTCTTTAATCCTCAAACTTCAAACCCTTCAATGCATCAAACAATCCATTGTCTTCAGGTTCTTCTTGTTTTTGTTTCTTCAAGTATTTCTGAACGGTCCGTTTATCAGCTTTACCAGATCCAGATTGGTCGCGGCGTTTTTTGAACGCGGATAATTTTTCGCGGTAACCACACGTACAAGTAAAGATTTGACCGTCTCCTTCGCCGCTGAGAGACATTTTTTTCTTGCAGTTTGGGCAGCGCGCATTCGATTGTCTAGAAACGTTTTTGCGGTAGCCACATTCGCGGTCTTGACAGACCAGCATTTTGCCTTTTTTGCCGTTGACTTCCAACATTGGTTTGCCGCAGTCAGGGCAAGTCTTAGTCGACAAGTTTTCGTGTCTGAATTTTCCGTCGGTTTGTTTGATCTCAGTGACCAGTTCTTTGGTAAATGTTTTGATGTCGTCCACGAACTGCTCTTTCTTCAAGTTTCCTTTGGCAATAGCTTCTAGTTTTTGTTCCCACTCAGCCGTTAATTCTGGTGATCTTAAGTCGGCTGGAACCAACTCCAAGAGTTGTTTTCCTTTTGACGTGACGTGGATGTGGTTGCCTTTTTTCTCGATCAAGAACGACTTGAACAATTTGTCGATGATGTCTGCTCGAGTCGCAACCGTTCCAAGTCCGCCTGTGGCTTTCAATGTCTGAGTCAATGCTTTGTCTTTATGATTCATGTATTGACCAGGGTTTTCCATGGCTGTCAGCAAAGTAGCTTCGTTGAAGTAAGCTGGTGCTTTTGTCTGACCAGTGGTTTCATTGACGTAAGAAACGGTCAATGTGTCGCCAACTTTAATAGAAGACAAGGATTCACCTGAGCTGTCTTCTTTAGCGTCCGCACTCATCGTAGCTTCTTTCCAACCCATTTTGGTAACTGTTTTCCCTTTTGCTGTGAAGCGTTCTTTGCCAATTGTCGCGGTCAACGTAAATTGCTCGTATTCGTGAGCAGGCAACAGTACAGCGAAGAATCGTTTCACGACCAAATTATAAATGTGGCGTTCTTTTGCGGATAATTTTTGCAATGGGACGACTTGTTCTGTCGGGATGATCGCATGGTGATCTGAAACTTTTTGATCGTTCACGAATGAACCTTGAGCTTTTATCGGCTGGTTCAATAGCGTTTTAGCGATCGCTTTGTATTCTCCGTGCGCGCTGACTTTGATCCGGTCTTTCAACGTAGGAACGATATCAGTCGTCAAATAACGCGAATCAGTCCTTGGATAAGTCAGGACTTTGTATTGTTCATATAAAGTTTGCATGATATTCAAGGTTTCTTTCGCGGAATACCCGAAAGCTTGATACGCATCACGTTGCAATTCCGTTAAATCATACAAGGCAGGGGCAAAAGTTTTCTTCGGTTTTTTCACTACATCGGTCACCACAGCATTTTTGCCTTCTGTATGCTTCACAACTTGTTGGATTTTTTGTTGATCAAATGTTTTTGTATCATTAGATTGAGCGTCTTGCCAAATGAGTTTCAATGAGTGGTCTGTAGTAGCTTCCGCTCCATAGAACGTCTTTGGTTTGAACTGGTTGATCTCTTCTTCGCGTTGCGCAATGATTTGTACGACAGGCGTTTGTACGCGTCCGCAATTCAGTTGGGCATTGTATTTGGTGGTCAACGCACGGCTGGCATTCAATCCGATGTACCAGTCGGCTTCTGAACGAGCCACAGCTGCTTGGAAAAGGTTCTCGTAATTTTTAGCCGGCTTCAAATTTTTGAAACCTTCCTTGATTGCTTTATCAGTGATAGACGAAATCCATAAACGCTTCATCGGTTTGTTGACATTGGTTTTCTCGATGATCCAGCGCGCCACCAATTCTCCTTCACGCCCTGCATCTGTAGCGATAATGATTTCCGAAACGTCCTTACGCTTCAATTGCGATTTGACCGCATTAAATTGGCTGCCGGAATTGCGTATGACCGTCAACTTCATGTCGTTCGGCAACATCGGCAAATCATTTAAATTCCACGTTTTGTACTTTTGGTCATAGGTCTCAGGGTCAGCTAAGGTCACTAAATGTCCCAGCGCCCAAGTCACAATGTATTGATCTCCTTCAAAGTAGCCTTTCCCTTTTTTGGTACTGCCAAGCACACGAGCAATATCGCGCCCCACAGACGGCTTCTCTGCTAAAACTAAACTTTTCATGTTAGAACTCCTTTAGTGTTTTACTTATTTACTTAGTATAGCATAATCGGTGAATGGGGTATTTAATCATAAATATATTCTATCAAAAAAAGCCTATCAGTGGTGACTAGGCTTCCTTTCGAATTTAAATTCTTATACGTTACATGGTTTGTTGTTTTACAGCGCTTCGCGTGTTTTTAAGGTAAGTGATGGCTGTTTTAATGATAGCAAAAGCTGGAACTCCAAAGATGATTCCAACAATTCCCAGCATCTTTCCTGCCACTAATAAAATGATAATAATCGTTAAGGGGTGAATGGCTAAAGATTTTCCGACAAACTTTGGTGTCAGTAAATTAGCGTCTAATTGTTGAACAACAAATATGAGTAAGGCTGTTAAGATAGCTGCTGTCGGAGAAATCGTTAAGGCCACAATGACTGCAGGCACACCACCGATAAAAGGACCAACATAAGGAATAAGATTGGTGAACCCATTAATAATAGCTAATAATAACGTGTAAGGAACTCCAATGAGTAAAAAGCCAAAATAGAGTAATACAGCCACAACAATACTTGCTAATCCTTTTCCGCTGATATAAGCGGTAATCACATCATTTGTCAGATGCAACAATTCAAAAACATGTTTTTGATACTTATCAGGAAATAGGTGGGTAACAGATAGTTGTAATTTTTTACCGTCATGGAACATATAAAATAAAATAATTGGAATTGTAATCAAGACAATGGTTAGGTTAGCCAGTTTTCCAATTATCGAACTGATGCTGGATGTGATATTAAATAAAAATGATTTGGATAGAGCGTTCAAAGAAATGTTTAATTGATTCAAAGATTCTTCTACATTAACATTGTCCAATGAAGATAAAAAGGCAAGGTCTTTAGTTTGAGCTTCAATATCAGAAATAATAGTAGGGATATTATCAATTAGGTCGGATAGCTGATTCATAAGAAGAGGAACCATACTGATGATAAAAATAGCAGCTCCACTAAGAAATAAAACCATAACTAAGAGAATAGCGAAACTGCGTTTGATTTTTAATTTTTCAATGAGATTGATTAAAGGATTCAACAAGTAAAATAAAAATCCTGCACTTAAAACGGGGATAAACAATGTCGAAAACAAAACAAATATGGGTTGGAAAACAAAGCTTATTTGAGTTGCGTAGTAAACAATTAGAACAACGGCTAAAATCCACAGTGTCCAAAATAGTAATTTTGAAGATTTAAAAGTATTCATAAAATAGTGCTCCTTCTTAAGATAGTGTTATTAAGTATAATCTTGTGTGAATTTAACTATAATTGGATCTGATAAGCATTAAACAGTGATCATTCAATTATCTAGAAGAATAAGGGGATTGCCCTGCTAGATCAATATAGAGCTGGTTTTTTGAATGAGCAGCAAATATTTTAACAAATAATTCATTCGATAACTCTATTATAAGTTATTCAATCTACAATGTATCCAATAATTTCAGTTATTTCAATACGCTCTGATTTTCCTCCTTTATTATTTGATTGTTCTATCAGTTGCTTGATGTGAACCTTTTGTTTAATATAAGATTCAACTTAAAATACTTATTTGAGGAGAACTGAATGAAAAAAAGAAGAATCTTTATAAGTATTATTCTGTTTATTTGCCTAGGTCTTGGTGTGAGTTATCCAATCATCATGAATCATCTCGTTGTGGATGAAAAGCCGGTTAAATCGGACGTGATCATTGTACCAGAGGGGCAAGAATATATCAGAGCGAATAAGGCTTCGGAGCTGCTGCATGAAGGCTATAGTCGTTCTGATAAGATTATTATTTCGCCTATGGTAGACACTAATGCAGAAATCTATGAAGAATTTGGTGTTGAATTTGAGCAGATTATCCCTGAGACTGAGGCTACCAGCACATATGAAAATGCGGTTCATACGCTGAAAATCATGGAGAAAAATGGGTATTATTCGGCCATTATTACGTCTTCTGATTATCACATGTTGCGCACGAAAATGATTTATGAACGCGTCAATCGTGACTATGATTTTGAGCTGACTTTTGTGGCGGCTTATCAAGTTGTGGATGGTGAACTTGTTCCGTGGGATGAAGCAGGCGATGAATTAAAAGCAGTCGCTAAGAAAGAATTTTGGAAATATTGGGGCTATTTATTGGGATTGTATCATTTTATTGATGTGTAATTTTCTGGTGCAGAAGGAGAATTACATGTTGATGGGATGGTGCAATTTTTTATTTTTGAAATGGATTAGCATCAGTTTACAAAAAAAACTGTCTCCTAGAGCAGAAGACAGTTTTTTGTATATAATAAAAAATTTGTTTTTAAACACCTAGTTTTTCTTTTAACGCTTCTGTAAGAGTTAATGAAAAATTGATACCTTGTTCATTACCGAGTTCATTTAGGTAGTTAGGAATTGTGAGAGTTTTTTTGACGACTTTATTATCATGCTGTGCTTTATATTTTTTGAAATTTATATCCACTAGAGTTTTTATTTGAGCATCATTTTTATTGTATTTAATTTGATCTGGTAGTGGAAGTGGTTCTCCATTTTCTAATTTGTCAACACCTGCAAAGCCGATATAATCTCGAGCCATTGTGATAGCTTCTGCTAAGTCTTTGCCCTGCGTATAGCCTTCTATATCAGGTATTTCAACAAAATAGGGGAATTCTTGTTCACTATCAATCGTTATATAAATAGGATAAATATATGTTTTATTATCTATCATTTTTTTCACCTTTCTTTCAATGAAGCGATGGGCTATTTAAGCCCATGCTTCTTAATGAGTGCTTTTGCAAGACGTTCATTGGTTTCTTTGTGGCGAACAATTTGTTCTTTTGCTTTGCCATTTGTATAAATATCATGGTTACCACCATGTTTTACAAACCACCAACCGTTTTCCTCGAAAAGCTTGATTAAATCTCGCGTCTTCACATTTTCCTAAACTCCTTTTCACAGATTCATTATACGTATTTTACACGTACTAATCAATCGGTAAGTAATAGAAAAATGAATAATTTTTATTAAAGGAATGAACTGGTTGGTTATCCAGCTAGGGTATACTAAATTCTACTCAAGCTAAATCCTAGCAGGATTAACGTTCCTGCGTTATGATACTAATGAAGAGTTGAATTGGAGGTAATGAGAGTGTCGAAGAAGAATTTATTGAGAGTGTCACTATTTTTTAACGCAGCCGCTATTATAGCCGGAGCCGTTATTTTTTTGAAACAAGGAGGTTGGGTCTATTTAGCAAATGGTCCAAGCAAAGTTGCAGCGGATCAGCCCAAAGAAAATTCCGTCATTAAAATCAAAAAAGATAGTTTTGAAGTTAACGATAAGCAGTCGAAAGAGGTAGTATTTGCCGGAGACAGCCATACGGATCACTTCGAATGGGGCGAATATTTTGATGGTATAACAGTTGCCAATAGAGGGATCAGCGGCGATACATCAGATGGTTTGCTGAAACGCATCGATCAAGTGACAGAGTTGAATCCACAAAAAGTCTTTTTAATGATTGGGATCAACGATATCCAACAAGATATTCCTGTAGAAACGATTGAGAAGAACTATAAAAAAATCATCCAAAAGATAAAAGAAGCGAATCCTA
Organism: Desemzia incerta; assembly: GCF_900115825.1. Classification (GTDB taxonomy): domain Bacteria; phylum Bacillota; class Bacilli; order Lactobacillales; family Carnobacteriaceae; genus Desemzia; species Desemzia incerta. The sequence continues at coordinate 13,244 of NZ_FOXW01000004.1, read as the reverse complement.
AAACGCAGATTTATGTGCAAAGCGTCTTTCCTGTAGCGGGAGAATTGTATGAGAACAATCAATTCAAACGAAGCAAACCAATCAATGAAACGGTAGCCAAATTGAACAAAAAGTTGGTTCAATTAGAAGGTGTGACTTTCTTGAATGTTGCAGAACTGTTTGGCAACGAACTGGCTGAAGAGTATTCCGTTGATGGATTGCATCTGAGCAAAGAAGGCTACGAGGTTTGGTTGAGTGAGATTGAGGAGTATGCAAAAGACTAATAAAATGAAGAGTGCTTAAAACGGTGATCAACGTGTTGAGCACTCTTTTTAATGGATTAAACAATTGTTGAACTAGAAAGACTTTCTAAAACAAACGCGGAATAAAGAACAACATAATCGTTAACCACTTTAGGGTCATAACCGGTGTAGTGCTGGATTTTATTTAATTTGTACTGAAAGGTGTTCTTGTGCAAAAACAACTTTTCAGCACTTTTTGCCACGCTCTTATTTGTTTCTCCATAAGTGAAAAAGAGAAGCTTTAATTCTTCTTTTTCGTCACTAGGAATTCCAGAAAGTATTTTATGAGAATAATGAGTCGCTTTTTCTTCTGACAACCCCGCATATAAAATTCCATTATCCATTTCTTGATACAGTTCCAATGTATGATTCGAAAGAATGGTCCATTTCAAAGCGTCAGCTGCTTGAATAAAAGACTGTCTTGCCTCTTTTTGAGATTCAGCAAGTAATCCGATTCCAAAGCGAAATGGTAATGTTGTTTTAGAGTGAATTTCGTCAACTAACTGGCGAAGGATGTGTTGGACATTAGAAGTAGTCTCTTCTCTAAATAAGATGTACAGTTGATCGCTTAAAATCGTGAAAATATGCTTATGATCCAAAATAGCAGATTGTTCAATAATTTTGTGAAGATCATTCCTTAAACCTAAAGGAATTGAAGTGCATTTTCCGATCACTGCTACGTGAGGAATCGAATAATCATAACTAAAAGGATCAGGCGTGTCAGCAGCTTTATTAGAAATTTCCTGATGCAAAAGTGCACTGATAATGTGTCTGGAACGGTCTCTTTGTTTGCTGAGGATGTCTTTTAAGTAATCTTCTTTAATTAAGATCTCTGTCATTTTTTTGATGATTTCACCATGTTGTTGTACTTTTTCTTTGTCACCCGTGATCCCAATAACGCCAATGATTTCCTGTTCAAAGTAAATAGGGATATTGATGCCTTTTTTACTCCCTGGGTAAGAGTAATCGGTAGCAATAGTGAGTGGGCGTTTCGTTTTAATTACTTCTTTAGCTCCGCCATGCATTTTTCCGATTCTATCAGGATCCGTACTAGCCATGATAATGGCTTGTTTATTCATGAAATTAATTTCTTGATGGATTATTTCTTTCATTTGCGTAACGATTTCTTGAGCCAATGGAGCAGCTAATTCCATCATATGATTCACCTCTTAACAACTTAATAGTACTTCTTGATTGTCCTGTATACCAAATAATCAGCCTTAAACCCTAGTTAATAGGTTCTGCATTACATAGAAAGCGGATTCAATACGTATTATACTATATTCAAGTAGAAAATGAACGTCATTATTTTTGGAGGGAATGTTAATGGAAGTACAAATTACCGCACTTGGAGCAATTATTGGATTAGTGATCTCGATTGGATTGATTTTTATCAAAGTACCACCGATCTATAGTTTATTAGTTGGGGCTTTATCTGGAGGACTTATAGGCGGAGCTAGTCTAGTCGAAACAGTAGAATTGATGGTGAGTGGAGCACAAGGTATGATGACTGCTATTTTAAGAATATTAGCAGCTGGAGTTTTAGCTGGGGTGCTGATTGAATCGGGAGCTGCAGAATCGATAGCTCAAACGATCATACATAAAATAGGGAAAACGAAATCCTTATTTGCACTGGCACTAGCAACCATGCTGCTCACTACAGTAGGCGTTTTTATTGATATTGCAGTTATTACGGTAGCTCCAATAGCATTGGTGATTGCAAAAGATACAGGGATCAGCAAATCAGCTATTCTATTGGCTATGATTGGTGGAGGAAAAGCAGGAAATATCATGTCTCCCAATCCGAACACGATTGCGGTTTCTGAAGCATTTCAGACTTCGCTGACTTCAGTTATGCTAGCAGGTGTGATTCCAGGTATTGTGGCTTTATTTGTGACGTACTTTTTAGCTAAGCGTCTGACGAAAAAGGGGTCTTTTGTTGAAGCCGTTGAAGTAGATGATTCAGCTAATACAAGTAAAGAGCTTCCTCCCTTCATCAAAGCGATAGCAGGACCTATTACAGCCGTTATCTTGTTGTCTCTTCGACCATTAGCCGGAATCATAATCGATCCAATGGTGGCTTTACCTCTAGGTGGTATTATCGGTTCCCTTATTATGGGACAAGCCAACCGCCTTGTTGATCAAATGAGTTTTGGCTTGAGTAAAATGTCATCTGTAGCTGTCTTGTTGATTGGGACGGGAACCATTGCTGGAATCATCACAAATTCGACTTTAGGAGATATTCTAATTGAAAGTATTAGTAGCTTGGGACTACCGATTTACTTACTTGCACCACTTTCAGGAATCGTGATGTCAGCTGCAACGGCTTCAACAACATCCGGTTCGATTGTTGCCAGCTCGGTATTCAGTAAAGTGTTGATTGAGTCAGGTTTCAGTGCTCTAGGTGGAGCGGCTATGATTCATGCCGGCGCAACTGTTTTAGATCATTTGCCGCACGGAAGTTTCTTCCATGCGACAGCCGGAAGCGTATCGTTGAGTTTTAAAGAACGCTTAAAATTGGTTCCTTATGAATCATTGATTGGACTAGTCATTACAGCAGTATCCGTTATTTTGTTTGGATTGCTGAAAATAGCTTAAAATAAATAATAGATAGAGAGGGCTTTAAGATGTACATTGTGATTGCACCAGATTCATTCAAAGAAAGTTTAACGGCAATGGAAGCGGCCAGAGCTATTGAAGAAGGTTTTGCTTCGGTCTTGCCACATGAAAATTATTATAAAATTCCCATGGCAGACGGAGGAGAAGGGACTGTCCAGTCTATTGTAGATGCGACTGGCGGTTCGATCAAAACTGTAACGGTAACCGGTCCATTGTACGAGCCGGTGGAAGCTTTTTACGGATTGTCGGGAGATAAAAAAATAGCGGTGATTGAAATGGCTGCGGCTTCTGGTTTAGATAAAGTACCTATGGAAAAACGCAATCCTTTAGTGACAACGACCTATGGTTTTGGGGAACTCATTTGTGATGCGCTTGAAGAAGGCGTGGAAGAAATTTTATTGGGTATCGGAGGAAGTGCGACCAATGACGGCGGTGCCGGAATGGTGATGAGTCTTGGCGGAAAGCTGTTAGACGAAACTGGCGCCTCGATTTCAGCCGATGGTCAGGGCCTTGGCAAATTGAAAAGCATCGATATCACAAGATTGCATCCTCGCCTTAAAGAAGTTGTGATCAAAGTGGCTTGCGACGTCGACAATCCACTGACCGGGAAAAATGGCGCTTCTCATATTTATGGACCGCAAAAAGGTGGAACATCAGAGCAAATTGAATTGTTAGACAGTCATTTAGCTCATTATGCGCAAGTGATCAAAAAGACGCTTGGAAAAGACATTGATCAAGTCCCGGGAGCAGGTGCAGCAGGTGGTTTAGGTGCAGGTCTGTTGGCTTTTCTGGATGCTGAATTGAAAAGGGGCGGCGATTTGCTGGTTGAGATGCTGGGATTGGAAGAGCAGATCAAGCAGGCTGACTTGGTGATTACTGGAGAAGGCGGCATCAATCATCAGACGATTTTCGGGAAAACGCCGGTTGCCGTTTCAAGAATCGCTAAGAAACACGGCGTTCCTGTGATTGCTGTAGCCGGGACGTTATCAAAAGGATATGAAAGTGTTCATGACGAAGGAATCGATGCGGTATTTAGTATCCTGACAGAATTGAGTTCTCTTGATGAGGTTCTCGAAAAAGGATATGAAAACTTGAAAGCAACAGCGGCTAATGTAGCAAGTGTCATCAAAATAAGCAGAACTGCTGAAACAACACCAAGGGAAAACTAACCTTGGTGTTTTTCCTTTTTTTATCGTGAACCAAATCAAAAAATAAAGAACAAAATAGTTACTTTTTTATTCTTAAACAGACTTGTGATATATTAAAAACACATCTAAAAGCATTATCCACTTTCATTCACTTGTAAAACTCACCTAGTAAGATTCCAATTAGTAACAACTCTGCTACTCCATCGGATACTCCGTTTAAACCATTCCTGTCATTGCTGCAATAAAACCACTTTCTAAGGTTACAAAGGTTCACCTGTAAAGGAGGCGCGCTATGGAAAAGAGAAGATTCTTCATCGGATTTGCAAACGGCTTTTTGATTTCCATTGTTTTATGGATATTGATTGCTTTCTTGATCAAATTTTTGTTCCTTTAGCTGATTTTCTTGACCGTAACGACTTTCTGTAATTCGCGAGCATTATTGATGTCGAAAGTTGTGCTGTCATTGTATTGTACATGGTCAGCTGCGCACGCACTGGCGAGAGACAAGCATTCTGTCAGCGGCTGGTTGAGCGAGAGACTGCCTAAAAAGGTTCCCACAAAGCAATCGCCGGCACCTGTATCATTGACCAGTTCCACCGGAGGAGTGCTGACCTCATAAACTTCACCTGCATGGCTGCAAATACTGCCGTCTTTTCCAAGAGACACGATCAAGTAATCGACTTTTTCAGACAGCTCTTTGATGTGGTCTAAAAAATTATCGTCAGAAGGAACCAATTCTTGAACTTCAAATCGATTCGGTTTGATGAAATCAACGCCTACTTCAACAGCTTTTTTCAAAGCTTCCCCCGAAAGATCGCACGCAATGAAACACCCGATTCTTTTTAATCGTTCCAACAACTCTTCTAAATCGTTCAAATCAAATCCGGGAGGGGTAGAGCCGGCAATCAATACCATATCTTCTTTCTGAACTTTCTTCTCGACTTTTTCATACAGCAATTCGATATCGTAATCGGTCACCGTGAAGCCTTTTTCAGTAATCAAGATGCTGCCGCCGATTCCTTCTTCCAGAATGACGTAGCTTTCTCGAGTAGCCTTGCCGTATACTTCCACAAAATCGTAGTCTATACCTTTGTCCAATAGAATGTTTTCCAATTTGCCGGCATTGGTGGTTCCTGAAAATCCGAGCGCTTGATTCTTAACGCCCAGCTGGTTCATGGCGTTAGAACCGTGATGACCTTTGCCGCCAATATCGTAAGTCACCTTGCGCAGACGATTATTTTTTCCTTTGGTGAGAGTGCCTTCGAGAAACAACAACCGATCAATGGTGGGATTCAACGTAATAGTATAAATCATGTGAACAGCTCCTTTCAGATGGGTATTTCTGCCGTTATTGTAGCACTTATCCTATCTGTATCCAGTATGATATGTCCTCTGTGACCAAAAGCTTGTAAGATAAGGCTTTCATCAAATAAATTCCGTCAATTTTATTTACTTGAGGGGCGGTTTGATATATGATGGTTCAGGTTGATTTAGGAAAAAGAGCTGTTTTGTGCACTAATGACAGCTTAACTATTGGAGGAACATCATGAAGAATAAAATCACTTCTTATTTTGAATTGGAACAGTTACATACTACCGTTAGGCGAGAAATATTAGCCGGATTTACGACCTTTATTTCAATGGCGTATATCTTATTTGTAAACCCGAGTGTATTGGGAGCAGCAGGTATGGACGAAGGGGCTGTGTTTACAGCTACAGCTTTAGCAAGTGCTATAGGGTGTATTTTGATGGGGGTTCTGGCACGCTACCCGATCGCCACAGCACCAGCGCTTGGGATCAACGCATTCTTCTCTTATTCAGTGAGTGTAGGAATGGGCATTCCATGGCAAACGACTTTAGCTGCAGTATTTGTGGCGTCGTTGATTTTTATGCTGATCACGTTTTTCAAATTGCGCGAGCGGATCATTGAAGCCATACCGGCCGATTTGAAATACGCGATTTCTGGCGGTATTGGATTATTTATTGCCTTTATCGGATTAAGCGAAGGCGGTCTGATCGTTTCAAATGAATCTACGCTTGTTGGGATGGGTTCATTGACGGTAGGCTCTACTTGGTTAACGATTTTTGGTTTAGTGGTAACGGCTATCTTAATGATCAGAAAGACACCAGGCGGTATTTTTATCGGAATGATCGCTACCATTCTTTTAGGATTGGCAACCGACTTGATTCAAGCTCCTGATCAATTGGTTTCAGCGGCACCAAGCATTTCATCAACGTTCTTGGTAGCGTTGGACCATGTCGGTGATATCAATTCGATCCAATTGTGGGTCGTTGTGTTGACGTTCTTATTGGTTACTTTCTTTGATACTGCTGGAACATTGGTCGGATTGGCAAATCAAGCTGGCTTTATGAAAGGCAACAAGATGCCTCGTGTCGGTAGAGCATTAGCGGCTGACTCAACAGCTATGCTGGCAGGTTCTTTATTGGGGACATCTCCTGTTGGGGCGTATGTCGAGTCTTCAGCAGGGATCGCTGTTGGAGGTCGTTCAGGACTGACAGCTGTGACAACTGGTATCTTCTTTATCTTTGGATTGTTCTTTTCACCGTTGTTGTCCGTAGTGACTCCTCAAGTAACGGCGCCTGCTTTGATTCTAGTCGGTGTGTTGATGACGCATTCGTTGAGCCAAATCGATTGGAGCAAATTGGAAATCGCAATTCCAGCATTCTTGATTCTGATCGGTATGCCATTGACGTATAGTATCGCGGACGGGATCGCAATGGGCTGTATTTTCTACCCGATCACAATGATCGCTGCAAAACGTGGAAAAGAAGTTTCACCAATCATGTACGCATTGTTCTTTGTGTTCGTTGGGTTCATGTGGATCTTGAACGTATAAGAGTAGAAAAAGCGAGCAAATGGTTCACTAGACCAGTTCTCGCTTTTTTGCGTTCCTTTTTGCAGTGATTTTTTGAAAAAACGGAACGCAAAATTCGGTTGCGTTTCATTATTGGTAAAATTTTCTCAAAAAGGGGACGCAAATCCAATTTGCGTCCCGGTTAAGGGTTAAAATTTGGTAAAACGGCACGCAAATGGAGTTTTGGTTCCTTTAGCACCAAAAACTGGGGTTGCAATAGTAGATAGGCTCCCTATAATACGAAGTGGAATAATATATAAGGCGGGATAAAGTGATCAAGGCAGTTGGGTTGGATTTAGATGATACATTGTATGACAGGAATCAAGTATATGAGAGAACTCTTCAAGCAATGGAACAAGATGTTGTTACAACGGGGGTTTCCTTTCAAGAGTTCAATGAAGTTTTTCAAGAGGAATCTCAGATTGAGTTCCAAAAGTTTACTAAAGGATTAAAAGGAGAAACAACGTTTAAGATCGATCGGGTTTTATCGACGTATCAAAGATTGGGTCATCCACTCAAATACGAACAAGCGCTCAAGTTCAATGAGTTGTATCTTTACCATAAAAAACAAATCGAATTGAGACCCGGGATGGCGAAACTGATCGATTACCTTCGATCTATCGGTATGGAATTGTTTGTGTTAACGAATGGTGCTGCTGCAACACAAGCGAGTAAGCTGCAGTATTTAGGGGTAGATAAGCAAATACCGGTTGAAAAGAGTTTCATTTCAGATGAGATCGGTGTGGCTAAACCCAATAGAGAAATTTTTAATGTGGTAGAAGACTCCCTTGGGTTGGCAGGCAGCGAGATTTTGTACATCGGGGACCACTATGAAAATGACATACTAGGTTGCATGAAGAACGATTGGGCAGCTGTATACTACAATGTGAATGAGGAATCGGTGGAAGACGAGAACGTTGTTCAATTTTCCAGCGATCAGCAAGTCTATGAATACGTTAAAAGTTTAGTTTGATGATGAAGCAGTACGGTTAATCCATAAAAGTAAAGAAGCTGCCAGCACCTTTTTAGATGTTGGCAGCTTCTTTGCATGCAGATACTTCAAGTTGCTAAAGGTGATTATGGTTATCCGCCCAACACAAATCCGACTAAATAAGCGACAACTGCTGCTAGACCCCCGACCGTCAACATTTCCATGCCGGATCGCATCCAGTTGGATTGAGTGATGCGAGATTTTACAGCTCCTAAAGTAAATAACGTGGTACCGGTCAAAATAGAAGCCAGCAAAAAAGCATTCTCCAGCAAGAAGGGGATAAATGTTGAAAGAATGTAGGCCAGCAAAGGAACCAAACCGAAAACAAAAAAAGAAAAGAATGTTACTAAAGCATTTTTTATCGGATCTTCTTCTTTGTGGTTATTTCCGTATGCTTGACTTGATAACTGATTCACAAATGGAGTCTCGTATTTAGCTAAAGTCGCAGCAATAGTTTCTGCGTCTTCTTTTGAGAGTCCTTCCACTTCATAGGCTTGTGTCATTTTGTGGACTTCTTCTTGATAGTTGCTTTTAATAGCTAATTTCGTTTGGTGGGTGATGCCTTCTTGGTATTCTTTTTCCGATTTGCTGGACAAATAGTCTCCAACTGCCATTGAGAAACCATCCGCTAATAGGTTTGAAAAACCTAAAATAATGACGATTTTGAGGGGTAAAGAAGCTCCTGCAACTCCTGATACGACAGCGAAAGTAGTGATGATCCCGTCCAAACCGCCGTAGACCATACTCTTGATGTATTCGCCGCCTTGAAATTGTTTGGCTTTACTTTTCATAAGAATCACCTCTTTCCTTGTTTTGTCAATTCCACTATAAAACGCAATGATGCAAAATACAAGGATTATTTGTGTAATTTTGAGCAATATGCAGACTGAGATGTTCTATTAATCAAGTGGTGACTCAAAAGGGGTTCACTTGATCAATAGAAGCTGTCTATTAGTCAAGTGGGTTCTTCCTAAATGGTCACTTGACTAATAGGCCCGCACGCAACGCCAAATTGCGGTCCACTTTTCTGTATTCCTCATGAAAAATGTGGCAAAATGAGAGAGACTATGGAAAAGCAACGAAATATGTAATTAAAAGGATGGATGGCAGTGAGTATTGGGTATGCTTGTCTGGTCGTGGGAGTTCCGGACACGAACATGAGCAGCGTGATCAAGAAGAACGCGACAGAAGAGAAATTGATGGAAGTGATTCAGCACAATTTAGCGGCATTTGAAAAAATGGTCGACTACAATATCAAAGAAGGCATTATGTTGTACCGAATCAGTTCAGATTTGATTCCGTTTGGTTCGAGTCCGGTAAACAGCTTGCCGTGGTGGGATTTGTATAAAGAGGACTTCCAGCGTATTGGGCAAAAGATCATCAACAGTGGGATGCGCGTGTCCTTTCATCCAGGTCAATACACGGTATTGAATTCGCCGGATGAAGGGGTGGTGGAACGTGCGATCGAGGATCTGCGTTACCACAATTTGATCATGGAATGCCTTGGGGTGGATTACAGCCACAAAATGGTCTTGCATGTTGGCGGAGTTTACGGCGATAAAGAGACGGCTATGGAGCGGTTTGTACAAAATTTTGCTCGGTTGGATGAACCGATTCAAAAACGATTGATCATCGAAAACGATGACCGGTTGTATACGGTGGAAGATGTATTGGAAATTTCTCGGCAGACTGGAAGTCCGGTTGTCTACGATAATCTGCACCATGCGATCAATCCGCCAGAAGAAGCTCGAGACGACTATTACTGGATCCATGAAACGTCAAAAACGTGGAAGCCGGAAGATGGTCGCCAAAAAATGCACTACTCTCAGCAAGATCCTGGAAAACGTGATGGAGCACATACGAAGACGATTTACTTAGACACGTTTATGGAGTTTTACCGCAAATTAGAAGACCCGACGATCGACATTATGCTGGAAGTGAAAGATAAAAACATTTCTACTGTGAAATGCATCAATGCGACGCAGCCTGAAAGAGGGATCGGTGCTTTGGAGAAAGAGTGGGCGCGCTACAAATATACGATTTTGGAACGCTCGCAACCGATATACCAGCAAATCAGAACTCTCTTGAAAGACAAAGAGGCTTACCCGGCAGAAGAATTTTATCAACTGATCGAACAAGCCTTGGAACAAGAAATCGATAAAGGCGATGCTATCAATGCTGCCCAACATGTGTGGGGTTACTTTAGAGACCAAGCAGAATTGAAAGACGTGACAGCTTTTAAACGCAATTTGAAAAAATTCGAAGAAGACACGGCGACACTCGCTACTCTGAAACGACAATTGAAAAGATTCACCGATAAATACGACCAAACGTATTTGAAACATTCTTTGTATTTTGATTTATAGATTGTATGGGAATACAATAATGGTTTAATTGGCCATGAGTCAGCATGAAATGCAGCTCATGGACGAAATGAATAAATGAAACGGCCATGAGCATCTACAAAAGATGCGTCATGGCTGTTTAGTGTGTAGCAGTCGTCCATGAGTAAGCGATTGGAGGAGCTAATGGCCAAAATCGGTATGTTTGAAGTCTGGTGAAATTATTTTAGAATAGGAAACATCTAGGTTTTTAGCCTGTATCCAATCATGAGATAAAATCCTTTGTATTTCTTTTATTTTTTTTGCTCCAACTAGCATTCTTTGTTTTGTCAAAATAGTGATGTAAGTGAAGTTATCAAATTTTAAGCATGATTTTTTGATATAATAGATGGGTTGGAAAAATATAGAAATGGAGGAATTATAAGTCAAATGATTGTTTTAATGCTATTATTTATCCCCCTATTCATTTTTTACATGAATTATAGGGAATTTAACCGGTCAAGATATCGAAAAGTCAGCAACCACACATATTGGGAAACCTTTTTTGATAAAGGAAACAGCGGAGAATATTATATTTACCGAAGATTAGAACAACTAAAGATCTCGAAATTGCTTTTAACCAATCTTTATATTCCTAAAAAGGATGGAAGCACTACAGAGATCGATTTATTGATAATCACTAAATATGGATTTTTTGTGGTTGAATCCAAAAACTATCAAGGATGGATTTTCGGTGATGAAAAACACCGGCAATGGACCCAGACTTTTCCAAATAAGAAAAAGTTTAAATTTTTCAATCCCATTTGGCAAAATAAAGGGCATATTTCGGCTTTGAAAGAAGTGCTGGGCGTTACAGAAGACTCGCTGATCCAATCATTGATCGTTTTCAGCGATGATTGTGAGTTGAAAAAAATTACAGTAACTAGTGATAATGTACATGTATTAAAGAAAAATCGATTGAATAGTACTATTAAACAAATCTTAGCAAGATCTAGTACGAAGTTAACTGCTGAAGATATAAAGAACTATTATCATATACTTAGACCATATATACGAGCCAGCAAAGAAGTTCAAGAAGTGCACATCCAAAAAATCAATGAGAAGCTGCAACGGAAGAGTTGATTCTAGTAAACAATATTGAACATTATACATATGGATATCTACTTTGAAAGTAGATAATTGGCCTAAATTAAAGCCCAAGTAGTTAAATGTGTGAAACAATTGTGAACCAAAAACGAAAAAATATTTATTTGCGTACCCGAAAGGCTGATGTTGAGCTTAAAGACATCAGTTTTTTTGTTATAGTAAGTTAAATAACAGACTTATAAAGAAAGGAGAAGGCATTTAGAGAAACAATACTTACATAAGAATCGTGTTGGATGCATAGGTCGGGAAAGAGTTACAGGAGGAAAAGCATGAATTTGGTAAAAAATAAAAAAGTGGTTTTAGGAATAGTTTTGGGACTATTTGTTCTAATATTAATTACAGCGGGCGGTTTTTTTGACACTATGTATGTCATTGGAGTGTTCACGATACTTTTCGGGTTAGTACGTTTGGTATATACGCTTATTAGACGTAGAGATAAACGAAAAGCTATTGGGATATTGTTTGCAGGAGTCATCATGTTTGCTTTTGCAAATGAATATGGGGATTTTGATAGCGAGTCGCCAATCGTGGAAGTGAAGCCGTCTGCCGCTGAACAAGAAATCGAAGCTAAAGAAAAAGCTGAGCAGCTTGCTCTTCAAAAGGAACAGGAAGAGCAAGAAAAGAAAGAAGAAGCTGAAAAACAAGCGCGACAGCTGAAAGATATTGAAAGTGCTCTAGAATTAGCTGAAAGCGAACCAACAAGAGAAAATTACGATAAAGCCTTTACGTTGATCAGCAGCTTAACTCAAGAAAACGAATCGTTTGCTGATCGTTTAACTAAAATAGAAGAAACTGTAAAAATTGAAGAAGAAAAAATCCTGGCTGTAGAAGCTGCGCTCGAAAAAGCTGAACAGGAAGAAACAAGAGCTGCTGTTGAAGAAGCAGAAGTTCTAACAGCTGGACTAGTGGTTCAAAATGACGCATTGAATTCACGTTTGCAACAAACAAAAACTGTCGTTGAAGAACAAGAGCGCGTTGCTGAAGAGGAGCGTAAAGCAGAAGAAGAACGTCAAGCTGAGATCGCTGCTCAAAAAGCAGAAGAAGAACGTCAAGCTCTGATTGCATCTGAGAAGAAAGAAGAAGAAAAACAAGCAGCTAAAAAAGCTGAAGAGTCGAAAGCAGCTCAAAAATCGCAAGCTCAACCGAAACAATCGGAAAAAATTTCTAACGTTGTATACGTTGCGCCCGACAGCGGAACGAAATATCATTACAGTGCGAATTGCAGAGGATTAAATAATGCCAATTAGGTGGTAGAAATGTCACTCAGCAGCGCACAATCTCAAGATTATGATCTTTGCGGATGGGAAGACTAGATTATTTAACCAAAAGGGTGTACGATTTGTATTAATAAAAAAACTCATTAAAGCTCCTAACTTTTCTAATACCGCCGATTGTAAAATTAAGCTAGACAAATAAAAAAGCCATTCGTGGTACACTCAAAATGTATTTCCGACCAAAGAAAACATAGGAGTGATCACGAATGACCTACACCCATCTTACCACGGATGAATTAGTGATGATAGAGTCTTATTATCACCAAAATATTAAAGTCGCTAAAATTGCTGAGTTCCTGAAACGATCTCGAACGACCATTTATAATGGCATTCATTTCTTGAAAGAAGGCCATACGGCCCTCGATTACTACCAACAATATAAAGAAAATAAGAAACGGTGTGGCAGACAGAGAATCATCTTACCAAAAGAACAACAGACCTATATCAAGGAAAAAGTAAATCAAGGCTGGACTCCTGATGTGATTATTGGACGAAAAGAAATGATCATCAGCTGTTCTATGCGAACTCTTTACCGGCAGTTTAAAGAAAAAGTCTTCGATGAAGTTAC
>NZ_FOXW01000008.1 GCF_900115825.1 Desemzia incerta | reverse complement strand
TGGCTCGGTAGCTCAGTTGGTAGAGCACTTGATTGAAGCTCAAGGTGTCGGCGGTTCGATTCCGTCCCGAGCCATTGTTGGAGGGGTAGCGAAGTGGCTAAACGCGGCGGACTGTAAATCCGCTCCTTCGGGTTCGGCAGTTCGAATCTGCCCCCCTCCACCATTTTAGGGGTATAGTTTAATGGTAAAACTATGGTCTCCAAAACCATCGATGTGGGTTCAATTCCTACTACCCCTGTTGTTTAAATTAAATCATGGCGATTGTGGCGAAGTGGTTAACGCACCGGCTTGTGGCGCCGGCACTCGTGGGTTCGATTCCCATCAGTCGCCCTTTTTTTTGGGCTATAGCCAAGCGGTAAGGCAAGGGACTTTGACTCCCTCATGCGCTGGTTCGAATCCAGCTAGCCCAGTTACTTAAAAATATGGCGGTATAGCCAAGTGGTAAGGCAGAGGTCTGCAAAACCTTCATCACCGGTTCAAATCCGGTTACCGCCTTATCTATAAAGATTAAAAATTGCATTATGTTATGCCGGCGTGGCGGAATTGGTAGACGCGCTGGACTCAAAATCCAGTGCCCGTTGAGGGCGTGCCGGTTCGATTCCGGCCGCCGGTATCAAAGCAAAAACTGAACTCGCTGAGTTCAGTTTTTTTTATTTTCATAATAGTATAAAAAATTTTCCACCCCATAGTAAAGCTCTGTTATACTAGGTGTAAGAAAAAGAAGAGGAGACTATGGTGATGAATAAGCGTCTTGGCAAATGGCAGATGATTGTTGGCAGCCTGATTATAATTTTGGGGGCAGTGGCTATGATCATACAACCCTTTGTGGCAGTTTTTGTAATTTTATATGGAGCTTACATTCTTTTTGTCGGATACAGAATAAAAAGTGGAGATCATCCCTTAAATAAAGATAAAAAAGAGTAAAATAAAAAAGAATCAAAACATTGTATTTAAAACTTTAAAAACCTTTAAAAGTCTATGTGACTACTAAAGGTTTTTTTATCTGGTATTTTATAGTAGATGTTAGTCATTTTAATCAGGTTCTATAAAGTTCATAAGAGATAGCATTATAGTATGAAAATTAGACCTTGTAATTAATAATAGAGGTAACACAAAAATTGTTAAATTTAAAAGTAAGCGCTTTTAATAATGTGTGTTTTCTGTTACTATGATGGTGTATTAGACGTATAAATATAATCGATGTATTTAAAGTTATATAAGTGTCAGTGAGAGTTCGACAAAGAATTTTCATTGATTGATTCTAAAAAAAGGCAGGTGAATAAAGTTGACGTAAGAAATAAGAGCAGTAAATCAACATGTTGTTTGGTGAAATGATTCCATAATACTGTAAAAAGTTAGGGGTGCAGCCATTGTCAACAAAAGATAGATTTTTAAAAAACGAAATTCGCCGATCCAATCATCTATTTTCTCCCTTACGTTCTATTGTTGAAACTTCTATGTACAGCAACAACGTCCAACCAATAACTTCGTTAGACCAAGCCTATCATACAGCTCATGATGCTATCAATACAATAGTCACTGATTTGCCAGTTAAATTTCCTGATAAATTAGGGTTACCTTCTAATGCTAAAATACTCGTAGAAAATGGGAATTCTGTAGTGGGAAGAACCGCTGCAGCTAAAAGAATATACGGAGAAAATCCTGAAGAAGATGCTAAATTAAAAACTTTAGTTCTGGATGCTATTTATGATGGAACAAAAACAAACCGATACAAGACTACAGCCTATGTTGGATTAGATCCTGAATTCATGGTAAAAGCTCATTTGACTGTACCAAAAGGGCAAGAAAACAATCTGTATTCCTGGCTGCTCAATTTTCAAGTCACTAATGAATTCTATAATGATCTATATAAGAATTCCCAAGAAATCAATGAAGGGGATATTTTGATTTACCAAGATGCAAATTGGCATCATCCTGATTACCCACTAGGATTAGCTTACTTCGATTCTGCACATAATTGCGCGATTATTCTTGGAATGAATTACTTTGGAGAATTAAAGAAAGCGACTTTAACATTGGCCTGGAATATTGCTCATAATATAGGTTATGTTTCTTGTCATGGTGGCCAGAAAAAGTTTGTATTGAAAGAAAATGAAAGTTATGTGGCTGCCTTTTTTGGATTATCTGGATCTGGGAAATCAACCTTGACACATGCTAAACACAATAATAAATATGAAGTAGAAGTATTACATGACGATGCCTTTATCATTTCATTAAAAAATGGTTCTTCTATTGCGTTGGAACCAGCTTATTTTGATAAAACTCAAGACTACCCAGCGGATCATCCTGAAGTGGATTATTTTGTGACGGTTCAAAACGTTGGTGTGACTCAGGACGAAAATGGGAATAAAGTACTGCTGACGGAAGATTTGCGCAATGGAAATGGTCGAACAATCAAATCACGGTATTCAACACCAAACCGAGTAGACAAATTCGAAGAACCGATCAACGCGGTGTTTTGGATCATGAAAGATGACTCTTTGCCGCCTGTATTGAAAATCAATGACCCGATTCTGGCCACAACTTTTGGAGCAACCTTGGCTACCAAGAGAACGACTGCTGAACGATTGAAAAAAGGAGTAGACATCAACAAACTTGTCATAGAGCCTTATGCTAATCCATTTAGAGTTTATCCGTTGATAGATGATTACAATAACTTTAAATATTTGTTTGAAGAATTAGGAACGGATTGTTACATCTTAAATACGGGCTTCTTTTTAGACCAAAAGATACCTAAAGAGGTTACACTAGGTGCTATCGAATCGATTATTGATGATACAGCTGAGTTTCAAGAGTTTGGACATTTAACAGACATCCAGTATATGGTCACTGAAGATTTTAAACCAGATTTTACAGATTCTTCTTATGTTTCATTAGTAGATGAAAGAATGAAAATGCGTGGAGAATTTATTCGAGAACAAGCCCAAAAGAATGCATTAAATGTGCTGCCTAATGAAGCTCTAAAAGCGATCTTGAGCTTAATAAACGAATCCTAAATAATGACATGAAAACGAGTTGTATGATGTAGCGATCATTCAACTCGTTATTAGTTCATCACAAAAATAACTTCTATTTTGCATAATTGTATACTGTCGTTTGGAATGGGAGGGATACCAGTGACAGATAAGATGATCGGAATAACGGAAACTGTCCTTCGAGATGCACACCAGAGCTTGATGGCTACTCGAATGTCTACCAATGATATGCTGCCTATAATTGAGAAGATGGATAAAGTAGGATATTTTTCACTGGAATGTTGGGGTGGGGCAACATTCGATGCAGCTATCCGTTTTTTAAATGAAGATCCATGGGATAGACTGAGAGAAATCCGAAAGCGTGCTCCAAACACGAAGCTGCAAATGCTGTTAAGAGGGCAAAATTTATTAGGGTATCGTCATTATGCTGACGATGTGGTAGATAAGTTTGTTGAAAAGTCAGTTGAAAATGGGATCGATATTTTTAGGATTTTTGATGCTTTGAATGATGTTCGGAATTTAGAAGCTTCTTTAAAAGCGGTGAAAAAGTACGGTGGACATGCTCAATTGACCATTTGTTATACCATCAGTGATGTGCATACCACTCCTTATTTTGTAGAATTGGCTGCAGAAATGGAAGAAATGGGAGCAAACTCTATTTGTATCAAAGATATGGCAGGAATCTTGACTCCTCATGTAGCAAAAGAACTGGTTCATGCAATCAAAAATGAGATCAGTGTACCTTTGAGTATACACACACATGCAACGAGTGGTACTTCACATATGACTTATTTAGCAGCAGTAGAAGCTGGAGCAGACATCATTGATACAGCAATCTCACCTTTTGCAGAAGGGACAAGCCAACCTCCAACAGAAACAATGGCCATTTGTTTAAATGAAGGCGAACGGAAAACAACATTAGCTGTTCCTTTATTGGAAGAAATTGCCGATTACTTCAAACCAATTCGCGACAAATATCTTGCTAATGAACTGTTGAATCCTAAAGTAATGGGCTCTGACCCAAAAGCGTTAATTTATCAAGTTCCTGGGGGGATGTTGTCTAATTTGCTGTCTCAATTAAAACAAGCTAATGCAACAGACAAGTATGATGAGGTGTTGAAAGAAGTTCCGCGTGTCCGTTCTGATTTAGGTTTTCCGCCTTTAGTTACCCCAATGAGTCAAATGGTTGGTACACAAGCAGTCTTCAATGTGTTGGCCGGTGAGCGATATAAAATGGTGCCTAATGAAATCAAAGAATATTTACGTGGTTCTTATGGGAAGACACCAGTTCCAGTCACTGAAGAATTTAGAAAGTCGATTATCCATGATGATACGGTTATTACGGATCGTCCTGCAAATCACATACCTTCTGAATTTCAGCGTTTAAAAGAAGAATTGGGGTCTCTTGCACGAACTGATGAAGATGTACTGACTTACGCACTTTTTCCGCAGGTGGGAAAAGAGTTTCTAGAAAAGAAATATCATCTGCAGGAAAAAAATGATCCAATCAATAAAGAAGATAAGAAAGAGAATGAAGTCATTCGTATTTCAGCGACTATGTAGGAAAGAGGGATAGTATGGGGGATTTTACTATCATGGATGGTGTAGTTGTTGCTGTGGTAAGTGTTTTAGTAGTTTTTTTGGTCCTGATCGGTCTCCAACTCGTTATTAACTTGTTTAAATTTTTTTCTGGAAAAAATCATGATTTACAGATGAAAATGAGTAAGGAAGATATTAAAGAAGAAAGGAATAACCAGCCTGATCAAACACCCTTTATAGATTTACCAGTAAATGAAGAACTGAAAACAGTTGCGGCTTTAACGGCGTTAATACTTGCGAATAACGATCGCCAAGATAAGCAGTATCGTATTATTTCAATCAAAAGAATACGTTAGTTTGGAGGGAAATTCATGAAACATTATGAAATCACTGTTAATGGACAAGTGTATCAAGTGGCTGTGGAAGAAGTCGATGCCGCAGCTTCCACCTCAAGTCACCAACAAACTCCTGAAAAAACACAACAAAAACCACCTCTGCAGCAGTCAACTGTTTCAGAAAAAGCTACTGTCGTTGCCCCAATGCCAGGAACGATTTTACGTGTACTGGTAAATGAAGGACAAACCATAAAAGCGGGAGCAGTACTTTGTATATTAGAAGCTATGAAAATGGAAAATGAAATTGTAGCACCAACTGATGGAGTGATTGCAAGTTTAAAAATAGCCGCTAATCAAAAAGTAGATTCGGGTGATTTATTGGTTGTAATATCATAAGGTAAGGAGGAGAAATATGTGTTAGAACCGTTAAATAAACTCATAACCTCTGCGGGATTGACCAACTTGAGTTATAAGGACATTATCATGATCCTAATTGCCTGTCTCTTTCTTTATTTGGCAATCAAAAAACAGTATGAACCTTATTTATTGCTTCCAATAGCTTTTGGTATGCTATTAGTGAATCTGCCTTTGACAAATCTGATGGTCTCAGCAACTCAGGATGCGTCGGGTGGGCTGCTGTACTATCTTTATCAAGGAACAGAATTGGGGATTTATCCTCCACTGATTTTTTTATGTCTGGGATCAACAATCGACTTCGGACCATTGATTGCAAATCCTATTACATTGTTACTTGGAGGCGCAGCTCAAGTGGGGATTTTTATTGCTTTCTTCGGGGCTTTAGCTTTTGGAATGACTCCAGAAGAAGCTTCATCCATTGGTATCATTGGAGGTGCTGACGGACCGACAGCTATTTATTTAACCAGTCAATTAGCAGAACATTTACTACCTATTGTTGCGCTAGCAGCCTATTCATATATGGCGCTAGTCCCAATTATTCAGCCACCGATCATAAGGGCATTGACCACTGAATCTGAACGGAAAATAAAAATGGAACAATTAAGACCAGTATCAAAACTTGAAAAAATCTTATTTCCAATTGTTACTACGATATTTGTTGTTTTATTAGTACCGTCTTCAGCACCGTTAATAGGGATGTTGATGTTAGGAAACTTAGTGAAAGAAAGCAATGTTGTTCCTAAAATAACAGAAACTTTGCAATCATCGTTTATGTTTATTGTAACAATATTACTAGGCATAACGGTCGGAGCTAAGGCTAACGGAGATATTCTTTTAACGGCAGAGACTCTGAAAGTAGTGGTACTCGGTTTAATTGCGTTTGCTGGAGGAACAGCAGGAGGAGTCTTGGCCGGAAAGGTGATGTGTAAATTATCGAATGGCAAGATCAATCCTATGATTGGAGCAGCAGGAGTTTCAGCGGTTCCGATGGCTGCTCGGATAGTGCAGAAAGAAGGGGTTAAAACCGATCCATCTAATTATTTATTGATGCATGCTATGGGACCAAACGTAGCGGGTGTGATAGGTTCAGCGGTTGCAGCAGGAGTATTGATGTCTTTCTTTGGCAACTAGTTGACTCCAAGGGGCAGGAGGGGTTTATTTGGAATCATTTGTGGATGGAATATCAGCTGTTAATATAGGTCAAATGGGTATGATGGCTATTGGAGCGTTGTTAATCTATTTAGGGATAAAAAAGCAATATGAACCGACGCTTCTTATACCAATGGGAATTGGAGCAATTTTAGTGAATATCCCTCATTCCGGATTGATCAGTCAGGAAATAAATGGAGTTGAACAAGAAGGAATCTTAGATGTTCTTTTTGATTTCGGAATCTCCAACGAATTGTTTCCTTTGTTGATCTTTATTGGCATTGGAGCTATGATCGATTTTGGTCCTTTATTGAAGAATCCATTTATGTTTTTATTTGGTGCGGCAGCGCAATTCGGAATCTTTTTTACTATTTTGGTCGCCATCATTTTTGGGTTCGATTTACAAGAATCTGCGACTATAGGCATTATTGGCGCTGCAGATGGACCTACTTCCATTTTTGTGAGCAATCAATTAGCTCCACATTTATTAGGCCCTATCACTGTAGCAGCGTACTCTTATATGGCTTTAGTCCCAATCATTCAACCAATTGCTATCAGAGCAGTGACGACAGAAAAAGAGCGCAAAATCAAAATGAATTACAAAGCAGAAGCCGTATCAAAGACGACTAAAATCGTTTTCCCCATTGCGGTGATTTTGATTGCTGGTTTCGTTGCTCCAGCATCATTGCCTTTAGTAGGTTTTTTGATGTTCGGCAATTTCATCCGGGAATGTGGAGTGTTGGATCGATTGAGTTCTTCAGCGCAAAATGAACTGGTCAATTTAGTCAGTATTTTATTAGGACTGACGATCTCAGTAAAAATGACAGCTGATCAATTTTTGCGGTTGGATACTTTACTGATTATTGCATTTGGATTAGTAGCCTTTGTCATGGATACAGTGGGGGGAGTTTTATTTGCCAAGTTGCTGAATCTTTTTCGAAAAGATAAAATCAATCCTATGGTTGGTGCTGCGGGTATTTCAGCTTTTCCGATGTCGGCAAGAGTGATTCAAAAAATGGCACATGAGGAAGATAATCAAAACTTTGTATTGATGTATGCCGTAGGGGCGAATGTTTCTGGACAAATCGCTTCAGTAGTAGCCGGGGGATTAGTATTGAATTTCTTTACTTAAGATACCCACAAGAAAGGGTGCAAGGAAATGTTTAATGTTGATTATGCAGCTTTAGAAAAAGGATTAGAGTTGATGGGTGTCGGTATGCTGGGGATTTTTACGGTTTTATTTATCTTGTATCTGATCAGTATAGTATTGATTAAATTATTTCCAGGAAAAGAACGTAAAGATATTGTATAGGTTAAAAATAAAGTAAAAGCCGAGCACTCAAAAAGAGGGTTCGGCTTTTACTTTTAATATTCTTCGGAAATTTTTTTCTTTCTCCGCATAGAGCTGTGATAGATCGCTTTATTAGTATACATCGTCGCTAAGCCTACTATGCCGCTGCCGGAAAAAAAGAACAGCAGAGCTGGAAATCTTAAAAGAATAATGACCAGCAACATACAGGATACTGCTAATAGCAGACTCAGTACTGGATGGCCAATCATCAACCAAAAAGCGGCCAATAATTGTTTAGGCCCAGATCCGCTTAATTTTTTGCTTAAAGGGAAGTAATACAATGCAGTTAAGCTGAACAAAATAGTCGTCATGTATAAGACATATTTGTAGATGTGCAGCCAAGATTGCGTTTGAGCTAGAAGAGTTAAAATCCAGCTGTCCAACAATAAGACGACTAAAACTCCCCATACAAGTCCGCCACCTTTATAGCTATTCCAGAAATCCTTCTTGAAAGAATGCCAAAAAAATTTTGCGGTCGAAGGTGTGTCTTCTCCTTTTGACCATAAATAAAAAAGACGAAACAAAGCATTAGTAGAGGGGATGAGTGTAACTATAGGTAGAGAACACAGCAACCACATTAGATTCGCTATAGCCAAACGAGAAATCCATTCCGTGGCAATAACGATTCCATTTGAAAAATCAAATTTTTTCATACTTGATACCCTTTCTGTAGATATGGCTAGTTACCCTTTTGTGCCTCCTGTTAAATCCATTCCTTGAATAAAGTATTTTTGAGCAAAGAAGAATAATAAAACAGTAGGAATCATGACCAAAGTGGCTCCAGCCATCAAATAATTCCATTGAGTAGAAGATTGACTTTGGAACGTTTGCAGTCCAATCTGCAAGGTATACATATCTTCATCATGAATATAAAGTAATGGTCCAAGGAAGTCGTTCCAAGCTCCGTTGAATGAAGTGATTCCAATAGTGATTAAAGCGGGTTTAGTCAAAGGAACCATCAAACGGCTCCAAACAAACAAATGATTGGCTCCATCGATTTGAGCAGCTTCTATTAATTCGTCATTGATGGATAAATAAAATTGTCGCATCAAGAAAATATTAAACGCACTCCCGAAGAAAGAGGGAACGATCAACGGTAAATACGTTCCTACCCACCCAATCTTGGTAAATAAAACATATTGAGGAATCATGGTAACAAAACTGGGAATCATCATTGTGGCTAATACAAGAGAAAACAACAGATTCTTACCAGGAAACTCAATTTTAGCAAAACCATAAGCAATAAAGGAATTAGAAACAACATTTCCTAAAACGACAAAGAAAGTAATGAATAGAGTATTACCGGCATATTTAAAGAACGGAAAAGACTCAATCGTTTCAGTATAATTTGACCACTGAAGAGTTTCAGGGAAAAAGGATGGTGGCAGCTTTACAACTTCTTCCATAGGTTTTAAAGAAGTAAAGACCATCCAAAAGAGTGGAGCTAACAGGACGATACTGACTCCAATCAATAAAAGATAAGTAATCAAGCGATTTAACTTTTGTTGTCTTTTTCTACTTTTAAAGTGTTGTTGTTTTGGGATAACTTGATCCATTTGTTTTGATGCAGTGTTCTCAATCATCCATTTCGACCTCCTCCATAATGTACCCAACGAGGAGCCAGTTTTAAGTTTACAAAGGTTAAACCTAATACGATAACAAATAAAACCATTGACATAGCCATAGCATATCCCATATCAAAAGCCACAAAAGCTTTATTCCACATGTGTAAGTTGTAGAAGAGGAGAGAGTTTGCCGGACCATTTGTGCCGCTTTCTGTCATAACATAAGCTTCTTGGAAAATTTGAAAAGCTCCAATCGTTGAAGTAACTACGTCATAAAAAATGATAGGTGTGATTAACGGTAATGTAATATGGCGGAATCTTTTAAAAGCACTCGCGCCGTCTATTTCAGCTGATTCATATAGTTGGTTAGGTACATTCTGCAAAGTAGCCAAGTATAGCAGCATAGCACCGCCGACACTCCATAGTTTCATTAAAATCAAAGCCGGCTTAGTCCATTCGGGATTAAATAACCATGCTGGACCTTCCACTCCGACCCAAGCCAGAACCGTGTTGATCAATCCAGATGTTGGGGACAGCATTTGCATCCATAAAACATATACTGCAACTCCGGATAAAATAGCTGGCAAGTAAAAAATCGTCCGAAAGACTGACATGCCTCGAACACGCTGGTTTAATAATACAGCAAGGAGCACACTCCCTACAGCCGTTAAGGGAACATTAAATAATACATAATACCCGGTATTATAAAGTGACTTCCAAAATAATTCATCTTGAGTAAACATCCTCGTGAAGTTATCAAATCCAATAAAGTCCATTTTAGATGTTAAATTGTAATTTGTTAAACTACCGTAAAAAGAAAATAGCATAGGTCCCAACATAAAAATAAGGAATCCAATAATAAAAGGGGAGACGAACAGCAGCCCCCAAAGAGCTTCTTGTTTTTTACGTTTTGATGATGATTTTTTTTGCTTTACAGCAGCAGCCAATTGATTCACCTCTTCCATGATAAGGATAAACACGGCGACAAAGAATGTCCTCTGTCACCGTGTTTATCGAACCATTTCTTTATTTGAAATTATTGATTTTGTTCAACAAGATTTTCGACAGAAGCTTGTGCAGCATCTAATGCTTCTTGTGCAGATTGATTGCCCAACATTGCCCCATCGATTTGCTCATTGACTAAAGGACTGAAGTCAGGAGCTGTTAAAGGTACTGGAGTAATGACAGTGCTCTCTAAGTTGCGGTCAGCCATCTCATAGATCATTTGTCCTTCTTCATCTAAATCAGGGTGTTCGATAAGATTAGTATTGGCTTCTTGGTTGGCCATGATATCAAAACTATTCAATCCAAATTTTTCTTGAACTTCAGTAGAAGTCAGGTATTTCATAAATTCATAAGAAGCTTCAGGATTTTCAGCCCCTTTTGGTATCTCTAAGACAAAACCACCGCCCCATGACCAGTTTCCACTTCCTTCTTCGTATTCAGGTAAAGGAGCTACTCCGAAATTAAAGTCTTCAGGAGCATTTTCAAGCAAGTTTGTGTAGTAGTTGATGTTTTGAGCACGAATACCGACTAGGCCAGAAATGAATGGATCAGCCACACCATTTCCAAATTCAGCTTCGTAAGAATTGATGGTTTCTGGACCGTAATAATCTTGCCATTCAAGAACCCATTCCAATGCTTCAACTTTTTTAGGGGTATTGATTTTTACATTGCCTTCTTTATCGAACCAGCTGACACCGTTATCGGCATTCAAAGCCCAAACATCTGCTCCAAGGTTCCATAACGGATAAAAACCGATTCTTTCCCATGAGTTTCCGTCTTTGACATCTAACGCACGAGCATATTCTTCTAATTCTTCCCATGTAGCAGGCGGTGTTTCTGGATCTAAACCAGCCTCTTCAAAAGCATCTTTGTTGTAGAACAAGACTTGGGTATCGGTATTGAACGGCAACGCATACGCATTGTCTTCGTAAAATACGGTCTCCCATAAGTGAGGGTAAAAAGTGGATTCCATTTCGTTGCCATCTTGTTCGATGTATTCTTGAATATTAGTTGATTGTTCTGCTTCAGCACGTTGCTGAACAGAGTTGATGTCTTGAACGATGACATCTGGCGGATCTCCTGCTGCAATAGAAGCTAAAGATTTTGTCCAAATATCGCCCCAAGGTTGATAAACGTATTCTACTTCTATTTCATCTTGAGAGGTATTGAAATCCTCAATGATTTCTTCAATGGCATCTCTTCTTAATCCTGATCCCCAGAAAGACCAAAATTCGATGGAGACTTTTTCACCATCCGTTCCAGCATTGTTATCTGAAGCTTCTTCATTACCACCACCGCAAGCAGTTAACAAAAGAGCAGCACCTGCTGTAAGGGTAAAAGAAAGCCATTTTTTTCTTCTTTTCACCAATATGATCACCTTGACCTTTCTGTGTATGTAATATGAGCAGCCTGAGAGATGACACCTGCTAATAAAGCGGTGTCATCAAACTAGCTTCTTTAAAATGATGATATACTATAGTTTCGAAGTATTCAAACAATTACCCTCCAGAATAGCGAAAATTACTGTCCCCATACAAGCAAAAAAACTTATACTTAAACCTTTGGATGCACAAATCAAATTGAGAACGGGAAACCAAATGCTTTAAACCAAAAACAGTTGAGGAAGCAAGTGTATATTTTTTCTTTCTTTACTATACAATATTGGATATAATTTACAGTATGAAGAACGTATTATTCTTTTAAGGAGAGCATAGAGATGGAAAAAACAACTGCAGAAAAAAAACAGCGTCTAACTGAATTGAAAGAATCATACGAGACTGTTAAAAAAAATCCGTTGCAATTAAATTTAAAAAGAGGAGTTCCCGGAAAAAATCAGCTTCAATTATCTGAACCCATGTTGACTGTACTAACGCCTGAAGATTTATACGAAGAAACCACGGCAGATTTTCGCAACTACGGTATACTGACCGGAATTCCTGAAGCTAAACAATTCTTTTCCGAAGTGTTAGGAACTGCACCGGAAGAAGTTATTGTTGGAGGAAACTCTAGTTTGCAATTGATGTATATGGTATTAGCCAGCAAGTTGTTTTTAGGACAACCTGATCGAAAATCAGCTTGGTCTCAAGAAGAGCAAATAAAATTTCTTTGTCCAAGCCCAGGATACGATAGACATTTTAATGTAACAGAAAAATTAGGATTTGAGTTGATTCCGATTCCCATGACGGATACAGGACCAGATATGGATGAAGTGGAAAGATTGACTGCCAGTGATGCTTCTATAAAAGGTATTTGGTGTGTTCCAGTGTACAGCAATCCAACAGGCACGACTTATTCGGATGAAGTGGTCGAACGATTGGCGAGTATGAAGACCTTAGCAGAAGATTTCACTATCATGTGGGATAACGCTTATGTGGTCCATCATTTAACAGAGACTAAAGATGAAGTCAAAAATCTATTAGATACGTGCAAAAAATATGGAACAGAAAAACGAGCGTGGATGTTTTGTTCAACGTCTAAGATTACTTTCCCTGGAGCGGGAGTAGCTGCACTCGCATCTTCTAAAGAAAACATTGAATGGTTTACTGAGATCCTATCTGATCAAACGATTGGATTTGATAAAGTAAATCAAAAGAGACATGTAAAATTCTTGAAGAACAAAGCTCACTTAATGAAACATATGGAAAAACATGCTGTACTCTTACAGCCGAAATTCCATAAAATAGATACATTATTATCCGAGTATTTCAAAGATGACAACATTTTGGAGTGGACGGTTCCTAATGGAGGGTACTTTGTACATTTGACTACTCAAGAGGGCTGCGCTACTCAAATAGTAGAAGCTTTAGCTGCAATCGGAGTAAGTGTAACAGAAGCGAATTCCTCTTATCCTTACAGTACCAATCCTAAAGATAACAGTATTCGATTGGCCCCGACTTCCATTCCTGTAGAAGAAGTCGAAGAAGCTGTGCAAATGATTTGTTTGTGTGCAGAGATGGTCACTCTGGAAAAAGAACTTCAATCAAACAAATAAAGTGTGTATTTTATACTGAAATGCTAGACTGATAGAGACAAGATCAGAATAAGTCGATAAAACTATTGATGAAAGCGAGTGGATGAAGATGTCTAAAGGAACTTTTTGGTTAGGAGCCGTTATTGGGGGAGCAGCTGCTTATGCGGCCGCAATGTTGTATGCACCTAAATCAGGTCAGGAATTACAAGAAGAGTTAAAAGAAAAGGCTGATTACACGAAAGAAACCGGCAAGGACTACTATGATATTGTAAAAACGAAGAGCGGAGATGTGAAAGCCATGCTCCAAGACGCATCTCATGATGTGTCGACTAGTTTTAAAGAGGCTTCTCAAAAAATCTCAGGACAAGCCAGAGTAGACGGACCTATATTAAAAGACAATCTTAAAGGTTTGACAAAGAAAAATTCGATGAGCAAAGAATTGCTTAAAGCGAATTTAAAAGCTGCTACTCATGACTTGAAGCAAACGACTACAGAATTGAAGACTGATTTAACTGAGACAGGCAGCGCCGTAAAAAACGTTGCGGGGGAACTAGCAAAACAGTCGAAACAAGAAATGAATGAAGTAAAAATTGAAAGACAAGGCGAAAGAGAATACGAGTTGTATCAAGACGCTTTTCAAGAAGAACTGGATCTAGAAAATTCTTTTAAAAATTAGCCAAAAAACACCTGCAAGACTATCCTTGCAGGCGTTTTTGAGTTCATTTTTCAATCCTCTTGTTTTTTGCCTTCTTTTGTATAGCGAATGACGGATGAATCTTTATTTTCAGCAATTTCTTTTGCACGTTTTACAGCATCGGCTTTTTTGTCAAACGTCTCACTAGGACGTTTAGCTCCTTTTGTTTTGACTGCCCACGAATCATCTTCAAAAAAAACTTCTACATCTTTATCTAATAAATCAGGGTTTGAGTGCGTTGAATCGTGACGGTCATTTTTTGACGGGTTTGCCTCTTTTTTATAGTCATTTTTTTCTTTATCAGAAGCATCCTCCATCCATTCTTTTGCTTGCGAGATCGCAATCGGGATAGCTTTATCTTCTGGATAATCATTATCCAGTAAAGCATTAGCGATGTCGATAGCTTTTTTTCGTAATAAAGGGTCAAAATTTTTAAAGGCATTTGGATAGTCGTTCATATTCCATGGCATAGGAGTCATCCTTTCAATAGAGATGTTTTTTTTAATGTACCACCGATCAATTTGAGCGGCAACTAAAAGGCTTTACCATTTGTGCAAAAAGGAATCTAGAAATATGGGTTCGTTAATGTAAACGAACATGACTTATGGTACAGTTAACGTATAAAAAGCTGAATTTTATAAAAAGATTGGCATTCTTGTGAGGAGGGAAATAATGAAAAAAGTACTTATTTTAGGCGGGACTAGATTTTTTGGACGCAAAATAGCGGATAAACTACTATCAAATGGATATCATGTAACATTTGCTACGAGAGGAAATAATAAAATTCCTCATGGAAAAAATGTCAACCATGTTATTTTAGATCGTTCTGACTCATCACACGAAGGTTGGGAGCAATTAAAACAGACTCAATGGGATGTTGTTTTAGACAATATCTGTTTTACAAAAGAAGATGCCAAATTGATCCAAGAGAAATTAGGCGGACAAGTGGAGTATTATTTATTCACTTCAACATTGGCTGTCTACAAGGGAAGTAAAGACGGCTTTAGTGAAACCGACTTTGATCCTTGGTTATTTGATATCGATTTGACAAAAAAAGTTACGTATGGAGAAGGGAAAAGACAAGCAGAAAAAGTATTGTTTGAAGATGAAGCTTTTCCTACAGCAGCTTTGAGAATTCCAATCGTACTCGATACAGATGATTACACACAGAGGCTGCATTACTACATTCGCCGTATCATGAGTGAAGAGAGCTTCCGTTTGTATCAAGCGGACGCCCGCATCAGCTTTATCAAAGGCAGTGAAGTGGCAAACGTGATGATGTGGATGATCGAAAATCATAAAACAGGTGTCTATAATGCCAGTTCCAATGAAACGATCGAATTGGAAGAACTGATGCAGCTGATTGAAAAAGCGGTTGGAAAAAAAGTAAACATCGAGTACAGTTCCAGCGATGAAGATCAGTCTCCATTCAGTCTGAAAGAAGACAGTTATTTGAAAGTTACTCGACTGGAGAAAGAACATTATCCTGTACCAGGATTGATCAGTTGGTTGAAACCGTTGATTTATGACCTGACTGCTCAGATCAAACAAGAACAAGAAACACAATAAAACAGAATATATTCATAAGGAGTTTTACAAGGTTGAAAAAGATTGAAAGAGCCAAAGCTTTTTTGCAAGACCACATGGATTTGTTTCAATGTCCTATCTGCAAAGAATCGTTTAATAAAATTGAAGGGAATAGTTTAGAGTGCAGCCAGGGTCACTCTCTAAACATTTCTAAAAAAGGAACCGTCCATTTTTTGACGAAAACCATGTCTAATGATTATACGGCAGATATGTTATCTCCGCGTTACAGAATCGCTCAAGCTGGGTTATTCAATGAAATGTTAGAAGCCGTTTACCCCCATATTGATGCAACAACAGGAACCACCATTGACATCGGCTCTGGAGAAGGGTCGCAATTAAACTATTTGTCTCAATTAGGATTGAAAGGAAAACAGATCGGGTTTGATATTTCTAAAGATGCTATTTCTTTAGCGGCGGCTCACTTTGACAATGCTTTTTGGTGTGTAGCTGATTTAGCTCAATCTCCGTTCGCAAGTGAACAGTATGACACCTTATTGAATATTTTTTCTCCATCTAATTACAAAGAATTCCATAGGATGTTGAAATCAAATGGAAAATGTTTGAAGATTGTACCAGAGGAAGAGTATCTGATTGAATTGAGAAGTTTATTGTATCGTGATAGAGAAGATAAACAAGCTTATTCGAACGATAAAGTGGTTGCAAAGTTTAGAGAACATTTTGATGATACTCAAACCGATACGATCAAATACACTTTTCCGCTGACGCTTGAGAACTACCACGACTTGATTGAAATGACGCCATTGAGTTGGGGAGCTAGTCCCGAATCGATTGATTACGCTCGTTCACATCCTCTTAAAGAAATCACGATTCATGTACGGTTATTAGTGGGAAGAAAGAATCAAATTTAAAGTCACAAAATGTACAAATTTACTTCAAGTTATTCACTTGCTTTAGTACCATCGTGATGGTATATTATTATTTATAAGCCAAACAAGTTCATTCGTTTTTATCAGTAATCCCATCAGATGTTGATAAAAGTTAATGAGTACAAAATGGCTCACCAACGTATCGTTTCGCAGTGCTGGACACCGAAGCGATACGTTTTTTTTTGTCTAAAAAAATATACCGTCGAGTATCCTAAAAAAGCAACAATGTGTTAAAATAGAATGGATTCTTATACTATGGCAACAACTAAAAGGTTGGGATTTGATATGGTCAATGGGACGGTATTAAAAGAACGGATCATCGAAGAGAGCAAGCGAATCGGCATTGATAAAATCGGTTTTACGACGGCGGAACCGTTTGATGGTTTGGAAGAAAAGTTGCGCACTCAACAAAGCAAAGGCTATCACTCTGGATTCGAGCACAAAGTCATTGAAGAACGCGTTTATCCGGAATTGATTTTTCGTCGGCCTCGATCGATCATTGCAATAGCTTTAGCCTATCCTACAAAAATGGCAGAACCTCCAGAAAGAGAAAAAGGAGTGCGCCGCGGAGAATTTGCACGTGCTTCATGGGGGCAAGATTACCACGATGTCTTGCGTGATCGAATGGACCGCTTGATAGCTTTTATTCGTGAAGCAGCTGGTGAAGAGGCGGAGTTTAAGCCTATGGTAGATACGGGTGAATTGGTGGACGTAGCCGTAGCTCAAAGAGCAGGATTAGGGTTTATTGGAAGAAATGGACTTTTAATAACAAAAGAATTTGGCAGCTATGTTTATTTAGGAGAAATCATCACTAATTTAGACTTTGAGCCAGATGAGCCTGTTCCTTTTGGATGCGGAGAATGTATGCGTTGTGTGACAGCTTGTCCCACAGGAGCACTGTTAGGCGATGGCAGAATCAATGCAAAAGAATGTCTCTCTTACCAAACGCAGACAAAAGGCATGATGGAGGAAAAGTATAGAAGAAAAATGGGACATGTCATCTATGGTTGTGATATTTGTCAAATCGTCTGTCCTTACAACAAAGGGAAAGACTTTCACTTTCATCCAGAAATGGAACCCGATCCGGAAAAAGTTCTGCCGAAACTGAAACCATTATTAACGATCAGCAATAAAGATTTTAAGCAGCAATTCGGCTCAATGGCTGGTTCTTGGAGAGGAAAGAAGCCGCTCCAAAGAAATGCGATCATTGCTTTAGGCAATAAGAGAGACCGGACAGCACTTCCGGATTTATTGCGTTGTATAGAAGAAGATATTCGCCCGGTGATTCGGGGCACTGCAGCTTGGTCTATTTCTAAGATTGTTACTAGAAGAGATGAAATGGTGCTGGAGTTTTTAAGAGAAGCTCTTGAAAAAGAAACAGATGAAGAAGCTTATCACGAAATCACTTTGGCCATTGAAGCCATAGAGAACAAAAAAGGATTTTAATCAAGTGAAGCGAACAGGAGAGAAAAGAAAGACATGACTAATCATATTGCATTATTTGAACCGCTTATTCCAGCAAACACTGGAAATATTGCTCGTACGTGTGCAGCAACAAACACACACTTGCATCTAATTGAACCTCTAGGGTTTAAAACGGATGATAAACATTTAAAACGTGCAGGACTTGATTATTGGAACGATGTAAATATCACCTATCACGCTAATCTAGAAGCATTTTTAGAAGTCAGCAAAGAAGGAGAACTGTTTTTAGTGTCCAAATTTGCCAATCGCACGTATAGCGAAGTGGATTATACAGATACTGAAAAAGACTACTACTTTTTATTTGGAAAAGAAACAACAGGATTGCCTGAGGAATTCATGAGAGCGCACGAGGATGAATGTATTCGATTGCCGATGAATGATGAACATGTACGTTCATTGAATTTATCCAATACGGCTGCGATCATGATTTACGAAGTGATGCGTCAGCAATCTTTTAATGGATTAGAACTGCAACACCATTATGAAAATGATAAAATAGATTAATGTAGAAAATACAGCAAGCGAAAGAAGAGAAATCTTTCGCTTGCTGTATTTTTTATTTTTTTAGAGCAGTATTAAAAATATTGTTATTTTATGATAAAAATTCTTGTTTAATTTTAATGAAAGGGCTACAATATGACTTGTAGGAAATATTACAGAAACGGAGGAGATCTATTATGAAAAATGTTGCATTCTTACGCACTCATAAATACAGATTATCCCTCTATTTAAAAATCGGCGAGTAAGGTAAAGAATCATGCACTCATCTGTTTTTTCATAGATAAGTGCTATTTTTTTGACTTTTTTTAGATAGGGGAGCTAGAAAGTTGGGAGAGAATGAAAGAATTATTTAAACAACTGTGGCCTTTTTTTAAATGCCACAAGAAAAGATATGGTTGGGGCATATTCGCCATGCTTTTTTCAAATGGTGCAGTGCTGATTCCTCCATATATCATTGGGAATGTCATCGATCAAATTTATTCCAATACGTTAACTACAGAAAAGTTGCTTCTGCAACTGGGTTTATTCTTTTTATCTATCGTAGTGACATACGGAACAGAAGTATTTTGGGGATACTTGTTTTTCGGGGGAAGAAATTTGTTGGCAAAAGAATTGCGCGAACGATTGATGAAACATTATTTACGGATGAGAGCTGCTTTTTACGAAAAGTATCGTACGGGTGATTTAATGGCACGTTCAACCAATGACCTAGATGCTATTTCTGAAATGGCTGGTTACGGTATCATGGTTACCATGGACTCTACGGTATTCTTAGGCTTTATTTTGACCATGATGTTTGTATCTGTATCGTGGAAATTGACGTTATGGTCTATGTTGACGATGCCGATCATGGGGTATCTATTAAAAGTACTGGGTGATAAGGTCAACAAACGTTACTTAGCCTCACAAACGGCTTTTGCAGATATCAATGACGATGTCTTAGAAGGAGTAGAAGGCGTGCGTGTCGTTCGAGCATACGTCCAAGAAGATGCTATGGCTAAAAGGTTTGCTGATAAAACAGAGGATGTCTTGCAGAAAAATATTGCTGTGGCTCAAATTAATGCCTTATTTTCGCCTATAACAAAAATCTTGTTGGGAATCAGCTATGTCATTGCTTTTGGATATGGTGCTGTGTTAGTTTCCAACGGAGAATTGTCTTTAGGAAAGTTGATTTCTTTTCAAGTGTATTTAGGGATGCTGGTTTGGCCGGTCCAAGCAGTTGGAGAATTGATAAACCTTGTCCAACAAGGTAGTGCATCCATGAAACGGGTAGCAGAAGTGTTGGAAGCCTCTGATGATATGGATGAAGAAGGCAGCAAAACGGACTTAGAAGGTCATGATATAGAATATTCAGAAGTAACATTTAAATATCCATCTTCTGAGTCAGCTAACTTGACGAGTGTGGTAGCAAAGATCACACGAGGAAAAACGCTTGGGATCGTTGGAAAAACTGGGAGCGGAAAAACAACTTTTATTCGCCAATTGTTACGTCAATATCCTGTTGGAGACGGAGCTATCAAAGTGGGTTCAGAAGCGATCCATGAATTGAAAAGCGATGTGCTGCGTCCAATGATCGGGTATGTTCCTCAAGACTACACACTGTTTTCTCGGTCCATCAGAGAAAACATCAAATTCGGTAAGGCAGACGCTACGGATGAGGAAATCATGGAAGCCGTTCGACTAGCGAACTTTGAAGAAGACCTTGCTCGAATGCCTGAAGGACTGGATACATTGATCGGTGAACGAGGTGTAGCCATCTCTGGAGGACAAAAACAACGGGTATCTATTGCTAGAGCACTGATCAAGAATCCTGAGTTTTTGATTTTAGACGATTCTCTGTCAGCTGTCGATGCAAAAACGGAACAAAAAATTATTGAGAATATTCAAAAAGTCAGAAAAGGAAAGACAACAATCATTACTACACACCGTTTATCGGCGATTCATCATGCGGATTGGATCATTGTGTTGGAAGATGGAGAAATCATTGAAGAAGGAACTCATTTGGAGTTGATTTCTCAAAATGGCTGGTATGGGACCCAATACCAAAGACAACAGTTAAAGGAGGGCTCCATGGATGAAAAATACAGCTAAAGAGTTGGTTCGTTATTCGTTTCAGAAAAAAGTGCATTTTTTCTTTGGTATTCTATTGATGGTTGCAGCCGTTGCATCTGATTTAGCTGGACCTTTGATTATTCGACAAATTATTGATGGAGTAATCGCTCCGTCAAATCAATCCGTGCTAGCTGTAGATTCTTTGCTGCGCTATTTGTCCATTTTCTTTGGGCTGGCTGTCATAACAGCAATCTCGCGTTATTTTAGTTTTTTATTGCTGACGATCGGAGCAAATGAAGTAGTCAAAAATATGAGGAATGATTTGTTTTCTCATGTTCAAAAATTACCGATTCGTTATTTCGATAATTTGCCAGCAGGAAAAGTTGTTTCGAGAATCACCAATGATACAGAACAACTGAGAATTTTTTATGTCGTTGTAGTTGGGCAAGTATTGACCAACTTGATTTATTTGGTGGGGATCTATATTGCTTTAATACAGATCAATGTTTCCTTTGGATTGACGACGATGCTGCTGATTCCATTCTTTATTTTATGGGCTATGGTCTACCAGAAATTCGCTGTTCCGTTTACGACGAAGATCCGTTCTTTAGTCAGTGAGATCAATGGAACATTGAATGAATCGATTCAAGGGATGTCTATTATACAAGCTTATCAACAAGAAGAAAAAATGGAAAAAGAGTTTTCAGACGTCAATGATGAGTGGTATTCGTATAGTTTAAAATTCACGATGCTGGATTCTTTAGGATCTTTTAGTTTTGTAGAAGTAGTCAAAAATATAACTCTGCTATTATTGGTTTTGTATTTTGGAAACGGGTATTTAACAGGGGCTTTAGGTATTACAGTAGGTGTGTTGTATGTGTATGTTGACTATACGACGCGATTGTTTAATCCTATCCAAGGAATCGTTACACAGTACGCATACTTGCAAACAGCAATGGCATCAGCTAAACGAGTATTCGAAATGAAACTGGTCAAAACAGAAGAAGAGCAGACAGAAGAGTTAACTTTTAAAGAAGGAGAAGTATCCTTTGAACACGTTTATTTTGCTTATAAAGAGAAAGAGTATGTCTTGAAAGATATTCACTTTACAGCAAAAAAAGGCGAAACAGTAGCTTTAGTTGGACATACAGGTTCTGGGAAAAGTTCGATCATGAATTTGCTGTTCCGCTTTTATGATCCAACTAAAGGTACCATCAGGATAGATGGTACTCCAACTACAGCCGTTTCTCGTAAAAGCTTACGGAAACATATGGGGATCGTTTTGCAAGATCCTTATCTTTTCAAAGGAACAATCGAGTCAAATATTAGTTTAGGAGAAACTACCATCAGTCGAGAAGCAGTAATCAAAGCCATCGAAGAAGTGGGAGGAGAAACCTTACTGCACAATATGCCAAAGGGAATCGACGAACCAGTAGTCGATAAAGGGAGCACTCTTTCATCTGGTCAGCGTCAGTTGATTTCATTTGCGCGTGCATTGGCTTTTGATCCTGAAATATTGATTTTAGATGAAGCGACTTCGAGTATTGATACTGAGACAGAAGAGATGATTCAACATGCGATGGATGTAGTCAAAAAAGGACGAACAACTTTCATTATAGCCCATAGATTATCTACCATTCAGCATGCGGATCAAATACTAGTATTGAATCAAGGAGAAATTGTTGAACGAGGCAATCATCAGCAGTTGATCCAAAAAAATGGCATTTATGCTGAAATGTACCGTTCGCAAAAAGAGAAAAGTCAATAATGGATGGAACTTATAGAACATGTTCTTTAACGGAAAGAAGTGTTCTCTTACTTTACATTAGTAAGAGAACACTTTATAATGATAAGCATATTAAATAGTAGGTGACTAAATGAAAAAAATAATTATTTTAATGATACGCGGTTACCAAAAGGGGATTTCACCACTGTTTCCACCTAGTTGTCGTTACCACCCTACTTGTTCCCAATATTCCATTGAGGCTGTTCGAAAGCATGGTGCGTTGAAAGGTTCGATTATGGGGATCTCAAGAATTATGCGTTGTCATCCTTTCGTTAGAGGCGGACATGATCCAGTACCAGAATATTTT
Source organism: Desemzia incerta (assembly GCF_900115825.1). GTDB lineage: Bacteria > Bacillota > Bacilli > Lactobacillales > Carnobacteriaceae > Desemzia > Desemzia incerta. Next base: position 64,346 of record NZ_FOXW01000008.1, on the reverse strand, counting down.
ACTATAAGACGAAACAAAAAAGAAACCAGCAAGTTCCATTAATTGGACTGCTGGTTTCTTTTTTGTGTATTCATGAAAGGTGAGGTAAATACATTAGGAGTAAGAGTATTACTTCAGCTTACTTCGCACTCTACATTTGGTCTGGTGAGTGGACTCCTAATAATCTTAAGTCTTCTTTCAGTAAAATAGCTACAGCTTGAACAAGAGCCAAGCGAGCTGGTTTTTCAGCATCTTCGGTTAAGACACGGCTGTTAGCGTAGTATTTGTTGAAAGCTTGTGCCAAATGAATCGCATGTTTTGCGATGACAGATGGCTCTAGTTTATCAAAAGCACGTTGAACAGTTTCTGGGTATTCTTGGATCAATTTGATAACTTCCCAGCTGTAAGAGTCGTTTAAAGCATAAGCAGCATCTAATGAAAGTTCACCTGCATCAGCTTTACGCAAAATACTTAAAGCTCTAGCTCGAGAGTATTGTACATAAGGTCCAGTTTCGCCTTCAAATTGTACGATTTCTTCGATAGTGAAGTCAAAGTTGTTCAAGCGATCATTTTTAAGATCGTGGAAGACAACCGCTCCGATACCTACTTGGTTAGCAACCGTTTCTTTGTTTTCTAAATCAGGGTTTTTAGCTTCGATTTGTTTTAAGGCTACTGAAACAGCATCATCCAATACTTCTTCTAAAAGAACGATTTTCCCTTTACGAGTAGATAACTTTTTACCATCTTTAGTAATCAAGCCGAATGGTACGTGGTGCATATCTTCAGCCCAATCGTAACCCATTTCTTTTAGTACAGCCTTTAATTGTTTGAAGTGGTTGCTTTGTTCATTACCAACTGCATAAAGAGATAAGGCAAAATCGTAAGTACGTTTACGATAAATAGCAGCTGCCAAATCACGTGTAATGTATAATGTAGCGCCGTCTGATTTTTTGATCAAAGCAGGGTTTAAGTCGTATTTTTCTAGATCTACGATGCTAGCTCCATTGTCGACAGTTAACAGATTTTTTTCTTCTAATAAGTCGACAACTTCTTGCATTTTATCGTTATAGAAAGCTTCTCCATTGAAAGAGTCAAACGTGATTTCTAGTTTATCGTAAATGCGGTTGAATTCTTTCATCGATTCAGCCTTGAACCATTTCCATAATTCAACAGCTTCTTCATCGCCATCTTCTAGTTTTTTGAACCATTCACGGCCATCATCTTCTAAAGCAGGATTTTCTTCTGCTTCATCATGAAATTTTACATATAATTTTAGGAGTTCTTGAATAGGGTTTTCTCTAACAGCTTCTTCGGATCCCCAAAGTTTATAAGCAGTCATCAATTTACCGAATTGAGTTCCCCAGTCGCCTAAATGATTGATCTTGATAGGGTTGTAACCCATTTTCTCAACGATATTTGCTAATGCATTTCCGATAACAGTTGAACGTAAATGACCCAAAGATATAGGTTTAGCAATGTTCGGTGAAGACATATCAATAGGAATGTTTTTTCCTTCTCCGACGTTGTTGGCACCAAAATTGTCTTGTTGAGTAAGGATTTCTTTCAATACAGTTGAGCTGACGAATTTTTTATCTAAGAAGAAGTTTAAGTAAGGACCTACAACTTCTACTTTTTCAACGATTGGAGAGCTGATTTTTTCTCCTAGATCAGCAGCGATTTGCTGAGGGGCTTTACGAAAAATTTTAGCTAATGAGAATGTAGGGAAAGCCACATCCCCATGTTCTACTGATTTTGGTTTTTCAAGTAAGCCAAGAATATCTTCTAAAGATAACGATTCAAAAACGTGTTCGTGTAAAGACTGAGCAATTTGTAATTTGTAATCCATTTTAAAATCTCCTCCGATTAATAATAATTTGGTTTTTATTTTTCATTCTGAATGAATAGTAAATAAGGTGAACGATATTGAACTTTATTTTACGATCAGTAAATCCGGTTCGTCGTTCATTCATCAATAAGGACGAATAAATCGTGCACAGCTAAAAGTTGATTTTTAGGCAAAAAAATAGCCCTTCTTTAGTTATTTCCATGAATAAACTAAAAAAGAGACGAGAAATTCCCGCGGTACCACTCTCATTGTAATGCCCTAAAGACACAACCACTTGATTCAGGGTAACGGCTTGAATTAGCCGGACAGAACTCATTGGGTTAACCCATTCGTTCATATCTCTCAAAAGTGCGCTTCCTGCAAAACTCTATTACTGGCTTACACCATCCCAGCTCGCTTTTTAATGTCCTTAAGCAGTACTCTCTTTATCTACGATCGTTTCATTCAATTTTGTACAGCTAATTATAACAAAATAGGGAGTAAGTTGCTATCTTTTTCCTGAAAAAGAATCTTTATTCATTTTTTTTGTAAAATTAGTCGAAATATTAACCGCTTTCTAATGTTTTTTGATATACTGTTAGACAAAGATACGAATTACATATGGAGGTTTTGGCATGAAGAAAACAAATCGTCAATTAGCAATTAAACAAATTATTACTAATCGAGATATTTCTACGCAAGATGAATTGCTCCATTATTTAAAAGAAGAAGGTGTGGACGCAACTCAAGCAACGATCTCTAGAGACATCAAAGAAATGAACTTGATTAAGACGTCTACTCCGCAAGGCGGCATGAAGTATACGTTGTACCAAACAAATAACCTTTCCGTTGAAGAGCGTCTGCAGTCAACATTGGGAGATGTGGTAGTGAAATTAGAACGGGTTCAATTTATGACCATTCTGGTGACTATACCTGGTAATGCTCATGTAGCAGCAGCTTTGATCGACACGATCGAATTCCCTGAAGTCGTGGCATCTGTTGGAGGAAACGATACTTGCTTGTTGATTTCTAAAGATGAAGAGAATGCCCAAAAGATGTATGATTATTTGAAACAATTCGTGAATATTCATTAACAAAAACAACTCAATGTTAAAAAATAAATAAATGAGGTGCGGAATTGTCTAATACACAAAAAAATGATTTATCAGCTTTGCAAAATGGATCGGATATTCGAGGAATTGCTATGCAGACAGTGAATAAGGAAGTCACGCTGCCTAATCAAGTGATTGAAAAGATCGGATACGGATTTGCTGTATGGTTGAAAGAGAAAAAACACTTGGCTGTGGACAGTTTAGATAAACCCGTAAAGGTAGCAGTAGGACATGACAGCAGATTGTCTGGAGAACGGATCAAGACTGCTTTGATAGAGGCTTTAACAAACGCTGGAATCGATGTGGTTGATGTAGGTTTAGCGACTACTCCTGCACTGTTCATGGCTACTCAGTATGAACAATATGACTGTGAAGCTTCAATTATGATCACAGCCAGCCATCTACCATTTGAATACAATGGATTAAAATTCTTCACTGCCAGTGGCGGAGCTGAACATGAGGATATCGCTTATATATTAGAACATGCCGATTGGGATGCCGTAACTTGGGAGAACAATCAAGGTGTGACAATGAAAAAAAACTTATTGGAAGAATATTCGGCAGATTTGCGAAAAAAAATTATCTCAGGTATCAAAACAGCATCTAATCCGGATATGCCGTTAAAGGGGAAACATATTGTAGTAGATGCAGGGAACGGCGCTGGTGGATTTTTCGCTACTGAGGTGCTTGAAAAATTGGGAGCCGATATTTCTGGAAGCCAATTTCTAGAACCTGATGGTCATTTCCCAAATCATGTTCCTAATCCGGACAATAAAGAAGCTATGGAAAGCATCAAAACTGCTGTATTAGAAAATAAAGCTGATATGGGGGTTATTTTTGATACAGACGTTGACCGTTCAGCGCTGGTAGACCGTAATGGCCAAGCAGTAAACCGAAATAATTTGATTGCTGTAATCTCTGCGATCGCTATCCAAGAAAATCCTGGAACAACAATCGTGACAAGTTCAGCCACATCAGAGCACCTAAAAGACTTTATTGAACAACTTGGAGGTCACCAAAACCGCTACATCACTGGTTATAGAAATGTGATCAATCAAGCCATCAAATTAAACCAAGAGGGTACTCATACATCAGTAGCTATCGAAACCAGCGGTCACGCTGCTTTGAAAGAAAATTACTTTTTGGATGATGGGGCTTATTTGATTGCGAAAATCTTGATCGCTGATGCAGAAATGGCTGTTGATGGAAAAAACTTCTCTTCGTTGTTGGAAAACTTAAAACAACCTGTTGAAACGGATGAAGTTCGCTTTAAAATCACCACAGATACTGTTCAACAAACGGGAGAAACGGTTATTGAGGCATTCAGTAAGTTTATTCAAGAGGCACCTGATCTGGAAGTGGAGCCTGATAATTTAGAAGGTGTTCGTGCTAACACATTGGGAAGATATGGATCAGGCTGGCTGCAAATGCGCATGAGTTTGCATGAGCCGTTACTTGTGCTATATTTTGAAAGTGATCAAAAAGATGCTATAGCTCAATTGAAAAACGATATAAGGTCGTTTTTTATGAAGCAAGAAGGCATCGATACGTCAAGTTTGTAGAAAGAAAACAATCAAGAGAAGGAAGTGCTGAAATGGTTAAACCTTTGACAGAAAGTATTACATTATATAATGGAGTAGAGATTCCAAAATTAGGTCTGGGCGTCTTTTTAATGAAAGATGAAGAAGAGCTTGTGGAAGCAGTAAAAGCTGCTGTAGAAGTAGGCTATCGCCACTTTGATACGGCTAAAATTTATGGGAATGAAGAGTACTTAGCTAGAGGATTAAAAGAGTCAGGTATTTCAAGAGAAGAAATTTTTTTGACGTCTAAAGTTTGGAACTATGATTTGGGGTATGAGCAAACAAAAATAGCTTTCCAAGAAACATTGGACCGCTTAGATACAGATTACCTAGATTTATACTTGATCCACTGGGCAGCACCAAAATATGCAGAATCGTGGAAAGCACTAATTGAATTGTATGAAGAAGGACGAGTAAGAGCTATTGGAGTTTCAAATTTCCAAATCCATCATTTAGAAGATTTGAAAAATCAAGAGTTGATGCAGCCGATGATCAATCAAATCGAAACTCATCCAGAATTCCCGCAAAACGAGCTGCATGAATACATGAAAGAAAACGGTATTGTCCATGAAGCTTGGGGTCCATTAGGACAAGGGAAAACAGACTTGTTCCAACAACCGGTCATTCTTGGACTGGCAGACAAATATGGAAAAACACCTGCTCAAATCATTTTACGTTGGCACTTAGAAAGAGGAGAAGTCATTATTCCTAAATCAGTTCGCGCTTCTCGCATTCAAGAAAACAGCGAAGTGTTTGATTTCAGCTTGACCAGCAATGAGATGGAATTGATGGAAACTTTAAACACGGGCACTCGCTATGGAAGCGATCCGGATGACCAAGAACGGTTGAAACAAACTTCTATCCGTCCTGAAAACTAACAATCATTAAACTCTTCTGAGATTGAATACTTTTGAATCTTAGAAGAGTTTTTATTTGAAAAACTTAGGTAACAATAGAAAAAACAGTCAAATCACGAGAATCAGCAGAATAATGGTGCAACAGAAAACAGCTTGTGTTTTTGTTTGACTTAGCTTACAATATCCATGTAGGTGCGTTAGGGCTAGTAAATGAATAATGGGTAAAAGAGAGTCTTTTATTTGCTGAAAGAAGGACCCCCGCTTATTGATTGAACCTTCCTAACAATACGTTATAGAAATATAACCGGCGTCCGCCGTTATCGGAAGTTGAGTTGGGTCAATGACCAATTAAGGTGGCACCGCGGATACATGATAGTATGTTTCGTCCTTTTCTAGGGATGGAGTATGCTTATTTTTTTTGCACAAATGATAGTAGGAGGAATGAATAAATGAGTAATTTACAAAAAGAAGATTTTTCAGCATGGTATATCCAAACGATCAAACAAGCTGATTTGATGGATTATTCCCCAGTTCGCGGGTGTATCGTGTTTAAACCAGACAGTTATGAAATGTGGGAACACATTCAAGAAGAGTTCAACAAGCGTTTTAAAGAAGAAGGAATTCGTAACGCTTATTTCCCTATGTTGATTCCAGAATCTTTCTTTACGAAAGAAAAAGATCACATTGAAGGATTCAGTCCAGAGTTGCCGTGGGTAACTGAAGCCGCTGGAGAGCCTTTGGAAGAGCGTTTAGCTTTACGTCCAACTTCTGAAACAATGATCGGGACTGCATTTAGTGATTGGGTAAATTCTTACCGCGATTTGCCAATGCAAATCAACCAATGGGCAAACGTATTCCGTTGGGAAAAGAAAACTTTGCCATTCTTGCGTACGTCTGAATTCTTATGGCAAGAAGGACATACAGCACACGAAACAGAAGAAGATGCTCGTATCCGTACAATGCGCATGCTTCAAGTTTATAAAGAAGTTATCGAAGGATTGTTAGCTGTTCCTGTATACGAAGGACAAAAAACACCTTCTGAGCGTTTTGCTGGTGCAGTGGATACATTCTCTGTGGAAGCTATGATGAAAGATGGAAAAGCTGTTCAAGCTGGAACTTCTCATTATATGGGAACTAAGTTTGCTGAAGCTTTTGACATCAAATATTTGAACCGCGACAACAAACACGTATTAGCACACACAACTTCATGGGGAGTTTCTACACGTTTGATTGGCGCTTTAATCATGACACACGGTGACGAACAAGGATTAGTATTGCCGCCAAAAGTAGCCGCAAAACAAATCGTTCTTTTACCTGTAGGACCATGGAAAAAGAAACCAGAAATCGTAGAGAGATTAGCTGTTTTAGAAGAGCAATTAAAAGCTAAAGGATTCCGCGTAGTCTTAGATGATAGCGACAACTCGCCAGGTTTCAAATTCAACGAATGGGAACTGAAAGGTGTTCCAATGCGTATTGAATTTGGTCCTAGAGATATGGAAAACAATCAAGTAATGGTTAAAATGCGTGACTTAGCAGATAAAGAAGCTGTTTCTTTAGATGATATCTTAAATTACGTGCCGGAAGCTCTAGAAATCATGCAACAACGTTTGTTGGAAACGGCTCGTGAATTCCGCAAAGAAAACGAGTATACAACAATCGATACTTTAGATGAGTTAAAAGCTCATATCGAAGAGAAAAAAGCTGCTGGAGAAACTCCAGGATTTGTATTAGCTGGCTGGGACGGCGAATTAGAATCAGAAGCTAAAATCAAAGAAGAAACAGGATTTACAACACGTAATATCCCATTCAACCCACCAGTAGAAAAACAAACCTGTATCGTAACAGGAAAACCAGCCAAACACACAGTATGGCTAGCAAGAGCTTATTAAGAAAGAGCGTGGAGTAAAGCGTTCAGCCTATCGATTATAAGAAAAAACCAACAGACAGGTGCTTTTTACCTGACAGTTGGTTTAGGCTTATAGACGCATAGGCTGCCTTACGCAACGCGTCTAAAACCAAAGCGTGGAGTAAGGCGCTTAGTTCGACGTACACTTCATAAAAATGGAATTAGGGTGTTTTTCCCTAAGTTCCATTTTTTGAAAGTGATAGGCGAACTGCCTTACGCAACGCGTCTAAGAAAGAGCGTGAGAAAACCGTTCAGACTTCCGTGATTTTCATGCACTCTTTTTAGTCAGGCGTTTTTCCTGACAAAAAAGAGTGCAGAAAATGTAGAAAGACTGGTTTTCACAACGCGTCTAATAAAGCAGCACCCAAAAAGTTCGTTTGAACTTTTGAGTGCTGCTTTTTTTGATTATTTATCAGTCATTTCATCAGCAATCGTTTTTACTGGCGACCAATGCCATTGGAAGCCGTCTTTTTTCAATAAATACATGCTTTCTATCGGACCCATAGAGCCGCTTGGGTAATTAGGGAATTCCATAGTGGTTTCGTCCCACGCTTCTCTAATGCGATCGACAAATTCCCATGAACTAGCTACTTCATCCCAATGTGTAAAGTTTGTCGCATCACCATTCAGACAATCCAAAATAAGTTTTTCATAAGCTTCTGGATTATTGGCAGTTTCTTCGGCAGAACGAATGCTCGTTAATTTGATCGGTTCAGCTTTCACTCCAGGACCAATTTTCTTAGCATTTAACTGTAAAGAGAACCCTTCAGTTGGAGAAATAAAAATAGATAAAACGTTTGGTGGAAGAGGTTCATCATTTTCTGTTTGGAATAATTGATGAGGGATATTTTTAAATTCAATATCGATTTGAGTGCCTTTTTCAGCTAATCGTTTACCCGTACGAATGTATATCGGGACACCAGACCATCTCACGTTATCGATAAATAATTTTCCAGCTACAAAAGTTTCTGTTTGAGAATCTTCAGCCACATTTTGTTCTTCACAATAACCGAGCAACGTTTCTCCATTAACGGTACTATGTCCATATTGGCCGCGCACAAAATTCAAACGGACTTCATCTTTAGAATACAAACGCAATGCACGTAATGCTTTGATTTTTTCTTGTCTGATTTCATTATCATGCATAATAGAAGGAGGCTCCATAGCCAACAAAGCAACGATTTGTAAAACATGGTTTTGGACCATATCTCTTAAAGCACCACTTGTGTCGTAATAACCACCACGTTCTTCAACACCTAAGGATTCGCTAAGGGTTACTTGGATGTTATTAATGTATTGGTTGTTCCACATTGATTCGATCAATTGGTTTCCAAAACGGACAGTTGAAATGTTCTGTACCATTTCTTTTCCTAAATAATGATCAATACGGTAAATCTGATCTTCTTCAAAAGAAGAGCGGATATGAGTATTCAACTCTAAAGCACTTTGGTAATCATGGCCAAATGGTTTTTCAATGATCAAACGATTGAAACCAGTTGAAGTGATCAATTGTTGCTCTTTAATGTTTTCAGCGATGATCCCAAAAAAGTTAGGGGACATAGCTAAATAAAACATACGATTGCCTTCTAATTGATATTTATCATCTAAACGGTCAGCTAGATTTTTTAATGTTGTATAATGCTCAAGATCTTTTACATTATGAGATTGATAGTAAAAATGGCTGGCAAATTCTTCAGCTTGTTCTTTAGTATCAGCCAGATCCTCAACTTTACTTACAACAACTTCTCGATAATATTCGTCGGACCATTCTCTTCTGGCAGTTCCAATAACCGCAAAGTGCTCATTCAAATAGCCGTTTTTATATAAGCGGTAAAGGGAAGGGTACAGCTTGCGGTTCGCCAAGTCTCCTGTTCCGCCAAAGATGATAAATAGAGCTTTTTTTTCTTTAGTCACTCCAATAAAACCTCTCTTTCAAGTAATCCTTAAAAAATGAAATACTTACTTTTTGTCTTTACTTTGTTTCCATTTATTGTACTTTTTTCTGTGAGCAGAATCAATCATTCTATTCGAAACCGAACTGTTTATTTGTTCTCTCCAAATAGATGATATACATACTCTTTAAAAAATCATAACAACTTTATTTTACCATAGGCTGACGATTAATCCTAAGAGAGAAACAACTTTTTGCCTTGTTTATTTGCTTGTCTATCAGCTGAAGAGAGGACTTATCTCAAAAGGATGTAGGGTATTCCTTTTAACTGGAAGTGATTTTCGCGTATACTTTAGGAGAGATCAATAAACAACGAGGTGGGAAAATGGATGTACTTTATTTGGTTTTTGCGTTAGTCAGTATAGTTTTCATGACAGATGGTATGCTCCTTAAGACAGAAAAATTCCAAAAACTGATAGCTCAATGGATCAAAAAACAGGGTGCAGCAGGAATCGTGTCGCTTGTCAGTACTCTTTTAGTCACTACAGGAGCGGTCGGACTTATATGGTCAGCAGTTGGCTATCTGTTGTCAGAACAAGTGAGCGTAGAAGTCTTTATACTCATATACGTCGTGTTACTTATTATCCCAGGAGTCTTCTTAGCTAAGACTTTGAGGAGATACTATTAATGGAGGAAATAAAAACACTACCAGATAGAATTCTTATTTAGAAAAACAAGTATTTTGTGTTATACTATTCAAGATGCAAAGTCATAGAACTGTGAATATACGTTATTCTATATAAACGAATGAATGTGGTAAATTTGTGAAGTAGGCAAGTCTAATGAACACTAAAATAAAGCATCAACTTTACTATGTGAACTGAAAGATAGTGAGGAAAGAAAGAGGCGATACAATGGGACATCCATTTGAAAAATTTAATTTACAACCATTTTTGATAGAAGCAATCGAAGAATTGGGATTCAAGGAACCAACTGAGGTTCAAGAGAGATTGATACCGGCTATTCAAAAAGGCAGAAGTGTTATTGGACAATCACAGACAGGATCTGGAAAAACACATACTTTCTTGCTGCCATTAATAAATAAAATTGATGCAACTCATAATGAAGTGCAAGTTGTTGTTACTGCACCTAGTCGTGAGTTAGCGGAACAGTTGTATCAAGCTGCTGTGCAGTTAGCTGAAAAATCTGATCCAGCAGTGATTGTACAGAACTTTGTCGGCGGAACAGATAAAAAACGTCAATTAAGCAAATTAACCAATACTCAACCGCATATTGCTATAGGGACTCCAGGACGAATCTTAGACTTGGTAAATGCTAACGGACTATTGGTTCATACAGCGCAGTACTTTGTAGTGGATGAAGCTGATATGACATTAGATATGGGATTCTTAGAAGACGTTGATAAGATAGCTGGAAAAATGCCGGACAAATTGCAAATGCTGGTTTTCTCTGCAACAATACCAGAATCATTGAAACCATTCTTGAAAAAGTATATGGAAAATCCTTTATTTGAACAAATCGCACCAAAAGATGTTATTTCACCATCCATTGAGAACTGGTTGATTTCGACTAAAGGTAGAGAACGTATTGATATCGTCTACCAACTGTTAACGATTGGTCAGCCTTACTTGGCAATTGTTTTTGCAAACACAAAAGCAAAAGTAGAAGAAATTGCTGATGGCTTGAAATCAAGAGGATTGAAAGTAGCTACTATTCATGGGGATATTCCACCGCGTGAGCGTAAACGGGTAATGAGACAAATCCAAAATCTTGAGTTCCAATATGTTGTAGCGACAGATTTAGCTTCTCGAGGAATAGACATTGAGGGAGTATCTCATGTCATCAATGCTGAGATTCCAAATGACGTAGAATTCTTTGTTCACCGAGTAGGGAGAACAGGAAGAAACAACATGAAGGGAATCGCCATCACGTTGTATGCTCCAAGTGAAGAGAACTTTGTAAATGATATTGAGAAAATCGGAGTTACATTTGAACCAAAAACTATCTCGAAAGGCGAGATTAAAGAAACTTATGACCGTCAACGTCGTGAGAAGAGAACAGATACAGCAAAAGACACGTTGAGTCCTTCTTTACGCGGTTACGTGAAAAAGAAAAAGAAAAATGTTAAACCAGGATACAAGAAAAAAATCAGTCGTGAAATCAAAAAGAACAACCAAAGAAAACGTCGGATTGAGAAAAACCGTGGAGAGAAATCAAAGAAAAGTTAAGCAAGTTTTGACTACTCTCGAAAAAACAAAAACAGCTGATCAAAAGAAGACTCTTTTGATCAGCTGTTTTGACATTAAAAAAGGTCTTGAGAATTTCTCAAGACCTTTTTGGTGTATTTAATCGCGTTCTTTAAAACGATCTATTCATTTTACGTAAAATGAATTTTTGGATTTCAACGACTACGAGGATTGTTACTGAAAGCCCAAAAGCAATGATCCAATGAGTCAAGCTGAGTTCTACTAAGCTGAAGATACCAGCTAAAGCAGGGACTAGACCAACAACTGTCAATAACACTAACGACAAGATTGCCAACCAGAACAAGCTTTTATTGGATGTTACACCAGCTTTGAAAATAGATTCTTTTGTTCGAGTATTAAAAATGTGTAATACAGATGACCAGCCTAAAATCATAAAGGCCATTGTTTGACCGACTTCGTGACTTGCTGTGATAGCAGAGTCAATATCAACAAACGAACCAATATAGAAACCAATCAAGGTAGTAATTGTGAAAGTCAAAGCAGCAACAGCGATGTTTCTATATCCGCCCTTTGCAAAAATACTTTCGCCTTTACCAATCGGATCATTTTCCATGATCGTTGGATCGGATGTTTCTCTACTAAGAGCAAATCCAGGAATACCATCAGCTACAACGTTGATGAACAACAATTGAATCGCAATAACTGGTAGACCCCAGCCCATAATAACAGCAATCAGCATAATCAAAATTTCAGAGATGTTACAAGATAATAAGAAGTAAACAGTTTTTTTGATATTCTCGTAAACACGACGTCCTTCTTCAACAGCATGTACGATCGTATCGAATTTATCATCCGTCAAAATCATATCAGATGCGCTTTTTGCTACTTCAGTACCTGCAATTCCCATTGCTGTACCCACATCAGCGGCTTTCAAAGCAGGAGCATCATTAACACCATCTCCGGTCATAGCGACGACTTCACCATGTGATTGCCAAGCTTCAACGATACGGATTTTATCTTCTGGAGACACACGAGCATAAACCGAATAGTCACGAACGTTTTTCTTCAATTCGTCATCTGAAAGTTTGCTTAATTCAGCACCCGTGATGGCTTTGTCGCCTTCTTCAAAGATACCGATTTGTTCAGCAATAGCCGAAGCAGTAGCTGCATGGTCACCAGTAATCATAATCGTTTTGATACCGGCTGATTTAGCTTCTTTAACAGCTTGAATACTTTCTTCTCGCGGAGGATCGATCATCCCTACGATTCCAGCAAAGACAATGTCACTTTCCAGCTCATCAGGTGTTAAATCTTCAGGAAGTTCATCATATTTCTTATACCCTACAGCCAAAACGCGTAAAGCATCGTTAGCAAAAGAATCGTGAATCGCTCTAGCTTCCTGTCCTACATCCTCTGTAGTAGAAGAAGAGTTGATAGGCAAACGGTCAAAAGCACCTTTAGTAATAGAAATATATCCATCATCTAGCTTATGAACAGTCGTCATTAATTTCCGTCCTGAATCAAAAGGAATTTCGTGAATACGAGGATAGTTTTGATCTAATTCAGGTTTAGGTAAACCTTTTTCTTGCAACAAGCGGATAATCGCCGTTTCAGTAGGGTCACCGCTGATGATTTCTTCGCCATCTCTGTCTTCAATCGCAGCGTTAGAAGCTAAACTCATCATTTTGAGCACCCATTTTTCATCTTCGCCAAAATCACTTTCTGCATCAATTGGTTTATTAGGGTAAGCCCACAATTTTTGAATCGTCATTTTGTTTTGTGTTAATGTCCCTGTTTTATCAGAAGCGATCACAGAAGCACTACCTAAGGTTTCTACCGAAGGAATGGTTCGGATGATAGCATTTCGATCCACCATGTTCTGAACACCATATGCCAATGAAATCGTAACAATGACAGGTAACGTTTCGGGAACTGCAGCAACAGCCAGAGACACAGCAGTCATCAAACTATTGATGAATTCTTCTCCTTGGAAAAAGCTTAAGGTGAAAATAATCGCACCAGCAATCAGAGCCAACAAACTAATTTGTTTGCCTAATTGATCCATTCGTTTTTGCAATGGAGTTTTTCCAGAAGTTGTACGGTTCAGTAAACCGGCAACAGCTCCCATTTCTGTATCCATACCAGTAGTGACAACTACGGCTTTAGCACGACCGTTTGTGACTAATGTACCTGAGAAGACTGTATTGAATACGTCACCTATAGGACTGTCCGGTTCGATATCAGCATTTTCGTCTTTATCTACAGGAACACTTTCACCAGTCAAAGCAGATTCTTCTACTTGCAGATCGCTGCTATTAAGAATACGAGCATCAGCTGGAACTAAGTCGCCTGATTCGATCAATAAAATATCTCCAGGTACTAAATCAGCTGCAGGAACAACTTCTTCTTGACCGTTTCTCAGTACTCTGGCTTGTGGAGCTGACAAACCTTGCAAGGAGGCCAAAGCTTTTTCAGCTTTCCCTTCTTGTCGAATAGCCAAGACCACATTCAAGATAACAATAGAGAAAATAACGATTGGTTCAGAGAAATCATCGGGGTGTTCCGTAATCGCAATATAAGTCGAGATAATACCGGCTAAAATTAAGATAATAACCGTAACGTCTTTTAACTGATGAAGAATCTTGGAAAATAAGGATTCGCTTTCTTCTTCATCGAATTGATTGAGACCATACTTTTCTTTGTGCTGGTCTACTTGGTCAAGAGTCAAGCCATTTTCTGTGTTGCTGTCAAACTGATCTAGGATAGTATCTAACTTTTCGGTTCTAAAATCCATAACATTTCTCCTTTTTTGTATAGTGTTTGTACAACGTTAAAAGACTAAGAAATTAGGCTACTGATTTGTCCGCTATAAGAATAACTAGAGCAAGCAGCAAAGAGAAGGCAACTACCAAAATGTGGACAATTCTTTTTGCAATCCTGTGACTGAAGAACCTGTTTTTTTTGTTAAGCAGAAAACTTCGATCGGTTTTATGAATATAATAATTATATAGCCATAGAATGGGTAAAACGAAATGATTGAATCTGTGTGGAATTGACCAGCACTAGATTATCTGCAACACATAAAGTGTTTTTATCTCATTAAGACATATGTTGGGTGTCTATCAGAAGTGTTCAACTAGTTCTAAGACATTAACTAGTGTAAAATTAAGAAAGGATTGTTAAAAAGTAGTAAACATTCAAGGGTAATGGATGGAAAACATCCGTTTTAAGGTAATAGCAGCCAATTCAGCTTTACTTTGTTAGTTCCTATATAAAATAAATCATCTATTGAACTTCGTTATCTAAGGGGTGAATGAAGTATAAGTCTTAGAGTAGAAGCGAAGTTGCGGAAAAGATCATGTAATTTAAAATAGTCTTTCAAAGGCGTGCAGAATATTTAACGAGGTTTGTCAAGAAGCAAGCACTCACTTGCTTACTTTTTAATTGTAACAAATATATAAGTGTTTTTCAAGGATTATGACTGAAAAAACTAAAAAAAAAGAAGTCTAAACGTTGATTCTATTGATGAAACTCATAATGGTAGGCAAAAAAAGCGCAGATACCCGTTTGATGGGTTCTGCGCTTTTTAGGATAGATAAACCTATCTTGAAAGTTTCTTTATCGCTTTATAATAGAAGAAAACGGTAATGATTGATTGGATCTCAATTTGAAATAAGGGTTGGATATTAAATGCATTCAACAATGCAAAAAGAACTGTCGGCAGAGTAGAAGCGAATAAAACTACTTTCCAAGTCTCTTTAAAGCGGATGGGCTTTCTCGTAATAGCAGCCACCAGATTTCCAAACACGGTATACAAAAAATTGTAAATGACAATTAAAATGACTGAACTGATCCACAATAAGACAAAAGTTAACAATAGAATCAAAGGATTAGTGTCTTGCATGTTTAAGATGATTTCTTTCATCGTGACATCGTTAAGACCGTTCAACTGACTATAAGGTATTTCCATTGGATAAAAAGGGATAGACAGATAAAGGTTTTTTTCTAACAAAGAAAATCCTATCGTATCATTAAAAACACGTCTGTCCATATCAGAAGGGCTGATTTTTCCATTTGGATCAAATGCAAAAATAATCGAATCTGTTTGATAAATAAAACTTCCATCTTGTTCTTCAGGAACGAGTTCGTCGTTTTCTATTTTAAAAGCTGGAATATTCTCTGCGATTTCCTGACCATCTTGAAGAAATTCATTTAACGTGCGAGTCGTTTCGATCCAAACCGGCAACGTAATGACAAAAGATAGAAATAAAATGTAGAAAATCGTCTTTCTGGTTTTGACATTTCTTGCTTCGACCAGTTGCTCTGGGCGAGATAAAGATGCTTTAAATAATTGAAATAATGAGATAACGATTCCTCCTTAGATAATTCGTACCATACTAGCTAATTGTAAACTGTTCTAAAAATAAACTCAACTAGATAAAAAGAGAAAATCTATTTTGAATATGCTGGAATAGGTCCTGCTATAAAATATCGATAAGAGAATTTTTAGCTGAATGTGATTGTATATTCACATAATCGTCACTTTAAATTGTAATCGGTTATAAAAAATGGTAAATTATTATTAGTAAGCAAAATATTTTATTATATGGAGGAATGACACAATGGCTTTTGAATTACCAGAATTACCTTATGCATACGATGCTTTGGAACCACATATTGATGAAGCAACAATGAAATTACATCATGACAAGCATCATGCGACTTATGTAGAAAAAACAAACGGGGCACTTGAAAAACACCCTGAGTTAGCTGAAAAAACAATCGAGGAATTGGTTGCTGATTTACAATCTGTTCCTGAAGATGTTCGTACAGTGATTCGCAATAACGGCGGTGGTCACGCTAATCATACTTTCTTCTGGGAAATCTTATCTCCAAATGGTGGCGGAGAGCCTACAGGTGCTCTAAAAGAAGCTATCGAAGAAACTTTTGGAAGCTTTGACAAATTCAAAGAAGAACTGTCTGCAGCAGCAGCTGGTCAATTTGGATCTGGTTGGGGTTGGTTAGTATTAAACAACGGCAAACTTGAAGTTACTTCAACTGCAAACCAAGATTCTCCATTAACAGAAGGTAAAACACCGATTATTGGAGTGGATGTATGGGAACATGCATACTACCTAAATTACCAAAATAGACGTCCAGCATACCTTGAAGCATTCTGGAATGTTGTAAACTGGGAAGAAGCAGGCAAACGTTACGACGCTGCTAAATGAGAAAACAAAAAGACAAGAAACTGATTTTTCAGTTTCTTGTCTTTTTTATTTTATTGAGTTAAATAGAGTTTTTTCTTTGCACATAGAACGTCATTCCCAACAATACAATCGAAATCAATGTGAGGACAAACCCTTCAAAAAGGTAAGGCGTGCGGTAGGTGAATTCTACTCGATGAGTTCCAGATTGTATCGGGACGCCTAATAAACTATCTACTACTTTTTCCGTTGGGGCGGGATTACCGTCTATAGAAACAGACCATCCTGTACTGTAAGGGATCGTGGTCATTAAAAAGTTTTGGTTGTCTTGAATTGTGACCACACCTTCCATATGTGTATTGCCGTATTCTTCAACGTTCATTCCTCCAGACTGAAGAGTAGTGATCGATTCCATAAAAGCTGAGCTGTCTAGCCGGTACAACTGTATATCTTCTAAAGAAATAGAATCTTCTACCAACTCCAATTCAAAAGTCATCGTTTTTCCATAATCGTTATTAGCGATATTGTAGACCAACGTTTCGTCTGAGCTGTCATAAAAAGCATACGGTTCACCATTCAAGGTTAATTTCACCTCATCTTCACCTATCACTGATCCCATAGTTAAATAATATGCATCATTGGTCTCTGGTATGAATTGGAATTTAACAGAAGCCTTTTTAGTGTGATCATCGATAGAGACGGTAGGTTCAAAACTAGATTCTGACAACAATAGATTTTGGTAAATGGTACTCGTGAAATCTTCTGGGAAGAAGTAAGTCGTTGTTTTTCCTTTCCCGACTAAAGCATTCAACAGATTTTCTTGCATTTCGATAGGACGTTTTCTTTGCAGATAAAGCGAAGAAACGTTGTCTGAACTGCCGAAAGCAATCGGCAAAGCATAAGGGTTCTTATACAATAGAATCTGGTTGGTTGCTGCAATTTTTTGATAATCATTTAAATCGGGTTTCGTCTGCTTCAACGTAAATTGATATTTGTCTGTATTGGTTGAAGTTTTAGAAAGAAGCGGAAAGTCTGATTCAATAGTATCGTATCTAAAATGATCTAGTTTTAAAGGTAAAGAAGTTTTTTCAATTAAAGCAGGAATGTCTTCTTGATCAGACCAGTACAAGTCATTTTGTTCACTTGCGTAGTATTTGATGCCAAATAGTGCGTCTGTTAAGAGGGTACCATTCGAGTACGTCAAAAAACCTCCTCCAACTGGATTCCCTAGTCGGCCAAACAATTCTGGTACCGTACTCTCAAATGTTGAACTGAAATGAGTGATACCATTGAAATCAGCTTGAAAGCTGTCGTTTTTAGTTCTTACAAACGTTTTTTCCAGTCGATAGAAATCATCGTCATACTGCTTGAACCAATCAGACATTTGCTGTTGACCTTGCTGATACACCGTAAAAGAGTCTTGATCGACGTAGCTTAGGCGAGACAAAGAAATACCTGCGTTTACTGTCATTTCGATACTCGTTACTAGGAACAGCACCAATCCCATCCATTTGTATTGTTGCGGCTTTAGGATTAATAATAAAAGGACCAAATATATAAACAGCAACGTAATAATGATTTGAATAGGAGTAAGGAAATCGAACTCTTTAGAGTACACATAAATTCCAGTACCTGTTGCAACAATCATGGTCAAAAAAGTTGCCAGAGGGCTGACACCTTTTAATTTAGTAAAGCTTCGATAGCCTAATAACAATAAGAAAAATGAAACGACGAATGAAAATCGGTAAGGATACCAGTTAGGATACTGCATAGCATGCCATATTTTATTCATCGCACTGATATTCATTGAAAAAACAAAAAAGCTGGTTATGAAAAGTGCTGCAAGCCGTTCTTTCAAGGGGATTAAACGGTTGAAAAAATAAAAACAGAAACACAATAAAGCTAGGCTGCCAATAAATAAATTAGGGTAGCCTGATGGCATTTGATCAAAATTAAAGGCACCTACGAAAAATTTGGACACTATTTCAGTAACAGGATAATCTGTTTCCCATTTTAGATCTAATTTGGTGTAGCTGGCTTTACCAACCATTAGAGAATGTAAGGTAGGTAACAGCAAAACAGCAGATAATCCTCCAGCTAATAAAGAATCCCAGATAAACAGAAGACTGGTTTTGATTCTAGCAATTACTTTGTCTTTTTTTTCTGTGATAGCAGAATCGTCATAGCTGATCAATCGGAAAACAAAGTAGCAAACTAAGAAGAAACAAATCATATATCCTATGTAATAGTTAGCAAATAATGCAAGAGCCAAGCATATAGAGTAAAACACCCCTTTTTGTTCTTTTATCAAGCGTTCCAGCCCAAGAATAATGAGAGGCAGGAAAATCATTCCGTCAAGCCACATAATGTTGAACTGGTTGACGATAGTATAGCCCATCAAGGCATAACTGGTAGAAAAGGCGACGATAGTGAAATTGTCTCCGTCAAACTGTTTCTTAAGCAAATAAGCAAAGCTCCAGCCTGCTAAACCATATTTGATCATTGTCAAGACAGTAACGGCTAAAGAAACTTGATGATGAGGAAATAAAAGGAAAATCAAGTTCAACGGGCTGGCTAGATAGTACGCCCACAAGCCTAACATGTCTCCACCAATAGCTTTGGAAAAAGAATAAAACAACCCGCTTGGATCTTCAAGCAGTGTCCTACGATAATAAGCAAAAAAATCAACATATTGTTGTCCTAGATCAATGGTTAATACTGTTTCATTTCCAAATGGATACACGCCTTTAATAGCATGAAGAATAGACATGATCATAAAAGGAACTAAAAATGCTAGAAATAATGGCCATTGCTTTTGAATAAGCAAGCCGAGTCGGTTTTTCATTAGTGATCACCTCATAAAAATTGCTTACTCATAGAATAGCATACTCTAGTAAGAGAAATAATCCATTATGCTAAAACTTTTTAAAAGAACGTGCTGGAAATTGTGTTAAAAGTTTAAAACTTTCTTCAGTTTATGGTTATAGCTGGAATAATCTGTTACAATATACGGAGTTCTATGTGATAGGAAGGTGTTTATTTGAAATCGAATCAAAAGAAACAATCAAAGAGTAAGTCGCACATTCCTTTAAGGCTGAATATCTTATTTGCTGGTGTATTTGCTTGTTTCGCGATGCTTATATTGAGACTTGGTTATTTGCAAATCGTTAGTGGTGAAGAATTTGAAGCAGAAGTAGCTCGTACTGAAACAACTTTAGCGACGGGGAACGTACCTCGTGGAGAAATCTATGATGTTAATCATCGCAAATTAGTAGGGAATACAGCTGTTCAAACGATTACTTACACTCGTGGTCAAGGTGTCGCTTCAGAAGATATGGCTAAAATAGCTGTTGATCTGGCGTCTTTTATCGATATGCCTCATAAAGTGAGAGTAGGAGACGAAAAAGAATTTGATATTACACCCCGAGATCTGCAAGATTTTTGGTTGGTATTGAATGAAGAAAAATTAAATGAACGATTAACAGATAAAGAAAAAGAACAAAGCGGACCTAAATTTTATCAAACGCAAATTTCTAAAGTGACTGATGAAGATATCGCAGGGCTGTCTAATGTTGAAAAAGAGGCTGCAGCTATATTCAAGAAAATGAATGGAGCTTATGCGTTAACAACGATCAACATTAAAAACGACGGCGTAACGGATAAGGAAATAGCTTTAGTCAGCGAAAATCTTCATATGCTGCCTGGTGTTGATACTGGGACAGATTGGATCAGAAACTACCCGCAAGAAGGTATGCTGAAGAGTATTCTAGGAGAAGTTACTACAGAAGAAAAAGGTGTTCCAGAAAGTCAATTGTCTACTTATTTGGCTAAAGGATACGCAAGAAATGACCGTGTTGGAAACAGTCAATTAGAAAAAGAATACGAACCCGTTCTAAGCGGTTCAAAATCAAAATCTGAAACGCAAACCAACAATAGCGGAGACATTATTGAAACAATTGAACAATATGCTGGTGAAAAAGGCGATAACTTGGTCTTATCTATAGACATGGACTACCAAGAAATTTTGGAAAAAATTGCTATAGAAGCCTTAGGAAATCGTCAAGGGCAAAACAATAGCATTTATATAACAGCTGCTGATCCTCAAACTGGTGAAGTGTTGGCTCTTGCAGGAAAAGAGTATAATCCTAAAACGGGTAAGATTCAGGATGCTGCTCTTCATAATATCAATCAATCTTTTGAAATGGGATCTGCCGTTAAAGGTGCTACGATTTTAGCTGGTTATATGGATGGAGCACTGACATATGAGGATAATGTCATTGTCGATGCCCCTCTTAAATTGAAAAGTACACCGTCAATCAGTTCAGTATTTAACCGAAGCGGAAGTGTAGCAGTAAATGATATCAAAGCTTTAGAAGTGTCTTCCAACGTTTACATGGCTAAGTTAGTTTTACGAATGGGTGGACAAGACAATGTCACTCAAAATGGCTCAGTGTCTATTAATATAGATCAAACTCTTGATAAGTTAAGAGGTTATTTCCATCAATTCGGCTTAGGTGTGGAAACGGGGATTGATTTACCAGGTGAAGCTACAGGATATGTAGGACCTAATCCTAACGGTGGGTCACCGATGTTTTATGGTTTCGGGCAATACGATACGTATACACCTATTCAATTATTGCAATACGTTTCAACCATCGCTAACGGAGGGAATCGTATCGCTCTTAGATTGGTAGATGAAATTTGGTCTACAGGAGAAGATGGCAATTTAGGTGCAATCAGTACTCAATTAGAACCTAAAGTCTTAAATACCATCAATGTTGAAGAAAAAGCATTGGAAAGAGTACAACAAGGGTTCTATCAAGTAATTCATGGAGCTAATGGATCAGCTCGTTCTCGGTTTGTAGGCGCAGAGTATGAAGCTGCTGGAAAAACCGGAACCGCAGAAACAAGGTATAATGGAGAAGATGTTATCAATAAAACATTTGTTGCTTATGCGCCTTATGACGATCCAGAAATTGCGATAACGGTGGTTGTTCCTTATTTACCATTGAACAATACAAACTATGAAAATACTATCGTAGCAAGAAAAGCACTAGATGCTTATTTCAAAGTAGGCGAATTTAAAAACACTGCACCAGAAGATGTTGA
This sequence comes from Desemzia incerta, assembly GCF_900115825.1. Classification (GTDB taxonomy): domain Bacteria; phylum Bacillota; class Bacilli; order Lactobacillales; family Carnobacteriaceae; genus Desemzia; species Desemzia incerta. The sequence continues at coordinate 42,652 of NZ_FOXW01000008.1, read as the reverse complement.
AATCGAATCAGAAAGTTCTTCTGCTGACAGTGAATAACAGTAAAACAAAGCGTCCAGCTCTTTATATGAGCTGGACGCTTTTTTGGATAAATTGAAACAAATCAGCTTTCGCTTAACAGAATGTCAGCAATTTCTTGGAAAGACATGTCGCTATTGACTGTGAAGCTACCCGGACGTACTAGATTAGATAAGTTGTTTGATTCTAAAAACTGATCAAATTCTGCAGAATCTTCAATAATACCTTGTTCTTGTAACTGACGAGCCGCAGTACTACTAGGGTCTCCTTGATTAATGACCACGGTTGCAGTTACAACGTCTTCGCTGTCTTCTTGGCTCTCCTCAGTATCACTCTCGCCGCTTTCTTGAGCAGCTTCATCTGATGCAGCAGATTCTGTGTTTTCTGTATTCTCACTTTCATCAACATAGCCGCTTTCTAATTGAGCCAACTCTGTTTCTGCCAGTAATGTTTCGTACTTTTCTTTATAAGTCAATTCATCTTGTGTCAAAGGGGCAGTATCAGATTCACTTGAATCTACAACTTGCGGTTGGTATAAAAACGAACGATAACCGGCCAAAATGATCGCAGAGACCAAGAACCCTAAAGCTAAGTAACGTAATGCTGGTTTACTCAAGTTATGTACCTCCTTTTATTAGGCTTCTAAGACATAGTCATCAATGACTGATTTAATTGTTTTTTCCGACAAGCGGGTTTGACTAGAAATTTCCTCTACAGCAATACCTTGAGTGTATAAAGTCACAACGTGTTTTCTCAAAACGTCATGAACTTTGTCCGATAAAGGCAATTCTTCTGATTGGATATTTAATTCTGATTCAAGCATGAGTACTCTTTTTTTCAAATGATTGATTTCTTGCAACCACTGTAAAGAGAGCTCTTCGAATTCTTCTTGTACTTTTTCACCATTGTCTTGTTTGTAGAATGACCAAACCATTAATCCAATCGCAATAATCAGTAAAGCAATAACGATAATCCATAAATCCATTTATTTCACCTCTTTATAGTTTAGTTCCACAAAAAAGTTTACCACAATCTCGACATAAAACCTATGATGTAAATAAAACTTAATATTTAACTCCAGTCTTTAACGGTAGCGTACAAAAGAAAAATAGTACTAACAGAAGGAAGGATAGGTATGCTAAACTAGTATTGAAAGCCTTATCAAAGATTTGTGAGGAGATTATTATGAATAAAAAATGGTGGCAAAATGCAGTAGTTTATCAAGTTTATCCTAGAAGTTTTCAAGATAGTAATGGAGACGGAATTGGTGATATCAAAGGCATCATCCAACGCTTAGATTATTTACAAAAGCTAGGTATCAACGTCATATGGCTTAGTCCAGTGTATCAATCGCCAAATGATGACAATGGCTATGATATCAGTGATTATTATAATATTATGGCAGAATTTGGAACTATGGAGGATATGGATGAATTGATTGCTGAAGCTAAAAAGAGAAATATCTCATTAGTGATGGATTTGGTAGTCAATCACACTTCTGATGAACACAAGTGGTTTGTTGAAGCTAAAAAGGCAACGGATAACGAGTACCGAGATTATTACGTATGGAGAGATCCAGTAGATGGAAAAGCGCCGAATGATCTAGGGTCGGTTTTTGGAGGGTCAGCTTGGGAGTACGATGATGAGACTGAACAATATTTCCTGCATTTATTTAGTAAACGTCAACCAGACTTAAACTGGGATAACAAAGAAATGCGTTATGAAATATATGATATGATGAATTTTTGGCTGGAAAAAGGTATCGGCGGATTCCGAATGGATGTGATTGAATTGATCGGCAAAGTACCAGATGAAGGAATCACAGCTAACGGTCCTCTTGTCCACGATTACCTGCAGGAAATGAATCGAAAAACCTTTGGGAATTACGATGTAATGACAGTGGGAGAGACCAATTCCGCTACTATAGAGGACGCCAAATTGTTCTCAGGTGAAGATCGTCAAGAGCTGTCTATGGTTTTTCAATTTGAGCATGTCAATTTAGACCAGCAGCCAAACAAATCTAAATGGGATCTGAAGCCTTTATCTCTTATTGAATTGAAAGAAGTTCTATCAAGATGGCAATATGAACTTCAAGAAGAAGGTTGGAATAGTTTGTTTTGGAACAATCATGACCAGCCAAGAATCGTTTCCAGATGGGGAAATGATCAAGAGTTTAGAGTAGAAAGTGCGAAGATGTTTGCAATTTTACTGCACATGATGAAAGGAACGCCTTATATTTATCAAGGGGAAGAAATCGGAATGACGAATAGTGTGATAACAGACATTTCACAAGCCGATGACGTAGAAACACTGAATATGTATCGAGAACGCATCGAAGAAGGCTATTCTGAAAAAGAGATTTTTGAATCGATCAATGCCAAGGGAAGAGATAATGCCAGAACGCCTATGCAATGGGACCATACAGCAGAAGGCGGCTTCACAAGTGGTAAACCGTGGTTAGCTGTCAATCCAAACTATTCTGCTATTAATGTGGAGCAGGCGCTGAAAGATAAAGAATCGATTTTTTATTGTTATCAAAAGCTGATACAACTACGAAAAGAACACTCTTTGATTGTTTACGGAAAATATGAACTGCTTCTTCCAGATCATCCTACGCTCTTTGCATACACTAGAAGCTATGGAGAAGAAAAGTGGTTGATCGTTGCAAATTTCAGCGAAACTGAGAATCAAATCAGTTTAAGTCAAGAACCGACGGATTTAAAACCGATCATCAGTAATAGAAAAGTAGAATCGTATAATTTGAAAGAACTTATCTTAAGCCCTTATGAGGCTTTTGTGGTGAAAGTTGACGATTTGGTTATGTAAAGTAAAAAAACTTTACAAAGAAGAAAAAAATACTGGAATCTAATATAAAAAGATGGTATCATTATCAAGTCGGAAGATTAGATAAATAACTATCTTCAAATATTGTTTAATGCTTGGAGGGAAAATCATGCGTGTAAACATCACATTGGAATGTACTGAATGTAAAGAACGTAATTACATCTCAAAGAAAAACAAACGTAACAATCCGGACCGTGTTGAATTTAAAAAATACTGCCCAAGAGAACGTACTGTAACTCTACACCGCGAAACTAAATAATTCTATCTGATTTGATAGTATTATTTCTTTTAAAACGCGTTTGAGAGCAATTATAAGAGATTAAAAAAAGAGCTGGGAAACTTCAGCTCTTTTTTTGTTATACTAGATGTAAAAGAGGATAGAGGGATGGAAATTGACGAAAAAAGAGATACGCAAAACAAAAATTGCATTGATGAAAGAATTGAATACAATAGAAAAAGAAGCAGAAGAGCACCAGTTGTATACACGGCTATTTGAATCGGAGTATTGGAAAAAAGCCGATTCTATCGCCATGACGATGTCTCAAGATTTTGAAATCAATACTCAGCCTATAATGGAAGAAGCATGGAAGAATCATAAAAAAGTACTATTACCTAGAGCGAAAAAAGGCAGAGTGATGGATTTTGTTCTTTACACTCCAGAGACTGTTTTAGAGAGGTCTTCTTTTGGGATTCTTGAACCATCTGCTCATCTACCAGCTGTTGAAAAAGAAAACATTGATTTGATCATCGTTCCGGGACTAGCTTATTCTCAAGATGGCTACCGTATTGGTTTTGGCGGAGGGTATTATGATCGTTTCTTAGCGGACTATAATGGTTTGAAAATATCTCTAGTCTTAAAAATACAACAAATAGATGAATGGACTCCTGAAAACTTTGATATCCCCTTAGATGCTTTGATAACAAAGGATAGGATAATTATCAGTCAAGAATTAAGAGAGCAAAATAACGAATAGGAAAATACATTTTTTAGTTTTGCAACGACTACTTTATGGTATAATAACTTCTTGAAAAGACAAATAAAATGAATGACTAAGAATGGAGTCCGTTCTATGAATTATCAAAATCAAATGAAATTAAAGCGTTTTTTTAGAATGCCAGTAGTAACGTACACTTTTTTAGGACTTCAATTGATCCTTTTTCTGTTAATGACTATTGATGGAGGAAGTACGAATACCTTTACTCTTATCGGCTACGGGGCTAAGTTTAATCCGCTGCTTGTTGCAGGAGAATGGTGGAGATTGGTCACGCCAATTTTTCTTCATATTGGGTGGGTCCATTTGATCATGAATTCCGTTATTCTGTATTATTTAGGCATCCAATTAGAAGATACGCTGGGACATTGGCGATTTGCGGCGATTTATCTTTTGAGCGGAATATTGGGAAATGCAGCTAGTTTTGCGTTCAATGCATTTTCAGTATCAGCAGGCGCCAGCACCAGTTTATTCGGTTTGTTCGGAGCAACATTGTTTTTAGGAAAAACATATACCGGTAATCCGGCGATTCAGCATATGGCACGAAATTTTGGAACCTTGATTTTAATTAATTTGGTATTCGGGTTCTTTAATACTTCTGTCGATTTAGCAGGACATATAGGCGGTCTGGCAGGTGGATATTTGATGTCTACAGCTATCAGTATCCCTGATCCATTGCCTCGATGGAAGAAAAAAAGAGTGCTTTATGGAGCAGGATTTGCGGTTTTGCTGATCTTATTGTTGAGTATCGGCTACTTTCGTACTTTAGGAGCGTTTTAACATGAGGCAATCTTTTAGAAGCGTGTATGACGTGCAACAGTTATTGAAGAGGTTTGGTATTTTTGTTTATGTGGGCGAAAGGCTGTGGGACATTGAGTTGATGATGGATGAGATAAAGAAAATCTATCAACATCAACTGATTGATCAACAAACTTATTTATCGGCCATGGCAGTACTGAAGAAAGAACATCAATGGGAAAAAGAGAGATCAAATAAAAAAGACTAGTTGGAGGAATACATATGTCAAAGAAAATTATTGGAATTGATTTAGGCGGAACGACTGTAAAATTTGCTATTTTATCTTCTGAAGGAGATATTCAGCAAAAATGGAGTATTGAAACAGATATCTCTGAAGAGGGAACTAAAATTGTTCCTTCAATCATTGCTTCCATCAAAAAACACATCGAAATGTACGATATGTCAACTGGAGATTTCCTAGGTATCGGTATGGGATCTCCTGGAACAGTCGATGCTGAAAATGGAACGGTTATTGGAGCATATAACTTGAATTGGAAAACCTTGCAAATGGTACGCCAACAAATCGAGGAAGGCACAGGAATTCCATTCTTCATCGACAACGATGCTAACGTTGCTGCTCTAGGGGAAGCTTGGAGAGGTGCAGGAGAAAGTGAACCTGATGTCGTTTTCTTAACTTTAGGAACTGGTGTAGGCGGCGGGATCATCGTAGACAAAAAATTGGTTCATGGAGCTACAGGAGCAGCTGGAGAAGTGGGACACATTACGGTCGAACCAAATGGATTCCAATGTACTTGCGGAAAAACAGGTTGTTTAGAAACGGTAGCAAGTGCTACAGGAGTGGTTCATTTAGCCCGCGACCTATCGGACAGTTATGCAGGAGATTCAAAGTTGAAATACAGTATTGATGACGGACAATTGATCACAGCGAAAGATGTATTCGATTTAGCCAAGGAAGAAGATCCTTTAGCACTTATCGTTGTCGATAAAGTAGCTTACTATTTGGGATTGGCAAGCTCTCATTTAGCCAACATCTTAAATCCTTCTACCATCGTATTGGGCGGAGGCGTTTCACGTGCTGGAGATATTTTAACAAAATCTATTCAGCCTTATTTTGAACAATACACTTTCCCGACTATCCGTAAATCTACTAAGATTCGTTTAGCTTTATTAGGAAATGACGCTGGAGTAATTGGAGCTAGTTCATTAGTGAAATCTTCTTTAGAAGGATAAAACTCACTATCCTTAAAACCCGTAAAACAATATAGACAGGCAAAGACCCCCAAAAAGTTAGAGTATAAGCTAACTTTTTGGGGGTTATTTTTATGAGATCCCTTAAGAGCAAAAGGCTTTTTAGAAGAGGTAAAAAAAGGTATATGCTATAATGACCATAAGATTGTTATAAACGTGCAAAAAAAGTAAACGTATTGAAATAGAATTGAGTCATAACTACAGGGTGATAATATGAAACAACCAACTATAAGCAGACTAGCCGGGTTGCTTTTGATCATTGTCTTCTTTTTAAGTGCGTGCCACTCTCAAGAGGATGCGGCGGCACCAAGCGAAGATGGCGAAACAGGGAGCAACTTTATTTTTGAACAAATTCCTCTAGACAAAGAGGAATTTCGAAAAATAATTGGATGGAAATCAACTGAAGAAGTAATCGTTCAAGCAGGCGGTGTAGAAGGAGACTCATTGTATTCTTTTAACATTCTGACCGGCGATTTTGATTTGTTTTACGAAGTAGATTCTTTTATCCTAGCCTCCAGAATCGTGATGGAGGAAGAAAAAGTCATCATCCAATTGGTAAAAGACGCCAACTCCTCCTTGATCGTCGTGAACTTCAAAGGAGACGTTTTACAAGAATTGGAAATTCAATCCAGCGGATTTGTTGATATCAACGTCAATGCCCAAAATCCTTCTTTAGCTTTTATCTCTTACTATGAGGGTGAAAACAATACAGCGGTCTATAATTGGAATATGACCACTAATGAATATACAGAAGTCGAGTCAGCTTCTTTAGAGCCTCAATGGTACTCGGAAAATCTGTATCTGTTTATTGATAACGGAGAAGATTTCTCTTTAGAAAACGGAGAACTGTATATGGGAGACATCCGAAGCGATGAAATTTTATTGTTGGATTCCTATGCCTCTGATTTTTATTTGCATGAGGATTCTTTTATCAAATTTACCCCCTCAGACTTCAATGAGCAGGAAATTATGTTGACCTACCAGTATCCGTTTTTGGTAGATGCCGGGTTCATGGTTGTTCCTAAAGTAACGATGAATGAGAGGATTATATTCCCTTATTTGACACAAGCTGTGAGGGATTCAGCTATCTACGGTATTTTTGCACAAGAGGCTGTTTCATTGGAAGAAGAAGCAGGGAAGTTTATGTTTTCAGAAATCGATTTTGAGAATGGGAAATTGAATGAAATCGTTGAAGTACCGGAAAATGCACCAATATTGATTTCTGAAAATGGCAAATATTGTTTATTTGGATGGAGCTATGAAATGCTGATTGATATCGAAAATCAACAATTGTATGAAATGCTGTCTCTTTAATGGAAAGGTTCTCTTTTGGAATCAAAAAACCTCTAGTAAATTCATTCATTCTTGTGTAAAATCATAAGTGAACAAGGATGTGTAAAGAAAGGGGTTCATTAGATTTTGGATACAAGTACAGTGATTAATTATATTTTATGGGGATTTGTCATCGTTTGGGCAATTTACGAATTGGTTCAATACTGGAGACGCAAAAAAGCCTCTGTAGAGCTGGATCAAGAAGATTTCAGCAAACGATTGAGAAAAGTCCAATTGGTCGATGTTCGGGAGAAAGATGAATTTGATGCAGGACATATTCTTGGAGCACGGAATATTCCTTACTCAACGTTCAAGCAACGAATCAATGATTTCCGTCGCGATCAACCGATCTACCTTTACGATGAAAATCAAGTAGTCAGCAAGCGTGCTGCTTTGAAATTGCGCAAAGCTGGTTACACAGACATTTACACCTTAAAAGGCGGATACAAAAAATGGACTGGAAAAATCAAACGCAAAGCTAGATAAAATAGACTTAAAAATGAATCTTGATAGTGTTATGGAGTTAGGGCATCTTGTCCTGACTCCTTTTTATTCATACCAGCCTTGATGTCCTGAAATCAAATGGCTTCTTCTGATAGCTGTTCCCCCGGGAGTCAAGCTGCTGGCATGAATCAGAGAAGTATAGCCGTATTTGTTTCGTATCCGATCGATGGTCAGTTCCAACTGTTCTTGCTGAAGAGTCTTCTCCGGGTTCTCAAATAAGCTTAACTGTAAATGAGATTTGAATTGGATTTTCCCGCATTGAATAGCAAGAGTACGAACGGGCTGATTTCGATAATGCGTTCGAAATAAATACAAGCAGGTATCGATGATTTTTTTACTTACTGCTGTAGGGTAGATGGTAGTTCGGTGACTGAAGCCTTTTTCTAAAATGTCTCGAGAGAATCCTACTGTCAAATGCACCATCCCGGTTTCAGAGTGGTATTTTCTAAGCCGAGCAGCCACTTGGTCAGCCATTTCGCGAATGACAACTTCAATTTCATAAGCTGAAGTATAATCTCGATCCAGAATCTGGCTTTTTCCGTATGAATTAGAAAGAGGGATATATTTTTCAGATAAAACACTGTGGTCCACACCATGAGCATGGTAAAAAAGCTGTTCGCCAATAACTCCGTGGATTCGTTTAAGAGACTTTACGTTATATTGAGATAATCCGTAAACCGATTCGATCCCTAACCGGTACAAATTTTTAGCTGTGCGATTTCCGATACCCCACATATCTGTAATAGGATTGATCTTCCATACGGTATGAGGGACATCCTCGTACCGCCATTCTGTTATGTACGGTGAAAAGTCTTTAGCTTTAGTGTCTAAAGCCAATTTAGCTAAAAGGGGGTTGTCTCCGATACCTATAGCTACCACAAGTCGAAAACGATCCCAAATCGCACGTTGGATTTTTTCAGCGATCTCCATGGTAGTTCCATGCAAAGCATGAGAGAAACTAACGTCTAAAAAGGATTCATCTATACTGTAAATATGTAAGTCTGATTCCGTCACAAATTCTTTGTAGACTTCATTGATCAATCCATTCACTTTTAAATACAAACCCATTCTAGGTTCCACGATTTGGATAGGAGAATGTTTAGGAATCTCAAACCGACGAGATCCTGTCTTAATGCGGTATTCTTGTTTTACACGAGGTGAAGCAGCTAAAACTAATCCGCCGTTCTCTTCAGGTTTACTCATGACGACAATATAAGCTGTTAAGGGGTGCATTCCTCGTTTAACGGCCTCTACGGAAGCAAAAAAGGATTTGACGTCAATACATAAGATGTCTCGCCGCGGCTCTTTTGAATAATCGATGGTAATCATTAAACACACCTCTTTATGTATTTTAGAGAGAAAGGGTAAACTCAAATTTCCAAAGAACGTTTATTTCATTATACGAACATGTGTTCGTTTTGTAAAGAGAAGAAATTCGCTTAGAAAGAACAGTTGGGAATTTATTCTTTTACGGATAAGCATTCGAAAAGATTATTTTTTTAAACTGAACGAATCAAATCAGTTTTTTCGTTGATAGACAAGCTGGTGACAGGTTATTCGAGGGTAAATCATAGTGGATATATGGTATAATTGTGTAGAAAATAGAAATGAAACAATATTCAACATCAAAGATAAACATAAAGCAGATAAGAGAAAGGTTATTGAGTTTCCTCATTTGACCGTTACATTGTTTTTCTGGAAGAAAATTGAGTATTGAAGTACAAAGGAGTGTTACTTATAAAGACTAAGATACTTGTTATTGCGGGACCGACAGCAGTAGGGAAAACGAGTCTGAGTATTGAAATGGCCAAGGCTTTAGACGGAGAAATCATCAGTGGGGATTCCATGCAGATCTATAAAGGATTGGATATTGGAACAGCTAAAGTTATGCCAGACGAGATGGAAGGAATCCCTCATTATCTCATTGATGAAGTAGATCCCAGCGAGAGTTATACGGTCACAGATTTTCAAAAAAGAGCTAAAGGTTTGATTGCAGATATCACATCTCGAGGGAAGATCCCGATCATTGCAGGAGGTACGGGGCTGTACATTGAATCCCTGCTTTATGACGTGAGTTATGGAGGAGAAGGAAAGACCGACGCATCTTTCAGGAAAGAACAAGAAGCTCTAGCGCAGCAGAAAGGGAATCTTTATCTGTGGGAAACGTTAAATGAAATAGATCCTGAAGCGGCTAAAAAAATTCACTTTAATAATCAACGCAGAGTGATCCGAGCTTTAGAAGTGTATCATGTTACGGGACAGCCTTTTTCTGCTTACCAAAATGAACGGGAAATAAAAGAAGCTGTTTATGACGCGAAAATCATCGGCTTAGATACTGACAGATCTGTTCTTTATGAACGCATTAATTTGAGAGTAGACCAAATGATTGATGCTGGATTAGAAAAAGAAGCACGTTTTTTATATGATGCCAACTTACAAGATACACAAGCTGCTAAAGGAATCGGCTACAAAGAGTGGTTCTCCTTCTTTGAGAGTCAACAGACAGAACAAGAAGTCGTTAAGCAAATCAAGCAGAATTCTAGACGTTATGCAAAAAGACAGTTAACCTGGTTTAGAAATCGAATGGAAAAGGTCAGTTGGTGGGATTTGGTAAAACAACCAACAGATTTGGAAAAAGTTCTTGCAGAAGCTGAAACTTTTTTACGAACTACCTAGTCAGATCAGTTGAAATTATAAAAGGAGTGTTTATATGGAGACGCAAGAGAAAGCTGAGCGAGTCATATTAGTTGGTGTCCAGACTACTGAAGCAGATTACAGTTTTAATTATTCGCTAAAAGAATTAGAACAATTAACAGAGACTGCTCAAGGGATAGTTGTCGGACAAATCACTCAAAAAAGAAGCCGTGCTGATTCACGTACTTATTTGGGGAAAGGAAAAATAGAAGAACTGATGCAGCTGGTGGAAGAGTTAGAAGCAGATACAGTCATTTTCAACCATGAATTGACTCCAGCTCAAACAAGAAATATCCAAGATGCGGTAGATACAAAAGTTATCGATCGCGTGCAGCTGATTCTAGATATTTTTGCGATGCACGCCCAGAGTAAAGAAGGTAAATTACAAGTAGAGCTGGCTCAATTGCAGTATCTCTTGCCAAGATTGGCTGGTCAAGGGGTCAATTTGTCCAGATTAGGTGGGGGGATCGGAACGAGAGGTCCAGGGGAAACGAAATTAGAAACGGACAGACGTTACATCCGCAACCAAATCACAGATATTCGTCGAGAGCTTTCTGAAACGGAAAAGCATCGTGCTCGTACAAGAAAACAGCGACAAGAAAGCAATGTATTCCAAATCGGATTGATTGGTTATACCAATGCAGGGAAGTCAACTTTATTAAATAAGCTGACAGATGCCGGGACATATGAAGAAAATAAATTATTTGCTACTTTGGACCCGTTGACAAGACAACTGAAATTGCCTAGCGGTTTGAACGTGACGATAACGGATACCGTTGGATTCATCCAAGATCTGCCAACGCAATTGATCGAAGCTTTCCATTCAACGCTTGAAGAAACCAGGGGAGTCGATTTATTGCTGCATGTGGTAGATGCATCAGCTGAAAATATGGTGGAACATGAACGAACAGTCATGAACTTACTGATTGATCTGGAAATGGATCATTTGCCGCTGTTAACAATCTACAACAAAAGCGATTTGATTACTGAGCCATTTTATCCAGATTATTTCCCTAACATTGTGATGTCAGCTAAAAATGAAGCCGATATTCATTTGTTGTTGGATCAATTGATGGAGAAAATTGAAGAAATCATGGAGCCGTATCGTGTAGAAGTCCCGGCAGATGAGGGAGATACGTTGATCCAGCTGAAACAAGAAACTCAAATAGCTACGCAAGTTTATGATGAAGAGAAAAATGTATATGTGGTAAAAGGCTACGCTAAAGCGAAGTCTAAATGGATAGGAGAATAGAAAAGAGAATGAGTTGGAAGAATCAATTTGCGCCAGAATTGCAAGAACGAGTCAAAGAAGTGGAAGAAAAAATTCAACCTATCTTAGCTCAAATACACGAAACAGCTTTAAGCAATCAAAAGAAAGTCTTAGACAGTTTCCGTAAAAAACAAGTATCCGATCACCATTTCACTCCTTCAACAGGATATGGTTACGATGATTTTGGTCGTGACACGCTCGAGGAAGTGTACGCTGATGTATTCAAAGCTGAAGCAGGTATCGTTCGACCGCAGCTTATTTCAGGGACACATGCGATCAGCACGGCTTTATTTGGAATTATGCGACCAGGGGATGACTTACTGTATATCACTGGCCAGCCGTACGATACTTTGTTAGAAGTTGTTGGTATAACAGGGAACGGTATCGGGTCTTTTAAAGAATACAACATGGGTTACGATGCCGTGGATCTTTTAGAAGATGGCAGTGTTGATTTTGAAATGGTGAAAGAAAAAATTACGCCTGCTACAAAAGTTATTGCGATCCAACGTTCACGCGGGTATGCCAGTCGACCTTCATTTACTGTCGCTCAAATTGAAGAAATGATTCAATTTGTTCGGGGTATTGCTCCAGATGCGATCATTTTTGTGGACAATTGTTATGGAGAATTCGTAGAAGAAAAAGAACCCATAGAAGTGGGCGCAGATTTAATGGCCGGTTCGTTGATTAAAAATCCGGGAGGCGGATTGGCTAAAATCGGCGGGTATATAGTGGGACGTTTAGACTTGGTAGAAGCATGCGGCTATCGATTGACTTCTCCGGGTATCGGTCGTGAAGCGGGTGCTTCTTTATACAGCTTGCCTGAAATGTACCAAGGGTTTTTCATGGCCCCGCATACGGTAGGTGAATCGTTGAAAGGTGCTGTTTATACAGCGGCTTTATTAGAGACCTGCAACGTTTCATCCACTCCTAGATGGGATGAAAAACGTACGGATCTGATTCAAATGATTTCACTAGGTGAAAAAGAAAAGATGGTTCAATTTGCTCAAACGATTCAAAAGTACTCCCCAATCAATGCTCATGTAACACCGATTGGAGCTTACATGCCTGGCTATGAAGACGACGTGATCATGGCGGCTGGTACTTTTGTTCAAGGTTCAAGCATTGAATTGACTGCGGACGGTCCGATTCGTGCGCCATACACATTGTATGTCCAAGGCGGGCTGACTTATGAGCACGTCAAATTGGCTGTAACAGCAGCTGTTTCTGAATTGTACTTTGAAAAATAAGTCAAGTAAAAGACTGGTCGCTTTTGACCAGTCTTTTTTTGTCGTCAGTGCTTATTCCATGACAGATCCGTCTTATCTATGTTAGGTTAATAATAGAGAAAAAACAGGAAACAGCAACAAAAAACACAAAAAATAATAAGGAGTTTGTTTACAAACCAATGAAAAATCATACAAAACAAGAAATCATGGAAATTGCAAAAGAAGAAAACGTCCGCTTTTTACGTCTAATGTTCACGGATATTGATGGAGTTATCAAAAACGTGGAAGTGCCTATCAGTCAATTGGAAAAAGCGTTGGACAATAAGATGATGTTCGATGGTTCTTCAATCGATGGATTTGTGGCGGTTGAAGAGAGTGATATGCAATTACGACCAGATTTATCGACTTGGCTTATTTTTCCGTGGGATACAGAATATGGAAAAATTGCTCGGTTGATTTGTGATGTATACAACCCAGATGGCACACCGTTTTCTGGAGACCCGCGTTCTAATTTAAAGCGTGTGTTAAAAGAGATGGAGAACGAAGGGTTCACAGAATTCAATTTAGGACCAGAGCCTGAATTTTTCTTATTCAAGTTGGATGAAAATGGAGAGCCGTCTCATCGATTGAATGACCATGGAGGCTATTTTGACTTAGCACCTACTGATTTAGGCGAAAATTGTCGTCGAGACATCGTGTTGCAGTTGGAAGAGTTAGGCTTTGAGATTGAAGCTAGTCACCATGAAGCAGCTCCTGGACAACATGAGATCGACTGGAAATATGCAGATGCTGTAGAAGCGTGCGACAACATCCAGACTTTCAAATTAGTAGTAAAAACTATTGCGCGTAAGCATGGACTTCATGCATCCTTTATGCCAAAACCGATTAATGGTGTGCATGGATCGGGGATGCACTTCAATATGTCTTTATTCAATAAAGACGGGAATGCTTTCTATGATGAAGCAGATGAAATGGGACTCAGCAAAACAGCTCATGAATTTATTGCAGGTCTTTTAAAGCATGCTAAAGCCTATACAGCTATTTGCAATCCTACAGTGAATTCGTATAAACGATTGACACCAGGGTTTGAAGCTCCGGTTCATATTGCTTGGAGTGCGAGCAACCGCACACCATTGGTACGTGTCCCAACTTCAAGAGGAATGTCTACACGAGTAGAATTGCGCAGCGTTGATCCAAGTGCCAATCCTTATCTTGCGCTGGCTGTTTTGTTAAAAGCAGGTCTAAGCGGTATCCAAGAAAATAAAGTCGTGGCAGATCCAATCGGGAAAAACATTTACCAAATGAGCTCGACAGAACTTGGAGAACAAGACATTGAACGACTACCGGCGACTTTATATGAAGCTGTCAGTCATTTGAAAAAAGATTCATTGATGAGAGAAGCGATGGGAGAGCATATGTACAACAACTTCATTACCATTAGAACGCAAGAATGGATAGAGTACAATGAGCAAGTCTCTCCATGGGAACAAAAGAAATACTTTAAACGATAAATGTTGATTAAATAAACTTTACTAAAACAAGTTGTTTTAGTGAAGCTTATTTTTTTGCCGTTTTTCCCTAGTTTTTAGTTAGAAAATTGAGGTTTGGGATATTTGACGCCTAATCTTATTTGGTAACTCACAACAACGCTGTAACACTTAAAGTGGTATAGCTAATAAAAAGGAAGCTAGATTCGGAACTAAAAATCCTTTATCATTATTTAAGTTCGTTATTCCATGTCAGAAAACCTTACATAAAATAAAAAAAGTTGTTGACATGAGCTTTTCGAACTGTTAATCTGTTAAAGTAATTGAGAGGAGGACAAAAATGAAAGAAAAAGAATTACGCAGGTCGATGTCTGTTTTTCCAATTGGTACAGTTATAAAACTGACTGATTTGTCTGCCAGGCAGATACGGTATTATGAAGAGCAAGATTTGATTCATCCTCAAAGGAGCGAGGGGAACAGACGGATGTATTCTTTGAATGACATTGATGTACTCCTCGAGATCAAGGATTATTTGGCTGAAGGAATTAATATGGCAGGTATCAAGCGCATTTATGAACTACAAGAGAAAGAAAAAGAAGAGAAATCGAGACAAAGTGAAAAAACATTAACAGATGATGATGTAAGAAAAATTTTATACTCTGAATTTTTATCCATTAGCGGCTTGTCTCCTAAAGATAAAAATAAATTGATGAACAACCCATTCCGGAATCAACACTAAAAAATAACCTTTATAAGGAGAGAAGCTATTATGGTAAAAATAACGAAAGAACACATTGAACAAACTGCAAAAGAAGAGGATGTACGATTTTTACGTTTGATGTTTACAGACATTTTAGGAACGATCAAAAACGTAGAAGTTCCCATCAGTCAATTAGAAAAAGTCTTAGACAATAAAATGATGTTTGATGGTTCTTCTATTGAAGGATTTGTACGTATCGAAGAAAGTGATATGTATTTACGTCCAGACTTAGATACTTGGTTGATTTTCCCTTGGGGAGCTGGAGAAGGAAAAGGAAAAGTTGCTCGTTTGATTTGTGATATTTACAATCCAGATGGCGAACCTTTTCTAGGGGACCCGCGTGCGAACTTGAAACGCGTATTAAAAGAGATGGAAGAGTTAGGATTTACTGAATTCAATCTTGGGCCAGAACCAGAATTTTTCTTGTTTAAATTAGATGAAAATAATGAACCAACGCTGGAGTTAAATGATCATGGCGGCTATTTCGATTTAGCGCCAGTAGACTTAGGAGAAAATTGCCGTCGTGATATCGTATTGCAATTGGAAGAATTAGGATTTGAAATTGAAGCCAGCCATCATGAAGTGGCCCCAGGACAACATGAAATCGATTGGAAATTCGCTAATGCTGTTGAAGCTTGTGACAACATTCAAACCTTTAAGTTGATTGTAAAAACAGTCGCTCGTAAACATGGTCTGCATGCAACCTTTATGCCAAAACCTTTATTTGGAGTTAATGGTTCAGGGATGCATTTCAACTTATCTCTTTTTACAGAAGAAGGAAACGCCTTTTACGATAAAGATGGTGATATGGAACTGAGCGACACAGCTCGTGGATTCATTGCCGGCGTCTTAAAACATGCTCGGGCATTTACGGCTGTCTGCAACCCAACAGTCAACTCATACAAACGTTTGGTCCCGGGTTATGAAGCTCCAGTTTACATTGCGTGGAGCGGACGCAATCGCTCACCATTGATCCGTATACCGGGTTCTCGAGGAATGTCTACACGAATCGAAGTGCGCAGTGTTGATCCAAGTGCTAATCCTTACTTAGCTATGGCTGCTTTATTGAAAGCTGGATTAGATGGAATCAAAAATGATTTAGAGTTGCCAGCACCGATTGACAGAAATATTTATGCTATGGATGAAGAAGATCGTCACGATAATGGTATTTATGACTTGCCATCTACCTTGATGGAAGCTGTTAAAGAACTATCGAAAGATGAGATTATCAAAGATGGTTTAGGAGAACACATCTACAACAATTTCGTAGATGCGAAAAGAGTAGAGTGGGATGCATTTCGTATTCAAGTTTCACAATGGGAAAGAGAACAATACTTAAAATTGTATTAAACAAAAAGCGTACGAATGATTATCATTCGTACGCTTTTTAGATGGAAATGATTATTTTCCTAAAACTGCCAAAGCCAGCGCTTGTTGGATCGTTTCGATGTGTTTATCCTTTGTGAACTGCAAACTGACAGCAGGTTCAGCTGCGCTAGAAATGAAAATATTCAATTCAGCGTCTAGATCAAAATGTCCTGAAGTTTCTACCGAAAAACGACTAATGGATTGATAAGGCAGTGAATTATAAGTTGTTTTTTTACCGGTCATTCCTTGTTTATCGACAATAATCAATCGTTTGTCGGTAAAGACAATTAAATCACGCACTAATTTAAACGCTAAATCAATATCTTCGGAATCTAAAATTACACTGTCTAATTTCTTACGCGCATCCTCCGCGCTGACGTTGCTTGCGTTGCCCATTATTCCGCCAATTAATCCCATTTCAACACACTCCTTCAATAATAGACTCTCTTAAAGTGTATTATAACAAAAGACGTCAAAGAAAAGGAGAATAAAAATAAGCTTCTATATCGACAGAAGCTTATTTTGGTATATCGAGTTAGTTGTAGAAAGAGATGATCAAATGGTCCATTCTATTTAAGGCGGTTATTATGTCATCGTATTGATAGATATGTATTTCATCACCAAAGTGTAAACTCACGCAAAAGCCTAAACTATTATAAGTCAACTCTAATTTATATCCGTTGAGTTTCATGCTGTATATCGTCAATTCCATGTAGAAGCTCCTTACTTTATGATTATTTTCTTATTATACACATAAATGTGTCCCAATTATTTTAAGTATTTGTTAAGTAATCATGTACGTATGATTACAAGGATAATCAAGTAAATGAAGAAAAAAATTCTTTTTCAACTGAGAGTGCTTTTCTGATCACTATAAGTCAATAAAGGAGACCCTAGCTTAATAAAAACTAGGGTCTATTTTTATTTTGTCTTATGTTTAGATTTTGCAGCATCTATGCTCGAGCCTACAGCTATACCAAGTGCTATACCAAGTGCTATGCCTAGAGCGATCCCGATAGCCAAATTGTCGAATAATAAACCTAAAGCAGCTCCGATAGAAATACCCAGCGACAGACCTATGGCAAGAAAAGAGCTCTCATCTTTTCCAGTATCGTGATTTTTTGACTCATCATTTTTAGGATCTTTCATAGACAACCACTCCTTATAGTGTATAGTCTTATTTTACCATGTTGGCGAGTGTAGTCTATTAATACACTTACAGCATAACTTTCTTATGAGGCATCTTTCTACCTTTATACTCAAAAAGCGAGTTGAAGGGAGTCGGGGTCTTTAAAACCTTAAATTTTTGTACGACTAATTGATTACGATCATTGTTAGTGAACTGAATGGCGATATCTGTGTGCAAAGATACTTCATAAAGAAAATTAAAAGATTTCTTTCCGGCAATCAAACAATTGAACTTTTGTTGATTGGACAGCAAAGTAAATCTGCAGAAGGGATGGCCGTTTTTAGTGTTGATGATTTTAATGTCAGATACGACTTTTCCTGTAATAATAGAAGTGTTCAAATGAGACGCCTCCTTTTCGATTTTATTATACGAACGTTTGTTCTGTTTGTAAAGGAGATGATGTTAAAAAAGCTATTAAAATAGATAGTCTGTTCACATTTTATAACTATTCTTAATTCACTCATTGAGGCGAAGAATAAAATAAAAAACATTTTTTACATATTTATAAGTTTTTTGTTGACTTTTTATTCATTATTGCCTATAATAAATCTTGTCGCTGGTTAAACAACTTGTCTCAGTAGCTCAGCAGGATAGAGCATTCGCCTTCTAAGCGAACGGTCGGGGGTTCGAATCCCTCCTGAGACGTACTAATGGGTCGATACATAATGTTAAACAAAATTCAGCCCGAAATAACCGTAAAACAACCATGCGTTTAAGAACCTCACTTATGAGGTTCTTTTTTTTTATTTATATGTCATCTCATGTTCTAAGCAGCCGGTGCTTTAGTAATGAGTTAAACGTTTATAAGCCGAATTAATTGGAAATACACCCTTCTTTTGATACGATAAAAGTGAATTAAAAGAAAATCCGTTGAAGAAACTAGGGGGATGGTTTTATGGGATATAAGGCAATAGATGGTTTTTTATCGGCAGAAGAAGCAGTAGATAAAATAAAAGATTTAGTAGATTTGGGGTACGATGAAAAAGATATTACCGTTTTGACCAAAGAAGAAAATAAAGAACAATTAGAAAGAAGAACATCAGCAAAGATAGATACAGTTACGAAGAATGAAGACAAAGGTATGTTGGATAAAATAAAAGAGACTTTTGGAAGTAGCAGCAGTGATGAGAAAGATCCATTAGGGGCATACGATTTGGATGAACCTTCTCGCATAGAGTATAACGAGGTTATTTATGATAACGGATTCGTCCTTCTTGTAGAAGATAAGACAAGTTTTACAATGGGAAGAGAAACTCAGACAACTCAACCTTCTGAAAATACTAGTATGACCAGTGGGGAAACAGGAGACTTCAATGAGAATCCCGGAGGCGTCAATCCGCTTATTCCAGGTACAGGAATGGATGCGGATAACGCCATTACTAGAAGCTCAAACGACATCCATGCTTCAAGTAAAGGAACATCAGATGTTCAAGATAAGTTCAATCATACATCTGATGAAAGAAACCGAGATGCTGACGAGGAAGTACGTGATATCGAAAATCACGAAGTTACGCAAGCTAACGAGAAGTTGAATCGCGAGGGATTGACTGATAATTCTGTTGACTCCAATACGCCGGGTGCCAGCATCGACCCTAAAATTCCGCCTCAAAGCTTAGAACCGATGGATATAGACAGTAATCCTCTTCAAAATGATCAGACAACTGCATCAGAGTATAAAGATAAATAAAAGAAAGGAAAGCAGGTGAGGAAGATGATCAGGATGATCATGGTATTTGCTTTCAGCTATATCGGCGTTTATTTTTCTCTGCTGTTATCTTTAATTTACTTTTTAAGACCGAAAAAAAGAACTAAAAAAAAGAAACAACGACATCGTTAAGGAAAATAGTGTACTGAAAAGGAATTCTTTTGAATCATCACTTCAAGAATTCCTTTTTTGGTATAATAAAACCAATACATAAATAAAAAACAAGAAGGTAATTATTGGAGGAGTAGTTATGACAAATAAAGAAATTAAGCGAGAAGCAAAAGCACGATTATCAGGCAATTGGAAAATAGCCATATTGAATTTATTTGTAGTAGGAATTTTAACAACGATTATTAACGAGGTATTACTTGGTGTAACAGGTATCGGAGGAGGTTTTGCTGATATCATGTCAAGTATATCTGATCCATACGCTATCGGAACTGAAACTATATCGCCTGCAGCAAGTATCTTTGCGTCTTTTGGTTCAATAGCAGTAAGTTTTATTTCCGCTGTATTTGCAGTGGGATATGATTGGGCATTATTGGATATGGTCGATGGGGAAAAGCTGACGGTAGAAGGAATATTCCAAACAGCCAATTCGAAACGTTTTTTTAAAGTTATTGGAATTTCTATTGTTACAGGATTATTCGTGTTCTTTTGGAGTTTATTACTTGTGATTCCCGGAATTGTTAAAGCTTATAGTTACAGCCAAGCTTACAATATTTATAAGGATGACCCTGAAGTAGATGTTGTTGGGGCTATCAATCGAAGCAAAGAATTGATGAAGGGCAAGAAATGGAAATTTTTCATTTTACAATTTTCGTTTATCGTGTGGTACCTTATTCCTGTAGCATTATTTTTAGCCTTTATTTTAGGCAGTGTCAATACGATCAGGTATCAATTTCAAGAAGTCAGTATATATGCGAATGATGAATTCGTTGGCTTTTTATTAGGTATGCTTTTAGTCGTACTGGCTTTTGGTTTAGCCATGTTTCTTATATCACTGTACGTTGAACCTTACCGTAGAACAGCTGCCCAAATTTTCTATCGGGATTTAGTAGGGTACCCAGAGTTGGATGCAGACGAAGGGATCTACGAGGAACAAAAGACATATGCAACAGAACAAATTGACCCTTATGAAGAAACAGAAAAATCTTCTTCATCAGATGATCGGTTAGATCGATTTTAAACTAAAAAAGTCAGCTCAAAGGGGAGTTTAGAAACTTTGAGCTGACTTTTTAGCTAGTTGGTTGTGTCTTAGTTCATACTTAGAAACGGATGGAAGATAAGGGATTTGAACCCTTGCACGACATAAATCGCCTAACGGTTTTCGAGACCGTCCCCTTCAGCCGGACTTGGGTAATCTTCCGAAATTTTTTTTACAAATCGATTATAACGTGAAGAAAAAAAGTTGACAATAAGCTAGAGGGTATTTTGTTTTGAAGATCAAATAATCTAAGGTATAATCAGTTTGAAGTAAAAAGAGAACCATTGTTTCTTGATTGATAAGCTTTTATCTGGAGAGGGGCAGCATACTTTAGGAGGAGATTAGAATGAAAAAGTGGGTATTATTATTGGGGGCGTCGGCATTCCTTGCAGGATGCGACATGATGGGTGGCGCGACTGAAGAATCACAGCCAAGCGAATCTTCAGAGTCAAGTGCAGAAACTTCTGAATCGGCTAGTACAGAAGAAAGTTCGCAAGCATCTTCGTCTGAAGCGTCATCAGAATCCAGTTCATCAGAAAGTGCAAGTGCGTCAGGAGAAGAGGTTACTACACAGTTTCCGCTAGTTCCGCAAAAATCTGAAATCGACAAAGGGTTCACACTAGAAAATGATAAACTATTGCAAGAAATTCAATTGAGAATGAGTCAAACACCTGAATTGGGTATTGAAAATGACGTAGCCATTCACTTTACAGGATTGTTTTTAGGAGAACAAGGACAAGATAACGTCCAAGCTGTATTTATTGTTGTAAACCGTACAGATATGGCTATGACAAATATTGATTTGACTGTCAGTATGAGTACAACCGATGGAGAGGTAATCTTAGATAAGAGACCGTTTGAACTAACTGAAAAGTCTTTCGGAATTTTAGAACCAGACACAGTGATGCCCGCTTACTTCACAGTTCCGATGGAAAATCAAGAAGCTTTCTTTAGTGTCAGCGATTTATCAAAAGTTACTTACTCAATCGATTCGTTCGATTTTGATGAAAGATAATCGTTCAAGAAAAGTAAAAGTCTGGAAGATAATTTTCCAGACTTTTTTTGTGTAAAAAGCTATACATACGGGTAAATGAGACAGGTAAGTGAGAAGTTTTGTGTAAAAAGGCGAGTAATAGTGTACTATTGAAGTATATGATTTATAAACACATTGTTTGGGGGAAAATAAATGACTTTTAAGTGGAAAGAAATATGGACCATTCCGAACCTATTGTCCATTATTCGTTTGATATTAGTTCCAGTATTTATTTCTTATTATTTAAACGCTGAAACTATAAATGATTACAGAATTGCTGGACTGATCATCCTTTTCTCTGGTGTAACAGATTTAATAGACGGTATTATTGCGAGAAAGTTTAATCAGATAACAGATCTAGGGAAATTGATTGATCCAGTAGCAGACAAAGTAACTCAAGCAGCCATTGTATTTTGTTTGATGGTTCGATATGAATACATGTGGATTATTGTATTGTTATTTGTGATAAAAGAATTGTCTATGTTGGCATGGAATATCGTGTTGATTAAGCAGCATAAAAAATTGGATGGGGCATTATGGTACGGGAAGGTATCTACAGCTGTTTTTTATGCATGCATGACGATTTTAGTGGCATTTCCAGATTTAAGCGCAGCTTTCGCGAACAGTTTAATGCTGATTACTGGATTTTTCTTACTGCTTTCTTTTGTGCTCTATACAAAAATATTTCTGCACATGCATCGTACAAACATAAATGAATAAGAAAAACGACTGAGACGTTTGAACTGCCCCCTGTCTACTTGAGAGGGGGCAGTTGAGTTAACGTTCCAGTCGTTTTTTTATCTCTCTACGATTTCACCGGTTTCAGCATTTAACACGATATTATCATCGTCTTCTTGAGAATCCTCTATACTGATTTCATAAACGGTCATCCCATTGTCTGTTTCCAGTTGCCATTCGTCTACGTATCCCGAATTCACTTCTTCTAAAGCTGCGGTCATGGCTTCTTGAGGAGTTAAAATGTTGTCTAGTGTTAAGGCTTCGTTAGAATCATCATCATCATCGTCTTCGGTATCTGATTCACTGTCAGAAACTTCTCCTGTAGCAGCATCTACTGTTAGTCCATATTCACTGGTGTCATCGAAACCGTCAAAATCGTACTCATATTTGCCGGAATCTTCGTCAAAAGTAATGGATTCAATTGAAGTATTAGGGTGATTTTCATTGTAAATAGCTACAGCATCATCTAAAGAAACGTCAAATTCTTGTTCATTGATTCCTTGCCCAGTTGCTGAATTAGAAGATGTTTCTTCAGAAGAAGCTGCAGATTCAGAGCTTGACTCATCTGTTTCAGTGGTCTCACTAGAAACTTGTGAAGAACTGCTTTGTTCCTCATCAGCTGTTTGGGAACCACATGCGCCTAGAATTCCTGTGCTGACCAACGCTAAAAATGTAAGCTTTGTTTTGTTTGTCAATGTCCTCATCCTTTCGTTTATCATAGAAATATACGCTTCTTTATACAGAGTATAACAAGAACACCTATCTCTGAACATTTATCTGCTTCAAACATTTTTGAGCCATTAGATAAGCAGCAAAAGTGAAATCAGACAAAAGTAGGAGTGCATACTGCGTGTTTTTATCGTACAATCATTGTAAGATAATAGATAAGGCATTTAGAAAAAGAGGTTTGATGTATGAATTACGTAAAAAACTTCCGCTTAAATTGGTTTGATTTATTAACGGTGGCGGGATTGGTAGTAACAGGTTTATTCATTTATTTAGGGTATCACAATGGGATATTTGATTCTCGTGAAAGTTTAATTGAATATGTAGAAAGTTTTGGGGCGCAAGCCATCATCGTTTTTATCTTCATTCAATTTTTGCAAGTGATTCTCCCGATATTGCCTGCAGCAGTAACCTGTGTAGCAGGAGTGATTCTGTTTGGTCCCGTATGGGGAATATTTTATAATTATGTAGGGATCTGCATAGGGTCTTTCGGAGCTTTTTTGATTTCTAAACGATACGGACAGCCGCTAGTAGAAAAAATGCTGAACGAAAAGATTTTCAAAAAATATTCCAAATGGTTGAATGACAGTAAAGTTTTTGACAGAGTTTTTGCGATCGGGATTTTTGGTCCGTTAGCACCAGATGATGCTTTATGCTATTTAGCTGGACTGACTCAGATGTCCTTAAAGAAATTTGGGTTGATTATTTTATTTGGTAAACCCATTCCGATAGCATTGTATAGTTTAGGATGGTCTACCATCGTGAACTGGCTTGATTTTTTCTAAAGCAAGTTTAAAAGAAGGAGGGTACAAATGGAAAATGCAGAACGTTTTCTAGCAAGTTTCAATCGTATTCACAATCATCTAAGCTTTTTGAGCAAAGAAAAAGAATACAAAAAGCCTTTCTATCATTTATTGGATGAAAATGAGCACCGAAACAGCGGAGTAAAAACGTATAAGAATGATTTGCAGATATTTGCCGACTTGAGAAATGTTTTGGTACATAAGAAGCTGACTGTCAATGAATATTTAGCAGTACCGACAGATAAAGTCGTTGAGCGAATCGAGATGATTGAAGCAGAAATCAAAAGTCCGCCTAAAGTGTATCCTGCTTTCAAAAGAGAAGTTGTTTATTTCCAAGCAGACGATTTGTTTACTACAGTGTTGGAAACGATCAAAAACCAAAGAATCACCCACTTTCCTGTCTATAAAAAAGGGAAACTATTAGGATTATTGACTGAAAATGGAATAGCTTATTGGTTAGCCAATCATTCGGAGCTGTTGACGACGGATCTGCGGCAGAGCACCACAGAAGAAATTTTGATAGAAGATTCAAAAAGTAATAATTACTTGTTTGTTAGAAAAGATATGAGTGTAGACGTTGCTGCTGATCTGTTAAAAAATGATCGCAAACTAGACGCCTTGTTGATCACTGAAAATGGAAAAGTTTCTGAACATCCGATAGGGATCATTACACCGTCCGATTTGTAAAATTATTCCAGGTCGTAAAGGGTTTTATTTGTGCTTTTCCTTTTAGTGAGATACAGTTGCTTTATGTAAGAGAATTAAGCAAGTGTTTTTCTTACATAAAATAATGTATTGATTCGAGGAGGAATGGAGAATGAATAAAATTGGTATCATCACCGGCAGTACACGTCAAAATCGAGTGAGTCCGCAAGTTGCAGAATGGGTAAAACAAATCGGAGATCAGCGCGGTGATGCGGAATATGAGATTGTTGATATCAAGGATTTTAATTTACCTCTATATAATGAACCGATATCAGCTGCCTATAGTACAGATTATCAAACGCCCGAGGCAAAACCTTGGTCCGAAAAAATTGCTAGTCTAGATGGGTTTGTTTTTATCACTCCAGAATACAATCATGGCATCACGTCAGCATTAAAAAACGCAATCGACTATTTGTATACTGAATACAATAACAAAGCTGCAGGAATTGTCAGCTATGGCTCATCTGGCGGGGTTCGTGCAGCTGAGGCTTTACGAATCGTTTTGGCAGAACTTCAAGTAGCAACTGTTCGTACACATCCAGCGTTATCTTTATTTACGGATTTCGAGAATATGTCAGTGTTTAAACCTCAAGAATTACATGTTGAGACTGTAAATACGATGTTGGGACAAGTTAATGCCTGGTCCGGAGCTTTAAAAACACTTAGAGGATAAAGTTAAAAAGTATAAAAAAGCAGATTCGTCTGCTTTTTTATACTTTTTTTATATAGAAAGAAAATAGAAATAAGTATTATTTGAATAGAGAAGAGAGATGTGATATATTTATCTCGAATTAAAGATAAATAATTTTTAACTATTTAGTTAAAGGTGATTTGACTAAAAGGAGAGAGTGAAATGACCAGAGAAGAATTATCCTTAAAAGCTCTTACGGTAATGCTGAAAGCTTTCCAAAGCACACAAGATGTCATTAAACAAGATATGACAAAGTATGGATTGAATCCTACAGAGTTTGCAGTATTGGAATTGCTTTATTCAAAAGGAGAACAACAAATCCAGCACATCGGAAAAAGAATCTTACTGTCTAGCAGCAGTATGACCTATGTCATTGATAAACTAGAACAAAAAGGGCATATCGAACGCAAGCCGTGTGCGACAGATCGAAGAGTAATTTTTGCACACATTACTGAAAAAGGAAAAAACTTTATGGAAGAAGCTTTTCCACTACACGAAAAAATGATCACCGAATTGTTTTCTGTCCTTACGGAAGAAGAATTGGAGACGGTTATTCCTTTAGTCAAAAAAGTAGGGATAGCAGCAGCGGGACAAAGCACAAAAAATAAGTAAACTTGATACTATAACATAGATAGGAGAGGTTATATTGGCCAAACAAACAATGGGCATTCATCACATCACAGCTATTGTAGGACATCCGCAAGATAACCTTGATTTTTATGGATCAGTTTTAGGATTAAGGCTGATCAAAAAAACTGTCAATTTTGACGACCCAGGGACTTATCACTTGTATTTTGGAAATGAAGGCGGAGAACCTGGGACGATCATTACTTTCTTTCCGTGGGAAAATTCGCGTCAAGGAAAAATAGGCGACGGACAAGTAGGCGTAACAGCTTATCTTGTACCAGAAGGTTCGCTGGAATTTTGGGAAAATAGATTGACAGACTTTGAAATTGAGGTTAAAAAGACGACACGTTTTGGGGAAGAATATTTAACCTTCCAAGATCCTCACGGCTTAGAATTAGAACTAGTGGCGAGAAAAGGCGGAGTTGAGAATCCTTATGTCTTTAACGGCATTACAAAAGATGTAGCCATCAAAGGTTTCGCAGGAGCTACACTTTATTCTTCGACACCATCTGAAACAGCTGCTATATTAAAAACGGTTATGGGGCTTGATAAAGCAGGAGAAGAAAATGGGCTGGTTCGATTTACAGCTCCTGGAGAGATCGGAAATGTGATTGATTTGAAGAATGTTTCTGTCGGAAAAGGCGAAACAGGAGTTGGAATGGTGCACCATATTGCCTGGAGAGCCAAAGATGATGATGAATTGTTAGAGTGGCGAAAGTGGGTAAGTGAAAATGGTTTTTATCCTACCGAAGTAAAAGACCGCAATTATTTTAATGCTATTTATTATAGAGAAAGCGGCGGGATCTTATTTGAAATCGCGACTGATGGGCCCGGGTTTGCTCATGATGAGTCATACGAAACGATGGGTCAAGGATTGATGCTTCCTGCACAATACGAAAATCACCGCGACCAGTTAGAAACCCATCTCACTCCGATTCAATTACGTGAGATCAATCCTAAATAGAGTAAAGAAAGGAAGAGGACATGAAACATCTATTTAAAGAAGGAGTTAGTCCTTCTAAACCAACGTTTTTGTTGTTGCATGGAACTGGTGGAAATGAGCAGGATCTATTGCCTCTAGCACAAATGATCGATCCTGAAGCTGCAGTTTTGAGTGTGCGAGGAAACATTCTTGAAAATGGCATGCCTCGATTCTTTAGACGACTGGCTGAAGGAGTTTTTGATGAGCAAAATCTGGAAGAAGAAACAAAACATCTAGCAGATTTTATCGATGAAGCTGCTGCACAATATGGATTTGATCGTTCAAATGTGATAGCCATTGGATATTCAAATGGAGCTAATATTGCTGGAAGTTTACTGTTCCGTTATCAAAATGTATTAAAAGGAGCTATTCTGCATCACCCTATGGTGCCTGTTCGAGGATTGTCTTTACCAGATTTGAAACAAGTGCCTGTTTTCATCGGGGCGGGAGAAAATGACCCTATCTGTCCTGCTGAAGAAAGTAAAGAACTAAAAGAACTATTAGAATCAGCAGGAGCTGAGGTTGAAATTGATTGGGGACAAAACGGTCATTCACTGACTCAGTCAGAAATAGAAGCTGCTCGTCATTGGTACATGAAGAAATTTTAATCGTAAATATAAAAACTGAAAAAATGCAACAACGAACAAAAAACACTGCAGCTGTAGAAATGACTCTACACTAGCAGTGTTTTTTCTATATTTTGAAACAAAGGATGGAATAATTTAAGCGGTAAATGAGGGTTTAATATTAGAGAAACGAACGTTATTTTGTAAAAAATTAAAATTGTGTTATAATAAAAGAGGAAATCAATAAAAGTAATTTATTTTTTTGAGTTACGTTCTTAGAGTTGAAGAAATGAGGGGATTAAATGGGTAATAAAATTACCAAAGAAATTCAATCGTTAGTCGAAGTGGAACTTAGAAAAGGAGCCAGCAATTCTAGGATTGCAACGCTTCTAGGCGTGCCTTATAACGAAGCCGTTGAGATGATTGAAGAAATCAAGTTGTCTTTCAAGCCGGATGTTGGAGATAAAATTATTTTTACTTTCCGAGATGAAAAAATGGCAGGCGTCATCATCAAGTTATTAAAAAATAGTGCAGTGGTCGACATTTCGTGGGATCTTTCTTCTGAAAAGATGAAAGACTTAATGGAAGACAGAACCATCGTAAACTTTAAAGATATCGAACAAACTGTTTTATAAAATATGCAAGAAGTTGAATGGATCACATTCAACTTCTTTTTTTGTATTCTAAAAAATGTGAAAAAAGGCTTTGCTAACTGCTTTACATCAGACTTTTGCTAAAAAGAAAACATCTGAAAAAGTAGTTTGTGAACAAAAAGTTTCGGTTTATTGTTGACAGGCTATCTAAAATAGATTAATATTTTGATTGTCAAACAGTTTGATGTTCAAACTAAAATTTAAAACTGAATAACATTAGATGGGGGGAGCGATGTGGACAAAATAGTCAACGAGATAAATCCGTACTTGGTCAGTATCTTCAACGAAATATTGATTATCGAAGAGAATGCTTTAAGAGGCAGCCGGTTCAATGATTTATCCATTAAAGAAATGCACACAATCGAAGCCATAGGAATGTATGGAGAACATACTACTTCAGAAGTAGCTAAGAAAACTTACGTAACCGTCGGTACATTAACAGTCTCTATAAATAACCTAGTGAAAAAAGGCTATGTTGAACGTTTAAGAAGTGAAGAAGACAGAAGAGTCGTACGACTTGGATTGACAAAAAAAGGGCGTCTACTTTATCGCCTGCATGATAAGTTCCATCGTGACATGGTCAGAGAAACGCTTACTGACTTGAGCGATGAAGAGGCTCAAGTATTAGTGAAAGGTTTGAGAAATTTACATTTATTCTTGAACCGGATAAAAGAATCCTTATGAGAACAGAGTTGAGTGGAATGGGAACAAAAATAGTCGGTACTGGAAGTTATGTACCCGAAAGAGTCATTTCCAACGAACAATTAGAATTGTTTTTAGAAACTTCTGATGAATGGATCCAAAGTCGAACAGGCATTAAAGAACGCCGGATCAGCGATACAGAAGACACTTCAGATTTGTGTGCTAAAGCAGCTAAACAAATTTTGACGAATGCTGGAGTTGATGCAAAAGAGGTTGGCTTTGTTATCGTTGCAACGATGTCGCCGGATTATCTTAGTCCTTCTACAGCAAGCTTAGTACAAGACAAGATAGGTGCTCATAGTGTGATGTCATTTGATGTCAATGCGGCTTGTTCTGGATTTATTTATGCTTTGTCTATAGCGGAAAAACTGATGCAATCTGGTAGTTTTCGTTATGGTTTAGTTTTAGGCGGAGAAGTGATGTCTAAAATTGTAGATTGGAATGATCGTAGTACAGCTGTCTTGTTCGGAGATGGAGCAGGCGGGGTATTGCTTGAACATACTTCAGAAGAATCCTTTGTATTAGGAGAAGACATTCATGCAGATGGAAGTCGTGGAGAAGCACTCACTGCTGGAAAAGTTGCATTTTCAGAAAAGTGGGGGCCACAGCCTGCAACGCCGCTTGATTTGTTGCAAATGGACGGCAGAAGCATATTCGACTTTGCTATTCGCAGTGTTCCTAAAAGTATTATGGATTTAACTGAAAAAACAGGTACTCAGTTTGAAGAGGTAGAATGCATTATCGCTCATCAAGCTAATTACCGTATCTTAAAAGCAATAGCTAAAAAACTAAAAGTTCCAGTGGAATTATTTGCATCAAATATCCACAAATATGGGAACACCTCAGCAGCAAGTATTCCGATTTTGTTAGACGAATTGGTCGCTGGAGGCGAATTAGTTCTTGGAAGCAAGAAGAAAGTAATTTTAACTGGTTTTGGAGGCGGATTGACATGGGGCTCTATGTTGATTCAGCTATAAAAAAATAAAAAAAACATACATTAATGGAGGAAACAAAAATGACATTTTCAAAAATTCAAGAAATTATTATGGACCAATTAGACAAAGACGAGGAAGAAGTACAATTAACTACTAACTTCCGTGAAGATTTAGAAGCAGATAGTTTAGATTTATTCCAAATCATCAACGACATCGAAGATGAATTTGACATCAAAATCGAATCAGAAGAAGGATTGAACACTGTTCAAGATATCGTAAACTTCGTAGAAGCAGAAACAGCTAAAAAATAAACTCTACATATAGAAAGAAGGAAGTATCTGTATGCAGACAGAATTAATTGAAAAACTGGGTATCAAATACCCAATCATTCAAGGCGCAATGTCTTGGGTAGCTAATCCTAGTTTGGTAAGTGCTGTTTCAAATGCTGGAGGTTTAGGAATTCTTGCATGTGGTCATGCTACAGGAGAGACTGTTCGTGAATTGATTCATGAAACGAAAGCCTTGACTGATAAACCATTCGGGATAAACGTATTACTCCTTTCGCCATATGTAGAAGACGTTGTAAAAATCGTGTGTGAAGAAGGTATAAAAGTGGTTACTACTGGTGCAGGTTCGCCAGGCAGATATATGGCACAATTCAAAGCAGCTGGTACCGTTGTTATTCCTGTCGTCGCTTCAGTAGCATTAGCGAGACGTATGGAAAACGAAGGAGCAGATGCCATCATTTGTGAAGGTATGGAAGCTGGTGGTCACATCGGTAAAACGACGACCATGAACTTGGTTCCTCAAGTAGTAGATGCTGTGAGTATTCCAGTCATTGCTGCTGGAGGAATTGCAGATGGACGAGGCGTTGCGGCTGCTTTTATGTTAGGCGCATCAGCGGTTCAATTAGGGACACGTTTTGTAGTAGCACATGAAAGTACAGTTCACCAAAATTTCAAAGATGCTATTCTAAAAGCAAAAGATATCGACACCGTAATTACGGGACAGATAACAGGGCACCCTGTACGTGTTTTGCGTAATAAATTGACGCGTCAATATCTAAAAGTAGAAAAAGAAATAACAAGTGATGAAAAGCCTGATTTTGATCGTTTGGAAGCGATGGGTAAAGGGGCTCTGAAAAGAGCTGTTATCGATGGCGACAAAGACACTGGTTCATTCATGTCTGGTCAAAGTGCCGGATTAGTGAAAAGAGAACAAAGTTGTCATGACATCATTCAAGAATTGATGAACGATTACAAACAAATCATTATGAGTCAAGTAAGTATGTTATCTAATTAAAAATGGTTTTACCTATAGAATCATGATCATATTAGCTAGAAAGCTAAAAGGAGTTCTTTTTGCTTCCCTTAGTTTTCTAGTTCTTTTTTTAGGGAGCGAAACGAATGAAAACAGCAATCGTGTATAGTGGACAAGGAGCTCAGTATGCTGGCATGGGAAAAGACTTGTATGAACAGTATGACAGCGTCAAAGAAGTGTTTGCACAAGCTAGTGATACTTTACAGTTGGATATGGCGGCTCTTTGTTTTGAAGAAAATAATTTATTGAATCAAACCATGTATACTCAACCATCCATTTTGACTGTCAGCATGGCGATTGATGCGTTGTTGGCTGAAAATGGAGTCAAACCGGATATCGTTGCGGGATTAAGTCTAGGAGAATACAGTGCATTTGTTAAAGCAGGTGTATTGTCTTTTCCTGAAGCGTTGAAACTGGTTAAAAAACGAGGCCAATACATGACAGAAGCTGTCCCTTTAGGTGAAGGAGCTATGGCAGCTGTTATGGGATTGGATCGCAAAATTATTGAAGATATTTGTCAGGAAGTGGCTTTAGAGCATGGAGTGGTTTCTCCGGCTAATTACAATATGCCTGGTCAAATAGCTATAGCTGGCTTAAAAGTTCCTGTAGAGATAGCTAGCCAACGATTGAGTGAAGCGGGCGCTAAAAGAGTCGTTCCTTTGACCGTCAGTGGACCTTTTCATACAAGTTTATTGGAACCAGCGGCTAAGCAATTGGAAAAAGAGATTCAAACTTATCAAATCAATGATCCTTCGATGCCCGTCATCAGCAACACTACAGCTAGGCCGTTTGAAGATGCTGCTCACATAAAAGGTTTGATGGTCAAACAAGTGATGTCTCCAGTTTATTGGGAGGACAGCGTTCAAAAAATGATCGAACTAGGGGTCGATACATTTATTGAAGTTGGTCCTGGCAAGACACTAAGCAGTTTCATCAAAAAAATCGATCGATCAGTGAATACAATGAACGTTGAAAACATCAAATCATTTGAAAAAACACTGCAAAAATTGACCTAAATCAATGATTGCAGAAAAAGGATGAGAATATGGAATTAAAAGACAAAACAGTCATTGTTACGGGGAGTTCTAGAGGAATCGGGAAAGCCATTGCTTTAGAATTTGCAAAAAAAGGCGCTAACATCGTATTAAACGGTCGTAAGCCTATTGAAGAAACTTTAATAGAAGAATTAAAAAGTTTTGGAGTAAAGGTTCACTCTATTTTAGGGGATGTGAGTGATTTTGAATTTGCTCAACAACTGATTCAAGAAACGAAAGAAGTTTTCGGCAGTGTGGATGTACTGGTCAATAATGCTGGAATCACAAAAGATATGTTATTGATGCGAATGACGGAAGAAGATTTCGATCAAACTATCGACATTAATTTAAAAGGTACTTTTAATACAATACGTCACGCTTCAAAAGTTATGCTGAAGCAAAAAAGTGGCACCATTATTAACATGTCCAGTGTTGTCGGGTTAGTTGGAAATGTTGGACAAGCAAATTATGCAGCAAGTAAAGCAGGGGTTGTAGGGCTGACAAAATCAGCGGCACGCGAATTAGCAGCTAGAGGAATCTCAGTTAATGCAATCGCTCCTGGCTTTATCGAAACAGAAATGACGGAAGTCCTTTCTGAAAAAATGAAAGAACAAGCTATCAATCAAATTCCATTAAAACATTTTGGAAGCGTAGAAGAAGTTGCTAGAGTAGCAGTCTTTTTAAGCGAAAATCGTTACATTACTGGTCAAGTCATCAATGTTGATGGTGGAATGGTAATGAACGGTTAATAAAAAGGAGGACAAATACTTATGAATCGTGTAGTGATTACAGGAATGGGTGCAGTTACTCCATTAGGAAACTCTGCAGATGCTTTTTGGGAAGGTCTAAAAGCAGGGAAAAATGGAATTAAAGCCATCACAAAGTTTGACGCTAGTGAAACTGGAATTTCAGTAGCCGGTGAATTGAAAGATTTTGATCCGAAAGAATTTATGGACCGCAAAGTAGCAAAACGAATGGACGAGTATTCTCAATTTGGTGTAGCCGCAGCTGTACAAGCCGTTGAAATGAGTGGAATCGACACAGAAAAAACGAACATGGACCGTTTTGGTGTTATCGTAGGTTCTGGTATCGGTGGTTTGAACGCGATGGAACAACAAATCATTAAAATGCATGATAAAGGACCTCAACGCGTAGCTCCTTTGTTTGTACCAATGGCTATCGGTAATATGGTTGCTGGAAATATCTCTATCGCTATAGGTGCTAGAGGAATCAATACTTCAATCGTAACGGCTTGTGCATCTGGAAACAACTCTATCGGTGAAGCATTCCGTAACATCAAACATGGATATTCAGATGTTATTATTGCAGGTGGAGCAGAAGGTACGATCAATGAAATCGGAATCGCAGGATTCGCTGCTTTAAATGCATTATCAACAAGTTCAGATCCAGATCGTGCTTCTATTCCATTTGACAAAGAACGTCATGGATTTGTTATGGGTGAAGGTGCCGGAGTATTGATGTTGGAAAGTCTGGACCACGCATTAGAACGCGGAGCAACCATTTACGGTGAGATCGTAGGTTACGGAGCGACTGGTGATGGCTACCATATGACAGCCCCCTCTCCAGACGGAAGCGGTGCAGGTCGAGCAATGAAATTGGCTATGGAAGAAGCAGGCATCACGCCAGCAGATATCGGCTATATCAACGCTCACGGAACCAGTACACCAGCTAACGATTCATCAGAAACTCAAGCCATCAAATATGCTTTTGGTGACGCTGCTAAAGACGTGGCTATTTCAAGCACGAAGAGTATGACAGGCCACTTATTGGGTGCAGCCGGCGGAATTGAAGCAGTAGCTTGTGTGAAAGCTCTTCAAGAAAATTTCCTACCTCCAACGATCGGATTACAAGTGCCAGACGAAGATTGCGATCTGGACTACATTCCAAATGTTGGAAAAGAAAAAGAAATCCAATATGCCTTGAATAATTCACTAGGGTTTGGCGGGCACAATGCAGTCACACTCTTCAAAAAGTGGGAGGGCAAGTAAATGGATTTTAACCAAGTAAAAGAATTAATACATTTGATTGATCAATCATCTTTAAAAGAATTCCATTTGCAAATGGATAACGTAAACGTACAAATGAGTAAAAACTCGCATGCGCCTGCAGCACAACCAGCAGTTGCTGAGCCGAAATCAGAATGGACACAATCAGCTCCATCTGTAAACATCAGCTCTTCCATCGAGAGCAGCGAGACTTCTGCGCTTTCATCTTCTTCAAATGCACAACCAGAAGTTACTGCAGGAGAAGCAGTATTGTCTCCTATCGTAGGAGTTGTATATTTATCACCTGAACCAGGCAAACCCAACTTTAAAAAAGTTGGAGACACGGTTCAAATTGGTGAAACGCTTTGTATTGTAGAAGCAATGAAAGTAATGAACGAAATCAAGAGCGAAGTAGAAGGTACGATTACTGAAATAATGGTGGAAGACAGCCAAGTTGTAGAATACAACCAGCCATTATTCAAAATCGGATAAGACAGACAACCATAAAGCTGTATTCTTAGGAGGAAAAAAACATGACTAAATTGAACATTGCAGAAATTCAAGAATTGATTCCAAACCGTTACCCAATTTACTTCATCGACAGAGTTGACGAAATGACTCCAGGGGAACATGTTTTGGCATTGAAAAACGTGACTATCAACGAAGAAGTTTTCCAAGGGCATTTCCCAGGAGAGCCTGTATTGCCAGGAGTTTATATTTTAGAAGCGTTAGCTCAAGCTGGTTCGATTCCTCTATTGACATTGGACAAATTTAAAGGGCAAACAGCTTACTTAGGCGGAATGAATAAAGTTAAATTCCGTAAAAAAGTTCAGCCAGGTGACCAATTAATGTTGGAAGTCAACATCGTAAAATTAAAAGATTACGCAGGAATCGGTAAAGGTGTAGCTTACGTAGACGGCAAAAAAGTTTGTGAAGCTGAATTAACTTTCATCATAGGACGTTAAGCCTATGTTGAATAAAATTCTAATTGCAAATAGAGGCGAGATTGCTGTACGTGTCATTCGTGCGTGTCAGGAAATGGGAATCAAAACTGTTGCTGTCTACTCAGAGGCGGATCGCGATGCTTTACATATGCAATTAGCTGATGAAGCGATTTGTATTGGACCTGCTAAAGCGACCGATTCTTATCTGGACATGCAATCGATATTGAGTGCCTCTGTTGTCACAAAAGCACAAGCCATTCATCCTGGATTTGGCTTCTTATCTGAAAACAGCACCTTTGCTACGATGTGTGAAGAAATGAATATTATTTTTATTGGACCAAAACCCGTTACCATCCATCAAATGGGAGACAAAGCAAATGCTCGTGAGTTAATGATTGAGGCAGGAGTTCCTGTCATCCCTGGAAGCGATGGATTTATTCGTACGATAGAAGAAGCAAAATCCGCAGCCGAAAAATTGGGTTATCCAGTTATGTTGAAAGCCAGTGCGGGCGGTGGAGGTAAAGGGATGCGACGAGTTGCTGATTCAACTGAATTAGAGGCTGCTTATGTCAATGCCAAATCCGAAGCTAAAGCTGCATTCGGAAATGATGATATGTATATGGAAAAAATCATTGAACATGCGCGTCATATAGAAGTACAGATTCTAGCCGACAACCATGGGAATGTGATTCATTTAGGGGAACGTGATTGCTCTTTGCAACGTAAAAACCAAAAAGTAATCGAAGAGTCTCCTTCAGTGGCAATCAATGAAGAACAAAGACAGTTGCTGGGTGAAACGGCTGTTAGAGCTGCGAAATACGTAGGTTATCAGAACGCAGGAACGATAGAGTTCCTATTAGATGTAGATGGCAACTATTATTTCATGGAAATGAATACGCGTATCCAAGTAGAGCATCCCGTTACTGAAATGGCAACTGAAGTCGATATTGTTAAACAACAAATTTTGATTGCCTCAGGAGAAGTCTTGTCTCTTCAACAAAAAGATGTTAGATTAACAGGGCATACGATTGAATGTCGAATCAATGCTGAAAACCCAGCTTTTAATTTTGCACCTTCTCCCGGCAGATTGGATTATTTACTTGTTCCATCAGGCGGACTGGGATTGCGAGTTGAAAGTGCAATGTACCAAGGAGCCGAGATTCCTCCTTACTATGATGCTATGATCGCAAAAATCATTACTAAAGGTGCAAATCGAGAAGAAGCGATCGCAAAAATGAAACGAGCATTAGGCGAATTAGTCATAGAAGGAATCATCACGAATCAATTTTTCCAAGAAGATTTGTTAAACGATGAGAAGTTTGTCAGCGGAGAATACGATACTAGTTATTTAGAAACTGATTTTCTGACGCATTGGGTTCCGCGTATAGAATAAAAAATGAACCGAAGAGTGCAAGAATTTTTCCAGAGGTGATAATGTGAAACTGTTTAAAAAGAAACGAGTGTATATCCCCATTCATGTGGATCGAACACAACAAGAAGATACAACAGTTCCTGTTGTACCAAATGGAATGTTCACTAAGTGTCCTCAATGTCAAAAATCTATTTATACAAAAGATTTAGGTCATGATAAAATTTGTCCTGAATGCGGATATTCTTTTAGAATATGCGCAACAGAACGGATTGAATTGATTGCTGACGAGGGAAGTTTTGAAGAGTGGGACAAAGAAATGGCGTTATCAAACCCGCTAGATTTTCCAGGCTATGAAGAAAAATGGAAACAAGCACAAGTAAAGGCGAACACAAATGAAGCCGTGGTTACAGGTAAAGCTACTATAAACGGACATCAGACCGTTATTTGTGTAATGGATTCAACTTTCATCATGGGAAGTATGGGACAGATCGTTGGTGAAAAAATCACTCGAGCTGTAGAACGCGCAACCGCAGAAGAACTGTCGGTAGTGATTTTCACAGCTTCCGGTGGTGCCAGAATGCAAGAAGGAATTATTTCTTTGATGCAAATGGCTAAAATCAGTGGAGCAATCGCTCAACACAGTAAAGCTGGTCTGTTGTATATTACCGTCTTGACTGATCCGACTACCGGAGGAGTTACAGCTAGTTTTGCAATGCAAGGAGACATTATTTTGTCTGAACCTAGAGCATTGGTTGGATTCGCCGGAAAACGAGTGATCGAGCAAACGATCAAAGAAACTCTACCAGATGAATTCCAATTGGCTGAATCGGTTATGGAAAACGGGTTTATTGATAAAATCGTTCCACGTAACGAATTGAAAAACACGTTAGGTAAATTGCTAAAATTACACGAAAAATAAAGCTTTTAGACAGCGTTGACAAAGAAGGTGCACTTAGAAAATGAAAAAAGCTATTGATATCGTAGAACGCTCACGAAGAACCTCTCGACTAAACACATTAGAGATCGTTGCTGAGGTTTTCGAAGATTTTATAGAGTTTCATGGAGATCGGTTATTTCGTGATGACAAAGCTATTGTTGGTGGAATCGCCACACTGAACGGTCAAGCTGTGACGGTGATCGGAAATCAAAAAGAACAGGATTTGAAGGAAAATATTCGAAGAAATTTTGGTTCTGCTCATCCTGAAGGTTACCGTAAATCTTTGCGTTTGATGAAACAAGCAGAGAAGTTCAATCGTCCAGTGATCAACTTCGTCAATACTGCAGGCGCATATTGCGGAGTGGAGGCAGAAGACAGGGGACAAGGCGAAGCTATCGCTCGAAATCTGCTTGAAATGAGCCAGTTAAAAGTACCTATTCTTTCTATTATATTGGGAGAAGGCGGCAGTGGCGGAGCCCTTGCATTAGCTATGGGAAACGAAGTATGGATGATGGAAAATTCTATGTATTCAGTATTGTCTCCTGAAGGTTTTTCTTCTATATTATGGAAAGACGCATCAAGAGCTAAAGAAGCTGCAGAAGTCATGAAATTGACGCCAGAAAATTTAATGGAGTTGTCAGTTATTGATAAGATCCTTCCAGAATCTGAAAATGAAATCGACTTATCTAATGAAGAAATTTTGTTGACGATGAAAAAAGAGATCACAGACTTTTTAAAGAAAATGGCTCCAAAGACTTCTGAAGAATTGATTCAAGAAAGATATGAAAAATTCAGAGCTTTTTAATTGCATAGCTTATCCTATCGAGGTCAAGACAGTCGTCTTGGCCTTATCTTTTGATTTAAAATCCTTACATATGGATTAACGGAAAGATTTTTGTGTGTTAAACTGAGATTATTGAATTGAAAGTTTCTTTCAGTCATTTATACTATGATTCAGATAGACCATATAGTATTGAAAAGTAGGTGAAATATGGGAGAACGAATAGACTTTCCAAAAAATTATGAATTGTATCTGAGAAAAGCTGTCCACAAATTCCAAGAAGGAAATATGGTGGAAGCTTGCACGTATTTTGAAGAAGCTTATGCAATAAAGCAAGAGTCAAGTATCAATGCCATGTATGTCTCTGCACTTTTTCAACTAGAACGATATAAAGAAGCACAAGAAATTGCAGAAGATAAACTCGAGTTATATGAGAGTGATGATAGTTTATACAGCTTATATACGACTATTTTAATCAAAAATCATTCTTTTAAAGAAGCTGAACTCATTATTCAGCGGAAATTATCGCAACTGAATCAAACTGCTAACAAAGAAGTGTGGCATACTGCTAAGTACGTTTTAGAACACGAACAAAATAGGCACAAGCAAAATGAGAAAAAGAGAAACCAAGAGTTGTTGAAAGAAATTTTAGCGATGGGAGACAAATCTTTTGAACATCAGGCTGCTTTGATCAAACAAATGCAGGAAATGAGCAGTGAGTGGTATACGCTAGGTGCCAGAAGTGTTTTGCGCAACCCTTTTGTAAATGAAATCGTAAAAACGACAGTTTTAGAGCACTTAGTAAGAGAAGGTGTCGCTGAAGAATTTGAAATCTATTGGTTTGATCAACGTCGATTTGTTGTTC
Organism: Desemzia incerta; assembly: GCF_900115825.1. Classification (GTDB taxonomy): domain Bacteria; phylum Bacillota; class Bacilli; order Lactobacillales; family Carnobacteriaceae; genus Desemzia; species Desemzia incerta. The sequence continues at coordinate 3,631 of NZ_FOXW01000008.1, read as the reverse complement.
CAGCAGATCAATCGTCTTTAGAGGAAAATAAGCGATTTAAAGAAGTCGTTCGTTTACTGAAAGAAAAGTTTGAAGATGATAATCCGACTATGTATCAAGCATTGCTGCAAGAAGTAAATCTGCATTTTCTGATGTTGTATCCTTACATTGAAGAGGTGGTAACAGACGCCAGCAAATGGTTAGGGACATGTTTTAATCAGTATGATGCTTATTTCTTGAATTTGGTCGAAAATGACCCAGATAACCAAATCATGAAAACGTGGATTCAACGATTAAATGAAGAAATCGCTGCAATGATGATGGAATAACAAGGTTGATAAAAAGGTGTCGAAAGAAAGAATGAAATTTAGAAAACGTAATGTATAGCAGTTTTTATTTACAAAACCGCTTAAGTGGTGTAATATGGAAAAGTATGCAAGTCTTCAAAAGACTGTGAAAATAGAATATTTCGGAGGGTAATTTACATGACTGCAAAATGGGAAAAAAAAGGAATCAATGATGGCGTATTGTCATTTGAAATTTCAGAAGAACAAGTAAAACAAGGTATCGAAACAGCTTTCAACAAAGTGAAAGGCACTTTGTCCGTACCTGGATTCCGTAAAGGGAAAGTTCCTCGCAAAGTTTTCAACAAAATGTACGGAGAAGAAGCTTTATACGAAGATGCATTGAATGCAATCTTACCAGAAGCTTACGCTGCAGCACTTGAAGAAGCAGGAATTGAACCAGTAGACCAACCAGAAATCGATGTTAAGAGCATGGAAACTGGAAAACCTTGGGAAATCGAAGCTAAAGTTACTGTTAGACCTGAAGTAACATTAGGCGACTACACTGGCCTTGAAGTACCAAAACAAGACCGTGAAGTAACTGACGAAGACGTTGTAGAAAACTTAGAAAGCAAACGCAGCGCTCAAGCAGAATTAGTTTTAAAAGAAGAAGCTGCTGAAAATGGCGATACTGTTGTTATCGATTTTGAAGGATTCAAAGACGGCGAAGCTTTTGAAGGTGGAAAAGGCGACAACTTCTCACTTGAATTAGGATCAAACTCATTTATTCCAGGATTCGAAGAGCAATTAGTAGGAACAAAAGCTGGAGACGAAGTTGAAGTTAACGTAACTTTCCCAGAAGATTACCAAGCTGAAGACTTAAAAGGTCAAGACGCTGTATTCAAAGTTAAAGTTCACGAAGTTAAAGCAAAAGAACTTCCAGAATTAGATGATGAATTTGCTAAAGATATCGACGACGAAGTTGAATCACTTGATGAATTAAAAGAAAAAGTGAAAAAACAATTAACAGAAGCTAAAAGTGCTTCAGCAGACGAAGCTGTAGAAGATGCAGCTATCCGTAAAGCTGTAGAAAACGCAACTATCGAAGAAATCCCTCATGCAATGGTTCATGACGAAGTTCACCGTCAAATGGAATCATTCTTGAACAACATGCAACAACAAGGTGTATCTCCTGAAATGTACTACCAAATTACTGGTACTACAGAACAAGATCTACACAAACAAATGGAAGTTGATGCAGAATTCAGAACTAAAACAAACTTAGTTTTAGAAGCTATCGTTGAAAAAGAAAACTTTGATCCTTCAGAAGAAGAAGTTGAAGAAGAAATCAAGAACTTAGCTGAAGAATATGGTATGGAAGCAGATGCTGTAAGAAATGCTTTGACTCCTGACATGTTAAAACACGACATTTCATTGAAAAAAGCGATCGACTTGATCACTTCTACAGCAGTAGAAAAATAATTGCTTTATTCAGCCAGGCTCAACAAAAATGAATTGTAAAAAATAACATTTTGTTGAACAAGTCCGACTTTAGCAACGATCTAAGTAAAGTAAACTTGGTAGGTTAAGGGGCTAGACCATAAGTATTGTGGTCTGGTCCCTTTCTTACTTAAAAGAGTCCATTAGGTAGCAATATTTTGATATATATGCTATCATTTAACAAGTTTGAATGTTATATTATGAAGAAAATAGTAACAGGAAACAGAATAGAGGTGTATGGTAACATGTTTAATGATGAAGAAACAAGTGGTGTAGTTAGTTGTTCATTCTGTGGGAAAACTCAAGATCAAGTGAAGAAAATCGTTGCAGGACCTGGAGTATACATCTGTAATGAATGTATTGACTTATGTAAAGAAATCATAGACGAAGAATTTAGTGAAACAGGTTATGGGGAATTTTTAGAAGTTCCAAAACCTCAAGAAATTCAACAAATTTTAAACGAATATGTGATTGGACAGGAACAAGCGAAAAAATCGTTGTCTGTTGCAGTATACAATCACTATAAACGTGTCAATCATATGGGCGAAAGCGAAGAAGGCGGAGTTGAGCTTCAAAAGAGCAATATCAGCTTGATTGGTCCTACTGGATCAGGGAAAACATTCCTTGCTCAAACACTGGCTCGTATTTTAAATGTTCCATTTGCTATCGCGGACGCAACTAGTCTAACTGAAGCAGGATATGTTGGAGAAGATGTGGAAAATATTCTACTGAAACTTTTACAGTCTGCAGACTTTGATGTAGAACGTGCTGAAAAAGGAATCATTTATATCGATGAAATCGATAAAATAGCTCGTAAGAGTGAAAACGTGTCTATTACGCGTGATGTGTCAGGTGAAGGTGTACAACAAGCCTTGCTGAAAATCTTGGAAGGTACGGTAGCAAGTATTCCTCCTCAAGGTGGAAGAAAACACCCTCAACAAGAATTCATCCAATTAGATACTACAAACATTTTATTCATCGTTGGTGGAGCGTTTGATGGAATTGAATCAATCGTTAAAAATCGTTTAGGCGAAAAAGTAATCGGTTTTGGTTCTTCTAAGAAAAAATTTGATGAATCTAAATCTGTGATGCAGCAAATCATTCCTGAAGACTTATTGAAATTTGGGTTGATTCCTGAATTTATTGGTCGTTTGCCTATCATGGCAGCACTTGAGAAGTTGACAGAAGATGATTTGATCCACATTCTAACAGAACCTAAAAACGCTTTGGTAAAACAATACAAGAAATTACTAGAGTTGGATGATGTTGAGCTTGAATTCGAGCCTGAAGCTTTACGTGAGATCGCTAAATTAGCTATTGAACGCAACACAGGTGCTCGTGGTTTACGTTCAATTATCGAAACACTTATGTTAGAGATCATGTTTGACTTACCAAGTCGTCCAGAAGTATCTAAATGTGTCATCACTAAGGGCGCAGTTGAAGACACTTCAAACGCTGTTTTTTATGATGTCGAAGGAAAAAAAGTCGTTTAAAAATGAACTAAGTGCATGAAAAGAGACTCGGCCGAATGATATGCTCCCCCTAAAGTAGACACTTAAAAAAGTAAACTACTCTAGGGGGATTTTTTATGCGTTCTAACCGCAAACATACTATTGATGAGCTTGAGAGATATATTCTGTTATATCTTGAAGAAGGTGTAAGTTTTAAAGAGTTAAGTAAAGAGCATGGATTATCGTTAACGGATTCGGCCTTCGGTCAAAAAGTCCTTAGATATCAAGAGCATGGCCTTTCGGGAATACAAACCACAGCTCGAAACAATCAGTACAGTAAAGAAATTAAAGAGACAATTGTTCGAGAATACTTCAATGCAGGCACGCCTATCAAACAATTAGCTCGCAAGTATAACA
>NZ_FOXW01000019.1 GCF_900115825.1 Desemzia incerta | reverse complement strand
TCCCTAGAAAAATATTAAATTACCAAACGCCCTTGGAAGTATTTATGAGTTACATGAATAAAGATATTTTGTCTAGCTTAATTTGACAAATCAAAAATTAAAAAATATAGTGCAGAGATACAATATAGATTATAAAACTTTGATATGTGTGGGATAAACTGATGAATAATAAAAAATACTTAAAGACTTCCTGGGAAGAGAGCTTACTGAAATTTATTATTTTAGTCTCAATATTTTTCAGCAGTCATGCCTTTTCAACTGATAACAATTTTGTGAAAATTATCATTGGTATTGTGATATATACGATTTGTTGGCTTCTTATATATTCAATAAAGAAAAAATGCTTTAATGATTAGCAAACAAAAAATTTCTCTAGTCTAAAAAAAGAATCAGCTCTCAGTATTAATACTGAGAGTTGATTCTTTCATTTTCAATCATTACAGTTATATTTTGTTTTAAAAAAAGCAGTTGCTAATTTATCACCCATGCCGGGCGCACTAAAAAAAGACACTCTCCAAAAATTGGAAAGCGCCTTGAAATGTTGATATATAAAGATATATTAACATTTTGAGCAACGCTCTTTCCATTCGCCTTATACTACATCCGTACATCACTGCGTTCTTACGGCTGCAGCAAATTGAGACCGCCAATTTTCGCGCACAAAAAAAAGAGAACTGCATATAAGCAATTCTCTTTTGATAATACAAATTGTGATCTTAACGTTTTGAAAATTGGCTAGCTTTACGAGCTTTCTTAAGACCTGGTTTTATATTTGACGATTTGAATAAGCTAGAAAAGACTTTATATGTCAGCATTTTAATGAAATTTATATTGAATGAATTTGAATAGATTTGAACCTAATGTGTTCTAATTTTGGGTTCTAAAATTGGTAGTATATTTCGTTTATTTTATTATATAGTACTTAGTGCTGGCGGGTAAAAATTACCAGCACTATTTTTCTATAAAATAATATGACCGGTGAAAATCTTCGTTAGAATAAAACCTGAATAATTCATAGTTTTTCAAAAACGCTTCAAAAACCTTGTTATAACAGTCTATTTTGTT
>NZ_FOXW01000005.1 GCF_900115825.1 Desemzia incerta | reverse complement strand
TGTTATCCCCCGCTTGTAGGTAGGTTACCCACGTGTTACTCACCCGTCCGCCACTCTTCTTTCCCGGTGCAAGCACCGGTAGGAAGCGTTCGACTTGCATGTATTAGGCACGCCGCCAGCGTTCGTCCTGAGCCAGGATCAAACTCTCATATAAAGTCGTCACCCGAAGGTGACTGCTTAATGATGCTTGAAGCTCATTAATTGATTGCTAGCGAATAATTATTCACTAATGTTGTTGTTTTGGCACTTGCCGAAACTCCTTACACGTTTGGTTCGTCTTACTTTGTTTAGTTTTCAAAGGTCTAATTTCGTGTTTCGTTGTCGTTTTGACAACTACTTAATAATATCAGGTCGACATTTACTTGTCAATAACTTTTTTAAAAAATGTATTTTTATTCAAAAGTTGTTTCTTTGCAAGCGCTACATCAACTTGTTACATATTATCACGTTGCTTCATATTAAGTCAATCTTTTTTCAAAAAATTCTTAATATCATTTTGTCTGCTTATGTATTTCAGCGACATCAACTACTATATCAACTTTTCTATCTCTGGTCAATAACTTTTTTGAAAAATATTTATAAAACTTATTCAATAACTTTTGCATAAATAAACCTTTTAATTTATTCGGTCTTGTTTCTTCATATAATGCTGCCACGTTTAAGGTAATAGATAATGATATAAATTGAAGTCTGCTTTCTCTACACCCGTATCATAATTTTTTATTTCTTTTACAAAAGTAAATCCTGCTGCTTTATAAAATGCATTTAAATATTCTTTTTCTGCCATACAGTCTAATCGAATACCTTTTACTTGTCTTTCCATTGCGATTTTTTTTGCTTCTTTAACTATATCATGCGCCACTGAAGTACCTGCGAATTCACGCATAATATTGACCCGATGCAAATACATCCATTCTTGATTGTCTGCCCCCCACATTTCTTTATCCCAATTGCTTTGTTGATTCCATAGTATAAACATGCCTGCGACTTTACCATCCAATGTAGCGTAGTATACTTCTCCGCGTTCGATAGCTTTTGGCGTATTATGATTATCTTTTCCTTGTAAGACTTCACTCCACTGAGTAGAACCAATGGATTTCAACCATTCTGCTGTCTGTGTCAATATTTCCTTTATCACTTGGTGGTCTTTTGCAGTTGCTTGATGGATTTGTAATGTTTTTTTCATTCAAACTGCTCCTTTCTAATGAAAAAATCGTTGTCCACTTGTCGATTTGAGGGAGAACCCTTCAGATCGATTGCGTGAACAACGATTATTTTACATTAACAATTATAGTCTGTCATTTAATTCTTTTGCTAGATCTTCAAAACCTGGTTTACCTAATAAAGCAAACATATTTTTCTTGTAAGCTTCTACACCTGGTTGGTCAAATGGATTTACGCCATTCAAGTAACCTGAAATACCTACTGCAATTTCAAAGAAGTACATTAGGTAACCTAAAGTGTATGCATCTGTTTGAGGAATTGTTACTAATAAGTTAGGAACGTCTCCGTCAGTATGAGCTAATAGTGTACCTTGGAAAGCTTTTGTATTTACAAAATCAATATCTTTCCCTTCAAGGTATCCTAAACCATCTAAATCTTCTTCGCTTTCAGGAATAGCTAAAGCTTTTTTAGGTTTGTCCACTTTGATGACTGTTTCAAAGATATTTCTTGAACCTTCTTGAATAAATTGTCCTAGCGAATGCAAATCAGTTGAGAAGTTTGCACTTGAAGGGTAAATTCCTTTTTGGTCTTTTCCTTCTGACTCACCGAATAATTGTTTCCACCATTCAGAGAAGTATTGCAAGCTTGGTTCATAATTGATCAATAACTCAGTTACTTTTCCTTTACGGTATAACACGTTACGAATAGCAGCGTATTGGTAAGCTTCGTTTTCTTCTAATTTATCACTAGAATATGCATCGCTAGCATCAGCAGCACCTTGCATCAATGCATCGATGTCAGCTCCACTTACTGCAATCGGAAGAAGTCCTACAGCAGTCAATACAGAGAAGCGTCCCCCTACATCATCAGGAATTACGAATGTTTCATATCCTTGAGCATCTGCTTCGCCTTTTAGTGCTCCTTTTGCTTTATCAGTTGTAGCATAGATTCGATCGTTTGCTCCTTCTACACCATACTTCTTGATCAATAATTCTTTGAAGACACGGAATGCAATAGCAGGTTCTGTAGTTGTTCCAGATTTCGAAATCATGTTTACAGAAAAATCACGGTCTCCAATGATTTCAACTAGTTCAGCTAAATAAGTTGAACTGATACTGTTTCCAGCAAAGAAGATTTGTGGAGTCTTGCGTTTGTCGCTTCCCAATAAATTGTAGAAAGTATGGTTTAAGAAATCTAGAGCAGCTTTTGCTCCTAAGTAAGATCCGCCGATCCCTAAAACAACTAATACTTCAGATTCATTTTGAATTTTTTTAGCCGCTTCTTTAATACGGGCAAATTCTTCTTTATCGTAATCTTTTGGTAAGTTGATCCATCCTAAATAGTCGCTTCCTGCTCCTGTTCCATTGCGCAACATAGAATCAGCTGTCGTTACTTGTTGTTGTAAATTGGAAATTTCGTGTTCTTGCACAAATTTTCCAATCTTTGAATAATCAAATTGGATATGACCCATTTTAAATAACCTCCATTAGTATGTATTATGGTTTTTGGCTTTCATCAATACTCTATTACTTTAGTTGTTTTCCCCTGAAAATGCAAGAAAAAACAGCACTTTCATTTGTGAAATGAAAACGCTGTTGATGGTTTTTTATTGATTAAATAATGGTACTCCAGAAATGTCGATATTTTCCAAAGTCTCTATCAGCGTATCAGAAGACATCCAAGCATATTGAGCTGAGTTTTCTTTCAACAATTCATTTAACTCTGTCGTAATATTCTTATTTAACGAAAATACAAATAGCGGTACACGTGAGCCGTTAACTACTGAGTTGGTCAACTCATATAAATCTAATGCAGAACCTTGAATATCTAAAATATTTTTTAGTTCTTCAATTATACAGGCTAAACCTGTCTTTTCTTTGTAAATAGGTGTCATGGGCAACTCATAAGAGTCCTCATTATGTTTTACCAAATGTTTTACCAAAAAAACGTATTTCCCATTAAAGGCTTGAGCCATCACAGTACCGGCTACAAAGTGTCCTTCAGTCATGTATAAACCCCTCTCAAGAATGATCCACAATTACATTAGTTCGACTATATGACAATGGACTAACTATCACCTAGAATTGATTTGATTCTTCTCGTCCTCTTTGGCTTGCTTGATCCATTTAGGCAAAGTTTCTCTTATACTCTGAAATCCAATTTTCCCTTTTTTTGTGTAGTGGCGTTTTTTCTTAGGATAGTAAACAAATGTTTGAGGATCTTCTAAGGCTCTGAGGGACAAGCTGATTTTTTTAGTGTATTCATCTATGTCAATGATCATAACGGTTATTTGGTCTCCTACCTTTAACAAATCTCCCACTTCTTTGACATAACCGTGTTTGCATTCCGATATGTGAATCAAACCTTGAGTTTCTTCATCTAGCGAAACAAAAGCTCCATACGGTTGTATACCGGTAACTTCTCCTTTAGTAACCATCCCAATTTTATATTCCATCCTAACACCTCTTTTCTCAAATTTCTCGAATATCAACTTTACAACTGTATTATAACATCAACATTAAAGATTTTATACCGTTTTGAAAATGACGCCGTTTTCAAAACGGTATGTTATTTTATGTACTTTATAAAAATGTTGATTTTCAGCTATTTTCTGCAGTACTTTCAAGTAACTTTTTGTTCTTTCTTTTTATCAAGACAGAATAAAGAGTCGACTAGAACAACTCTAGTTGACTCTCTATTCCTTTTTTAATTGCAAAGAATCAAAAATTTATTCAGCATCTGCTGCCAACAATAAACTTCCTAAAATTCCAGCGTTGTCTTCCAAACCAGGTGCAACAATATACTGTTCTAGATCAGGTACTTGTACATAGTCATTGATCAATTCTGCAAATTTCTGACGGACTAACGGGTACAGTTGTTTCTGCTTCATCACTCCGCCGCCTAATACAATACGTTCAGGAGAAAGAATCAATGTGTAGTTCATCAAAGCTTGAGCAAGATAATAAGCTTCCATTTCCCATACTTCTTCTTGATCAGCCAGCAAATGGCCCTTTTTCCCAAATCTGCCTTCAATAGCCGGCCCTGCAGCAATTCCTTCTAAACAATCACCATGATAAGGACAAGTCCCTTTATAAGTTTCATTCGGATGCAAGCGAACAGGGATGTGTCCCATTTCAGGATGTCCATATCCTTCTAATAATTCCCCGTTAATCACTGCTCCTCCGCCGATTCCTGTACCGACAGTTAAATATACACAACTTTTTAATCCTTTAGCCGCTCCTAATTTTATTTCTCCAAGAGCTGCAGCATTCACGTCTGTCGTCCATCCTATAGGAACAGAATAACGATTTTTTACTGAGCCAAGAAAATCGTAGAATTTCCACGCCGTTTTTGGTGTAGAGGTAATATATCCGTATGTATCGGATTCTTTATTGACGTCGATAGGACCGAATGAACCGATACCGATAGCTGTTAATTCATATTGATCAAAAAATGAAAATACTTCTGTCATTGTTTCCTCAGGTGTGGTTGTAGGTATACTGACTCTCTCTTTAATAGTAAAGTTTTCATCACTAACCGCACAGACGAATTTAGTTCCGCCGGCTTCGATTGCTCCAAACATATTCTTCATTCCTTTCAGCATAAACTTGCTTTTTCATTATATCAAATATCTTTTGAAAAAAGAATTCGTTTTCATTAATTTTATTAAAAAAGAACTTCTGCCTCTATTCAGCAGAAGTTCTTTGCGTTTATACTAATTCAATTGTTTCGATTACTACATCATTAACAGGTTTGTCTTGGAAACCACGTTTAACGTTTTGGATACTGTTCGCTACAGCCATGCCGTCGATGACTTGCCCAAATACAGTATGACGTTGGTCTAACCATGGTGTTCCACCGTTATTTTTGTATTCTTCAACGATTTCTGCTGGATAGCCTGCTGCTTCTAATTGAGCAACCATGTTCGCTGGAGTGTTTGATGCAGTTACGATAAAGAATTGGCTGCCGTTTGTATTCGGTCCAGCATTTGCCATTGATAGAGCTCCATAAATATTGAAAGCTTCTGTAGAGAATTCGTCTTCGAAAGAATCTCCCCATAAACTTTCTCCGCCCATACCGCTTCCAGTTGGGTCTCCACCTTGGATCATAAAGTCAGGAATGACACGGTGGAAGATAATTCCGTTGTAATAACCTTTTTCAGCTAATCCTACGAAGTTTTCAACAGTTTTTGGTGCGATTTCCGGGAAAAGTTTGATTGTAATATCTCCCATGTTTGTGCGGATGATGGCTTTGATTTCATTTTCTGCCACTTCTTTTGATAATTGAGTATACATAAGTTTCCTCCTAAAATAAGGTACATTGAATTGATATACCTTTTTCTTCTTTGTTCATACAGTGTTTATGATAACGAATCTTTTTCTCGAATGCTACTATTATTTTCCAAACAGCCGGTTTTAATGGACTAACCATCTTGTTTTTTTCTTTTTTGTTCAGAAAAATCGTTTTTTACTTCCACCTCTTTTAGTTCGTGGTATGATAAAATAGCTTTATATTTAAATCACAGGAAGGAACAAAGAACATGTTCTCAAATTATCCCTTAATGGCAGCTTTTTCTGCAATTGTATTTGCTCAATTTATCAAAGTCCCTGTAGCTTATGTATTAAATCGGAAGACCACTATCGCTTTAGTGACTTCCACCGGAGGAATGCCAAGCTCACACTCAGCAGCGGTTTCCTCATTGATTACTGCTTTAGCTTTAGAGTATGGTATCGAATCCCCTTTAGTAGCTATCGCAAGTACTTTTGGAGTAATCGTTATGTTTGATTCGATGGGTGTTCGCAGACAAAGTGGTGAACAAGGCATTTTATTAAACGAACTGATCATTGAGTTCACTCGTTTGCGTGAAAAAGTATGGAATTTGTCTCAAGATCCGACTACAAAAAACTTTAAACAAGAACAAAAAGAGCGTCATTTGAAAGAATACTTAGGTCATAAGCCTATTGAAGTCTTTTTTGGTATTCTAACAGGTATCGCTGTAGCTTACGTCACTAAGATGATTTTAGGACAATAGCATCTCGAATAAAGTGGTTTTTTATTGAAAATATGCGACGGAGGGTTAATTTTGGAATTAAGAAATGACATTTACGATATTACAATTATTGGCGGCGGTCCAGTTGGCTTATTTGCGGCTTTTTATGGTGGCATGAGAAATGCTAAAGTCAAAATCATCGACAGCTTGCCTCAACTAGGTGGCCAAGTTTCGATGCTTTATCCTGAAAAAGACATTTATGATATTCCTGCTCTACCTGTAATCACTGGAGCAGAACTGACTACTAATCTAGTTGTTCAAAGATCTCGTTTCGACCAAACGATTTGTTTGGATGAAGAAGTGTTAGATGTTCAAAAAAATGAACAAGAGATTTTTGAACTAACGACTACAAAAGGAATGCATTTTTCTAAAGCCGTGATCATCGCTGCAGGAAACGGTGCTTTCCAGCCGAGAAAACTGGATATTGAAGATGCCGAACACTATGAAAACAAAACGCTCCACTACTATGTAAACAACATTGAACAATTCAAAGACCGGACAGTTATGATCTGCGGTGGTGGTGATTCAGCAGTGGATTGGGCACTTGCGTTAGAACCGATTGCAAAAAAAGTTTATTTGACTCATCGTCGAAATAAATTTAGAGCTCATGAACACAGCATCAGTTTACTGGAAGACTCTAGTGTTGAAATGATCACACCTTTTATCCCTCACTCTATCAGCGGGAAGGATCATAAGATAAAAAGCGTCACCCTTCAAGAAGTTCGTAAAGACAATCAATTAGAAATCGAAGTGGATGACTTTTTGGTCAATTACGGATTCACGTCTTCTATCGGACCTATGAAAAATTGGGGCTTTGAAGTGTCTCGAAATGAAATACCTGTAAACACTAAAATGGAAACATCGATTCCCGGAATTTATGCTATAGGAGACATTTGTACTTATAAAGGAAAAATCAAATTGATTGCTACCGGATTTGGTGAAGGTCCTACAGCCATCAATAATGCTATGAGCTACATCAATCCAGATGAACGCGTACAACCTATGCACAGTACCAGCTTATTTTAATCTGTTCTAAACCCACTAATTGTAGGCGATTAGTGGGTTATTTGCTTATCATTTCATTCTTTTGATCCTTTACGGGTATAATAAGAGAGAGTTCTATTAAATGGAGGGGATCAATGTGGTAGAAAATGATAATGTCATGCACCAAACAGCAGTCAATCTGTTGCATGAACGCGGCGTTAAAGAAGAAGACATTGCAGAATTAGTTTTATTTTTACAAAAGAAATACATTGTAGATTTGAGCTTAGAAGAATGTATTGAGAACGTTAAGTCCGTTCTAAAAAAACGAGAAGTGCAAAATGCTATTTTAACGGGTATTCAATTAGACATCTTAGCGGAGAAAAACCAACTGATGTCTCCGTTACAAGAAATTATTACTGAGGACGAAGGTTTATTTGGCATCGATGAAATCTTAGCTTTATCTATCGTAAATGTTTATGGATCAATCGGTTTTACAAACTACGGGTATATTGATAAAGTAAAACCTGGCATTTTAGAAAAACTAAACAGCCACGAAGACAACGAAGTCCACACGTTTTTAGATGATATTGTTGGAGCTATTGCAGCTTCCGCAGCTAGCCGTTTAGCTCACGACAATCCTTCTAAAGCGGAGATCACTAAATAATAAAGTTTTCAAAAAAAAAGACAGCTTTCATTTGAAAGCTGTCTTTTTTGCGTAGAAATAAACTCCGGTAATCAATAATTCAATCAGTACAAACGCTAATATAAAACAATGCATGAAAAAACCTTCTGGCAATGCCATAATAATAGGATCTGTGGAAGGATTGAAAATCCACGCATCATTGTTAAAAAATACTTGATGGAATAGCACAAACAATTGATCAAAGTTAGCTGCAATCAAAAATAATATCACTAGTGGAGCAAATATCCCCCACATAAACGGTCTTAGTAAAACCCAATTTCTTTTCGTCTGCTTTAAAAATCTCAGATAGAAAAATGAAGCAACCGTTGTGACTAGTAAAATTCCATAATCTAATAGGAATAATCGTTTTACTTCATAAAAATGGAATAGTCCGCTTTTTGAGCTTGGAAAGTTCGGCATGCTCAGCTCACTGACCCACGGTTTATTCAAATAATCCAATAAGATATGATAGTTTTCCATGATGACTGGCTTTGATAGTCCTACACGTTCTGGTATGTTAAAGAAATCAACATCAAATGCATACAAGGGCGTAAAATTGATGGTGACCATTACAGAAAAAGAAACGATCCATAGAAAAATCATGGCTATTCCAGCAAAATCTATCGCTTTTGTTTTCATTAAATGATCCACTCTCCTAAAGAATCCACGATATGGGTAGGCTGTACCTCCACTTTCTCTAGATCCTCTGGTTTTGTGAATCCAGTGTAGACAAGTAACGTGTCCACTCCACTGTTGATACCTGCCATGATATCTGTTTCATAATTGTCACCGACCATCAAGACTTCCTCAGCAGGCAGATTGATTAATTTCAAAGCTTCTTCCATAATAATCGTTTCCGGCTTTCCTACGAATGTCGGTTCAATGCGGGTAGCTGCAGTCAGTAACGCAGCCAATGATCCCGCACCCGGAACCAATCCGTGTTCAGTCGGCAAATTAGTATCTTTATTCGTTGCAATATATTGGGCTCCATTGTGGATCGCTAAAGTGGCCGCTTTAAATTTTTCGTAATTCACTTCTTGATCTAGACCTAGAACTACATAATCAGGGTTTTTGTCCTCTTCTACAAACCCTCTGTCTGCCAAAGCTTGCTTCAAGCCTTTTTCACCTATGATCAATACTTTATTTCCATTATTTAAGGATTTCAAGTAATCAGCTGTAGCTAACGAGCTGGTGTATACTTCTTCTGGCAAAGCAGGAATACCGAAGTTTTCTTGCAGATTTTTAGCAGCTGTTTCAGGTGTTTTTGTAGAATTATTGGTTAAGAATAGAAATGGTATGTTTTTTTCTCGTAATCTTTGGATAAATCCTGGTGCATCAGGTATGCTTTCTTTTCCTTTATACATTGTTCCATCCAAATCGATCAAATATCCTTTGTACTTCACGTTATCCAACCTTTATGATTTATTTTTCGCTCTATCTACATCGCCGCGGCGAATGTTGAATCTTCTTGAGCCTTTTTCATCCTTAACAGTCTTTACCAAAATAGATTCTGTTTCAGAGGAAATCGTTTTGGTTTCCGCTGGAACTTCTTTTTTAACGAAGTTTCTTTTTCTCGTATTTTTATTCGTTCTTTTAGCTCCACTGACATTCTTGCCAGGAGTGTTAGGAAACTCTTGCGTGTGAGTATTTTTTACATTGGTAACATTTTTCTTTTTTTGTTTTTTGTGACGTGTATTTTTTGAAGAACTGCTCTGGCTTTTTGCCGGTTCTAATCGTTGAATCACAAAATAAGGCGCACCAAAATTGCAGTACTCATATAAATAATCTTCTAACTGGCTGATTTTTTTATCTTGAGGAACTTTACGATTTTGATTGCTGTAAAATCCTTTCAGCCTCAATTGTTCAAATCCCCAATCACCTACGATGTAATCATACTTGTCTAATATAGGACTGTAGCGTTCGCTTAATCGGCGAGCATCAAAAGCTTCTCGATAATCTTTTGTGATTTCATACTTTTCGCCATTGATCGTGATTGTTGTAGGATCGATTTTTTGAACAATCAGATCCTTTTCGGGAATGATCGTTTCCTCGATTGTTTTATCTAATTTTGTTGCATCATTTTTAGTGTCTTTTTCTTTCCCTTTTTCATTCTTGCGATTTGGTTTCTTTCCCGTTTGACGTTTGCGCGTATGTTTGGGTTTTGAGTCTTTTGCGTCGTGAATGATTTGTTTTTTAGGCGTATTTTTTTCAGTTTTCTCATTCGTTTGGGTCATATTGTTCACCTTCATTTCTTAGCTCTTCATCCAGCTTAGTTTGGTTTAGTGGGTATTGCTTTTTAAGATGTTGCCCTACTACATTACGAATAAATAAAGGAAAAATCAATTCATTTTCTCCTTTTAATTCGATCGTCGGGAAAAATGGAATATACATAAAATGGTCAACTGTAGCAAATGTATAGTCACGATCTGCTCTAACACTTTTTCCTTGCCAATACACTTCTCCAGTTGTTGGATCAAAACTCACTCCATTATACACTATTTCTCCAAAGTATTTCCCTCTGAATCCCATTCCTCGAATAGGGAATTTTCTCAAATAATGGCGATTTTTTTCCATTTCTTCTACTACACGAATCAATTCAGCTCCTGGAAGGGTTACCCTGAGTATTCGCATAGGGTGCGGCAGCATTTGATGCAATTCATCATTTGTGATGACTCCATCATTTAACGAAGTCATAAATAAACCTGCATTCAATACAGCAGCTTCTGTTTTAGCATAATATTTTAAAGCTTCTAAACTGATCTGCATCAGCTCAGAATCTGCATACCAGCTAATAGGCAAAGCTTTTGGCAAGAACGCGATTTGTTGCTGCTTCAACAATTGATGTCCTTTTTGAGAATAAGCCATAATCAATTCTTCTTCATTGAATGGAGCAGGAATCTCATCAATAGGGGTCACAGACGCAGAAGAGTCCACTATAGAATTTTCATCCACATCAATGACTACATGTCCTACATATTCTCCGTATCTTCCGGCCGCTCCTAAGAGAGAATCTCTGACTCGCTCTCCTTTTGGCAATACATGATGTGTGTGTGAACCTAAGATGATGTCAATCATCGGAAACATTTCAGCAACTTTTCGATCGTCTCCAATTCCTAAATGCGACAATAAAACGATCGTATCTGTTAATGGCTCTAGAATCTCCAACATTTGAGTAATCACTTCAAAAGAATCTTGGATATTCCATCCTATTGGAATGTAGCTTGTTGGGAAAGACGCCGTCAAAGCAAATATTCCTATACGGTGTCCTTTTTTAGTGTTAAAAATTTCAAAAGGTATGGTTCCCTTAGGCAATTCTCCGCTTTCTGCATCTCGCATATTTGAAATAATGGTTTTAAAATTGGCAGAATCATAAAGCCGGTTTAATTGTTCTTTTGAGCTCCCGATGCCTTCATTGTTGCCAATAGTTACCGCATCATAATGAGCGTCATTCATCAAATCGATCATTGCAGTTCCATTTGTGGCTTCAATCAACGGATGCACCCGGTCACAAGCATCACCAATATCAAACGCAAAAAAGGAATCCCCGCTATTTTCGATTCGAGTGCGCTCTTCCCGCAAATAATGAGCTATACGCGGCCACTTGCTTAAGTGTGAATGAATATCGTTTGTATGGTACAAATGAATACGTTCCATAACATTCCCCTTTACCTCTATAAACTGGTTCAACAAATGTTCGGTCAAGATCACACCTATTATTCGTTGATGGTTTTACTGGTATTATTACTTTTTTGTTCGTCAATAGCCTTACTCTACTTTATTATACCAATCATTTGTCTCCTTTTCTTCCCTTTCAGAAAAAAAGAATTTTTAAAACAGCTGAGAATCCAGTAAAAGAAAAGAGTGTGGGAAAAAAGGCGTTTAGCCCCCTATTCACTGAATCAAATAAGCACAGGACGGTCGTAGATCATTCGAGTATTATTTGTGAGGTGGACGTCGGGACTGCCTTTTTAAGCACGTTTACAAAACCAATATTCGTAAAACTAAAGGAGCTGGGAGGTATTTCCCAGCTCCTTGTCTCTAAACTTGATCTTAAGATCTTAAATCAGCAGCAATAAGACTGTAAATACTATTGATCCAACTACAAAACTGCTGATACTGCTTTTTTGTTCCTCAGGCAACTCTTCTTTCATAATGTTTAAGATCATGCCACCGGAGACAAATGCAAACAGTACTGAGACCCCAAATTCTCCGATCTCAACAAATAAAGCCAATAGCCAACCAAAAAGGGATGCAAAAGACAGTAATAGCCGCCCGTACTGATCATACACTTCTTCATGATGCCGCCGCAGACTCCAATCATTGGCGATAAAATGAACCGCTAATGCTAGAAAATAAAATATTAAGCTGCTCACTTGTTCAAAATGCTGATTTAACAGCAAATAGCCTATAATTGTGTTGTAAACAAAAAACAACCCGATATGCACCCAAAAAACGCCTGATACTTCTGCTAAAGATTGAGCAGGTTCGGTTTGATTTTTTACTATCTTCGCTTTTTTTTCTAAAGCATAGAACAAAACCAAACCTGTCATAGCTACTAAATAAATATGGTGTTCAATATACCCAAAGACTGTATTCGTTAACTCTTTTGAGAGCACTTTTTGATATTTGTTTAATTCGGGCAATAGATGAACAAATAGATACGCTACGGATACCCCAGCTGCTAGAGATAAAAATTTGCTTCTTGGTATCTTGCCGGCAAATTTCATGTATTTAGAAAAAAAGTGCAGCAAGGAAAAACCCAGCGCACAGAAAAAAGTCAATGCTATGTACATTACGGCTGCTCCTTCCTATCACAGTGGTCAAATTTTTGAGTTTTCAGTACTGAACCACTCTCTATTTGAATAAAAAAACTCTTTTTATACCTTAACTATGCCTAAAGCAAAAAAAATTTGCAACCGTTATACTCCTTTAAATACAACGATTAAAGCACTTGTATCTGCTTTTAGCTTAAAGCTGGCTAGCTTGAAAAGAGTAAGTGATTATAGTAGAATTAAAAAATGGTAAAGTAACTGGACAGTTTTTAACAATCGCATAGCAAGAATACTCTAGTAGGAAGCACACAATCAGCTTATCGACCAGCATTGTGTACTTCCTAATTCTTATGTATAAAAACTACTCAACCAACTAAGGAGGAATTATCATGATTGAGTTTAAAGATGTTAACAAATACTATGGTGATTTTCATGCTTTAAAAAATATCAATCTAACTTTTACAAAAGGAGAAGTAACCGTCGTCATTGGACCATCTGGTTCAGGGAAAAGTACGATGCTTCGCTGTATTAATGGGTTAGAAGAAATAAACGAAGGTCAATTGTTGGTTAGCGGTGTAGATCTGCACGCTAAAGATACCAATATCAATAATATTCGCAAACATGTGGGAATGGTTTTCCAACATTTCAATTTATACCCGCACATGACAGTTTTAGAAAACGTTACTTTAGCCCCTATCAAAGTGTTAAAACAAGATCCAAAAGAAGCTCAAAAAACAGCTGAAAAATTGTTGGACAAAGTAAACATGTTAGACAAAAAAGATTCTTATCCAACTCAGCTATCTGGTGGTCAAAAACAACGTATTGCGATTGCACGTGGTTTAGCGATGAATCCAGAAGTGTTATTATTTGATGAGCCGACTAGTGCACTTGATCCGGAAACGATCGATGATGTATTAGACGTTATGAAGAAATTGGCTAAAGAAGGGATGACAATGATCGTTGTAACTCACGAAATGGGATTCGCTCGTGAAGTTGGAGACCGCGTCATTTTTATGGCTGATGGAGAAGTAATTGAAGATAAAAATGCTCAAGAGTTTTATGAAAATCCTGAGGATCCAAGAGCAAAACAATTCTTAGGCAAAATTATCCACCATGTATAATTTGGAGGTATTCGTATGAAAATAATGAAAAAACGTCCTCTGCTTTTCTTACTGCTGCTCCCGATCATTTGGCTTTCTGCTTGTACTTCTGGACAAGTAGCCAACCAAGACATTACAGAACGTATAGCAGTAGCTTCTACCCCAGAAATCATTTGGGGAGTAAAAGCAGATACTAATTTATTCGGACTTTACAACATTGCTAAAGGCGAGATTGAAGGATTTGATATCGATATCGCTAAAGCTCTGACAGAAGAAATCACTGGCAGTGCTGATAACGCTGAGTTTGTAGAAGTTACATCAAAAACGCGTATCCCTTTGATCAAGAACGGGAACATCGACGCTATCATCGCTACAATGACCATTTCTGAAGAACGAAAAAAACAAGTTGATTTCTCAGATGTGTATTTCGCAGCTGGTCAATCTTTACTTGTCCCTAACGACAGCGCTATTCAAAGTATCGAAGATTTAAATGCCGATACAACTGTTCTAGCTGTTAAAGGTTCTACTTCTGCTCAAAACATCCGTGAACATGCACCAGAAGCAAATATCTTGGAACTTGAAAATTATTCGGAAGCCTTCACAGCCTTACAATCAGGACAAGGCGATGCTATGACTACTGATAATGCCATTCTTTTAGGAATCATTGATGAAAATCCTGGTTATCGCTTAGCTGGAGCTCCATTTACAGATGAACCTTACGGGATCGCTATCAATCACGGACAAGAGAACTTTTTAAATGAAGTCAATAAAGCATTGGATACTATTATTGAAAATGGAACGTATGCTGAGATCTTTACTAAATGGTTCCCCGAGGAAGAAGTTCCTGAATTAAATTAATTTGTACAGACTTCTTTTTAAGAAATTTTATGAAACGTTAGAAATGAGGTGCCTGAAATGATTGAAATCTTAACCAATTATAACGATGTATTGATAGAAGGTTTTATCAATACATTGATTGCTAGTTTGATCGCCTTAGTCATCAGTTTGATTATCGGTACACTGTTGGGAATTTTCCAAGTGTCGACTAATAAACTCTTAGCTGGCATCGCTAATTTTTATGTCCAATTATTTTTGAATATTCCATTATTGATCATTGTGTTATTTTTCTATGTAGTGTTTCCTATGTTCTTTGTTGGAGTAAACGGCTTTACTGCCGGGATCATTGGTTTGACGATCTATACTTCAGCTTTTATTGCAGAAACTGTAAGAGCAGGTATTCTAGGAGTACCTAACGGTCAAATGGAAGCTGGTTTGTCTACTGGTTTGACTTATGGAGATACTATGAGATACATTATCTTGCCTCAAGCTATCAAAATCGTAATTCCTCCACTAGGTAATCAATTTATCAACTTAGTGAAGAACTCGTCTGTTTTAGCAATGGTGGCTGGTTTGGATTTGATGTATTATGGAGATTTGATTGCTAGTGAGACATTCAACACATTTGATACTTACATTATTGTTGCATTATTTTACCTGATAATTACTTTACCATTAACTTACTTGATGCAGTATGTGGAACGCCGCTTAGCTGCAAATGATTAGGAGGAGATTCATTTGGATTTTACTGGAGCTTATTCCTGGGTGAACATCCGCTTTTTATTGGATGGACTCCTAGTTACACTTGAAATAGCTGCTATTTCAATTATTTTGAGTTTTATTATAGGGGCTATTTTAGGCTTAGTACGTTATATGAAGGTTCCTGTACTTTCTTTTCTTGCAGGAGCAATCGTAGATATCATTCGTAACTTGCCTTTACTGTTGATCATTTTCTTTACTTACTTTGCCTTACCTCAAATTGGTATTCGTTTAAGTATTTTCTGGTCTGCAGTTGCTGCCATGACGATTTTTGAATCTGCTATGCTTTCTGAGATCATTCGTGGTGGATTGAATTCCATCCCTGTTGGACAAATGGAAGCTGGTCGATCAACTGGATTGACTTATGCTCAAACGATTTGGTACATCATTATTCCGCAAGCTTTACGGGCTATGGTTCCACCAATCGTCAGTCAATTCGTAGCATTAGTGAAAGATACTTCATTAGCTACGATCATAACTTTACCTGAACTGACACACAATGCTCGAATCGTTTACGGACAAGACACAAATTTTGTTATTCCAATGTTTATTGCTATGGGATTCCTTTATTGGGTAGTCTGCTACACCCTTTCGAAATTGTCTAAACGCTTAGAAACAAGTAACGCTTAACCATAAAAAAGATCGACAAAGAAGAAATCTCTTTGTCGATCTTTTTTTAATTTAGTTTTATCATTCCATCTGACAAGTGTGCAAGAACTTTTTGATGAACTGTATTTAATACGAGACGAACAGAGCCGATTTTCAACTCAGTTCCTTCATAAGCTTTCTCTATTTGTATACTCTTATCTTCTGGGACAGCTAAGATCGTTTTGATCGCTCCTATAGACCCAGCTTCTTTAATGATCATTCCTTCTTGAGCGAAAACCTTCCCTCCTCGAATACATCCTGCGATTTTTACTTGTCCTTTAGAAACGATTCGCGTATTCAAACATCCATGTCCCATAATATCAATGTTTCCGTTGCATTTCAGCGTACTATTAACGGCACTATCAGCACTGATACTTGTGGGTTCTGTTGAGTTGGAAAAAGTTGTCGCTTGCGCATCCGTCAGCAGCTGTGCCAACTCTTTTAATTGATCGACAGAAATCTCTAAATGGGCTTGTTGAATAAATAGTTCTTGTATTTTCGTTGCGCCGTCTATCCATTCTTGGGATAAAAAGGTTTTGTTTTGAGCAACTATCTGTGTGTATTCTTTGATTTGATTTAAAAAGGGTTGAAATCTTTTTTGCACTAATTTATTGAGTAAAGACCGTTGGCTCTGCCTTACACTGCTTTGCTTGTAAGCGTAAGATTGAGTGATTTGTTCGAGGGCTGTATAAATCTGTTCCAATTGCTTCAAGAGTTCGCTGTTCAATTGACTTAAGCGCGTTAACAGTTCATTTCTTTCCCCTGCTGAAAATACAGAATTTGAGATATGTCCTTTACATACGATAGAGTGGGTCGCTGTAATGGTGGAACTGTTCACTGAACTATGCAGTACTAAGTCATTTCCAGCATCAATGACCATATTTTCTTCTACCGCTCCAAAAACTTCCACATCTCCATAGAAGTGAATATTTCCAGTTGCAATCGCTACATTTTCTTTTTGAATAAACTTAGGGATAATGGAAGCTTTCACTACTTGGTTCTTTTGATGGATGAACGGGCGCCCTATTTTTGAGGCAATGATGTGATTTTCTTCAAGACCGATTCCCTGACCAGGTTGAAAAGTAATTGCTGTGACTGGTTTAGGATAAATCAGCTCATTCGTGACACTTCTGCCGACTTCACCTTCAATCGGCGGATGAATGATGGCAAGGATTTCTCCCACTTCAACAGTGGGAATTTGTTGGTTTTCTCTGAAGTCGATATTCCCTTTTTCATCTTTATGTAACACTTTCTTAACAGCAGAGTCGACTTTGGCCTCTAGATAACCATCCTTCCCTTCCTTCGCTGGTGAACCTGTTGCTACTTCAATGATTTGGTGAGTGTTAGACTGAGTCACCTCACGTAAAGCCGCTTCATTTATGCCATAAACAATACCCGCTTTATTTAGCTTTTTCTTCACCTCTACCATACCGATTTTCTGATCGATCATTTTGTATTCTTCTACTTTAAGAACAGCCTCATGAGTTGGAAAGAAGTTTTTTATCTTTGGTACTATCTTATAACCAGGCTCCACTTCTATAAAAGCCGTTAGTTGATGTCTATCCGTTGTCACATCACATTTGGGTGGGATAATGGATGGTTTTATTTCAATCTGCAGGTGATCTTTTTCGGTCAATTCAAAATAAGGGTCTTTTACTCTCTCGCCATTTTTTATCACCACAATATCTTCTCTGTTTTCATCTATATGTATTTTTGGCACGACATCTGGTGCGTCCTTCACACCTATTTTCTCGTTCATCATCCAAGCTTTTCCACTTAAAAAACTATTTTTCCTTTTCATGTAACTTTTATAGAAAGAAGTATTCTCTTTCATTTCGTCTATCTTCCTTTGGTTTTCTGGCATATTCTTGTCCTCCAATCTTGTTAAATTTATCTTCAATCAATAGAACGCGCTTACATTCTATAATATTTAAACAGTATTCTTTTTCTATCTTCTCTTCTATTATAACCTTCTCTCCATTAAAGACAAGACGACTTTAATTATTTTATACTGGTTGTTATTTTTCGATTTTTTAAACAGCTTTATTATTTCCCTATTCCTACTCATAAGGGAATTGTATTTGTCTGACATTACCGTTAAAATAGGGAAAATAAATGGCTTGGAGGGATCAAGTTGGTTTTATCAGAAAAGCATCAGCATTCTGTACAGCAATTGCATCAATTGATCGATACAGTAGATCATATAGTGATCGGAAAAAAAGACATTACAACGTTAACACTAACCGCTATGCTCGCTGGAGGTCATGTATTATTTGAAGATATTCCTGGAGTAGGAAAAACTTTGCTGGTCAAATCGATCGCTAAAATACTTGGTGCCGATTTCTCTAGGATTCAATTTACGCCTGATTTAGTTCCTAGTGATATTATTGGATACTCTATACCTGTATCTGGAGAAGCTGAGTTTACTTTTCGAAAAGGTCCTTTGTTTGCTTCCTTAGTCTTAGCAGATGAGATCAATCGGACTTCTCCTCGAACACAAGCAGCTATGTTGGAAGCTATGTCCGAACACCAAGTTACTATGGACGGAAAAACGTACCCTTTACCTGAGCCTTTTTTTGTATTGGCTACTCAAAATCCTATTGAACATGAAGGGACTTATCCCTTACCAGAAGCTCAATTGGATCGTTTCTTGCTTCAACTTTCTTTAGGGTATCCAACTCATGAACAAGAAATTCAAATGTTGGCGAGTCCAAACCAATCTGAAATGCTAAATACGATTCAACCCCTGCTAAGTTTAAAGGAGTTTCAAGAATTAAAGCAATTAGTTCCGACAGTACATGTTCAACCTGAATTACTGGCGTACATCGTCAAATTAGGAGACTACACTCGTACAAATTCTAAAATCCGTCTCGGCATCAGCCCTAGAGGGAATCAATACTGTTTAGCAGCAGCTAAAGCCTATGCTGTATTGAATTTGCGCGATTACCTTATCCCGGATGATATACTAGCAGTTATTGCTTCTGTGTATCAACATCGTTTGTTGTTTAAAGAGTACCTTACACCTAAACAAAAAGCCGTTGCTATACAATCTCTTATCGAAGAAGTTCCAGTACCTTTAAAACGAAATAAAAGGTGATCATGATCAAAACTACATTCTTCATTCTAAAAAAATTGTTGTTTATCTTATCTTATGTCGTCATTTTGTTGTATACATTCATTTTCCCAACACCTGTTTCTTGGGTAGTGTTTTATTTTTTTACCCTTCTATTCATTTTCTTGTGGGTAACTACTCTAATTACATGGAAAGATGTTCAATTTGAGTTTTCAGCAGACAAAAAGCACTTATCGACAGGGTTTTTGAAATTGAAGACTCGATTTTATTTTCCTATATGGGTATCAAATCTAGACATAACCATAGGAAATGACAAGCAATCTTTTTCAACACGCATTCCCAGCTTATTTAAATATCGTTTGGTGGTTCCTTTTGAACAACTGTCTTTTAAGCGCGGGAAATACGATACGCTTTTGCTTCGCACTTACGGCAAGGACTATCTAGGTGTATTCACGCATCGGTCAAAGCAGCGAATTCCAGTTGATTTGACGATTTACCCTAAACCTCTGCCCTTTGACACCCTTTACCCGCTTTTACAACAACTAAATACACGGTTGGATTTGACGCTTCTTTCTGGCCATCAATCAGCCCAGTTTCGTCAACTGCGGGAACACCAAGCAAAAGACTCTTTGAAAGATATTGATTGGAAAGCTAGTTTTAAAAAGCAATCCTTGATGGTAAAAGAGTACGATAAAGAATCGGATACTGCTGTCACAATTGTCTTTTTAGGGTATCAAACGGAGTACTTTGAAGAGTTGCTCCGTTTGGCCTATAATCTTTATTTAGAAATTTCTCATTCCCAAGCCGTAAAATTGAGGTTGATTGGAAACTTTGAAGATGTGATTTCGTTGAAAGAAACTAAAGATTGTTTTTTAACGATCCAACCGGCTTTAGACTCGACCGAAATGGATTCTATTTTGGAGAATGAGGGTGTATTACCGGCTCAAACCATTCTGATCAGTCCCAAAAATCATACTTCATTGGTCAAAGAAAATCCTTCCGCTGCTTTTTACTCTATTACTGAAGATACACTGAATGACTTTCAGATTGGAGGTGTTTGATATGGCACCTACAAAAGAAGATATCTTAAGAATTCTAAAAAAATGGTCTTTAGTGCTCATAAATAGTGGTTTGTTTTTTCCTATTTTGCGTTTTTTTGTCCAATTGAACGACTTCCCTGCTTGGACTCCTCTTTTGGTTTATCTTGTGATCGTCCAATGCGTATGGATTCTCTTACCAAAATGGTACCTTTGGATCCCTGTTCAAGCAGCAGCTCTGAGTTACTTGATGTACGTCTATTTTCCTTTGGAAGAATCTTTCGGTTTAGAATGGTTGGCTGTTTTTTTACGACAAAACCGGATACTTCTCGATCAATTGCTTTCAGGTGACATTACTCTTTTGCCTAGTACATTAAGTTTGTTTGCCATATGCGCCGTTTTGTTAATCAGCAGTTACGCATTGATAAAACGGTTCAATCCTTTTTTATCTTTTATAACAGCATTAGGTTATTTACTAATCTTACAAGTCTTTACAGCGACTGAGTTGATGAACCTTATTCTTTCAACGTTGTTTTTCGGACTTTTGCTGATTGGTCTGACAAAAATACCTTCAGATAGTTCGTGGAGAAATACTCTGGTTACTTTACTCTTGTTTATGACTATAAGCTTTCTATTCGTCTCTATATCCTCTTGGGCGACAAATGCATTTACTGCCCAACAAGAGTGGATCATTTCAAAAACGGACAGCTTTCATACTGAACTAGAGGAACAAGGGCTTTTTGAATGGATAGACAAATACAGTCCTGGCGGAGTTTCTTCTAGAAGCGGGTATAGTGAAAACGACTCTAATCTTGGAGGTCCTCTTACTCAAAGACAAAATACTGTCTTTATTGCTCATACTGATCAACCGCATTACTGGCTGATTGAGTCAAAAGAAATCTATACAGGAAAAGGTTGGGAAACGAGCGTTGAAGAACAAGTAGAAGTTGATTTATCTCTATTTCAATTATTGGATAGAGAAAAAACGACTGTTGAATTAATGGATATTCCGATTGAACTCACTGACTCTTTTGACCAAATTCCTTATACATACCAGACTATTGGTTTTGATTTTTATGAGGAAACAGAATCTATCAATTTATTAATGGAGATTCCTACTGGGCAGTATATCCTTGAAGATAAAGAAAATCGAGTAGATTCTTATACGGTGACTTTAGCTTCACCTGATTTGGATTTTACAGATCAGGACTCTTATTCCGATTCTGATGGCGAAGCAGTTAGTACATCATTTCATGATCGTCACACTCAACTTCCTGTTGATCTGCCGGAACGTGTAGTAGCATTGGCTCAAGATATTACAAAAAATGCTGAGACTACTTACGAAAAAGTCCGAGCCATAGAGCAATACTTGAAAGAAGATGGTGGATTTGAATACAGTCTGTCTCAAACAGCTTACGTTCCTGAAGGAAGAGACTATGTCGATCATTTTTTATTTGATACAAAAGTTGGGTATTGTGATAACTACTCTACAGCTATGGTGGTTTTATGCCGAGCTTTAGATATCCCTGCTCGTTGGGCAAAAGGATTCAATAGTGGGAACCGAGTCAGTGAGGATGGAGAAATTCATTATGAAGTCACCAATGCTAACGCGCATTCCTGGCCAGAAGTTTATTTTGAAGAGATGGGTTGGATCCCTTTTGAACCGACTCCGCCTTTTACTCAGCCAGTTACTGATGAAACGACTTCTAATGAAGTGATTGATGATACAATCACTGCTGACGAATCCAGAACTCCTGAGTCCAGTGAATCGATAGATGAGTCAACTGAGGAAGAAGCAAGTGTAACAACAGACTCTATGGAAGAGGAAGCTTCTTCACCAGTGATTCCTGCTGAAAAAAGCTGGATTGAAAAAAATATCAGTTTTATTAGTATTGTGGCTATTCTGCTCTTGCTTATAAGCTGCTTTATTAAAAGATGGACACTGACGTCTTATTTGATTAGCGGAATGCTGCACTCCTCTTTTCTTTCTCTGCAACAAAAGACAGCTCTGGTATATAGGTTATTTCAATTGAAGAAAAGACCACTGCCTCACCAAACCTTCCGTCAATACTTTAAAGAATGGTCAATGTTGATGCCTGAAAAAGAGTCTACAATCGAATCATTTGTTCAAATGATGGAGGAAATTGCCTATTCTCCAGAAGAGGATATGGCAAGTGCTTCTACTGAACAACAAATTTTACTGCTCAAGATGGTAGAATTATTTAAACTCTACCAGGCTAAGCCTAAAAATTTAGCGCAATAGTCATACCAATAAAGCGTCCTTTCTACAGAATAGAGGTAGAAAGGACGCTTTATCTATTAATTTGATAATGAAACAGATTCTTGTTGATAGATTTTTTTGGCAACTTGTAAGCTGAATTCAGCACAGTATCTTCCAGCCGTATCTAAGTCTTCGATGCCATCATCTGTTACTTCAGAATTGGATATCGTTCGTATAGACAAAAATGGCACTTTGAAAGCATCAGCTATTTGTGCTACTGCATAAGCTTCCATTTCTTCTCCACTTGTTTGGAAATGTTGATGGAACCATTCGATTCGGTCAATTTCTCTATTCCAAAAATCTGCTGTCCCTATCTTACCGACGACAACTTTTCCACGAGAATACTCTCCCGCCACATCTCTTGCAGCTGATAAAAGTTCTGGATCGCTTTTAAATACAAATTTTTCTTCTAAGCGACCATCTTCCTCGCGGATAAACGAATGCATCGGAACCCAATTTTCTGGAGACATCCCTTCTTCTTTATCTCGATGTGGTGACATAAAAGAGTTGATGTGGATGATTTCTTCTCCGATAATCGTATCAAACACACGTAAATTGGGATCATGACCACCCGCCGTTCCTTGATTGATGATCAAATCAGGATGGTATTTGTCGATCAAAATCGTAGTAGATGCAGCAGCATTAGCCATTCCAATTTCAGACCTGGAAACAATTAAAGGCATACTGTCAATTTCACCTATGTAAAACGAATATGTACCAAATTTTTCTTCTTTATATGTTTCCATTGCTTCCAAAAGTCCGATTACTTCTCCATCCATAGCTCCTTGGATAGCGATTAAAGGTTTCATTTGCATCAACATACTCTCTCCTTGTTAAAAGCGAATTTTTTTAAAATTAAAATAAAAATCGTTTGTCTTTATATACTATAATCTATTAAATAGGATTATTCAACATTAAAAAAAGATTTTAAAAACGAACTTTACTGATAAATAAAAAAACATACTACTTTGTAAAGTAGTATGTTTTTGGTTCTATTTAACTGTCACACCTTCTACAGCAACTTCTTCTGCTGTATCACGTAAAACTTTTTGCGATTGATATGGATAACGAATTCCTAATGTATGCTTAGCAATTTTTACCGTATGATCACTAATCCGTTCCAAGTTTGAAACAATGTCTACGAATAAGATTCCATCTGATGGAATCCCTACTCCTTTATTTAAACGTTGAATGTATTTTTCTCTTATGGCATGCTCTAATTGATTCACTTCTTTTTCACGCTTGATGACTCTTCCAGCTAAAGAATAACTGTCTTCGTTATAAGCTAAAATCGTGTCTTCAATATTTTGTTGAACTAATTTGAATAAAGACATCAAGTCCTCATCATAAAATACTTTCTCTATTTCCGTACTATCTAAATTCTTTTTGTTATTCTTTGCAGCTATTGAAGCTTCGCGGATATTTTTCAAAATACTTTCGCAGTGATCTCCGATTCGCTCAAGGTATTTCGTCACATCCATCATCACTACATGGTCGCCTGTGTTGTGAAGCGGCAATTCAACATTTGACAACAGCATAAGGTACTCTGTGATTTCAATATCTGTTCTGTTCACAACTTCTTCTAATTCCATCGTCTTCTTTTTGCTGTTTTCATCTTGTTTTTTATAATAAGAGAACATTTCTTGGAATTCTTCCAATACGAGTTCTCCCATTTGATTGATTTCTACTTTAGCTTGATTCAACGCCATAGCAGGGGAACTTTGGATCAATGTCTGATCCAGAGAAGTACCACCATACTTAGCTTCAGCCTCTTGGCTAGGCACTATTTTGGTCACTACAGCTGCAATTTGATTAATGAACCACATTTGAATCAACACGTTCGTAATATTGAACAATCCATGTGCAAATGCAATCTGCATTTCTGGGTTTAAGTTCAGTAAAGATCCAAGGTAAATAATCAGGTCCGTAAATGGATATAAGACCAGCATAATCAAAATAGTTCCAATCAAGTTAAAAATAACATGAGCTCCTGCTGTTCTTTTGGCCGCAACACTGGCACCGATTGCTGCCAATACAGCAGTAATAGTCGTTCCGATATTATTTCCAAATAACACAGGCAATGCACCTTCAAGAGCAATACTTCCGTGAGCGTATAATTCTTGTAAAATCCCAATTGTAGCACTTGAACTTTGTAACACTAAAGTCAGTCCTGTACCGGCAAAAACACCTAAAAATGGGTTTTCAGACAATTGAAGCATAAGATTTTTAAACTCTGGTAAGTACTCAAGTGGAGCCATACCTGCGCCCATCAATTCTAATCCGTAAAACAATCCACCAAAACCAAAAATAATTTGACCCATACTATTGATGGATGGATTTTTGAAGAAAAACAGCAATAATGCTCCTATAGCTAAAATAGGTAAAGAATAAGCTCCAATATCTATTCCAATAATAAAAGCTGTAATAGTAGTTCCTACGTTCGCTCCCATGATGACCCCTATAGCTTGTTTCAGCGTCATAAATCCAGCACTGACTAATCCTACTGTAATTACGGTTGTTCCAGAACTGCTTTGAATCAAAACTGTAACTAAAATACCTGCTAAAATCGCTCTTAGTGGTGTAGATGTAAATTTATTTAATATGTTTCGCAAGTTATCTCCAGCTGATCGTTGTAATCCGTCTCCCATGTATTTTAATCCAAAAAGGAAAATACCTAGTCCTCCTAAAAACTGAAATAACATTTCTTGTATATCCAATGATACCCCTCCATGTGTTATATAAACAATTATAAAAATAACCTTCATTTCTATAATAGAGGTTGGTATCAGAATAAAAAACATTTTTCTAGCTATTATGAGACTTTTCTTAACATAGAATTTACAATGTTAACACAAATTTTACATATTTAGAATTCATTCCGTTCTAGTCGTAGGAACAACTTAAAAAAGACATGATGCACTTTTAATCTCTAAAATGAAGGGCTAACCCTTTTAAGAAATTACGAGCGTATCTATCTAGACATACTTTATAATTGCGATGCCCTTCTTTTCTTAATAAGGCGCTTAATTCGCTTTTACTAATGTCTACGTCCACATCATAAAAAATATCCAATAGATCATCACTGGTTAATGAAAGAGCGATTTTTACTTTTTTCAACATTTCATTGTTAATACTTAAAGAGTTTTTCAATGGTTCTTCTGCTTTTAGAGAGTCATTTTTTCCAGAATCTTTTTTTCCACGTTTAAAAGTAATCAACCCATTTAAAAAACTGATCAATACGGTATTGTCTACTATAATATGTGAATCTGGATCAACCTCTTCATCTTCTTCAAACTTATCTGGGTTCACCAGCATTTTTTTGACTTCTTCTTTAGTCACTTGAATACCACCAAGTTTAAACATTTCTATCATGTCATTTTCTTTGATATCCAGTGCGTAACGCAATCTAATTAAACGATCATTATTATTCATTATTTCCTCCACCATTCTAAAATTTCTATCTTACTTAGTATACCTTATTTTTCAACCAGAATAAAAAACAAACTGAAACTTGGAACCATTATATGCTCCAAGTTTCAGTTTGTTTAATCTGCAGCCCCTGCATAACCCTCTCGAATATCAAATTCCGTGAGAGGTTCTGGACCTCTCATGACTTCTCTTTCAATATTCAACACACCGTTTCTGGTCGCTTTGACTTTCCAACGGACTAATTGAACCGTGCCGTGCTTGATCTCAATGGCGGTAATAATGGTAGGGTAGATACAACAACCCGTATTAAAATAAGGATGATCTTTCTTCTTAGGGTATTTAAATCGATGGGTGTGACCACAAATCAGCATCATTTTGTGTTTCTCGATCCATTTGTTGTAATTCTTTTCTACCTTGTGTCGTTTGCTGACGTTTTTTACTGGACTAGAAGGATTGCGGATACCAAATGCATGAAGAAATCGCCAAAAATATTTTAACGACAACATAGTCAGTCTCCAAAACTGATCGTTAGGGGCATCTCCTTGATGTCCATGCACAGTCAGTATTTCTTGACCAGTATCTCGATGCTTTAAAACCAAAGCTTCGACAGGTTCAAGTCCTTTTAGAAAATCAAAAAACACTTCATTATACTCATCATAATTCGTGTAGTAGTTCTTTTTTACATAGGATGGGTACTTCAGAAAAATATCATGATTGCCATATATTTTGACTAATCGATCTTCATCAAAGAATTTTTTGATGGTATCGTAAACTGCTGGATGAGCATTTTTGGTGTGTTCGAAGTTTGAATACTCCAACATCTCGTCTCCATCCCCAGCCTCTACATAAGTATAATCATTTCTATAGTAATGTTGCAGTGCATACAGGTATATATCCCGATTCCTGGTAAATTCATCCGATAAGCTCCCGTCACCTCTGTGGACATCACTCATAAAAACGTATTTTGAATCATCATCAAAATATTCTACTTTAGCGTTTTTATAAGCCTCTGTTAACCTTCGATCGGTAAACATCTCCTTCACCTCTTCTGTTAAATCTTATTTACATAAAAAACGTACACTTTCTTCATTAATAAGTATACTGTATTCAGCAAATATAGTGAAAGAGAACAGCTTATAGAAGAGTGAATTAACTAAAACCGACTATAGAGTGAGGTACGTACGGCTCTTCAAGATACGCTATTTCATCCGTCGTTAATTGGAGGTTTAAGGCATTCATTGGCCCTTCTAATTGACTCATTTTCGTTGCTCCAATAATTGGTGAGACGACTGGATCTTTTTGCAGCAACCAGGCCATGGCGATCTCTACTCGAGGCACACCTCTGTTTTCAGCTACTTCCGTTAACCGTTCAACGATTCTTCGATCTTGATCAGCTGTAGAATCATACTTGCTCATAGCTACTTTATCTGTTTCTAAACGCTTAGTCGTTTCGGACCAGTCTCTCGTCAATCGACCCGAAGCTAATGGACTATACGGAGTTACGGCAATCTTTTCTTCTCGGCAAAGCGGCATCATTTCTCTTTCTTCTTCGCGGTAGATCATATTGTAATGGTTTTGCATTGAAACAAAACGAGTCCAGTTGTTCTTTTCTGCTACATGCAGTGCTTTTTGAAATTGGAAAGCATGCATAGCTGAAGCACCGATGTAGCGCGCTTTTCCTGATTTCACCACATCATGCAAAGCTTCCATGGTTTCTTCTATAGGTGTATTGTAATCCCATCGGTGGATAATGTATACATCAACATAATCCATATCTAATCGTTTTAAGCTATTATCGATTTCTGCCATAATCGATTTACGCGAAAGCCCCGCTCCATTTGGACCATCATGCATTTTCCCATGAACTTTAGTGGCCACTACTACTTCTTCGCGTTTAGCATAATCTTTTAAAGCCCGTCCTAAAATTTCTTCACTTGTTCCCAATGAATAGACATTTGCTGTGTCAAAAAAGTTGACGCCCAGGTCTAAAGCTTTTTTGATGATTGGGCGACTATCTTCCTCTTTCAAAGCCCATTTATGCAGCCACTTGTCTGGATCGCCAAAGCTCATACAACCTAAACAAATTCGTGAAACGTCCATCCCCGTATTCCCAAATTTAACGTATTCCATTACCCCATCTCCCTTTTCCATGACGATACCATTAGTATACTCCTTAGAGCCCACTCTAATGCAAGCGTTTTTAAATCGTCTTATAGCATCCCTATTTTTGTGCGAACCTCAACATCGTTCGGTTCAGTTTATCCGTCTCGTCATGAAAGATGGCGTGCCCGCTTTTTTTAAAAGGCACCACGAGATTTTGCGGAATCAATTGCGACATCTCCTCTGTCAATTGATAGGAGCAAATCTGGTCTTTCTCCCCATGACAAATTAGTGTAGACACAGTAATCTTTTCCAGATCCTTGCTTAAATCTTCTTCTCGCATCATGATCGCAGAAAGCAAAGTCCCGTACGAGGAAGCTTTTAATGCTGTATTGATTAGCCAATCTCTATAGACGGCATAAGGCTTTTCGTGAAATAATTGCTTAACAAAGTCTTGAATCATTTTAGGCCGGTTTATTTGAATTTGCTCTATGACTTGAGTAATATCCGCTTTTTTCCAACCCGTTAAATAGTAAGGTCTTTTAACAAACTGCGGTGCGGCTGCACTGATCAAAATCAACTTTTGCACACCATAACTCTGATGACGAGCCATATAGCGTACTGCTGTAGCTGCACCCATCGAAAATCCCACCAAGATAGCTTCTTCAAGCTGCAGTTCTTCCATCACAGATTTAACATCATCTGCCAACTCATTGTAACTATACTCCTCGATAACAAGATCTGAATCTCCAAACCCTCGCAAATCGACTCCTATAATGCGGTAACCTCTGGGTAAAAAGTAATTGTATTGGTATTCAAACATGCGATGATCAAATGGCCATCCATGCAAGAATACCAGCGGCTTCCCTTCGCCAATATCTTCTACTGCGATGGTATGATTCCTTTTTCCTTTAATTGTCTTTTTCATACGCTGTCCTCCTATCCCTCTACTCCAGTATAATAGAACAACGCTTTTTTCAAATGAATAAAGCTCAGGTTAAATTAGATTGTTATGAGGATCAATCTATTATCCGAATAATATAAATCTTGGTATTTCAAATCGCTCAGGTAGATGGTTTCTTTCGATTTTAGTGATTCGTTCTCGTAACTGTTCAAACTATAAAGAACAGCTAACTGATGGCATCCTTCCTTGAACTGTTCCTGAATATAAGCTTCTAAACCTCTTAAGCAACTTTTGTATTTATACGCTTGATTGTCACGTTTATCAAAGGAAGGCATATCTCCGGCCAATGCGGCTGCTTGATATGGCAATTCTTTAAATGGAAAATGCACACTATAACTGAAACGTCCTCCAGTGTCTTCACTCACATTTTCTTCAAATTGAAACATTTCTTTAAAAGCCAACAAAAATTCGTTTGATTGATGATCATTTCTTTTCTTCGTGACTGTTTCTAGATTCAAGGGAATGGTTGAAGCAATATACATGTATTCTGTCATAAGAAAACCCCTTTTCTGATTATAGGAAGACATCTGTTTCCTTACACTCATTTTACCATCCATTAAATGATTTGAAGAGTTTTGATGCAAAAGAAAGAGAGCAGCAAATTCCTCAAGGTCTTCATTGCAAGATTTATCTTTAAAAATTTTTAATTGTAACAACTTCATTCTATTTTCCATAGTTAGCACTCAGAATATCTTATTTAAAATCTTCTATGAATTTTAAATGGCTCTTCCTCTAACCTAGTAAAATGTTTATAGAAATCAAAGTTATTGATTCTCTTTCAGCATAACTGAATTATGACCCTAAACTCCTAGCTTTGACATACCTTCAAGCTAACTCTCTCGCTTTTTTTGAAAAAGGAATCATTTCAGAGGATAGATTTGATCGTAAAACGGTTAAATCGTGATGGACAAGTTCCTTATCTCGAATAACAGCTGCCCCACTGATGAAGACGTCTTGTACATTCGATGCATTTGCGGCATAAACCAGCGCTGCATAAGGATCAAAGATCGGAAACATATTGACTGATTTCGTTTCAACCAACACTATGTCAGCCTTTTTTCCTATCTCCAAAGAGCCGATTTCATGCGACATGTTCAACACTTTTGCTCCTTCAATAGTAGCCATTGCCACAATATCGCTGGCTGGAAAAGCCGTCCTGTCCTGCAATGTCGTCTTATGAAAATTAGCAACCAGTTTCATTTGCGTAAACAAATCGAGTGTATTTCCGCTGCTTGGTCCGTCTGTTCCTAAGCCAACTGGAATAGACATTTCCTGCATATCTTTTACTCGAGCGACGCCTTTAGCAGACTTGGTATTGGCTCCGATACAATGAGCTACACCGACACCTTCTTGCTTTAAGATCTGCAGGTCTTGTGCTGACAAATGAATGCAGTGAGCCGCGATAAAACGCGGACTAAGAACGCCGATGGATTGCAAAAACTCTATAGGCGTAGCATTATGCAGCTCTTTAAAATGCTTCATTTCATAGTCCATCTCAGCTACATGCATGGTCATTGGCACACCATACTTTTCCGCCAACGCAGCTGCTGCTTTTAATGCTTCTGGATCATTAGTATTCGGCGCATGCGGCGCGACAGCTGGAGTAATCAATTCATGATCGAGCCATTTTGGTATGAATTTTTCAGCATACTCAATGCCACCATGAGCTGTCGAGGCGTCACAAGATGGAAAGTCAACGATAGTCTCTCCTAAAATAGCTCGAGATTTCATTTCATCCGTTGCTTGAGCTAGAGCATCTTCAAAATAGTACATATCTGCAAAAGTTGTGATACCAGCCAATTGCATTTCAGCAATAGCGTATTTTCCGCTATAATAAGCCAATTCTTTTGTCATGCAAGCCGTTTCGAGCGGAAACAAAAAGCGCCGCAGTCGATCCGGATAATCGTCTCCTAATGACCGAAAAGGAATCATCCCGATATGGGTATGAGTGTTCACCATCCCTGGAATCGCAATGGTTTGATGAGCATCGATCACTTCATCGAAACTGCTTTCTGATTGTAAGAGCTGATCATACGGTCCTATTTCCAAAATTCTAGTATCTTCTATGATCACATAACCATCAGGATATTCAGTGCGTTTGGCGTCCATCGTTAAGACATGACTGTTTTTAATCAAGGTCTTCATTTAATTTCCTCCATTAATCGAATCAGGTGTTGGCTGCGCACATCAAACATTCCTTTATCTGTGATCTTTATGGCTGGAGAAACGGGTAAAGACAATGTTGAAAATGACATGATTTCATTAGAATTGCAGTAGCCCAAATCAATCATCCCTTGTCTTACTTCACTTAATTGCTGCCCAATAATTTGGATCGGTGCATCACTGATAACTCCGCCGATCAAAAGTGGACAACAACTGACTACTTGTTTGTTTCGAACGGTCAAATAGCCGCCTTGTATCTCAACCAATTCGTTTTGCGCTGCGACTAAATCTTCGATTGAAGTCCCCATCACCATCAAGTTATGGTGATCGTGTGCCCAAGTGGTTCCGATTGCTCCTTTTTCCGTCAGTGCATTTTCAATTAATCCATATGCTTTGTTTCCAGTCTTTCCATACCGCTCCATCACTACGATCAATGCTAAGCCGCTTGATTCCCAATCTAGATACCCATTTTTTATCGGGATTTCTCTCTGTACGCGTTCAGTAAACGTTCCTACCTCAGCTATACGCATCACATTACAAAGAGCAGTTTTGCCTTCAGCTCGAATTTGAAAATCACTTTTTTCTGCTTTTTCACACTGAACGGAAGAATAAAAGGCAGCTGGAAAAACCGGCTTAGTTTCTGGATACCCTATCTCATCTCCTTTTTTATGTACTGATTTCCCAGCTTTATATACTGCTGAAATGTCCATTTTTGCTGGATCTTCCAATAAAATAAAATCAGCTTTGAAACCTGAAACGATCGCACCTCGATCTTGAAAACCCATTCTTCTTGCTGGTGTGTACGTGCTCATATAAATAGCTTGTTCTACAGGAATACCGGCTTCAATAGCCGATCGAACATTTGCGTTCAAATGTCCTTCCAACAAGTCATCTGCCATAATGTCATCGGTCACGATAGCACAATATTCATAAAAATGATTTTTTACTATAGTTTGCATGTTTTCGCTGGTGATCGATTTCTTCTGCAGCTCAATGAACATTCCACTGCTGACTTTTTCGTAAATAGACTCCGGAGTTTGTTGTGTGTGGTCCGCTGTAATGCCTTGGTACATAAACTTAGCCAAATCCAATCCTGAGACTAGCGGTACATGCCCTTCAATCGGCATAAACGGTCTCTTTTCTTGAACCGTATGCAAAATTTGACGAATCAAAGAATTCGGATCGTTTACGATACCGTCAAAATTCATCGCTTCTCCAAGAGCAATCACTTTAGGATGGCTTAATAATCTCTCTACCTCTTCCACTCCTATGAATCCGCCTGTAGTCTCTACTTCTGGAGTCGTTGAAGGAACCGAAGATGGAATCGCATAAAAAATGTCCATCTCCGTTTCTTCATCCATAAAGGCCTTCATCCCTTTTACACCAAATACATTCACGATTTCATGAGCATCTGCAACAACTGTTGTTACCCCGTGAGACAAACCAGCTTTTGAAAAAATAGACGGAGGAATCATGGAGCTTTCAATATGCATATGGATATCGATCAGCCCTGGAATCATGTAATCTCCTTTTGCATCAATCGTCACAATCGGTTGAATATCTTTCAGGTGACTCATTCCAATTGAAAAGAACTTTTCATTGAGAATGGCTACATCTTTCCATTCAAATTTTTTTAGAAAACTATTGAATACTTGTACATTCGTAATAAGCGTGTCTACTTTCATACCCACTCACCTCTCTGTTGGTTCTTACATAAAAAATAACCTCTAGCTGAAAAGAGGTTATTTTTTATATGTGATCTTTACTCTATTGATTTAAAGTCCTGTTCCATGTGCTGATCCAGTCATCCATTTGCGGATTCACAAATTCGAAATCTACTGGTTTAGTCAACTCAGCGATTTTGCCATAGGTTTTGTTTTCAGCTACTTCTCCGCTTAGCTCAACTTGTTTATTTGTTGGAGCTTCGTTTAAGGAAGCTGCTGTGATAGTTTGCAACTCTTGGCTTAGTCTCCAATTGATGAAGTTATAAGCCATTTCTTTATTTTCTGAATTTACATTAATATTGACCGTATTAAAATTAGCGTATGTCCCAGAAGCCGGAACAACATATTGAACAGCGGGATGAGCTTCTGCGATCATCGGAATCGCAAAATCTCCTACTACGGCTGCAACGATTTCTTCAGATTGGAACATATTCGCCAAATCAGAAGACTTAGCATATGTTTTAACGATATTGGGAGAGAGTTCTTCCAGTGCTTCAAATGCAGCTTCCCCATTATCTGTTGTAATGTCTACTCCTTTATAATCACTGGCTACATACATCATTGATGGTCCAAAAGTTGTGGAAATATCTGGAATAGAGATTTTACCTTGAAGCGACGGATCCCATAAATCAGAAAATTCATCGATTTTCATTCCAGCAGCTTCTTCATCATAAATGATCCCAATACTATTCACTGTATATGCTGCTCCAGCACCATTTTCACTCAACTCTTTTGCGCTATCGATCAATTCAGCTAAATTCGGGATTTTTTCTGTATCGATTTCTTCAAATAAGTCTTCTGACGCTCCTTGAGAGGAATTTGATTGCGGCAAATCAATAATGTCTACTGTCGAGTTAGGATTATTTTCAAATTTAGTGTACCGTTCAGAACTCGTGCCAGTCTCTACTACGATATCCACACCGTGTTCTTCTTCAAACGGCGCAAAAATGTCTTCTTGCATGATGTCCTCGCTTAATCCAAAAGTAGAGATGACCAATTCTTTATTTTCACCACTCGCTTCTTGACCACATGCCGCTAGTACTAGCCCACTCATAACCGTTAAACTTGCTAAAACAACTTTCTTTTTCATTACTCAAAAATCCCCCTTTTTATCATTGGTTAGACTAAAATCAATTTTTCTTTTGGAATAGCAACAAAAACGTTCTCTCCGACTTGGTAGCCAGGTACCTGTACATCATTAACTAACAACTTCCCAATAGCCGTTTCTACTTCGTATTGATAACTTTTCCCTAAAAACGTACGAACTCTGATAGTACCGGCTAAACTATTCGACGGCAGCTCCTGATCATGTGCAGAAAGTAAAATATCATCTGGCCGAATCGTTCCAGTTGCTTGTTGTTTATCTGCTGAATGCACGGTTTCAATCAACGTTCCATCTGACGTTATATAAGAATGTGTGCCTTGTTTGGTCAAAGCAAAGAAATTTTCGAACCCAATAAAACGCGCAACGAACTCTGTTTTAGGATTTTTATAAATCTCTTCCGGAGAATCATATTGTTCAATGACTCCATTGTTCATAACGGCTACT
Organism: Desemzia incerta; assembly: GCF_900115825.1. GTDB lineage: Bacteria > Bacillota > Bacilli > Lactobacillales > Carnobacteriaceae > Desemzia > Desemzia incerta. Next base: position 200,236 of record NZ_FOXW01000005.1, on the reverse strand, counting down.
TTATCCGAGATTGAAAAACATTCTTCTTGATCATGCGTTACAAAGACCGTTGTTATCCCTAGTTTGCGTTGGATACGTTTGATCTCGATCCGCATACTGAGGCGTAATTTAGCATCCAAATTACTTAACGGTTCGTCTAGTAACAATAATTGCGGTTCAATCACTAATGCACGAGCAAGAGCCACACGTTGACGTTGCCCTCCAGACAGTTGCTTAGGGTAACGCTCAGCATAGTCCGATAAGTCAGTAGCTGCTAAAATAGCTTGCACTTTTTTTTCGATGACTTCTTTTTTTTCTTTCCTCAATTTCAATCCAAAGCCCACATTTTCTTTCACGGTTAAATGCGGAAATAATGCATAACTTTGAAAAACCATTCCAAAATTACGTTTGTGGACAGGAACTTTTGTCAAATTGGTCTCTCCTACAGTAAAGGTTCCATCAATAGGTTCGATAAGCCCCGCAATCACTCGCAAGGTCGTCGTTTTGCCACAACCCGATGGTCCTAATAATGAGATCAGTTCGCCTTTTTCCATAGATAGATTCAGTTCTTTCAAGATATTATTTTTCCCGTCATAACTCACACGGATGTTTTCTAAATCAACAAATGACATAACAGTACATGTCCTCCTTATGGGTATTTAACAAAATCGACTGATGAAGTAAACAAATCGCAAATGCGCTGCTCTCATCAACTTGCTATTAATTTGTTATACGTACTAAACTACTTTTGCCAGCCCAAGTGTTTTTTCGATCAAAAACATCAAGATGATCGTTCCCAGCATCAAAAGTACAGACAAAGCAGAAACGACTGGATCATAATTGTATTCAATGTAATTCATTAAAGTGGTCGGCAATGTTGAGATGCCGGGACCAGATAAGAACTGCGACACAGGTATATTGTTAAAAGAATTGATAAAGGCCAACATAAAAGAAGCAAATATACTGGATGAGATATTAGGCAATACTATGCTGATAAACGCTTTGAACTTAGTGCTTCCTAAAGTCCATGCCACTTCTTCGATCGAAAAGTCAAATTGTTCTAAACTAGAGCCCACTACACGAATAATGTAAGGCAGACTGATTAAAAAATGCCCCAACAATAAGCCAATGAATAAAGGGATCTGCAAACGAATAACGATAAACTGAAACAGCGAATACCCTACTACAACACCTGGAATAATGGTCGGAGATAAAAAGAAACTTTTGATCCAGTTTTTCCCTTTCACACCATGTCTAGTTAAAGCATATGCAGCAGGAATCCCAATGATCAACGCCAGCAAAGTCGCCAGTAAAGAAACTTCTAAACTCAATAAAAAACTGTCCACAAAAGACTGATTTTCAAAAACAGCTGTAAACCATTGAAATGTAAAACCACTAATTGGAAATTGAATGGTCGCATTTTCTCCAAAAGCAGTTATCGTGATAATGATTAAAGGAATAAACAAGAAAGCAAATACAGCCCCGGCGAATATCGATAATCCTCTTTGTTTACGCATCTTGTTCACCTCGCTTGTCTATTCTATTGGCGATCAAGTTAAAACCTTTCATAACGATCAAAGTCGTCACGATCATGATCAATGCAATGACGCTTGCATCTTCCCAATTGCCCAAAGTCATAGCATTTTGATACAGAAATGTCGACAACATCATATTACGGTTGCCTCCAAGTAACTGAGGAGTGGTATAAGCAGTCAACGTACCTGTAAATACCAGAATACTCCCTACGATGATTCCGGGAATGCTCAACGGTAAAACGACTTTGATGAACGCTTTTATACGACTCGCCCCAAGAGTTTCTGCTGCTTCCATGATTTCTGGATTGATATTTTCCATTACTCCTACTAACGTGATGATCAAAATAGGCAAAAATAAATAAATCGATCCAATAATGATTGAAAACTCTGTATACAATAAGGTCAACGGCTCAGATATGATCCCTATACTAGTTAACAATTTATTGATCACACCGTTTTGCCCTAATAGATTGATCCATGCGAAACTTCGAATAACTGAATTGGTCAACATCGGAAATAATGTTAGTGCCATCAGTAATCCACGCCATTTTGAAGATGTTCCCGCTATAAAGTAAGCAGTAGGAACCCCAAGAATGATGCATATGACAGTCACAACGACCGAAACACGAACGGTTCGCATAAAAATACCTACATTATATGCATCTTTAAAAAAAGAAAGATAAGAATCAAACGACAATGTTCCATTATAAAAAGTTGGCCAAATAACCGATACTAACGGTATCAACAAAAAGAAAATCAACAAAATGAATCCCGGTGCCAATATTAGATACGGGATTTTTTTCGACATAAGATAAATCCTCCTTAAAAAACAAAAAAATACAATAGTTTATAAAAAATCGTATCCTTTTCGTTATCTATTAATGTTCGTCTTTCTACACAAGCCAGTATAACTGTTAAAAAATTAATGGACAACACTTTCCGCAAATAAAGATAAAAAAAATTGGCTAATGTTCGTTTTTTTATGTTTTTAGTCGCAAAAAAAAAAGATTAAAAAATGAAAAACGCCTTTTTAACGAACAAAAAGTTCGCTAAGCATAATAAATGTAATTATTAATCCAGTGTATCTTAATTTGTTATTCAACTGCTTAACTTTACTACTTAAACGTACTCAAACCAGTATCTTTTTCTTTTTATATGATTTTCATGTCTCTCTACTCATAAATAAATATCTACAGGCCACATAAATTCACCACTATAATCTATTTCTTCCTATCTATCATAACCATTTAAATTATATTCTTTTACAAATCTGCCTCTCATTAAATTTCGCAATAAAATGTATTCTCTAATTCTGTTCTTACTTCCTTAAAATTTCCCAATGATAGCATAGTTCCTTCAAGTACAACGTAAAAATATAGACAACTTATCGTAAATAAATGTTTTCTATAGAAGTATGTTTATTTAACAAATCATATGAGTATCAGCAGTAAAGAAAAAGAGTAGTTAAAGTTTCCTTCTTGATATTCCTTTGATCTATTTTTAATAAAAAAACAAGGAAATACCCTTACAGCAGCCCTCTGTCCTGAATTTCCTTTTATCTCTGAATTTTCCATCTTCTAATCAATCAAACGATACAATTCCATCGCACATTCTACATTTGCAGCTCTTTAGAACATAGCTCATAAGCCTTGTACGGTTTTCCTGATATTCTCAAAGAGAACTGTACTAAATGTTTATAAATAGTTATTAACTCCAAAAATATAACATACTGTTTTAACTAAAATATTTTTCTGTTGTTAATTTTAATAGCAGAAAAATATTTTATTTTGACAAATCCCTCATCGTACTTGCGTTTTAATTTTAATTTTGTCCATCTTTCACAACTAGTAGCTTCCATCGATCAGAAAACCATAAACTTTTTTGGTTTTCACTAATGTATCTATAAAAATTTATTCTGCAATCAGAACTACCTTTTCCTATCGCTTTCCTGTAAAATAAGATTTAATCAAGTTGGATTGGTTCTTTATGAAAAGGAAGTGTTTTGATGAAACCGATTATTGGCATACCTGGAAATATTCTGACTCAACGATCTCCAAGCTTTGATGGTCTTCCGATCACTTATACTCCTCACGGTTTTGTTGAGGCTACTGTCACAGCATATGGATTGCCTAATGTAATTCCTCTAGGAGATCCCAAAGATGCTAAAGCGTATATTTCTCATATTGATGGCTTGTTGCTGGCAGGCGGGCAAGATGTGTCTCCTTTACTATATGGTGAAGAACCGATTCCTGCTTTAGGAACGACAAGTCCACTTCGAGATACCTTTGAAATAGCATTGATCAAAGAAGCCGTTAGACAGCAAAAACCTATTTTAGGTGTTTGCCGAGGATTGCAGTTGTTAAATGTAGCTTACGGTGGTACATTATATCAAGACCTTGCGACTTCGTATTCGGATCTGACCGTTCAACACATCCAGCACACACAATATGACAATGGAGCCCATACGATAACTTTGGATCCGGACAGTCGTTTAGCAAAAGTTTTTGGCCCTGCTTATGTCGTCAATTCTTATCATCATCAAGCCATCAAAGAATTGGCTGAGCCGTTTGAAGCTGTTGCTTGGAGTAAGGATAAATTGATTGAAGGATTTGAAGCTAAAGATCCTTCTGCTAATATTGTAGCCGTTCAATGGCATCCTGAATTGATGATCCACACAGACGAAAAAATGCAGCAATTATTTACTGATTTTGTGAGCCGTGTCAAAAAAAGCATTGCACCAGCTTTGTAAGCGAAGCTGGTAAATATTTAAAAAAAAAACTGCAAAAAAACTCCGACTGGAACGTCCGGTCGGAGATCTTTTTTTTGAAAAAATAAAAAGCGGTCAAAACCTTGTTAAACCACCATATGTTGTGTTTGTAAGTTTTTTCTAATCGAAATCTAGTGTTTTGAGATTGCAAGTCGATATAAAGAAGTGTAGAATAATGATATCATTTAGAAGCGAAAAGGAGAATATACTATGGCTAATAAAACAATCGTCATTTACTCAAAACCGAATTGCATGCAATGTAATTTTACCAAAAAATACTTGGATGATAAAGGTGTTACTTACGAAATAAAAGATATTTTCGAATCTGAACAAGCTTTAGCAGAAGTGCAGCAATTAGGATTCAATTCAGTTCCCGTTATCCTTGCTGATGGTGAAGAAGCATTTAATGGATTCCGCCCTGATTTATTAGATCAATTAGTATGAAAGTAGTTTATATTTCCTTGACCGGCCAAACGAGAAAATTTGTGCACAAACTAGACATGGATTTGTTGGAGATTTCTTCGACAAATCCATTTATCAGTATTAATGAGCCATTTATCATTGTTGCGCCGACCTATGAAAGAGAAGCTACAGAAATCTTATACGATTTTATTGAAACAGCTGATAACAAACAGTACTTTAAAGGAGTCGCTGGCGGCGGGAACTTAAACTTTGGACAGTTGTTTGTTTTTACAGCGAAAGATCTTGCAAAAGAATATGATGTACCTTTACTACATACCTTTGAATTTCAAGGGAATGACGAAGATGTAAAAAAATTGAAGAAAGCGGTGAACGACCTTGGACAAGCCTAAATTAGCAACAAAACCCAATGAGGTCACTTATTTTAAATTAAACAATGAATTGAATCGACCTGTTAATGGATCTATTCCATTGCACAAAGATCGTGAAGCAGTCCGTGCTTACTTTTTAGAATATGTGAATCCCAATACTGTTTTCTTTTATACGTTGGATGAAAAGTTAAACTATTTGGTAGAAAATGATTATATCGAAGAAGAGTTTTTAAACCAATACGATAGAGAATTCATCAAAGATTTATTTAATGAGATCTACAATCGTAAATTCCGTTTCCGTTCTTTCATGTCTGCTTACAAGTTCTATACCCAATACGCATTGAAAACAAATGACGGAAAGAGATTTTTGGAACGTTATGAAGATCGTATCGTATTTAACGCATTGTATTTGGCAGATGGCGATAAAGAACTAGCTTGGACGATTGCTGATGAAATCATCAATCAACGCTATCAACCTGCTACGCCGACTTTCTTGAATGCTGGACGTAAACGTCGTGGAGAATTAGTCTCTTGTTTCTTGATCCAAGCAACCGATGATATGAACAGTATCGGACGCGTTGTCAACAGTGCATTGCAATTGTCTCGTATCGGTGGTGGGGTTGGAGTAAATCTATCCAACTTGCGTGCTGCAGGAGATCCCATCAAGAAAATCGAAAATGCATCAAGCGGTGTTGTACCGGTTATGAAATTATTGGAAGACAGCTTCAGCTATTCTAACCAATTAGGTCAACGTAATGGTGCCGGAGCAGTTTACTTGAATGTATTCCATCCAGATATCGTTTCGTTCTTATCCACTAAAAAAGAAAATGCCGATGAAAAAGTTCGTGTGAAGACTCTTTCTCTTGGTCTAACTGTACCAGATAAATTTTATGAACTATGTGCTCATGACGAGCAAATGTACTTGTTCAGTCCGTATGATGTAGAACGTATCTATGGTAAGCCTTTCTCTTATGTAGACATTACTGCTGAATACGACAACCTTGTCAATAACGAAGAAGTTCGCAAATCTAAGATTCGCGCTCGTGATTTGGAAAACGAAATCTCTAAATTGCAACAAGAATCAGGATATCCTTACATTATCAACATTGATACAGCTAACCGTGAAAACCCGATTTATGGAACGATCACGATGAGTAACTTGTGTAGTGAAATCTTGCAAATTCAAGAACCTTCTCTAATTAACAATGATCAAAGCTATGAAACATTAGGAACAGATATCAGCTGTAACTTAGGTTCAACAAATATCGTGAACTTGATGGAATCTCCTGACTTTAGTAAATCAGTTGATGCTATGGTTCGTGCGTTGACAACTGTTACAGATCAATCAAGCATCACTGCTGTCCCTTCTATCAAAAATGGAAACGATCAATACCACACGATCGGTTTAGGAGCTATGGGCTTACACACCTACTTGGCTTTAAACCAAATCGAGTATGGTTCTCCAGAATCGGTTGAATTTACAGATGCTTACTTTATGCTATTAAACTTCTACACGTTGAAATCAAGTAACCGTATCGCTATGGAACGCAACACTTCTTTCCATAACTTTGAGAAATCAAAATATGCGACTGGTGAATACTTTGATAAATATACTGCAGCAGATTTTGCATTTGAAAATGAAAAAGTTCGTCGTTTATTCGACGGCATTGCTGTCCCAACAAAAGATGACTGGGCTGCTTTGAAAGCATCAATCATGACTGGCGGATTGTACCACCAAAACCGTCTGGCTGTAGCGCCGACAGGTTCGATCAGCTATGTAAATGAAACATCTTCCAGCTTGCATCCAATCACTCGTCTGATTGAAGAACGCCAAGAGAAGAAAACGGGTAAAACTTACTACCCTGCTCCATACCTGTCGAATGAAACACTGCCTTATTACAAATCAGCGTACGATATCGACATGCGTAAAGTCATTGATGTCTATGCAGCAGCACAAAAACACATTGATCAAGGAATGAGCTTGACCTTATTCTTACGTTCTGAAATACCTGAAGGCTTATACGAATGGAAAAACGGCCGTACAAATAAACAAACCACACGTGACTTAAACATCTTAAGACACTACGCGTGGAAAAAAGGCGTTAAATCCATTTACTACGTCAGAACATTTACAGAAAACTCAGAAGAAATCGGCTCAAACCAATGCGAAAGCTGTACGATATAAAAAAGGATGCGGAGAAAGCCCGAAAGAGATGAAGGAAAAATAGGGGAAAATTATTGTGGTGCTTTTCAACCACAAAATTTTCCATCTTTTTTCCAAAATCTCTGGCTTTCGCAGCTCTACTAAAGGATGCGGAGTTCACCCCTCCCCTCCTCTTTAGTTTTACTCAAAAAATGCAGCAAGTAACACCTTGACCATATAAATTTGAAAGTAAGGAGATTTTGATTCGATGACAGAACAATATCATGCCATAAATTGGAATAAAATTGAGGATATGATCGACAAGCTGACCTGGGAAAAACTGGTTGAACAGTTTTGGACAGATACGCGTATCCCTGTATCAAATGACTTGAATGATTGGTACAACCTTCCTAAAGAAGAAAAAGATATGATGGGAAAAGTTTTTGGCGGACTTACTTTGCTGGATACTCTTCAATCACAAGATGGAGTCGCTTCTTTGAAAGACTCGATTCGGACTCAACATGAAGAAGCTGTTTACAATAACATCCAGTTTATGGAATCTATGCACGCTAAAAGCTATAGTGCTATCTTCAGTACTTTAAATACAAAATCAGAAATTGAAGAAATCTTTCAATGGACGAATACAAATGACATGTTGCAGAAAAAAGCAGCTGTCTTAAATGACATTTATCAAAACGGAACAGAATTGCAACGAAAAGTTGCGAGTGTTTTATTGGAATCCTTCTTATTCTACTCAGGATTTTTTGCTCCTCTTCATTATTTAGGAAACAATAAAATGCCTAACGTAGCTGAGATCATCAAGTTGATCTTGCGTGATGAATCTGTCCATGGAACATACATTGGATACAAATTCCAAATCGCATACAATCAATTACCGGAAGACGAGCAAGAAAGTTTGAAGAATTGGACATATGAATTGCTCTTCACTCTTTACCAAAATGAAGTGAAATACACTCAATACCTTTATGACGAAATCGGCTGGACAGAACGCGTAAAAGTTTTCCTACGTTACAACGCTAATAAAGCTTTGCAAAACTTAGGTTTCGATCCTCTATTCCCGGATTCTGCAGATGATGTAGATCCAGTCATTATGAATGGAATCTCTACTGGAACCTCCAACCATGATTTCTTCTCGCAAGTTGGAAACGGGTATTTAGTGGGTATGGTGGAATCTATGGAAGACGAAGATTATGCTAAGTGGACGGTTTAATAACCCCTCTATTCTAGTCTTTCCAATCTATAAGTGAACATTTAGCCTTTTTTCACTGATTTATCTTCGTCATTAACCGAAAAACAATTGCTTTTTTATGCATTAAAATTTAAAATTGTATTATTGAGCCTAGTGCATCCGCATTAGGCCGTTTCTTTTGGCGTTTTTGCTGTTTAAAACGTCAGTTAATAAAAATATACTATAGTAAGGAGCGTATATATGAAATTTATTTGGCAATACCTGCGGAAGCATCCTAAGTTATTGATTATTAATACTATTGGAGCTTTTGGATTTATCTTGATCAACTTAGGTCTTCCTACTTTGCTGGCACAAATGATTGATAATGCAATCATTCCAGGAGATAGCGGCTTGATTTGGCGTTATGCGTTTTTTATGCTCCTGTTAACAATATTCGGTTTTGCAGGCAGGGTCGTCAATTCTTATGCGTCCAGTAAAGTCGTCAGCACGATGACAATGGACATTAGAAATGATACTTATACCAGTATGATGAAATTCTCTCATGCTGAATACAATGAAATCGGGGTTTCTTCTTTAGGTACCCGAATCACTACTGACGCGTTCGTCATTCTCCAATTTACAGAAATGATTTTGCGTTTAGGAGTCATCACTCCTTTGATGTTGGTCATGAGTGGAGTTTTGATCATACGGACAAGTCCTAACTTAGCTGTAGCTGTTCTTCCAGCGATCCCTGTCATCATCTTATTGATTTTTGTTATTGCTCGTGCAACTCAGCCATTATCCAAGAAACAACAATCCCTTTTAGATAATATCAACCGTATTTTAAGAGAAAGCCTGACTGGTCTGCGCGTGATTCGTGCGTTTAACCGTGAGGACTTTCAAGAAAATCGTTTTGGCGATACAAACAATGACTATAGAAAAGTGTCTTCTCGCTTATTCAAATTAGTCGCTTTAACACAACCTGGATTCTCTTTGATCATCAATATAGTAATCATATCAATTGTCTGGCTAGGTGCTCGTCAAATTGCTGAAGGTACTATTCAAGTCGGAGTTCTAGTAGCTTTCATTGAGTATGCTTTCCATGCCTTATTCTCTCTCTTATTATTTGCAAATATCTTTATCATGTACCCACGAGCTTCAGTGAGTGCGAACCGGTTAAAAGAAGTATTGGAAAAACAAAGCTCTATTGATCCAAATGAACAAGGTGTAAGAGCAACAGAAACAGAAGGCTACATCACTTTTGAGAATGTCAGCTTCCAATATCCTGACGCAGATAAACCTGTATTGAAAAACATCAGCTTTGCGTCAAAACCAGGCGAAACCATTGCTTTTATTGGATCAACTGGTAGCGGAAAATCTTCTATCGTTCAATTGATTCCACGTTTTTACGATGTCACTGAGGGTCGTATTTTAGTAGACGGCGTAGACATTCGTGAATACAACTTGAAAGCACTTCGCCGCAAGATCGGCTATACCCCACAAAAAGCTTTATTGTTTACTGGTACAATCACAGAAAACCTTAAATACGGAAATTGGGATGCCACACGCAGCGAGATTGAAGAAGCTTCATCTGTCTCTCAATCAAAAGAATTTATTGAACGCTTGAAAAACCATTACGAAACAGTTTTATCAGAAGGCGGAAGTAATTTATCTGGTGGACAAAAACAACGTTTGTCTATTGCCCGCTCGATCATTCGTAAACCAAGTATTTATATTTTCGATGATAGTTTCTCAGCTTTGGACTTTCAAACAGATGCTATTTTGAGAAATCAATTGAGCTTGGTCACACAACATGCAACAACGATCATTGTCGGACAACGCGTCAGCTCTATCATGAATGCAGATCAAATTATTTTGCTGGATGAAGGAGAAATCGCTGCAAAAGGTACTCATAAAGAACTATTGCAAACAAGCCCTCTTTATCGTGAAATTGCATCATCTCAGTTGAGTGAGGAGGAGTTGAACCAATGAAAGGTTTAAAACAAATAGCTCGTTTATGGGTTTACCTTAAAAATTATAAAGGCCAATTTTTCTTATCTATATTTGGAACCGTAGTTTCTTCTATCGCAAATGCTTTAGAACCATTTATTATTGGTTTAGCTATTACTGAAATTACTAAAAACTTCGCAGATATGTTACGCGGTGTTGAAGGCGCAGGAATGAATTATCCTTATTTAACACAAATATTGATTCTGTATTTCGTTCGCGGAATGTTTTTCCACGGCGGTCAATACCTTGCTCAATACACTTTAACGAATGTAGTTCAACAAGGTATGCGTGATTTAAGAAATGACATTTCTTCTAAAATCAATCGTCTGCCGGTTTCTTATTTTGACAAACATCAAATCGGAGACATTTTAAGTCGTGTTACGAGCGACGTGGACGCTATTACGAATGCTTTGCAACAATCACTCGTACAAGTACTGAATGGGCTCTTATCCATCTCATTTGCTATTGTAATGATGGTGACGTTGAACATTCCGTTAGCCTTTGTCGTTATCTTGACTATTCCTTTGGCTATCATAGTTGCACGCATCATTATCTCGGCTTCTCAAAGTTCTTTCCGTGGTCAAGCAGATGCTTTAGGAGATTTGTTTGGATTCACTCAAGAGAACTTGAACGGATTTACTGAAATCAAATTGTACGGAAAAGAAGAAGATTCTATTACAGAGTTCAAACGCCGCAACTTAAACTTACGCGATCAAGGATTCAAAGCTAGCTTCATTTCTTCTCTCTTAGCTCCTATTGTAGGTTTGATTTCAAACTTTGCTTACATCATTGTGGCTATGGTCGGAAGCTACTTTGCTTTCAATGGCGCTTTGACGATCGGTAACTTGCAAGCTTTTGTTCAGTATGTATGGCAAGTGAATCAACCTATTACAACCATTGCTCAGCTTTCTGGAATCATGCAAAGTGCCGGAGCTGCAGCTGGACGTATCTTCGAATTCTTAGATGAATCTGAAGAAGTTCAAGGTATGGTAACGACTGAACTGCCGGAAAAAGTTAAAGGTGCAGTTGAATTTGATCATATCTCTTTCAGTTACAATCCTAAAAACCCATTGATGAAAGACATCAGTGTTCGCGTTAATCCTGGTGAAATGGTTGCAATCGTTGGACCAACTGGTGCTGGTAAAACTACACTGGTCAATCTATTGATGCGTTTTTATGATGTTGACGGCGGAAGTATCAAAGTTGATGGCGTCGATATCAAAAAGATTACCCGCTCTGATCTACGCAAACACTTTGGAATGGTTTTACAAGACGCTTGGTTATATCAAGACTCTGTTATGGAAAATCTTCGCTTTGGGAAATTAGATGCGACAGATGAGGAAGTCATCCATGCAGCTGAAATTGCCAACGTAAACCACTTCATTCAGACTTTGCCAAACGGTTATGGCATGGAAATCAATCAAGAAGCCAGCAACATCTCGTTGGGGCAAAAACAATTGATGACGATCGCTCGAACAGTATTGTCTGATCCAGATATTTTGATCCTGGATGAAGCGACAAGTTCTGTTGATACTCGTTTAGAGAAACTGATTCAAGAAGCGATGGATAAAGTGATGGAAGGTCGAACAAGTTTTGTTATTGCTCACCGTTTGTCTACTATACGTAATGCAGATTTGATTTTGGTTATGGACCAAGGTTCTATTATTGAACAAGGAACACATGACTCATTGTTGGCACAAGGCGGTTTCTACGCTAACTTGTACAACAGTCAGTTTTCTAAAACAGCTGCAGAATAATGAAGAGTTAAAAACTATCTGATTAAAAAAAGCGTTGATGGCACAATTGCCATCAACGCTTTTTTTAGATATCGAGGTTTATCTATTTTTAATCATATATAGAATTCATGAAATAAGATGCTTTAACTCATAAGTTTCAGCTTGATTGGATTCAGCTATCTTTGTGAGTGAGAATTCTCTGTCCCTCTTTTTCACCACAAAAAAGGATCACCACCTGCCAATAAGCACAGGTAGCGATCCTATTTCTTCTTTTCTATCGATATATTTCTTTTTTACTCTGTTACAGGAACTACTGCACCATCCCAAGTTTCAAGAATGTAATCTTGAACTTCTTGAGATCTTAAAACTTCTACTAATTTAGTAATAGCTTCATTGTCTTTATCTTCGCTTCTTACTGCAATGATATTTGCATAAGGCGAGCTTTCACTTTCTAAAGCAATTGAATCTTCTAACGGGTTTAAGCCTTGGTCTACTGCAAAGTTGGAGTTGATTGCTACAATGTCCCCTTCACCTTGTGTGTAAAGTGTTGGCATCAAAGCAGGATCATTTTCATATTCAAAGACTAAGTTCTTCGAATTTTCTGTAATATCATCAAATGTTGCAGTCGTTAAATCTGTTCCTTCGTCTACACTCACTAATCCAGCTTCTTGGAAAATAGCAATAATACGGCCCCAGTCAGATTGGTTGCTGCTGACAAGAATCGTTGCTCCATCCGGCAGCTCATCTAAACTAGCATATTCTTGCGAGAATAAGCCGATTGGTTCCAAATGAATTCCACCAGCATTAACGAAGTCATAATCATTTTCAGCTACAGCAGCTTCAAAGAAAGGAACGTGTTGGAAGTAGTTTGCATCCAAGTCGCCTTCATCCAACGCTACGTTAGGCACAACATAATCATTGTAAGTACTGATATCCAGCGTAACACCTTCTTCTTCTAAAATAGGCGCTGCGAATTCTAAGATTTCCGCATGCGGTGTGTTGCTGGCACCAATTTTGATTGTTGTTTCTTCTGTGTTTCCATTTGAAGTATCTCCAGCATTCTCGCTGTTTCCACATGCAGCTAATAAAAGAGCTGCTCCTACTGTTGCTAATGATTTGATAAAGATCGATTTTTTCATAACTAACTTCCCCCTAATGATTTTTTTAATGGTTAAACCCTATTTTAAATTGACTCTTTCTTTTTAGCGTTTGTCTACTCGGTCAACTACTCGTTCTCCGATGTCTTGTATCAGAAATACCATGATCAAGACGATGACTGTCGCAACTAATGTGACTGTCGGCTGGTTTCTTTGGAATCCTTCCAGATAAGCTAGATTTCCCAATCCACCTGCTCCGATAACACCCGCCATAGCTGTGTACCCAACTAACGAAATAGCCGTAGTAGTGATTCCAGCGATGATTGAAGGCAGGCTTTCTGGTATTAGAACTTTATAAATAACTTGCCATTTATTGGCTCCCATTGCTTCAGCAGCTTCAATGACTCCTTTATCTATTTCTCTAAAACCAGTTTCTACTAAACGTCCATAAAAGGGTGCTGACGAAATAATCAGCGCGGGTAAAGCAGCCACCGGTCCAATAATCGAACCGACCAGTTGTTTAGTAAATGGAATCAATAATACAATTAAAATAATGAAAGGTACAGATCTAAATATATTTACAAACATACTGACGATAAGGTGCAGTACTTTTGCAAAAACACTTTTTTTCCCAGCAGTTTCATACAATAATAATCCAATCACCAAACCTAAAATAAAGACTGCTGCTACAGAAATAGCTGTCATCAATAAGGTTTCTTGAGTAGCTTCTTGAATTCTTTCCCAGTTGACCTCTTCAAAATCAACATACTGAGAAAAAAGACCTTCTCCTACAATCAGAGATTTAAACATGTTCGATCACCTCAGCTTCTACATTCATTTTAGTTAAATCCGCTAATACTGAGCTGATTTCAGTCGAATCTCCTGTCACTTGAACATACAAAGAACCAATTGAGCCAGAGTGTGTCTGTTGGATGCTTCCTTGAATGACATTCAACTCGATGTCGTGATGACGAATCAATTGGCTTAGAACAGGCTGCTTTGAGTTCTCAGCATTGAACGTCAAATGAAGCAGCTTGCCATTCGGGTAATCTTTGAATACTTGAGCCAATACGATGTCTGTCTCTTCACTTTCCGGATCTGTGTCTTGGCGAATGAATCGTTTCGTGATTTCTTGTTGCGGACGTTTGAAAACTTCCAGCACATTACCCTCTTCAACAATTTTTCCTTTTTCCATCACGGCTACTTTGTGACAGATTTTTCGCACTACATGCATTTCATGAGTGATCATAACGATGGTTAGATTCAATCGTTTGTTGATCTCTAACAATAACTCTAAAACCTCATCCGTTGTTTGTGGGTCTAATGCGCTAGTCGCTTCATCACATAACAGCAATGTCGGTTCATTTGCTAGAGCTCTAGCAATACCTACACGTTGTTTTTGCCCTCCAGATAATTCAGCAGGATAAGCATCCTCTCTTCCCTCTAACCCTACTAAACGAATCAGTTCATAAGCTTTTTCCAGCTGGTCATGTTTAGGAACATTAGCAATTTCCAGCGGCAGCAAAATATTTTCGAGAACGGTTCTTGACCACAATAAATTGAAATGTTGGAAGATCATCCCAATTTTTTGTCTCTTTTCTCTTAATGCTTTTCCGGTCAATTTTGAGATCACGCTGTCTCCTAAAGTGATTTCTCCTTTAGTTGGTTTTTCTAACCCATTGAACATGCGGACTAATGTACTTTTTCCAGCACCGGAGTAACCGATGATCCCGTAAATTTCTCCGCTCTCAATGGAGAGATTTACGTTGTCTACAGCAGTTAGCGTTCCTTGTTTCGTATCAAAACTTTTGATCACATTGGATAATCTAATCATTTTTTCTGCTCTCCATTCTTCACTGTTTCTTTCCCATACAATAAAAAAACTTTCGCCCACTATTCGAGTTAATTACTCAAATAAAGGACGAAAGTTGTCGTTTCGTGTTACCACCTTAATTTATCCATCCATTACTGAATGAACCTTAGCCAGTACGGAGCCCATTGCTGACTCTTATACTGTGACTCTATATCGGGAGTTCCCGGAACAAGCTTGTGCATAGCATTCACTCATTCTGCTCAAAGACCATCTTCAATTTTGCTTCCAATACTCCTTTTCAGCAACCGGAGCTCTCTAAAAATTTTCAGCCAAAATTTACTCTTCTTCTCATAGCAGGTTATTCTGATTAATCTTGAGACTTAGTTTATCAGTCTCTATGGAGTCTGTCAAATCTTTTTTATAACTGAATATCATTTTCCAGCTTTTCAAATTCACTAATGTCGACGTTCGTCAGTTCAACGATCCAATTGCTCTGTTGATCTTCACTGTTCAAGCCTTCAGGACTATTCAATAGCTCTTCATTGAATTGAACAACCTCACCGCTTAATGGAGATTCCAATTCTGTGACAGCCTTTGCTCCTTCAACACCCAGCAACGAGTCTCCAGCTTTCATCGTTTTGATCTCTTTAGGCACATCTGCAAACATGACTTCACCTAGATCATCTTGACCTTTTTCTGACAAGCCGATACGGTAATGTTCACCGTTTTTTGCTACCCATAAACCATTTGAACTGTATTTTACTTCAACTGCCATTCGCCAACGTCTCCTTCTCTATTACAACAATACTTGATAATTTTCTTCTTTAAATCCAACTAGGACTGCCGTTTCGTCAACAAGTAAAGGGCGCTTTACCAACATACCTTCTGTGGACAACAACTCTGCAGCTTCTTCTTGGGACAAATGCTGAAAACTTTCTTTCAGACCTTTTTCTCTATATACCATGCCGCTCGTATTGAAAAAGCGTTTCATCGGTAAATCAGTCTGTTTAAACAGTTCCATCACTTCTTCTTTAGCAGGAGGATTTGTTTTTAAATTAATTTCCTCAAATTCAATCTGGTTTTGCGTTAACCATTTTTTGGCTGCTTTGCAGGTTGAACAAGTTGGAATACAATAAAACTTTAGCACACAATCTCCTCCAACACTTTTCATCTCTATTAGTATAACGCTAATGTTTACAAAGTAAAAGGACCTATCTAAATTCTTCATCCTCTTCTGAGAACATGTAACTCTTGTAGTGGTATCTCATCGACATGATCAATCCGACTCCCATCATATTCCCCAACAAGGCCGATCCCCCTTGAGAAATAAAAGGTAATGGAATCCCCGTCAAAGGCAGTAACCCTATACTCATACCCACATTTTCAAATACATGGAATACGATCATCATGATAACGCCTGTTGAAATATACGTATAGAAAATGTTTTTCGTGTCTAAGCACACACGAATCATTTGATACACCAACATAAAGTAAATCAAAATCAGCACTGCACCGCCGATGAACCCAAAGTTTTCACCGATCGTTGAGAAAATCATATCTGATTCTCTTACAGGCACATATACTTCTGAAACGCCAAAACCTTTACCGAACACCTTTCCTGAACCGATTGCTTTGATACTTTGCAGCAATTGATAAGCTGCTCCTTGAGTATCGTGGTATGGATCCAACCAAGAGTCGATACGAGAAAATTGATAATCTTTAAATCCTAAGTTGTACAAGAATTCGCGGTTATAAACAACCAGCAACAATAGCGTTGTTCCTATTGTAGCCACCGAACTGAACAAAGGCACTAATATTTTCCAAGTGATACCCGACATCAATACTAACCCGATTACAATAGCAATAAATACCAATGTGGTTCCTAAGTCATTTTGCAGCAATACCATCAACATCGGCGGAGCTGATACTAAGGCGATTTTCCCTAATAAGATGAAGTCGGCTCTTACATTGTGATTTAAAAAAGCTGCATTGTGTTGTGTTACTGTCCTAGCCAACATCAATATAAAGGCTATCTTCATAACTTCCGAAGGCTGGAAGGTCAGTGGTCCAAACTTGAACCAGCTTCGTGCCCCAGTTCTTAAAAAAGTAGGCTCGTCATATAAAAAGAGGACTAATACAAGCAAGACTAACCCTAAACCATAAGCATACGGAGTAATTTTCCAAAGTTGTTCTGAATCAAACTGCATAATGACGATGATGGCTACGGCACCTACTATATACCAAGCAACATGCATGATCGTTGCTCGAAGACCACCATTACCGATCAATGAAATAGTTGAAAACATGGTTGCTATACTGATAATAGCCAACAGCAGTATAGATAGCACTATCCCATAATCTATTCTAGATTCTTTTTTTTCACTCATATTTTTTTCACTTATCTCCTTGCAATCAAATGAAATACAGCTTTTCCTTATTCCTTAAGCTTCAACTATTATATAAGAAAAAGCGGCTAAAAAAAAGGACTGTTCCTATTTCTTAGTAAAAATGACATAAACTTTGACAAATAGTCATGAAAAGTTTTGCACTTTAAAATGTATCCCTTTAAATTCGGAATCTGCAACTTAAAAGGAGCAAAGATTTTCATCCCTGCTCCTTCTCATATTATTGATTTTTCACTTCTTTTACTTTGACCAATTTTTTCCGTTGTTTAGGCAATTTTTTCTTCTTATCATTCTCAGAATGTTCTTCATCTTCTTGTTCAATCGCTTTCTGCACGCTCTTACCATTTTTGTATTCAAAGTAAATCGTGTTGACTAAACCGCCCAACAAGAGAACCATTGCGGCTAAGTAGAGCCATAGCATCAAAATAATGAAGACCCCAAATGTTGCATTCGCAGCTGCGTCTCCTCCGGCAAATTGCAGATAGATGGAGAAACCTTGCGATAAGGCCAACCAGCCAATAGTTGCAAATATAGCACCAGGAACAGCATATTTGATTCCTAGATGATGATTCGGCACTAAGAAGTAAACGGCTGTAAAC
The DNA here is from genome assembly GCF_900115825.1 of Desemzia incerta. Classification (GTDB taxonomy): domain Bacteria; phylum Bacillota; class Bacilli; order Lactobacillales; family Carnobacteriaceae; genus Desemzia; species Desemzia incerta. Next base: position 182,172 of record NZ_FOXW01000005.1, on the reverse strand, counting down.
AATGCCAATAGAACAATCAGCAAAATCAACCAACGTAATTGGAGTATTTGCATAATAAATCCTAAATCAATGTTCACTAGTCCTTCTACAAATTCTACGATGATTTCACCAAATACAAAAGCAAATATGATGACCCCCACAATAGAGACAATGGCTAATTGTACCAATAAGGAAACTAAACGAACCAAAATAAAATTCTTTCTTGGTTTTACTGCGTAAACTTCATTTAAAATGTTTTGCAAGGAATTAAATGCTTTACTTGCTGACCACAATGCAGTTACTAACCCGATAGAAATAACACCACCGCTAGAACTGCTTAGATAACCTATCAATATCGGTTCGATCACACTAAAAATATCGGGCGGAACCGCAGATTCCAAATAAGATAATACTGCGTTTACATCAATTGGGAACAACGGTATTACGTTAGCAATAACCAATAGTATCGGAAATAGAGACAGCAAAGAAAAATACGCCAATTCTCCAGCTTGAGAAGATACGTTCGCTCTACTCCAATTATCTTTTATGATGTTAAATAATTTGATCATCCGTTGTTTAAACGGAAGGTATTCTACTGTATCTGCCTCCATAGAAATCCACATCCTTATAGTTGGGTTATTCCTTACACATTACGTATTGAATTTCGTTTTACATATAATGTAAGTTGTAATCCATTATTAAATTATTGATAGCTTCATCAATATTTTTAGCTTTCGCTTGATTGCCATTTTTATTGATCGTTGTGATGGCTTGCTCTTTTTCTTGTTGGATAGTCCCAATTTTTTCATTGCCCACAAACAATTCTAATTCTGTAAAATCTTCAGAATTTCTATTTGTCTCTTTAATCATAACTTCGCTTTTCTTATTTCTTTTTGACATAGTAATCTTGATCCTCTTTTCACTCTCTACAATGGGAGATGTATTAAAATAGTCTGCTGGCTGATATAAAATCGATTCCCAACGATTGCGCCACTTCTTTGTGTGTTACTTGGTTATTCATCACATTGATTCCTGTATAAATCGTAGAATTTTCTTTCGCTGCTTCGACGATTCCTTTATTGGCAATAGCCACAGCATAAGGAGTCGTTACATTCGTTAAAGCTTGAGTAGCAGTTTTAGCTACGCTGCCTGGAATATTGGCCACTGCATAGTGAAGTACTCCATGTTTTTCATAAACAGGATCTGCCAATGTAGTGACTCTATCTGCTGTTTCGATGATACCTCCTTGATCCACACTGATATCCACGATAACGGATCCTGGAGTCATTTGTTTCACCATTTTTTCACTGACCAATTGTGGAGCTTTTGCTCCAGGAATCAATACCGCACCAATCACTAAATCAGCCGATTTCAGCTCTTCTTCAATGTTGTATTCATTAGACATGACTGTTTGGATCGAGTTGCCGAATAGTTCGCCTAGTTCGCTCAATCTAGCAGGGTTGTTGTCTAAAACGACCACATTTGCCCCCATACCTACAGCAATTTTCGCTGCGTTTGTACCCGATACACCACCGCCAATAATCACAACTTTTCCAGAACGGACCCCAGGAGTACCGCCTAGCAAGATTCCTTTGCCGCCATTGCTGTTTTCCAGGTAATGCGCTCCGATTTGGATAGACATTCTACCAGCGATTTGACTCATTGGTGTCAGTAAAGGCAAGGAATTGTCTGGACCTACCATTGTCTCGTAACCGATAGCTGTTACGCCTTTTTCTGCTAATATTTCTGTCAGTTCTTTGTTTGCTGCCAAATGCAAGTAAGTGAATAAAATCAATCCCTCACGCAAATAATCAAACTCTTCTTTTAAAGGTTCTTTAACTTTAATGACCATATCTGCTGACCAAGCCTCTGAAGCAGTAGGAACAATAGTTGCACCTGATTCAATGTATTGCTCGTCTACGAATCCAGCTGTTTCTCCTGCTCCTTGTTCAACTAAAACTTTATGCCCTGCTGACACGAGTGCTTTAACTCCAGATGGAGAAAAAGATACTCGTTTTTCATTATTTTTGATCTCTGTTGGTATACCGATATTCATATAAATCCTCCTATTTTTTTCGTACCGCAAACCTATTTAATACCATTTTTTATCTTTATTAACGTATCAAATAAACGATAATTACTTAACTCTCTTCCATTATAACGTTACTTTGCGAAAAATCCAAAAGTTGCAGCTTAATCGCTGTTTAAGCGAATTTCAAAATAAATTTACTTCTGAAAAAAAATTGGTTATGATAAAGTGAAACTTTTTTACAAAGGAGATTCTATTTTGGTTTAGTGGATAGACATACTTGCATTTACTTTAATGCAGATGGGTCGATTCCATACAGGAGGAACACATTCAGCAATGACATACAATAAAAATATCGACATCATGAAAGGCATCTCCATTCTATTTGTTGTTATCATCCATAGTTTGAAAGATGATACTTTGCGGTCAATTGGAGGCCCTTTTTTTATTTTGCAAGCAGTTCCTGTTTTTCTCATCATATCAGGATACAATCATTCACAATCTTATACTCGTTCTGGAATAGTCTCTTTAAAGGCTTTTTATCGACCATCTATGCTGATGAGAAAATTTTACCGTCTGTTGCCTATTGCATTGATTATTTATGCTTTTCAAGCCATTATAACACCTGACGGGCGGCCTTTTTTCTTTTACTTGATTGGACGTGGAGGATTCGGCGGCTACTATATCTCTATTATGATTCAAGCTATATTTCTATTGCCTCTACTCTACTGGTTCAGTCGTAAAACAGCCCCTCTCGTTATGTTGGGCGTCAGCTTTATCTTTAACCTCGGTTATGAATACGCCTTTTATGTATGGGAATTTCCCAGCTATCTGTATCGGTTGCTGGTCTTCCGTTATTTATTTGCTCTTGCTTTAGGAGTTTGGTATTTTTTTGATCAGAACTATTCTTACACTAAAAAGTTGACCGTTGTTGCTGCTTTTTTTAGTGCATGTTATCTCGTTGGGGTGCATTACTTTGAATGGCCAGTTCCTTTTTATTCCTTTGGCACTTCCTGGAGAGGTCAAAATCCACTCTCCTTCTTTTATGCTTTATGGTTGTTCCATTTAGGATTAACTCACTTTTCTTCCAGTTCATTCAACAAGATAAAGGAGCCGTTGGTATTTATAGGCAAAAGATCGTATGCCATTTTTATTGTCCAAATGATTTACTTCTGGCTGCTTTCTCGTCATATAGAATGGCCCGAATACTACTTCTTACTGGATTTGATTGTATCCTGTACTTTGGGTACTGGCATTTATTATCTAGACAATCGCTTTATCAGCGGAAAACTAAAAGCATATATTTAACTTGTGAAAAAATAGGCAATTTTGAAATCTTTGAGCAAGTATTTTATACTTTATAATAAGAAGGTGATTTTATGAGGATCGTCCATTTCAAAAAACAAAATATTTCACGAATTGGAATCAAAACAGAAGAAGGCATCTTGGATGTCAAAAGCGCTTCAAAAGAACTCGGTTTCCCAGCAGCCGGATCTATGAAAGAATTATTTAGTAATCTACCAACAGCTCTGAATCAATTAAATGATTTACTTGAAGCAGAACAAAAAGAATCAATGACTGATTTTTATATCAATGAGGAAAGTATTTATTTTTTACCGATCAACACAGATCCAGACAAAATCATTACGATAGATTACAACTATCTGATGCATGCTTCTGAGCAAAACGGGGATATCCCTACCGCTCTTTCATATGGAGGAAAATTCAAGAATAGCTTAGCAGCTCATAACCAGACTATCCCTTTACCTACATTTGCTGAAAAGTATGATTATGGTGCAGAATTGGTGATCGTCATCGGAAAAAAAGCCAAAAACATTTCTAAAGAATCAGCCTTTGACTATATCCTAGGTTATACTGTGGGAAATGATTTATCTTCGCGTGATATTCAAGAAGCCGCACAGAATAAGCTGGCTGGTAAAACGCTCGATTATTTCGCACCTGTAGGACCTTATCTAGTCACTAAAGATGAAGTTGATCCCGATCATTTAGATATCCAATTATCTCTAAATGGTAATATTCGACAAAGAAATAATACGAAGAATATGCTGTTTTGCACTGCGGAGATCGTCAGTATGCTTTCACAATATATGACTCTGTCTCCAGGAGATCTGATTTTTACTGGTACTCCTGAAGGGGTTACCAGCGGTTTCGGTATGATGAGCAGTTTTAAAGAGCAAGTTCCCGGCTCAAATTGGATTTCTTCTGGCGACACCATTGAAGTTTCTATTGAATCGATAGGGACACTTAGGAATACTTTCTTCTGATCATCAGTTTTATTCAGCAGCTTGAAGCGTCTAATGGTATAAACGTTTCAAGTTGCTTTTTTTATGTTTTTATCAGCTAAGGGATAAATTTCAATGTTGTACCCTACAAGAAAAGAGGTTTCTTTATGACTCAATTTACAGAACGCGTGATTTCTATTATCCAATCTATACCTGCGGGGAAAGTAATGACATACGGTCAAATTGCTGCACTTGCCGGGAATCCAAGAGGAGCTAGACAAGTGGTGCGGGTTTTGCATTCTATGAGTCGAAGCCATCAATTGCCTTGGCATCGAGTAATCAATGCAAAAGGTGAAATCTCTTTGGATGAGGATATGTTTTCTCAAAAAGAACGATTATCTTCTGAAGGCATTCTTTTTACTCCATCTGGAAAAATCAATCTTTCTCTTTATCGATATGAACCTGTACTGAATTGGATCGCTGAAGAAGACATGTAAAACCCTACATTCCATAAGAATGTAGGGTTTTTGGTTACAATGACTTGATGATCACTGTATCTTCAACAGTTAAATCAAAGTCAAAGATATCTAGATTAGACAGTTGTCTTTCTTTATTATGTGATTTTGGAATAACTACCACTCCGCGTTGAATTTGATAACGCAGTAAAACCTGTCCCCAATTTTTCCCGTAATTTTCACCGATTTGTTCTAGACGAGCTTTTTGTTCGTCTGTCACTCGACTTAATGGCCCCCACGCTTCGGCCACGATATTATTATTTTTCATATACTCGATCACTTCATCATTCCAAGTATGAGGGTTGGATTGAATCTGATTGACAGCAGGTTGGATACGTGCAAAACCTTTTATCGTTTCCAACATTTCTACCGTAAAGTTTGATACCCCGATGGATTTGATCTGACCTTTGTCTACAAAGGATTCCAGCACTTCCCAAGTATGTTTTAATTTTTCGATAGATTCGATAGGATGATGAATCAAATACAAATCAATGTAATCTGTTCTTAAATTTTCTAGGCTGTTTAAAATCGTTTGTTCAACTGATTCTTTTGATCCAACATAACGATCGTCAGCTGGAATTTTGGTTGTTAAATAAAATTCTTCGCGAGGTATTCCGCTTTCTGCAACCGTCTTTCCAACACCCGCTTCATTTCGATAAGAGATGGCTGTATCGATCAATCGATATCCAACTTCAATAGCTGATTCCAGCGCACTGAAGTCTCCATTCAACTCCCCATTGTACTGATTATCTTCTTTCCCATAAGTATTCGTTCCTGTACCTACTATTGGTATTTCAATCCCATTTGCTAAAGCCACTTTCTCCATTCATTCCATCCCCTTCGAACTAGTGTTAGTCATTATTATAGCAATAATCATTACAACTGCATAAGACATTGATCATTATCCCTTAATTTGCCTTACCGAACAAAACCATGCTTAAAATTCTCATACCAATCTTCGATAGCTTCTGGCGTATCGATCTCTAATAACTTATAAATCTCATAGGCAAATTCAACAGCAGCCGTTTCATTAGCTGTAATCATGTTTTTATCACGTATGACTTGTGCCTCAACAAATAAATCTTCGCCTTCATACTCAGTGTATTCTTTAAAGAAATCTTTGCTGTCTCCAGTGTGTCGTACCTGATTCAAAAAACCGTGACTGCCTAGAAAAATAGTTGCTCCGCAAATAGCAGCAATAGGAACATCAGCAGCTATCACCTGGTTAATAAATGCTGCAATCTTGCTGTATCTCTTTTGATGCCAAGAGAATCCTCCAGGTAAAATAACCATAGCCAAGTTGTTCAAATCTGTGTACTCCTCTATCGAAACATCAATTTCTGCTCTTAATCCGCCAATGGAGGTTTTTGACAGCTTATCTACAGCAATGGTTTTCACCGTATATTGAGGTACAGAATTGACCTCTGCTATTGCATGGGCTGCTTACCAATCTGCCCAGTCGTCTGTTAAAAGTAATAATACATCTTTTGGTTTCATATAGAAAACGCTCCTTACCTATTCTCTGCTACAGATATCTGTTATTTTTGATAAAAAAATATCCTACCTTTTTAATGAAGGCAGGATACTCAACTTTATAGTTTTAGATTATTCAGCTACAGTTACTTCTCCAGTTACTGTACCTTCATCCATTTTTGCAGAATCCATTAATTCTTGAGTTTCAAAAGTTACGTTTCCTTCAATTGTAGATTCAGCTAATTCAAAACCTTCAGCTTTAACTTCTACGTCTCCGACAAAAGTACCATTTTGGATTCTGAAGTTTGGTGATTCTACAGTCATTTTAGGTGCAGTTAATGTGAACTCATCAGTAACGTTACGATCATCATCTTGAGCATACAAAGCTAATTTACGGTAAACATCTCCACTATCTTCCCCGCCATCGTGGAAAGTTCCAGCTACAACGATTTCTTCTTCTACTGTAACATCATCAGTGATTGCATAAATCCAAGTACCATTTTGGCTTAAACCAGCTACTACGTCTGCTGGGTTATTGCTGATTGAAGCAGTTGTCACAACTTCTGTACTTTCTTCTGCTGCACTAGATTCGCTTTCAGTTGTTTCTTCGTTGTTTCCACAACCTGCTGCAAAAATAATAAATGATGCACAAACCCCTAAGAATAAACCTCTTTTTTTGTTAAATGTAGCCATAATAATTTCTTACCTCCATTTTTATTATCCGTTTTCAAAGCTATGAAAATCATATTCTCTTAAAATCCGTCCACTTCCATAACTTCATTCACATTATACACCCTAATTGTGAAAAAACCAACATAAAGGTTCAAAAAAATATTTTCTATATAAAACGCGCTTTTTTTATTCACTTTTTAACAATCAATGACGAACTTCTTTTCCATTTTTGAATTCAGCAGCTTTTTCGATTTCACCATTTTTATCGTAGCGTACCCAACTGCCATTTTTATAGTCTGCTTCGAACTGCCCAACTTGCCACAGCTCGCCTGTTTTGCGATAAAAAGACCATTCTCCATGCATCTTCCCGTCAAAAGGTCCGTGAGCTTTGACCATTCCGTTCTCAAAATAATAAGTCCGTACTCCATTCTCTGTAACTTCCTTTACCTGCCCATTCTTGTACGTTTCTGCCATGCTTTTCCCTCCTCTATTCTCTCGCCATCTGCACATTTCCTATCCCTTTTAGTTTACCGATAATCATTTCCCTAAGCAACTATGAGCAAAAAAGCCGTTAAAATAACAAGTATTTTAACGGCTTTTAAACTGTTTTTTGTACTGAAATTAAGACTTCTTTTTAAATAGAGAGTTCACACCGAGTTTCACTACCTCGAAAAAGCTTAAAGAATGCACCATATGATCTGGATTTACATACTCTTTTATTGCACGAAGTACTTTTTTAGGGTTCTTCGAAGAGAAAGTATACGTTCCTGTTTGTTTTGTTTCAATCGCATAACGAGGAATCCATCTTCCTTTGAACATTACAGATGCAATCACTAAATTCACTTCTTCCCAAGGGATTTGAATAAACTTGCGCGGATCACGTGCATTATAAAATTCGAAACCTTTATCACCGATCATGATTTTTCCATAATCTGTTAACCCTGTAAAAGCGGTAGCGTCGATTACCAAATCTACCTTTGTATTAATTGATTGAACCATTCTGACCGCTCCATTTCATTTATCTTGTTACATTCATTATACGTTTCTTTATCGAATTAGGCTACACAAAAACGACTGAGATAAAGAATCCCAGCCGCTATTTGTGTGATATATTATTCATTTAATAGAATTCAATCGACTGATGCTTATTGCTTTTATTATAAAAGACCGATTAAATGTCCACCGATACCTACTACAAATAGACCAAGGATGATAACGATAGGGCTGACATTTTTCTTCAATAACCACATGCACAATAATGTTAACAACAACGGTGCCAATCCTGGGATCAATTGATCTAAGTTGTCTTGTAATGTAGTTACTTTAGTAGGAGAAAGAGACATACCTGAGTTTACTTGTTCAAAGGCTTGACGCATACCTTCTCCACCTGCAGGAAGCTCATCCCATTTAATATAAGCACCTTCATCCAATTGTACTTCAGAAACGATTGGTTTGAATCCAATCGATACCCAGCGCTGTACTAAAGCTGCCAGTACGAACATCCCTAAGATAGATGCACCTTTAGTAATGTCTTGCAATAAACCACCTGAAAGGTCTTCTGTGATTTTAGAACCAGCTCTGTAGCCGAATTCTTGTGTATACCACATGAATCCCCAACGAATTAAGTTCCAAGCTACGAAGAACAAGATTGGTCCTAAGATGTTTCCGCCAATTGCTAATGAAGCTCCTAAAGCACCTAACATCGGACGTACAGTAAACCAGAACACTGGGTCACCAACACCGGCTAGAGGGCCCATCATACCAACTTTAACCCCTTGGATAGCTACATCATCAACTGGAACGCCATTTGCACGTTCTTCTTCAAGAGCTAAAGTAACACCAAGAATAGGTGAAGCGATATACGGATGTGTGTTAAAGAATTCTAAGTGACGTTTCAATGCTAATGAGCGGTCCTCTTTTGATTTGTACAATTTTTTAATGGCTGGAATCATTGAAAATGCCCAACCGCCGTTTTGCATACGTTCATAGTTCCAAGAACCTTGGATAAATGTTGAACGCCATGCCACTGCTAAGCGATCTTTTTTAGTTAAAGTAATTTTTTCTTCCATGTCGTTTTCTCCTCCTTCAGGATTAATAATCGTTTAAGATATCACCAAGCGGGTCACCTGTATTGTTACCGCCGTTACTTGAAGATCCTCCCATTTTAGAAAGGTTCAAGTACACAAGAGCAATAGCTACACCAATCGCTCCAAGACCAATAAGAGTGATTTCAGATATAGCTGCAACTACAAATCCAAGTACGAAGAATGGCCATACTTCTTTGTTTGCCATCATGTTGATAACTAATGCATAACCAACGGCAACAACCATTCCACCACCGATAGCCATACCGTCAGTTAACCATGCAGGCATTGATTCCAAGAAACCTTGAACTGTAGCTGCTGGGATGAATAATAGTGCTGCTGCTGGAATTGCAATACGAACACCTTGCATACAGATAGCTGCAACTTGTAAAATCTCAATTTTTCTAAAGTCTCCATCTTCAGCTGCTTTATCCATTGCATGTACAATAGGAACAGCCAACGTACGAACAACCATTGTCAAGAAAAGTCCTGCAACTGCAAGAGGAACTGCGATAGCGATAGCTGCTGGAACACCAGCTACTCCTTGTCCACCTAAAACCAAAATAATTGCTGATGCAACAGATGCTAATGCAGCATCGGGTGCTACGGCTGCTCCAATGTTAGCCCATCCAAGTGCGATCATTTGAAGAGTACCGCCAAGAACGATACCAGCTGTTAAATTTCCTGTTACTAATCCGATCAAAGTACATGCTACTAGAGGTTGATGAAATTGGAATTCATCTAAGATTCCTTCAATACCGGCTAGAAAAGCAACAAGTATTACTAAAATAATTGATATAATAGACATAATAGCCCTCCTAATTAATTTATTTCTATTTATTGATTAAGCTTTTGCTAAATCAGTTTTTGCTTTTTTCAAAAGTTCATCGATATTAGCACGAGAATCGTTAGGCACTTTACGTACATCGAATTTGATTCCTCTTGATTTCATATCTTCAAAAGCTTTTACATCTTCTTGTCCCATAGAAAGAACTTTATTTACAACTACTTTTCCTACAGAGTGAGCCATTGAACCTACGTTTACTTCTTCAATCTCAACGCCTCCGTCAAGAGCACGAATAACATCTGTCGGGTTTTCAAACAATAGCAAAGCTTTTGTATTTCCAAAACGAGTATCTTTTGAAATTTCCACTAATTTTTTGATTGGGATAACATTGGCTTTAACTCCAGGAGGAGCAGCTTGTTCAATCAATTTCTTACGCATATCGTCATTGGCTACAGAATCAGAAACAACAATAATACGGTTTGGTTTTACTGATTTAGACCACGCTGTTGCAACTTGACCATGTAATAAACGAGAGTCTACACGAGTTAAAACAAATTTGATCTTTCCATCTCCAACTACTGTGTTTGGCGCAAGCGGTGCTTGAGGTTGTCCATCTTCAGCGACTGGAACTGTAGCTGTTATAGGAGCTAAGTTTTCAGGGTTCACCTTCACTCCGTCTCTTCCTGCTTCAACGATATGTGATGCGATCTCTTGAGCAGAGGTCATAGATAAACGAGAACCGTAAGCTTCGATCAGCATTGGTAAATTCAATCCTGCAACGATTGCCCATTTGTCTTTGTGTTGTTCAAATAATGTGTTCGCTTGATTAAATGGTGTACCTCCCCACAAATCAACTAAGAACAATACTTCGTCTTGATTGTCGAAAGAAGCAATCGCAGCTTCCATCTTAGCTCTTACATCTTCTGGACCTTCACTAGGCATTAATGTAATAGCTTGAACATTTTCTTGTTCTCCGAAAATCATTGCTCCGGATTGCAAGATGCCTTCAGCAAATTCGCCATGGCTTGCTAGTATAATTCCTACCATATTTTTACCTCCTAAATAATTTATTCATTTCCTTACTGCTTTTCCTGAATGAAACACTAGCTTAACTAATTTGACTCATCCCTTTGTGATTGAGACAAGCGCCCCCTTTCAATCGAATCCTGCCTGATTACCAAGCGAAGGTACTTCACTTGATTCATCTATCCGCTAAATGCCTCTTATTTTCTCCACACTATATTCGTGACTGACAAGTGACTTTAACGGCGCAGCAGTTCATCGGTATCCATTTGCTTAACGGACTCATTTCGCTAGTTTTGATTCTACTGTATCAGTTGTTTCATCCGTCACTAATATATTAGCAAGTATCGTGCCAACTTTAGTGTATCCGGCTGAAACCTTTATTTATCAACGATAAATCTCTTCTCCGCTCACAAAAAGACACACTATTTAGTGTGTCTTTTTGTTTGTTAGAGAGTTTTAAAGCAGTATTTTTTTAGTGTATTATTTACCTCTGATACTAAGTACGTTGAATATACCGTTGCTCTTTTCTCTATTGCTTTAAATTCTCTTTTATTTGTTTCACTCCAGCAACGAATTCTTTCTTTCCGCCTTGTGCAGGATGTCTTACTTTTTGACATTTTATACCTAATTTAGTTAAGCTTTCATATGCTTTATTTCCCATAGCTATTATCTCTTCTATTTGATACAGTCGGACCAAATCTAAAAGGAAGGGCTCCCCTATCATCAACTCTTTTTTCGTAGGCATACGATTGCTTTTTTCTTCATTTATTCTGTGCGGATGAAACGGAAAAGCATTCCACGATAGAAAAACCAACTCCTCTTTTAGCATCGTTTCCAAAATAATCGTAGCCGTCGCTTCCTTCAACAATTTTTCTTTCTCTATCGGCAACTGGTAGCCGTTTTCTTCGCCAAATAGGATTAACCCTCCCTTATTATGCATCAATAAATATTCACTTGTAAAAGGGACACCCGTCAAACGGCTCCCTCTATAACCAGGCGCTTCTCCTACCAACATTATTTTTGGCTTAACATTTGCCATATGCTGCAAATAAATTCCTAAGTTCTTTCGTCTGACGGAACTTTCTGGATAATCATCAGAATATTGGTTATATACATTTGATGGCACGTTAGTTGTTGCCAATTTTTGGATAAATCTGTCTATTTCATCTATCATAACTTCCTCCTTTTTCGCATCATTCTCGCCTAGTGGTCTTCTATTCTTAGAATATAACAAAAAAACTAGAGCATCACACCTTAAAGGGTGCGATACTCTAGTATGAGTTTACTGTTTACTTAGGCTTCTTCTAAAGGTAGTTTCCCTAATTCTTGAGCTTTGAATCGTTTCTCAACCGCTAAGATAAACGGCAAGTATAGAAGAACATCTAGGACAATCAAAACGATTTGCAGGATAGATCCACTAATACTTCCTGTTACTAAGAAACCACTGATAATAGGCGGCATCGTCCATGAAGCAGCTGTTCGAGTCAACGGAACTAATCCTGAAGACATGGCCAAGTATGCTACAACAACGTTGATCATAGGTGCAATAACAAATGGAACAAACAACATGACATTTAATACGATAGGAACTCCAAACATCGTCGGTTCATTGATATTAAATATTCCAGGTACCACTGTAATTGGAGCCAACACTTTTGTTTGTTGACTGGTTTTTTTCTTACGAGCGAGATAACCGGTCAATTGATTTCAGAAAATTTGATTCATGAGATTGGAGAAGAAGTAACCACTGAAACAAAATCTGGACGCAGAAAAATATTATGGATGATTTCTAATGCACATAATTATTACATCGGTATTGAGCTGTCTGAGAAATTCTTTTCTTTTGTATTGAGCGACAACAAAGGAAACAAAGTAAAAGAAAAAGTCATCTCGTTTCAGACTTCTGCTGAAAAGGAAACATGGAACACCACCAAACTCATCAAAGAATTGAGTACTTTTTTGGAGTTGTGTAAAGAATACAACCCTGAAGCCATTGGTGTAGCATTACCGGGTCACTTTGATAAACAGAGCTGTACCATATTAACCAATAATCCTTTTTGGAAAACATTCACCTTAAAAGAATTAGTGGACAACAGTCCTTTACCCATTTATTTTGAAAACAACGTACAAAGTATGGCGTTAGCAGAACGAATTTTTTCGGAACGCCATAGAGATCAAAATTTCGCTGTGCTCCATGTAGGTCGCGGAATGTTTTGTTCTTGCATTTACGATGGAGAACTTTATGGAAAAAACAATGTATTGGCAGGCGAGATCGGCCACACAATTTCTCATCCAGATGGCGAACTGTGCGAATGTGGAAAAAGAGGATGTCTCCAAACATATGCCAGTGAAGCATGGATCATCAAAAAATTACAGATTCTTTATCAAAACTTTGACAACACTTATCTTCGTCAACTAGCTGACACCCCTGGGGATATTACCATTGAAACCATTTTACGTGCTTATGCTTTAGGTGATGAAGGGGTAATAACGATCCTGCATAACGCTATTAAATATTTGTCTATTGCCATCAACAATATTTCTATGATGATTGATACAAAAACGATGATCGTTCATGGTCAGCTGTTCGATGAGCCGCAGTTGATAGCTCTTTTAAAAGAACATTCTGACCGGCATGTCATGATATTAGCAGCAGAACGCAAGTTAAGCATTGAAATAAAACCTTACTCTACTACAAATGGTGCCTTAGCCGCTTGTGGTTTATGCGTACAAAAAAACTTATTAACTGCTTAAGCACATACTATCTTCATTCTACAAACACAAAAAAAGAAAGCTGAATCCAGCTTTCTTTTTTTATGTTCATAACTCTTTGAAAAATCTTTTCTGTAATTTGTCTGCTTTATAACCAATATGTTCATAGAATTTATGCGCTTCTTTTCTATGTTCAGCTGAATTCAACCGAATCCCACTGTAGCCTCTTGCTTTAGCTTCTTGCTCTAACTGCTTCATCAACAAAGTTCCTATACCGTTATGTTGATACTCTTTGTCTACTGCGAGTGCCATGACATTGAACATGGGTTCAGCGTACGTATTTTCATAAACTTCCGCATGAACATATCCTGCTACCTTTTTAATGCTTTCTTCTTCAAAAGCTAAAAAGTAATGATGCTGGGTATCCTCCAACAATCGTTTCAGCTTTTCTTGTGTTGAAGACAAAGGAATAGTGTATCCTAATTGATTTTGATTCAACCGGTTAAGCTCCACCCCGTCTGAAAAAGTTAAGTGTCTGATCATTTGATCTCCCCATTATATGAAGTTTTTTTTGACGTTGTATGCTGCATTGTCGGAGTCTCTTTTAACGAGCTCCCCCTCCGCCGCCTCCACCAGCGCCTGCTCCGCCGCCAAAGGAAGTCGCTCCTCCAGTTCCGGATGCTCCTGATGAAGTACTAGAATAAAAACCTCCACTAGCCAAGCCGTCAGACCAGTTGCTTCTAAATCCTGTCATGCCATTCCAATACCAATAATGATAAACAAAATTCCCATTATCATATCCGTAGTCATTATTTGTTGGATCGGGAACCATTTCTTTAAACTGGTCAGTGATTTCCTCGCTTCTGGCATATAAAATGTTCCATAACAGAAACTCTTCTACACTGAATGGATTTTCTCTGTTCGCAAACCCTTCTAACTCGATTTCTTCCAAATAATTATCGAATTGTACTAAACGATCAAATAACTGATCTCCTTCCGGACTAGCGACTGCAACTAAATGCTTAGTTCCCCAAACCTTGATTTCTTTAAAAGTAACCAACTTTTCTTTTTCTAGATACTCTGTTGAATAAGCCGTTAAATAATTTGCAAAGGTCTCTACTTCTTTGGCATTCTTTTTAGCCCATTTTTTAATTCTGTCGTCTCCGACTATTCCATTGCTGTTTGCTGCATCTAACAGCATCAACCATAGTCCCATTTCATAAGATTCATTGCTAGTCTCTAGATTTTCTATGTGATCTGAAAATGACTCTGGATGCAATTGACGTTCTTCTTCATACTGTTGAATAGTGATCTCTGTATCAAATTTTTCTCCAAAAATAGAATCATCTTTAGAAGCATTGATCAAGATACGTTCCTCAGTGACCCACTTCAGTAAATAAGCGGAGAAATAGTCTTCAAAATAGCCCTTCTGGAAATCTTGCAGCAAGTATGCGATGCCTGCAATATCTTCTCCGCGATAAGGAATTTCCTCATATAAAATTCCTTTATTGTCTTTCATTCTTTCTAAACCAAAACGCATCCGACCTGCTTCTTTTTTGGCTTTATTCACTTTGACGGCAAACGCTGTTGCCCCTAAAGCCGCTCCTCCACCAACCATTGCCATGCCAATTGCGATGGCTATAGGGATGTCATCTGAAGAATCATTGTACGCCGACCCATTCATAGCCATTTCTCGTTGTTCTTCTAACGTATCATCCACACTGACTTGAGTATTGAAAAATCCTGGCTGAAATTGCAACAACACCGTTACATCATTACTATCATCCACTTCCTCATTAGCTTGCCAGACGATCTTATCATCTACCAGCTCGATATCACCTTCAAATCCAAAGCCCCAAAAACGGACATTGTCTTCTGTAAAAGGTTCTGGACTAGAAATTTCGACCATTAAATTTTCTGCCGGTATGTCAGAAAAAGTATCAAAGTTCCATAACAACGCTTGCCCATCTTCTAATTCACGTACCAAATTGGATAAAGTATATGTCACTTCATACTCATTTATCCCATAATCTCCAATTCCCCACACCAGTTCTAATCCGTCATCGGTTTCGATGACGCCATATTTTCCAGCTTTCTCTTCTCTGGAATCATCTGAATCCCAATCTGTCACTTCTTCAAATCCTGCTACTTGAAACCCCAGCAACTCTGAATCTTGCATTTCTTCTAATACAATAAACAATTCCGTTCCTTCGTCCATATTCATTTGACGGTACTCTTTTACCACCCCTGAACCATCTTCCAGCAACTCTATCTCAATTTTTATATCCGACAATTCATTTTCCGCGAAAACCGTTTCTCCAAATGCTAAACTCATCAACAATGCTGCACCGATACCTAAGATTCTTTTTATCCTACCCCTCATAACTTATACCAACTTTCCAAAGTTCTACTGAACTTCTATTTTTTGATAGATTCTTGCTATGTAGTTGATCATTTATTGAAGAGACCTTTCGTACATCAGCCCAATGTTCTTTTATGTAGATTGTCCTAATTGAATTTTAACAAAACAATCGTTAGGAGTACAATGTATCTTATTTATTTACTGCTTTTTTGGAATATTTTATTGAGAATCCGTTTGTTTATTTGCTTTGTAAGTAGATTGTTTGACTCCTCTATCTATGTCTCTTAGACTCGATATGTAACGATGAACAGTTATTTAATGGAAAGGATTTGATAAACATGAATAGGAGTAAGTTTCTAAGAGGGTTACTCAGTCTGTCAGCTGTTGCTTTGCTGGCTGCTTGTTCAACAGACAACAGTTCAGAAGAATCAAGTGAAGCTTCTTCTGAAAATACATCTGTCGAAAGTTCATCAGACAGTTCTTCTATGGATCACACAGAACATATGGATGATATGATGCACGATGACTCAGGTGAGATTCCGTCAGGTTTGAAAGAAGCTGAAAATCCTGCTTATTCTGTTGGAGATACAGTCACTCTTAAATCAGGGCATATGGAAGGTATGGAAGGTGCAACAGCAGAGATCGTCGGAGCCTTTGATACTACCGCTTATGAAATTTCATACGACCCTGTAAATGGCGGCGATCGAGTTGAACATCATAAATGGGTCGTTCAAGAAGAAATCGCTGATACCGAGGAGCAAATGATAGAACCTGGTACAGAAGTTACTTTGGAAGCCAATCATATGGAAGGTATGAAAGGTGCAACAGCTACCATTGAATCTTCTGAAAATACCACAGTGTATATGATAGACTACCAACCAACTACAGGCGAAGAAATTGTCAAAAATCACAAATGGGTTACAGATTCAGAAGTAACCACTCAATAAGTAAAGAAAAAGAGCTGCTAGTTTCCTTAACAAAGTCTAAATCAGACTTAAACTTTGTCGGATCAACTACAGCTCTTTTTATGTTATTAGTTTAGTCACAGATCCATTGGCCGTCAATCATATTGCAAGCCGACGCATCCGTTCCCATCAATTTTAATCCTTTTAATTGGAATCCTTCTTCTTCAGCGATTTTTTCAATCGTTTGTTCAATGACTTCTTGCGGTTGCGCTCCACTGATTAAATATTTTTGATTCACTACTACTGCTGGTGCTCCTTGAATACCGTAATCCTGAACTCTTTGGAGATCTTCTCTAACGGCTTGTTCAGTTTCAAGGTCTTCAAATTGAGTTTTCCATGCATTGAAGTCAACTGAAGTTTGTTTGATAACTTCTTCAATAACCGTTAAGTCAGAAATATCTTTATTTTCCACAAACAGCGCATGTTGTAAACCGTCGAAAACATCCCAATACGATTCTTGATCAGCTATGATACCCGCAGCTTTAGCAGCTTTCAATCCATTTTTAGAAGTTGGGAATAAGAAATCTTGCTCTTTCATTCCTTCGATATTAAATCGGTGTTCGTCATCATTTTGATTGGCACTTTCCCAATGATGCATCACTTCAGGTTTTACCGCTTCATGTGAACCAAACATTTGAACAAATTGCTCTTTTTCCCATCCTAAAGCAAATGACCGATGCACGATGTCTAATTTTGGATATTTCTTCGCTACTTTTCTCATTCGATAAGACATTGGAAAACAAAAACTGCAAATCGCATCATGAAAAAACTCTACTTGCATATCAACACTCCTAGTCGTTTACATTATTTCGTCCTTTTCAATTCACTTACTTATTGTAACTTAAATGCTTCTCCTTATCAACAACTCAATTTTCAGCAAACTATTTCCAAATACTATATGATAGAAGTAATACATCTAAAAGGAGAGATATTATGGAATTGACTGTCTATTTAGCAGGACAAATTCACGATAATTGGCGTGAAGATATCATCAAACTAGTGAAAGAAAAGAACTTGCCTTATTCCTTTGTAGGTCCGCAAACCAATCATGATCTATCTGACAACATCGGAGAAGAAGTATTAGGAAAACAACCCAACAATTTGTTTAAAGACCAAGCAGCCAGTGACATCAATAACTTCAGAACTCAAGTATTGATGCAAAAAGCGGACATCGTTATTGCTCTATTTGGAGAAGAATACCGTCAATGGAACACGGCGATGGATGCTGCTGCAGCTATCAACACGGGTAAACCCTTGATTATTGTTCGCCCTGAAAAATTGATCCACCCCTTGAAAGAATTGTCTAACAAAGCCAATGTAACAGTGGAATCGATTGATCAAGCTGTACAAGTCTTGGAGTATGTTTTTCGATGATGGATAATGTATACTGATCTTCTATTTTATTAAACGCTGGATTCTTATTTAGAAAATCCAGCGTTTTCTGTATTCATTAAAATAAATATCTATACTCGTCCATGGTTGATTCAATTTCGCGCGTTATATTTTTATGCATATTGACTATTCGCGCCATTTCTGAGATATTCCTACTATTGTGTATTGATACATGTAATTAGTTTAATTTTCATTGGAGGCAATTTAATGCAAAGAAAAGATATATTTGTAGTTGGTTTTATGCTTTTTGCGCTGTTTTTTGGTGCTGGAAACCTGATTTTCCCAACCGCTTTAGGTTTTCAAAGTGGAGAATATTTTTTATCAGCTATTTTAGGCTTTATTTTGACCGGCGTCGGTCTTCCTTTATTAAGTGTCATTGTCGGTTCTATTTCAGAAAACGGATATAGAGCATCGTTGAAACAGATTCATCCGGTATATTCCATTATCTTTTTAATCGTTGTTTACTTAACCATTGGTCCGTTTTTCGCTATTCCTAGAACAGCAACAACGGCTTATGAAATTGGTGTTGTCCCTTTTTTACAACAATCGACAAACATGAGTTTATTTTTCTTTTCAATTCTCTTCTTTTTATTGGTTTTATTTGTTGCACTAAACCCGAACAGCTTAGCAGATAATATAGGAAAATATTTAACACCTACTTTATTAGTAACGATTCTCATCCTTATTATTCGAACAATAACGATGTACTATTCAAATGATCCTCAAACAGCAGATGTTTCATTTGAATTGCAAGCTCCTTCCATTATAGGCTTTACTGAAGGTTACTTGACGATGGATGCCATCGGGGCAATTGCTTTTTCTATTATCGTTTTGAATTCTATACGAAATTTAGGAGTAACGAATCGAAAGGATTTGCTGATCGGAACTGTGAAATCTTCGTTTCTAGCTGCTTTATTACTTGGCTTAGTTTATATCGGTTTAGGTTGGACGGGTAATCGGGTGATATTGAATAACGGTCTTCCTGAAAAACAAAATCTCGGTACTTTTTTATTGCAATATGTCTCAAATGAAGCCTTCGGTGCTCTAGGGATCATTTTGCTTGGAACAATCGTTTTCTTAAGCTGTTTGACAACAGCTACAGGCTTGATTTCAGCAGTCAGTGAATACTTTAATAGTTTGTTTCCAAAGATTTCTTATAAAACTTTTGCAGTACTATTTACAATCGTCTCATTCATATTAGCTAATCAAGGTTTGGATCAAGTCATCAAAACCAGTGTACCTGTTTTAAATGTGATTTATCCAATCGCAATGAGTACGGTTTTGCTTCTTTTGTTCACGTACTTCATTCCTTCACCACGCCTCAGTTTGCAAATACCGGTTATAGTAGTTTCTCTTATCAGTTTACTTTCCATGGTCCATGCAAATGGTTGGCTTCAAGCAGATTGGTTAAAAATATTACCACTTTACTCTTATCAATTGGAATGGATTCCTCTACTGGTCAGTGGATATGTCATGGGGTACTTAGCAGGAATGAAACAACCAAAAGTCACCTATTAAATTCCTGAGAGATGCAGTAGACTCAATGTCTACTGCATCTCTTATGCACTGAAATCTTGTTTTGACAAACATGTGCAATTTGAATGATCTAACGGTAAAATACATTCTATAATGGACATGAAGTAGTCACTACTTTAATAAGGAGACAACTGAATTGAAAAAGAAAAACTTTAAATGGAGAGCTCTGGTTTTCAACCCAATCGTTTTAGTCGTTTATGGTATTGGCTGCTATTATTTGTCTTTTCTTGCTTGGTATGGTGGTGTTGCAAGAAGAGCACCAATCATACTGGCTACTTTTGGCAGCTTGCTGATTTGGTTTGGTTGGTGTTTTTACCGATACAGAAAAAAGCGTAATGCCGTAAAAAATACTTCTGGCAAAAGTTCACCCTCCTCTATATGGGAAAACTTTTGTAAATGGTGGTTTAGGATAAGCCTTCTTTCTTTCACCTTCATTACTCTCGTTACAGGATTCCAAATTTATCAAAGTGCTATCCATTTTCAAGGGAAGTTAGCTTTTGAGATACACGATTTCTTCAATACTCGTGATATAGCATTCGTACACAATAATGTCTATGAAGATGGCTTAGACGGCTTACTTGTCGATCTGCAAACTGAATTGGAGTTGCCGGAAGAACTGTATCTTTCTAATGAATTTGATTTCACATTCAATAGTGACGGTGAAATCACTTATATCTACAGTTTCTTTTATGGTCTTGACGAAAATAAAGAAACGAAAAGCTTTTTATTGAGTTATGATCGTGAAAAAAGCAAGGACATACGTGTTTACTTAAATGGGTTCGCTGATCCAACTTTTGAGGATACGATGAAATTACAACCTTTGTTTGACGGCGTAAAAACTCTTCCTTTAAAAGAAACAGTTGCTGAGTGGGGGGAAGAAACGGTCGGCATTTATTATGCAGGTTACCGAAGTTGGGGATACAACACAGAAGGCATTGTTTATTTTGACCAAGAAGGAAATACTCTTCCACTAACAGATGCTTCTAATGAAATCACAGGTTATACGATTTCTCTATACGCACCTGATAATGATACTAAAACACCTATGCGTTTCATGGATTTTTCTACTGCTGGAATGCTTCAAGAAGAAGTTGCCATTGAGGCAACACAGCCGCAAAATGATGGCGAAACTTTTTTCCTCACTAAACAATTAGGGTATCAATTGACCGTCGTTGACGCCGCTGCCGGGTCTCGCTTTTACACCTTGAGTCAGTCATTGGATGGCGGAAATACTTGGGAGCTCATCAATCCTGATCCTTTTTTAGGTGAATTGGGTGTATCTACTGGAATTACCTTTATCAATGAACAGCTGGGATTTATCGGTTTGTCTCATAATGGAGGAAGTTACTCGGAATTGTATCTCACAACAGATGGCGGAGTGACATTTGAAAAAGTAGAGATTCCTCCTGTACAAGTTCCTTTAACGGAAACAGAAAAATACAATCCGTTTGATTTTCCCGAAATACCGTACGAAGATAATGGAGATCTCTTTCTTCCGGTCGGCCAAGGACAAGATGGAGACTACAATAAAGCTAGTCACTTACTTTACCGGTCTACTGATGAGGGTAAAACTTGGGAATATGCAGAAGAACTATTCTGGTAATAAAAAAACGATGCTGGATGTCTTTCTTATAAAGATACCCAGCATGGTTTTCTATTTGATTAGTTTATACGGTTAATTCTGTTTTACAGCTTTTTGTTTTACATTACTTGCTTTGTTGACTCTGTTCATGTAGAACAAAATCATTCCAGCTCCCACAAGTGCCATTCCTGCTGAAATCAATAACGCCATTGAGTAAGAACCTGTTGATTCTCTGATGCTTGAAGCAAGCGATGGGCCTAAAATCGATGCGATTCCATAAGCCGTGAACATCCAGCCATAGTTAGAAGCTGATTTTGATGCTCCCCAGTTCTCTGCTGTGATTCCAGGGAAAGAACCTAAGAACCCGCCAAATGATAAAGCAATAAAGATCAATCCTGCAATACCGGCAACAGCTTCCAATGTGTTCGCAAAATTTAATAAGATCAATCCAGTTCCTGAAACAATAAACATACTCATAACTGTTTTGTATCTTCCGATTTTATCTGAAACTGAACCCCAGAAAATTCTTCCTAATGTATTTGCCAGTCCTACGACCATAACAATAACCGCTCCAGCTCCCAATGTGTAGTAAGAAGCTAAGTTAGCCGCGTGACCAATTACCATTAATCCACTTGTTGCTGCAAATGTATAAATTGCCCATAAAATCCAGAAGTTTAAATCACGAAGCATTTCTTTGTAATTTTTGTCTTTGTCAGTTGTTACTCCAACGGCTTTTTCTTGCACAGGCGGGTTTTCCATCACGAAAGATGCTGCACAAATGACAACTAATAAGATTCCGCCTAAGATTTTAAATGTATCATTTACGCCTACACTCTCAATCATATTAGTAGCAATAGGAGCCAACAAGATTGCTCCAGATCCAAATCCAGCTGCTGTTAATCCGCCAGCCAAGCCTTTTTTGTCTGGGAACCATTTTACAGTTAAGGCAGTAGCCGTTCCATATCCAGCCCCGATCCCTAACCCTAAAATCACTCCATAAGTTAAATACAACATAATAATGCTGTTTGCAAAACCCGTTAAGAACATTCCTAAACCAAACAACAACCCAGCCGCAAGAACGACTTTCTTTCCGCCGTGTTTATCAACGATCGGTCCGCAAATGATCATCCCAACCGGAACCATCGCGAATGAGATACTAAACGCTAAAGATGTTTCACTCAACGTCCAATCTGTATTGGTCTCTAATAAAGCCGTTTGGAACACTGACCAAGCATACCCTGCTCCTAATGCCAAATTTGTTATGATAGCTGCAATCAAAATTAACCAACGATTCTTTTCTTGTTTCATCTACCTTCCTCCTATAATCTTAAGTAATATGAGCTCGCTTTATAAAGCGTTTTCAATTACATATTCTATAGAGGAATGTTAGAAGAAACCACCAAGTAAAAATGAACTCTATGATAAGCATTCCTTATAGGCATTAGCATTACTATTAACATTACCTAAAACAAAATCCTTTAATAAAAAATAAATCCTAGGATCTATTTTCTTAATAGCATCCTAAGATTTATGAGTGTATACCTATACTACCCCACTGACCCTTCCATCTCATAAGCGATCAATCGGTTCAATTCTACTGCATATTCCATTGGGAGTTCTTTCGAGAACGGTTCAACAAATCCCATGACGATCATTTCAGTGGCTTGTTGTTCCGTTAAACCTCGGCTCATCAAGTAATAGAGTTGTTCTTCCGATATTTTTGAGACTTTGGCTTCGTGTTCCAGAGAAACATTTCCGTTGTGGATCTCATTGAACGGGATCGTATCAGATTTAGACAAGTCATCCATAATAATCGTGTCGCATTCAATATGAGAAATCGACCCACCGGAATTTTTTCCGAAAGTTACTTGTCCGCGGTAGTTGACTTCTCCGCCATCTTTCGCAATCGATTTTGAAACGATAGAACTGGAAGTGTTCGGAGCATTATGAATCATTTTGGCTCCCGTATCTTGGTTTTGTCCAGCTCCTGCCATCGCAATAGACAACATCGTTCCTCTGGCTCCACGTCCATTTAACGCAATACTTGGGTATTTCATCGTAGTCTTGGCTCCGAGGTTCCCGTCGACCCATTCCATCGTCGCTCCTTCAAGCGCGACTGCCCGTTTGGTCACCAAATTGTACACGTTGTTCGACCAGTTTTGGATCGTGGTGTAACGACAGTACGCATCTTTTTTAACAACGATCTCTACGATAGCCGCATGCAGACTGCTGGAAGAAAACGTGGGTGCTGTACACCCTTCTACATAATGCACACTCGCTCCTTCATCCACCACGATCAGCGTCCGTTCAAATTGACCCATCGCTTCATCATTGATGCGGAAATACATTTGCAAAGGAACATCACAGCGGACACCTTTCGGCACGTAAATAAACGTTCCGCCAGACCAGACAGAGGCATTTAATGCAGCCAATTTATTATCCGTTGCCGGTACGACTGTTCCAAAGTGTTCTTTAAAGATTTCCGGATACTCTTTCAATGCTGAATCTGTATCGGTAAAAACGATCCCCAGTTTTTCAAATTCTTCTTTCATGTTGTGGTAAACGACTTCCGATTCGTATTGCGCTCCAGCACCTGCTAAATATTTCCGTTCTGCTTCTGGTATTCCTAAGCGTTCAAAAGTTTCTTTGACTTTCTCTGGAACATCTTCCCAACTGCGTTCAGGTTGATTGCTGACGGTCTTGTAATAGGTGATTTCATCAAAGTCGATTGCTGATAAATCTGCTCCCCATTCAGGCATGGGTCGTTTCAAGAAGTGCGAGTAGGCTTTTAATCGATAATCCAGCATCCACTCCGGTTCATTTTTGCGTTGCGAGATTTCTCTGACTGTCTTTTCCGTAAGGCCTTTTCCAGTCGTGTAAATAGAATCCACGTCATCATGGAAACCGTATTGATACTGTTCGCGTTCAGGTACTTCCATTTGTTCTCCTCCTTACGATTCTTTCATTCCGCTAATGCTTTTTCTAGCGCTTTCCATGATAACGTCGCACATTTGATACGAGCTGGGAATTTGGCAACTCCCGACAACAATACTGCATCTCCTAATTCTTCCACATCCTGCACTTCTTCTCCTTGGACTAAAAGCGAAAACTGTTTCTCCAATTGCAATGCTTCTTCAAGAGTTTTCCCTACCATGAGATCCGTCATCATGCTGGCACTGGCTTTACTAATCGTGCAACCATGACCGCTGAAACGAATGTCTGTGATGCGATCATCTTCGATCAAGAAGTGAAGTTGAATTACGTCTCCGCAAGTAGGATTGTTCAATTCAATCGTGCGAGTCGATTCGTCAAGCTTCCCATAATGATGAGGATGCTGTGAATGGTCTAAAATCACTTGGCGGTACAATTGATCCAATTTAGATAGTCCCATAACTAAAAAACTCCTTTGTCGCGATTAGTGCTTCAACAAATTTGTCAGCATCTGCGGTTGTATTGTACACATAAAAACTGGCACGAGCTGAAGAACCGCATCCCAGTCTAGTCATCAATGGCTGAGTACAGTGATTGCCTGCTCGAATGGCTACACCTTCCATATCCATCGCTGTTGCAACATCATGCGGATGGATGTCTTCTAAATTAAAAGTGATGATTCCGGTTCGTTGTTCCAGTTTTGCCGGTCCATAAATGGTCAGCCCAGGTATAGCCGTTAATTTAGGCCATAAATACTGCATCAATTCTTGTTCATGTTGTTGGATGTTATCTACTCCAATGGCCTCCATATAATCAATTGCTGCACCAAGCCCGATCGCTCCTGCAATATTGGGAGTCCCGGCTTCGAACTTCCATGGCAACTCTTTCCAAGTACTCTCTTGTTCAGTAACGATATCAATCATTTCACCGCCAAATTCAACGGGTTCCATTTGCTCCAGTAAATGTCGTTTTCCATATAGAACACCAATCCCTGTTGGTCCAAGCATTTTGTGACCACTGAAGGCGTAGAAATCAACATCCAGTTCTTGCACATCGACTTTTTGATGCGGAACAGCTTGAGCTCCGTCCACTACCAATACGGCTCCAGCTTCATGTACTAAGTGAGCGATTTCTTGTATCGGATTTACTACCCCTAATACATTGGATACATGGGCAAGAGAGACGATTTTTGTTTTGCTGGTCAATTGGCTGCGCAAACTGTTCATATCCAACAATCCTTCAGGAGTTATGTCAATGTACTTCAATACCGCTTGCTGTCTTTTTGCCAATTGCTGCCAAGGGACAATATTGGAATGGTGTTCCATGACAGAGATCAAAATTTCGTCTCCCTGGTGTACACTTGCTTCCCCATAGCTTTTTGCTACCCAGTTCAAACTCGTAGTCGTTCCTCGAGTAAACAACACTTCAGCTGATTCTTTTGCATGAATGAAGTGCTGCACTTTTTGGCGAGCTGCTTCGTATTGTGCTGTAGCTCTTTCAGCTAAAGTATGGACTCCGCGATGAACGTTGGCATTGTTTCGGCGGTAATACTGTTCTACGGTGGCTAAGACGGTCGTTGGTTTTTGAGACGTTGCGGCATTGTCCAAATATACTAACGGCTCTTCATTGACGAGTTGGTTTAAGATCATAAAATCAGCTTTTATCTTGTCCGCAGAAAAACTCATTCACTCAACTTCCTTTCAATCGTCTCCACCAATTCTGTGCGCATCGCTTTTAAAGGAATCGCCGTAATTACGGCACCTAAAAAACCTCTGATGACCAATCGCTCTGCTTCTTGTCTAGGAATTCCTCGACTCATTAAATAGTACAATTCTTCAGGGTCGACTCTTCCAACACTAGCTGCGTGTCCTGCGGTGACATCATTCTCATCAATCAGCAAAATTGGGTTGGCATCTCCTCTAGCATGTTCAGACAACATCAAGATTCGGCTTTCTTGCTGGGCATCCGCCCCTTTAGCTCCTTTTAAGATGTGTCCGATACCGTTAAACGTCAGCGTAGATTTGTCTAAAATCACTCCATGCTGCAAAATATGACCAGTGGTATGCCGACCGAAATTAGTCACTCGAGTGTCGATTCCTTGAATCTGATTGCCCATACTGATGGCAACGACTTTTACTTCACTGCTGGAACCTTCACCTACTAAATCCGTATCAAAATCTGCGATCACATTCCCTGTGTTCATAACCCCTACTGCCCAATCGATAGAGGCATCTTTGTCCGTATGTCCTCGCCGATTGAGATAAGCTGTTGTTTGCTCTCCCAACTGATCCACTGCAGAAACTTTTACTGTCGCACCTGGTTTAGCAACAACTTCCACTATGATATTGGCTGAACCCTTTTCAGTTCCGACCGTTTCATATTTCTCCACATAGGTAAAAGAGCTGTAGCTGTCAGCATACACCAACACATGTTTGATCCAGCTATTTTTGTGCAAGCTATTTTGAACAAAAGTAGCTTCTAGAGGTTCTTCTATGACTACATGTTTCGGAACATATAAAAACACTCCGCTTGTCATAAAAGCAGCATGAAAAGCCGTCAGTTTATCTTCGTTCGGATTGACCGCTCTATTCATGTAACACTCTTCTACTAAATCCGGATATTCTCTTAAAGCTGTAAAGATGTCCGTAAAAATTACCCCTTGGTCTTTGTATTTTTGGGGCAGAAATTCGACCATGGTTTGATGGCCTACTTGGACGATTTGAGGAGTCTGTGCATACTCTTGGTCTTCCGGCAAGATGAATCCTTCAAACGTTGTCAACTCTGGAATCTCGATCAATGGCCATCGTTTATAGTTGACTCGTTCAAATACAGGCCAGTCTAAATCATCAACTCGTTTTAAAGCCGTTTTCCTCAATCTCAGCATCCATTCAGGCTCGCCCATTTGTGCAGAAAATTGCTGTACCATTCCAAAATTTTCTTTATACATCACTTCTTGCATTGACTTGCCTCCTTAATCTTCGTCTAACACGACTTCTAAACCTAATTCATCTCTGATTCCTTTATACCCTTCGACTTCTAATCGTTTCGCCAATTCTGCCCCGCCTGTTTTGACGATGATTCCATTCATCATCACATGGACCACATCAGGAGTGATGTAATTCAACAACCGCTGATAATGTGTAATAATCAATGAACCGAAATTCTCTCCTCTCATTGCATTAACCCCTTTAGAGACGACTTTCAATGCATCGATATCCAATCCTGAATCGATTTCATCTAAAATCGCAAATGTAGATTCGATCATCATCAATTGCAAGATCTCATTTCGTTTTTTCTCTCCACCGGAAAAGCCTTCGTTCAAATAACGTTCCGCCATTTCTTCCGGCATATCTAAAACAGCCATTTTCTCATCTAATTTCCGAATAAACTCCATCACAGGAATTTTATTGCCTTCTGGACGTCTAGCGTTGATGGCGGCCCGCATAAACTCAGCATTTGTGATCCCTGCTATCTCGCTTGGGTACTGAACAGCTAAAAAAAGTCCAGCTCGAGCTCTTTCGTCGACTTCCATCTCTAATACATCTTGCCCATCCAATAAAATTTCGCCTTTAGTAACGGTGTAGCTGGGATGTCCCATGATCGCTGCTGAGAGCGTCGACTTTCCAGTTCCATTCGGACCCATGATGGCATGGATTTCCCCTGTATTCATGATTAAATCGACGCCTTTTAAGATTTCTTTATCTTCTATGGATACATGCAGATTTTTTACTTCCAATCTCGCCATAAAGCTTCCTACTCTCTAAAGTTTTATAATTATTTCACAAATAGTTATTGAAGAGTTTCTTTGATTTATACCTCTCTATTTTATGACAACAGCGGCTTTTTAGCAACTGTTATCCGATTCAAAGCCCAGCCGTTTTCTTTAATTTTTTCATTATTTGTTCAATTACAAACAACAGGACAACAAAAAAACACTGAAGCAACATTTGCTTCAGTGTTTTAAAACTTATTCGCTTTTATAGCCAAAATCAGGCATAGCTGTCCAACGTTCTCTTAATACATGTGCGATCATTTTTGGTTCTCTCGCACGAGTAAAGATCCCTTTTTTGTTTCCTTGCACGCGATTGATGCCGACTTTTGTTTCAAAATCCGCAAAGTTCCACAATTGTTCTCCAATAACTTGTTTATAATCGTCAAATACTTTGTGGTACATGTTGTAGTAACGTACCTGATATTCTTCTGTAAATGGAATAACATCGATTGCATGATACCCTGGAACGGTATCTGCACCGTATTCTGTAAACATCACTGGTTTACCAGGGTACATTTCTTCCCATAAGTCTAATTCTTCACGCAGACCTTTTTCCCCAGCTTTCAAATCTCCTGTATGGAAATACCAACCGTAATAACGATTCAAACAAATAACATCTAATAAATCAGCTACTAAATCTTTATCTGGTGTAGACATTTGAATATTCACGATGGTTACAGGTCGGTTTTGCGGATCCAATTCTTTCGTCAAGTTAATCAACGGCTCAAAATATTCTCGTGCACCTTCTTCATGCAATGCCGGTTCATTTGCGATTGACCAAAAGACGAGATCATTTTATCTACAAAAGAAAAAATAGTTCCCATAACCCCTGGCGCGTAACGACCTGTTTTATACGTTTCATAGTCTGTAATATCTGGAATCATTGGAATAACGATTCCGCCAGCTACCGTTCTTACTCCATTACCTAATATAAACAATACTAAGAAAGCAATCGTCATGAAGCTCATATTACTAAAGCTGATTGTCGATGGATCTCCTAACCAAAGCAATACAAATAAAGCTGAGTAGACAATAATACACGCCCATGTAGAAACGACTAGTGCTTGTTTAGAACCTAGCTTACGTGCATACCTGGTTCCAACTTGGATAATTAGGAGAGATGGAATCATTGTGTAAGCTGACATTTGTCCATATAATCCGTAATCTCCAATAACGACTCCAAATAACAATACCATTACAATTGAGTTATTCGCGACTGTCAATGCCAATTTATCTGTAGCCGCAGCAACAATCAACATTTGTAAGGGACGATTACCTTTTAAAATCGCAAACATATCTTTTAAACCAATTTTTTCTTGTTTTCCTCCAGTACCAAAGTTTTCTGTCTTATCATGTTTCCAGATTCCGATAGTGGCTAAAAGTGTCAGTAAACCTGCAGCTAAAACAACGGTTAGAACAAATTCACTAAAGAAGTCAATATTGAAACCACCGTGTTTTGGTTCTAAGTAATTAGAAATATAAATTGCCGCCCCTGCAAAAAATAAAGATGTGTAAGACAAGTCAAAGGTAGAAAACAAAGGTCTTTGGTTAGGATCATTAGTCAATACGGTTTGTCCAGATTTTGTACAAGCAGTTTGAAATGTATAACCAACAATATAAATAGCATAAAGCAATACAAAATAAATCAATCGAACGTTTTGAGGAACTAAATGATTTGTAAAAAATATCAGCAGAACTGTAATGGTCATAACGACATAACCAGCAATCATAAATGGTCTAAACTTCCCAAGTTTACCATCCGTTTTGTCGATCCATAAGCCTACAATAGGGTCCGTAATACCGTCCCAAAGACGACTACCAGTAATAAGAGTTGATACAAGAACCGTTCCTAAACCGACGATTCCAGTTGCATAATAAGAAACGAAAGTCATCAAAAACATAAAAATATTCGTAGCCGTATTGTTTAAAGCAAAAGCTCCAATCTGCCAAGTTTTTGCTGTTCGATAACTACTAGGCCTTTTTGTAGCAAGATTATCTGGATGTACATCAATTACTTTTTCCATTTTCACACACTCCTCTATTTTATTGCCACCACTTAAGTTAACGCTTACATTTATTACTATTGGAAAATTAGCTCCTTTCTTAATCACTGAAATACTTTAGGTTTCAAGATAGTTTTTTGACACTACGTCTCACTATAAGAAACCTCTTCCACTTATATGAAACTCATTATATAGTATCTACCATAAATAAAATTGACTCAGAAGACTCAAGAATCGAAAAAAATTGACTATTCATCTTTGAAATAGAATAAATTTAGTTTTTTTGTCTGTTCCTTCGTTTTTCCGAGCGAACAAACTTTCTTTTTATAAGGGAATGTGCTATACTGTATCCAGAGTTAGACAGATGACTATTATAGTACTTTAAGTACTAAGTCTGTACTCCCTTTTATTTCGGGGGCGTTACGGATTCGACAGGCATAGGTCGAGCTTGGATTGCGTTTCGTAGGTTACGGCTACGTTAAAACGTTACCAGTTAAATATAACTGCTAAAAACAATAACAACACTTACGCTTTAGCTGCGTAAAACCAGCTAGCGTAGATCCTCTCGGTATCGCCCATGTACTCGAGCAAGGGTCCTATAATCAGTGGGATACGCTAAACCTTTCCGTCTGGAAGTTTTAGAAGAGATCATCAGACTAGCAACGTATGATGCCGGTTGTGCGGCTAATACTGAGCGAAATCTTAATAGCATAACTATAAACGTAGAAGTCTAAGTGTCGTTATGTTTGGACAGGGGTTCGACTCCCCTCGTCTCCATAATTACAAACAAACAGCTTGTAAAACTGGTCAAACAGTCTTACAAGCTGTTTTTTATTCTCTTTAGTAATAGTTTAATTTACAAAAACACGCAGTCTAGATTCCATCTACATAAAACAAATATTTTTTATGTCACTCAATTATCTGCTACTCTTAAAATAATAGAAATGTACTTAGGAGGAGGATATGCGTTGAAAAATCAAATCGAACAACTTCAGCACTATATTCATCAATCCAAAAAAATAGCTTTTTTCGGTGGTGCAGGTGTTTCAACAGAAAGCGGCCTTCCAGATTACCGGTCACAAGAAGGTACGTATACAAAGATGGAAGAAAAACAACTGAATCCAAAAATCCGCATGAGCAAACGTTTCATGCTGGAAAATCCAGAGGAGTTCTTTAAACCTAGAGATAATCAGACTAAGCCTCTTATTCCTGAACCCAATGCCGGTCATCGTTTTTTAGCTGAGTTGGAAAAACAAGGAAAAGATGTCCGTATCATCACTCAAAATGTGGACGGCTTACACCAAAAAGCCGGCAGTAAATTAGTGGTGGAACTGCATGGGAATAATCGGCACTTTTACTGTATGGAATGCGGACGGGAATACCCGTACAACGAAATTCCCAGAGATGACACTAATGTTCCACGTTGTCCTATTGATAATGGCATCATTCGGGCAGATGTGATTTTATTTGGTGAGAATTTAAAGCCGGGTATTTTAGATCGAGCCAAAGAATTGATTGCTGACTCAGACTTATTAATTATTGCGGGGACTTCCTTGTCTGTGTATCCGGCAAAAACGTTGATTCGTCATTTCACAGGAAGTGAAGTCGTCGTCATCAATCAATCTCCTTTAAAAATAAAAGATGTACAAGTTGATTTGACGATCACTGAACCGGTCGGAGAAACATTCAGCAAATTAACTGTCCATGCATAAAAAAGTGAGGCTGGGAAATAACTCCCAGCCTCACTTTTATTTTTAAATCAATTGAAACTTTTTGAGTCCTTCGATGATACCGCCGTCTACATTACTGGCAGAGGTTACATAATCAGCTACTTCTTTCACTTCTCCTACACCATTTTGCATAGCGATGCCATAGTCAGCATACTGGATCATTTCTTTATCATTCGGACCATCTCCAAAAGCATAGGTAGGAACATTTTCCAATCCAAGCAATTTTTCCAGCTCTTTGATTCCTGTTGCTTTCGAATTGTTTTTAATGATGGTATCTACACTATAAGGAGTGTTTCGGTAAAAAGACAATTCTGGGAATCGTTCGCGGAAGTGGTTGTCATAACCAGCATCATCGTTAATGATCAATGCCATCAAAACCTCTTCGTTCAAATGAAAATCCTCATCCACTTTCGGAGGCATTGTATGAATATTTTTGTAAGCTGTAACCATTGTCTCGGAATCTTTAGTCGTACGAATCTTATTGTGCGTGTACATAGATAATGGAAAGTCGTGTTCGTCCGCAGCTTCCTTTAATTCTTTCATTAAAGGTTGAGGGATCACACTACGGTAAACTTCTTTTCCTTCATAAACGATATACTGTCCATTTAGTGTGATGAAAGAGTCGATTGGACTATTTTCTAAAACATGTTGGATCTCCAACGGGCTTCTTCCTGTAGCCACAAAAGGAATAATTCCATTTTGTTTCATACTTTCCAGTGCTTCACTGATTTCTTTGTCCAATTCTGATGTAGCATTCAACAACGTTCCATCCAAATCAAAAAATACTAAGCCTTTTGGTTTCACTCTATTTCCTCCATTGTCTCATTTAACAGATGATTTTTACTCGATGTCTTTGAAATGTCTTACTTCATTGTATTTCTCCAAATGATACGCCCCATCACGGTAAGTAGCTACTGAAACGCTCGCATTCAATAAGGGTTGTGGATTTTCCAGTTCAGCAACTAGATTATTCAATAAGTAGCGGATGGTATTGCCATGAGCCACTACAAGAATTTTTTCGCCAGTATCGCGGTGTTTGCTGATCAATTTCATCAGACCTTCTTCAATTCTTGTCCAAAACGTCAAAAAGTCCTCTGCATCATTATGAGGGTCTGCTTTTTTCGTTGCATTCATTCGTTCAGGAATACTGGATTGAGCATACATCTCTGCAACAGACGGATACTTCAATTCTTTATTGATTGCAGCCCAAGCTTTATCCACGTCTTCTCCTTCAAATGAACCAAAAAATACTTCTCTGAATTCCGGCATCATTTCAATAGTCAACTCATCAGCGTGCTTATTCTCTTCTAAAATAATACTAGCTGTTTGAACCGTTCTGCTCAAATCGCTCGTATAAACAGCGTCGAACTTCACATCCGCTAAACCTCTGGCACTGCGGTAAACATCTTCCGCACCTTCTTCAGTCAATGGAGTATTACTCCATCCTTGGATCTTACGGTAATGATTAAAATATGTTTGACCATGTCGAACGAAATAAAATGTACATCCTTTATTCATTCTTTCTCCTCCACTTCTTTTCTAACACTATACTCTATTTACTTATTGTAACAGAAACTCTTAGTAAGTTAATGAAAAAGAGGTTTTATCTTTGTAAAGAAACACTGACTCTAAAAGTTTATCCGATGGACAACTTTTTGGAGCCAGTGTTTTTAAATGAAAGAAGTCCTTCCATTTTCCGGGATATCACCATTTCGATAAGCTTCTAGCAATTCTTTCAAATCACACACTTGGCTTTGCAGTTTCAGACCAATGTCAGTCTCTTTTACCTTTTTGCGTTCTAATTCTTTATCTACCACTCGTCTTGTTGACACAATATCGATTTCATTTTCGATGGCTTCTTGTGGAGAAGTAAAAGGCTGGTGCGAAACCAATACCATTCCAAATGAATTGTACAGCAAGGTATAACCTGCTAAACCAGTCGTCCCTTGATAAGCTTTTGAGAACCCTCCATCGATTACCAGCATTCTGCCGTCTGCTTTGATCGGGTCTTCTCCTCTTTTCTCTTTGACCGGAGTGTGTCCATTGATGATGTGCCCTTTTGCAGGGTCTAATCCAAACTCAGCCAATATATTTTCACACGTTTCAACTTCATTCCGCATTCGATAATAAGCATTTTTCTTTTCTTCATGGCACGCTTTATCTTCAACGTAATAGCGTTCAAAAGTCGTCATTTGATCTTTTCCGAACAATGAGGATACAGGCCCTGTCCACAAGTACCACACGAGATCTAAATACTTATTGTTGTTTGATCGATTTTGATATAAGAATCCTTTTCTTACAGCATCTTCAAACTTATCCAAGAGCGATTTTCCATAAACGTACTTGCCTCTGATTTCCATACCCATAAAACTGCCGTCTTCGTTTAGTGGAATACATCCGTGGAACAGTAAATTATCATTATACGTCAAATACATACTGCCTTTATTGATCAAATAAGAAATGTGTTTTTGCAGTTTTCCACTGTTCTTAAATCCTTCTTTCAATTTTGCGACGATCGTTTTTTCTTCCTCTGTCAACGTGTATGGGTCATTGGGATCAATTGTCGGGAATTGATTGCTGAGTAAAGGATATTCTTTTCCTTTGATCGTAATCGTGCCTTTTTCATAATCGATCTGATTCAACAGCAAGCGATGCGACATTTGAAATTCTGGATGTCGTTCAATAATAGCCGCTTCCAGCTTGAACTGAATAATCGCAATAGCTTGATGAATCTTTGTATTTTGAATGATCTCTTCTTTTAGAATACTGTCTTCCGGGTGGATCTTGGGCGCAAAACAACTGTCAGGATCTCCCGTATACGTTGCTTCAGCAAAATTAGACAAATAACGCAATGAGATACCATAACTCTCTTCTAAAATATCCAGATTATTGTATCGAGCAGAGATACGAATCACATTAGCCATACACACTTCTGAACCAGAAGCAGCTCCCATCCATAAAATATCATGGTTTCCCCATTGGATATCAACAGAATGATGGCGGATCAACGTATCAATGATTTTATCAGGATAAGGTCCCCGGTCATAGATATCCCCTACTACATGCAAATGATCAACGACCAGCCGCTGAATCAAGTAGGCCAAAGCTGCAACGTATTCTTTTCCTCTGTCCAGAGAAATGATACTGTCGATGATTTCGCTGTAATACTCATCTTTATTCGTAAAAGTGCCGTCTTTGAACAACAATTCTTCTGTGATATAAGAGAATTCTTCCGGCATCGCTTTTCGCACTTTCGATTGTGTATATTTAGAACCGACAAAACGGCACAATTCAATCAAACGAGAAATCGTGATACGATACCACTCATGTACTTCTTCTTGGGTTTCAAAAGACTCTACAATATCTTCCGTTTTTTCTTCAGGATAGTAGATAACCGTAGCTAGTGCATTCATTTCTTTTTGCGTTAGTCGATCCGTAAACATTTCTCCAATTTTTTCTTTGATATTGCCTGAACCATTTCTCAAGACATGTTGAAAGGCATCGTATTCTCCATGGATGTCACTGACAAAATGTTCTGTAGCTTTCGGCAAGTTCATGATAGCTTCTAAGTTGATGATTTCTGAAGTTGTGGCACCAATCGTTGGATATTCTTTAGCTAGCATCGTTAAATATTTATTTTTCATTTCCATCTCAACATCTCCTCCCTTAAAACCTATACCAATTAGTATAGCATGGTCAATTCTATTTCATGACGGTAAAATAAAAAAAACTACCTGCGTAGTTTTTCAGCATCAATTCAAACGGACCCTGCAACTACAACTAAATGGGTGATTTCAAAATGTCATGATAAGCATTATGTCCAAATCATGCTCTGTGTTCACTTATCGAACAACCTTCTTTCACCTCTACCAATTCTGCTTTTAAAAACGACTTAAAGAATGTTGATTTCAAACATTTTGTTTTTTTTATTTTTACTACCCTACCATTTTTCTGAAAATAGTACAACATTGTGTTCTTTAAACCAAAATTCACTCTTAAAAGCTGTAGACTTTTAAGAGTGATTTATCGGTTATTCGTATTTTTGTTCAATCAACTGTTGAATGACCTTAACCGCATCATCAGCCGATTGTTTCGCTGATTTGTTTCCTGATACTGTGTCAAAAATCATGTTTTTAGCATTATCCCATACCTCAGCTGTTTGAGGAATATTTGGCATGGGGTTGGCATTTTCATACTGCTCAACAACTGCTGCTTCAACTTCTGTACCTTCTTCCAATAACACTTTTCTTGTTTCTATATTAGCTGGTATTTGTTGGACCGTTTCGTAAAATTCCAATTGGTTCTCATGAGTCGTGATGTATTCCAACCAAGCTTGCGAAAGATCGACATCTTTAGCGTAATTGCTGATTACCCAACCTCTGCCTCCAGCAAATGGTTGATAATTTTCACCGTTAGGCAATGTAGGAATCGTTGTTACTCCAAAATCCACTCCGCCTTCTTCATAGTTTGCTGCTCCCCATGGACCATTGATCACAGCAGCTGTCTTCCCATCAATAAAAGATTGGTCTACGAAATCGCCTACTGTTCCTTCATCCAACATTCCTTGCGGCCATTTAGCATACCATTCCGTCAAATAGTT
Source organism: Desemzia incerta (assembly GCF_900115825.1). GTDB lineage: Bacteria > Bacillota > Bacilli > Lactobacillales > Carnobacteriaceae > Desemzia > Desemzia incerta. The sequence continues at coordinate 145,779 of NZ_FOXW01000005.1, read as the reverse complement.
CAAAGCCTCGACAGACCCTTCATTATTCAATCCAATATCAGATGGATCGGTCCCGTTATCTCCAAATATATATCCTCCATAGCCGGCAAACAGACCATAAGAATAATAAAAATCAAGCCAGTTGGCTATAAATCCCGTATTCATTCCACTTTCAACTTCAAAATCGTATTGGTCGTCTTCCATCAAAGCTTCCAAATCCTCAAAAGAGGTTGGTTCAGTATCGAGTAAATCCTTATTGTAGTAAAGTACCAACGTTTCTAATAAGTAAGGCATACCGTAAATCTGATCATCTACTGTTACTTGCTGGATATCTGTCTCATTGAATCTTCCGTCATCAGGGATGGTGACTGTTGCTAGATTTCCTTGTTGCGCCAGTTGTCCAATACGATCGTATGGGATCATCATTACATCTGGTCCGATATCTGCTGGACCATCCAACGGCAACGCCTCAGCTTGCTCTAATTGCTCTCTGAAGACGAACTCAACAGTCACTCCATGCTCTTCTTCAAAATCCCCTTTGATCGCTTCAAAATAATCTGAATAGTTTTCTTCAATTGATACAGTTAAAACTCCCTCGCCTGAATTTGTTCCATTACCGCCGGATGTATCCGATTCATTATTCCCGCATCCTGCTAATACTGCTGCCCCTATAAACAAGATTCCTGTCAAAACTCTTTTGAAACTGCTCTGCATACTGAACCATCCCCTTCTATATTGTTTCTTTCAGCATACATAATTTTGATACCGTTTTCAAAAGAAGCGGGCTGACGGTTTTCAGACCCCACCTGTTCAGCCCGAAGACTTCATTTCTCTTTCTTTTTTAACCAATAACTGAGCTAAGTCTTCAGAATATAACGGTTCGATATGTCCATATTGTTCAATGACGACTCTGTCTATTTCATCTACTTCTCCATTGATGAAATAGATTTTATCACGGTTATCGCTGTTCTTGATAATGATTCTTTGGAGATCGATATCATACGTGAGGGAATACCCAATGAAAATGATTACCTCTGCTTCTTCAATATCTTTTTTGAGTACCGTCACCCATTGATTCTCTTCTAGAGATTCCAATGCGTAACTGACTTTTGTCAATTTTACTTCTTTATTTAGCGTGTCTTCTACCATATCTTCAATAAATCCGTTCAAATGAATCACGATTTCTCGCCTATCCTTTGTTTGATCCAACTTATTGCTCAACGTTACTGGAATTCTATAAATACCATTTTCAATAGAAGCTTGTTCTGCTGCATCATCATAATTAGTGGTATAAATTCTTTTCCAATTGTATTTCATAATGGTTTTATGCGTCTCGGTCACTTCTTTGATGGAATATTCATCTCTTAACAATTCCAATAAACGAGCTCGACCTTCTTTTTTCTGAAAATACTCTGAAATAACATTTAAACTCTTTTCAGGATCATAGGGCATTCCCATCTCTTCAAATAGTTTCTGAGACAGTTCTTTTGCATCTTTGACTTGCTCATGATTGCTGTTGATAGCTCCTTTAGAAAATCCGGCACCTAAAAACAAAAGTGCTTCACCTTTTAAAACATATTCTAATGCTTGATCTAAGTTCATGTCATTCCTCCATAACTCATCCAAATCACTATCCGTTAGCTGATTTATTCCATTATTTTAGAAGTTGAATGCCAAAAATCCAACAGTTAAAAGATTTCTCTTTACCTGTTGGACTTTTCAAATCAAACTAACGAGCTTTCATCGCTCTATCGATTTCTCGTTTTTGGTCTTTCCGTTTCAAATCTTCCCGCTTATCGTATTTCTTCTTCCCTTTACCCAGACCGATCAATACTTTTGCGTAACCGTCTTTGATGTAAACTTTTAAAGGGATAAGGGTATAGCCGCTGGATTTTGTTTCCCCAACTAAGCGTGCGATTTGCTTTTTATGCATCAATAATTTACGTGTTCTTACAGGATCATGATTGAAGACATTTCCTTGTTCGTATGGGCTGATATGCACATTCTGAAGGAAAATCTCTCCATTTCGAATAGTAGCGTATCCATCCTTCAAATTTATCCGACCTGCTCGAATCGATTTGATTTCTGTTCCCTTAAGGACGATTCCAGCTTCAATCGTATCGATAATAGAATAATCATGACTCGCTTTTCTATTTTGGGCAAGAACTTTACCGCTGCCTTTTGGCATAAGTCTTAGCCTCCTTCACTCATTTTTTTCTTTTTTTCTTCCCGGTTTTTTTAGCAACATCTTTGTAGAAAGGTTTAGCTTTTTTAGGTTTGCTTCCGGTATGTCTTTTCCCTTTTTCAGCAGATCCTTTTCCATCTTTTTTAGCTGGACCTCTTGAAGAACGTTTATCATTCCGTCCTTTTCGCTTGCCTTTTTTAAGGGCATTTTCGTCTGCTTTGACTTCCAGATTTGGATCTGGTATCAATTCAAAGTCTATTTCTCGCAACTCTGGATCAGCTTTTGTGACTTTTATTTTTACTTTTTGTCCAATTTTATATACAACACCAGTACGTTCTCCGATCAGCATCAATTGTTCAGGAATGAAGTTAAAGTAATCATTTTTCATATTAGAAATGTGTACTAATCCTTCAACTGTATTCGGCAATTCTACGAATAAACCAAATTTTACCACTGAACCGATTACACCTTCATAAACTTCTCCTACTTTATCTGCCATGAATTCGGCTTTTTTCATAGAATCTGTTTCACGTTCTGCATCTACTGCTCGACGTTCCATCTTCGAACTTTGCTCTGCAATATCTGTCAGCAAACCTTCCCATTTTTGCTTTTCTTCTTGGCCAGTGCCATTTTGTTCATAAGCTCGAATCAAACGGTGCAAGATCAAATCTGGGTAACGGCGAATAGGAGAAGTAAAGTGAGAATAGTATTGAGCACCTAAACCATAATGTCCTAAAGGTTCTACATCATACTTCGCTTGTTTCATACTCCGCAGCATCATAGTAGAGATAACTGCTTCTTCAGGTTTGTCTTTCACTTGATTGATAACTTTTTGTAAAGCAACTGGAGTTACGTTTGAACTAGAACCTCTCATCGTAATACCAAAAGCTGTTACGAATTCCATAAATCGTTGCATACGATCGCTATCCGGCTGCTCGTGGACACGATAGATTAGTGGAACTTCCATTTTTGAATAGTGTTCCGAAACAGTTTCATTGGCTGCCAACATAAAGGATTCAATCAAACGTTCCCCAACGCCTCTTTCACGTACGATCACGTCTGTTGGGTGGCCAGATTCATCCACAACGATCTTAGCTTCCGTTGTATCAAAATCAATGGCACCTCTATGAACACGGCGGTTCTCAAGTATATGATGCAGCTCTTCCATCATTTCGAACATATCAAGTATATCCGCATGCTTCTCGCGTACTTCCGGATCTTTATCCGTCAGCATTGCATTGACATCAGAATACGTCATTCGGCGGTAAGAACGAATCACACTTTGGAAAATGCGATGGTCAACTATCTCACCTTGCGGATTCAATTCCATTTCACAACTCATCGTTAATCGGTCTACATTTGGATGCAATGAACAAATACCGTTTGATAATCGTTGCGGCAGCATTGGAATCACTCGATCTGTCAAGTAGACACTCGTTGCTCGTTCAAATGCATCACCATCTAATGGACTGTCTTCTGTCACGTAGTAAGATACATCAGCAATGTGGACTCCTAAGTGGTAATTGCCGTTTTCAAGTCGACGAACGGTTACCGCATCATCTAAGTCTTTAGCATCTGCACTATCGATCGTTACGACGATTTCATCTCGTAAGTCTACTCTGCCTTCTATATCTTTATCAGTTATTCTGTCCGGCACCTCATCAGCTTGCTTCAAAGCAGCTTCTGAGAACTCAGTAGGGATCCCATTATCGTAAACGATCGATAAGATGTCTACACCTGGATCATTTTTATGTCCAATGACTTTTTTAACGATTCCTTGCATGCTTCTTGGATACTCGCGGTCTGGATAATGAGTAATCTCAACAATCGCAACTGAACCATCGACTGGTTTGACCCCTTCAGCTTTAATAAAGACTCTGTAATCAGTTAATTTTTTATCCCTAGGATCAATGTACCCATATAAACCAGTTTCTTCGATACCTTCATCATCGTAAGCCCAGAACTCTCCCACTAACTGCGTCAAATTCCGTTCTAATATAGCGGTGATCTTCCCCTCAGGTCCTTTATCGTTCCAAGGTTCTGCTGGATGAGTCACATCTACCGTTACTCTATCCCCATCCAATGCAAATTGAGTTTTGTTTGGCGGAATATAAAGGTCTTGTTCTTCATCTTCAATCGACACAAACCCAAATCCTCGATCGCTGGCTCTAAAGATACCAGATAATACCGGATCTTCTTTCGGCAATTTCAACTTGCCGCTGCGGGTCAGAAAAACTAATCCTTCTCGCTCCATTTCAGCTACTGTTGTAACCAATTCTTTGAAGTCTTTGGCGCTGGTTTTATTCAAGCCCTCACTTAAATCTTTGATTTCAAAGGAAATTGCCTTATTTTCATTCATATAGACTAAAATAGCTTGTTTGAGTACTTCTTTGCTTGTCATAGTTTATCCCCCATTCCACTGTAATTCAGTTAGGAAATTTAATACATCTTGTTCCAATTCTTTACGATCTGGTCCTACTGTTACCGAATGAGGACTATTTTCATACCAATGGAAATCAACATCAGCCTTAGCAAAAGCTTCTTTTAATTCATACGCAATGTGACTATTGATCAATTCATCTTTACCACCTTGAGCAATAAACACTGGTTTTTCAACCGACCCATATTGAGGGGCCATTTCATCTACTAACTTCCGGATGTCAGCTAATTGCTTGTCCAATTTTTCTTCCAATTCTGGAAGACGTTGTTGAATGACCTCTTTTGAATCTCCATTTTTGTATTTCTTCGCGATCATAAAGTCTAAAAATTCTTTTCTGACATTTGTAGTATCATTATGGATAGCTGGTGAACTGAATGTCCCGCTGGCCAATAGATTTTCATCCAACATCAATTTAGTTGCGATGATACCGCCTAATGACAATCCAAAAGCAGCTACCTCTTGATATCCTTCTTCTCTCAAAAACTGAAAAGCTTTTTTAGCATCTTCTATCCAATCTTTAGGAGAAACTTCTAAAATGTCTTCTAGATCATGTGTCCCATGTCCACTAAACGTTGGGCTGTATACCGTATAATTTTCTCTTTCTAATGCTCGTCCTAACATGCGTACGTCATTAGGTGTACTACTATATGCGTGGAATAATAAAACGGCTCTTTTTCCACCTTTAAAATAAAACGATTTGTCTTTCATGCAATGCCTCCTGTTTTTCCCTGTTACTTATATTTTACTTGAAATTTGTGTATTTTCCTATCAATACACAATGAAAAGCGCGCTTATATACCACTTTATTAGGGGCATATATATATAAAAAAAGCCGCCCTAATGATTCGGCAGCTTTTTAAAGTATTTAATTTGCGGATAAATAAGCTAATACGATAGCTAATACGATGAACAACGTTCCTAAGACCGATGTAATACGCTGTAGCACAGCTTCAAAACCGCGTTTTTTTTGTTTTCCAAATAATTGTTCTGCTCCTCCACTTAAGGCACTGGAAGCACTGTTTGTTTTGCTTGGCTGCATGGCAACAATAATAATCAGTAACACAGATACGATCAATTCAGCAATTAAAAGTGTATTGTACAACTTCATTGCCCTCCCGTCTAGCTTTTCTTCTACCATTCACTTTAACATACCTTATTCAAAATTACTAGAAGAGATTCACGTTTTTAACGTTCTATCGCTCTTTTTTCCACTACACTTATTTTACCAAAACCATCGTGCCATAAGGACTTAAAGTCAAAAGAGTATTTTCTACTTTATTGTTGCTGTTCGTTAGAATGATTTTTGCCTCCGAAACTTCTTTGGTCAACTCTATTGTTTCTTCATTGTCTGAAAAATTGCAATAGACCCAGCCTTTTTCATCTCCAAGATTTCGTTCATAAACCACTAACTGGTCCTTCGTTTCTTGCATATGATATTCGCCATCCGTAAAAAGGGGCGTCTTTTTCAATGAAATCAACTGTTTATAAAAGTTCAGAATACTGCTTGGATTTTCTTGCTGACTTTTCACGTTGTATATCTCTTCTCGATTATAACGAGTCCATGGAGTTGCCTGCTGAGTAAATCCAACTTTTTCACTCTCATCCCATTGCATGATTCCTCTTGAAGTATCTCGTGATGTGAAATTTAGGTTGTACATGATTTTCTCATGATCCCATCCTAGTTTTTCTGCCTCCTCATAAAAGGATACAGCTTCTTGGTCTCCCATTTGTTCTGGATCAGTGTATTCGAAATTCTGCATTCCGATTTCTTCCCCATAATAGATGATTGGGATTCCCTTTTGAAGATACAATAGAGCAGCGGTCATCGTTTGGCTGTTATCTCGGTACTGTTTGGTATTGCCGTATTTTTGCTGATGTCTTGGTTCATCATGATTATTCCAATACAGTATCGGTCCGCCAGTATAAGGGACTTTCTCTTGAAATTCTTTTTGAATTTGTTTGAACTTTTTCAAATCAAGTGGAACCCATTGCAGTTCTTTCGGTAATCTATCTTCTACCTGACTCGTGTCTTCAGGAAAATGAGTGAGCGTAATGATTTTATCTACTCTGTCCGCTTCTGGCAGGGTGTATTTCTTTGTGATCTCAGCAGTCGCACTGGTAGCTTCTCCTATTATCAGAATATCTTCATTTCTAGCTTTGATTCTTTTCTTGATTTCATTCAAATAGTCAATCAATCTATCCCCATACTCTACCATCTCTGTTCCAGGTCCTTCTTCATCAGGATGGTCTGGTAAGTTTTTGTCGACAGACATGTAAATAAATGCATCATAGCGAAATCCATCGATTCCTTTTGCGATCAAATAATCTAGAGTATCTAACATTTCTTTTCGCAAATCAGGATTATCCTAGTATAAATCTGCCATACTTTGCTTGAACAAATGCAAATAAAATTGGTCACCGTTTTCCTCTTTCGTCCACACAGATTCTCCAAGTTCCGCCGTCCAATTCGTAGGATGAGATTTCCCTTTTGTAGCATCCGCCCAAATGTAATAATCCCGATAAGGGTTGTCTTTCCCTTTTATGGCTTCTTTAAACCATGGATGTTCGATAGAGGTATGGTGCAATGGAAAGTCATAAATTAGTTTCATCCCTCGTTTATGGACTTCCTCGATCAACTTTTTACCTTCGCTTTGTTCACCAAACAACGGATCGATTTTTTTGTAGTCTATGACATCATATCCGTTGTCGTCTTGAGGAGACAATGCCAACGGATTGACCCATAAAGTATTCACGCCTAGAGACTGAACGTAATCTAAGCGCTGCAAGATTCCTTCAATGTCTCCTACACCGTCCTCATTCGTATCTTGAAAACTTCTTGGGTAAATTTGGTAAATAATCGCTTCTTCCCACCATTTTTTATTAGACATGTTTTCCCATTCTCCTCTCTTATCATTTTTTTAAGCATAATTTATTTAAATTTTATCAATCTTTTCTCTATCATGCATGCATCCTAACTCATCTGCTTTTATCATAGGGCATAAAAAAAGCCATCTTTTCTACTTTACTGCAGTAGAAAAGATGGCTTTGAAATTTATTCAATATCCTAAACTAAATTTTATTTAGTTGAGTTAAGAATTAAATTATTTGTTTTTTAGGTTGTAGAAAGCTTGTAAACCTTCGTATACAGCTAAGTCGCCTAATTGGTCTTCGATACGTAACAATTGGTTGTATTTAGCGATACGGTCAGTACGGCTTAATGAACCAGTTTTGATTTGACCAGCGTTTGTAGCTACTGAGATGTCAGCAATTGTTGAATCTTCAGTTTCACCAGAACGGTGAGAGATTACAGCAGTGTAACCAGCTTTTTTAGCCATTTCGATAGCGTCAAATGTTTCTGTTAAAGTACCGATTTGGTTAACTTTGATTAAGATTGAGTTACCGATTTCTTGTTTGATACCTTTAGACAAGATTTCAGTGTTTGTAACGAACAAGTCGTCACCAACTAATTGAACTTTATCGCCTAAGCGTTCAGTTAATAGTTTCCAACCTTCCCAGTCGTTTTCGTCCATACCATCTTCAATAGAGATGATTGGGTATTTGTTAACTAATTCTTCCAAGTAGTCTACTTGTTCAGCAGCAGTACGTTTAGCTCCGTTTTCACCTTCGAATTTAGCGTAGTTGTAAACGCCGTCTTCGTAGAATTCAGAAGAAGCACAGTCAAATCCTAGGTATACATCTTTACCTGGTTCTAGACCAACTTTTTTGATTGCTTCAAGAATAGTTTCAACTCCGTCTTCAGTTCCTTCGAAACGAGGTGCGAATCCACCTTCATCCCCAACTGATGTTTCTAAACCACGAGATTTCAAGATTGATTTCAATGCATGGAAGATTTCAGCTCCCCAACGTAATGCTTCTTTGAATGTTGGAGCTCCAACAGGTAAGATCATGAACTCTTGGAATGCGATTGGAGCATCAGAGTGAGATCCGCCATTAACGATGTTCATCATTGGTGTTGGCAATACTTTAGTATTGAATCCACCTAAATATTGGAATAGAGGTACATCTAGGTAGTCAGCAGCTGCACGAGCAACAGCGATAGAAACACCTAAAATAGCGTTAGCTCCCAATTTAGCTTTGTTTGGAGTACCATCTAGGTCGATCATAGCTTTATCGATAGCCATTTGATCACGTACGTCAAATCCGATGATTGCTTCTGAGATAATGTTGTTTACGTTATCTACAGCTTTTTGAACACCTTTACCTAAATAACGGTCATTGTCGCCGTCACGTAATTCAATTGCTTCGTGCTCTCCAGTTGAAGCTCCTGAAGGAACCATTCCGCGACCAAAAGCGCCACTCTCTGTATAAACTTCAACTTCAATAGTTGGGTTACCGCGTGAATCTAAAACTTCTCTTGCTAAAATGTCTGTAATGTATGGCATTTGTTTTCTCTCCTTTGAGTTTATCAAATTGGAATTTGGATGCTTTATTGCCCAAATTCAGTTTAGTTAATTTTGATTAGGTTTGCAACTAGAAACGTTCTGTCTCGTAGTGCTCTTTAATTTTTAACAATCAATGATTCACCAGTCATTTCAACTGGTTTTTCAATGTTCAGTAAATCCAACATTGTTGGTGCAACATCTGCAAGACGGCCGTCCTCGCGTAATGTTACGCCTTTTTTCGTTACGATTACTGGTACTGGTACTGTTGTATGAGCTGTATGAGGTTCTCCAGCTGGTGTTGTCATTGTATCTGCATTTCCGTGATCAGCGAAAATAACAGCAGAGCCGCCTTTTTCTAAGATGGCATCAACGACACGTCCCAAGTTTTCGTCTACTGCTTCGATAGCCTTAATAGTTGGTTCTAACATTCCGGAATGACCAACCATATCAGGGTTAGCGAAGTTTAAGATGATAGCATCATGTTTATCTGCTTCGATATCAGCAACTAATGCATCTGTAACTTCATACGCACTCATTTCTGGTTTTAAATCGTATGTTTCAACTTTAGGAGAAGGAATCAAGATTCGGCTTTCTCCTTCAAACTCCTCGTTACGTCCACCATTCATAAAGAAAGTAACGTGAGGGTATTTTTCAGTTTCCGCAATACGCAATTGTTGCAATCCGTGTTGAGACAACACTTCTCCTAATACATTTTTCAATGCGATAGGCGGGAAAGCAACTTCTGCTTTGATACTTGGGTTGTAAAGTGTCATTGTCACTAATTTAAGATTGTTAGGACGAACGCCACGATCAAAGAATTCCCATTCATCATTGGTTACAGCGTTTGATAATTGGATAGCACGGTCTGGACGGAAGTTAAAGAAAATAATAGCATCATTATCTTCAACGGTTGCGACAGGTTTTCCATTTTTAAGGATTACTGTAGGAGCAACAAATTCATCCATTTTGCCAACTTCATAGCTGTTTTTCACGGCATCGACTGCTGAGTCGGCAAAATTGCCTTCACCATGGAATATAGCATTGTATGCTTTTTCCACACGTTCCCAGCGTTTGTCACGGTCCATAGCATAGAAACGCCCTGAAACAGTAGCAATTTCACCCATGCCGATTTCTTTCATTTCTTTTTCTAATTGCTCAACGTAGCCTAAACCAGAATCAGGTGCAACATCGCGTCCGTCTAAAAATGCATGAACGTATACGTTTGGAACACCTTTTTCTTTAGCTGTTTTGATCAAAGAGATCAAGTGATTGATGTGACTGTGAACTCCACCATCTGATAATAAACCAAACAAGTGAAGACTAGAATTCATTTCAACAGCTTGTTTCATTGTGCTGTTCAAAACTTCATTCTGTTGGAATTCACCGTCTGCAATAGCTTTGTCGATTCGAGTTAAACTTTGGTATACGATACGGCCAGCGCCGATATTTGTATGACCAACTTCTGAGTTCCCCATTTGTCCTTCTGGCAATCCAACATCTAATCCTGATGCTTTCAGAGTAGCATGTGGATAAGTTGCCATATAGCGATCAAAATTAGGTTTTTTCGCTTGAGCTACTGCATTACCCATAGTTTCTTTACGACAACCGAAACCATCTAAAATGATGATAGCTACTGGTGATTTACTCATTATTTATTAGCCTCCAATAGTGCTAGGAATGAATCTGCTTCTAGACTTGCTCCTCCAACTAATGCTCCATCAACATCTGGTTGTTCCATTAACTCAGCAATGTTAGCTGGTTTAACACTTCCACCATATTGAATACGTACTGCATCAGCAGCTGAACGTGAAAATTCTTTTGCTACAGTTTCACGAATTACAGAGATTGTTTCGTTTGCTTCTTCGGAAGTAGCTGTTTTACCAGTACCGATTGCCCAGATTGGTTCGTAAGCAATAACGATTTCGCTAACTTGTCCTTCAGTTAAGCCTTTCAATCCAGCTTTAACTTGGTCGCTAACTAATTCGTTAGTTTGTCCAGCTTCACGTTGTTCTAAAGTTTCTCCACAACAGAAGATAGGAATCATACCATTTTTGAAAATAGCATGTGCTTTTTTGTTGATTTCTTCATCTGTTTCGTGGAAGATTTCACGACGTTCAGAGTGACCGATGATAACATAGCTTACTCCAAGATCGCTTAAAGCTTTAGGACTTACTTCTCCTGTAAATGCTCCTTCTTCTTCAAAGTAGCAGTTTTGAGCAGCAATTTTTAAATCTGTTCCTTCAGCAGCTTTTACTAAGTCTTGTAAGAATAGTGCAGGAGCTCCTACAACAGAGTCTACTACGTCAGCAGAAGGGATTTTACCTTTAACTTCTTCTACAAATTCGCGTGCTTCAGAAGCTGTTTTATTCATTTTCCAGTTTCCTGCAATAATAGGTTTACGCATGATAAAACCTTCTTTCATTTATTTTTGTTTCGATGATGTCTCCAAAGATTATTTATCAGAAATAGCTGCCAATCCTGGCAATTCTTTTCCTTCTAAATACTCTAATGAAGCTCCACCACCTGTTGAGATGTGTGTGAATTGATCAGCATAGCCTAATTGTTGAGCAGCTGCAGCAGAATCTCCACCACCGATAATAGTGATAGCATCTTCTAATTCAGCTAATGCTTTACATACACCAATTGTTCCTTCTGCAAAGTTAGACATTTCAAACACGCCCATTGGACCATTCCATACAACTGTTTGAGCGCCTTCTAAGGCTTCTTTGAACAATTCGATTGTCTTAGGACCGATATCTAATCCCATTTGATCTTCAGGAACTGGTCCTTCATGAACTTCTGTTGGGACGTCATTGCTGAATTCTTTAGCCGTAACGTTATCGATAGGCAAGACTAATTTGTCGCCAGCTTTTGCAAGTAATTCTTTAGCCAATTCGATTTTGTCGTCTTCAACTAATGATTTACCGATTTGGATGCCTTGAGCTGCGTAGAAAGTATATGCCATACCTCCACCAATCAATACTTTGTCTGCTTTTTCTAATAAGTTTTCAATAACACCAATTTTATCACTAACTTTAGCTCCACCTAAAATAGCCACAAAAGGACGTTTAGGATTGTCTACAGCGCCTCCGATAAATTTGATTTCATTGTCCATTAGGTAACCAGCAGCTGTTTCTAAGTGAGAAGCGATCCCAACGTTAGAAGCATGAGAACGGTGTGCTGTTCCGAATGCATCGTTAACGAACACATCGCCTAAGCTTGCCCAGTATTTACCAAGTTCAGGGTCATTTTTGCTTTCTTTTTTACCATCTAAATCTTCAAAACGAGTGTTTTCAACCATTAAAACGTCGCCTGATTGCATTGCAGCAATAGCGTCTTCTAATTCTTGACCGCGAGTTACAGGAACAAAAGTTACTTCTTTTCCTAATAATTCACTCAAACGTTCTGCAACAGGTTTTAATGTTTTATCAGCTTTGTCTTCTTCTGTTTTGATTTTTCCTAAATGAGAGAAAAGAACCAATTTTCCGCCTTGTTCCAAAATGTAGTTGATTGTTGGAAGTGCAGCTTGGATACGGTTATCGTTAGTAATTTTCCCGTCTTTCATAGGAACGTTAAAATCAGCACGTTCTAAGACAACTTTGCCTTTTAAATCCATATCTGTAACAGCTTTTTTTGCCATATTAAAATCCTCCTCGGTATCCTTTACTTGCATGCTTTAACAATGAAAAAAGCGGAGAAGCGCGTCGCTTCCCCGCTTATCATTGTAATTTTATACTCCTAACAAATAATTGTTATTCGTTAAATTACAGTTTTGCAAAGTATTCTAAAGTACGAATCAATTGAGAAGTGTATGATATTTCGTTATCATACCAAGCAACAGTTTTAACAATTTGTTTGTCACCAACAGTGATAACTTTTGTTTGAGTTGCATCGTATAATGAACCATATGACATTCCTAAGATATCAGAAGAAACGATTGCGTCTTCAGTATATCCGTAAGATTCGTTAGCAGCTGCTTTCATTGCTGCGTCTACTTCTTCAGCAGTAACTTTAGTTTTTAATACAGATTGTAATTCAGTTAAAGAACCAGCAGCAACAGGAACACGTTGTGCAGCTCCATCTAATTTACCTTTTAATTCTGGTAATACTTCACCGATTGCTTTAGCAGCACCAGTTGTATTAGGGATAATGTTAGCTGCTGCAGCACGAGCACGACGGAAGTCGCCTTTTGGATGTGGAGCATCTAATGTATTTTGGTCACCTGTGTAAGCGTGGATAGTTGTCATTAAACCTAATTCAATACCAAATTTTTGGTCTAGTACTTGAGCCATTGGAGCTAAACAGTTAGTAGTACAAGAAGCACCTGAAATAACTGTTTCAGAACCATCAAGAGTTTCGTGGTTTACATTGTAAACGATTGTTTTCATGTCACCAGTTGCTGGTGCAGAGATAACAACTTTTTTAGCTCCTGCTTTAATGTGTAATTCAGCTTTTTCTTGAGTAGTGAAGAAACCAGTACATTCTAATACGATTTCAACTCCAAGTTCTCCCCATGGAAGTTCTTCTGGGTTACGGTTGCTTAATACTTTAACGTCTTTACCGTTAACTGTAAATGCACCATCTTTAACCTCAACGTCTCCATTGAAACGTCCTTGAGTTGTATCATATTTTAATAAGTGAGCTAACATTTTTGGATCTGTTAAGTCGTTAACCGCAACCACTTCAATACCTTCTAATTCTTGAATACGACGGAATGCTAGACGACCAATACGTCCGAAACCATTAATACCTACTTTTACTGACATAACTAGATTTCCTCCTTTAGAAAATCGAAAATTTATTTATTTTAAAGGGTTATCCCTTTTAAAATCTGGTTAGCGGCACCTTCATCCGTGATCAACCACGTTTGAGACGGTGCATTTTTCATATAAGCTTTGATCGCTTCTGCTTTCGATTCTCCGGCAGCTACAATGATGACACTAGGTATCGTTGTCAACTTGCTGGATTGCATACCGATGCGCGGGATTTTATACACCACTTCACCTTCTGCATTGTAAAACTCTCCGAAAGACTCTGCAACCGCAGCATTATCTTCAAGCAGCGCGAGTATCTCATTATCAAGTCCTCGTCGCTGTGCCATATGACTTGCGTCTCCTATACTATAGATTACACAATTTGCTTTTTTTATCAAATCTAACGTTTTTTTCACGCTGGGTTCTTTTAACAAAAAGCCATATGTCTCTTTTCCTACTTGTTCTGGTACATACAACGCTTGATTCTTTCCGCCAGTTGCCTCAGCTAATTTAGCACTAATAGAGTTTGCTTGTATTTCAACAGACTCTCCTAAACCGCCTCGAGCCGGAACGAAAAACAATTCACGATTTCTTGACAGATTTTCATCAAAACGATTGGCTACTGCAGCCATCGTTGTACCACCCATGACAGCAATGATATTTTTTCCATCCGGAAGCAAAAAATCCAACGTTTCATAAGTCGCTCTGCTTAAATCAGTAATGACTCTGGATTGTTTGTCCAAGTTTCCAGGAACAATGATGCATTGCTCAATTTGAAAATAGGCAGCTAGATTTTTCTCGCGATTCCCCATACCTAATTGTTGTCCCATCAATTGGTCAAAAGAACGATAGACTTCTTCTCCCAAGGGCGTCAACAACATACCGGATTTAGTTGAATGGACTAGATGCTGTTTTTTTAAAACATCTACTTCTGTTCGCAAGCTTCTTTCTGAAATACCTATTTTATCTGCTAAGATGCGTCTTCCAATTGGTCCTAACAAATAGATGTTCCTTAAAATTTGGTGTCTCTCTTTCAGAGTGTCCATTACGTCAGGAGCTACTTTTTCTATCACAGACAGAACCTCTTCCATGAGCCACCTCTTTCTTACTGGGTCGTTTTTTGTCCACGTCAGCCGTTTAGCGACCCTCGTTGTCGAAAAAAACAAAGAGATTAAAATGGAAAAAGACAATTGATTTCAAATCATACGCTTATTTCTACATTTTCACAGAACTTTAAAGCCTGTTTGATCTCTTACAGCATCTATTCTACCAATTCTAGCCCCAACATGCAACCTATTAATTCATCAGTTTTCGTTGTGGAAATGAGTTCGCTTTTTCATCTATGGCAATATTTTGTCAAAAAGCATTACTGAGAGAGTTGAACTTTACAAAAAAAGCTTTTGAAAAATTAAACTCTCTCTTACTTTTTGTCAAAGTTGTTACCAAACAACGACTAGGACTCATACTATTTATTTTTCTCGTATTCGGAATCAATGATAGTTTTCAGTTCTTCTAGAGAAATATTCTCATCAAAAATATTTTCTCCAATAAAGACAGAAGGAACAAAAAAGACATTTGCTTCTTTAGTTTCATTGAGGATGCCATTGATCTCAATCTCGTTCGGTTGATGAGTCAATCCACGCTTTTCGACCGCATATTCAGCAATCTCCTCATGACTTTTCAACATTCCCCACTCATTTTGATGCGCTAATAAGTAATCGATCTCCATCAAAGCTTCTTCTGGTTTCTTGTAATCCAAATGATGATGAAGGACATTCCCTCTTTTTAAACTTGGTTTTTCTTTGTCAAAAAGTTTGATGACGCGTTGAACTTTTCCTTCTTGTACGTACTCATTTAATAGATCTTTGGTATCAAAGTACCATTTCTTACAGTACGGGCAAGCCAAGTTAATAAATTCAATGACTTTAACAGGCGCACTTTCCGGTCCAATTTTAAAACCATAGGTTACATTTACTTTATCTGCATTCATATTACTCGTATCCATATCGTACCTCCTCTTAATGTTAGTTATTAGTATACCTTCTATTTCTTCAATTGAAAACCAATGTCGTTTAAGATGACTCCCACCGTTACGCTGTGAGTCTTTTGCTATGAGTCTTTTATAGAAGAAAAAGACTCCCTGCTTTAAACAGGAAGTCTTTTGCAAAAAAAATTATTTATTGGGTAACTCAGTGTTGTTTTCCATTACTTCATCGATCAAGCCATACTCTTTTGCATCTTGAGCAGACATGTAGTTATCACGGTCTGTGTCGCGTTCGATAACTTCAATCGGTTGTCCAGTTCTATCAGACAAGATTTTGTTTAAGCGTTCACGTGTTTTCAAAATGTGACGAGCAGCGATCTCGATTTCAGTTGCTTGCCCTTGTGCTCCACCTAATGGTTGGTGAATCATAATTTCTGCGTTTGGCAAAGCAAAACGTTTGCCTTTTGCTCCTGCAGCTAATAAGAAACTACCCATTGAAGCAGCCATTCCCATTGCGATTGTTTGAACATCAGCTTTAATAAAGTTCATGGTATCGTAAATAGCAAAACCTGCTGTTACGCTACCACCTGGAGAGTTGATGTAAATGTAGATATCTTTTTCTGGATCTTGAGCATCTAAAAAGAGCAACTGTGCAATAACTGAATTTGCTACATTGTCATCTATCGGGCCGCTCAACATGATAATACGGTCTTTTAATAAACGTGAATAAATATCATAAGCACGTTCTCCTCTTGATGATTGTTCAATAACTGTAGGTACTAAGTTCATGAAGTATTCCTCCTCTAATATGTTTCCATAAGATTGTATCACACTCATTCTCAAGAATCATTTGAATGAGTTTCTATAGTTTCATTCTACTCCGATGGTCAATAAAGGTCAAACTTTTTTTATGATTCTTTTTCACCTAAAAGCAAAAAAGCCAGCCACAACGGACCAGCTTTTCTCATAAAACTTTTTTTGACCTTCTGTTTTTTGCAATGCCCCCTGAGGGAATCGAACCCCCATCTCAAGAACCGGAATCTTACGTGATATCCATTACACTAAGGGGACGTAGGATGACAACTATTTTAGTTTATCTAATAATACCTAAAAAAACAAGCTAAAGATTATCTTTTAAAGAATAAAACCAATCTGTATTCTACGATTGGATAAGGCAGCTTTCAAATAATCGTCACATTCCTTACGGGATTTTCTTAAAACTCGTTAATGCTCTTAGCAGAATGTGGTATGATATCGAAGGATATGAAACCGTTTCAAGGAGGATGGACATGAATTTTGAGCAACATTATACCCAACAACAGAAACAAGTTCAAAAGCTGGCTATGACTCAACAATTGCAGCAGTCTATCCAGATGCTGAATATGAACCAAGAAGACTTGGTCCTTTTCCTAAAACAAAAAGCTTTAGGCAACCCTTTGATTGAAATCAAAGTCAAACGACCTACTGCAGACAACTCTTTTAAAAACTCTTACTCGTCATCAAGTGCTTATGCGAGTTACAATCCCATCGATCATCTAGCTGGAGGCCAAATGTCTTTGTTTTCTTATGTAATTGACCAAATTCATTTAACCATGAGAGATACTTACTTGAGAGAATTAGTGCTGTGGCTGGCTAATCATTTAGACAAAAACGGGTACATGACGATTTCCCTAGAAGAAGCTAAACAACAAACAGAAGCTGAAGAAATTCAGTTGATTGATGCGTTAACACTCCTTCAACAACTTGAACCTGCTGGTGTGGGTGCAAGAAACCTGCAAGAATGTTTGATGCTTCAAACAGAACGAGATGATGAAGCACCAAACTTGGCCTATCTTATTTTAGAAGAATCATTTGATTTGTTCAGCTCTCGCAAATGGGAACCTTTAGCTAAAAAATATGGTATCCCGGTATCTGCAGTGCAAGAAGTAGCCGACTATGTACAAACCTTGACGGCTCACCCTGGAGCTGTTTATTCAACTGAAGATGAACACTTCGTTCGTCCTGACCTGATCGTAACATTAGTAAATGATGAACTTATGGTGAAATCAGCAAAAACTGGGTTGCCAGTAATCAAATTTCAAACTGATTACTACCAAGACATGCTTTCGGTTGAAGATAAAGATGTCAAAAAGTTTATTCAAGAAAAATATGCAGAATACGATTGGATTCAGCAGAGCTTGCAACAAAGAGAAGAAACAATTATCCGTGTCGGAACAGCTATAGTTGAGCAGCAAAAGGAATTCTTTTTACAAGATTCCCGCCCTTTGACTCCAATGACATTAAAGGAAATTGCACAGCTCTTAGACATACATGAATCTACTGTCAGCAGATCTGTAAATGATAAATTCATTCAAACCGATTTCGGCACATACGAATTGAAGTCCTTCTTTACGACAGGATTGAAACGTTTGTCCGACAATGATTCCATTCAAGCAAATTCTCAAGATGTTTCATCTGACGGAGTGAAACATCGAATAAAAGACCTTATTGCAGAAGAAAACAAATTAAAACCCTTATCTGATCAGAAAATAGCCACTTTGTTGGAAGATGAAGGGATACAGATTTCTAGAAGAACAGTCACCAAATACAGGGAAGCTTTGTCCATTCCTTCATCCACCAATCGAAAACGATATGCCTAAACAAAAAGATTCCTCAGCAGAAGACTGCTGGGAATCTTTTTGTTGTTTATCCACTTAATTGACTAGAACTTCACTTACTTGGCTACTGCCGGTGTTGCTGCGGTGGCTTTCTGCCATTTCATTCAACTTTCGCAATCGGTGATTAATGCCTGATTTGCTGATTTTTCCGCTTGGGACTAAGTCTCCTAGTTCTTTAAGAGTTACATCAGGATTCGCTACTCGTACAAGTGCAATTTCTTTTAACTTATCTGGAAGATTATCCAATCCGATCACTTCATCTAAGTAAAGAATATTTTCGATTTGTTTACTTGCAGCATCAATGGTTTTATTCATATTTGCATTCTCACAATTCACAAGTCGATTCACTGAATTTCGCATATCTCTTACAATTCGAATGTCTTCAAATTTCAACATCGCATTTGTAGCTCCAATAATCGCTAAAAAATCCGCAATTTTTTCAGCTTCTTTCAAATAAGTGATATAGCCATTTCTACGGCTGATTTTCCGAGCGTTTAGTCCAAATTCATTCATCATATCGCACACGTCATCATTGTGTTCTTCATAATTGGAATAAATCTCTAAATGGTATCGGCTCGTTTCCGGGTTATTGACTGAACCGCCTGCTAAGAAAGCCCCTCTTAGATAGGATTTGATTTTTTGATTGTTTTGGGTAATTTCTTTACTTACGTGACCTTGGTACAGCATTCCATCCATGATGGATAAATCTGCTAATACCTTTTTAGTTCCTTGTTTCAAACGAACAATGTACACATTGTTTTTCTTCAGCTTCATTTTTCGTCTGACCAACAATTCACTTTCCACTTCAAAGTGGTCTTTCAATAAAATATAGATTCGTCTTGCAATTGCAGCATTTTCTGATTGTACATTTAGAATAAATTTCTTTTCTACTAAACTAATGCTTCCATTCATTCTAATCAATGCTGCTAGTTCAGCTTTGGCATGTTCACGATGAACTTCCAGCTGAGTCAATTCTTTTTTCGCAGTTGAGGCAAAAGACAATGTTATCTCCTCCTTTCATTTTTTTATATAGTATCGATATTGGTTTCGAACTTTCTACCATAGTATTGAACGTCAAATGAAATTTTGAACAGTTCTTCTACTACCTTTTCTTTATCATGGAATACACCATTGTCTCTTAATTCTAAGAAATCGTTTGAAATGACCATTGATGCTTCTTTTTTCAATCCATTGAAATCATGTTCAACTTGCACTAAATACTCATCGTATTTTTCAGTGTCAATATAGTTTTCCGGCACTTGTCCGATATTTACCAAAACGGTATCGACGAACTTTTGATTCATATGACGATGCAATACTTCTAAATGATTGGCATCTGAAAAGTTTTCCGTCTCACCCAACTGAGTCATGATGTTGCAGATGTAAACCACATTGGCTTGTGTTTTTTTAATCGCATCGCTAATTTCTGGAATCATCAGGTTAGGTAAAATACTGGTATATAAACTTCCAGGTCCTAGTACCACCATGTCAGCATTCAAAATCGCAGATACGACTTTTCGAGCCGCTTTTACATCTTTTGATCCGTCAAGTTTTGTGACGAATACATGGTCGATCATTTTCCGATGTTTTGCGATAGAGGATTCCCCGCTCACTTGAGTTCCATCTTTAAACACTGCATGTAGTTCCAATGGTTCTTCAGCAGCTGGATACACATGACCATCGATCATCATCATTTTCCCTAATACTTGGATAGCTTCATAAATATTGCCTTTCATTTCTGCCATAGCTGAGATGATCAAATTCCCAATAGAATGTCCTGCTAAAGATTGATCTTCGACCGCAAAACGATATTGAAAAATCTCTTTCTGCATTTCTGGAATGTCTGATAAAGAGACCAATACATTACGAATGTCTCCAGGCGGTACAGCATTAACTTGTCTTCTCAAGTCGCCGCTGCTTCCTCCATCATCTGCTACTGTTACAATAGCTGTCACATCAGCATTTTTGGCTCTCAATCCCGCCAAAATTACCGGCAGCCCAGTTCCGCCGCCGATAACAACGATTTTCGGTTTTCTGTTTTTCTTTCTCGTTAATTTTTCATTCATCATGAGCGATTTACTGACTCCTTAAGCTTTCTGTAATCGCGATGGGTAATATGAACTGGATAACCATCGGATTGTATTTTTGCAGCAATACGTTCTGTTAATGCTACAGAACGGTGTTTCCCTCCTGTACAACCAATAGCGATCGTTACAGAGGTTTTTCCTTCTTTTTTATATCCTGGTAAAACATATTCAAGCAAATCTGTAAATTTGCGGTAAAAAACTTCTGTTTCAGGTTGCTTCATCACGTAATCATATACAGGTTTATCTTGCCCTGTTAATGGTCGAAGTTCATCAATGTAATGAGGGTTCGGCAAGAATCGGACATCCATAACTACATCTGAATCAATTGGTACGCCGTATTTAAACCCAAAAGATACTAATTCTACTCTAAAGGTAGTGGTTTCTTCTGTGTGGAATTCATCGATTATTTTCTTTCTTAATTGACGAGGTGTCAAATCAGCTGTATTGATGATCAGCTGGGCTCTTCCTTTTATAGCTTCAAGCTGCTTTCTTTCTTTTTTGATTCCGTCCATCACTCGTCCACCTTGAGCCAGCGGATGAGTTCTGCGTGTTTCTTTATAACGTGAGACTAATTCCGTATCATCAGCGTCTAAGAATAAGACTCTTGTAGTAACAAGAGAGGTATTATCTAAACTTTCCAATGCAGGCACAAGTTCATCGAAAAACGCACTAGAACGTAAATCAATCACAAGTGCAATCTTGTTCAACTTCCCTGATTCTTTTACTAGTTCAAAAAACTTTGGTAATAAACTTGGCGGCATATTGTCTACACAAAAATAACCCATATCTTCAAAACTTTGCATGGCTACTGTCTTACCCGCACCGCTCATCCCAGTAATAATGACAATATTCAGACTCTCAACCATATTCTTCGCCTCTTTCTATATACGATCCTTCACACACTTATCTCTAGAAGTATAACACCCCGGGCGTGTCATGTATAGCTCCCCTCATATAATTTTAAGAAACAAGAAGTTTTCTTTGTTTTTTGTTCATATTTAGAGTAAATTACTATTGGGAGTATAGTTGTGTGAAATATAAAACAATAAGGGAAGAGTGATTTTTTATGAGCAAAAAAGAAACAGTCATTATTGGATCAGGTCCTGGTGGTTATGTATCAGCAATACGTGCAGCTCAGTTGGGACAAAAGGTTACTATTATTGAAAAAACATACATCGGCGGTACTTGCTTGAATGTTGGTTGTATCCCTTCTAAAGCTATTATTACTGCTGCTCACGCATTCCACAATGCTAAAAATTCCGAAATTTTTGGTGTACAAACTGGCTCAGCTCAAATCGATCTTGAGAAAACTCAAGATTGGAAAGAAAACCAAGTTGTCAAACGCTTAACCGGCGGGGTTGAAAGCTTATTAAAGAAAAATAAAGTCGAAATCATTCGCGGAACAGCTAGTTTCAAAGACAACAAACACTTGATGGTTACAAAAGAAGATGGAAGCACAGAAGAACTGGAATTCCAACAAGCAGTTATCTCAACCGGAACTGCTCCTATTGAATTAGCTGAAGTTCCATTTGGTGAAAAAGTTATCGATACTACTGGAGGTCTAGGCTTAAGAAAAGCTCCCGAATCACTTGTTATTGTTGGTGGAGGATATGTTGGCTCTCAATTAGCTGGTGCATTCAGCAACTTAGGCGTTAAAGTAACGATTTTAGAAAAAGAATCTCACATTTTACATTTCTTCGATGAAGACATGTCTAAAATGGTAGAAAAAAATTATGCCAAAAAAGGTATCGAAGTGATCACTAGCGTAAACATCAAGAGTACTAAAGAAACTGCAGATGATGTTGCGATTACCTATGAAAAAGATGGTAAAGAAGAAACCATTACTTCAAGTGCTGTTCTTGTTTCTGCAGGAAGAAAACCTTACACAAAAGGATTAAACTTAGAAGAAATTGGCGTAGAAATGCTTGAAAATGGCCGCATTAAAGTCAGCGACTCTCTGCAAACATCTGTTGAAGGAATATACGCTATCGGAGACGTTGCTCCTGGTCCTGCATTCGCTCACAAAGCAAGCTATGAAGGCAAAATCGTAGCCGAAGTGATCGCTGGACAAAATCCTGCATTAGAAGAAGAAATTCTTCCGATCGCTGTCTATACTGAACCTGAATTAGCTACTGTAGGTATATCTGCAGCAGCAGCGAAAAAATCTGACCGTAATTTAAAAATCAGCAAATTCCCTCTTGCAGGAAATGGCCGTGCATTATCGTTGAACCAAACGGAAGGTTTTGTTCGTTTGATTACAGATCAAGATAATGACAACGCTCTTGTAGGTGCACAAATTGCTGGTGTCGGTGCTCCAGATATCATCAGTGAAGTTGGCTTCGCAATCAAGAACGGTATGAACGCAGAAGACATTTCATTAACCGTTCACGCTCACCCAACAGTCGCAGAATCTATCATGGACGCATCTGAACTAGCCCTAGGCATGCCAATCCACATGTAAAGAGCGTGGAGCAAACCGGTTAGGCTTTCGTAGAGTTCACTTTATCCTTTGAGGTGGGTGCATTTCCCGACACAAAGGATAAATGAAATCATAGAAAGACTGGTTTGCGCAACGCGTCTAAAGAGCGTGGAGCAAACCGTTCAATCTTTGTCACACGTGAAGTGACACGCTTGTTTAAATATCTGTTTTTTATTAAAAAAAGTGAATAAAATACATTATGCCGGCATTTAAACTAAGTAAAACTCTGAACAAGATTCCTTTTACAATGTATTTTTATTTAACTATTTTTTGGCATCAAAAAGGTTCTCCAGTAATGAGCTCTACTGCTCGTTACTGGAGAACCTTTTTTAAAACCCGTACTCTTCTTCTTTTGCTTCACGCAATTTTTTATAGGTATCTGTTAAAACAACAGTGTCTTCTACTAATCGTTGGATACGAAAAATAATATCCTCATTCACAATTTCTTTTCGGTAAAAGTCCTTTTCCTCAATAAACACATACGTTTGCACAATTTGAGCTTTCATATAAGCCAAGATTGGTTTTAATTGTTGTTCTGCGATCAAATAATGTCTCGGTGAACCTGAAGTTACAATCATACTCACCACTTTATCTCTAAAGGCATTTTGAGGCAACAAATCAAAGATATTTTTTAAAGTAGCTGGTATAGACGCTTGAAAAATGGGTGTACCAATTATAATGGCATCAGCTTCCATCAACTGTTTGGTTACATAACCTGTATCACCACCATATTCCAAATAATTTCGTCCATCACTGAACTGAAGAGAATAATCTGCCAGATCAATAAGTTTAAAGTCGACTTCTGGACTACTTTCTATTAGCTCTTTTTGTACATAATCCATAGCTGTTCTAGTCTTAGTTCCCACGTTAGAACCAGAAATACCTACTATTTTCATTTTTTACCTCCTTTCACTTCACTGCAGTATATTTCCTGATAGCCGGCAAAATTTCATTACCAATAAATTCTATATTCTTAGCCAATTTATCAAATGGCATTCCACCAAAATCCATTTGAGCAAGATAACGTTGATGCCCAAATATTTCGTGTTGATACAGAATTTTCTCAATCACTTCTTGAGGGGAACCAACATTGATTATACTACGCTTATCTACTGCTTGAGCAAAAGCTTGCTTTGGAAATCCTTGTCCATTCGTTAACTTCATACCTTCATTGATGTATGGATATACTTCTTTTAATGCCTGTTGCGTTGTTTCAGCCACGTGGAAAAAACCTGTCGTTCCAACTGGAAGAGTGGCTGGATCGAAATGACTTCTTACAGCTGCTTCTCTGTACGCATCAATAGTATACTTAAAGTGAGTAACCGCTCCTCCTAAAGTGGCCAGCATCATTGGTACACCCGCGTAACCAGCTTTTATTGCACTAGCAGGTGTACCTCCCACTGCGCGCCAAATAGGCAGGGAGCCATTTTTTGGACGAGGCAAGATACGAGCGTTTTTTAAAGATGCTCTAAATTCCCCCTCCCAATTAACAATTTCTTCTTTATTGATTTGCAGTAATAAGTCGAATTTTTCTTCAAATAGAGCTTCGTAATCTTGAACGTCATACCCAAGCAAATCAAACAATCCAATTCTAGAAGCGCGACCCGCAATAATTTCTGTTCTACCATCTGAAATCAAATCTATAGTGGAAAAGTTTTCATATACACGAACAGGGTCTGAAGTACTTAGGATGGTAGACGAACTTCCGATCTTTATTTTTTTTGTAGCTTGAGCAATGGCCCCTAGTACTACAGCATGTGCTTGAGTGGCAAAGTAATCTTGATGACTTTCTCCAACACTAAAAAAATCTAGCCCAGCCTGATCAGCTAGTTTAGCCAACTCTATGATTTCAGAAATTCTCTGTTGAGCAGAAATTCGTTTGTTTGTAAATGGATCTGGTAGATGATCTCCTAGAGTATAAAGCCCAAACTCAAGTCCTTTACTTTGATCAATACGGTATTCTTTCAATTATATCGTCCTTTCTTCTTTGACTGCCTTTCTACTAAAGCTTATAATACTATTATTACTGATATCGTTACTTTTTGTAAGTACGTACTTTAAAGTAACATAGTATACAAAAAGATACTAAGGAGACATCTTCGTATGGAATTAGAACCAGATTTATGTAATGTCGAAGAGGCATTAGACATTTTAGTTGGAAAGTGGAAACCCATCATATTATTGCATTTGTTAAAAGAAAGCCCTTTGCGGTTTAGTGAATTAACCAGGAAAATTCCTGGAATTACTCAAAAGATGTTGACTAAGCAATTACGCGAATTAGAAAAAGAAGACATTGTTCATAGAACTGTTTATCCAGTAGTTCCTCCTAAAGTAGAATATTCTATCACTCAGTATGGAGAAAGCTTATCTCCTATTTTGAATGCAATGCATGAATGGGGCACGCACCATACTTCTCGTCAAAACAATCAATCACTGTAATTATTTTCATTCAAAAAGGAGTTAGGGGAAACCCTAACTCCTTTTTGAATAGATCATTTAGCCTTCTACCAATGCATTGATCACTTTTTCAAAACCTGCTACTTTTGCAGCTGCTTCTTCATTGGTTTCAGCTTTAGCGCCAATGTAGAATTTGATTTTTGGTTCAGTACCTGATGGACGGATAGCAATCCAGCTGCCGTCTTCCATCGTATATTTCAATACATCTGCAGCAGGCATTTCAATAGTTTCAATTGTGCCATCTGCTAAAGTTTTCGTACTTGTTTTGAAGTCTTCTACTTCAGTAACTTTAATGTCGTTAAATTCAGTTGGTGCTTGATCTCTGAAACGTTTCATCAACGCTTTAATCTTTTCAGAACCTTCAATACCGGCCATTTTCACAGAAATTGTTTTTTCATTGAAGTAGCCGTATGTTGCATACAACTCTTGCAAACCATCATATAGAGTCAGTTCTTTTTCTTTGTAGTAAGCTGCAACTTCTGCGATCAATACCAAGGCTTGAATCGCGTCTTTATCTCTAACAAATGATTTAACCAAGTAGCCGTAGCTTTCTTCAAAACCGAATAAGAAAGTCTGGCTGTTGTCTGTTTCATACTGCTCGATTTTTTCTGCAATAAATTTGAATCCTGTCAAGACATCTACCATTTTTACGCCAAAACTTTCTGCGATAACGGTTGGCAACTCACTTGAAACAATAGATTTTAAGACTGCTCCGTTTTCAGGCAATGTTCCGTTATTTTTTTGAGCCGTTAGTAAATAGTGCAGCATCAAGCTGGCAATTTGGTTCCCAGTCAATACTTCATAATCTCCAGCGGCTGTTTTGACAGCAATCCCCAATCGGTCAGCGTCAGGATCTGTCGCAACTAGTACATCTGCATCAATTTCTTTCCCTAATTTGATTGCATATTCAAAGGCACCTGGTTCTTCTGGGTTTGGAGATTTCACAGTTGGGAATTCAGGATCAGCGATTGCTTGTTCAGGAACTAAAGTGATGCCTGTAAATCCGGCATTCGCTAAAGCACGCTCTCCCAGCATTTTCCCAGTACCATGTAGTGGTGTGTAAACCAGTTTCATGTCGCTTCCGATTCTTTCAATCATTTCTGAATCAACCGTTACTTCTTTTACGTGGTCTAAATACACTTTATCTACATCTTCGCCAATAATCGTCAATAGACCTTTTTCTTCTAATTCTTCTTTAGACAGTACTTCAATCGATAAGCTGTTTTCAATACTGCGCACAAATGAAGTCAACGCATCAGCATCTTTAGGCGGCATTTGACCTCCATCTTCACCATAAACTTTGTATCCATTGTATTCTGGAGGATTGTGGCTAGCTGTGATCATAATACCTGTAAAAGTGTTCAGATGACGGACCGCAAAAGACAACTCCGGTGTTGGACGCAAGCTTTCAAATACATAACTTGGGATACCATGAACACCCAGTGTTTTAGCGGCTTCTAAAGCGAATTCGGGCGATTGGTGTCTAGAATCATATGCGATTGCTACCCCACGTTTCATTGCTTCTTCACCGTTTTGTTCCATAAATAAAGCTAACCCTTTTGTAGCTTGACGAATGGTATATTGATTCATTCGGTTGATTCCTACGCCGATAACCCCGCGCATTCCTGCAGTACCAAATTCCAAAGGCGCATAAAATGCATCTTCTAAAGTTGATTCATCTTCTTTTAAAGCCGTTAATTCTTCTTTTAACGTTGGGTCTAAATCTGAGAAATCATTCCATATTTTATAAGTTTCTTTCCAGCTCATAATTATACCTTCTTTCATTTAGTAGATATGTAAACTCTCTTAAAATTATACCATTTATTAAATAAGAAAACGAGAAATGAGCGCGGTCAGATATGATTTTATATCCATTTTTTTTAATAAACATAAATTAATCCACTAGTAAAAACAATTTAGTCTTTCAAGAACGAAAAAACACCGTTCAATGTGGATGATCCACAACGAACGGTGCTCTAAAAACAAAGTATTCATTTTTAACCGTTTATTTTTTCTGCTTCCAAAGAGTCTTTCAATTCTTCAACAAAATTAAATGCTCCTTGTCCAGCTAAACTACCGTCCCCAACTGCTGTGGCAACTTGACGAAGTGGAGTTTTGCGTACGTCTCCAACCGCAAATATACCAGGTACGTTCGTTTCCATTTTTTCATTCGTTACGATCCAGCCTTCTTCATCAGTGATTCCTAATGGACGGAATTTTTCTGAATTAGGAACTAACCCAACATAAATAAATGCTCCGTCAGCTGAAAATTCAGAGACTTCTCCAGTCTCTTTGTTTTTCAATGTTACGCTGGAAACTTTCATATCGTCACCATTGATTTCTTCAACAGTCGTATCCCAGATAAAATCAATTTTGTCATTTTTAAAGGCACGGTCTTGTAAAATCTTTTGAGCGCGCAATTCACTACGACGGTGAATGATGGTTACTTTTTCAGCAAACTGAGTCAAGTAAGTTCCTTCTTCAACTGCTGAATCTCCTCCACCTACAACGACTAGGTTTTTGTTGCGGAAGAAAGCTCCATCACATACGGCACAATAAGAAACTCCACGCCCATTGTACTCTGTTTCGCCGTCTACACCTAACTTGCGGTGTTCAGCTCCTGTTGCAATGATGATCGAACGTGTTTTAAATTCTTTTTTCCCAGCAATGATGGTTTTGTATTCTTTTCCATCTATGACTTCTTTCACGTCACCATAAGCGTACTCAGCACCAAAATTCTTCGCATTATCAAACATTTTAGTAGATAGATCCGGACCAGTAATGCTTCCGAATCCTGGGTAGTTTTCTATTTCTGCTGTATTATTCATTTGTCCGCCAGGAAGCCCGCGTTCTAAAATCAATGTATCTAAATTGGAACGAGATGCATATAACGCTGCAGTCAAACCACCTGGTCCTGCTCCTATAATGATCACATCATAAATTTTATTCATTTGTTCTAATTCCATATCGTATTCTCCTCGTTCGCTAAGTCTATTGTTCCACTCTAACTAAAATACAGTAAATGTTCCAGAAAGACAACTTACTTTAAGAAAGTAAGTTGTCGGTTTGTCAAAAAATGTTCAATTCTTCTTCTAAGTCTTTTTGAAACTCTTCTGCTTCTTCTCTGTATTCACCATTGGGAACTAGATATAAATACATTTGAGTGCACTTCAATGCTTTTGTATAATCCCCTAAAAAAGCATAATTATTGGCTTGGAAATAATGGACTTCAGGATAATTTTCACTGCCTTTTTCTATCAATTCATTGATTAAATCACATGATTTTTGAAAGTTTCCTAGATGTTGGTAAATCAAAGCAGTTTGACATTGCCCAAATTCCCTATCGCCATCATTATCTGAAAGAGAAGTAGCTCGTTTAAAGTATTTTAACGCTTGTTCCAGCTTATTTTTATCAAACGCCTCCCAGGCCCTGTTAAAATAAAAATCAGCATTGGGATTGATTCTAATGATATTTGATTGAACTGGTTTATTAGACATCATTCCACTCTCCTTCATCACTTTGCAAATCAGTTCCATAAGAATAAAAAAAGCCCTTATTCAAGGTTTTCTATCCTTCATATTGACTCATATTATAGCACATTTCCCCTTGCTTTAATAGGCTTGCTTCCTTATATTCCTTCCTACTATGGATAGTTGGTCCCCTTTGTGAACGAAACCGATCACACTAAAAATTGACAAAACTTACGTATTTCAAGATGCGTTTGAATTTGTGTTTAACTAGTTTTCAAGACTTTAAACGCGTGAATTTTTTTGCTAAAATTGTAACGGTTACATATTTTTCTACTCCCTTATGAAAGGAACTGAGATAATATGAAAAAACAATTGCATCTTACTTATTTTTTAATTATTCCTTTTGTCCTTTTTGGCTGTTCAAACCCTTCTACTGAAGAAAAAGCAACTGTCCCCTCACCAGAATCCTCTTTGGAGACAACCATTATTTCTGAAGAAAAGGAGTCTAGCGAAGCAGTTGAAGTGGATTCTGCTTCTTCCTCCCATAGTACTGATGAAGTTGAAAGCAGTCTCCCATCTGAAACATATACAACTCTTAACGACTATTCGAATGAGGAAATCGAGTATGCACGAATTTGGCTGCAGCTAGGAGCAAACCAAGAATTGGATCAATTGTATGCCAAAAAAATTCCAGCAGGGACACTATTGAACCCAGATGATGAATCAAGCGCTGTATACCCTGAAGAAGTCATCCAATTGACTGGAACAAGGCTAGTCGATGGTTCAATCACTTACAGCAGCAATGGCGACGGAACCATCAACTTATACACTGTACCTTTACGATGGGATGGTGTTTATCCAGCTGGAGAAGAATTTTATCGTGATCTATTAGACCAAACGAAACAAGTCTCTATTGAACCAAATGTTGAAGAAGACATTATTGAATTTATTCAATTACTGACTATTGAATAACAACCTGAACAGATAAAAA
Organism: Desemzia incerta; assembly: GCF_900115825.1. Lineage (GTDB taxonomy): Bacteria > Bacillota > Bacilli > Lactobacillales > Carnobacteriaceae > Desemzia > Desemzia incerta. The sequence goes on along the minus strand of NZ_FOXW01000005.1, from coordinate 115,892 downwards.
GTGCTCCGAAAATTAAATCGGAGCACTTTTTATTCAGCAATTTTTTTTACGATTTTTTATTTTTTTCTTCTTCTACTTTTTCTTTTAACACTTCTTCGATTTCTTCAATAGCTTTCTCATTGTCCTCAGCTTCTAAGTCTTTAGCTAGGTCTTTGATGTATTGGCGCAATTCATCTTTAACTTGAGTATGTTTCAGACCATATTGAATGCTGGTCTTCATAAATCCAAACTTGTCTCCTACATCATAGCGTTGCCCTTTGAACTCATGAGCAAAAACTCGTTGGATTTTATTCAAATTGTCGATAGCATCTGTCAACTGGACTTCGTTACCAGCACCTGGTTCTTGATTTTCCAATATCTCGAAAATTTCAGGAGTCAATAAGTAACGGCCAATAATCGCTAAATCACTAGGGGCATCTTTAGGATCAGGTTTTTCAACAAACTGTTTAACATTGAATAAACCATCGTCAATCTGGGCTTCTGGGTCAATGATCCCGTATTTTGATGTATCTTCATGAGGAACTCGCATAACAGCTATATTAGAAGCATGCGTTTTTTCATACCGATCCATCAATTGCTTAGTCAACGGAACTTCATCGTCCATGATATCGTCCCCTAACATGACCACAAAAGGTTCATTCCCAACAAACGCTTTGGCATGAAGAACAGCATCACCCAAACCTTTTGGATAAGACTGGCGCACAAAAAACAAATTCAATCCAATAGTCTCTTCGACAAGTTCCAATAACTCAAATTTTTCTTTTTCGCGTAAATTCTGTTCTAATTCAATATTGGAATCGAAATGATCTTCAATCGGCCGTTTGCTTTTACCCGTAATGATTAGGATATCTTCAATTCCTGAATTGATCGCTTCTTCAACGATAAACTGAATTGTCGGTTTGTCTACAATAGGCAACATTTCTTTCGCCATTGCCTTCGTTGCCGGTAAGAATCTTGTACCTAATCCTGCTGCTGGGATAATTGCTTTTCTGACTTTTGTCATCTTTCTTCCTCCTCTATTTCATTATTCTATCTCATTTTTACCAACGCGATTCATCAACTCTGTAATGACTTCTTTCACGTCAGCATTATTATACAATACCTCATAGATAGCTGTCGTGATTGGAAGCTCTACATTTTTTTGAACAGCTAATTCATAAGCCGCTTTTGTTGTAGAAAGTCCTTCAATGATCATTCCCATATTTTCTACAATCTCATCTAAGCTCTTTCCTTCACCAAGCATTTTTCCTGCTCGCCAATTTCTCGAATGAATACTCGTACACGTTACAATCAAATCGCCCACTCCGCTTAATCCTAAAAACGTTAAAGGATCCGCGCCAAATGAAACTCCTAAACGAGTGATTTCTGCCAAACCTCTAGTCATCAAAGCCGCTTTCGCGTTGTCTCCATAACCCAGTCCTACTAATGCACCTGCACCTACTGCGATGATGTTTTTTAATGCTCCTCCGAGCTCCACTCCAACAATGTCTTGATTAGTATAGACTCTAAAATAGTCATTCATAAAAATACTTTGGACGTATTCTGCACTCTCAGTTTGGTGACAAGCTGAAGTAATCGTTGTTAAATCTTTCACCGCTACTTCTTCGGCATGGCTTGGTCCAGATAAAGCCACTACGCCATTTCTTTTTTCTTCCGGTATCTCTTCTATTAAAATCTCCGAGATGCGCTTATGTGTTCCTTGTTCCAGCCCTTTACTAGCATGGATGATCACTGGTTTCCCATGAATAAATGGAACGATATCAGCGGATACTTGTCTGATAGCTTTGGTGGGAATGACAAATAAAATGGCATCCGTATTTTCTAAAGCAGCTTTTAGGTCGCTAAAAGCTGTCAATTCTTTTGGCAGCTGTTTTCCAGGCAAATAGTGGCTGTTCACATGCAGATCGTTGATCTCATCTACTTGCGCTTGTTTATGGCTCCATATACGTACTTCATGGTCATTATCAGCCAATACCATGGACAATGCTGTCCCCCACGAGCCGGCTCCTAAGACTGTAATGATTTGTTTATTATCCATTCTTACCCTCTTCTTTCTTCAACAACTAAAGTCTCTTTGTCTAAAATAAAGTCTGTTAAGGCAGCCATAGTTGGTACCGTAACACCTGGTTCAAATGGAGCAATTTCTTCAGGAGTCTTTTCAGACCATCCAACAAATACGGAAAGTATCCCGGCATTTTTAGCTGCAAGGATATCGTGTCCATTGTCTCCTACCATTATAGTCGTGCTGTGTTGGCAATTTAATCGCGCCATGGCTGTGTAGATCGGTTCTGGATTTGGTTTAAAATGAGTGTAATCCTCTGCCCCTATCACGACTTCAAAGAGTCCCTCTAAATTTAAATGACGAATCCCTTTTTCCAGAACGTCGTTGCGCTTGGTAGAAACAACCGCTAACCGGATGCCTTTTTCTTTTAATAAACGCAGGTTTTCTTCTACACCTTCAAAAAGACGAATCATTTGGTCATGATATACCGCATTATAGTCTCTATATTTCGCAATCATTTCTTCACTTTTTTCAGGATCCAACAATTGATAGGTCGTTTGAAGAGAAGGTCCATTAAACTTTCGCACGCTTTCCAAAGTATATTCTCCAGGGAAATATTCTTCCAACACACTCAAATGCGACTGGTTGATCAAAGCGTTAGAATCCGCTAATGTTCCATCAAAATCAAATAATACTGTTTCAATACTCATTTTATTCAGTCCAATTCTGTTATTTCTTTTTTTGTACCTTGATTCCATCGGTATAGTAAGGTTTCTTAGGGTAATCTCTTCGACGGTAAATCCAAATGATCAGTGCCCCAATGAAAATGATCGCACTCAATAATTGAGAAACTCGGATCGGTGTTCCAGGAATGTACAAGCTATCTGTACGCAAACCTTCTATGAAGAAACGTCCAAATGAATACCACATAGCATAACTTAAAGCTACTTCGCCTTGCAGCAGCAAGTGTTCGCGATTGCGTAATAGGATGATGACAACAAACCCTATCAGACTCCACAATGATTCATATAAAAATGTTGGGTGATAGTATAGCCCGTTGATTTCCATTTGATTGATAATAAATTCTGGCAACATCAAGTTTTCTAAGAATCCTCTAGTCACTTCGCTCCCGTGAGCTTCTTGATTGATAAAGTTCCCCCAGCGTCCAATCGCTTGCGCCAGCAATACATGCGGAGCTAGGATATCCAGCATCAGCCAAAGAGAGATGTTCCTTTTTTTGGTAAACCAATAAACGGTCAGACCTCCAGCTATCAACCCGCCATAAATAGCTATTCCACCATTCCAAATAGCAATGATCTGAGAAGGATTCTCTAAATAATACCCTAGTTCAAAGATTACATAGTATAATCTGGCCCCTACAAAAGCTATTGGAATTGTCCAAAGCGCCATATCGATAATGGTATCTTCATCGATTCCTCTTTTTTCAGCTTCTTTCATGCTGAGAAAGATAGCAACAAAGATTCCCAAGGCAATAATTACTCCATACCAGTGAATCTCTAAAGGTCCTAATTTAAGAGCTATAGGATCCAACGGCTTATACACATCGGTCATAATCAATTCTCCATTTCTATTCTAAATATGTAGACTCGCAAAAATCAGGCCATTATTCTCTGATAGCCTCTCAGAGAATAATGCCTGTGCGTCTTCATTTGTTATGCATTTTATTCGTCTTCATTCTCAGCAGTAGAATTCTTTTTGATCAATTGCTCAAGGTTCTTATTCAACGTTTCAATGGCGTCATAACCCATTTGTTTTGCTCTAAAGTTCTTAGCTGCTACTTCAATGATAATGGCTAAATTTCGCCCTGTACGGACAGGAATAGAAATTTTAGGGATATCGACATTAAAGTAGCGATTGCTTTCAGCAGCGCTTCCTAAACGATCGAATTGAACTTCTTTATCCCACATCTTAAGGTCTACTACTAGATTAACTGTTTTGCTTGTACGGATTGAACCGACACCAAATAAATTGATGACATCTATGATTCCGACTCCTCGAATTTCGATTAAGTGAGCCAAAACTTCAGGCGGTTCCCCAACGATACGATGTTCATCCAACATATACAAGTCTACACGATCATCAGCTACCAAACGGTGTCCTCTTTGAATCAGTTCTAAAGCTGTCTCGCTCTTTCCAATTCCACTGTCTCCTGTAATCAAAACTCCCATCCCGTAAATATCAACCAATACGCCGTGAACGGACAAACGAGTCGCCAAGCGTCCTTCTAAGTAGTTGGTCACATTACTGGTCAATCTGGTTGTTGGATTCTCAGATTTTAATAGCGGTATACGCGCTTCAGCAGCTGCCTGAAGAAACTCTTTAGGCGGTTGCAGGCCTCTGGAAATCAATAAAGCTGGTGTTTCTTCGTGACAGATGCGTCGCATAACGATCATTCTTTCGTCATCGGTCATTTTTTCCATGAAGGAAATTTCTGTTCGTCCAAATAATTGAATACGATCATATGGGTAATAACTAAAATACCCTGTTAATTCCAAAGCTGGACGTGATAAGTCGCTCGTTTTTATTTCTCTGTCTAAGTAGTCATGCCCTGAAAGCACTTCTAAAGGTACTGCTTTTATCATTTCACTAACTGTCACAGTTCTAGTCATTTTCTACAACACCAACTTTCAATTTTTCTATCATTTTATAAGATTGTTTTTTTATTAAGATACTGCTATTCTAACATTTTCCAGTGCACCATGAAAGGTATTCACTAAAAAACCCTTACAATCCTTAAAAAGAAATATTGATTTGTCCGTATTTTCTAGGAATAGGTCTTTTTCTTCTTAGAAAACCCTTTAATTGTTTTTCAGCTAAAAAAATCCCGGAATTAGACCATTTCAGTCTAGTTCCGGGATAAAGTTCTGTTGTTTGAAAACTGTCATCAAACTAATCTCTATAAATCTTGACCGTTGTTCGGTTATTGAAAAAAGTATTTATCATAGACAGAATCAATGCGACTAGCATTGTCATCCAAAACGATGAAAAGTAAAATCCACTGCCGACAATAGCAGAAGTCAAACTCAACATCGCAGCATTTATCACAATACTAAAGAACCCCAAGCTTAAAATAGTAATCGGTAAGGACAGCAGGAACAAGATCGGCTTTACAGTCATATTCAATAAAGCTAATACCAAGCTGGCTCCTAATGCGATCCATACACTTTCTACATAAAAGCTGGTGCGAAAAAAGCCTGACAAAGCTAGAAAAGCTAACGCATTAACAATGATTCTTTGCCAAAACTTCACTAGAAGTCACTCCAGTCATCATCTTCGACTTTCTCAGCTTCTTTACGCGGTTTCTTTTTTGGTGCTTTCGGTTTGTAGTATCCGTTATAATCTGCATGTGTTCTTTCAGGACCGTTGTTCTTTGGTTCTGGAATCAATACAGATAAGAGGATATACAACAATACTGGTGATCCTATTCCGATAAATAAAACCACTACGTAGATCAATCGTAATAATGTAGAGTCAATACCGAAATATTCAGCAATACCACCAATAACTCCAGATACCATGCGATCGTCTTTTGATTTATACAACTTTTTCACATTTTTCACTCCTTTAAAACTGACTTATTTATTCTGATAACTCTTTATTGTTCTCCATCTTTGAGCATTACATTACCAGTAGTCGTTCCTACTTTCAAGTAAACAGGCGCTTGGGCGGTCACTCTTCTAAAACTCATCATACGATTGGTGTGATCTTTCTTTTCTCTCAAGATTTCCACATCGCTCATACGGTTTTGGATGGAACCAAAGTTTGTTTTTGCTTCGCCTTCAATGCTGCTTGTTTTTGGTAAAGATAATTTAACTGTGCCGTTGACTGAAGTAGCTTCCATACGGACGATATCGCTTCCTGTCAAAGTAGCTTTCACAGTTCCGTTAACGGTTGATAAATTGCTGCTCTTGTAGTTTCCGCGTACCACGATGTTTCCATTTACACTGCGGACTAACAAATCTCGTATTTGGCTGTCTAGAACATTAACAGATCCATTGACTCCTTCAGCCTCTAACATAGTTGCTATTAGTTTTTCAAACGTTAATGACCCGTTTGTAGACTTCACATACACATCTTTACCTTCAAATGTTTCAAATTTCACGTTGCCGTTTAATAATTTAAGTGCTGTGTGATCGTAGGCTCTATTTGGAAGATAAACCACGATATCCGTACGAACACTCTTATTCGGTACATGGAACGTCAATGACTCATCCGTCAAATTGATCGTGCTGCGTTTGTTGAATGCTTCTAACGGCTCAACTTCCGCTTCTTGTTTTCCGTATAACTTGATGTCTGCTTCAATTTTGATGTCTTGGCTGTCCCAAGTTTTAAAGTGAACATCTCCATTAGCAATTTTTACATTTAAGATAGTTGCTGTCGTTTCAGGGTAGTAGAATTCATGTTTTAATTTTGTAGAAACTAATCCTGGAACGCGGACATTCACATCTTTCCACTCCATATTGTCTACAACTTGCGATAAACTTTCTTTGAGGAACTTCCCAAATTGACTTCCTACCTCAGTGACTTTTTCATTTACATCTACAAATGTTTTTTGAGCAGTGTCTTTCCATTCATCCGGAATTTCAAACTTTTCAGAAACTTGTTTTGTTTGAGTCTTCCATTGTTTTTTCTTCACATTTTTCATGCGCTCTTCTAAATCTGAACGTTCTTCTGTCAACTCATCCAGTTCAGCTTCCAATTCATCAATGTTGGCTTCAAGAGCATCCATTTCGGCTTCTTTTTCAGGAGCCAACTCTTCTAGATCTTCCATTGTTTGAAGAACCATCAGTTTTTCTTCCAGCACATCTTTACGGCGTTTGACCTCATTGATACTGCTGTTTAGTTGATCTAATTGTACAGAATAAGCAGAAGCTTTATTCGCTAATTCTTCCAAAATCGTTTCAAGTCGTTCACGATCTTTTTCTTTTTCTTCTTCTAATCTGTCCTCACCAGTTTTGTACGCTTCTTCTGTATCAACAGAATCAGGTTCAATAGCTGGCTCAGGCTCTGTAAAAGTCTCTGTTTCAGTTACTGTCTCAGTTGCGGAAGTCTCGTCTTTTTTAATAGCCGCTTTTTCTTCTTTTTTAGCCATGTTTTCCAAAAGCATCAGCGCTTCTTCAGTTGAGATAATGTCATTTTTAACGAGTTCAAGAATTCTTTCTCTTTCTTTCATGTTCATTTTCCTCCTTATGCTTTACCAGACTACCTGAATGTGTTGTTTCTATTTGTTAAATGATTCAAGTTCTTTGCTATACACTTATTATGCAATAGTAAGGAAAGAATGTCATAGGACTTAAGAACGATTTTAAAGACTTTATATAGTCTTATCAAAGAATTTATCTTTCCTCATCATTTTACCATAAAGAGACGACAGAAAAAACAAACAGGAATAAAAAGCCTCCTGTTTGTCTCTTAGATTATTTTGTGTTGCTTGCCTTTTGTAAAATCTTTTTCAAATATTTTCCAGTGTAGCTGCCTTTTACATCTGCAACTTCTTCCGGTGTTCCAGTGGCTACGATGGTACCGCCGCCTTCTCCACCTTCTGGACCTAAATCAATAACATAGTCGGCCGTCTTGATGACATCTAAGTTATGCTCGATAACTAACACGGTATTCCCAGTTTCTACTAAACGATTCAAAACTTCTAACAATCGTGCGATATCATCTGTATGCAATCCTGTAGTAGGTTCATCTAAAATATAGAAGTTATTGCCGTTAGAACGTTTATGCAATTCACTAGCCAGTTTCATCCGTTGTGCTTCCCCACCAGATAAAGTAGTAGCTGATTGTCCTAATGTGACATATCCTAATCCAACATCCACAATAGTTTGCAATTTGCGATAAATTTTAGGGATAGCATCAAAAAAGCCAACTGCCTCATCGATTGTCATATTCAATACATCTGAAATGTTTTTACCTTTGTATTTCACTTCCAAGGTTTCAGAGTTGTAACGAGCCCCATGACAAACTTCGCAAGGAACATATACATCTGGCAAGAAGTGCATCTCGATCTTCAAGATTCCATCACCTTTACAGGCTTCACAGCGTCCGCCTTTAACATTAAAGCTAAAACGGCCTTTTTTGTATCCTCTTATTTTTGCTTCATTTGTCATCGCAAATAAGTCTCGGATATCATCAAATACACTTGTATAAGTTGCTGGATTACTTCTTGGCGTACGGCCGATAGGACTTTGGTCAATGCTGACGATTTTTTCAATCGATTCATGACCTGTCATTTTTTTGTACTTACCAGGTTTCTTTTTGGCTCGATTCACTTCTCTTTTCAGTGCGCGTTTCAAAATACCGTTCACTAGAGAACTTTTACCAGATCCTGAAACCCCTGTAACGGCTACAAAACGACCAAGCGGAAAGTCGACAGTGACATTTTTCAAGTTATTTTCTTCCGCGCCTGTAATTCGAATCGCTCCATTGTCTTCCAAACGTCTCTCAGCAGGTACCGGAATAAACTTTTTACCGGATAAATAAGCACCTGTTAAGGAATTCGGATTCTTTTCTACCTCTTCGGGTGTCCCCGTAGCAATGATTTCTCCACCTCTGCTGCCGGCGCCTGGACCGATATCTACTAGATAGTCAGCTGCACGCATCGTATCTTCATCGTGTTCTACTACAATCAGCGTATTTCCTAGATCTCGCATTTTTTTCAGTGATCCAATTAATCGATCATTGTCTCTTTGATGCAAACCAATAGAAGGCTCATCCAAGATATACAGAACACCTGACAAGTTAGAGCCGATTTGAGTCGCTAGACGAATCCGCTGTGCTTCTCCACCTGAAAGAGTTCCTGCTGTACGAGCAAGAGTCAAATAATTCAGCCCTACATCTTTTAGGAATGTCAATCGATCATGCAGTTCTTTCAAGATTGGTTCTGCAATAGCTGTTTCTTGTTCTCCCAACTCCAATTGATCGAAGAACTCTACTGTATGATGAATAGGATACTCACATACTTCACCGATATTTTTCCCTTGGATTTTTACAGACAAAGCTTGTGCGTTCAATCGTTTTCCATCACACACCGGACATGGCAATTCTGTCATGTACTGGCGCATTTGCTCGCGTGTGTAGTCGCTGCTTGTTTCGTTGTAACGACGTTTGATATTGGTCAATACCCCTTCGAAAGGCATTTTAGTATCTCTAACACCGCCAAAATCGCTCTTGTATTTAAAACGGAACAGCTCACCCTTAGAGCCGTTTAATACTAAATCTTGATCTTCAGCAGATAATTGTTCAAAAGGTGTGTCCATGTCGATCTTAAAGTGCTTGCAAGCTTGTTTTAGCAACTCTGGATAGTAGTTGAAACTGATTGCTTTCCAAGGCAGCATAGCCCCTTCATTTAAGGTTAAAGAAGGATCCGGAACAACCAAGTCAATATCTACTTCTAACTTAGCTCCTAAACCGTCGCATTCTCCACAAGCCCCAAAAGGAGCATTAAACGAAAATAGACGCGGTTCAAGGTCTCCAACGGTAAAACCGCAGTAAGGACAAGCATAATGTTCGCTGAACAGAACCTCTTCTTGTCCGATAATATCAGCAATAGCATATCCATCTGCCAGAGTTAGTGCGGCTTCTAAGGATTCAAATAAGCGTGAACGGTTGCTATCTTTAATCACGATTCTATCGATGATGACATCAATATCGTGTTTTTTGTTTTTTTCTAATTCAATATCATCCGAAATATCGTACATTTCTTTATCGACTCTGACGCGAACATAACCTTCACTTTTGATCTTGTCGAAAACTTTTTTGTGCTGCCCTCTTTTGCCATAAATGACCGGCGCTAGAATCTGCAATTTTGTTTTTTCTGGGTATTCCATAATTCGATCGACCATTTGTTCAATCGATTGACGTGTGATTTCTGTCCCGTCATTCGGACAAATCGGATGACCTACTCGAGCATAAAGCAAACGCAAATAGTCATTGATTTCAGTAACAGTTCCCACTGTAGAACGCGGGTTGTTGCTGGTTGTCTTTTGATCAATGGAAATAGCTGGACTCAACCCGTCTATACTGTCAACATCAGGTTTGTCCATCTGACCTAAGAATTGTCGTGCGTAAGAAGATAAACTTTCAACGTAACGTCTTTGACCTTCTGCATACAAGGTATCAAAAGCTAACGAACTTTTTCCAGAACCGGAAAGACCAGTCAGAACAATCAGTTTATCACGAGGAATAGTAAGATCAACATTTTTCAAGTTATGAGAACGTGCACCGCGGACAACAATTTTATCATTTGGCATTTAACTACATCCTTTATATTTAATGTTTACTGTTGTATAGTTTTCATTTTATCGCGAAATAAAAGAATAGGACAATTTTATGTATCCTATTCTTGCTTATTTTACCACAAGTCTTTTCAATTATCGAACGTTTGTTCACTTTAGTCGATTTTTTCTTCCATTTCATTAATGATCCGTTGAGAGATGACTTGTATTTGCGCTTGATTCATGTAATCACCGCTTAATAAATCTGGAAGTATCTCTTTGATCAAATATTGAACACAGGTTAAGTGTTTAAATTGTACGATCGTGCTGAGAGATTCTTCATAGATTTCATCAAATACAGGTTCTGGGTTCCCTTTTTGAATCTCTCCGAATGATTCATACAACAAATCGATTTTATCCGCGACAGATAAAATCTGCCCTTCTAAAGATTCGTCTTTGCCTTCTTTCATTCGGTTGACATAGGCTGCTTGAAATTCTTCAGGAATGACTGTCTCAATAAAGTTTTTCGCCATTTTCTCTTCTACTTTGGCTAATTTATCTCTCAAAGCTGGATCTGCATATTTCACTGGCGTTTTAATGTCTCCGATGAATAGTTCTGTATAATCATGATTCAACGCTTTTTCGTATAACGAACGCCAATCCACTTTGTTTCCAGCTTGTTCTTCCACAGTTCCTAAAAATTGCGCAATTTGTGTCACTTTAAAAGAGTGAGCAGCAACCGAATGCTCTTCAAATTTAAACTTCCCTGATAAACGAATAATATTTTCTAAGTCACTTAAACTTTTAATGTATTGATGCATCCCCATCTATACCACCCTTTCAAGAAAACAGTAAATTTTTTCTATACTAGCATACTTCTTTGCCCTTTGCAAAGAATACAAGAGATCTAAGATAAGAACAACTCGGTTATTTCCCCTTTATTGAACCAATTCTTCCATGTCTGCTACTACTTCGATGGTAGAGTGCGTAACATTGTATTCTTTCACCAGCAATCGGATCTGTTCGCGAATAGTGTCAAAATCCTCTGTATTTGTTGTAGAAGCATACACTGTTACAGCAAAGGCATTCTCTTGGCCATCAATTGACCAGATATGCAAATGAGATACTGCATGGACATAAGGCAATTTGCGGATTTCTTCATTCAGCCACTTGATGTCGACATCTTTTGGCACAGACTCTAAAAATACATTGGCAGATTCTAAGAAATTGGGCAGTGTGCGACTTAAAATGAAAGTTGCGATAGCAATAGAAAGTAACGGATCTAAAATATACCAATCTCGGTAATTCAATACGACCCCAACAATCAATACTCCTAACCATCCTAGAACATCTTCCAACATATGCAAGCTCAATACTTTTTCATTTGCTGAAGAGCCTTTGCTCATCAACCAAGTAGCAAACCCATTGATTGCAATGGCAACAATTGCGAGCCAGAACATCCCTTTCGAATTGACTGGTTGCGGATCAAACAATAAAGGAACACTGTGAAGGATGACTAGAATAGATCCTATAATCAGTACGACCGACGTCGTTAAAGCCCCGAGCAAAGAAAAACGTCGATGCCCAAAACTGTATTTAGCATTGGCTTCTTTTGTAGAGATTTTCTGAAATATCCAGGCTAAACCAATAGATAAAGAATCTCCCAAGTCATGAACAGCATCTGATAAAATGGCCGCACTATTAAACAATGCTCCAAAAATGAATTCTGCAATAGAAAACAGCAAATTCAAGCCAAAAACCAATTGCATATTCTTTGAGGCTTCTTTTCCATCGTTCAACGCATGATGGTGATGATGGTGTCCGTGACTATGTTTTTCATCCTGGTGGTGCACATTATGATGATCGGATTCTGAAAAAGAATCCAGTAAAACTTTGTCAAATCCCACTACTTTTTTTACAGCTTTTATATCCACCGTTTCAGGTACATACAATACACTGTCCCTAAAGCTTATATGGATTTTTTCTCCTTGAGGTAATGCTTGCAGTTTTGCTTCCATTTTTTTAGCACAATTTGCACAGTGCATTCCCTGAAGTTTGTATTTCTCCATTTCAATCCCCTCCTGCTCCGTTGTTCCTCTCTGTCATTCTTGAGCGTGCTCAATCACTTGTTGCAATACTTTATAAACATGCTCGTCCATTTGACTGTAATACATATTTTTGCCTTCTCTTCTGGCTTTTATTAAACGAGCTACTTTTAATAATCTTAATTGATGGGACACAGCAGATTGTTCCATTTGCAATTGTTCTGCAATAGTTCCTACGTTCAATTCTTTCCCATCTAGTAAGGATAATATCGTTATTCGAGTAGGATCACTCAATACCTTAAATATCTCGCTGACTTTTTTTATCGTTTCACTGTTTAAAGTTGAAGTTTTGCTTTGCTCCATCATTATCCTCCTTGTTGAATCCGTTTATCATATGTACATTTATTCATATGATTATATTATCATATGAATAAGGTGGTGTAAACAAAATAGACCGGAACTGAGATCATAATCTCAATTCCGGTCTATTTTTCTGCTAATATTAAATATCTTTTAAATGATTTTGCGTATTTAATTCTACTACTTTTCCTGTTTCCAAGTACACGATCCATTCGCTGATATTTGTTGAATAGTCTCCTATTCGTTCTAAATAAGTTGTTACGCGAAGGTAATCTGTCGCTCCAAGTACGATTTCAGGGTCATTTTTCATAAACTTAATACATTTTGCATATAGTTCTTTGCCCATCATGTCGACTTCTTTATCAAGAGCTGCCAATCTTCTGGCTTCATCAGCATCAAAAATCACATAAGCATCCAAAACTTTACGAACGATATAAAGAACTTTTTCAGACATTTCGTAAATTCCTTTTTCAATGTCGTATTCTCTTTTATTTCCTTTGACTCGAATCGTTGATTTTGAAATACTCACCGCGTGGTCTGCCATTCGTTCTAAATCAGATGTAGCTTTCATAACTGTAATAATTTTTCTTAGATCTGTAGTTACAGGTTGCTGCAATGCAATTAATTCAATACAGTCTTGCTCTAACGCAACTTCAAGTCGATTGATATGAATATCATTATCAATCACTTCTTGTGCAAGAGCTTTATCATGTTTTATAAAGGCTTCTATTGATTTCTCAATTGATTCATGTACAGCTTTTCCCATTTGAAAAAAATGGACATGCAGATCGTTTAATTCTTCTTCAAATACTTTTCTCATCTCAAATCACCTTCATTTATATAGTCTTTTTATCTGTTATAAGAGCATTTATATGTTACTTATTATTATGCACTGAATTGTTAGAAAAATCCAATGATTGTTCCTTTTTATGACTAAAACAATCAATAACCTTTTGTATTGGTATAGTTAAGACTGTTTTCATCTCTACTAATGGATATTTTCCAATCTTTTTTTACGGCAATTCAGTTCAATGGCAAAAAAAGAGAGATAGACCGAGTCTATCTCTCTAAAACATCTTAACCAAAACGACCTGAAATATAATCTTCTGTTTCTTGTTGTCTTGGAGTAGTAAAAATTTGTCTTGTTTTTCCGTGTTCAATCAAGTCACCCTGTAAAAAGAAAGCTGTATTGTCTGAAATACGTGAAGCTTGCTGCATATTGTGCGTTACCATGATCATAGTATAATCGTTTTTCAGTTCCAGCAACATGTTCTCGATTTTACCACTTGACACCGGGTCCAGAGCACTTGTAGGTTCATCCAGCAAAATAACTTCCGGTTCTACAGCTAATACACGTGCAATACAGACACGTTGTTGTTGTCCACCAGATAAAGCTAAAGCACTATTGTGCAGTTTGTCTTTCACATCGTCCCATACGGCTGCTTTTTTCAGACTGTCTTCAACGATGTGTTGGATTTTTTCTTTGTCTTTCATACCGCCGATTCGAAGTCCATAAGCTACATTATCGAACACAGAAAACGGGAAGGGATTAGGTTGTTGAAATACCATTCCAACTTTTTTTCTTAATTCCACTTTATCCGTTTTCGGACTATAGATATCATTACCTCGAAATTTCACTTGACCTGTGATGGTTACATTTTCAATCAAATCATTCATACGATTCAGTGTTCTTAAATACGTTGACTTTCCACATCCACTTGGTCCGATAAGGGCTGTAATTTCATGCGGATTAAAATCAAGTGTAATGCCTTTTAATGCTTCATTTTTGCCATAGTACAAATGCACATCATTTGTTTCAATAATTTTTTCATTCACTGTCAATTACTACTCCCTTCTTAACCAAAGTTACCTGAAACATAATCTTCAGTTTTTTGAATTTTAGGACGTGTAAATACTTTTCTTGTATCATCATATTCCAACACATTTCCTAAATAGAAAAAGGCCGTGTAGTCACTGATACGTGATGCTTGCTGCATATTGTGAGTTACGATAATAATTGAATAGTTTTCTTTTAACTCCAACAACGTCTCTTCTACTTGAGCTGTGGAGATTGGGTCTAAAGCACTAGCAGGTTCATCTAACAATAAAATATCTGGTTTCAAGGCTATTGCGCGTGCAATACATAAACGCTGTTGTTGTCCACCAGATAGAGCTAATGCACTCTTATGCAAGTTGTCTTTTACTTGGTCCCACAAAGCTGCTTGTTTCAAACTTGTTTCAACAATTTCATCTAATTCATTTTTATCTTTTAAACCATGTCTTTTCAAAGCAAACGCGATATTGTCATAAATGGATTTACTGAAAGGATTAGGGCGTTGAAATACCATACCGATGTTTTTTCTCATTTCGAATACATCGATATTTGATGCATTCACATCTACGCCTTTATACAAGATTTCACCAGTTACTTTAGCTATTTCAATCTCATCATTCATACGATTCAAAGATCTTAAATACGTTGATTTCCCACATCCACTTGGTCCAATCAAAGAAGTGATCTTATTTTTTTCGAATTCCAATGAAACTCCTTTGATAGCCTCATTATCTCCATAGTACACATGTAAATCATTTGTCTCTAAAGCTACTGTTGATTTATCTTTTAAAGTAATGATGTTCGTATTTTGAGTTGATTGACTTTTCATTATAAAAGTCCTCCTTTATTCCTAGTGGGTAAAAATGAATTTCCTTACATAGGAAACTCCATTCCAGCTGCAAGCTGATTAGCCACTTAGTTTGATCGAGCTGTATCAATGACTACATATGTTTCAAGGATTAACTCTTCGCTTCTGCTCAGTCTTATACTGTTCGACTGAACCAGCTGAAGCTGGAAGTCTCTCAGCAAAGAACATCCTCTAAAAAGAGAATAGATTTTCCTGTCGAGTCAGGATAGCGGCTCCCACATGCTGTTTTAGGTCAGTTGCGCTCCCCAGAAATCTCCGCCTAACGCTGTCCAATCCGCACAACCGCTGCGCTGGGTTGCTTGCGTTTAGACTTCGTTAGTGCTCAATTTCTCCCGGGGTCGCTCCACATGCTGTTATTCTGATGTGGCTTTTTTCTGTAGTTTTCTTCCTAGGTAGCGTGATCCTAGGTTAAATAGCATTACGGCAAGAATCAATACAGCTGATGCTCCGGCAGATACTTGTTCTCCGTCCGGCATTACACCCTCGCTGTTAATTTTCCAAATATGAACCGCTAATGTTTCTGCTGGTCGGAAAATATTCAATGGACTTGTAATCGATTGAGGGTTCCAGTTTGTAAAATCTAGAGCCGGCGCACTTTGCCCTGCTGTATAGATAAGAGCTGCGGCTTCACCAAAAATACGCCCTGCTGCTAAAATCATACCCGTGATAATCCCTGGTAATGCAGCTGGAAGAATAACTCTTGTAACTGTTTCCCAACGAGATAATCCTAGTGCCAGTCCTGCTTCTCTTTGAGTTGCTGGGATGGCCTGTAAAGAATCTTCAATAGTTCTGGTTAATAAAGGCAAGTTGAAAATCGTTAAAGCCAAGGCACCAGAAAGGATAGAGAATCCAAAGTCCCATTGAATAACGAAAATCAAGAAACCGAATAATCCGACTACTACGGAAGGTAAAGAACTTAAAACTTCAATAGCTGTACGTACAAAATCTGTCAGCCAGTTTTGTTTAGCGTATTCTGATAAGTAAATAGCCGCACCTAAAGCTAAAGGTGTACTAATCAGCATGGTCAATATCAACAAATAAAATGAGTTGAAGAGTTGGATCCCAACACCCCCACCAACTTGGAAAGATTTAGCAGGAGCTGTTAAGAATTCCCATGAAATCTGAGGCAGTCCGCGCCATAAAATAAAGAGCAATAAACTAGCTAGAATTAATACAATAACTGCTGACATAACGTAAATAACGCCTACTGCAATTTTGTCTGCTTTTTTTGAATTCATTATTTCATTGCTCCTTTCTTACCGATCCAACGTGTTAGGATATTAAAGAACAATGCCATCACTAAAAGAATCGTTGCTAGTGACCATAGTACATTATTTTCAAGGGTTCCCATAACTGTGTTCCCCATACTCATTGTTAAAATACTCGTTAATGTTGAAGCAGGAGTGATCAAATCAGTAGGAACCATTGCAGCATTCCCGATAACCATTTGAACCGCTAAAGCTTCTCCAAAAGCACGTGCCATCCCAAATACTACGGCTGTCAATAAACCGGGGGTAGCAGCACGCAAAACAACTTTATAAATCGTTTGCCAGCGTGTTCCTCCCATTGCCAATGACGCTTCACGATAATGACGCGGAACGGATTTTAAAGCATCTACAGCCATACTCGTAACAGTTGGCAATATCATAACAAATAAAACGATTGTAGCAGATAAGATACCGAATCCCGTACCGCCAAATATACTTCGAATAAACGGTACAACAACTGTAAGTCCAATAAACCCGTATACAACAGACGGAATACCAACTAACAATTCGATAACCGGTTGTAGAATTTTCTTCCCTGCTTTAGGAGAGATTTCCACCATATAAATTGCCGCTGCAATAGAAAATGGAGTAGCTAATAACGCAGATAATAAAGTAACAAAGAAAGACCCTAAAATCATTGGCAAAGCTCCGACCAACGGCTCCCCGTTTTCTCCTACCTCACCTGGTCTCCAAATATCTCCGAATAAGAAATCAATAACTGATACCCCATCGGTTGTAAATGTTGAAACTCCCTTGCTGATAACAAAATACAAAATAGACAATACGATTAATACAATAAACGCAATACAAATAAAACTAATGGTTCTTCCAAACTGTTCAATTTTGCGCTTACTTGATTTTTGCATAAACTTGCTTTGTGTCTCTTCCAAAAGAAAACCTCCTTGTACTCATTGACCTTATGCACAATGAAAGACGCTGTCTAGATAGACAGTCGTCTCTTTCATAAACTTACAGCTTTATAAATCTTCTATTCTGGATTTTCCACAGGAGACGTATTGCCTTCTGCATCTCTTTCAACTTCCATATTTTTGATTGGAATATATCCTAAAGCTCCTATTAAGTTGTCTTGGATTTCGTCAGATAACATGTAATCCATAAAATCTTTTGTCAATCCAGTAGGTTCTCCATTCGTATACATATGTTCATAAGACCAAATGATCCAATCATTGCTGTTTACATTCTCATTAGTAGGCTCGATACCATTAATAGACAATGTTTCTACATCATCATTGACATATGAAAATGCTACATAACTGATTGTTCCAGGCGTATTTGCAACGATTTGACGAACTGTTCCACTGGATTCTTGTTCTTGTGATACGACACTTTTCATTCCTTCTTCAAGGACCCATTTTTCAAAAGTAGCTCTTGTCCCACTTCCTGAAGAACGGTTCAACACTGTAATCGGCAGATCTTTACCGCCCAATTCTTTCCAATTGGTGATTTCACCAGTAAAAATACCTTGTAATTCTTCAAGAGTAACGTTTGTCACTCCAGTACCGGGTGTAACGATCGGTGTGATTCCAACTACCGCGACGCGGTGATCGACTAATTTAGACGCATCGATTCCATCACTTTCCTCGGCAAAAATATCGGAGTTTCCTATATCTACTGCTCCAGCAGCAATTTGGCTTAAACCAGTACCGCTTCCTCCACCTTGAACATTAATAAATTTCCCTAAATTTTCTGCACTGTATTGTTCTCCGGCTGCTTCTACTAAAGGTTGTAAAGCTGATGAACCAACTGCTGTTATAGACTCTTCATCCACTACTTCACCACAGGCTGTTAATACTAAACTAGCCATGACCACTAAAAGTGCTCGGAACTTTTTAAATTTCATCATGTACCTCCTATGAGATGACAGTTATTTACAAACTGACTATGTAAATATTATACATAAATTTAACTCAAAACCATAATACCGATACTTTGTAAATCTTATACAGCATTATTGTAAATTTTATGTAAAGACGATTAACTGTAAACCTTTTCATCTGGTATCTGTTCGACAAAAAAACGTTGAAACTCTATTAGTTTCAACGTTTTTCGTTTTGCCTTATAACGATTCATTTAAATAGTGAAAAATTTGGTACTTTTTGCCAATATTTAGATAACTAACACTTCTTTTTCATAGAATTCTTAGATATCCTTATTTTTAGTATTCAACTCCACTACTTTACCTGTTTCATGGTAAACGATCCATTCGCATATATTTGTTACATAATCTCCGATTCTTTCCAGGTAAGATGCCACTAAAATATAGTCGGCAGCCCCAATGACCAAGTCAGAACTGCGTTTCATATCTTCAATTGCTTTTTCTGTGATTGAATGTGCAGCCTCATCAATTTGATTATCCTTTAGTGCGATCTCTCTAGCTTTAGTTACATCATACTGCAGGTAAGCTTCCAACACTTCTTCTACTCTCTTCTTAACGATTTCAGAAAGGTCTGCGATTTCCGCTTCTATTTTTGGATCGCGTTTATTGCCTTTTACTCGAATCGTTGATTTAGAGATACTTACCGCATGATCTCCCATACGTTCTAAATCAGCACAAGCCTTCATAACTGTAATGATTTTTCTTAGATCGCTGGTTACTGGTTGTTGTAAAGCGATCAATTCAAAACATTTTTTTTCCAACTCTGCTTCCCGGTTATTGATCGCCACATCGTTTTCGATCACATTATGAGCTAATTCTTTGTCGTGATTGATAAAAGCTTTTACAGATTTATAAACTGCCTCACTAACCATCATTCCCATTTCTGAAAAATGCACATGTAAATCATTTAATTCCTCTTCAAAATTTTGTCTCATTGAAGAACCTCTTTCTGTTTCATATTTTCTCTTAATTCCTTAAACTCCATTTTACCATTATTGCCCACATTTTTAAATGAGACTTTCTACCGTATACCGTTCGCTCATTTTTATCGCTTACCCAAAGCGACCAGAAATGTAATCTTCCGTTTGTTTTTTTGTGGGATTGGTAAACATGTCTCTAGTGTCTCCAGACTCAATGATTCGACCATTAAAAAAGAATGCCGTCTGGTCAGAAACACGAGAAGCTTGCTGCATATTATGGGTAACCATAACTATAGTATACTTCTCTTTCAGCTCTGTGACCAATTCTTCAATTTTAGCTGTCGAAATCGGGTCCAAAGCACTTGTAGGTTCATCCATTAAAAGGACTTCTGGTTGAACAGCTAACGCTCTTGCAATACAAATTCGTTGTTGCTGACCACCAGAAATAGACAATGCGTTTTTATTCAAGTCGTCTTTAACTTCTTCCCATATCGCTGCTCCGCGTAAGCTTTTTTCTACAATTTCATCTAGTTGTTTTTTATCCGTAATCCCATGTGTCCTTGGACCATACGCAATATTATTGTAAATGCTCATTGGAAAAGGATTGGGTTGTTGAAACACCATGCCAACATTTTTACGCAATGAGTTTACATTCATAGTACTTTTGTAAATATCTTTTCCATCCAGCATAATGTCGCCTTCTATACGACAACCTTCTACTAAATCGTTCATTCGATTCAAACTCTTGATCAATGTCGATTTTCCGCATCCTGACGGTCCAATAAATGCTGTAATTTGGTTTTTTGGAATCTCCAGACTTACTCCGTGCAACGCTTGAAAATCTCCATACCATAGATCCATATCTTTTATACTGATTTTACTCATTATTTCGTCCCCTTTGCGAGCTTATTGCTAAGAAATGTCGATAGTCCGTTGACTACCAGCACAAATATGATCAACACTACACCTGTAGCAAAAGATTGATTGACATGTATTCCTTCATTAGATAAAACGTACATGTGTAAAGCTAATGTTCTTCCTGATGAGAACAGCCCACTAGGCAAATTAGAAGAAGTTCCTAATGTGTACATCAAAGCAGCAGTCTCTCCGATGATTCTGCCGCTTGCTAAAATCACTCCTGAGAGTATCCCAGGCATAGCAACTGGCAAAACGACTTTAAATATCGTTCTTAATTTTCCTGCTCCTAAACCAAAACTAGCTTCACGCAGCGAATCGTTAACCGCCATCAAGGCTTCTTCTGTCGACCGAATAATCAATGGTAAAACCATGATCACGGAAGTCAGAACCCCTGCTGCTACACTGTATTGGAACCCTAAAAAAGTAACAAAGAACAGCATTCCGAATAATCCATAAACAATAGAAGGAATAGCAGCTAACGTATCTGTCGCCATTCTTATGATTCCCACGACTTTATTTCCTTTTTTAGCATATTCTACTAGATAAAAACCTGTAAACACGCCAATAGGAGTTGCAATCAATAACGTCAACCCTAATACAATAAATGTCGTAATCAGTGATGGAATCAATGATTGGTTATCCGTTGTAAAGTTCCACGAAAGAATATCCGAATTCAAGTGAGGAAGCCCATTTGCGAAAATGTACAGCAAAATGAACACTAATGAAGTAAAGGTTAATGCTGCTGACAAATAAACAAGCCCTCTGATCAGTTTACTGCTCATGCTCTAGACTCCTTTCGTTTGATGAACATAAACACACCGTTTATGATCAAAATAAACACGAAAAGTACGACACCTGTAGCAATCAAAGCTTCTCTATGCTCACCTGCAGCATAGGCCATTTCTAAGACAATATTAGTTGTCAAGGTACGTACTCCACTAGTGATGCTTTGAGGAATGATCGGTTGGTTTCCAGCAATCAAAACGACCGCCATCGTCTCTCCTATTGCTCGTCCTACTCCTAATATAATAGAAGAAATAATCCCCGATTTTGCAGCCGGCATGATGACTTTCATAACAGTACGCTCATGCGTCGCACCTAGTGCCATGCTTCCGGTGTAATACGATCTAGGTACTGAACGCAAGCTGGATTCCGAAAGACCGATAACCGTTGGTAAAATCATGACGCCTAATAAAATCATAGCTGTCAGCATATTCATTCCCGTTCCTCCAGAAAAATTCCTCATAATGGGAACGATCAATTGTAAAGCGAAAAAGCCATAGACAATTGAAGGGATAGCTGCCATCAAATTCACTGCTGGTTTTAACCATCTGTGCAATTTTGGCGGGCAAAACTCCGCCATAAAAACTGCTGTCAATATCCCAATCGGAACTCCTATGACAATGGCTCCAAGAGTGACAAAGATAGATCCTAAGATCATCGGCAAAATACCAAATGATGCCGGTGTATTAGAAGGTGACCAGCGATCTCCAAACAAAAAGTCTGCTATTCCGTATTCCAACATAAAAGGGACGCCGCCCGCAAACATAAAAATGATAATAAGAATAATAGACAAGACCGACAGCAAGGCAGAAATTAAAAACACACCTTGCATAAATCCTTCTACTTTTTTTGCTTTCATAAGATTTTCTCCTTTGTGTAATAGAGTAAATCATTCATAAACATAGTTTCACCAACTATACTTATGGATAATTGTAAAATTTTACCTGATTTATTTTACCCCGTATAACTAATTACAAGCCCGCTTCACATTGCTAAGGCGGGCTTGTAGCATTGACTGTAAAATTATGTGCTGTTTGTTATGCGATGTTTCAATTATTCAGCGACATCTGCCCAAGTTGTCACTTCTCCTGTATAAATCTGTCTTACTTGCTCCATAGTCAAATCTTCAACTGTGTTGTCTGGATGAACGATTACTACGATTCCATCGATTGCAAGCGGCTCAGAGGTTAGTTCAGCTAATTCTTCTTCCTTCAATTCACGAGAAGCCATACCAATATCAGCTGATCCATCCATTGCAGCTGTCATACCAGCAGATGACCCATTTGAAGTGATGTCGATTGTTACATCTGGATTCAAGTTCGAGTATTCTTCAGCAAGTACTTCCATGACCGGTGTTACAGAAGTAGATCCTACCACACTGACATTTCCAGAAAGTCCTTCAGCTGCTTCGTATGCAGGCGCATCTGTTACAGCTTCCACATATCCTTCTCCAACAACCAATTCTTGTCCCTCAGCACTCATGACAAATGTCCAGAAGTCTTGAGCTACTTCACTCAATTCATCTTTATATGCAATATTGAATGGTCGCGCAATTTCATAGGATCCATCTTGAACAGTTTCAGTAGATGGTTCGATTCCACCAATATTCAATGCTTTTACAGTGTCATTAAGAGAACCCAATGAAATATACCCAATAGATGTAGGGTCGCCTGATACAGTGGTCATTACCCCGTTAGTACTGTTTTGAATAGTCGCTCCAGCATAAGTGTTGTCTGACTCAGTCTCTCCATCTTCTACTAAAACACCGGTGATTTCTGTAAATGCGCCTCTTGTACCTGAACCGTCTTCACGAGTGATGACGTTGATTGTTTGCGATGTATCAAAACTGCCTCCACTTGCTGTTTCTCCGTCTTGATTCTCAGCTCCTGATTCTCCGCCGCCACAAGCCGCTAATAATAATGCTGCTCCAGTTGTTAACATGTACTTAGATATTTTTTTGAAATCCATTTTTCCCCATCCTTTTGTTTGGTTTTTTTGGACCACATCCGCTCGTCCACAAACCCTATGTTAAACTCTGAATATTAATTTTTAATCGACTTTATGTAATCTTTCGTCTAAGCTATGTAAATTTTATTAATTTAAGGTAAATGCTTAGTATATGAACGTCCTAAAATATTAAACAAGACATTGCTATCGTCATTTCTTCCAGATGATGTCTGTATACTTTTATCCTCCAACTTGTCCTTTACAGTCAACTATTCGCTCATAAACAAAAAAACACCCTTTCACCTATAGGAATAACTACCTATAGGTAAAAAGATGTTGTTGATACATTTTTCATTCTTTAAATTAACTGTGAAGGCAATTTCACAGTAAAAGTTGTTCCCAACCCTAATTTGCTGGATACTGAAATCGTCCCGTGTAAATTTTCGACTAAATATTTTACAATAGACAATCCTAACCCTGTTCCACCTGAGTTGCGGCTTCTTGCTTTATCCACTCGGTAGAAACGCTCGAAGATCCGGTCTTGCTCGTCCTCAGGAATACCAATCCCATTATCTTTTACTTCAATAACTGCAAATTCATGTTCTCTATAAATCTTGACTGTGACTTTACCATTTTCTTGCGTGTAGACGATCGCATTATTGATCAAATTAGCCAGAACTTGTTTCAATCGGTTAAGATCCGTTTGAATCGTCATCTCGTCTTCTTCTATAACGATGAGCTCCATATGTTTGCTTTCAGCTTTTTGCCTTACTAATTTGAATGTTGATTCTACTGCATCTTTCACTCTCACATCTTCTGATTTCAATGGAACTTGTTTTTGTTCCACTCGAGACAACTCCAAAATGTCATTTACAATAGAATCTAATCGAATGCTTTCTTTTAACATGATTTCTAAAAATTGTTCCAGTATTTCTTTATCTTCTTTGGCTCCATCCAATAACGTTTCTGCAAAACCTTTTAAAGCAGTTACAGGCGTTCTCAATTCATGAGAAGCATTTGCAACGAAATCCGTTCGGACTTTCTCTAATCTCCTGATTTCAGTAATATCGTAAAGTAAGACGATAACGTTTAATTCACCAGGGTTTTTTCCGTTGATCGGTACAATATTGGCATCTACAATCTTGTCTTCCGGATAGTAGAAGTAAATTTCATTGTTTTGAGCTTTTTTTCTTCTATAGGCTCGTTCAATGATATGACTTAGCCCATAACTCTTAATAGCTTCCACATAAGAACTTCCTAACAACTGAGAGGTATCTTCTCCTAAAATCCGACTCATTGCAGGGTTGACCATTTGGATATTGCGTTGATTATCCAACAACATTACTCCAATGACCAAGTGATTGATCAGCTCATACAATCGTTCATCATTTTGTTTGATTTGCAGCATTTGATTTTCTAAGCTTTCCGCTAACTCATTGACTGTTGAGCCTAATTTAGAAATCTCACCGAATCCTTGTCCGGAATAGCGAGCATTATAGTGCTTTTCGGACAATTCTTTCGTGACATCCATTACTTCTTCTATCGGTCGCACAATACGTTTAGTCGTTAAATAGGTAATAAAGGAAGCTACCAAAACAGCGATCAAAATAAAAATGATCAGTGATTGATTGATTTCTTTATACAATTGCGTAATCGTATCGACGGGCTGAGATAAGCGTAGAACACCGCTCATTTCTCCAGACGGATCAAGTAATGGTATAGCTACATAATACTCTTCTACGCCCGTACTGCTGCTTACTCTCGATCCTATACCATACGCTTCCCCGTTTAGAACGGCTTTTACTTCTTCTCTGTAAGCATGGTTTTCAAGTTCTTCAGCATTGGTCTCAGAATCGAATGCAACCTCTCCATCCACTCCAATGATGGTTATCCGTTCGTCTAATTGAATGGATAAGTTATTTACCTGCTCCATGATTTCTGAAGTATTTGCATCAGCCTCCATGTTTTCTGACAAAAAGAAACTCATTAAACGCGCTTGTTCAATCAATGCATCCCTTTGCCTGTCTCTTGAGTGTTCACTTAATAAATTGTTCAAAAAGAACCCAAATACCAAGCTGAATAAAACAAAGATAATCACAAAGGTACTGAGAATTCTTAAATGGAGTTGCTTCATACTTTAGGCGCCTCAAATTTGTATCCAAAACCTCGTACGGTTCTGATGTATTCAGGATTCTTGGTATCTACTTCAATTTTTTCTCTCAAGTGACTAATATGGACGTCAACAATACGCGTTTCCCCCGCGTAATCAAAGTTCCATATCGCATTCAGCAACTGCTCTCTGCTCAATATACGATTTAGTCTTTTCGTCATATACAACAACAGCTCAAACTCTTTAGGAGTCAATTCAATCGAATCACCACGAACTAAAACTTCGTACTGATGAGGGTAAATGACGATTTCTCCTACTTGTACTTTTTCTTCTTCATCTGCTGCTTCATTTGCGTGATCACTTTCGGCAGTATCCGTTGGTTCGCCGATTCGACGCATAATAGCTTTCATTCTTGCCAATACTTCACGAGGACTGAAAGGCTTTGTCATATAATCATCAGCACCTAATTCAAGCCCAATAATTTTTTCCAACTCATCGTCTTTAGCTGTCAACATCAGGATAGGTGTATTTACTTTTTCTTGACGCAATTTTTTACAAATATCCATTCCATCCATAGAAGGAAGCATTAAGTCTAAAATAATAAAATCATATTGGTTCGTAGCCGCTAATTCATATCCTTCTAACCCATCCGAAGCGGTTTTAACTGAATACCCTTCTTTTTCCAAATTAAAAGCTAGCAAAGTGATAATTGAAGGTTCATCATCTACAATGAGTACTTTTTTCATCTTATGCCTCCGTTAATCTTTTTCTTTTTATTTGTCAAGGTAAAAATACAATCCCTAAACCATGAGGATCGTCCGCATATAACGCTGTTTCTGTCAAACGCGGTTCGCCTTTAATATCTTTCACTTTTAACCGGCAGTAAACACTGTTTTTAGAAAGAGCCTCATGAAAGTCCTCTTCCGTTTCTATAGGCATTTCATTACACATCACAACAGTTTCCCCGATTTGCAATTCCATTTTTTCAGCAGGGGTATCAGGTCTTATGCCGATTACTTTTAAGCCTTCATTAGCGGGTGCATACAATTGACGCCCATTTTTTTCTCTTAAGGTATGACGAATGTATACTGCTATACCGCCTAAAAATACAATCGCTGTTCCAATATACGTTAACAGCGGTATCCAATAAGCTCCTGCAAGACAGAGTGCACTAAAGATTGCAACGGCCAATAAATCTTTAGCTAACTTAACAGTAGCTTCTCTTGGCACATGAGATCGCACAGTGTATTTGAACCCGCTTAGTATTGGTAAAATCAAGAAAGAATAGCTTGACTCGCCGATAGAAAAAACAGGCCACCATTCAAACAAATTCGTAAATGCCTCACCCGGAATAATCAACACTAACGGAATAACCCAAAATGGCGTCAACTGGTATGCTGCAATTTTTTTCCCTCTTTTAGTTTCTATCATTTTTGGCGAATAGTTTTTTTCTTTTTGTTTCATCAATTGAACAACTGTCAGAAATAGTAGGATCAACGTTATGATCAATAGATTTTGAATCAATGAACTATTTATCCACTCATTCTGGGCAAAACCTTCATACCAGTTTTTGGCAGGATTTGGCAACTGCTCCCATAATCCGATTTTATTAGCTCCCCATAGAATAAAAGCAGTCAAAGGTATGGTAAATATTGGATATATAAAGTGCCCTCCAATAATGAAGGCTAGTAACACGAGTAGTTGATAGATGATCACTGCTTCAATCGTAATCGGGATCCCTGCTGCCACCACAAGAATAGATGAAATCAAACCAGCTAAGAGCCCTTTCAAAAAATAATCCTTTATTTCATGGCTGTCTTTATTGATGGCCACACGAAAAAGTTTTCGCTCTTGCTTCTTTCTGCGTACAGACAATAGTATTGCTACAATAATTCCCACTAAAAAAGTAGGTTGAATAAAAAATAATAACAGTGCACTAAGTAAATTTGTGATCATATTTCTGCTTCTCCCCCAGCTCTAATATCTATTCTATCAAACAAACATACGATAATCTTAATTTTTACAAAGACAATACAATTTACAAAAAATTTACAGTTGCTTTTACAGACTAAGTATTTTCATGCGTCTCTTACTTCTACTATACCATAAGGCAGTGTAAATATATTTTACTATTTATAAAAAAAAAAGACTTCACTCTTTCTTAAATAGAAAGAGTGAAGTCTTTTACTTATCATCGTTGACTAATTAGGGGGTGTTTCTTTCTAGAAACGATAATTAGTTTACGCGTCCGAATCCTACTAGGTATTTGCCCCAGTATGATTGACTGATTTCAGCAACTGCTACTCCAGTTGAACTTTGTGAACCAATAAATTTATTGTTTCCTAAATAAATACCTACGTGATCAATTCCGCCAGATTGACTAAAGAATACTAAATCTCCAGGTTGTGCTTGAGATTGAGAAACTTTTGTAGAAGCTCCGTATTGTCCGCTCGCTGTACGAGGAAGAGTGATACCAGCTTTCTTGAATACATAAGTTGTAAAACCTGAACAGTCAAAACCAGAAGTTGTATTACCACCATACAAGTAAGGTGTTCCTGACACTGCATAAGCAGCATTTTGTACAGTTGCCCATACTCCGCCTGCAGGAGCAGTCGTCACTTTTGTTGGTTGTTCAGCTTTTGGTTTAGCAGAAGCTTCTGAAGAAGCTTTTTCAGTTGATGCAACAACTGTTTCTTCTCCAGCGTTTTCTACAGCAGAAGCAATTTCTGCATCAATAGAAGTTAATGTAGCTACTTCTGTTTCAGCAGCTTCTTTTAATGACAAATAATATTCTTTTTGCTCTTGTACATCTGTTTTTTCAGCTGCAATTGTTGCTACAACTACTTCTTTTTCAAGCTTTTTAGCTTCAAGATCAGCTTTAGCAGACTCTAACTCTGCAGCCAATAGATTTTGTTCTTGAAGTTTTTCTTCAGTTGTTTTTTCTGCTTTCGCTATTGCTTCTTTGTCTTGATTTTGAGCAGTAACTAAATCTTTGTTTGCTTTTACCAAGTTGCTTACAACATCCATACGCGCTAAGGCATCTGCTACGTTGTCAGCTTCTAGTAAGAATTCTACAAAGTTTCCAGTATTCCCTTTTGTCTGAACTGAACGAGCTTGCATAGCCAGCTTTTCTTCGCGATCTTCAATTGCTTCAGTTAAATCAGCAATTTTAGTTTTCAGTTCTTCCAATTGGTTTTGCGTTGCTGTCATTTCAGCTACTAAAGATTCAGCTTTAACTTCATTGTCTTTAATAGTTTCAGCGATTTCCACTAAAGAAGCTTGAGCAGATTGCTCTTCTTTTTGCAATTCTGTTAATTTGTTCGTTGTGCTTTCAATATCTGAATCAACTGATGCATAAGCTGTAATTGGCGAGATTGCTGTTGAAACTCCTAACATAGCTAATAATGCAAAATGGACTAATTTCTTGTTCACGATGTTTCCCCCTAATGTCTACGATAAGTTTTTGACTACTGTTCAATACATTTGACTTGCTGAGATGCTTGTTTGTTTTTATACACGTAAGAATTTTCTGATGGATAAGATAGAACCGATTGATCCGATAACAAATCCGACTGCTAATAAGACAGCACCTAATTGGAACAGGAATGGATTTACAGGTAATAATGAGAAGTATGTTCCCACAAAGTAATTTGAAATCACTTCATAACCGTAAATATAAACTCCGCTGATGATAGCTGTTGGGATGATTGCTCCCACAAGACCGATCAAAGCTCCTTCGATAACAAATGGCCAACGAATGAACCAGTTTGTTGCTCCTACTAATTTCATGATTTCAATTTCGGTACGTCTAGAGAAAATGGTGATTCGAATCGTATTCGAAATCAAGAATACAGCCGTTAACAATAACGCTATAATCACTATCCCACCGACGTTACGCACATTCTCCATCGTTTTGAATAACTTGTCTGCTTCTGCTCCACCATAGTTGGCTTGAGAAACAAATTCTAGTTCTTCTGCTTGTTTAGCAACAGCACTTGTCTGTTGAGGAGTGGTTGTGTTGACGATATATACATCATGTAATGGGTTATCGTCGCCTTCGAATAAATCAAATTCTGCTCCATACGTTCCTACAACTTGTTGTAATTCATCTTCACGGCTAGAATATTCGACCGTTTCAACGGCTTCTAGTTTTTCCAGCTCTTCACCTAATTGTGTTTGTTGTTCTTCATTTGCAGCTAAATCGATGTAAACACGAACACTTACATCGTTCTCTACGTCAGATGCTAATTTGTTCACGTTCATCAATAAAGCAACGAAGCTCCCTACTAAAAGCAATGTTACAGCTACAGCACTGACTGCTGCCACTGACATCCATCCGTTTCGGACTAAGCTTTTAAAAGCCTCTTTAAAGTGTCTTCCCATAGTTCTAAGCTTCATAACCATATTCTCCTTCCTGTTGATCCCGGACAATACGGCCATTGTCGATAGCAAGAACTCTATGTCTTACTTGGTTAACAATTTGGCTGTTGTGTGTTGCCATAATAATAGTTGTTCCTCGATTAGAAATTTCTTCTAGAATATTCATGATTTCCCATGATGTTTCAGGGTCTAAGTTACCAGTCGGCTCATCACAGATCAACACACGCGGCATATTGGCAATAGCTCTTGCAATAGCGATACGTTGCTGCTCACCACCGGATAATTCATTTGGGAACATTTTGACTTTGTGTTTTAAATTGACTAAATCAAGAACTTCTAAGACACGTTTTTTGATTATTTTTGGATTTTTTTCAACGACTTCCATCGCGTAAGCAATATTTTCATATACAGTAAGCTTTGGCAACAATTTGAAATCTTGAAAAACGACTCCTACATGTCTTCTTAAATAAGGGATGTCTTTATTCTTCATTTTCACTAAATCGAAGTCTCCTACTTTGATAGTTCCTTTTGTAGGTAATTCTTCTCTATACATCATCTTAATAAAGGTTGATTTTCCAGCACCACTTGGCCCGACTACATAAACAAATTCACCTTGCTCAATACGAATAGTTAAATCGTTCACGGCAGTAATCCCATTAGGATACTTTTTCGAAACGTTGAGCATCTCTATCATTGTTTTATCACCTATCTAAATTTAGATTTTTTTATCTGGTGTTAACAGAATAAAAAAGGCAAAGACTTCCCTTTGCACAAAACCCATTATATCACTCACGACATTAATGTCTGTTTTAATCTCTTTACAAAAACATTTCAATATATTTCATGATATTACGCTGCAGAAAGACCTTTACTATTATTGATACTTTTTAAATAAACGTTCTCTTTTGTTGTTATACTAACGATTAAACCCTTTTGCTCCAACTTTAGCGCCTAATTCTGTTTCATTATCTATTTACTTATCCCTTTGAATATTACAAAGATGACAAAAAAAGAACTTCTGCCATTGACTAAATATGACAGAAGTTCGACACTTTTATAAGAGCAAATTTTTAAACACACTATTCAGTTTTTAAACGAAGATTTAAGCCGCCTAAATCAAGGCTTTTGATTAGTCGCTTTTTAGACTATTGCTTAAATAAGCATGAATGAAAGGATCAAGATCTCCATCCATTACTCCATTTACGTTCCCCGTTTCATAGTTTGTACGATGATCTTTAACCATAGAATAAGGGTGGAAAACATAAGAACGGATTTGTGAGCCCCATCCAATTTCTTTTTGTTCGCCTCGAATAGCAGCCATTTCTTTTTCTTTTTCTTCTACTTGCATTTGGTACAGTTTTGCTTTCAACATACTCATGGCTTGCTCTCTGTTTTTCAACTGAGAACGTTGAGCCTGACTTGCTGTAACAACGCCTGTAGGAATATGAGTGATTCGAACAGCAGAGTCTGTTTTGTTGATGTGTTGTCCACCAGCACCGCTTGCGCGATAAGTATCTACTTTCAAGTCATCAGAATTGATTTCAATGTCAATATCTTCATTGATTTCCGGCACTACATCGACGGATGCAAACGAAGTATGTCTTCTGCCTGCAGAATCGAAAGGAGAAATACGGACTAATCGATGCACGCCTTTTTCAGCTTTCAAATAGCCGTAAGCATTATGCCCTTTGATTAAAAGAGTCACACTTTTGATTCCAGCTTCATCGCCATCTTGATAATCCACGATTTCTACTTTAAACCCTCTTTTTTCAGACCATCTTGTGTACATACGATACAACATGCTTCCCCAGTCTTGTGATTCCGTCCCTCCTGCTCCAGGATGGATTTCTAAAAGGGCATTGTTTTTATCGTAAGGGTCACTTAACAACATTTGAAGTTCAAACTCATCAAGTTCTTTCTCATATTGGATAGCTGTATCGCTCAGTTCTTTTTCCAACGCTTCATCGTGTTCCTCGCTCAGCATTTCCAACATGATTTCCAAATCTTCTTTTTTTGTCTCTAGTGCTTTGAATTGATTGTATTTTTCTTTGATCGTGTTCGCCTTATTGATCGTTTCTTGCGCTTTTTCAGTATTTTCCCAAAAACCTGGTTCAGACATAATTTCATTGTATTCAGCAATGTCTCTCTCCATACCTTCTAAGTCAAAGAGACCCCCTAAAGTTGACTAGCTTCTTTTCGACTGCTTCTAAAAAATTTCTTACTTCACTTTGTTCCATTATTTTTCCTCCTAAAAAATGGACTGAGGGCTTAGCCAAATCTCTTTGTCTAACCCCTCAAGTCTAACTATTCAATATAGTCTATTGTTACTTAACGACTAATTTTCTTAATCTTCTTTTCCGTGACAGTTTTTGAATTTTTTTCCGCTTCCGCATGGACATGGATCATTGCGTCCTACTTTACTTCCATCTACACGAACAGCTTGTTTGATCTCTTGTTTTGATTGCTCAGCTGCTTTTTTAGCATTATCAGCATGAGCAGCGGCTCCAGCTGACACTTGTTCACGTTTCAAGTTTTGACGGATTTGAGATTTCATTAAGAAGCGAGTGACATCATAATCGATTGACGCAATCATTTCTTCAAATAAAGTGAAGGCTTCTGCTTGATACTCTACTAAAGGATTCGATTGACCATATGCACGCAACCCGATACCTTGACGCAACTGGTCCATTGTATCGATATGGTCTGTCCATTTAGTATCTACTACACGTAAAACAATTACTTTTTCAAATTCAAGAACTTGTTCTGTTCCATTCAATTGAGCTTCTTTTTCAGCATATACACTCTTAGCTAATTCCAACAAGTAATCTTCGATTTCATCAGCTGTTTTGCCTTCTAAGTCAGCTACAGTAACAGTGTCTTGATGAACTAAAGCTGATCCGGCAAAGTCGATGATATTCTGCAAGTCCCACTCTTTTTGTTCGCCTTGTGTATTGGCTTGTACGATACGATTGATCGTACGTTTGATCATTGGAACAGTAACCTTTTTCAAAGATTCAGTTTCCATCATGACTTCCAAACGTTGTTTATAGATGACTTCACGTTGCTCACGCATAACATCATCATATTTCAAGACGTTTTTACGTGTATCATAGTTGTTCCCTTCGACACGTTTTTGAGCTGATTCTACTTGGCGAGAAATCATTTTACTTTGGATAACGGTTGATTCTTCATCCAGCTTCAATTGTTGTAAAACGGCTTGGATTTTTTCGGACCCAAAACGTCTCATCAAATCATCTTCTAGAGATAGGTAAAATTGACTGACACCAGGGTCACCTTGACGACCTGCACGTCCACGCAATTGGTTATCGATACGACGAGATTCATGACGTTCCGTACCAATAACGCATAACCCGCCCAATTCACGAACACCATGACCTAGCTTGATATCCGTTCCACGACCAGCCATGTTGGTTGCGATCGTAACTGCACCTTGTTGTCCAGCGTTTGTAATGATTTCAGCTTCTTTAAAGTGATTTTTCGCATTCAATACTTGGTGAGGTATTTTTTCTTGTTTCAATAGTTTTGACAGCAACTCAGATGTTTCTACTGCTACTGTACCGACCAATATGGGTTGGCCTTTTGAGTGACGTTCTTTGATTTCTTCTACAACACTCTTGAACTTGCTTTCTAATGAAGGGTAAAGCAAATCTGGACGGTCATCACGGCCTAACGGTTTGTTGGTTGGAATAGCTACTACACTCATATTGTAGATTTCACGGAATTCCTCTTCTTCTGTTTTAGCTGTACCTGTCATACCAGATAACTTTTTGTACATACGGAAGTAGTTTTGGAACGTAATGTTGGCCATTGTTTTAGATTCTTTTTGAATTTCTACGCCTTCTTTAGCTTCGATAGCTTGGTGAAGCCCATCAGAATAACGTCTGCCTTCCATAATACGTCCAGTAAATTGGTCAACGATCTTCACTTTACCTTCTTGAACCACATAATCGATATCATGGTGCATGATGTAATTCGCACGCAATGCTTGATCTAAATGATGCGTCAATTCTTGGTTTTCAACATCGTATAAGTTTTCTACTCGGAATGTTTTTTCTGCTTTTTCCATTCCTTCTTCTGTTAAGGCAATCGTTTTTGAAGAAACATCGATCGTATAGTCTTCGTCTTCTTTCAAACCTTTCACAAAAAAGTCGGTACGAGTATACAATGTATTTGATTTTTGTGTTTGCCCTGAAATGATCAACGGCGTTCTTGCCTCATCAATCAAAATAGAGTCGACCTCATCGACAACTGCAAAGTTCAAAGGACGTTGTACCATTTGTTCTCTATAGACGACCATATTGTCACGTAAATAATCAAATCCAAGCTCATTATTTGTACTGTACATAATATCTGAATTGTAAGCTTCACGTTTTTCTGCTGATGATTTGTCATTGGTATTCAATCCAACGGTTAACCCTAACCATTCATACAATTCACCCATCTCAACAGCATCACGACTTGCCAAGTATTCGTTGACAGTAACAACGTGAACACCTTCGCCGCTTAATGCATTCAAATAAACAGGCATAGTAGCTGTCAATGTTTTACCTTCACCGGTTTTCATCTCAGCGATATTCCCGCGGTGTAAAGTGATTCCTCCCATTAATTGAACATGGAATGGATATAATCCTAAGACACGTTTTGCTGCTTCACGGACGACCGCAAAAGCTTCTGGCAGTAAATCGTCTAATGTTTCGCCATTTTTATAACGTTCTTGAAACTCTGGAGTT
Source organism: Desemzia incerta (assembly GCF_900115825.1). Taxonomy (GTDB): domain Bacteria; phylum Bacillota; class Bacilli; order Lactobacillales; family Carnobacteriaceae; genus Desemzia; species Desemzia incerta. The sequence goes on along the minus strand of NZ_FOXW01000005.1, from coordinate 81,569 downwards.
TTAGCTTGTAACTGTTCGTCTGTTAAAGCTGACATTCGATCTCCATATTGTTCGATTTCTTGTGCAATTTTATTTAATTCTTTTAATTCTTTTTTATCTGTATCAAAGATCTTGCGTAATAAATTTGCCATTCAATATTTCTCCCCTATATGGTCATTCTATCCACTATTTATTTGCCTATATCATATGACATGTGTGTTTTTGTTACACTTCACCTATTGTTCAGTTTACATTCTTTCTAATTCTATCATATATAGAGAAAGAAATTAAACCTTTTTTCGCTAAAAGGCAAGACTGTGCTTTAAAGTCTCCACAAAATATTCCTTTTTGAAGAAACAATAGAGAACCTGAACAAAGAATATCTCTTTGTTCAGGTTCTCTATTGTTTCTAGCATATTTAAAGAGTTGGATTACTCTGTTTCAATCAATCCGTATTGACCGTCATTTCTACGGTAAACGATGCTTGTTCCATTAGTATCAGCATCCTCGAAAATAAAGAAGTCATGCCCTAACATGTTCATTTGTAATACAGCTTCTTCACTATTCATTGGTTTTAAAGATAAGCGTTTTGTACGTACAATGGACATTTCATCATCGGCTTCTTCATCAGCTGCTTGTTCAAAATCTGTTCCTGCAAGCGGATCGATCGGTTGATTTTGTTGCGCGCGTCCTTTGCGGTTTGTTTTCGTTTTGTACTTACGCATTTGTCTTTCTAGTTTATCCACAACTAGATCGATACTTCCATATAGATCTGGAGAAGTTTCTTCTGCGCGTAACACAATGTACGGTACTGGGATAGTCACTTCCACTTTTGCTGTTTTATCAGAATACGTTTTTAAATTTACGTGAGCTGTAGCCTCTGGTACATCATTAAAGTATTTTTCAATCTTGCTTACTTTTTTCTCTACATAACTGCGAATCGCAGCAGTCACCTCAATGTTTTCTCCACGGACATTATATCTAATCATAAAACAGTCTCCCCTTTCAATCTGATACCTTTTGGTAGTTAATAGGTTTTTAAAATAGCAGAACCTTTTTTGCGAACTCTTTCGTTCTTTAATAGGTAGTTCTGTTACTACTGTTTGATTAACACCTCTAATCATCAGATACCGCAACATCATATGGACCACTCACATGATGTATTGCTTAATGTCATTATAAAAGATAGCGTTTTAATAATCAAATTTTTCAACCATACTCTTTCTTCATTCTCGTTGACACAACCTTTTGCCAAAAGACAGTTCACCGAGCAATCGTCAACGTACGGACGCTGACCGCTCCTTTTGATAATAAGCATTCTGCAGCATGAAATAAGGTTCTTCCTGTAGTGTACACATCATCTATCAAAAGAATTTTTTTATCCACAACCATATCCAACATTTCTCTACGTACTTCAAAAGGCTGTGGAGTGATCATTCGTTCTCTTCTATTTTTACTGGACTGTTTTTCGCCCGTTCCAATATGCTGTAAAACCTCTACATAGTTCACTTCTGCAAAAGACAAGAGACCAGCGACTTGGTTAAACCCTCTATTCTCTATACTTTTCTTACTGACGGGAATTGGAACTGTCAGCCATGAATGATCAAATTTTTGAGTGATTTTTTTCTTTAACGGTTCAGCAACCACTTTTCCCAATCGATAATCCCCTTTGAACTTATACGCCTCTATCCAGTCTTTCATAAAAGAATTGTATTCATAAATTGCTTCGTTTTGAAAATCGTATTGTGGATAATGTTCTTTCCATCGAATACAGTCAGGACAAATTTCACTGCCTTCCCACACTCTTCCACAACCGATGCATGTAGATTGATTGTCTAACAGGCTGACAAGAAATGAACACTTCCTGCAAAGCGGCTTTGAGGATATTTTAGACAAGCCTATTAAATCTGCTAAACGAATGACCGGCATTTCTTCAACACCGCACCATAAACAAGTATTCATTGATGAATCAATCCTCTCTCATAAGCTAGTCGATTCATTTGCAGAATTTGTTTCCTTGCATGTTTCATTTCTCGCGACTGCCCATAGTGGAAAAAGATTACTTCTCCTGTAGGGTAATCTTTGTGTCTGCCTGCTCTGCCTGAAATTTGGACCAATGCAGCTTCTGTGAAGGTTTTATCTTCAGCTCCTAATACTAAAACATCGATGTCTCTAAAGGTTACGCCTCTTTCTAGAATAGTCGTAGTCAAAAGAAAATCTAATTCCTCTTGTCGCATCATCAAAACTTTCTCTTTTCTTTCGGGATCTTCCGCATACACACTGGTGAATACCGCTGAAGGATAGAGTAGGTTTAAGCAGGTAGCCAATTCATGCATCAAATCAATATTGGGGACAAAAATAAGAAATCTCCTATTGGCCTTCAACATTTCTCGGACTATTTTAAAAAAGCGACCTTGCATTTTTTGGTTTTGAATCTTTTTCTTCCAATCTCCTGTCCACATAAATGCCGGGACAGGCAGTGGATAACCATGATATCGTGCAGGCAAAATAGATGCTTGCAGTTGCTGCGTTTGAACCAGCTTTCGCATAGCTGCACTTGGAGTGGCAGATAAATAGATCAATGAACCGTTTTTCTTGCGCGCTTTTTGTGCTGCAAATTGCAAAGAGTCGTCTAAATGAAAAGGGAAAGCATCGATCTCATCAATGATCAGCACATCAAAAGCTTCCCGAAAACGCATGAGTTGATGTGTTGTCGCGATCACAAGCTGAGTATAGCGGTACGTTTCTTCCATACTGCCATGTAAAACAATCAACTCGGTTTGAGAGAAAGCGTGCTGGATTCGTGGGGCTAATTCCAAACAAACATCCACTCTGGGCGAAGCTAAGCAAACTCTCTTTTTGTCTTTCAATGCTTGTGCTATTCCTTGGAACAACATCTCGGTTTTCCCCGCTCCAGCTACTGCCCAAACTAATCGTTCTCCACCTTGATTTATCGTCGAAAGAATTTCTTCTGAAGCCTCTTGCTGTTGAGGAGACAAAGTCCCTTTCCACATCAATACCGGCTCGTTTATGTCTGCAAATAAGTTTTCTTCCTTCTGGTAATAAAGTGTACTGCACTTCTTTACTTTCCCCATTTGTAAACAACTAAGACAATAAAAACAACCTTCACCACAAAGACACGGTGCAAAAACCCTATCCTTCACTAAGGAAGAGCCGCAACGGGTGCAGCTGATTTTCTTCTCAGTTTGTGTGAATCCTGATCTTGTTTCAACAGACTCGTTCATCTCTGTAATGCCATTCAGTTCTTGCGACAACAACTCTCTTCCCATCATTTCCAGATTCATCATTTCACCTCAAAAGTACTATACGCAATGTGAAACAGAAATCTTTTGAATTAAAACTTTCATCTATACCAAAAAACGAGACAAGAAAAGTCCTGTCTCGTTTTTTTGGGATGATTTTTATTCTTCTATCTCTGATTCAAGAGACTGCAAGTCTAATTCTAAATGTGTTTTCAAAATTTGCTGCAATTCGGCCACAGTTTCTTCATAAGGTTCCCATACATAGACTTCTTGTCCGTAGCTGGGGAAATAAATGTAAGCTTCTTCCCCATTTAAAGTAAGGGATTCTATATTTTGTGCTGCAGAAGCATAATTAGTGCCCAAAATCCATATTTCTCGACCAGATAGATTGGTTTTTAAATTAGGTGCAATAGCATTAAAGATGCGATTAAAATTCGTTAGACTTGAAATCGAAATCGTTTCATCAACAATGGCTTGAATAACTTGCCGTTGCCGCTCTTGTCGTCCCCAATCTCCACGTGGATCTTGTTTACGCATCCGAGCATATCCTAGAGCTTCTTCTCCGTTCAAACGCTGCAATCCTTTATTAATATGGATCGCATTTTGAGTCTCATCACTATCTTGGACTGTAAAATCTAATGGAGAGTCGACTTCGATACCGCCTATCACATCAATCAGATCCACTAATCCTTGGAAATTGATTTGGGCATAATACTGGATTGGTATATCTAAATAGTTTTCCACTGTTTCAATCGTGTAGGAAATCCCACCATAAGCATAGGTGGCATTGATTTTGTCTGCCTCTCCTGATTTGGGCAATTCAATTAACGTATCTCGAGGGATGGACAACAATTTTACATCTTCAGTATTCGGATTTACAGTCGCCACGATGATTGTATCTGCTCTGCCGATATCTCCAGGTCGTTCGTCTACACCTAACAATAGGATAGAAAAAGGTTCTTTATTCTCAATAATAACCATCTCTTCCTCCTGCGAAGAAATCGGGTCCCCTTGAATGGCATTGAAGAAAGAGTTGGCCGATAAAAAAGCATAGACGAAGTAACTTGCAATAAGAAGCACTCCTACAATCGTCATCAACAGTAAAATTCGCTTTCTTTTCTTGTGTTTATTTTTTCTCTCTATAGAACGCATATGGATTTCCCCTTAATAATACTGGATTGGGTAGCGAAATTTATTTTTACATTTCTTAAATAACAACTTTTATCAAGTTTATCGGATTCATGGACTAAACACAATAAAGGATTTTTTAAACCACTCTTTCAAAAGACTGTTCAATATTGGTGTTTGTTTTTGCCGCATTAAATTTGTATAATGAGTACAGCAAAGCTTCACCTTTGCGAGAAGTTATTCTTCCACTCACGATTACTAACCAAATAGATAAATATCCTTGTCTATTTTTAGTTTGCTGGGTAGATGTTCTTCCAGTAAATTTAATGAAAAAATTCCGATTATGAAACAAAGATAACAATAAGGAAGGATCCCGTTCACATGTATAATATGTTTCACGTTATTTTAGCCTGTATTGCAGCTGCATTGATCTCCGTACTGACAACACCTCTAGTAAAGAAAATGTCTCTTGCTATTGGCGCGGTTGATCATCCAAATGAACGTCGAGTAAATACGAGAGCTGTACCTACTATGGGCGGTATCGCTATTTTCATTTCTTTTTTCTTGACCATATTCTTTCTTGTCCCCATCCCGAATCAAGAAATTTGGCCGATTTTCCTGGGTTCTTGCGTCATTTTGATTACTGGGATCATAGATGATTTAAAAGGATTGAGTCCTAAATTGAAAATGTTGGGAATTTCAGTTGCCGCAAGCATTGTTTATTTTATGGGCAATATCCAATTAAATATGATGACTTTGCCTTTGTTTGGCGAACTGCATTTTGGATCACTTAGTTTCTTCGTGACCTTATTCTGGATATTAGCAATTACCAATGCTGTCAATTTAATTGATGGATTAGACGGATTGGCCAGTGGAGTTTCTATGATCGCATTAACAACAATGGGGATCATCGGTTATTTCTTTTTGACGGTGAGCAACATGGCTGTTCCGATTATGATATTTGTATTTGTGGCTAGTATAGCCGGATTCTTACCCTATAACTTTAATCCAGCACATATATTTTTAGGAGATACTGGAGCATTGTTTTTAGGCTTCATCATTTCGGTTATGTCTTTACAAGGTCTAAAAAATGCTACTCTGATTACTTTAATTATACCTATTGTAGTGTTGGGTATTCCAATTACAGATACGATTTATGCAATGATTCGAAGAGTACTGAATAAACAGTCTATTGCTACAGCAGATAAGCTGCACATTCATCATCGTCTCATGTCTTTAGGATTTACCCACAAACAAACCGTTTTTGCTATTTATTGTTTAGCAGCTATTTTTTCTTTGATTGCTTTACTTTACCCAGTATCAACTTTATGGGGATCTGTTTTCCTCACTATAGGATTAGGATTCGGTCTGGAACTGTTTGTTGAACTTATTGGTTTGACAGGGAAGTCCAATCAGCCTTTGTTAAAACAAATCAGAAAGTTTGCACGTTCATGGAATCGTAAAGATTAAACCAAACCTAAATGTATCTTTGTTAACTAAAAGAGCACGAATCAAAAGGTTTTCCCTTTTGATTCGTGCTCTTTTTTTATCCTGTTATCCACAAAACTTGTTAATAAGCATATTCTGGAATCCGATTTGAAGTGAATTCATATCCTTCTTGATCTCGTTCATCTTCTGCTTCCAAATCTAACGCTACGCGCAATTTGTGGCTGATGTAGTCAACACTGTCTGGATACAATTCCACCATGCTGGCTCCGTAAAGATTAAAATCAGTCCATTCAAAGATATGAGAATTGAAGGTGTAACTTCCTTCCAATCCAGACTGAGCAATATTCAACATTTCATTGAATCTCAAGTCTGTCCGCATATTGCTTCCAACAGCTTCGATAGCATCCGATAATTTCGGTATCGATCCAATACTCAAAGCTTTTTTAACGATGGCTTGAATGATCAATTGTTGACGTTCTCCACGCTTCACATCGTTGTCGATTTTTCTTGTACGGGCTAAAGCAAGAGCTTGTTCCCCGTTCAATGTTTGGTATCCCTCTTCTAAATAGATCTGACCCATTTTACCATCAGAGTTTTGTTCTGTGATAGTAACCGGCACATCCATTTCAATACCGCCTAAAGCGTCAATGATCTCCAGAAAAGAATCAAAGTTGAATGTCGCATAGTAGTGTACTGGAACATCCAGTAAATTCTCAACGGTTTCAATAACCGCTTTTTCCTGACCTACTTCATATGCCGAATTGATTTTATTCCTTTTTTGAACTTGACCATCATACATGATCTCAGTGTACGTATCACGAGGAATGCTGACCATGTTTATTTCATGTTCGTTTGGATCAATCGTTAAGTAGATCAGCGCGTCTGTTCTTGCGCTTCCTAGGTTACGGCTTTCAGTATCATCGACACCCATGATCAGTACAGATACAGTTTCCTCTATTGGATTCACGTTGACTTCACTTTCACGTTCAATAGAATGATATGAATCTTCAACTGCAGTTTGAGCTTCTGCAAATAATTTCGCTGCAAATACAGCTATAACCAACAATATAGCCATAAGAGGAATCAAAATCGTGAGAATGATTTTTTGACTCTTTGTTTTTTTCTTTTTTCCGTTCCTCCTATAATCAGAGCGCGTTGTAGAGGGTATCTGTTTTTTCGTCACTTAGGATCACCTTTTCAAATATATTCTTAAACCTTTTTTATTGGGGTAAATGATTTTTAATGTTATATTAAAGTCTTGGTCATTCTATCACAACTTCTAACATTCTAATACTATTGTTTTAATTTTGTAACGGTTTCTTAACAATTACAGACTTATTTTTGATTCATAATAACTCGTAGGTCCTTCTTGAAAGACGACTTGATCGCTGACCCATTCAATCATATCCGCGTAAAAGTTCTCTTTTTCTTCTTCATTGACTAAACAAATGACCGTTACTTTATCTGTATACAAAATCTCCTTTATTGTATAAGTTGACCCTCGCAACTGATTTTCTACTTTCCCTAACAAAGGGTATTCTATTGTAGCTTGGATCTCAATTTGAAGATTCCCTTCTACCAATCCGATTTCTTCTACTGTTTTACTGACCGCATTCCCATAAGCACGTATTAATCCTCCTGCGCCAAGCTTTACACCGCCAAAATAACGCGTCACAACGACCGCCACGTTTTTCAACTCTTTTTTCTTCAATACCTCCAACATAGGAACGCCTGCAGTCCCGCTAGGCTCCCCATCATCATGGGCTCGTTGAATCTCGTCATGGTCTCCGATCATGTAAGCAGAGCAATTATGGTTCGCTTTACCATGCTCTTTTTTGACTGCTGCAATAAATTCTAAAGCTTCATCTTCATTATCTACTCTCTTTACATGACAAATAAAACGAGATTTTTTAATGTCCAATTCATATTGGCCATCTTTTTCAATTGTCCGATATTTTTTCAGCATTGTTTTTTCCTCTCTACATGACATTCTGACTTCTTTTCTACATTCCAGTGTACAAGTCTTTTTTTATGGAAACAAGGCAAATCAAGCAGATTTCAATCTAGTGGCTTGAATTAGTACATCCTGTTTAAGAAACTAGATTTGTTTAACACAATGTGAACATCTTAAAATAATCCGTTCAAATTAGTTTTCTATGGTATAATTTTCTAATGTGTAGTGATATTTCCCTATATAAAAAGAGAAAATCAGTCCAGGAGGTAACCTAGTGAAAATAGCTGTCGTAACCGATAGTACTGCTTATTTAACAACAGAACAGTATAATGATAATCAGATCTATCGTCTTCCGCTTTCTGTTATTGTAAATGGAGAAGCCTTAAAAGAAGAAATAGATGTGACAAATGAAACTTATTTTGATCTTATGCGTCAAAGTGAAAAGTTGCCGACTAGTTCGCAACCTACTTTAGGAGATATTGAAGAGTTGTTTACTGAATTATCAACTGATTATGATGCAATTATCAGCATTCATTTGTCCAGTAAAATCAGTGGAACTTACCAAAGTGTTGCAAGTTTAGGACAACGTATGGAAGACATCGCAGTCTACCCTTATGATTCAGGTCTAAGCTGTACTGCTCAAGGCTATTTTGTCTTAGAAGCTGCTCGTCTGGTTCAGCAAGGAGCAACTGTACAAGAGATATTTGAGCATTTTGATCGCATGCAGCAAAGTCTTAAAGCTTATTTTGTCGTAGACGACTTAAAGAATTTAGTGCGGGGCGGCCGTCTTTCTAATGGAGCTGCTTCAATCGGCACTTTATTGAAAATCAAACCTATCTTGCATTTTGATGAAAAACAAATCGTTGTGTTTGAAAAAATCCGTACCCATAAAAAAGCTTTGAAACGTATCGAAGATCTGTTGGGCGAAGACATCAAAAAAGGTTATCCGATTGTCTCAACCATCATACACGCAAACGCAGAAGAAAAAGCCCTTATTTGGAAAAAAAGCTTAGAATCTTTATACCCAGAAGTTACTTTTAATCTTAGTTATTTTGGTCCTGTTATCGGGACGCATTTAGGTGAAGGTGCTTTAGGCATGACATGGGTGGAAGATTTCACCAAATTATCTTAATACCCTATTTATTTTCAGCACTTATTTATATTCTCAAACAGCCTAGACATTTCTAGGCTGTTTTTGTTGTTGAAAAATTGTTTTTTTCCGTCATAATAATGATAAAGCGGATGCAATCAAATAAGGTTACTAGGAGAGATTTACATGTTGGAAGAGTATGAAGTATTGCAAGCAAAAATGAAGTCTTTAGTACATAAAGAAAAAACAGCTTTACAACGATTAGATGAAAACGAAAAACGATACGAAGCAGCACAAGCATGGTTTGAAAAAGAAAAAGCAGATGTCGAAAAACTGCAGCAAGAATCTTTATCGACCTTCTTGAAACGACTGGTCGGAAATTACAATCAGCAACTTGATAAAGAGCAGCAAGAACAACTGACTGCAAAACGTGAGTTGGATCTATCTTTAGCTCTATTTCTGGAAGCAAGAGAACAATTGGATTCAATCCAGACCGCTATTCAAGAAACTACTGCACGTATCCGACAAATCAAAGAACAATTGTATCAGCAAAATACTGATTTCCGTGAGAAAAGTCAGACAGAAGAATTCAAGCGAGCTGAACTCAAACAAGAGTTAGTTGAAATTGATGAAGCTCTAGCAGCAGGCGAAAAAGTCTTGGCAGGAATTGATTTTGCATTAGATGATTTGGATTCTGCAGATTCTTATTCCACTTGGGACATGTTTACAAACAACAGCCTTATTTTAGATATGATGAAATACGACAAAATTGATAAAGCTGAAGCCAAAATGAATCAATTAGAACAGCACTTAGAAAGTTATACAAAGGAACTAAAAGATTTATCCTTAGATCGTTTATTGAGTTACGAAAAATTCAGCGGCATGAGTAAAACGTTTGATATCTTCTTTGACAACTTATTTTCTGATTGGGATACAAAATCTAAAATTGGACGCAACATTGAGATGTTGGAACAGCTTGGTTTCAATGTAGAAGAACTTCAAACTAAATTAGAAACCAGAAAACAATCTATCCATCAGCAAATTAAAGAATCAGAAACACTTTATTAACACTAAGGCTTGTTTTAAAACTTTAAGAACCTCTGACGAGCCTAGGCTCATCAGAGGTTCTTTGTTTACAACAATATATAATGATTCTGTTTAAATCAACCTAATTCTCTAGATAAAATTCGAATCGATCGGCTACGTACTGAGTACGAACATATTCAAAAGGTCTGTTGTCTTTGCTGTACGTAATTTGCTTCAACCGCAGAATAGCTTCTCCACGTTTGATATTCAGGTGTTCCGCTGTTCTTTCCGATGCCAACATAGCCGAGATTGTTTGTTCTGCTCTGCCTACATGGATATCTTTTTTCTCCGCCAATGTTCTATATAAAGAAGAAGTGATTTCTTTCTTCCCTAATGATTCAACTAAATGATAAGGAATGGTCGCCACTTCAAAACAAATAGGCACATCATCTGCAAAGCGTACACGCTCCATACGCAAAACGACTGTTTCATTCTGTAAATTCAAATGTTCAGCTTCGCTCACACTGGCCGGCTTGACATGATAAGAAACAGTTTTACTAGTGGGCGTTTTCCCTTGAGACAAAATGGTTTCTGTAAAACTTTGGATCCCGGTCATTTTTTCTTGAACTTTTTGACTGGATACATATGTTCCTGATCCAACTCGTCGTTCTAATATCCCTTCATCCACAAGTGTCTGCACAGCTTGTCTCAAAGTCATTCTGCTGACTTCAAAGGTTTTAGCCAAGTCGCGTTCTGAAGGAATTCGTTCCCCGACTTGCCATTTGCCTTCTTCGATCATTTTTCGAATCTTATTATGGATTTGAATATAAATCGGTTTTTCTTTGGCCATTACTTCACCCCTTAACGTTTCAATAACGACCCAGCTTCTTCATCAACAATAACCGTAACATTCGGGTGACGTTGTAAAATACTGGCTGGTACGTCTTCAGTAATTGGTCCCTCGATCATATTTTTGATGGCTTCTGCTTTATGTTCGCCAAATGCCATCAATATAATTTTTTTAGATGCCATAATAGATTTGATTCCCATAGAATAAGCGTATCTTGGCACATCTTCTTCATGCTCGAAATAAACTTTATTTGATTCAATAGTCGACTCTACTAATGCAACTTTACGTGTTTCAGAATCGAATGATGCTCCTGGTTCATTGAATCCGATATGTCCATTCGTTCCGATTCCTAAAATTTGTAAATCGATCGGATTATCTGCAATGATTTTGTTGTAACGTGCACTTTCTTCTGTCTCTTCTGCTAATCCATTCGGCACATAAGTCTCTTTGAATGGTTTTTTAGAGAATAAGTGCTTTTCCATAAAATAATGGTAGCTTTGAGGATCTTCAGGTGATAGACCAACATATTCGTCCAAATTTACAGATGTGATACCTGAAAAATCCGTATCGCTTGCTGTCATAATTTCATACAAATCTTCTGGAGTACTTCCAGTTGCCAACCCAAAAACGTCAGCCCCATTTTCCATTTCTTGTTTCATCAATTCAAATGCTTTTTGGCTAGCTTCTCTTTTATTTTTCATTACAAAAACGTTCATATCATTAACCCCATTTTTATTTTTTATATACTTCTTTTCCATAACTAAATGTTTTTTCCACGTTAAAGTCAGGATCTAAAACCACTAAGTCAGCATCTTTTCCGCTGCTGATACTGCCTTTTCGTGTCAAACCAAATTCTCTAGCTTGATTAACAGAACTCATTTTTACTGCATCTTCTATACTGCATCCGGTAAACTCGATTACATTTCTAAATGCATCTTGGAATTCCAATACACTTCCAGCTAAACTACCGGATTCTAATCGAGCTTGTTTATCTTTTACGATAACTTTTTGTCCGCCCAGCTCACTTTCACCGTCTGGCATTCCTTTTGCTCTCATAGCATCTGTAATGATTTCGATACGGTCCGGCCCTTTCATTTTATAAGCCATTTTGATCATTTCAGGATGAATGTGAAATCCATCTGCAATGACTTCTACATACGTATCTTCATCTAAAAATGCATGACCTGTAACACCTGGTTCACGGTGATGCAAACCTCTTTGAGCATTATATAGATGTGTGATGTGTTTTGCTTTTGATTGTTTCATTTGTTCACGTGTCGCATTTGTATGTCCAGCCGATAATACAATATCATGCTCTTGGCACGTTTTTTCGAATTCGCTGGCATCGCTGGTCTCAGGAGCATATGTCACTAAACGAACACGTCCTCCACTGATCTCGTCCCATTTTTTCATAGTCTCTGCATCTGGAATTTTGATGTATTCTTCTGGTTGAGCCCCTTTGAATACTGCCGATATAAAAGGCCCTTCTACGTGAATCCCTTGAATAACCGGGTTCTTTTCCGCAGCTTCAGCAATGCCTTTTAAAGCTTTTTCAATATTTTCAAATGACTGAGTCATTGTTGTAGGAAAATAAGAAGTAATTCCTTCTTGATACATCTTAGAGATCATTTCATTGATGCTCTCTGGATCTGCGTCCATGTTATCAATGCCATAACCGCCATGACTGTGTACATCAATAAAACCAGGAACAACTATTTTCCCAGCGATATCGATTACTTCTTCTTGTGAGTCTTTTACGAACTCTTCCATCTTTCCAACTTCTAAAATCTGTTGATCAAAACGAACGTAACCGTTATCAATCCTGGTTTCGCCAGTATAAACAGTTGCGTTGACAAGTACTTGATTGGTCATTTTCTTGTCTCCCTTATTTGAAAATTTCTTCTTTATTATAAATGGTATAGACCGAAATTGCAACTGCTAGAAACTCTCTTTTTACCAACTAATCGTAAAAAATAAGTTTCATAAAAGAATCGTATGATCCCTTATGAAACTTATTTTTCATTATTTTCTATTATTTCCAAAAATCATCAAATATATCTATCGGCATGTGGCGTTTATGACGCGTCTTCACAAACCAGCTTTCGATTGTTTTTGCGTCTTCTTCTTTAACCTCTTTACCTTCTAGGTAATCATCTATAGCTTCATAAGTAACGCCTAATGCCGCTTCATCAGGAAGAGACGGGCGGTCATTTTCTAAATCAGCTGTCGGGACTTTCGTGTATAAATGCTCAGGACAACCTAATTCTTTCAGCATCGCTCTACCTTGACGCTTATTCAATCCGAATAATGGATTGATATCTGTTCCGCCATCACCATATTTTGTATAGAAACCTGTCACCGACTCAGCAGATTGATCCGTTCCTACGACAACACCGCTGTAATTTCCAGCTATGGCATACTGAGCGATCATTCGTTGACGAGCTTTGACGTTGCCGATGTTAAAATCACTGATTTGAATGTCTTCATCTGTTAGTGCTTCTACTACTGCATCAGTAGCAGGCTGGATATTAAAACGAACGGTTTTGTCGGCTTCCATAAATTCAATGGCATCCAGCGCATCTTGTTCGTCGGCTTGTGTTCCATATGGCAAGCGTACTGCAATAAATTGATAGCTTGCATCGTTTGTCTCTTCTCTCATTTCAGTGATAGCTAGTTGACTGATTTTCCCAGCCAATGTAGAGTCTTGGCCTCCGCTGATTCCTAGTACGAACGTCTTGATAAAAGGATATTTTGTTAGATAAGACTTTAAAAATTCCACTCGTTTGCGAACTTCCTCTTTAGGATCAATAGAAGGTTGAACTTTCATTTCTGATATGATTTCGTCTCTTAATTCTGACATGACTTGCACCCTTTCTAAACGTGTTTGTTGGTAATCTGATAGGTCTGAAATAAATAATTACTTATTCTCTAAAGCTTTCATTTTCTTTCTGGTCTCTTTAATAATCGCTAATTTGTTGTCGTAAGCTTTTTGAGACAAATCAACAGGATAAGCTTCTGGGTTTAAGATTCGCTTGTACTCATCCCATAACGCTGTCAAACTCTCTTTGGCATGTGCTTTGATTTTTTCCAAATGAGGCAACTCATACACCAATTCTCCGTCCGCAAAAATATCCTTTAACAGAGGCACTGCTGTGAAGTTTTCAACCGTTTTGTTGATGTACGTATGGATTGGATGGAACATGAACAATTCATCTTCCAAATCAGGTCGTTCATCCCATAACGCTACATAGTCGCCCTCAGATTTCCCTTTTTCATTGCTGGTGATACGCCACACCTGTTTTTTCCCTGGAGTGGACATTTTAGCAGCATTGCTCGTTAACTTGATAGTGTTTCTCATGTTTCCGTTTTTGTCTTCTATAGACACTAGCTTATAAACGGCTCCGAGAGCAGGCTGATCAAAGGCGGTGATTAGTCGAGTACCGACACCCCAAACATCAATTTTGGCCCCTTGCATTTTTAAGTTTAAAATCGTTTTTGAATCCAAGTTGTTTGAAGCATAGATTTTAGCATCCGGGTATCCTGCTTCATCCAATTGCGCTCGAACTTGTTTAGAAATATAGGCCATATCTCCACTATCTAATCGAACACCTAAAAAGTTGATTTTATCGCCCATTTCATCAGCAACACGAATCGCATTCGGTACGCCGGTTTTTAACGTATCAAATGTATCTACTAAAAAGACACAATCTTTATGTGTTTTGGCATAAGCCATGAAAGCTTCATACTCGCTATCATAGGCTTGAACCATTGCATGTGCATGTGTTCCACTAGCTGGAATACCAAAAATCTTAGAAGCACGCACATTACTTGTAGCATCTGCTCCGCCAATGAAAGCTGCTCGTGTTCCCCAAATGGCTGCATCCATTTCTTGAGCTCTGCGAGTCCCGAATTCCAACAATGGGTCATTCCCCACTACTGTTTTCATTTCGGAGGCTTTTGTTGCAATCAATGTTTGATAATTGACGACATTCAAAATCGTTGTCTCCAATAATTGACATTCAGCAAGCGATCCTTCTATCTGCATAATAGGTTCGTTAGCGAAGACTAAGTCTCCTTCTATAGCTGAACGAATCGTCCCAGTAAACTTAAAGTTTTTTAAGTACGTTAAAAACTCTTCCGGATAGTCTTGAGTCTCTCTTAAATAATCGAGATCAGATTCTGTAAAAGATAGATTTTTAACGTAGTTTACAACGCGTTCCAACCCAGCAAAAACTGCGTATCCAATTCCGAAAGGATGCTCACGGAAGTATACTTCAAACACAGCATTCTTATCTGCATCACCTAATTCCCAATATGATTTCATCATATTAAGTTGATACATGTCTGTATGCAATGCCAAACTATCATCTGGATATATATTATTCACTCTGTTTGCCCCCAAAAATTACTTTTTCTTTGTTTTTAATGATACCACAAAAGTAAAACTCAACCTATGTGTTTGACGTCATTTCAATGAGAATTTTCTTTCCTGCATTCAAATTCCTATCGTCAATATATTTAATCTAATTTGATTTTAGATTGCTAAACTCTTCTATCGTACAGCAATTTTTATTTTCTTTTAAACTTGCTCCCTTTAGGCTGCTTGCGAATGGATGTTAATAAATCTTCTGCTGTCTTTTTCTTCTCTTGTGTCAATGCTTGATCAATCGTCATATCACTTATGCGTCCTTCTGTGATTTGTATCGTCAACCAATCACCTACATTACTCCCGTGAGGCAAATGATTCTTGTCGATGATCCATTCTTTCTCTACATCTTGAATCAGTAAAACTGCTTTCCCCTCTTCTATACGATCCAAAATAGCTTTCATTTAATTTCCTCCTACATAAGCTTTGCCTTCAGTGATGATGTCTTCTAATCTAGAAGGTCCAATCCCATTAACTTTCTGTAGATCCTCTATTTTTTCTAATGGTCGCAATGAGATAATGTCTTCTGCACGTTCTGGTCCAATATGGGCAATTTCAAGCAGTTCTTCATAAGAAGCTGTATTGAGATCAATCTTCCCTGCCAATGAATTCTCAGTGTCTTTTTGTATTTTACTTTCATCCCTCACCGTCTCAATGTGGTAACTTTCCCCATCTGTTCTGACGATGATCGTACCATTTTGATCTGTTCCGTATAATGCGATTCCTTTTTCTTGAATCAGTGACACGACACTGGTTTGAGGATGTCCGTAAGAATTACCGGCTCCAGCACTGTAGATGGCTACTTCAGGACTGACTGCATCAATAAAGGCCGGTGCACTGGAGGTATCCGATCCATGATGGCCTAGAGCCAAAATTTCGGCATCTAAATTCATACCCGAATTCACCATTTCCATTTCTTGCTTTTTCCCTGCATCGCCCGTAAATAAAAAGTCCACTTCCCCATAAGAAACGAACATCGATATAGAATCTGCATTTGTATCACTCGTCAATACACTAGGATGAAGGATTTCCATACTCAATGGTCCAATATCGAACTGCTCACCCGCTCTTGGTTCATAATAGCCTACTTCAAATTTTTGAATAGCTTCAAGTGAACGAATAAAAACATCTGAAGAAGTCGTATTTCCGGACATCCATACTTCCCCTACCTCAAACTGCTCCAATACTTTATCCAACTGCCCGATATGATCAGCATCTGGGTGACTCGCGATCACGAGGTCTAATTCTTGTATCTCTTTGTCTGTTAAGTAATCGACTACATCTGTACTTGTCCAATCCCCCGTATCATAAAGAATTGCATATTCTTCGTCATCACTTGCAAATTCAAACAACGTCGCATTTGCTTGCCCAACATCTATATAATGAACCGCTAATTCCTCAGACTCGGTCATTTTTTTATCCTCCGCTTGATTAAGGGAGGCTTCATAAGCAGCTGGACTTTCAATGGTTTCAGGAGAATGACTCTCTACACTGCATGCCCCTAAAAAACTTACCGCTGCTGTCAACTGTAAAAATAATTTCATTTTTGCCAAACTTTTCTTCAATCTTTTCACTTACCTTTCTTCTGTTTACTAGATTAACATATAATGTCTTTTTTTATGTATTTATCTTGCTTAAAAAATGATATAATGAACTAAATTCTAAGCTGCAAAAGAAAGAGGGATAAGCAT
The DNA here is from genome assembly GCF_900115825.1 of Desemzia incerta. Taxonomy (GTDB): domain Bacteria; phylum Bacillota; class Bacilli; order Lactobacillales; family Carnobacteriaceae; genus Desemzia; species Desemzia incerta. Next base: position 64,713 of record NZ_FOXW01000005.1, on the reverse strand, counting down.
TGAAGAAGAAAGTCTCCATTGAAGAATTAGCCACTTACATTTCTCCAACAGGAAAGTTGTCAGAAATACAGGCTGTCCAGACACAGCACAGGCTTCATTTAGCGGAATTTTGGGGAATTCACGCTGGAGAAAACATATTGGAAATCGGCTGCGGTCAAGGAGATACAACGGCTATATTAGCTTACTTGACAGGAAATACTGGCAGTGTACACGCTGTTGATATCGCCAGTCCTGATTACGGCGCACCTGAGACATTAGGCGAAGCGATAGCTAAACTGCAACAATCACCAATCGGCAAGCAAATCACTGTTAGTTTCGATACGGATATTTTAGCTTCCGAAGTAGATTTTCCAGAAAATTCGTTTGACACGATCGTATTGTCACATTCTAGTTGGTATGTAAACTCTCAGGAAACTTTACTAGAGATGTTTACCAAGCTGAATAAATGGGGAAAACGCCTTGTATTTGCGGAGTGGGATACACGTGTGACTGAAAGTCATCAACTCCCGCACTTCTTAGCCGCTTTGCTGCAAGCCCAATATGAAAGTTTTCGTCAGACAACTGAAGCGAATATTCGTACATTGATCACTCCTGAAGACAGTCTGATGCTCGCTGAGAAAGCTGGTTGGAAAATAACAGAAGAAGCTGTTATTCCTTCCAAACACTTGCAAGACGGCGGATGGGAAGTAGATATGACCATTTCTGACGCACCTGAAATCATTGATTCTCTTCACTCTGTACCGGGAAAATTCAAAACATTGCTTGCTTCAGAATTGAACACCTTAAAAACCTATCATCAAAGGGGCTCTATCCAATCCATGGATACATTCGCTTTTATAGCCGTTAAATAAATAGTCAAACTAGACAAAAGGAAACAGGTACAAAACCTGTTTCCTTTTGTCTAATTTTATCCTTTATATCAATACACAATTTTTGAACAGTGTCATCGGCCGACTGTCCATCCTCCGTCTACTTTTATAGAAGTCCCTTGGATGTAATCCGATTCATCAGAAGCTAAAAAAACAGCTACGGCTGCTACTTCTTCTGGTTTTCCTGCTCGTTGTGCCGGAATGTCTTTTAATCGTTCATCTTCTATCCCTTCCGTCATTGGGGTTTCGATGAATCCTGGTGCAATCAAGTTCGCTTTGATTCCTTTTTTCCCGAAATCATAAGCCAACTGTTTCGTGAATCCTTCGAGCGCATGTTTAGAAGTCACATAAGCTGATCCGCCAGGTCCTGCTACAAAAGTAGCTTGAGAGCCCACATTGATGATGGTTCCTTTTCCTTTTTCCAACATCATCGGCAAAACTTCTTTGGTCATTAAAAAGGGACCTTTAACATTAATGTCCATTAACAAGTCGTAACTTTCTTCGTCTGTATCCAACACTGTATCGTAAGAATCATGGATCCCAGCTCCATTAAACAAGATGTCAATGGTTCCGAAAGAATCCTTTGTTTGTTGTACACTCTTGCTGATCGATTCTCTATCTGTAATATCTAGTCGAACAAAAATGGCTTCTCCTCCAGCTTGTCGAATTTCTTCTACGATGCGTTTGCCATCTTCTTCATCACGACCAGCTACAGCTACTTTTGCTCCATTAGTTGCAAATGCCTTAGCGGTAAATTCTCCTATCCCTGAAGTTCCGCCTGTTATAAATGCTGACTTTCCTGAAAGTTTTTCCACTAATAAAATCCCCTTTCTCTTTCTTTTTACTATTTTAAGAGTAGCGGGAAAAAAGAAAGTTAGCAAAAGAAAAGCTTGATCGAATTGTAAGCAATTTCTTTATTTAAAGTAAGACCGTTATGTTATTATCCGTATATTAAAGATGATATATTTAATACAGAAAGAAGGGATGGCAATGAAAAATAAGGTTGCAATTTACACTGCTACAACTGAACAGACCATTTTTAATGAGCAGCCTTCTATTCTTGCTGCCCAATGCGACTACATATGTTTTGCAGAAGATCCTGCAATCCAGTCCTCCATTTGGCAAATGAGGTCGTTTCCTAACACCGGATTAGATGCTGACAGAAAAATAACTCACGTAAAGCTGTTACCTCATCTTTTGTTGCCAGAGTATGACTATACTATATGGATCGAAAATCCAACTGATTCAGTCTTAAACAGTTTGCATCAATGGATTGAAAAAGAGCTGTTTAAGGATACATTCAATCTTTATGCCTTGAAGCATACTGAAGCGTATTCTGCTTACGATATGGCTGTGTCTGCTATAAAACACCAAACAGACCGTATCGAAACTATCACCTTACAAATGCAGTCTTATCAAAATCAGTATTATCCTTCAAGTTGCGGCATATCAGATACATCTGTTTTATTTCGAAAAAACCATTCTCCAGAAGTTTCTCAATTAATGGAGAGATGGTGGGAGGAAATCACTACGTTCAGTTTTCTAGACAGCCTTAGTTTTAACTATGTCCTCTGGAAAAACAACTTTAACATAAGCTATTTAGTTACTGAGCAACAACTTGTCTCTACTATAGAAGATACTGATCAAGAAAACGTTGTTTCTTAAAATCATTTATAAATCTTGAAGACATCATCAAAAGGCATACTGTTGAATCCAACAGTATGCCTTTTGATTTCGATTTCTATTCGTTAAAAATACGGTGTCAGTTTTTCCAACTCTTCTCTTGTTAATGATCGATAAGATCCGACAGGTAAATTTTCATCTATACTTAAAGGTCCCATGGTCAGCCGTTTTAAATAAGTAACTTTTTTCCCGCAGGCTAAAAACATTTTCTTTACTTGATGAAACTTTCCTTCTTTGATTTCAACAATGACTCTGCTTTCTAAATCATTTGCTTCCACTATCGTCAACTTTGCAGGTTTGCATGTGATTCCGCCATGAAATACGATTCCTTTTTCAAACGCTTTTTGATCTTCGATAGTGACTCTCTCATTCACCCGAACTTCATAGGTCTTTGTGACATGCTTATGCGGCAGAAGCAATTGGTATCCTAAATTCCCATTATTCGTTAACAGCAATAGACCTTCTGTATCTTTATCTAATCGCCCAACAGGATACAATCCAACTGCTTTATCAAAAGATTTAATCAGATCGATCACTGTTTTATTTTCCTTGTCTTCTACTGCACTGACTACTCCGGCCGGTTTATTCATCATATAGTAGGCATGCGGCTGGTAATACACTCTCTTTCCTGAAACTCTAACTTCTTGGATCTCAGGATCAACATTTATTCGATCCTCTAGTATAATTTCGCCGTTGACTGATACTTGTTTGCTTTTGATCAGCCGCTTTACGGTTCTTCGTGAACCAAAACCCGTTTCAGCTAATAATTTGTCTATCCTCATTTTTTTCTTCCTTCTATATAAATTTCTCTTTAACAGTAAACTATCTTTCGATTGAATACAATAAGCTTAAAACGTCCTGAAGCACCTTTTTTAAAAGTGATGGTTTATGAAAATGAACACTTTGTGAAATCAAAAAAGCTGCTACACCAGTTATCTTTCCTATTAAATCAATGAAAACGGCATTCACTTTTTAGCCATCTTTTGTCAACAAATTTGTCAAAATAAAAAAGCGGAATATGGGTTGTATTTTCTGAAAATGAAACTATACTAGCAAAAGTGTTAAGAAAACCACGCACTTATATTGTAAAAAAATAGTTTCATTAAACGACAACGAAAATTTTAGGAGGCAATATTTTTTATGGGACAAGATATGACAAAAGGGAATCCGACAAAATTAATTTTATTCTTTACTTTGCCAATGTTATTAGGAAATATTTTTCAACAGTTTTATAGTATGGCAGATACGTTTATCGTCAGCAGAACGATTGGAGTAGATGCATTTGCAGCAGTTGGGTCTACAGGAAGCATCAGTTCATTAATCATTGGTTTGGCTACAGGTTTGACAGTAGGTCTTTCTGTTATCACTGCGCAACGTTTCGGCCGTCAAGATATCAAAGCCATTCGCAAAAATTTAGCTGCCAGCGTAATCATCAGTGCAGTCATTAGTATCGTATTAACGATTGCAGCGACGCTATTTACTAGACAAATATTAGAATTTATGAAAACTCCTGCTGCTTTAATAGACGATGCTCAAGCTTACTTGGTGATTATTTTCGCTGGAATCGGCGCAACCGTTCTATTCAATCTTTTATCGAATATTTTACGTGCTATCGGCGACAGTCGCTCTCCTTTATTATTTTTAGCCATCGCGTCTGTTTTAAATGTTGCATTAGATTATGTATTCATTTTAGGTTTGGGGACTGGCGTAGAAGGAGCCGGCTATGCAACGATTATTTCTCAAATTATTGCTAGTTTACTGTGCTTGGTTTACATTTGGAAAAAAGTTCCTATTTTACGTATTCGTAAAGAAGATTGGAAAGTAGACAAAAAAGAAATTATGGAACATTTAAACCTTGGTCTGCCAATGGGATTCCAAGTTTCGATTATTTCTATCGGTGCAATTGCTATCCAAATCACTTTGAACAGCCTAGGTGCTACGGCAGTGGCTGCTACTACAGCTGCTGAAAAGATCAACGGAATCGCAACTATGCCTTTAGTTTCATTCGGTGTTACTATGGCAACTTACACAGCTCAAAACTATGGTGCTGGTAAATTCGACCGTATTTGGGAAGGTGTTTCTAAAGTATTAAAAATTGTTCTTTCTTATAGTGTAGTGATGGCAATCGTCCTTGTTACTGTAGGACGCCCAATTGCTGAAATGTATATTGGAGAAACAGATCCTGCGATCATTGATTTAGTACAAACTTACTTCTATACTAATGCAACATTCTATTTCTTATTAGCTATGTTGTTCATTTACAGATATACTCTTCAAGGATTAGGAAAAAGTACTGCACCAACAGCAGCCGGTATAATGGAATTACTTGCTCGCGTCTTGGTTGCTTTACTATTAGTAGAATCTCTGGGTTACGTAGGCGTGACCATTGCAAATCCAATAGCTTGGTTAGGCGCATTGGTTCCTTTAATTTATTCTTACTACTCATTCAAGAGAAAAACAACTCTTGGGGAAAGAAAACAGCTTGCTAAGAAATTACTGACTAGTCAAAACCAATAAAGTTTATTTGAAACACTATCTCAACTCCAGAGTTTGGATGAGATAGTGTTTTTTGTTTTTTCAGGATTTATTCTTTGTACTTTTCGGCTATTTTGTTTACTCTTTTTTTAGAGATACAATTTGTTCTATACGTATTTTGCTATTTTGTTCACTTTTTTAAAACCGCTATCACCTCAATACAACAAGTTTTCATATTACTTTCAGTTTATTTTTGTCTATGGGCTTAAATTTCTTGTTGCCGTCAAAAACTTGACGTGTTATTCTTTTAAAAAAAGCAAGTACCTGCTTTACTTTTTGTGAATGTTGCAGATGAAATCCTGTTCTATTTAGAAAATCTTCTAAGAAAGTGTGTTGAGTTAAAATGAAGACCTTGATGTTCCATAGAACAAATGAAAAGCGCATCGTTACTGAACGAACAAAATATCTGTTTGCCTTGTTCTTTTCGCTTTCGCTATTTTTATTTGCATTTACGTTTAATACCCCTATGGAAATCTGGAACGGGAGTATTAAACTACTGATCTCTCCAGCAAATTTAGTGACCGATTACTTTATGCTGGCGAATGTTGGAGCTGCTCTAGTCAATGCTTCGCTGATGGTTTTAAAAAGCCTGTTTATTATTCGAACCAATCGAGTACCTCTCTCAGGTCCTTTGCTGGCAGCTATTTTTACTGTTGCAGGATTTTCACTATTCGGAAAAAACCTCTATAATTCTATTCCGATCATCCTCGGTGTTATGCTATACGCTAAAGTAACACACACACCTTTTAAAAATTATTTGCTTTCTGCTTTGTTTGGTACTGCTCTTGCTCCTCTAGTAAGTGAAATTTCTTTTAATATCGGACTCCCCTTTTTCATAGGAGTTTTGTTAGGTTTTCTTGCAGGTGTTTTTGTCGGATTTATTCTTCCTCCTTTGTCGCGGCACTTTGCTAGTTTCCACAAAGGCTTCAGCTTGTATAATATTGGTTTTACAGCTGGTATTATCGGTATGGCTTTTATTGCTGTTTTAAGAGCTTATGGTTTTAGTGTGGATGTAGTTAATTTGCTTTCTAGGGGCAATAACGTTCCTTTTTCTATCTTTTTATATAGTTTATTTTCGTTTATGTTTATCGTGGGATATTACTTTAATGGAATGAACTTTAAAGACTTCGGCACTTTCTTAGATGAAGATGGGGTTGGCGGTCCTGATTTTTTAGAAAAATACGGTTTTGGATTATCTTTAATCAATATGGGTCTCTTAGGTCTTATCTCTACAAGCTTCTCACTAGCGGTAGGTGGAGAGTTAAATGGTCCCGTTATTGGCGGAATTTTCACAGTAGTCGGTTTTGGGGCTTTTGGAAAACACATCAAAAATGTTTTACCTATCTTTGCAGGTATTCTTTTCGTTGGTTTCTTTACTCCTATCGAACTGTACTCAACGACTTTCTTATTGACCGCATTATTCGGTACTACTTTAGCACCTGTAAGTGGACATTATGGAACCCTTGCTGGATTAATAGCCGGTGGCCTGCATATGGCAATGTCTGCAAATGTCACCTATTTGCACGCCGGAATGAATTTGTATAATAACGGATTCTCAGGAGGGTTTATCGCGGCTATTTTAGTTCCTTTATTAGAAGTGCTGCATTTTCATAAAAAAGAACGTCAAAACAAAAAAATCATCGAACCGCTTATTGATACTGAACATACGGAAGATTTAGATACTATTGATAAACCAACTATTGCAGACGACGATGAAAAAAAACGACCTCACGTTTAAGAGAGGTCGTTTTTTTTGTTTAGAAGTTTATTGGATTTCGATTTTTTTACCAGGTTCTTGTTTCATTTCTTTTTTAGGCAATTGAACTGTTAAAACTCCGTTATCAAATTTAGCAGTAATGTTTGACTCATCTACATTCCTTAAAATAAATTGCCGTTTATAAGAGCGAACAGAACGCTCTCTTCGGATGTAGTTGCCTTCTTTATCCGTTTCGTCTTTGCCTTCTTCTCTATGAGACCCGATAGACAGTACGTTATCTTGATAGTCTAATTGAATATCTTCTTTAGTCAAACCAGGCATATCAGCTTCTAAAGTATACTCTGTATCCGTTTCTTTGATATCTACGTCAAATGAAGAAGCCGCTGAAAACAAATTGTCAAAAGAATCACCAAAAAAGTTACGGTTGAGGTTCATAAAATCACGTCTAGATGGAAATAAACTATTCATAATAAACTCCCTCTTTCTTTTGATTTGATTCTTGTAGTAATCTCTTTTACTACACTTCTATTATAAAAAGTTTTAGCACTCTAGTCAACAGAGTGCTAAAACTTTTTATAGAAAAACAAGGATAATCTTATTGTTTTAAGAACGTTTTCATTTTTGTTATACTGTGTTTACCAAAAAGGAGAGGTAAAGAATATGTCAAACAATGATTCAACACAAAATGAAAAAGCACGGTCTGTATTAAAAGATATTTTAAAAGACACAGATGTCGTTATGCTGACTACGATTTCAGAAGATGGCAATATTGTCTCTCGTCCCATGCAAACTCAAGAGGTAGAATTTGATGAAGACTTATGGTTCATTACTCGTAAAGATACGACTAAATACAAAGAGATTTCTGCCAATCCAAACGTCAACGTAACAGTCGTTGGAGATTCTTACGCTTCAATCAGTGGTAAAGCCGTATTTGTAGATGATATAGAACGTAAAAAAGAATTCTGGAACAAAATTTATGAAAAAATGTTCGATGTCAGTTATGATGACCCAATGTTGATTTTAATCAAAGTCGAAGCAGATAAAGCTGAATATTGGGAAACGGGAAATACAACTAAATCTGTTGCCAACTTCTTTAAAAAAGCTGTTGGAAATAAAGATTCTGTCAAACCAGGAGAAAATTCGAACGAAACCGTTGACTTATAATCAACTAAAAAGACAAAAAGAAATGAATCGGGACAATGCTTCCGATTCATTTCTTTTTGCACTTTTTGTTCTATTGAACAGTCAATTCATATACGGAAATTTCTCTTTGTTCGTTCTTATCCGCAAGAGAGAAAGAAAGCTGATCGTCTTTATCTTCTGCAAAGTAGCGTAAGGTAAACACTTCTTCACCATCATTCACAAACAACTCGATTAAAGAGCTTTCCAAGAATAAGCGCATGTTTTTTAGTTCCTTTTTCAACTGAACGGCTCTTTTCTCACGCTCATTCGTCAACCAATTGATCCGACTGACTGTTACGGTTCTTGTTTCTTGGTCATAACTGATCTCCACATTATCTCGAATACCCATTGAGAATGCTTTTGGATCCTCTTTCCAATTGATTATGACTTCTTGTTGCAGCGAAGTAAGCTCTACAATCGAATCTTCAGCCTCTACTTTTTGCGGAGTACCTGTTCTCATTGCTGCCAATTCTTCCACAGGTTGTTGTTTCAATACTCCATTTTGGTAAGTTAGTTCTCTTGGGATAGTTAATGCATGTACCCATCCATCTTTTATTGTTGGAACAGCAGCTTCTACTTCCGGCTCCATTACTCCTACCCAACCAAAAGAAATGACACGATTTTTTTGATCGGTAAAACTTTGCGGCGCATAAAATTCAAACCCTCTATCTAATTCAACAAACTCTTCATTCTCAGAAACAAATTGACCAGTTGGTGTTAATTGACCAGTCAGATAACCCGTTTGGTAAATGTTTTGAAACTTGTTTCCTTCTGGCTCCAACCCTTGTGGAGAAAAGACAAACAAATCTTTTTCTTTAAATTGTAAGACGTCAGGACACTCCCACATATACCCTAACGGAAGTTTCTTTTCCAGCAATGAACCTTTAAACGTCCAGTCTAAAAGATCTTCAGAGGTATAAAGTATAGTATCTCCAGTCAGGTCTTCCCTTTGAGCTCCTAAAATCATGTACCACAGACCGTTCTCGCCTTGCCAGACTTTGGGGTCTCGAACATGTCTGGTGTACCCTTTAGGATGTTCAAATAGCGGACCTTCCTTTTCAAAATGGAATCCATCTTTTGAAACAGCCAGACATTGGTAGCTTTCTCGACTATCATTTACTCCTCGAACATTACCTGTATAAAATAGATACAAAGTATCATCTTTCGTTACCGCACTTCCGGAATAAACGCCGTCTTTATCGTACCAATCATTGGGTTCTAAAGCTGCTTCATGATACTCCCAGTGGACCAAATCTGTAGATGTCACATGGCCCCAACTTTTTGATTGGTGTACCGTGCCATGCTGATTCCACTGAAAGAATACATGGTAGACGCCTTTATACTGAATGAGTCCATTCGGGTCATTCAATAATCCCTTTGGTGGTACTATATGATAAGACAATTGATGTTTTTTGGCTTCTGACTGACTCGACAAGTGATTTCTTCCTTTCATTTATTGATCCTTTGCAATTTCTTTATCTGAGAATCCAAACATATAAGTTAAAACAAATGCTACTGCGATTGCAACGGCATTAACAAGAATATACCAGATAATTTGTTCGTTCAAGTACAATAATGTCCCTGGAATAACAGTTACTGACATACCTGATCCTTCTAAATTCAATAGGTCAGCTAACATTCCTCCGACTCCACCACCGACTAAACCAAATAGGAATGGCTTAACGTAGCGCAAGTTTACCCCGAAAATAGCCGGTTCTGTAATTCCTAAGAAAGCAGACAGTGTAGATGGGAAAGCCAAAGCTTTTAGTTTTTTCGATTTTGTTTTCATACCGACTGCTAATGTAGCTCCACCTTGAGCAGCAACACTAGATGTGATAATGGCATTGTAAGGATTTACTCCTGTATTCGCTAACAATTGCACTTCTAAGAAGTTGAAAATATGATGTACTCCTGTGACAACGATCAACTGGTTCAATCCGCCGATTACTAATCCTGCGATACCAAATGGCAATTGCAATAACCAGATTGTAGCATCTAAAACAACTGTCTCTAATGAATGGAAAACAGGTCCAATAACAAATAATGACAAGATACTCATTACTAACAGTGTTGCAAATGGTGTGATCAATAAATCTAAATACTCTGGAACACGTTTACGAATGATACGTTCAAATTTAGCGCCAATAAATCCTGCAATAAATGCTGGCAATACTGTACCTTGATATCCAACGACCGGAATAAATCCAAACATAGTGATAGGGTCAACTGTACCTGCAGCAACTTCATATGCATTTGGAAGTGCCGGGTTGACTAACATCAATCCTAAAACAATCCCAATAACTGGTGAGCCTCCAAAAACTTTAAATGAAGACCATGCTACTAAAGCAGGCAAGAAAGCAAACGCTGTATCCGTTAACACTTGAGTGTACAATAAGAAATTAGCGCTGATATCTTCTGGAACTAAACCAAATACAGCTAAAACTTGTTCTTGTGTCAACAAACCGCGTAGTCCCATAAACAACCCTGTTGCTACTAAAACTGGAATGATAGGAACAAATACATCTCCAAAAGTCCGAATAGCTCTTTGGAACCCATTCTTTCCTTCATTTTTTTGTTCTTTTGTTTCTTGTGACGACTGTTCAGCAATTCCTAAGTTGGTGACTTCTTCATAAATTTTATTCACTGTACCTGTACCGAAAATAATTTGATATTGTCCAGAGTTGAAAAATGCACCTTTTGCTTTTTCAATCCCTTCCACTGCTTCTTCATTGATTTTGTCTTTGTCGTGTACAATAACTCTCAATCTTGTTGCACAGTGAGTGACCGACTGAATATTCTCTTTACCACCTAATGCTTTGATGACATCTGAAGCTATTTCTTTATTCGTTGCCATGTTTTTCCCTCCTAATTTTTTGAAATTGGAACCGGTTCTATTTGAATAGAATGATATCGGTTTCAAAAGGAAATGTCAAGTAAATTACTCAACTTTTTTCACATTTGAAACCGTAGACTCTCTCTTTAACAAATAGTTTGGTATTAAGGTGTTTTCTTCTATCGATTCTCCTTTGATTAATTGGAACAATTTTTCTACTGCTGTTTCACCTAACTCTTTGTACCCATATTTGACGGTAGTTATAGAAGGGGAAACGATAGACGTTACTTCATATCCGCCGAATCCTGATAATGAAAAATCATCTGGAATTCTTAACTGCAATGTATGGGCTGCTTTCAAAACAGCCATCGCAATATTGTCTGTTGCACATAAGATATATGTTGCATTTGTTTTAGGTAAGATTTCCAAAGCTAGTTCGTAAGCTTTTGTAAACGAAAAGCTCGTCTCGATGATGTCGACATTGACATCTGTTTCTTCGTTTAAAGCCGTTAATACGCCATTTGCTCTGTGTTGTCCTACAGCGATATCTTCTTTAAAAACTGAAAAATACAAAAAGTTTTTATGACCTAAACTACCCGCATGTCTTCCCATTGCGTATCCCGCTTCAAATTCTTGATGTCCTATCGAATGCAGCCCTTCAGCTTGCTGTCCCAACAATAATACTGGTACATCAATTTCTGAGATCACTTTCTTATGCTCTTCTGTGACCACTGTGGCCATTAAGATGATACCAGCTACCTTTTGTTTAGCCAGTGTATAAATATTCTCAATCTCTCTTTCGCTGCTTTGATCTGTGTTAGTGATCAATAGTTGATATTCTTTCTCTCTCAAAGTTCTGTCTACACTGCTCAACACTTCATTGGCAGAATAAGAATCCAGCCTAGGAACAATAATTCCAATCATTTTAGTATTCTTAGCTTTTAAACTTTGTGCAAATGTATTTGGCGAATAGCCGGTTTCGTTCACTATTTTATCTATCTTATCTCTTGTCTTTTGACTTACGGATCCCCCGTTTAAGTATCTAGACACTGTACTCTTTGCTACTCCTGCTTTTTGAGCAATATCATTAATGGTTACCATTTTTCCACACCTTACCTTAGTTCTCTTGTTAGAAGGGTATTTTCATCGCCAATATTACCATATATTTTACGGAATAGGTATTTTGATTTTTTGAAATAAGACTTAAAACTTGAAATTCATGTATAATGTAATGTAAAAGCTGGTATAAAGGAGAATGAGAAATAATGGATGGAAAAAAACGCAGCAACATACAAATTGGTGCTGAAGTAGATATTGTATTAAAGAAAGACCAACGTACAGGCAAATTAACTCGCGGGCATGTCAAACGCATATTGACCAATAGTCAGAATCATCCTCATGGCATCAAAGTCATGCTTCAAGAAGGAGATCAAGTTGGTCGTGTACAACACGTAATTGAATCCAATTAACTTTGTATCAGTAAGACAAGATTTGAGGTGCAGAAAATGAATAACTTTAATAAACACGCTTCGATTAGTGAAAAAGCTACCTTTAGTATGGGGTGTTTTTGGGGACCGGATACTTTGTTCGGAAGTCTTCCAGGAGTGATTCAAACAGAAGTGGGGTATGCGGGCGGAACCACCGAGCAGCCTACATATCGCGCCATCGGTGATCATTCTGAAACAATAGAGATCCTATTTGATCCAGACTTGATCTCTTATGAAGAGTTAGTTCGATTGTTCTGGGAAAATCATGACGCCACGAAAGACCGTTTTTATAAAGAAAGACAATACATTTCCATTCTATTTTACCGTAACGAAAAACAACTTTCCGTTGCTCAAAAAGTCAAAGCTGAAGTAGAAAAAAGAGATGGAAAAGAACTTCAAACGGAATTACAAGAATACGATGTGTTTTATCCGGCTGAAGATCATCATCAAAAATATTTTTTACGGCGATTCAAAAAAGCTCGCGGAGCTGTTCGTGAATTGTTTCCAGATGAAAAATCGTTCCTCCACTCTACTATCGCTGCTCGTTTGAATGGTTTTGTCAGAGAGCGCGCCAGTTTATCGGATATCAAGCAAGAAATAACCGACTGGGGTTTAGAACCTGCTCAACTGGAGTTATTGTTATACACCCTCAATAATCTCCGTTGGTAATGAAGAATGAATGTGCAAAAGGAGACTTATATGGACCACTCATATCTATCAAAATTTTACACTAAAAGCCGAGTCGAGAGAATCGACGCCTTAGAAAAAGCCGGTATCTTATCTGCAAACGATAAGGAGATGCTGATTACTGGTTTGCATTTGACCGATGACATGGCGGATAATATGATCGAAAACCAATTATCTGCTTACGAACTGCCTTATGGAGCAGCGTTGAATTTCTTAATTGATGGAAAAGATTATGCTGTTCCTATGGCAATAGAAGAACCTTCTGTGATTGCTGCTGCAAGTTCAGCTGCAAAAATCGTCAAACAAGCAGGTGGATTTCAAACTGCTGTCACTGACCGAGTCATGATTGGTCAAATAGCTATCAAAAATCCTCCTAACGCTGCTTCAATGATGGAAAAGTTGCATCAATATGAACACGCTATTTTACAAAAAGCTAATGAAGCACATCCTTCTATTGTCAAACGCGGAGGCGGTGCTATTCGACTAGATGTTCGTCACATTGAAGCTGATCCAGTTGAAAAAATGCCGGAATTTTTGATTCTTCATGTGCATGTTCATACTTTGGAAGCTATGGGCGCCAACATTTTGAACACTATGATGGAAGGTATTTTGCCGTATGTGGAAGAATTGATCCAAGCTCCTGCCTTAATGGGGATTTTATCTAATTACGCCACAGAATGTTTGGCTACTGCGACTTGTCGTATACCCGCTAAACTATTGCGAAAAGGAGATTTGAGCGGGGAAGAAGTTCGTGATCGCATTATCGATGCCTATCAATTCGCTTATGTAGATCCTTATCGAGCAGTGACTCACAACAAAGGCATCATGAATGGAATCGACAGCGTCGTTATGGCTTCTGGAAACGACTGGCGTGCTGTCTCAGCTGGGATTCATGCTTATGCGTCTAAAAGTGGTCAATATCGCTCGTTGTCTACTTGGGAGAAAGCAGACAACGGCGATTTGCTTGGCAGTTTAACCATACCATTACCCGTTGGCGCAGTTGGAGGCTCTATCTCATTCCATCCTGCAGCAAAAATGACCAAAACTATTTTACATTATGAGAATGCAGCTGAACTGGAATCCATCATTGTATCCGTTGGTTTGGCTCAGAACCTCGCAGCCATTAAAGCTCTTGTGACAGAAGGTATTCAAAAAGGCCACATGGGCTTGCAGTCTCGTTCTTTAGCTATCAGCGCAGGTGCAGTTGGTGAAGAAATCGATTGGTTGTCCGACCAACTGAAGCAAGCTGACAATATGAATTTAGCGACTGCTGAAAAACTTCTGGAAGAATACAGACAATAGATAAAACAGGAGGCTTCATACATGGATGATCATAGAGTCGAAATAGATATTGCGTATAATGATTATTTTATGGAAGTGTACACTATTGATTGTCGAGAATTGCAAGACCTTATCCCAATATTGAAAGATGATGAAAGAGATAATTTTACTATTGGGGATAAAGTCCTTTTTAAAAAAGATTTAAATTCAGTATCTATTGTTAACCACGGTCTCGGGTTTATTTACATGAATGTTATGTAAGATAAATGCAAAAAAGGCTATCTCACTTTTGGAGTGAGATAGCCTTTTTTCTGTTGATTATCTATTTTTATTTACATATATTCTCTTATGTTCTTCAATCCCAGCCACGCATATCATTGCTGGGTCATTTTCGATAGTTAATTGAAGATTTGAACCATCAACTGGTAAGACTTCGCTGAATATTTCTTCGTATTCTTCGATAGAGACTTCTTCTCTTTCTGCGAATAATTTCGCGTGCTCAGCCTCAGCTAATGCTTCTTTGTACTCTGGCTGAAGTATTCCAGTGAAAAACTCCCCAACTGCTCCAGAACCGTAGCTGAACAATCCTATTCTATCGCCTGGTTTTAACGTTTCATCCTGTTCCAACAACGATATTAAGCTTAAATATAACGACCCAGTGTAAATGTTCCCCACTGTTTTATTATACAACGTACTGTTTTTATAATGTCTGGTTAAACGCTCTTCATCTTCTGAAGTTCCTTCCACAAAGATTTCACGCATAGCTTTCATTCCCATTTTTGTATATGGCAAATGGAAGCACATAGCTTCAAAATCTTTTATGGACAAATCGGTTTGCGACTTGAATTGTTTCCATGTATTCAGGAAAAAAGAGATGTATTGTTCATTAGAAAACTTTCCGTCTACATAAGCCGTATCCGAATAAGTCGGTCTCCAAAAATCCATAACATCATTGGTTAAATAAGCACTTTGATCTCCTAAACTTAAAATACGCGGATCAGCACTAATGACCATTGCCACAGCACCAGCTCCTTGAGTCACTTCTCCAGGAGTGTTCAGTCCATATCTGGAAATGTCTGATCCCAAGACCAATACTCGGCTCTCTGGATGCAACGCAATATGTCCTTTAGCTAACTGAATCCCGGCAGTCGCTCCGTAGCAGGCTTGTTTGATTTCAATAGAACGCGCGCGCGATTGTATGCCCAATAAGTCATGAACATAAACTGCAGCTGCTTTAGAGCTGTCTATTCCTGATTCTGTTCCAAAAACGACTAAATCGATTTTTTCCAAATCTTCTTCATCTAATATTCTCAGTGCTGCATTAGCTGCCAACGTCACTGCATCTTGAGTTACAGGAGAGACAGCCATCTTTTCTTGTCCAATACCAATTGTGTATTTTGCTGGATCCACTCCTCTAGCTTCAGCTAGCTTAACCATATCAATAAATGTATGAGGTGTGTAAAAACCAATTTTATCTATCCCTATATTCAAGTTGATTTCTCCTTTATTCGTCATGTCATATCAATTTCCGTACTTTAAATCCATTTCAACCATAAATCATCTTAAATAAAAACACAACTGACAGCCTATAAACTTAATAATAACTTTAATTTTTAGTAAGAAAGCATTTTTAACAAAAACTTATACAGTATCTTATCGAATTTATCGTAGAATAGAATTAATCATAACTTATTTTCAAGTATTAAGGAAAGATAAATACGTAGATATGGAGGAAATCAATCATGGAAGAAGTTGTTATCGTGAGTACAGTACGCACTCCCATTGGTTCTTTAGGAGGCGTTTATAAAAATACATCTGCAGTAGAATTAGGCACTATAGCTGCTACTGAGGTATTGAATCGTTCACTTATCCAACCCGAAGAAGTCGATACAGTTATCTTTGGGAATGTCCTTCAAGCCGGCTTAGGACAAAATCCAGCTCGTCAAATTTCCATCCATACAGGAATTCCCAATACTGTTCCTGCTATGACGATCAATGAGGTCTGCGGCTCGGGTCTAAAATCGGTTATCCTTGCCAGCCAAGCTATTCAAGTTGGGGATGCAAAAGTGGTTTTAGCCGGTGGAACAGAAAACATGTCTCAAGCTCCTTATTTATTAAAAGATCAACGATTTGGCAGTAAAATGGGCGATATCCAAGCTATAGACAGCTTAGTTCATGATGGTTTAACAGATGCTTTTAATCATCATCACATGGGAGTAACCGCTGAAAATGTGGCCGAAAGATATCATGTGAGTCGAGAAGAACAAGATGAATTTGCTTTTCACTCTCAAATGAAAGCAACAACAGCTCAAGAAAACGGCTTATTTGATGAAGAGATCGTCCCTGTCACTATTCAGGTTAAACGTCAATCTCAAGTAGTAACTCAAGACGAATACATTCGAAAAGAAACTACCATCGAAAAATTACAAAAACTGCGCCCAGCTTTTAAACCTAACGGCTCTGTAACTGCTGGGAATGCTTCCGGAATCAACGATGGAGCTGCAGCAGTCCTATTAATGTCTAAAAGCGAAGCTGAAAAACGTCAAATTCCTTATTTAGCAACTATCAAAGGTTACGCAGAAGTAGGCAGCGATCCTGAAATCATGGGCTATGCTCCGTACGGTGCAGTACAAAAAGTATTTAAAAAAACGAACTTCACCAAAGATGACATTGATCTTTTTGAATTCAACGAAGCTTTTGCATCCCAAAGTATTGCCTTAGTTCGAGACTTAGAATTACCTGTTGAAAAAGTAAATATCAACGGCGGTGCGATTGCTCTAGGTCACCCAATAGGAGCATCAGGCTCCCGCATCCTGGTCACTCTACTGCACGCAATGAAGAAAAATCAAAAAAAACGAGGCCTAGCCACCCTATGCGTAGGCGGAGGAATAGGCATCGCAATGATTATAGAGAGCGTGTAGTGAGGCGTCTAGCTCGGCGTACGCTTCACAAAAAAGAAACTAAGGGCGGTTTTCCCCCCAGTTTCTTTTTTTGAAAGCGATAGACGAGCTGCCGAACGCAACGCGTTTTAAAAAAGAGAGCGGAACAAACCGTTTAGGCTTTCGTGAGGTTCAATGCCGCTCTTTAATCGGGCGTTTTTCCCGATAAAAGAGAGGTATGAAACTGCAGAAAGACTGGTTTGTGAAGCTCGTCTAGAGAGCGTGGAGTAAAGCGTTTTAAAGAACCATGAGACATATAGTTCGACAAATCTAATTTACTTTTTTCTTATCCTCAGCAGACTTATTATTAGACATTCTTCCAAATCCTTGTTATTTTTAGGGTGATTCAACTATGTTAAATCATAAGGAGGGATACAGGATGAAAGCTCTAGACAGTGTTGCATTAGCGCTTCTGATTGTTGGTGGTTTGAACTGGCTCTTGGTTGGTCTCTTTGAATTTGATTTAGTTGCCACTCTTTTTGGCGGACAAGATGCACTTTTATCTAAGATCGTTTATATCATCGTTGGTCTGTGTGCAATCTATTGCCTTAAATTCTTTGGACTGCTTTCAAGAAACGACAACAGACATTAGTCCCTAGAATAGTCAAACAAAAAAGCATGAGACATTTTTGTCTCATGCTTTTTTCGTTCTTTAATGAAATTACATCATGCCCATGCTTGGGTCCATTCCTGGGCCAGCTGGAGCAGCTGGTTCTGGATGAGTTGCTACTACTGCTTCTGTAGTCAATAACAAGGCAGCAACACTTGCAGCATTTTGAAGAGCTGAACGAGTAACTTTCGTTGGGTCTGTGATTCCAGCCTCAATCATGTTTACCCATTCATCTGTTGCAGCGTTGTATCCAACACCTGGTTCAGCGGTCTTCATTTTTTCAACAATTACTGATCCTTCAAGACCAGCGTTTGCAGCGATTTGACGAATTGGTTCTTCTAAAGCACGCACCACGATTTTCACACCTGTAGCAACGTCTCCAGTAGCTTCGATTTCTGCTACTTTGCTTTGAACGTTGATGTATGCAGTACCACCACCTGCAATAATCCCTTCTTCAACAGCTGCACGAGCAGCATTCAAAGCATCTTCAATACGCAATTTACGCTCTTTCAACTCAGTTTCTGTAGCAGCACCCACACGGATTACTGCAACTCCACCAGCTAATTTAGCAATACGTTCTTGTAATTTTTCTTTGTCAAACTCTGAAGTTGTTTCTTCAGCCTGTGCTCTCAATAAAGCAACACGTTGACTGATTGTTTCAGTTGATCCAGCACCTTCAACAATAGTTGTCGTGTCTTTAGTGATAGCTACTTTGCTTGCGTGACCTAATTGGTCAACTGTAGTATCTTTTAGTTCAAATCCTAAATCTTCTGTAATCACTGTACCGCCAGTTAAGATAGCAATATCTTCTAACATAGCTTTACGACGATCTCCGAATCCAGGAGCTTTTACTGCAGCTACATTAAATGTACCGCGTAATTTGTTCAATACTAGAGTTGGCAATGCTTCGCCGTCTACATCTTCAGCAATAATCAACAATGGACGACCTTGTTGCAAGATTTGTTCCAATAATGGAAGAATATCTTGAATATTAGAGATTTTTTTGTCTGTGATCAAGATGTATGGATTTTCTAAGTTAGCTTCCATTTTATCATTGTCAGTTACCATGTATTGTGACAAGTAACCACGGTCAAATTGCATACCTTCAACGACATCTAATTCCGTTTCAATACCTTTAGATTCTTCAATAGTGATAACACCGTCGTTACCTACTTTTTCCATAGCATCTGCCAATAATTTTCCGATTTCTGCATCCCCAGAAGAAATGGCAGCAATTTGTGAAATCGATTCTTTTGTTTCTACTTTACGAGAATTCGCCAATAATTCTTTAACGGCTACTTTAGTTGCCAATTCAATACCCGTACGAATTCCTACTGGGTTAGCTCCAGCTGTAACGTTTTTTAATCCTTCACGAACGATTGCTTGTGTTAAAACAGTCGCTGTAGTAGTACCGTCACCTGCTGTATCGTTTGTTTTTGAAGCAACTTCAGAAACTAATTGCGCTCCCATGTTTTCGAAACGGTCTTCTAATTCGATTTCTTTAGCGATGGTTACTCCATCGTTTGTGATTAATGGTGAACCGTAAGATTTGTCTAAAACAACATTTCTTCCTTTAGGTCCAAGTGTTACTTTAACAGTATCTGCTAACTTATCTACCCCACGCAACAATGCTGCACGTGCGTCTTCAGAAAATTTAATATCTTTAGCCATTATTCCTTCACCTCATCAGATTGATTTTTTTGTCGTGTAAATGTCTTTATGATTAGTCTACGATTGCGATAATATCGCTCTCTTTGATCACTAAATACTCTGTACCATCATATTTTACTTCTGAGCCAGCGTATTTTTCGAAAAACACTGTATCTCCAACAGCTACAGAAAGCTCAGCTTTTGTTCCGTTATCCAGTACTCGGCCAGCTCCAACAGCTACAACTGTTCCTGTTTGTGGTTTTTCTTTTGCTGTTCCAGCTAAAACGATTCCACTAGCTGTTGTTTCTTCCTCTTGTTTTACTTCAATGATGACACGATCTCCTAAAGGTCTTAACACGTAAATCCCTCCAATTGTAGTTTCGATTGTTTAGCACTCTATCTCAAAGAGTGCTAACTCACTTCTTCATCATATCAAACTCTTTAAATTTTGCAAGTATTTTTTCTTTTGAAATTGTATTTATGCCAGAAAACACACTATTCCTTCAAAAGGAGTCAAAAAGTCCTTTAGAGTCATTATTCTTATGTTATACTATTTATTGATCAACTTTTATTCGTTAAAAGAAAACAGCACACTTATGCAGCAGAAATAAGAGATAATATATTTTATAATACCTTACATCTCCACTCTTCTGTAAATAACTCGGTTAAAGAAGGTTTTTATATTATGAATAATTTAGTGAAATCACCTTATGTCAAAATCATTCTTATTTACGTTTTAGCACAGTTTTTCCCAGTATTTTTACTATTCTTCGTTCCAGAGAACGCCATTTTTGATGCTGCTATCTACAGCCAAATCATCGCCTTTGTCGTTGGATCGATATGGATGTTTATTGTCAATCATCGATCAACATTCAATAACAGCTTAGAGAATACTCCCCCTGTTCCCAAAAAGAACATTATTTTATGGGGAATTGCAGGAATGTTTTTAGCTTATATTGGGCAATACTTAGCAATTTTCATTGAGACTTTCCTGCTGAACATTCCTATTGGTTCTCAAAATACTGCTGGATTAGTCGATATCGTTAATAATTATCCTTTATTCCTGCTTTTAATAGCGATTTTCGGTCCTATTATGGAAGAATTCGTTTTTCGTAAAGTGATCTTCGGTTACTTATTTGATATAACTGGAGGAATTGGAGCAGCCGTTATTAGTTCGCTGATTTTTGCTTTCATTCACTTTGACGGTCATTACTTGCTTTATTCTGTAATGGGATTTGTTTTTTGTTATCTATACTGGAAAACAAAGTCGATTGCTGCGCCAATCATTGCACATGCTTTAATGAACGCTACCGTTACAGTAGCCAACTTGTTACTCTATTAGGGTATTTTTAGAAAGGAATTTTTGATTTTAATGAAAAAAAGTGATTTTATGTTCCAGATACTATTCAACTACATCCTCGCTGTTGTCTTCACTTGGTTCGCAGTTGATTATGTTGGGGAATTCGGATGGGGATTCTTCTCCATAATATTTGTTTTGTTTGCTACACGAGATTTTGTACGTGCAACTCGCATCTTGCAAATTTATTTGAAATTAAAAAAAGGCAACAAACCTTAATCAGGTTTGTTGCCTTTTTATTTAGTCTAAAGGCAGTAAGCTGTCTTTATCATCTGTTTTGTAATGATCTATGAAGTAAATCAATGTTTGTAATTCATTAGCTAAATCTACATTCTGCACTCGTACGTGATCAGGCACGGAGATACGAATAGGCGTGAAGTTCAATATTCCTTTAACTTCAGCTTTCACCAAGTTGTTTGCTGCTTCTTGAGCTGCAGAAGTTGGAACGGTCAGCATCACTACATCAATTTGCTGCATTTTCAATTGTTGTACCATGTCTTCCATAGGATACACTGGAACTCCAGATTGGATTGTTCCAACAATTTCTTTGTTGATATCAAAAGCCGCACTGATACGCATATTGTTGTTTTGGTGGAAATTGTAGTTTAATAAGGCATGGCCTAAATTCCCTACCCCAATCAATGCTACGTTGGTCAAACGGTCTTGTTTCAATGTCTTGCTGAAGAAATGCATCAAGTCTTCAACATCATATCCATATCCTCTTTTTCCTAGAGCACCAAAATAAGAAAAATCACGGCGAATAGTTGCACTATCCACTTTAACAGCTTCACTTAATTCAGTTGAAGAAACACGGTCTTTTCCGTCTTCGTGTAAATATCTCAAGTATCTATAATAAATAGGCAACCTTTTTGCCGTAGCTTTAGGTATTTTGTTCGTTGAATTCATATTCAGTCCACTCACTTTCTAAGATTCAAAAATTCACAATATCCAGAAACAAATTATCTATTTCACAAATTTCAGAGTTTCACATAATAAGATTATAACATTTTTTTGTTAAAATACTAGCCTTTTTAAGCATCTTAAATGACTAATTTTGTTGATCATTTTTTTAGTCTCGGCAAAATTCACAAGCATCCTTGTGAATTCAACATCTGTAAAACATAACGTCTTTAATTTATCTGCTAAAAAAGATTCTTTTACATTCTATTTAAAACTTGCTTAGGTGTGTTTGTTCCTCTCCCGCTTACAGGAAGAATATGCTAAACTAAGGACAGAGATAAGAAATGAGGACTACAAAATGATTCTATTACAAGCTCAGCATGTAGCTCGTTATTTTGGAGCAGACGTGTTATTTGAAAACATCTATTTAGAAATACAAGACCACTCACGCGTTGCACTTGTTGGTCGAAACGGAGCCGGTAAGTCCACTTTGTTAAAAATGATTGCTGATATTGAGCAGCCAGATGCTGGAAAAATCTCAAAAGGCAAACAAGTCACTATAGGCTATTTAGCTCAAAATACCGGATTAGACTCTACTCAGTCTATTTGGGACGAAATGCTGGATGTGTTCCACAGCGTGATCCAATTAGAGAAAAAAATGCGCCATATAGAGCAACTGTTAGGTGATGCCGATTTATTGGCAGATGAAGACCGTTATCAAGAGACGCTAAAACAATACGATCAAATGCAACATGACTTTAAAGAACAAAACGGGTATGGATATGAAGCTGAGATTCGCTCTGTCTTACACGGGTTCAGTTTTTTTGAAGCTGATTATCCTAAGTCCATCAATCAACTTTCTGGAGGGCAAAAAACGCGTTTAGCTTTGGCCAAACTATTGCTGCAGAAAAAAGACCTGTTGATTTTAGATGAGCCGACCAATCATTTAGATATCGAAACGTTGAACTGGTTGGAAAATTATTTACAGACCTATACAGGAGCTTTGCTGATTGTATCTCATGACCGTTACTTCTTAGATAAAGTTGTCAACGAAGTATATGATCTAAGTCGTCAAAAAATCACTCATTACAAAGGAAACTATAGTAAGTTCCTCGACTTGAAAGCTGCTCAATTAGAAAAAGAATGGAAAGAGTTTGAGAAACAACAAAAAGAAATCGCTAAATTGGAAGACTTCGTCAATCGTAATTTGGTACGAGCTTCTACGACTAAACGAGCTCAAAGTCGTCGTAAGCAGTTAGAAAAGATTGATCGTCTAGATAAGCCTCAAGGAGACGAAAAGTCAGCTACGTTCAGATTCCAACCTTCTATTGAGAGTGGAAATGTTGTCATGACAGTCGAAAATGGAGCAATTGGGTATGAAGACACTATCTTATCTGAACCGATCAATATGGACGTTCGCAAATATGACTCTATTGCTTTAGTAGGGCCTAACGGAGTAGGAAAATCAACTCTTTTGAAATCCCTGTTAAATGAACTTCCGTTGATCAAAGGCGAAACTAAATTTGGCACGAATGTAGAAGTGGGTTATTACGACCAGGAGCAAGCTGAATTGCATTCTACCAAATCTGTTCTAGCTGAACTGTGGGATGATCATCCAACGACTCCTGAAAAAGATATTCGTTCTATTTTGGGAAGCTTTTTGTTCTCTGGAGAAGATGTCGAAAAATCCGTTTCTTCTTTAAGCGGAGGAGAAAAAGCTCGATTGGCTTTAGCTAAGTTGTCTATGGAAAAAGATAATTTTTTGATTCTTGATGAGCCTACAAACCACTTAGACATCGATAGTAAAGAAGTGTTAGAAAATGCGCTGATTGATTTTGACGGAACTCTCTTGTTTGTTTCCCATGACCGCTACTTTATCAACCGGATAGCTACTAAGGTTATCGAACTTTCTCCAGAAGGCAGTACTGTTTATTTAGGCGACTACGATTATTATTTGGAGAAAAAAGCTGAACAAGAAGAATTGAAACGCCTGGCTCAAGAAGATGCTCAAATGAAACAACCGTTACAAAGTGAAGAAACCAATCCAAATAAACCGGCAGAAAACCGCGTGATCAATAAAGAAAATCAAAAATTGATCCGTCAATTGACTCGCAGGATAGAAGCTATTGAAAATGAAACAGCTGAATTGGAACAGGCTATTGAAGAATTGGAATCTGAACTTACCAAACCGGATGTTTATGAAGATCACATAAAAGTTCAAGAAATAAACGATCAATTGCAACTCCTAACTAATCAATATGAAGAACTGATGGAAGAATGGGAATCCAGCACTCTTGAATTGGAAAATCTATAAGCTGATATACTTTCTTTATCTGATCTAAAATCAAAAAACAGCAGCTCTCTTATCTATATAATTAATAGATAAGAGAGCTGCTGTTTTTGATTAGGGTGCTGTTACTTCATCTGGATTGATCGGAATATCGATTTCTCCATTAATGATTTGTTTTTTGTACTCTTCCATTGCTGTCCAAGTCTCTTCACTCAATTGGCCTCTGGTCATATAGATGGCTTCCTCTTTCAATCCCAACTTGGTTATTTCTCCTCCTGGAAAATCTCCTTGCATGGTCTGGTTAGCAACAGACTTGATGGCTTGACCCAATCCCTTAATGCTTGAAGTTAACGTTAAATTCCCCTCGTTGTATTCTCCTTCTTCGGTTTGGTCGCTATCGCTTCCGATGACCCATATCTTTTCATCTGGGTCTGCGTTCATCCGGTCTCGAGCTTCAGAG
This sequence comes from Desemzia incerta, assembly GCF_900115825.1. Taxonomy (GTDB): domain Bacteria; phylum Bacillota; class Bacilli; order Lactobacillales; family Carnobacteriaceae; genus Desemzia; species Desemzia incerta. The sequence goes on along the minus strand of NZ_FOXW01000005.1, from coordinate 40,233 downwards.
AAAACGCCATTTCCTGCATCTCCTGCTCCTTGATAAACAATGTCGACTCCATTAGAGTACATTCCCGCAGCGATTTGTCTCGCCTTTGAAGTGTCTGAAAAAGATTCAACATATTCTACAATCACTTCAACATCTGGATTTGCCGTGTAAGCTCCCATTAAGAACCCAGCTTCAAATCGATCTAACACTTCGCTTTGCTGTCCAGCTACAAATCCGATTTTGCCTGTTTCAGTTGACAACGCTGCTGCAACGCCTGCTAGAAAAGCATTCTCCTGGTCTTTAAAAAGAACAGAAGCTACATTGTCGTTCCCTTCAATACTATCATCTATAATCACAAATTGTTGATCTGGATTGTCATCAGCAATTTCCATCATTGATTGTTTCAATTTGAAACCAACGCCAAAAACAATGTCAAAATCATTCATGATAGCTTGATTTAAGTTAGGTATGTATTCAGAATCTCCGTCAGATGCAATATAAGTGTAGTCTTCTCCTTCAATTCCGTCGTGTTCTTTTCCCCACTCTACCATCCCTTCCCAAGCAGCTTGGTTGAATGATCCATCATCAACGCCTCCATTGTCAGTGACCATTACTATAGAGTAATCGTTCGTCTTTTCAGAATCAGTTGACGCATTATCTGTAGCTTCTGTTGTATCTCCACAAGCTGACAATACCAACCCAGTCACTAAACTTAATATGGCTAATCCCTTAGTTCTAACTTTTTCCACTGTTTTATTCCTCCATGTCGAATAATGTATTGGTTTCTTTATTAATCTCATCATACTTCAACATAAGCCGAATAAAACTAAAAAACTTACAGTTTTAATCAAAAATTAATCTATCGTTCGTGTTTACCCTGTTTTTGTCCAGTTGTTGTTATGCAGTCCCGCTAAAAACAGTAAAAAAAGCGAAAGATAACTGGGATTCTCCGTTAGTATCTTTCGCTTTTCAATTCCTTATTTTATTAGCCTAACAACAGACCCGGTTTGGCATTCAAATCATATCCGGCAAACTGTTGTTTATTAAACTCCACAAATCCTGCTGCCCCTATCATAGCTGCATTATCTCCACATAAAGACAATGGTGGAATAACCAATTCAACTTCTGGAGCTTCTTTAGCCATTACATCAGAAAGAGCTTCTCTCAATCCTTTATTGGCAGCAACGCCGCCAGCTAACAGCAATTGGTTTACGTCATATTCTTTCACAGCTCTAAGTGTTTTTGTGACCAACACTTCTATAACACTAGCTTGGAAACTGGCTGCTAAATCATTTGCATTCAATTCTTCACCTTTTTGTTCCGCATTGTGCACTTTATTGATAAACGAACTTTTCAATCCACTAAAACTAAAATCATAGTTGTCTTCTTTTAGCATAGCACGCGGAAAATTGTATACATCTTTTCCCTTATGAGCCATTTCATCAATGATTTTACCTCCAGGATACGGCAGTCCCAAAACGCGCCCTATTTTATCGTAAGCTTCCCCAGCAGCATCATCTCGTGTCTCTCCAATGATTTCGTAAGAACCATCTTCCGCCATGTAAACCAGTTCCGTATGCCCTCCACTAACTACTAAAGCTAGTAAAGGAAACTTCATTGAATGAACAAATTTATTCGAATAAATATGTCCGGCCATGTGGTTTACGGCAATCAACGGTAAGTTATGAGCAAATGCAACAGCTTTAGCTGCGTTTACTCCAATCAGTAATGCACCAACTAAACCAGGGCCTTCTGTGACTGCTACGGCAGACAGATCCTCATAAGTGACGTTAGCCTCTTCCATTGCTTCTTCAATAATCAATGTAATCTGTTCTACATGATGCCGACTTGCGATTTCGGGCACTACACCTCCAAAACGCATATGACTTTTTATTTGAGAGGCTACAATATTAGATAAAATGACCTCTCCATTTTCGATTACCGCTGCACTTGTTTCATCACAGCTTGATTCAATAGCTAAAATCCAATTTTTTTCCATTTTGATTCCATTCACTCTTTTCTATTCAAACATCTAGGTTACAAAGTCAATTGCATGATTATGGCGTTCTCTTCTGGTTCATGGTAATAATTTTTTCGTATACCCAATCGAACAAACCCGTTATTTTCATATAACCGAATAGCTGGTTGATTACTTTCTCTGACTTCCAGAAAAATTTTTTTACATTCTTTTTTCTTTAACTCATTCAATCCAGCCTGAAGCAATCGAGTAGCTATACCTTGTTGTTGAAAGTTTTTTTTAATTACGAAATTAGTGATCTCTGCCTCGTCAAATAAGAGATGATACCCCATATAACCGATGCAGCCTGTATCATTCATAGCCAATCCGTAATAAGCATGTTCTGATTTCATATCTTCAGCAAATCCACCGATACTCCATGGAGAACTTGTAAGATAACTTTCATCTGCTAAGCTAAACAGTTCAGCCGGTCCCACTCCTTCTTCCGATTCAAAAGAAAACCGTACCTTACCTAGCTGCTGATTATCACTAGACTGATTCAAATCTAGCTCCCTCATTTCTCACTAGCTTTTTACTCATTTCAAGAGCGTCTTCATGATCGCTGGAATAGTAAAATTTTTTTATTTTTCCGTCCTTAAAGCCTAACTCTCGATATAACCGTTGCGCTTTTACATTTGACATCCGGACTTCTAAACTTAAAATATCCATTCCTTCATGAACGGAGATTCTTTCCAATTCTCGAATCATCCATGAAGCAACTCCTTTTTTCTGAAAAGAAGGGATCACTGCCACATTAGTAATATGCGCCTCTTTTTCAACTAGCCATGCTCCTATAAATCCAACGGGTTCTGAAAATCGTCTGATCACAATGTACAGCGCATTTGTATTACGCTTGAGTTCGTGGTGCAAGGCTGCTGCGTTCCAAGGCGTTTCTCCATTGTAGCAAGCCTTTTGAACGGCTAGCAACGCTTCTACATCTTTGTCACTTCCCACTATCGGTTCCAAAACATTTCCATCGTCCAGTACAAAATGAGACTGGCTCAGTTTGGTACGTTGTGAAAGCTTTAATTGTTGTCCATTTTCTAAAACAGGTATGGTAGTTGATCCACTAGTTAACCAATCTCTAAATTTTTTCAACATAACTTTCCCCCACTAAATCAGGATGCTCCTTACGCCAATTTTCTTCTGCTTCAGCTAATTTTAAATAATCCGGTGTAAATGTATGAACCTCTTCAACTTCACTATATAGACCTAATATCCCCAGTACACTGGCTCTTGGAAGATGCTGATAAGGCAACGCCGAGCTGACACGATGATTTAATTGTGATTTGAATGTTTCTATATGTTTCTGTTGATCTTCACCAATGAGTAAAAACTCACCATCTTTTTTACTCAAATATTCAGCCCATTTTTCTGCTGAAATGTGAGTATCGGATTCGACCGCGGTCAATTTGCCATCAATGAACCGGTACATTCCAGTATAAATATTCCCTCTTCGTGCGTCCATGACTGGAATGATGTACCGATCAGGTGAGGTTGCATTTGCTGCCAATACTTTTAAACTGGATACTCCCACTAACTCTTTTTGCAATGTCCAAGCTAATGTTTTTGCAGTGGTCACTCCGATTCTCAGCCCCGTATACGATCCTGGGCCTTTAGCTGCCACTACACGGTCAATTTCTTGAATCTCTATCTTCAAGTCGTTCATTAATCCGTCTATAGCCGGCATTAGACTTTCACTATGGTTCCTCTTTATATTAGTCGTTAACTCACCCAGTATTTTTTCGTTTTCTAAAACAGCAATGCTCATTGCTTGATTAGAGGTATCAATGGCCAATATTTTCATGAATTTATTTTCCTCATTTCCGTCATCTCTATGAAATTATTTTAGCACAAATACACTGGAATATTAAGCAACTGTCCATTTTCTATCTTAAAGATGACATAAGGCTTTTTAGTTGCGTTTAATCTCTTCAAAAGCTATGCTTTTAGTGTATAAGAGATATTCATTTTTAGTTTTTCACACTAGCTTCAACTAGTTTTTATTATTAACTAAGAGGAGGAAATAGCATGGCAGACAAAAAAGATGGATGGAAAGACAAAGCAGAAGGTTTAAAGGATAAAGCTGTAGGTGAAGCGAAAGATACTTACGGAGATATGACAGACGACAAGTCAAAACAAGCAGAAGGTAAAACTCAAAAAGCTAAAGGGGACGTTAAGAAAAAAGTCGGAGAATTTAAAGACGACTTGGATCGTAAAGACGACAGACGTTAAAGTTTTTTTCTGACAAAACCTTCAAAAAAGGCAAGGCTAAAAGCAACTTTTTAGTCTGCCTTTTTTGAATGGAAGAACAAATCAATGAATAATAGGAGGTATAGAGGATGTCAAAAATTCTAATTACTGGAGCTACAGGAAATATCGGTGAAAATTTAGTTAAGCATTTGAAGCCCAATCACGATTTGATTTTAGTCAATCGTACATTTGATGATTCAGATCCATCTTTGTTAGAAGGAACAGATGTCAGAGAATTGGATTTAGTAGAGCAAGATAGTTGGGAGGGTTTATTGGACGGCGTAGACTACATTATTCAGCTAGCTGGCCAAGCTGATGCAACAGCCGGATTCTATGAAAGCCTGTTGGATTTAAACTATAAACTTCCTTATAACTTATTTGAAGCTGCTTCTAAAAGCGATACATTAAAACGCGTCATTTATGCCAGCTCTATCCATGCGTCTGACGGTTATCCTAAAAATGTTCAGGTAAAAGTTTCAGACGTTCCAAGACCTGCTGATTTATATGGAGTATCAAAAGTATACGCAGAAGCTTTAGCCTCTTATTTTGCTTTTGAAAAAGGAGTAGAATCTATTGGATTGCGTATTGGAGATTACAAAGGCGATGACAGTGAATTCGATCCAGATACAGACTGGAATGGCTTAGCTATGTATTTATCAAATGACGATATGTGCCACTTAATCGACTGCTGTTTAAATGCAGAACTAAAAGAACCCGCTCTAGTAGTGAACGGAATCTCCAACAACTCCTTCCCACGATTAGACATCGATCAAGCCAGAGTAGCAATAGGCTACCAACCAAAAGACGACGCCTTCAAAAAAGCAGGCCTCATCAAATAAGAGAGCGTGGAGTGAGGCGGTTAGATCGACGTACGCTTCATAAAAAATAAACTCCGACCACTCAATCATGCGGTCGGAGTTTTAGCTGTTTATTGCCTAATAGTACTTTCTCGAATAATCAGATCTGTGGAAAGAGTCACTTTCTTAGCTACCGTTCGCTCAGTCGCCATTCGATCCATCAATAATTCAAAAGCGGTCTCTCCCATCAATTCTGTCTCAACTCTGACAGTACTCAATGCAGGAAACACATATTTCGCTACACTCGCATCATTAAACCCCATAATACATACATCATTAGGAACAGAAATCCCGTTGCCTTGTAAGGTTCTTAGACTGCCTATCGCTAATGCGTCATTGGCTACAAAAAAAGCTGTCGGAAGGTTTTCTTTCAACTGATCAATAGCTTCTTGCATGATTTTCTCACCAGAACTAACATGATAAGAATCTGCCAGAAAAATATACTCCTCATGATACAAGCCTTTTTCTTTCAGCAACTGCTCAAAAATGATCTGTCGTTTATCCGTAATCTTTGCAGAATGGTCAGCATAACTTTCTTGCCCACCAATAAAACCTATTTTTTCATGTTGTTGCTGAATAAAATAGTTGACCACTTCTGTTACAGCCTGCTCAAAATCAACTTCTACTGAATCCAGCTTATGAGCCAATTGATTGGAATCCACAAAACAGATATTCTTTGTCCATTCGCTCAGCTTAGCGACTTCTCGTTCACTAAACTTTCCGATAGCGATAATCCCTTCTATCTCTGCCGTCAATTTTGCTTTTGAATCTTGAAACAAACGAACGATTTCATACCCTTCTTCTTCGGCTTTTTTTTCTACCCCTAACCGAATGGATAAGTAATACAAATCATTCAGCTCTTCTTTTTCGGTATACCATTGAACAATAGCAATTTTTCCTTGCTTAGCTTTTTTATTTTTTTGAAATTTAGAATAATTCAGTTTTTCTGCTGTTTCAAAAATGCGCTTTTTAGTTTCCTCGCTGACCGATAACGTTTCATCATAATTCAATACACGTGAGACTGTCGCACTGGATACGCCTGCTTTTTCAGCGATTTCCTTAATCGTCGCCATTTTATCACCACTTTTCTTTCTTTATTCTAAACAACCTTTCACTTGTTCAAACTGATAAATGGTTTCAGAATGAAATGTTTCTCCCGGATACAAAATAATATTCCCGAAGTTATCTTGATTGATCGCATCCGGCATAGTTTGAGTTTCTAACGCTACTCCTGCATAAGGTTCGACTCTATTGCCATTAATCTCATATTCTCCGCTCACACCATTATGGGTATACACAACTAATGCATCACAATCCGTTGTCACAATCACTTTTCTTCCAGATTCCGAGTCACACAAAACAGCATCCGGTTCAGAACCTCTATGGGCTAAGAAATAAGGATGATCAAACCCTTTTTTATCGGCTAACTGAGGATGTTGACTAGTAATTCCTTTACTTAATTTGACCGGTTCTCTCAAATCAAAGTCTGTATCATTCACAGGAAGGAATTTCCCGGTTGGAATACCATCTTCCTTCAATTCTCCAACGAGATCACTATTGACTAGCAGAGTGTGCTCTTTGATCGTTTTTGTGTGATCTCCGCTTAAATTAAAATACACATGATTCGTAGGATTGAATAAAGTAGGCTCATCCGTTTCAGCGTGATAAGAGATTTTCCATTCATTGGCTTCAGAAAGAGTATACGTGATGGTCACCACTAAATTACCTGGATAGCCGTTTTCTCCAGCTGGACTAAAATACTTGAATATCAAATGGGTTGAAGCTTCTCCTTCTTCTATAGAAACGTCCCAAATATGAGACTCAAAAGCAGGGTTGCCTCCGTGATGGTGATTTTCCCCTTCATTTACTTGCAGTTGGTACTCCTTACCTTCCAAATTAAATCGACCCTCAGCTATTCTGCCCGCAACTCTTCCAACTAAAGCTCCATAAAAAGGCCGATAAGTCAGGTAATCTTCCACATTGTCAAATCCTAAAGTGATGTTGGAAAATTGTCCAGCTTTATCTGGAGTTTTGATAGAGGTCACTACTCCCCCCAGGTTTAATGCAGATAAAGATACTCCTTGACTATTTGTCAGGGTGTATTCATAGATTGTTTCCCCAGATAAATCACCGAATATTTTCTTTTCAAATTCCATACTCATTCCCCCTGTAATTCTGACTTACAACGTTTCAATAAATCGTTTAAACCCTGATTGTCCTTCTGGTGTTGCTTTATATACTCCCGCATCTTCCAGTACTCGTAAAAAGACAGAACCCACACCTTCTTGAATCACTGCTTCTACATTTTCAGGAGTAATCTTAGTAGTTGTTTTCAACCGATCAGCCCATTCTTTGTGGTAACTCGCTATTGAATGAGGTTCATCCAGTAAATATTGTTGGACTTCTTTTAATTCTGGTTTCAATCTTGGCGGAAGAATCGCCAATCCCATCACTTCAATCAATCCGATATTTTCTTTTTTGATGTGCTGCACATCTGGATGAGGGTGGAATATCCCATCTGGAAATTCTTTCGATGTTCGATTGTTTCTCAGCACCAAATCCAATTCATAGATACCGTCTTTTTGTCTGGCAATGGGTGTAATAGCGTTATGCGGTGTTTCACCTGTATGAGACAAAATATCTACTGACTCATCACTATATTGTTCCCACTTATTCAAAATATAAGAACCTGCTTCGACCAACTTTTCAGTCTCTTTACTCCGTAAACGAATCACGGACATAGGCCACTTTACGATTCCTGCTTCTACTTCAGGATACCCTTCCATCGTAAAAGGTGCAATAACTTCTGCTTTTTCCATAGGAAATGTATGTCGTCCACCTTGGTAATGGTCATGAGTCAGAATCGATCCCCCTACGATTGGCAACCCTGCATTAGATCCAACAAAGTAATGAGGCAAAATTTCTACAATATTCAGTAGTTTTCGATACGCTTCTTCCTTAACAAACATCGGTCGATGTTCTTGAGACAAGAAAATGGCATGCTCGTTATAATACGAATAAGGAGAGTATTGGAATCCCCATGTTTCATGACGAATAGACATTCGAATTAGACGATGATTTGTTCTGCCCGGATGCAGTAGATGTCCCTCATATCCTTCATTCTCGATACACAATAAGCAGGATGGGTAGCTGGAACTGATTGTATTTTTAGCTTGAGCTATTTCTTTCACATCTTTTTCAGGCTTAGACAAATTAATCGTGATCTCTAAGTCTCCGTATGCTGTCTTTTTTAGAAAATGACTATTTTTGGCAATACTTCTCGTTTTAATATAATCATTAGATTGGCTTAATCTGTAAAAATAATCCGTTGCTTCTTTTGGATTCTCTTGATACAATTCCCAAAAAACTTCATTTACCTTAGAAGGCAGTGGGGTCACTAAATCCATGATTTTTGCTTCCATAATATCTCTTTGTGAAGGCAGATCCTCAATAACTTTCCCTCCAACAGCATAGTCCACCAACTTATCCAGTACATCCAATACGTTTGGTAATGGTGTACTATGTAAAATGGTCGGATCAAATTCACTTTTGTGCAATATAGCTAACAATTGATTGATTTTATAATTTCGGTCCAAAGGGTCTATCGTTTGCTTACGAATGCCGATCTCAATAAAATCCGTTATGGCTTGATCAATCACTTGAGCACTCCTTTCTTATCTGTCGTTTATTTTTCCAGTCTTTTTGCCCCATCGCTGATCTCAGCAATATAAAATTCAGCGTTATACCCAACTTTGTCTGCATACGCGGCTCCAACTTGTTGAATAAATGTTTCTGTTTGATCTTTTGCCACGATAGCTATTGCGCAACCGCCGAATCCAGCACCTGTCATTCTGGCTCCTATTACTCCTGGTTGCTCCCATGCAGTATGCACTAATGTATCTAATTCCATCCCTGTAACTTCATAATCGTCCTGAGTAGACAAGTGAGACTCATTCATCAATTGACCAAACGTCTCTAAGTCACCTTCTTTTAAAGCTTTTGTCGCTTTTAATGTCCGTTGGTTTTCGTATACGGCATGCTTAGCACGTTTTACTAACACTTCATTAGAGATCAGATGAGTATGCGCATCAAATGTCGCTTCATCAAGGTCACCTAACGATTTTATTTCGAGTTCCTTTTGCAACTCGCTTAATGCTTTCTCACACTCGCTGCGTCGTTCATTATATTTAGAATCCGCTAATTCACGTCGTTTGTTTGAATTCATAATGACAATAACATGATTGGTCAGCTTTATAGGTACCAACTCATAATCTAATGTGTTGGTGTCTAGTAAAATTGCTTTATCTTTTTGACCCATTCCTACAGCAAATTGATCCATGATTCCTGAATTGACTCCAATAAATTCGTTTTCTACTTTTTTACCAATTTGAATCAAATCTAAGCGTTCTACCGTTAATCCAAACAATTCTTCTAAGGCTACTCCCATCAATAACTCGATCGATGCAGATGAAGATAGTCCTGCTCCATTCGGAATATTTCCATAGATCACCATATCAAATCCGCTGTCAATTGTGTGTCCTGCTTCAGTTAAGTATTTGATAACACCTTTAGGGTAATTTGCCCAGTTATCTTCTTTTTTATACTGCAGTTCTCTTATATCAAATGAGATCACTCCAATATTCGGAAAATTTTCAGAATACAAGTTAACTGTAGTGTCTTCTCTTTTACCAATCAGCCCATATGTACCTAAAGTAATCGCACAAGGAAATACATTACCTCCATTGTAATCTGTGTGCTCCCCAATCAGATTGATTCTCCCTGGAGCAAAGTACGTTTGTACCTCTTTTTTACCATACAATTTTTCAAAAGTTTCTTTTAAAGTCGTTAATTCCATTATTCATTCTCCTCCTTTTTAAAACGTTTTCATTTTATGGTTATAGTTTATTCTATCTAGTAAACAAAAACAAGTAAAGTTTACTAAATATTTAAAATTTGTTTTCTGATTAAAAATCTATAGAGATTTTTGTTTATTTGTTATACTGAATTCAATCAAATATTCCGTATAAGGAGGAAGTCATGGCACAATTGCAAGTAGAATTAGAACGTTTTAGGGTCAAAAAAGGAAAAGAAGCAGTAGCTCAAGAATGGATGAATTTTTTGAACGATCATTTAGAAGAAGTGCTCCAAACATTACCTGGAGAAAAAATGTATGTAGAATCGATTTTTGAAGAAGTCGTCGATGAAACGATGTATTTGTATTGGGTTTCTTATCAAGGAATGGCAGCTAGCGATGTCGTATTTTCAGATTCCCATGTTGATCAAAAACACTTAGCTTATTGGAGCGAGTGTATTGATCCCAGTTATGGAGAACATCTTCTAAAAACAAAAGTTGTGATGATTCAAGATAAAGTAAAAAACGAGATGCAAGACTAACTTTAAAAAACAGGTTTAAAAAGGAGCCGTTGTATGAAAGAAATTTTTGCTTTTGAAGATTTAGACCAAGCTGCACCTCATAAAGATTTTGCTCATGCTCTCTTTCAAAAATTGGTGCATTACCAATTGATCCTGCGAGAAGACTTTGAATTGAACGAAAGTCCAAAAGCAGTCATCTGGACACCTGAAGAATTGGCAACCTCTATCTTTTCTACTACGCCGATTCCTGCTTTCACTGGAAAAGACTTGATTTACATGTCTCCTATTGTTGATGAATGGAAAGAAATCTTTCTTAAACAGTTGGATGGTCAAGATTTGCCGATTATAAGAAATTATTATGAACGGAATACAGAGTCTCAGATGATGGAGATTTTAGCGCATGAATTAACCCACCATATCGACTTATTTATGGAGGATTTCGATACTGGAAATTGGGAAAATGAAATTTGGTTTGAAGAAGGAATGTGCTTTTACCTGCCGAGAAAGTTATTGTTGGATGAACTGGCATTTGATGAAATCAGCACTATTGAACGGGCTTTAGTCACAACGTTTGCTGATAAATATGGCAAACACTCCTTGAGCGAATTCGGCAGCAAATCATATGAGGGCAATTTAACGAGTATCATGTATGATTACTGGAGAAGCTATTTAGCCGTCAAAGAGTTGGTAGATAGAGAAAATGGAGATATTTCAGCTGTATTTCAGCACTATCACAAATGGTACAACGAAGGCAAGAAGGGTTCGTTGCTTCATTACTTCAACCTAGAAGACTACTTCAAAGAGGACAGGGAAAACTAGTTTCCTGCCCTCTTTACATTTTTGTTGTATCGAGTTAACTGCCTTAAATTCAAGCATTTAATCGAAATTATCATCGTAATACAGGTAAGTTGGATTTGCCAGAAAATCATTTATTCAATCGTTTACTATTAAAAAAAATAAAACCATATTGAAGGAGAAGTAAAATTCCTAAAGTAACCGCTATTCCTATTTTGCCATCTGTTGAACTTAATAATTCTGAAAAAATAGTTATCCGAGTAAGAATTCCTAAAATAGCAGAAGTAACTACAATTGGTATAAAAGGCGCCCATAGCATTTTATCTTTTTCTTTATAAAACAGATAGAATACTAATCCAGTTATCATAACAATCACGGCTATGCCTGCATTTCCAGTAAGATATACTTTGAACGGTGTAGTAACAAGAAAACTAATAAAAAAGCCAATTGAGATTGCTAGTCCGAATACCAAGAGACACATCAGCTTCGTTATTTTGTCTTTAAATCGATATAAGCTAATACCCAATAGCCATAGAGCAAAGACAGCCATAACAGTCCAATAGACTCCGATGATGAGTAAACTTCCAATATCTAGACCTTCATCCGGAAAAATAAGTTTAGGTAAAATGCTAAAAATGCTATAAGCTGCTAAAGCAGTTAGAACTATTTTTGCAGTATCTAAAAGATTGATCGGCAGCTGTTTAATAATATCATCAGCAACTTTTTTTGGATTTTTCCCAAAATATTCTTCTGCCGAAATCCCTTGTTCCTGTGCGTCTAAAATATCTTTTAAAACTTCCAATAATAATTCTTCACTTTTTTCAACATCTCTGAAAAAAGACATTACTCTAATATAAACCAATAAGTTTCCATAATATTTTTCATTTTCGTTTGTTAAAGACTCCTGTAATACAGCATTCATCTCAATCAATTCACTTTTCTCCAATTCATTCACTTCCTTCTATTAATTTATCAACACTGTCTTTCAAATTGTTCCATTGCAGGGTAAACTCGTTTTTTTCTGCTATTCCTTTTTCAGTCAGAGAGTAGTATTTTCTTTTTGGTCCTGTACCAGAGTCTCGCAGTGCCCCTTTAATTAATCCTTTCTTTTCCAGTGAGAGCAAAAGAGGATAAATCGTTCCTTTAGGAATATCCGTAAAACCAAAGTCTGCTAGTTTTTCGCCCAATTTATACCCATATAATTCTTCTTGAGAAAGCAACAGCAAAATACTACCCGATAAAATTCCTTTCAACATTTGAGAATTAATTTTATTATCCATTCTCTCCCCCTCCTACTATGCTTTACAAGTTAGTTATACCAAACTCGCGCTATCTTGTAAAGCATAATAGTTATCTTTTTGATATTAAAATAAAAAACACCCTACTAATTTAAATTAAGGTGGCGCCTCCCAAAAGTTAGAGTGAAATCTAACTTTTTGGGGGCGCCACCTTTGTCTTTTTGGTTGAGGATTTTTCAATGATTAACAGAGTTATAAATAGCTCTGACTAAGTTATCGTTTAGAGATAACACTTTTGCTTTTATGTAAACGTAAATACCACTGTGTGGGTAAAAAAATTAGAAGCATAAAACCTAATGCTACTCCTTGTAAAAGCCCTAAAAATAAATCAGGTATATTAAAATAATAATTTGTAATTAAGGTTATTGCTTGTATAAAAAGTCCAATCGCTAATTCTTTTCTTATTTTTTCCATCTACTATCACCTTCTCTTTCTAGAATATGCTCTCATTTTTATCATTACTTTATGAGCTTACCATATGTTTTATTATGACGAAACGTATAGTAAGCATTATATTTTAGAAATAAAAATGCATGGAGGCTCCTTTTTTGCTAAGAGTTACTTGTCTCATCGTTTTAGACAAAAAAGATAGCAACATACTTTTTTAAAGCTGGTTGCTATCTTTCGTATTCTTTATTTTCACCAGAGATACACCCGGGTTCATTGGTTTTGTTTACGTCTTTCAGTAGTGGGTAAAACGCTTTTCTAGCCGACTAGGGTTTACGATAGACATAAGTTATTCCCATTTTGGTTTCTTTTATTATAGGTACTCAAATACGTACGTAAATTCGTTGTGAATACATGAAATTGCTTAAAATCATATATTATTTTTATGAAAGGCGAGGTCCTCTCTTTGTTTTATAATATAACAATAGGGCTTTTTACCTATACTGTTATTTCTCTTCTTCAGCTTCGTCTTCTTTTAAGCACCAGATAGCTATCACAATCGCCAACGCCACAACAGAATTTTCTTCTTCTCCTACTTCAAGAACAAATGATTCGCCAACTGAAAACCATTTTTTCTTGAGTTCAGCAATTGTACGTAAATTTTCTTTTATTTTAAATTCGTTGTCTTCTACATCGCCTGTTATCCGCCAATTGATTTTATTGATCTCAAAATCAGATCCCATCATTTTTTCGTCTTTCTTCACTTCTGCTACTTTAGTATCCAATTGGTAAATACCATATTGCGGTTTAAATCCTAACTTTTTTTCTTCAATAGAAGCTGCTTCTTCATTATTTTGGTCGTAAATATGTACCTTGCGGCCAAAAGACAACCATTCACTTTTGATCTCATAAATTGGATCATCTTTTTCATTTCGTACAATAAGCGTTTCTCTCATAGAAAAACGTTTTGCTCGTATATACAATTTCATGTTATCCCTGCTTTCTTTGTTTAAGAACTTATCTAAATTATACTCATCTCTCTTTTGTTTGGCTATGAATATGGTTATACCGGTTATGTCATTAGTAGGATTTTGGTTCCTTCTACATTATTTTCCGGGAAATAAAAAAAAAGACAAAAAGAGCTTTCACGCTCTTTTTGTCTTTTAAATGTTTGCTAATGAATGACGATACTTTTCCATTTACCCGCTTTAAAGCGAGCACCAACTAAAATCCAACGCAGGAACTGGTCTAAAACGATTCCCATCCAAGCTCCGACTAATCCTAAATTTAGTACAAAAACGAAAAAGTAAGCAGAAATCACTCGAACGATTAATACGCCAACAAAAGTAGAAATCAACGGGAACATAGTATCCCCAGCACCTCGTAACGATCCAGCTACGATCAATTGATGCGTTTGGAAAGGTTGAACAACTGCGATGATTTTTAAAGCAGTAGAAGCATTATGAATGATTTGCGGGTCATTAGAATAGAGGCTGACAAAAAACTCTGACCCAATAAATAATACCGTTCCTACAAGGATTCCTGTTATAGCTCCCATCATACTTGTTTTCTTAGCATATTCAGAAGCTAACTGAGTGTCTTTCTTCCCAAGCGAACGCCCAACCAATGAAGAAGAGGAAATACCAAAGGCTTGACCAGTGGTAAAGGATAAACTCAATAAGTTCATACCGATTTGATGGGCCGCAAAAATAACCGTTCCCAGACTAGATACGATTTGAATGAATAAAATGACTCCTGCTCTTAAGATCAATTGCTCGATTGCAGAAGGCATACCGATACGAACTAGATTTTTTAATGTACCCGTATCAAATTTGAATTTGCGTTTGAAAGAAAACGGCAATTCGCTGTTACCTTTCATCAAGAAGCGGACTAATAATACACTAGCGATTAAGTTGGCCGTTGCCGTTGATGTTGCTGCACCTACAACGCCCAGTGCAGGAGCGCCCAGCAGTCCATAAATCAAGACTGCGTTTCCTAAAACGTTTAAAAAGTTCACTAAAACATTGATGCGCATCGGAATCTGTGTCTGCCCGATACCTCTTAAAGCTCCAGTAATACTAATATTAAAAGACTGGAATAAGTAACTAATACAAATAACTCTAAAATAGCTAGCACCTATTTCAATAGCATGTGCTTCTCCACCCATAAAGGACATAATATTTTCTGCATTCAATAACCCAAAAGCAGAAATAGGAATAGAAAAAAAGAGTCCAAACAACATGACATGTTTTAAAACATTTTCCATTCGTTTCTTCTCTCCAGCACCATAATACCGAGCAATCATAGCCGTTCCACCAACATTCAATGCTTGTACTACGGAAAGTGCTAAGAATAATGGCTGGTTCGTCAACCCTACAGACGATACTGCAGCTGCAGCGTAAGTATTGTTAGGAATATTCCCTAACATCATCATATCAATCATACCAAAAACTGAACTCAATACTAACTCCATCAACACGGGCCAAGCAATTGTAAGAATGTCTAACTTAATGGGATCTTTCACCAATTTTTTGACTGCTACACTGAATTTCCCTTTTGATTCCCGGATCACACGATTCCGGATTTCTGTTTTCTTCACACAACTTCGCTCCTTATATTTATATCCGCTATCTTTTCCTGCTCGTTTCTTCTCCCTTCTCGTTCATTTTAATTCAACGAATAACGTCTTTTCTATAACCTTACACCTATAGTGCCTTGATTTCAAGGTGAGTATCCCAGAACATTCTGAATATTCAAATAAAATAAAAAAGCAGATTTCTCTGCTTTTTTATATAATCACTAGTTTTAATTCACTCGGTTTTAATAGTTGATGAACTTTTTCAGGTTCCTGTTCTTTATTTAAATACTCTGATTCATCTTCTGGTCTAAGAATCACCGGCATCCGATGATGGATTTGTTTCATTTGATCATTTGCCTCGGTCGTAATCAAAGAGTATTTCAACTGTTCTCTTCCTTCTTCGTCTAAGAAATAGTCGCATATTCCTGCTATGGAGAAAATCGTTTGATTGGTTACCGTTATTCTGCGTTTGGTTTTCTTTTCTTCTCCTTTTTCCCATTCAAAAAATGCTGTCGCAGGAATTAAGCAACGCATCGTTCTAAAAGCTTTACTAAAAGTCGGCTTTTCTAAGATCGTTTCTGCTCGAGCATTGATAAGCGGACGTTTAGCAAACTGAGGAGTGAAGCCCCACTCTAAAAAGGCAAGACCTGTATCCGGTAAAATGATGGGGGCAACAGTCGCAGGAAAAATTTCTTCTCTCTCCTGATAATCAGAGGGTATTTTTTCCAAGTTGTATCGTTCAGTTAAACGTTCTTTACTAACTTCTAAAGAGTATCTTCCGCACACGATTATCTACTCCTTTTATTTGATACTGACAAATACAAACAATTCACCGGAATAGCCTTGATCATTGTTATCATTCAATTGCATAACTAAGGTATCTACTATCGCAGCATTGTTTTCATTTTCAATAAAAGCTTGTTCAAATGTTAAGTCTGCTTGATTAAAATCTGAAGAAGGTTCAATTTCTTCCAGCGCATTCGTTACATTGGTTTGGATGATTTCTCCATTTTCTTGATCCTTTAATAGTAAGATAAGATCATCCTCTGCTTCTTGTGTCTCTAGTTGATAAGTGTTCCCTTCTATTTCAATGGTTTGGACCGCCTCATTGGACGAAGTATTTAACGTGTCGAATTGCACCTTTATCAATTGCTGGTAATCTGAAACATTTACCGCCGTTTCTTCTGTCCATTCAAAATAATAATAACTATACTCCTCTATGATTGTTCCATCGTTGTATGGATCAAATCCAAAAGCAGATTCAAAATCTGTTGAAGTTTGATAATCGTCAGGTAAGAAGGATACCTCTTTTATATTTCCATTTTGTTCCAGATCATTCACCGTCTCCATTATTTTCCGCTGTTCGTTTTCAGGCAAGTCGCTTCGCGGTTGAAGCTCATTACCCTTCAACATTTCATTATTTTTCAAGGTAGCTTCTAAGAAAGCAATCTGTCCGTTTTTACTGACTGTAAAAGCATCTACAGGAGGTGTGATGGAAATAAGAGAAAAAACAATCAATACTGCAGCCACTAATCCATTTTTCTGTTTTGGCCAAATACTAAAAATGATACTAGCTATAATAGCAAATACCCCAAATAAAATGACGTAATAGCGTCCGATCGTCAATCCTTTTTCGCTAATTTGGATCACTGAAGCAACCGTTTGAAGAAGGACGATCAAAAATAATATCTTTGGAAAAACCAACCTAAAATAGACAACCATTTTATTGTCTAGTCGGCCAATGAATAACATGACCAGAATCACTACAATTGCATAACTTACCAACATTGGCTCCAATAGATTGTTGATCCAGAAGTCTCTTCCTATATTCATTAAAATATATAAAGCCAAGATAATCGTGAAAACCATCGTTAAAGGAATGACAATATACGTCAACAAAACTTCTAACGTTTTTGGAACACTGATGGCTTCATCTACTTCAGCTGATTGGTTTATTTGCTCTGAACTGGACTCGTTTTGCTGTAAGTAGACAGGGATATACGATAAAAATAAAAGAGGTGCGAATAAAGACGCCACTATATTTGATGCATGCAAGAATAACCGATAGTCCACATTGATCAATAACACATTGACTGCGGACAAGATAGACAATATTCCTGCTCCTAAAACAATCGAGAACATGATCGTTGTAAATAAGGATTTAAAACCAGCCGTAAAGGAATCACTGAAAGATAAGCGGTTCTTTATACTTGGAATCCAAATAAAAGCCATTAATAAGGCAAATGCTAATGCGACTGTCCGGACCACAACTTTTAGCGAAAACATATCCGATTCTATATCGATCATAAAATAATACAAGAGTGCAAAAAGAAGAACAGGAACGAACAGAACATACCACATTTTCTCTTTTTCTCTAAAAAAATGTTCATAACTCACTTGTGCAACTGCCGCTGCTAAAGCTCCCATAAAACACGCTAACATCCATTCAACATATTCCACATTTTCTGTTTGGATATTAAGGGTGTTAATAATTGCGGCCAGCACTAAAAACAGTACTGTTAATGGAAACCTGCTAATTGCCGTAGTCAAACTCTGCATACGTCCTTTGAAAAATTGCTTCCATTTCATCTCGTTCCATCCTCTCTGTGGCTAAATGCAGCTCTTGCTTAACCGCTCTTATGAACCCGCCTTTTCCTCCTTTTCATATTCTTCATTATGTTCATCCCCATAATATTCTTGATTATACTCTTGGTCTTCTTGATGACTTTCTTGGTCTCCTTCTTCATTTTCTTTTTGTTCTTTTTGTTCTTGCTCTTTTTCTTTTCGCTCTTCTTCTCTTCTTTCTTCCGCATCTTTGTAAATATAAATATTGTGAATAATCTTGATCAGTGGTCGTAAAATCAAAAATACCCCACCAGCCAAGTAAAAATAAGTGCCATAAATGCTAGGCAACCCTATAAGAGAACTGATACTTCCTAATATATAAACAAGCCCAACCAGTGAATCATTTAACAAAGAAATTAACGTATACCTGTTTTGGAAATAAATTCTAAACCGACCTGACTTTAATTCGATATCTTCTTCTGTGTCATTTTCTACTTTATGTGTTTTACGTTCTATTTTAGGCAAAAGAGACCCTCCTATAACAAACTTAATCTCTAACTTTAGTATACTTTTTTTAGTTTTATAAACCAATTATCCGGCACTCGAAGCCTTATTGATTGTAATTTTTAAAACCGGTTGCTACTCTATTCTTGAAAATAACTTTACTAAGGATGGTGTATTTTAATGGCAGATGAAAAAAATCTCGACACTCAAGCTCCTAAAGAAAATTATCTTCAAGAAGACAAGAACAAAAAAATGTCTCCCGAACCGTTAATCGAAAGTCCTAATTATAAAGCAGCTGGGAAATTAGAAGGAAAAGTTGCTATCATTACAGGTGCAGATAGCGGTATTGGTGCAGCTGTAGCTATTGCTTACGCTAAAGAAGGCGCTAAGTTAGCTTTGGTTGATGTTGAACAACATGAAGATGCTGCTGCAGTTAGAAGTCGTATCGAAGAACTTAGCAGACCCGTACTCTGGTTCACTGGCGATGTCGGAGATTCTGATTTCGCAAATGAAGTAGTAGAAAAAACGGTAGCAGAATTTGGAAATATTGATATCTTGGTAAATAATGCTGCCCAACAATTGGCTCAAGAATCCATATTAGATATCACTGATGAACAGCTTCACCGTACTTTTAGAACCAACATCTTCTCTATGTTTTACTTTGCAAAAGCAGCTCTTCCGTATTTAAACGACAATGGAGTCGTCATCAATTCAACCTCTGTGACTGCTTACCAAGGTAATCCTACCTTGTTAGACTACTCGTCAACTAAAGGGGCTATTGTGACATTTACGAGATCGTTGGCACAAAACCAAGAATTTTTAGATAAAAATATTCGAGTCAACGGTGTAGCTCCTGGTCCAATTTGGACTCCATTGATTCCAGCAACTACCGGATCTACAGATAAAGAAGAATTCGGAGCTTCTGTCCCAATGGAAAGAGCCGGAGAAGCTTATGAGTTGGCTCCAGCTTATGTTTACTTGGCAAGCTCTGATTCCAGCTATGTTACTGGACAAGTAATCCACGTAAATGGCGGTACAGTTGTAAACGGATAGTTCACCCAATAGTTTTGCTTTTGTTTTAGTAGTGGTATACTCTACACGTATACCACTACTAATTTTTGGAGGCGTTGACATGATTGTAACAACAACTGGAAGTGTAGAAGGCAGAACAATTGCTTCTTATGAAGGAATCGTATTTGGCGAAGTGATTTCAGGAATCAATTTCTTGAAAGATCTTGGAGCAGGAATGAGAAACTTTTTTGGCGGCCGTTCACAAGGATATGAAGATGAAATTCTGCAAGCTCGTGAAAATGCTTTAGACGAAATGGTTAATCGTGCTGCGCAAATGGGAGCAGATGCTGTTGTAGGCGTTAAAATGGACTATGAAACATTGGGCGCAGACAATGGAATGATCATGGTCACTTGCAGTGGAACAGCTGTTAAATTAAATTGATTTTCTATATGTGTTCAGAGCTTAATGAATTGTTCATTGAGCTTTTTTTTGTACTTGCGGTCTAACAGGTTGATTTAGACAGTATAAAAAATCTATTTTTCGGAGGGTTCAGTATGAAGATTTTAATCACTGGTGCTACAGGAATGTTAGGGGTAAAAGTCGTTCAAGCTTTATTGGAACGTGTGCCAACCGAACAATTAGCAGTATCAGTCAGAGACCTGGCTAAAGCAGAACGATTTAAAGAGCAAAGAATTGAAATACGTCAAGCGGATTACGAAGATCCTGCTTCATTAGAAGCAGCTTTTACAGGAATTGATCGGTTATTGCTGATATCTTCCCAAGGCGATGATGAAACTCGCATCCGACAACATTCCAACGTCATTTATGCTGCCGAACGAACAGGTGTCGGCTTACTTGTTTATACTAGCGTATCCAAAGCAGAAACTAGTTCTCTACCTGTTGCTGAAGTTCATCGCCAAACAGAAGCTGCGATCATTAAAAGCGGTATTCCCTATACTTTCTTGCGCAACAACTGGTATGTAGAAAATGAGATCCCTGTGATTAAGAATGTTCTGGCTGGAGGTCCTGTTTTGACAGCGGCTGAAAGCGGCAGAGTTGGTTGGGTTCCAAGAGTTGATTACGCCGAAGCTGCGGCCGCCGTTTTGGCTTCTGGTAAACACACTAATAAAATTTACGAACTCTCAGGTATTCCTTCAAGTTATGCAGATATGGCTAGGGAATTAACCTCTATCCTGGGAAGGCGAGTGATTGTTCGAAACGTAGATGACAAAACCTATCAGGAAGTATTGATTGCGAACGGAACTCCCGATGTGATGGCTGAGTTTTCTTTAGATATCCAGCGAGCTATCAGAAAAGGGGATTTAGATGTCGAAAGTGCGGACCTGCCTTACTTGATGGGAAGACCAGCGATATCTTTAAAACAATCTTTGACGGAAATCGTCTATTATTTAAATACTGTCGAGTAAATAAAAAGAGGCTGGGAATGTTCCCAACCTCTTTTTATCATCGATTTCGCTTGGCTTTCAGATATTTTCGATACACCCAAATAATGACTACAATAGCGCTTAACGGCCATAGTTCAAGATACATGAAGAAAATGAATAAACCAATCATCCCGAATATTTCAATCGTTGCAGGTCCACCTTCATTAAAATATACCAGCACTGCTATCGCTAATAATAAAAATCCTACAAAAAACCACATACTATTTCTCCTTATAGCTCTTCTTGAGTTATTCTCCTTGAAGCAGCTTTATTCCATTTTTTTCTCTTACTTCAACTCATACTGAATCAAAAAGATAACTTACGTTTTTGTGTCATATAGTGGAATCTATAATTACAGATTCTTCTTTTTTTAATTGAATCATCTCATTAACGTATTCTTCATGACTGATCGCTAAGTCTTCAGATCCTATGGTATACATCGTATCGATTGCTTTACGACACAAAGATTCTCCTTCTGGAATATTGCCTTTTTTGATTTCATAAATCCCTTTTAAGAATAACAACAGAGTTCGTTCATAAAATAAATTCTCTGCCATATGCATATTTTCGAGTGTTAAAATAAAATATAAAGCATCATTCAGCAAGTTGTTTTCTAAGCAGACAATCGTTGTATTGATTAAAATGGCTAATGTTTGAAGAAAATTTTTATGAACCAATTTATACATGGATGTCTTTTTCACCACTTCTTTAGATAATGCAATAACCGTTGATGGTGGAAATATCGTTAAAGAATTAGCGTAAATGACCAGCTCATAATTCCCCCATAATTCTATATTGAATAAGTAGTTGGCTAAGTATTCTCTTTTTTTCTTCTCAATTTCTTTTTTTTGCAGGTCCAACAATTTAGCTTCCGCCATGATCGAATTACACAAATAGGCATTCAATCCATACTCTTCCCACTTTTCGTACTCTTTGTTTTTTATGAGCGTCAATTTTGACGTATTGTTTCGCTGGTAAGCTGTCGCAATGTCAGCCATCAACCGATCTAATTCGCTAGGTTTGTATTCATTAGCTGCAAAAATAAATTCGTCTAAAGAAATATTCATCCGTTCAATGATTTTGATAAAATGACTCAAAGAAATGTTCGATTCCCCGCGTTCAAACTTCGATAAAAAGGAGGTCGATAAAATACCATTAGATACTTGCCTTAAAGAGTATCCTTTTTCTTCTCGCAACCGTCTCAATACATAGCCGTATTTTTGTTCCATAGGCTTTTTCCTCACTTTCTCTTATATGACACAATTTTACTTTTTGATTTTTTTTGTAGTACACTAAACATAAATAAAGAAAGGTCAGGTGATATTATGAAAAAATTTGTCAAAAAGAATCTTTTTACAATTTTAGGTATTCTCGTTACTGCTGGTGCTCCACCTGTTGTGTATGGAACATACGCTTTATTACCCGTTCTTTTCTAGTCGTTTGAATTGAAGAGATGCAAAAGAGGAACTTTTACCCCTTCTTAAGATAACAGATAATTTACTTATCCTAATCTCCTCCTCTTTTGCACCTTTCATAAATGACATTTTTTATAAATAAACTTTATTTCAATACATGATAAAAATGTTCTTTTAATATCCATTCAACCTTTATGTATTATGGGAGTGAGCTATAATGGACCATATTGAAAAAGTATTAAATGTCCAATACGTTTTTGTTTTAGTCAAAAATGACGCTGAAATAGAGTTGAAAATCGACCAAGAAGATTTCATTTTGAATGCTGATGACGAATTGGATATTCCACTTGAAATGATCTTGAGAAAAAATCATCTAACGTTAACTGATTTGTATACTATGAACGTCCAAAAGCTGCTTTTTGTTCGCAAAGATGACGGTCACTCCATTACTTTAAAACAAATTTGCTTAGATATAAATTTATAGAGACAATCGCTCAGACAAAATCTGATAGAAAGAAGCGTATAACTCATGTGCAAATTTCAACATTCGGGAATACTTTAGAACAGTGTGTTCATTGTTCAAAAGGTATTTCCGTTATTTTTTTCTTCTGCTCAATCAGTCAACTTTTCTTTTAGTGTACTATGTAATCCACCTAATGAAAACCAATATCCCGTAAAGCAACGTTTCATTTCGAGTATTCTAACGAACTGATCACATATCCGTCAAAGTCTGTCTCAAAAATAAACCAGTTTTCCATCTAGTTTCCGAAACTAGGTAATGACATAACGAAAATTCTGTGTTAAGCTGAATTTATTGAACGCGTATCGGAGATTTACTATAATCTTATTAAAGAGCTTAGAGTGCTCCGTACCATTTTAGTCTTTAAAGGAGGTATTTAGGTTGGTTAAAACACCTACGTTTACGAAAAAATATTTGATCTGGAATGAGGTACTCAATGCAGTCACTCATGGCATCGGCGTTTTATTAAGTGTAGCAGGACTCGTTTTACTACTTATGAAAGGGTCTCAAAGCGGTTCAAAAGTAGAATTTGCCTCTTACATTGTTTATGGCACTAGTCTGATTCTTCTTTACTTGTGTTCCACCTTATACCATAGTTTGAGTTTTACACGTGTGAGAAGACTATTTAAAATTTTGGATCACAGCAGTATTTATGTATTGATTGCAGGAACTTATACTCCTTACTGTTTGGTGACGATCGGCGGGACGCTTGGCTGGGTGATGTTTAGTATCATTTGGATTATCGCTCTGGCAGGTATCATTTTTAAAAGTGTAGCTGTTGAAAAATTCCCGAATGTTTCCACTATCGTTTATATCGGAATGGGCTTGATTTGTACAGTTACTTTTAAACCTCTATACGAAGGCTTAGGTACAAACGGGTTGTATTTATTGGTAGCCGGCGGTGCAGCTTACATTGTAGGAACTATCTTTTACAGCCTGCGAAACGTTAAATATATGCATGTGGTATGGCATTTGTTTGTTTTACTCGGTACTGGATTAATGTTTCTGTCTATTCTATTTTATGTCTAACAAATAAAATCAAACCATTTGGTTCTGTAACTAATGAAGTATTTCTTTAGTTATAGAGCTTTTTTTGTTCTCCCTATTATAGTAATCGAATGAATTTAATAACAGTTAATACAAATCACTAGAAGTTGCAAAAAATTCACATTTATCTGTTACACTAAGTACAATAATACTTATTCTTGTATCTATTGTCATAGACTTAATGAATTCTTTTTATCTCATTTCGTGATATGATAAAAGTAAGATAAGTTGCCGCTTAAAGGGAATAATAAAGCCAACTGACAACTGAAAGGAGAATATTATGCCATTTTACTTTTTTTATGATCCAACAATGATCTTTATTTTGATTGGATTAGTGATTTCAGGTATAGCAAGCACTTATGTTCGTAGCACATACAGTAAGTATGCGGACACTAGAAATAACAGAGGATTCACTGCTTGGGAGGTTTCACGATCTATTTTAGACAATTCTGGTTTGAGAAATGTTGTTCTTGATCGAGTACCCGGAAATTTGACCGACCATTATGATTCTCAAAACAACATTTTACGCTTATCTGATGCAACGTATAACTCAACTTCTGTTGCGGCTATTGGTGTAGCTGCCCACGAAGCCGGTCATGCGATACAAGATCAAGAGAACTACTTCCCACTGCGTTTAAGAAGTACCTTAGTACCTGTAGCGAATTTCGGTCAAGGAATTTCATTTCCACTGATTATAGCCGGTGTGATTTTTGGCGGAAATCAATCATTGATCAACTTAGGGATTCTATTTTTCTCTTTGACTTTGGTTTTCCAATTAGTGACTTTACCGGTAGAGTTCGATGCTTCAAATCGCGCGATCGCTATCTTGGATCAGCAACAACTCTTGACTCCTGAAGAATTAGATCAGGCCAGACATGTACTGCGTGCTGCTGCTTTAACTTACGTAGCTGCTGCTGTCGCTTCTTTCTTGCAAGTTCTTCGTTTAGTTCTTTTATTCGGCGGAGGAAGACGGAACGATTAAAAGTTGAAATCAATAATTGTATAAATAGAGGGACTCTTTGATTTTATCGAGAGTCCCTCTATTTTTTATTTTTCAAAAATACTTCAATCTCCGTCAACGCTCTCATGCGTAGTTTTTTATCAGCACTAATCCAATAAATCCCCACTGAGAAAAACTCAATGGGGATCTACACTCACTAACCACTTATTCTTGAACGATATTTTTAGGTTCCCCATCAAGGAACGCAATCGTATTCTCAAAAGCGATTTTTGCTCTTTCTACCATAGCTTCATCTGTCAAGTAAGCAACATGCGGCGTCAAAACAGCATTCTTCGCGTTCAACAACGGGTAATCACTTGGAATAGGCGGCTCCATATCAAATACATCGATTCCTGCTCCAGCGATTTCTCCGTTATTCAGCAATTCTGCTAGTGCTTCGTTGTCTATAATGGGACCACGCGCGCAATTGATCAAAATCGCAGAAGATTTCATTTTTGCCAACTCTTCTTTTGACAGGAAGCCCTTAGTCTGTTTATTCAACGGCAGATGAACGGAAAGGATGTCGCTTTGTTTCATTAGTTCGTCTAAAGAAACGTATTCTATTCCCAACTCTTTTGCAGCTTCTTTTTCAGTACGACTGTATGCAATCACGTTGGCACCAAAGGCTTTAAATAAACGTGCGGTCATCAGTCCAATATTGCCTGTCCCTAGTATTCCAACTGTCTTCCCTTTGATTTCATTTCCTTGAATCAAACCAGGAAAATCCTTCTTACGGATGTCTTGGTTTCCTTGGGAAATAGAACGATACAAATCAAGGGTCAGTCCTATAACCAGTTCTGCCACTGATTGATCAGAATAGCCGGCTGCATTAGCGATTTTGATGTCTTTTTCTTTTGCTGCATCTCCTGCTACATGGTCTACGCCTGTAAATGCGACATTGATCAATTTCATATGATCAGCTTTTTGGATGGCCTCTTCTGGATAAGGATTATTTGCTATCATGACAATGTCTGCATCCTTGCTTCGTTCAGCTAATTCACCAGTATCCGTCGTCTTTTCTTCATAATAAACAAAATCATGTCCTCTATCTTTAATCGGTTGTGCCAATTCATCAATCAACTCTTTAGGGACTCTTAAAGGTTCAAGTAATTTTACCAGCATGTATTTCTTCCTTTCTCTTTGTTCTTACATTTGTATCCATTAGGAATAGGTTTATCTCACTTCTTATTGTACCAATAAATGACTGGAAATGTGAAATCAGCTCTCTTTGCCTCACTCAAACTTCTTTTTATTTCTACTTGAATTACTTCTTTATAAGAAGCATAATAATGATAAGAAAGTAAGTGGAAAATTAGAACAAATTAATAAAACAGTTAAATCCATTCAAAATTTATTTTCAGGAGGAAAGTAATGAAAAAAATAACCACCGAAAGTTTATATGAACTGAAGAATGTCTCACAGCCCGTCACATGGAAAGATACGATTTTTTATTTAGAAACTCAGATAGATAAACCAGAAAATACATATCATACAGCAATCAAAAGTTTGGATACGAAGACAAAAAAACGTCGTGATTGGGGTGATAACGGGTCGGTTAATACAGCCGTTGAAATTTCTCCAAACCAGAAATGGCTGTCTTTTTTATCCAACGGAACAAAAGATAAAAAAATGCAGCTCATGATCATGCCATTAGATGGAGGTACTTCAATACAGCTGACAGATGAAAAAGAAGGAGTCTCTAATTACCATTGGACATCAAATGGCTCCAGTATTTATTATCAAACTTCTACCGATCTGACTGTAGAAGAAAAGCTGGATGACTCTTCACAAAAAACTGCTGCTGACAAAGCAGACACATTACCTAAAGCAACTACTATCACTAAATTGACTTATAAATTAGATGGAGCAGGTATCCTTCCTGCTGATCGAGATTACCATATTAAGAAAATTGATATTGCGACTAAAACTCTTACTACCATCATGACTCGTAAAGACCCTGTCGGCTTGAATTATGTCTCTAAAGACGAAAGTTATTTAATCTATGCAGATGAATTGCTTCCTGACGATGAATGGGCGTACGGACAAACGGTTTATTGGTATGATGTATCTTCTAAAGAAAGCCGTTCATTGACTGATTCTATTTCTAAAGGAAGTTTTCGCTTTGCTGCTATGTCTCCTGAAGAAGACTATTTGTTATTGATTGGAAATGATTTCGAATATGCTTTCGTTTCTCAAAATAAACTCTATGGCTATGACATAGCCTCCCAAAAGTTAACTTGCTTAACTGCAGAGCACGATATCGAATTAGGCGATGTCTTAGTAGGCGACTTCCAGCAGCAAGTCAATGGCATCGATCCTATATGGCTAACTAATGAAGAGTTTGTCTTCTCCACAACTGAACACGGGAAAATCAAATTGTATAAAGGAACTCGTTCAGGAGATATTACTGTGATTTTTGATCAGCCTCTGCACTTGACCGATGGAGCCGTTTTTGCTGGTTCTAATCAGTTTGCGGTAACTTACTCTTCACCTACTCGCCCGAGTTTATTAGGAGTGATTGATTTGACTACCGGTGAATTGAACGATTTGTATAACCCTAATCAAGCCTTTGAAAAAGAATATACCATTACAAAACCAGAGATGTTTTGGTATAAAGGCGCTGATGATTGGGATATCCAAGGGTGGTATTTAGCTCCTGAAGATAGAACATCATCTCATCCTGCAGTGCTATATATTCATGGTGGACCGCAAGTCAGCTATGGCGAAACCTTCTTCCATGAGATGCAATCCTTGGCAGCAAAAGGCTATGGGGTCATTTTATTGAACCCTCGTGGCGGAAATGGATATGGTCAAGAATTCGTAGCCTCTATCTTAGGAGATTACGGGAATAAGGATTACCAGGACTTGATGTTGGGGACAGATGCTGTATTAGCTGCTCATCCTGAAATTGATGCTGAATCAGTATATGTGGCTGGAGGAAGTTACGGAGGCTTTATGACTAACTGGATCGTAGGACATACAGACCGCTTCAAAGCAGCGGTCACACAACGTTCTATTTCAAACTGGATCAGTTTTTATGGAACCAGTGATGTCGGACCTTTCTTTGTGCAGTTCCAACTGCAGAATGATTTATCCAATGTTACTAAGTTATGGGAAATGTCTCCTTTAGCTCATGCCAAAAACGCTAAAACACCTATCTTGATCTTACACAGCGATGATGATCTGCGCTGTCCAAAAGAGCAAGGAGAGCAATTCTACATCGCTATGAAGCGGCAAGGAGTGGAAACTCAATTCATGACTTTCCCTAAATCCAGTCACGGTTTGTCTCGTAATGGTTTGCCAAACTTGCGTATCGACCGTTTGAAAGCTGTCTCTGACTGGTTTGAATCTCATTAAATTAATAAACATCAAAAGAGCCGATAAATGTGGTTTTTTCGGCTCTTTTGATGACCTGAAATTCAATATACTATACTTTTGTAAGTACGTTGGGTATACTTTTCATTGTTCACACATATCACGTTTTTACTTATAGGAGGATTAATTAGAATGAAAGAGTCTTATCAATCATTATTTGAACCTTTTACGTTTGCTTCAGGAGCTACGATTGAGAACCGAATTGTTATGGCGCCGATGACGACCCAGTCTTCTTTTGTCAACGGGATGGTCACTTCGGATGAATTAGCTTATTTTAACCGACGTGCGAAAGGACTAGGTGCTGTTATCACTTCTTGTGCGCAAGTTCGCGAAGACGGGCGATTTGCCGGTTCACTTAGCGCAGCATCAGATAATCGGATTGAAAGTTTGTCTAAATTAGCTGATTCTATCCAAAGTACAGGCTCTAAAGCCATTTTACAAATCTTCCAGGTAGGCCGTATGGGAGATCGTACTTCTTTGAAAGGAGTACAACCGGTAAGTGCCAGTGCAGTTCCTGCCCTAAGAGAAGGGGCAGAAGAACCTAGAGAATTACCAGACTCAGAAGTTCGTGAATTGGTTGAAGCTTTTGGCGAAGCCACTCGTCGAGCTATTCAAGCTGGATTTGATGGGGTTGAACTTCACGGTGCTAATACGTATTTGATCCAACAATTCTTCTCCCCTCATTCAAATCGCCGTACAGACCATTGGGGCGGAACTCTTAAAAAACGAATGAACTTCCCATTAGAGGTTATTGCAGCAGCTAAAAAAGCTATTCAAACCTATGCTGAAAAACCGTTCATCTTCGGGTATCGTATTTCTCCAGAAGAACTTGAAGAGCCAGGTATCACTTTACAAGATACACTAGCATTCTTGGACAAGTTAAAAGATACAGGACTAGATTACATCCATATCTCTACAGGATCAGCTTTCCAAAGTTCGATGCGCGATAAAAGCGATCAAACTCCTGTCTTGCAATTGATCCATGAAAAAATAGGCGACTCTATTCCATTGATTGGTGTGGGTTCTGTTAAAACGCCAGAAGATGCCGCAGCCGTTTTAGACATGGGCGTTCCTATTGTAGCTTTAGGACGTGAACTGATCGTAGAACCGGATTGGGCAGATAAAGTATTTTCCGGAAAAGAAGACACTATTCGTAAAACCATCTCATATTCTGATCAGCAAGAGTTGGTTATCCCTGACGCTATGTGGGAATATATCCAACTTGCTCCAGGATGGCTTCCATTTGAAACAACTAAGGATTAAAACTTTTTAAAAAGCAGTTTTTATCAGGACTCATTCTGATAAAAACTGCTTTTCTTATAAGGATTTTCTTTCAAAAGTAAGTTCAGCAAATTGGACGATCTGCCGAACATTCGTCAATTCCCATTCCATTTCATAATTGCCCTCTTTGAATAATGGAATTCCTTTTCCTAACAGAATAGGTGCAATCGTAATAATCATTTTGTCGATTAAATCAGCTTCCAGAAAATCTGCTATCAATTCACCGCCGCCCATCAACCAAATATTCTTTCCTGCTTGATTTTTCAATCCTTGGATCAATTCAGTAGGATCTATGGCAGTAAATGTTATGCCTTTAGACGAAACTTGAGGAACCGTTCTTGAAAAGATATAATTTTCTTTATCTTCATAGGGATATTCCCCATCTAATTCGTTCATCACCCAATCATACGTTTTTCTTCCCATTATGAGGGTATCAATCGTTTGTTCGAATTCTTCTACGATAGTCGTACTCTCTTCTTGACCATCCACACTAAACAACCATTCTAATCCATCTTGTTTGGTTGCAATGTAACCATCCAAACTACAGGCAATAAACAAGACTACTTTTCGTTGTTGATCCATTTTTATTCCTCCTTAATGCTTTTATCAGTAAATAAAAAAGGCAGAAAACTGATCAAACAGTTTTCTGCCTTTTTCCTACTGTTTAGTCTAATCCAATTTCTGCTTTTACTACGTCTACTATACGGTCTACATAGTTGTTAACTTGTTCTTCCGTTGGCGCTTCAGCCATTACACGCAATAATGGTTCAGTTCCACTAGGACGAACTAAAATACGGCCATTTCCAGCCATTTCTGCTTCAACTTCTTCAATTACTTTTTTGATTGCAGGAACATCCATAGCTCCGTGCTTATCGCTAACTCTTACGTTAACTAGCTTTTGAGGATATTCTGTAACTTCTTCTGCTAATTCAGATAATTTCTTACCTGTTTCTTTCATAACATTCAATAATTGAACAGCTGAAAGCAGTCCGTCACCCGTAGTATGGAAATCTAAGAACACCATGTGTCCTGATTGTTCTCCACCTAGATTGTAATCATTTTTACGCATTTCTTCCACTACATAGCGGTCTCCCACTTGTGTTTTTAAAGCTTTCATTCCTGCTGCTTCAACGGCTTTGTGGAATCCTAAGTTGCTCATGACTGTAGAAACGATCGTGTCTTTTTTCAAGTGACCTTTATCTTTCAAATGTTTCCCGCAAATATACATAATTTTATCTCCGTCAACGATATTTCCTAATTCGTCAACAGCTATAATACGGTCGCCATCTCCATCAAAAGCTAAACCAGCGTCAGCTCCTTGTTCGACAACCATTTCTGCTAATTTGTCTGGATGAGTTGATCCAACGCCTTCATTGATATTAACTCCATCCGGAGAAACACCCATTACGTCGAATTCAGCATCTAAATCAGCGAATAGACGATTGATCAATGGACTTGTCGCTCCATTTGCGCCATCTAAGCAAACTTGCAGTCCGCTTAAATCACCAGAGATCGTTTGTTGCAAGAATTGAGTGTATTTTTGAGAACCTTCTTTATAGTCTTCTACGCTTCCTAACCCAGCTGCGCTAGGACGAGGCAAGGTATCTTCTTGGTCCAATAATGCTTCAATTTCTTCTTCTTGTTCATCTGACAATTTGAATCCATCAGATCCAAAGAACTTGATTCCGTTATCTGGTGCCGGATTGTGTGAAGCAGAAATCATAACTCCAGCAGCTGCTCCTTGAACTCGAGTCAAGTAAGCTACCCCTGGCGTAGAGATAACGCCTAATTTTAACACTTCGATTCCGACAGACAACAAACCTGAGATCAATGCATATTCCAACAATTGACCTGACATACGTGTGTCTCTACCAACTAATACGCGTGGTTGTTCGTCCCCTTCAGTGTGTTGTGATAATACATATCCACCAAATCGTCCTAATTTAAATGCTAATTCTGGTGTAAGTTCTGAGTTTGCAACTCCTCTTACTCCATCTGTACCAAAGTATTTTCCCATTTTCAAAAAGCTCCTTTTCAGTAATTGAATAGATTGCTTATTCGTTTATTATTTATTATTTATTATTTATTCATTTTTATTCGTCGTTGTTTTCTTCTGCACTCTCGCTGCTGCTTTCAGAAGAAGATTCTGAACTGCCGCTGCTGCTAGAGCTTTCTGAAGATTCTCGTTCCTCGGACTCTTGACTGCTCTCTTCTTCACTGCTCTCAGGAGCATAACTAGATTCACTAGGTTGAGGTTCATCCGTCCTATCTGGCTGAGAATTCCCAGTTTCTTCCTCTGAGACTCTAATATCTACTTCAATGGTTTCAGGCAATACTGAAGCAGCTCCATTAGGTACAGGAACTGTCACTTCCACTGTAGAACTTTCTGTTACACCTGTCACATCAACAGGCACTTGAATTTCTTCCAAAGCGTCCAGAACCGCTTCTTCTGCTACAACGCTAGCTGTAGTGTCTTCTCCCTCAGCAAATGCTAATTCATATCTGTATCCAGATTCGGGAGTGCCGGATTGTTTCAATGACATCGGAATGTCTCTGCTGTTTGATGTCACCGGGATAGTAACAGACACTTCACTTGGCGTTACATCTACATCCAGCTGGTTCCCGGCTGCGTCAGTTACAATGACCGGTAAAGTTTGAGTAATATCGGAATTCGTATTTTCCTCCGCAGAAACATTTACTTGTACATTAGCAATTCGGTCTAACGTGTCTGCTGCACCCTCTATGAGAACAGTATCTGAATCTACAATAGGTTCACCAGCTTCATATCCTCTGGCTAATGAATCTTCGTTAAACAACACAGATATATCATAATTTTCGCTGACTCGTTCTTGTATAGTGATCTTCACTTCAGCTGGGTAGATCGTATAGTTCAAGTCATCGGATAAGCCTGAAGGCAGCAACTCTATGGTGTACGTTCCTTCACCCAACTCATTCAAATCAGGAGTAACAATATCAAAACTTTCTGTTGTCAGTGTATTCAACAAAATAGCTGTCGAGCCTTCCAACAAAATCGATACTGAATCAGGGATCCCCGTAACAAAATATTTTTCTTGGTCAATATCTACTAAAACCGGTAAATCAGTGATCATTTCCGTACTGTTGACTGTTGCTCCGCCTGAACGGTTATTTGCATTGATTTGTTTACTGTTTTCGTTATTCACATAAGTAAATAATAATGCGGCAAAACCTAGCGCTACAATCCGTAAAAACCAAGGAGAATTCATTATTTTTTCCATCATTTTTTAGAAGCCCCCTTTTTGAAACCGTTGAAAAAAGTTTGAATAGGGTTGACCGTTTGTTCTTCTTCTTCCGTCACTAATGCTTTGGTCAAGAAAACCTCAAAGTCTTCTCTTGAAAGATCTCGGTATAAATTACCGTTTTGGGTAATACTGACTCCCCCAGTTTCTTCGGAAACAACAACGGTTAAAGCATCAGATACTTCACTCAGACCAATTGCAGCTCTGTGCCGAGTCCCCAATTCTTTAGAAATCAACGAACTCTCAGAAAGCGGCAAATAACTGGCGGCTGAAGCAATTTTATAATCTTGAATGATTACTGCTCCATCATGCAATGGAGTATTGGGTATAAATGTATTGATCAGCAATTCTCCAGAAATATCCGCACCCATTGAAATACCCGTGTTGACATATTCTTCTAATCCCGTTTCCATTTCAATCGCAATTAATGCTCCTATGCGTCGTTTACTCATATATTGTACAGACTTTAGTATACTTGATACAAGGTCTTCTCCAGGGTTCTTTTTCTTTTTCTTGCGGTTAAATAAAGAACCTCTACCTAAATGTTCTAATCCCCTGCGCATTTCTGGTTGGAAAATAATGATCAAGGCTAATACAGCCCATTGAATCACTAAATCGACAATCCATTCTACTGTCTGCAGCTGGAAGAAATAACTTCCAACCTTTATCAAAACAATAATAGCAATCCCTTTCAATAACTGAACAGCTCTTGTTCCTCTGACAACAATAATCAATTGGTAGATAAAAAATGCAACGATCAAAACATCTATGATGTTGATTAACGAGCGCCATGTAAAAAGTAGTGACCAATCTATTGACATGTGGACACCTCCAAAAGTGTAAAATTGTCACTCAGTCCATATTATAGCACAGTTTAGTTTGAATAACGTTATTTGATGACACGTTAAGAGCTCTTTTTATCGTTTTCTAACTCTTCCATTCAACCGCTGTAAAAGAACAAAAAAAAGACTAGAAACAGGAACTCTGTTTCTAGTCTTAGGAATGAGTCATGCAGGATTCGAACCTGCGACCCTCTGATTAAAAGTCAGATGCTCTACCAACTGAGCTAATGACTCATAAATTAAACCAGCATGGCTTCGTCCTAATCTCACAAAGGGAAACCCTTCACTACCTTTGGCGCTAAGAAGCTTAACTACTGTGTTCGGCATGGGAACAGGTGTGACCTTCTTGCCATCAAAACCACACATGGTTTAATTTAACTGGGCTAGCTGGATTCGAACCAACGCATGAGGGAGTCAAAGTCCCTTGCCTTACCGCTTGGCTATAGCCCATAAATGGTGGAGGGGGGCAGATTCGAACTGCCGAACCCGAAGGAGCGGATTTACAGTCCGCCGCGTTTAGCCACTTCGCTACCCCTCCAATAAATCATTGCAGAAAATAGAATCAAAAATCAGCAACAAGAATATAATACAATTAAACACACCATTCTGTCAAGAGAGAAAATGCTTTTTTGTTTTATTATTCATTATCCTGAATAATCTCCCCTTTAAAAGAGTGATCTAAAAGCCCTAATCTGAATTTTGGCTACAATTCTATAGACTTCACATAACAAACAAGACGATTCACTTCTTTAAATCCAGTTTTCTGATGAACTTTCTGACTAATAGTATTGTACAATTCTACATCCGACGCTATTTGCGTGCACCCTTTACTTTTAGCCCATCCTTCTCCTGCCGAAATCAATTTATGTGCTACATGACGCTGACGATAGTCGGGCTTCACATAAATACCTTCTATATACGCTACAGGTGTAGATGTGGTTCCTTCAACGTACTCATATCTTAAAGACATATGGATAAAACCTGCAGTGCCTTTATTTTCTTTAGCAACTAATATAGTGTCTTTTTTACTTCCCGACAGGCACTCGAATTCTTTTTTTAACGCAGCAAAATCATTTTCTTTGAACAACTCTTGCGCCATTTTAGCAACAAGAGTAATATCAGAAGGTTTCATTACTTGAATAGTTGTCATTTATCAACATCCTCAGTATTTTTATCACCTTACTTGATCAGCCATACTTTTTTTGATGCTCTTTTTTCAATTTGAGGTAATCTTCATCTTCTCTGACGATCTTCCATTTCTTTTCAAAAATAGCAGCTGACTTTGCTTTTTCTTCATCAATCGTTCGTTCCTTAATTTCGCCATTTTCCTCATATTTTCTTCCGCCTTTATAATTTGCGTAGCGTCTGGATCTAGTGTAACCCATTTGAAGAAATTTCCTAGCCATATCCATTCCGACGAAATCTTGATCTTCTTTATATTTTAAATACATTTGATAAATTTTTTCAGACGATTCTGTAGCGATTTCCGGCGTCTTAAATCGCCAATGAGGAAGAATCTCACTTTTGTAAGGCTCTACCAGCAGTACGCCTTGTTCTCCTCTTCCTACTCTGTATAATTCAGGTTGCTTACGGAAGTTTATTTTATCAAAATCAAGATCGTAATCAAATGCCATTTCATCACCTCTTTAGTTGCTTTGTTGCATAGACCTATGTCTGTTGTTTTCCAACTACAATACATACTAATCATCTTATTTAACCTTACTCTACTTGTGCATTCCAATCAATTTTTCTGTTTTCTTGTCCCTACATCTCTATGACATATCGTAAATCGACCTAAAAAAAACAGGTTCACAAAAGTTTTTAAAACCTTTTGTGAACCTGTTTTTTTCGTATTATGCCGGCTGCAGGACTTGAACCTGTGACCCCCGCGTTACGAGTGCGATGCTCTACCAACTGAGCTAAGCCGGCGAACGCGATTATTCCTGAAACTAAAATGACCCGTACGGGATTCGAACCCGTGTTACCGCCGTGAAAGGGCGGTGTCTTAACCGCTTGACCAACGGGCCTTAAAGACTAATGCTTGTTGAGCACAAAGAGAATTATATAAAATATTGTATCTCTTGTAAATAGAAGATCGTCTTTTTTCGTTATTTTTAATATTATTCTAATAATTATTCATTAATATTGATTTTTTGCATATTTAATAACAAAAAAAGCTGGAAATTAGTCCATTCTGCTGGCCTCAGACTCCAGCAAAATGAATAAATTCCAGCTTTCTAATTGTTTAATAAAATTTAGTCTGCCATAATATCTTGGTATTTTTCCGGCTTGCGTTCAAATAAAGTCACCACATAGGGACAAACTGGAACAATCTTCTTACCTTCATTTTTCATTTCTTGAACAGTACGATCGACTAATTGTTCTGCTACTCCTTGCCCTCTTAGGCTAGGGTCTACAAAAGTATGGTCAACCAATACTTTATCTTCTCCAGAAGGTACATAAGTGATTTCAGCAATTAAATTTCCAGCTTCATCATTTTTGTAAAAACGATTTTCCCCTTTTTCGAAATCCATGGTATCTACCACTCCTTTTATCATTTGACTCTATTTTAACACTTCTCAAGGGACCCTTCCAGTTTTCTTATTTTTACTCCATTTGTTCGAAAACAACAATTCCCAGCTTTAGACTGTTCTACGCAAGTTTTCTACTGTCGTTTTGATCTGTGTGCTATGACAAATCGCTGATATTAAAGCTACTCCATCTGCACCTGCTGAACGAACTTTATTAGCATTTGCTTCCGTTATACCTCCTATAGCAACGATAGGGAACGTATTGAACTGTTTTCGTATAGTTTTTAAAGCGGTCACTCCTGTTGGTGGTTGGGCATCTTTTTTAGTTTGAGTCGTGTATATCGGTCCAATTCCTACGTAATCCGCTCCATCAGCTATAGCTTCTCTCATATCATGAACATTATGAACCGACACTCCTATGATTTTACCTTTAGCCTGTTCACGAAAAGTAGAAATCGCTAAGTCATTTTGACCAACATGAATCCCATCAGCATTTAACTTCAATGCTAAGTTTACGTCATCATTAATAATAAAAGGAACTTGATAAGCAGCACACAGCTGTTGGCAGTCAGAAGCAAACTTTTCATACGCTTGTCCTGTTAATGCTCCTTCTCCCTTTTCTCGGAATTGAAAACAAGTTATGCCTGCTTCTAATGCTTCACGGAGTACCAAAAGCGGATCCTTTTTGCAGTTATTAGACCCCATGACAAAATATATCTCTAACATTTCACGCTTCATTCACTACCACCTCGCAAACTCCTTTTTGTTGATTAAAAGCAAAATGATTGGTGGGTCCTTTTCCGCTCCCGATAAAAAGGGGATAACTAATTGCTAAATGAACAAACTTTTTGGCTTCAATAATTGCTTCAGGTATAGTATATCCTTTGGCAATATTAGCTGTAATCGCTGCTGAAAAAGTACAACCAGTCCCATGCGTGTGGTCTGTCTTTTTTCTAGGAGTTGTCATGGTAAAAGCTGCGTCGTGACCATACACTCGGTCAACAGCATCTTTTTCACCTGTGTGTCCCCCTTTTATTACTACCCAGTCGGATCCCATTTGTAGAATACTACGAGCTGCTCTTTCCATATCTTTTGAATCTTTAATAGACATCCCAGTAAGAACTTCAGCTTCTGGTATATTAGGAGTACAGATTGTTGTTAAGGGTAATAATTGTTCAATCAATGCTTCTACAGCTGAGTTCTGTAACAGCTTTTCCCCGCCTTTTGCGATCATCACCGGATCAAGTACTAGAGGAATCTTTTGCTCTCTTAAAACAGCAGCTGCAGCCTCAATAATCTCAGCGGAATAGAGCATACCCGTTTTGATCGATTTGATAGAAAAATCTTCCAGCACTGATGACAATTGTTGCTGAACAAACTGTGGCGTCACCTTAAAAACTCCATGAACCCCTTTTGTATTTTGATCAGTTAATGCAGTTATGACTGTTGTTCCAAATACACCCAGTTCTTGGAACGTTTTGATATCTGCTTGAATTCCGGCTCCTCCACCTGAATCAGACCCTGCAATGGTTAATGAAATCATTTTTTTACCTCCGCGATTTTTTGTACATTATCTATAAATTGAGCGATAAACGACCCGTTTTCATCTAAAGAGAGTTCAGCTGCTTTTTTGTAATCCTTTAAAGTAGCGGCTAGACTCTTCAACTCTTCTTTCCTATTACTGCTGGCTAACGATGCTGCACAAATAGCGCTCAGTAAGCAGCCCATCCCTGTAATATGTGTCGCTGTCTCGTTCCCTCCACAAATGTGGTATTCAGCATGCCCATCAGTTAAAAAATCAGTTCTCCCAGTCACAGCTACCATGCACCCATACTTTAAAGCCACTTCCCGAGCTATCGTATCGGTATTCGCAAAACCTTCCCCACTATCGACTCCTTTTGCTTGCCAGTCTGCTCCAGCTATAGACGCTAATTCTCCAGCGTTGCAACGAATCAAATTGAATTTGACTTCCTTCAACAAACGACGAACCACTCTCTTTCTGTAATCTGTAGCGCCTACACCTACAGGATCAAGCACAATTGGAATATTTAATTCATTTGCTTTTTTGCCAGCAACCAACATAGACTCTATCGTAAAGTCATTTACGGTTCCGATATTAATCAACAACCCATCAGAAGAAGAGACTACTTCAGAAACCTCTTTTATTTCATCAGCCATGATAGGGGATGCTCCTACTGCAAGTAATCCATTAGCTGAAAAGTTAGCTACAACATAATTGGTTATACAATGAATCAAAGGTGCTGCTTGTTTAATCTGTGATAACATTCTTTAACTCCTCCATTTATCTTTTTTACTTAAAATATCTTTTTACACTAGGTAATCTATTGTTCCTCTCTATCCTCCTCTTTTGACAGAAGCATAAAAAAGACCCCTACAATAAGCTGTAGAGGTCAAAAAAGCGCATAAAACACTATTGCTCCCTACGTCAGTATTAACTAACAGGTTCAAAGGGTCAGGTTTTAACCTTCTCAACACAATTGTGTCCCCCCGCAATCAAAAGTTTTACAAAAGAAAAGCTCCCCATAATAATGGAGAGCTCAATACATATTTATTTCATATGTAAACAGTGCTCCCTACGTTAGTGTTAACTAACAGGTTCAAAGGGTCAGGTTTTAACCTTCTCAACACAACTGTGTCCCCCTGCAAAACATTTAATTACTTATAACTCTACTACACATAAAGATGAAATGCAATGCGTAGTACGGATACCATACTCGTTTAAAAATCTAAAAAAAGACACTCCAGTTTAGCCAAGTCAGCTGACCAAACTGGAGTGTCCTAAAAAATTATTTATCTTCATTTAATAGTTCGTCTTCAGATGAATACCCTAAATCATCAAGTGTTTCATCTAATTTGTCTGCCGGAATCGTCTCATCGCCTGTGGGTTCTGCAACTGTTCCATGCACATTTCCATGAGCCTCTACAGATTCATCATAATTATCTGAAGGGTCGTATGAAGTTTCTTCATCAGCACTATATTTACCTTTTAATTCTTGTGTTTTTTCCATACCAGTATCTTTTACATCCACAAATTTGCTTTTGATATCTGTTCTTAATTCTTTACCAGATTTTGGTGCAAACAATAACGCTACTAAAGCACCTGCTAGAGGTAAAGCAATCATTTTTGCTAGTTCCATTCGTTTAACTTTAGCTGGCATTGCTTTTGTAGCACCTTTAGCTAACTTCGCATCCATCATCATTTTCTTCTTAGCTAAATGATGAGAGGATGGCATATGATCCTTAGCCATCTCAAATGCGTCTTGCGCGTAATCCATACCTGTGTTCATTAATTTCGATGCTTTCATTTTATTTGTGCCCCTTTCAAATTATATTGCCGACTTTTCTATCTCTATAAGAGAATATCTATACGAACATCATATAACATAAAACAGAATGTCAAAAGCAATACGCATTATCAGAAGGAAAAAGAAAACCTTTTTTATAAATAACAACCATTAAAGGTCTTTTTGCACAAAAAAAAGCCGTACAAATCACTGTAAACCAGCGTCTGCACGACTTTTAACTTATTTGTATTAAGAAAGCCACTTGCCGGATTCGAACCGGCGACCTCTTCCTTACCATGGAAGCGCTCTACCGACTGAGCTAAAGCGGCACTTTTATAAGTGGATCTGTAATTTTATGTAAAAAAAAAGACTCCGCAAGCAGGACTCGAACCTGCGACATCGTGATTAACAGTCACGCGCTACTACCAACTGAGCTATTGCGGAATAAAAACTATGCGTGGCAACGTCCTAGTCTCACAAGGGGAAACCCCTCACTACCTTCGGCGCTAAGAAGCTTAACTTCTGTGTTCGGCATGGGAACAGGTGTGACCTTCTTGCCATCATCACCACACATAT
>NZ_FOXW01000016.1 GCF_900115825.1 Desemzia incerta | reverse complement strand
ATTCCAGTATGAAAAAAAGCCATGCATGACAACTGTCATACATGGCACAAAGAATTTTGTTTATTTGCCTGTCTACTTGACAGGGGGCAGTTCAAGCATGGACACCGGCTGTTTTTAGTTTTTATTGTCTTTAGCAGGAGTAAAATTCTTATCGAAATAAATCAAACCGATTCCGATAAAATAAATCAGCATTAAAAATAAAAACCAAAATACTTTGCTGTTGAAAATAACTAGGACTAATCCAAATAATAAGAACAAGGTAAGCCAAATTTTTCTGTTATGTTTGTAAACCTGATAGAAACTGAACCATAAAATAAATAGCAATGTGATTCCTATAAGAATAAAAAAGAACAGTCCAGAATTATCTGTAACGCCTTCTATTAAACCAAAATTTAAACGGAATAAACCGTAAAGTGCGAACGAAATAAAGGTAGAAATCAAAGTGTTAAACATGAACAAAATGGTCAATCCAAATAAACGCATAGTTTTACACCACCTAAAGAATTCATCTAATAGGAAAGACTTTAAAGAAAAAGGGAGTTGAAAAACAGAAAAACTTTTCTCTGCTTTTCAACTCCTTTTAAATACAATTCTCTTTTATTCCACTGCAAAAGTAACTTTTTCTGCACGGTCTGCATCGTCTAAATTAACATCTGTCTGTCCAACTTCTAAGCGGTCATCTGCTACAAAGTAATAAACTTGGTTTTCAGAAAGTCCGCCTTCCATAGTGTACTCAAAATCCAAAGTGTCAGTTAAAGGAATTTCTTCCATAACTTCTCCATCTTGAACTAAAAAGAGTTTATCCCCACCTTCAATATAACCAGTCACAGCGTAACTTCCGTCTTCAGAAGGCAAAGCGGTATAACCTTCATCTGTCCATTCTACGCCTGTGTTGAAATCAAGAGATACTGATGGACGCTCATCTTCAGAGCTGCTTTCAGTAATTTGATTCATGATTTCATCTGGACTTGCAACGGTAGACTCGGTACTTTCAGCTGTTTCTTCATTTGGACTGTCTGCTTCTTCATTTCCGCAAGCAAAAAGAGAAAGTGAAATAACAGCTAATGGACCGATCAATCTTTTTAACATTTAATAATTCCCCCTTAAAATAGTAACAAAAACAGTATAGCATAAGCATTATTTACAATAAAATAAAAAATGATATATATCTATGTTTTTTTACATCTTATACTAATTAAAACTTCATTTTTCGAAACTAAGAAAACAGCGATTTCAATGTTGATAGGTGAATAATGAATAAATAATCATAAATGTCTTCTTCATGAGAAGAAAAAGAATGGAGAGAAATAAAATTTTGGAAAGTGAGATAGAGGTTAAGACGACGGATTGGTTAGTTTCTTCTATAATACAACCAGAAAAAGAATGTGTTTTTTAAAAATAAGATATTCAATATAAATTGAAAAAAGTATAAAAATACAGTTGACGTTTTTTTAAAACGATGATAATATATAGAAGTTGTCAGAGAAACACAGCAACACGAAGCAAAAATAAAAAATAAATTTCGAAAAAAGTTGTTGACTTCCAGTCAAACAGCTGATATTATTAAGTAGTTGTCAAAACGACAACGAAACACGAAATTAGACCTTTGAAAACTAAACAAAGTAAGACGAACCAAACGTGTAAGGAGT
>NZ_FOXW01000003.1 GCF_900115825.1 Desemzia incerta | reverse complement strand
GAGCTAATTGTTTGATAGGCGTGCCTGCATTGAAGTATTCTCGAACAATTGTCTCTTTAATTTCTTTACTGTACTGATTGTTTCGAGCTGTGGTTTGTATTCCCGAAAGGCCATGCTCTTGATATCTAAGGACTTTTTGACCGAAGGCCGAATCCGTTAACGATAATCCATGCTCTTTACTTAACTCTTTAAAACTTACACCTTCTTCAAGATATAACAGAATATATCTCTCAAGCTCATCAATAGTATGTTTGCGGTTAGAACGCATAAAAAATCCCCCTAGAGTAGTTTACTTTTTTAAGTGTCTACTTTAGGGGGAGCATATCAGATATTCAGTAAGGCTTTTTTACGTTATAAAACCATTGAAACGTAAGCAGTAAAGCAACTAGACTGATGTTTACCGATGACGAAAGTTTTTGTTTGGTATGATTTCACAGTGAATTATGATAAAATGAATAATGGTACTATTCGTAAGTTTGAATAAAAGATAAAAGTTTAGAAGTAGGAGTGAGATTATGAATGGATATTCAGTAGCAGTAGTTGGCGCAACAGGAGCAGTAGGGACAAAAATTATCAAGATGCTGGAAAATGCAGCTTTTCCAATCAAAGAAGTAAGATTACTCTCTTCTAAGCGTTCAGCTGGTAAAAAACTGGTGTTTAAAGATACCGAAATCGAAGTTCAAGAAACAACTGAAGATTCATTCAGTGGAATAGATATTGCTTTATTTAGTGCAGGAGGAGACATCTCTAAAAAATTCGCTCCAGAAGCCGTCAAACATGGGGCAATTGTCATTGACAATACAAGTGCTTACCGCATGGACCCAGAAGTTCCTTTGGTTGTACCTGAAGTCAATCCTGAGGCATTGGAAAAACATTCTGGTATAATTGCCAATCCTAATTGCTCAACGATCCAAATGGTTGCAGCATTGCATCCAATACGAAAAGCATTTGGACTGGACAGAGTAATCGTTTCAACATACCAAGCAGTCAGTGGAGCAGGAAACTCGGCATTGAAAGAAATGTATGATCAAGCTCAGCAGATGATGGATGATAAACCTTACGAGGCTAACATTTTACCAGCTGGCGGAGATAAAAAACATTTTCCTATTGCTTTCAATGCTTTGCCCCAAATCGATGTATTTGACGAAAAAGGGTATACAAAAGAAGAATGGAAAATGACCAACGAGACTAAAAAAATCATGGGCGATGATGCGATAAAATTATCTGCTACATGTGTGCGTATCCCGGTTGCTTATGGACATTCAGAATCTGTGTATATCGAAGTCAAAGACACGACTGCTTCAGTGGAGAAGATTCGAGATATTTTAAGAAAAGCTCCAGGGGTAACATTAGAAGACGACCCAAGCGAACAAATGTATCCTACTGCATTGACTGCTGAAAACAAAAAAGATGTTTTTGTCGGTCGGATTCGTAAAGACTTGGATGATGAAGCAGGTTACCATATGTGGATCGTTTCAGACAATCTATTAAAAGGTGCAGCATGGAATACTGTTCAAATTGCAGAAAAAATGCACGAATTGAATTTGATTCAGCCATTATCTAACAAATAGACTAAAGCTAGAGGAGGACATAATTTGGATATCCAACAAGCAAGTATCATTACAGCAATGGTTACGCCGTTTGATCATGAGAACAATATCGATTTCAGCAAATTAGAAAAACTGATTGATCATTTGATTGCAACGGGTACTCAAGGAATTGTAGTTGGCGGAACAACTGGTGAGTCTCCTACACTTTCTCACGATGAAAAATTGACATTGTACCAACAGACAGTGGAATTTGCAGCAGGACGTGTCCCGATCATAGCAGGAACAGGATCAAATAATACTGCTGAAACGATTTCTTTTACACAAGAAGTAGCGAAAATTAAAGGAATTGATGCAGCATTGGTGGTAACTCCTTACTATAATAAACCGAATCAAGCTGGGTTATACGCTCACTTTGAAGCGGTAGCAAAAAGTACGGATCTGCCGATCATTATTTACAATGTTCCAGGAAGAACCAGTGTCTCCATAGAACCGGCTACAACGATTCGTTTGTCCGCTATTGAAACTATTATTGGGGTCAAAGAATGTGTCGGAATTGAAGCCATGAGTGAAATCATTTCCCATACGGATGCTGACTTTTTAGTTTATACTGGTGAAGATGCATTATCCTTACCAGCTAAGGCGATTGGTGCAAATGGTGTGATCTCCGTAGCGAGCCAAGTTTTCGGCAAAGAGATGAAAGAAATGTACGATGCATTTGAAGCGGGTAAATTAACAGAGGCAGCAAAACTGTCCCGTGAGTTGATCCCGAAAATGGATGCGTTGTTTTCAGTTCCTTCTCCTGCACCAACAAAATTTTTATTAAATCATCAAGGAATTGATGTTGGCGGAGTAAGGTTGCCTCTAGTAGAGTGCACAACTGAAGAAGAAAAGGTAATTTTATCAACTTGTATTAAATAAACTATTGGAAAATTGATTGAAGAGGTGAAGTAATGAGCAAAATTAAAGTGATTCCACTTGGTGGCGTACGTGAAAATGGAAAGAATATGTACGTAGTGGAAGTAGATGAAGAAATTTTTGTATTGGATTGCGGATTGATGTATCCAGAAACGGAATTATTCGGGATTGATGTAGTGATTCCAAATTTTGATTATTTGGAGGAAAATAAAGATAGAGTAACTGGGGTATTCTTGACTCATGGTCATGAGGATGCTATTGGAGCTTTACCTTATTTCTTGCAAAAATTTAA
The DNA here is from genome assembly GCF_900115825.1 of Desemzia incerta. Taxonomy (GTDB): domain Bacteria; phylum Bacillota; class Bacilli; order Lactobacillales; family Carnobacteriaceae; genus Desemzia; species Desemzia incerta. The sequence goes on along the minus strand of NZ_FOXW01000003.1, from coordinate 313,377 downwards.
TGTTCCCGTTTTCGGTACAGAGCTGACTATCGAATTAGCAAAAATGAGTGTAGAAGAAAAAGGTCAATCGATCAAATTTGACGATTACCACGTTATTGATGAACAAACCGAAATTGAATTTAACAATGCTGTAATCAGCTTCTTTAGAACAACTCATTCGATTCCTGATTCAGTAGGGATCGTTGTAAAAACTGAAGAAGGAAGTATTGTGTATACAGGAAACTTCAAATTTGATCAAAGTGCACAACCAATGTACAAAACCGATTTAAACCGTATTAGTGATATCGGAAGAGAAAAAGTGTTGGCTTTATTAAGCGACTCAAGTGAAGCAGAAAGTCCAGTTGAAAACGTGAGCGACTTGAAAGTGGCGGAAGAGGTACTAGATACCTTCCAAAACACTTCAAGCAGAATCATCGTCGCTGCTGTTGCCAGCAACATTTTGAGAATTCAACAAGTTTTTGATGCGGCTCACCGTTCAAAACGTAAAATCTTTATCACAGGGAAAAACTTGGAAGAGATTGTAGAAAAAGCATTGAAAATGAATAAATTGCAATTGCCAAGTGACGATTTGATCGTTCCAGTCAAAGACATAGACAAATACGAAGATCATGAAATCGTTGTGCTTGAAACCGGCAGCACTGGGGAACCTATCAAGACGCTGCAACGTATGGCTAAAGGTAAGCATCCGCAAGTGAATATCCAAGAAGGCGATTTGGTGTATATCGTTACTAGTCCTTCTCACGAAATGGAAGTAACGGTTGCGACTACAGAGAATATGGTTTACCGTGCTGGAGGGGCTGTAAAACAAATTACAGACAACTTAAAAGCTTCTGGTCACGCGACACCAAATGATTTGAAATTGATGATCAACTTGATCCATCCTGAGTATTTTATTCCGGTAACTGGTGAATACAGAATGTTGGCTGCTCATGCTGATCTAGCCCATGAAGTAGGAATGTCTTACAAGAATATCATTATTCCTGGAAAAGGCGACATCATCGAATACTCTCACAACCGTTTCACGATGTCTGGACAAGTAGAGTCCGGTAATACAATGGTAGATGGGATCGGAATCGGTGATATCGGAAACATCGTATTGCGCGATCGTAAATTATTGTCTCAAGACGGTATTCTAATTGCTGTTGTAACGATCAACCGTAGAACGAAAGAAATTACTTCTGGTCCAGAAGTAATGACGCGCGGATTTGTATACGTGAAAGAAAATACTCCATTGATCGAACAAAGCAGTGAATTAGTGAGAAAAGTTGTTGAGGAAAATCTGCAGCAAAATGAATTTGAATGGGGTGCTTTGAAGCAAGATATCAGAGACTCTTTAAGTAAATTCTTGTTCGATAAAACGCGCAGAAGACCTGTGATTCTTCCAATTATTATGGAAGCCAGCTCTAACAAAAATAAGAAACAAAAATAAATGCAATTAAGGCTAGGACATCACATGTCCTAGCCTTATTTTAAAATAATAATGAAGAAAGCAGGTGTATTTATGGAAAAACAACAAGAAGAAATTATCGCATTAACGGAACAATTTGTAGCAGACTTATTTCAAAATGATGCTTCAGGACATGATTGGTGGCATATCCACCGAGTAAGGAACTTAGCTAAACAAATGGCAGCAGAAGAACCCGGACCGGTAAATGCTTTTGTTTGCGAGATGGCAGCTTTGCTGCATGATGTTCCAGACGATAAACTAGTTAAAAATGCTGCAGAAGGTGAAAAACGGTTGATGGATTGGCTGAACCAATTTTCTTTGCCTAAAGAGATCCAAGAGCAGATTCTTTTTATAGTGTTGAATCTATCTTATAAAGGTGGGACCAATAAAGTGCAGCTCGACTCTATTGAAGGAATGCTGGTGCAGGATGCGGATCGTTTAGACGCTATTGGTGCAATTGGGATCGCACGGACTATGGCTTTTTCGGGTTCACGAGGACGTCTGATTCATGATCCGTCTAAAAAACCGAGAGAATCTATGAGTTACGAAGAATACCGTTCAGGAGACGATACAGCCATCATGCATTTTTATGAAAAACTGTTGAAGTTGAAAGATACGATGAATACACAAACTGGAAAAGTCTTTGCACAAAGAAGACATGAATATATGGAGACTTTTCTAGAAGAATTTTACTTAGAGTGGGATGGATTGAGGTAAGAAGAAAAAAACGAATAGAAGGCTTATCAAGAGACTTTCGAACTTGTCATCTGTTATTCTTGAATCAATAACTTAAAGGGAACAGGGTGTGTGGGGATGGAAACTATACAGTTGAGAGAAGCTATGATCGAAGATATACCTAAGTTGGAAAATTATGCGATCGAGTCAAATACTTACATGATCAAACCAATGGATGCTCTAACAGAAAGTTTGCACGAAACTGGAAAACATCCTATATTGATTTTAAAAGGAAACGATTTAGTCGGATTCTTTATTCTACAATTTGGCATAGGCGTTTCTCGCTATACGGATAATCCTAACGCCGTTTTATTTAAAGCGCACTCTATCGATTTGAGGTATCAAAGTCAAGGGTATGCAAAAAAATCGTTAGAGCTGTTACCGGATTATGTGCGAGAGTATTATCCAGATGTGGATGAAATCGTTTTATCCGTAGCTGTAGACAACATCAGCAGCCAAATGTTATACGTGCGTTCTGGTTTTCTAAATAGCTTGAAAAGAATAAATATAAACGATAAAGTTGAATACGTACTAGCTAAAAAAGTGAAATCGCATTAAGAATCCCTATCCAGAATCGGTCTGATATTGACAATTCAAAGACTTTTCGTTACACTGAACAAGGAATAAAAATTGAATGAACATCCATCACAAAGGGGAGCTGAAAAGCTGAGATTGAATCGATTCGATTCTGACCCTTCGAACCTGTTCGTTAGTACGAGCGTAGGAATTGTGACGGAGAGCGAAAGTATTTATATATATACTTAAGTAATCTCCTCCTTTGTTGTTTGGCATTGTTCAAATTATAAGGGAGGAGTTTTTTTATGCGCAACAAAAATTTTAGTGTGTGGATGGAAGGAACGATTATAGCCGCTTTGGCAATCGTATTGTCTTTGATTCCAACAAATATAGGGCCGTCGTTTACCGTTTCATTAGGTATGATACCATTGACGCTCTATGCTTTTAGAAGAGGACTTGTACCAGCTGTTTATGCTGGTTTTTTATGGGGGATCTTGCATTTTGTGATAGGAAATGCCTATATCTTGAGTCCGCTGCAAGGATTTATTGAATATTTTATTGCATTTGCATTTGCTGGATTTGGAGGGTTATTTGCCAAAAAAGTCCAATCACTTAGTGAAGAAAACCGAGTACATCAGTTAAACTTATTTATTGTTTTGGGGACGTTTACTGGTACCATGGCTCGATTTTTCTGGCATTTTGTAGCCGGGTATTACTTCTGGGGAAGTTACGCGCCAGAAGGAATGGGTGCTTTTGTCTATTCTTTTATCACACAAATCTTAAGCGGTGTTATTACTGCTGTCGTTGCGAGTATGATTTTGATAGTGATCCAAAAAACAACGCCAAGATTATTTATCACAAAGACAGTTGCATAAACCATAAAGAAAACAGGTGTAAAGCCTGTTTTTTTTATTTTTGAGAGCAATTGACTTTTATAAAAGAATACTTCATGATGGATAAAAAGCGTTATCAAAAGACTGTGAAATGCAAGAGGAGGCCGATAGATGGAACGTATAAAGACTAAAAATAAGAAGAAAAGTCCATTGCTTAAAAATATCTTATTTCTTTCACTGAGTATGGGAGTTGGATTACTATTAGGTGTATTTGGTGCTGTATTTTTACCTGAGACAGTTTTGGAATGGAATGTTTTGCATTTAGTTATGGGGATAATTTTTTTCTGTTTGTGTTACTTCTTACATATTTTAATTCATGAGTTAGGACATTTGATTTTTGGACTATTAACAGGTTATTCGTTTGTTTCTTTTCGAGTAGGAAGTTTTACGCTCATCAAGGAAGATGGGAAATTCAAGCGTAAAAAATTTCATCTGCCGGGAACAGGTGGTCAGTGCTTGATGTCTCCGCCTGAGTATTCAGAAAGATCATTTCCATACATTATTTATAACTTAGGAGGCGTACTGCTGAATCTGGTCACATCGATCATAGCTTTAGGGATTATTGCGAGGATAGAGCAATTATCTGCTTTTGCTCTAGTTGGATGGCAATTATTTTTGGTTGCTGGTCTTTTTACAGCCGTGACGAATGGGATTCCGCTAAAAATAGGAGGTCTTCCAAATGACGGGCACAACATTTATTCTATAATGAAAAAGGAAGAAAATAAAAAAGCTTTTTTTACGCAATTGAAAATGAATGCCTTAATGACGCAAGGCATTCGTATCAAAGACATTCCTTTTGAAGAATTGTCTGTCAACGAGTTGAATGCCGGAACTAGTACATTGGAAGTGGCTATTCATATTTTGCAATACAATTGGTACCTAGATCGTTTAGACTTAAAAAAGGCTCAACAGAAATTAACGGAATTGTTGTCTTATATGGATAATTACCCTTTATTTTACAAGCAAGAATTAGCTTGCGAGCAATTGTTTTTGGCTTTGGTATCTCACGAAGATTCAGCAGTCATAGAAGAGCTGTATGATGACGAGCTGAAAACATATATCAAGAAGATGGGTTTTTTGCCGAATAAAAAACGGTTGCTGATGACTCTTGAAGCACACCATTATCAAAACAAAGAAGTCATGCAGCAATACTTTAAGCAACTATTGAAAACGGCTGAAACTTATCCTATAAGAGGAGAGGCAGAGATGGAGATCATGTTAGGGAACTGGGTGAAAGACTCAAAGACCGATTATGAAAACCAGCCGGGACATTGAAATAAGGAAAAATACTGATCAAGTGAGAATAAGTGTAGTATGATAGAGATATAAAACGATTCAGTTCGTTCATTTTACCTATAAGCAGGTAACTATTCGAAAAGAGGTGAGTTTATTGAGGTATGTTTTTTACTTTGTTTCATTGTTTTTAGCTATCAATAGTATTTTTGCAGCCATAACAGTGTTTCGTGAAAAACGGGATATTGCTGCAACATGGGCCTGGTTATTGGTCTTAAACCTTTTACCTGGGATAGGTTTTATCATCTATTTCTTTATTGGAAAAAAAATCTCCAAAGAAAAAATCTTTGATATTCAAGCGCAAGAGAGCATCGGTATGCCTGAACTGGTAGAAGCTCAAAAACAGATGCTGCTGGAAGAAGAGAGATTGCTGTCAAAAAAACAAGACACAGAGGATTCTAAAGAAATTACGAATTTATTCTTGGAAAGCAGCGAGTCTATTTTGACAAAAGGAAATCAAGTAGAGTTTTTCGTAGACGGAAAAGAAAAATTCAAGTCTCTTATTCGAGACATCTACCAAGCAGAAAATCATGTACATATGATTTATTATATTTTCCATAATGATTATATCGGCAACATGGTGTTAAAAGCTTTGGAAGACAGAGCTGCTGCCGGAGTAGAAGTTTTAGTCATTTACGATGCATTGGGTTCTAGGGCCTTGAAACTCGCTTCATTTAAACGCTTGATTGAGTTAGGTGGACGAGTGGAAACCTTTTTTGGTTCTAGATTAGGTTTAATCAACTTCAGGATCAACTTCCGTAATCACCGCAAAATTGTCGTAATTGACGGAAAGATCGGTTATATCGGCGGATTTAATGTAGGGAATGAGTATCTGGGGATGGATAAGAAATTTGGTTATTGGAGAGATACTCATTTGAAAATTGAAGGGAATGGGGTCTTGGCCTTGCAAAGCCGATTCATTATGGATTGGAATGCAGCCGTTCCGACAACTCCGTTAGAATATGAAGAAAAATATTTTCCTTATATTCCGCGTAAAGGCGAAACCAATCTTCAAATCGTTTCCAGCGGACCGGATACAGAAATACAGCAAATCAAAAAAGGGTACATCAAAATGATCAGTACAGCTGATGAGTCTGTCTACATCCAAACCCCTTATTTTGTTCCTGATGAAGCGTTGATAGAGACACTGCAGATAGCCGTTATGTCAGGAATCGACGTCAAGATTATGATTCCTAATAAACCTGACCATCCCTTTATTTATCAAGCTACGTTATCCTATGCTGCTCAAATGGTAGATGTAGGCGCGGAAGTTTACATTTACGAAAATGGATTCTTACACAGTAAAACCATCGTCATTGATGGAGAAATCTGTTCAGTAGGAACAGCTAATTTTGATATTAGAAGTTTCAAATTGAATTTTGAAGTCAATGCTTTTATGTATGATCCTTCAGTAGCTAAACAGCAGGAAAGTTATTTCTTTAAAGATATGGAGAAAAGCCGTTTGTTGACGAAAGAAGAAATTGAGAATCAGTCAAAGTGGGTCAAATTCAAACAAAGTTTTTCTCGTTTACTTTCACCGATCTTATAACAGAATAGATATCAAAAGGAGCGCAAATCAAATTTGCGTTCCTTTTTTTTCACCTAAATGGGAACGTGTTTTAGTTGTAAGTGTCATTTATCCAGCCTCTCTTATGAAATGGTACCATGAAAATTCTGTGAAAGCATGTTTTTTGCTATTCAGATCAGGTTATGCAACAATAAATGAGAGTGTGTGAAAAAACATCTAACGAGGTGAAAGAGAATGATTGAATTTAAAAATGTATCCAAAACATATAAAGATGGAACAAAAGCCGTAGAAAATATCAATTTAACGTTCAATGACGGAGAATTTATAGTGTTCATCGGAACTAGCGGGAGCGGAAAAACGACGTCTATGCGTATGATCAACCGGATGAACGAACCGACTAAAGGGCAAATCCTGATTGATGGAGAAGATATCATGAAAAAAGATCCGGTCGAGTTGAGGAGAGGAATAGGCTATGTTATCCAGCAAATCGGGTTGATGCCTCATATGACAGTCTATGACAACATCACGTTGGTGCCCAAGTTGTTAAAATGGCCGGAAGAGAAGAAAAGAGCTAAAGCAGAAGAATTGATCAAGCGGGTCGATTTGCCGGTTGAATTTTTGGATCGTTATCCAAACGAACTCTCAGGCGGGCAGCAACAACGGATCGGTGTTATTCGAGCACTAGCTGCTGATCAAGATATTATATTGATGGATGAGCCTTTTGGAGCTTTAGACCCTATCACAAGAGATGCGCTGCAAGAGTTGGTGAAACACTTGCAATCCGAAATGGGCCGTACAGTGGTTTTTGTTACTCATGATATGGATGAAGCATTGCAATTAGCTGACCGTATCGTCATCATGCAGCAAGGGAAAGTCGTTCAATTTGATACCCCGGACAATATACTGGCTAATCCTGCTAATAAATTCGTAGAAGATTTCCTCGGCGAAGATCGCTTGTTACAAGCTCGTCCTTCAATCCAAACGGTTGATCAAATCATGCTGAAAAATCCAGCATCTGTCACTCCAGGAAAATCTTTGCAAGATGCTATTCGTATCATGAGAGATCGTAAAATCGATTCCTTGTTTGTAACAGATGATTCAGGTGTGTTAAAAGGGTTAGTTGGATTGGAAGCAATCGACCGTTACCGAAAAACAGCTACAAGTGTCGGAGATGTCATGGAGCATGAAGTTCGTTTTGTTCGTTCCGGTACTTTGCTGCGCGATACAGTACAACGGATGTTGAAGATTGGGTTCAAAAACATCCCAGTAGTAGATCAAAATGATCGGTTGATTGGTTTAGTCACAAGAGGTTCTCTAGCGGAGATCGTATACGACAACATTTGGGGCGATATTGAAGACGCTAAAGACTTGCCGTTGGAAACTACCGCAGATATCAACTCGGGGCAATAGGAAGGATGAAGAGATATGATTGACTTTTTAACGAATAATGGTTCTCAATTATTGTTATTGACTTGGGAACATTTATATATATCTGGTATCGCTTTAGCCTTGGGGATCTTAGTAGCTGTTCCGATCGGAGTCTTGTTGACGCGTTATAAAAAAGTAGCCAGTGCATTTATTAGTGCGATAACGGTATTGCAAACTGTGCCTTCATTAGCTCTATTGGCTTTAATGATCCCGCTGTTCGGTGTAGGGAAAGTTCCTGCAGTCGTTGCGTTGTTTTTGTATTCCTTGATGCCGATTTTGAGAAACACGTATATCGGTATGGAAGGTGTCGATAAAGATTTGATTGATGCAGCTAAAGGGATGGGCATGACAAATAAACAATTGATCTTTTCAGTAGAGTTGCCGCAAGCAGCTCCTGTAATTATGGCTGGTATTCGACTGTCAGGTGTTTACGTCATTGCTTGGGCTACGTTAGCTTCTTATATCGGAGGCGGCGGTCTAGGAGACTTTATTTTTAATGGATTGAACTTATATATACCAGAGTTGATTATCGGTGGTACGATTCCTGTTACATTGTTAGCTTTGCTGGTAGATTTTCTGTTGGGTAAAGTAGAAGAAAAAGTTACACCAGTCAACTTGCGCACTGCGAAATAGGAGGATATAACATGAATAAGTTAAAAACGAAAAAAAGCTTCTTGTTGTCACTAGTCAGTGCAGGGGTATTAGCAGGTTGCGCCTTACCTGGTTTAGGCAGCGGAAGCGGAGAAGAAGGAATTACAGTAGCTGGAGTAACCTCTACAGAGGGATTGATCATGAGCTATGTAGTGGAAGGTATGATTGAACATTATATGGATGATTTGGACGTTCAAGTCATCAATAATTTAGGTTCTTCAACTGTTAGTCATCAAGCCTTGTTGAATGGGGATGCGAACATAGCAGGTGTAAAATACACTGGAACTTCATTAACTGGAGAATTAGGAGAAGACCCTATCACTGATCCCGAAAAAGCACTGGAAGTCGTAGTAGAAGGGTTTGATAAAGAGTTCGATCTAAAATGGTTCCCTTCCTATGGTTTTGCTAACTCCTATGCGTTCATGGTAACAAAAGAAACGGCCGAAGAATATGGTTTAGAAAAAATCAGTGATTTAGAACCTTATGCCTTAGAAATGAATGCCGGAGTAGACAACTCGTGGATAGAACGTGAAGGAGACGGGTATGATGCTTTTCTAGATACTTACGGCTTTGATTTTAATCGTGTCTATCCTATGCAGATAGGATTAGTATATGATGCGCTTCAAGCAGGAAGCATGGACATTATTTTAGGTTACTCTACAGATGGTCGGATAGCGAGTTACGATCTAGTTGTCCTAGAGGATGATTTACAGTTGTTTCCTCCTTACGACGCTAGCCCGTTAGCTACAAATGAGATACTGGAAACTTATCCCGAGTTGGAAGGCATCTTACTAAGAATGGAAGGCATGATAAGCGAAGAGCAAATGCAGGAAATGAATTATGAAGCAGATAATAATTTAAAAGAACCGAAAGTCGTAGCAGACGACTTTCTAGAAGACAATAATTACTTTGAAGACGGATCATCTAATACAGAAGGAGGCGAATAACATGGACCCTACACAAATGAATGTCATGGAGCAGCTATTTTATTATTATGCTCAAAACGGTTCTTATGTATGGAGCCAATTTTTTAGACACTTTCTGATGTCGATCTATGGTGTGCTATTCGCAGCTGTTATTGCTATCCCGATTGGTTTTTGGATCTCTAGACATCGTAAATTAGCGGGTTGGGTCATGGGAGCAGCTAATGTACTGCAGACTGTTCCGTCGTTAGCGATGTTGTCCATCGTCATGTTAGCATTTGGTCTGGGATCGACAACGGTTGTGATCACAATCTTTTTCTATTCTTTATTGCCTATATTGAAAAACACTTACGCCGGAGTCAGAAGCGTGGATGACAGCTTATTAGATACTGGTAAAGGGATGGGAATGACGAAAGGACAAGTGACTCTGATGATTGAATTGCCCTTAGCTTTATCTGTCATCATGGGAGGAATACGGAACGCCTTAGTAGTAGGTATTGGTATCGGAGCAATCGGTACATTTATTGGTGCTGGGGGATTAGGAGATATTATTGCCAGAGGAGTCAATGCTACTAATGGTGGTGCTATTATTTTAGCTGGAGCCATACCAACAGCTTTAATGGCAGTTATAGCCGATATCGTTTTAGGATTGATTGAAAAAAGACTAGATCCTACTCAAACTAAACGATTTTTTGAATCGAAAACAGTCGCGCCCAAAAAATAACGATAAAGAGACCAGATCAAAGGATCTGGTCTCTTATTTATTCGATAGGGTATATTAACGACCTGCATGATGAGTCAGGCGAACATAACGGATTTCATTCGGCTTGATGATAGACATTGTTTTTTTGTCGAGTGTAGATAAAACGATTTTTGATTGATCTTCTGGCGAAGTGATCAATTTTCCTGTATATTCGTGACAAACGGAGGAATCCATTCGATCAGTCGTTTGTATAGTAATGGATGTAGACTTTATGTAAGCCTGATTTAAGAAATAAATAATTTGTTCTGTTGGCATTTGCGGTAACACGGTCGGCGAGTTGTCTGTTAGAAAATTAGATAAGAATGAAAAAGCAGATAATTTTGCTGCACTATTTTTTCCCATGAATACGTCCTCCAAACATTTGTTCGTTTTCTATATTATACGAACAAATGTTCAATAATGCAAACTTTTATTTTCCCTTTTTAATTTTTGGAAAACCTGTCATAATAGAGCAGTGAATAAAAAATAAAAAAAAGTTGGAGTGAGTGGAATGAGTTATAAATTGATCACGGATTCTTGTTGCGATCTACCTTATACGTTTATCGAAGAACAAGATATCGATGTAGTGAATCTAACTGTTCACATGGATGGAAAAGAATTGGTTGACGATATGGGAAAATCTTTTGATCGCAATCAATTTTTTCTTGAATTAAAAAATGGGGCTGTTGCAACAACTTCTCAAATCAATATAGGAACTTATATTGATGTGTTCGAGAAGTATGTTAAAGCAGACATCCCTGTTTTGTATATTGCTTTTTCTTCAGCTTTGAGCGGTTCTTATAATAACGCTGTTACAGCTGTAGAACAATTAAAAGAAAACTATTCTCATGTAGATATTACAATAGTAGATTCTAAAGCGGCTTGTTTAGGAGAAGGCTTATTGGTCTATGAAGCTGCAATGCGAAAAGCGGATGGAGCTGCATTGGAAGAAGTTGCTCAGTGGCTGGAAGACAATAAAATGAGAGTACACTCTTGGGTAACGGTTGATGATATCAAACATTTGGAACGTGGAGGAAGAGTTTCTGCTCTATCTGCGACTATTGGAACCTTATTAAATGTGAAACCCATCATCATTGTAAATCCTGAAGGTGGATTAGTACCTTACGGAAAAGTCAGAGGGCGCAAAAAATCGTTGAGTTATTTAGTGAACAAAACGGTCGAAGGAATCGTTTCTCCTGAATCACAGACCATTTTCATTGGACACGTTGGAGTTCCAGAAGAAGCTGAAATGGTAAAACAAGAATTACAAAGCCAGTTGAATGTAAAAGACATAAAAATTTATCCATATGGACCTACAATTGCTTCACATACAGGATTTGGATCACTTTCTATCTTTTCGCTAGGAGAAGAAAGAAGATAAGTCAGTGACTTAAAGTTGGAATAATCTCACATTGTGATAAAATTAAGCTATTATTTTATTTTGATTTTTTTATAAATATTTAAAATTATAAAGATGTCCAAAGTGGAATTATTATATAAAGAGAAAATATTTTTTACTCTTTTTAATAAAACAATTAATTTTTTGGTGAAGAGGTCGATATTGAGGATGTAAGCTTTGTCAATATTGACACAATCACTAAAATATGCTATTGTTTTATTAGTTGAATAAGCAACAAACGGTTGGGCATTAGCTTTCAAGAGAAATAATCTTCTAGGGTGAGAAGACTCTCTTTGCTGATGTCTTTTTTTGTACTTTTAAGGAGGTGATGGAATGGGTCTAGAAGCCGTCGAATATGTTAAGCAAGCTGAGGAGAAGCTTGAAGAATTAAGACGAAATAGTCAAGCCGAAGCGAAAAAAATCGTATCTGAAGCTGAACGAAAAGCTCAACAAAATAAAATAACCCTCGAACAAGAGTTAAGTGATTTTGAAGAGAGCGAAAAAGAAAAATACCACACTCTTTTAGAGGCTGATAAAGAAGCACTAGCTAAAGAAATTGAGCAAGAATCTGCAAAAATACAGCAAGTGGTTGAAAGAAACAAAGATGAAGTTGTCAATGAATTATTGAAGGTGGTGTTTAAACGTTATGGCAATAGCTAAAATGAAACAAATAACACTTTTAGCCGAACAAGCCAATAAAGAGCAGCTTTTAAGAGCGGTGCAAGAGTTGCAGAAGCTTGAATTATTCGATTTGTCAGCTTTAGAAGAAAATGAATTGCTTGATTATTACTCTGCCGATGCTCAACCTGAAAATAGGGCGGAACATGAGGAAAAAATGAAACTGATTCAAAGTACATTAGCGTATTTAAATCAATACGTTAAACAACCCAGTGCTTTGAAGAAAATGATGAAAGGTAGAAATCACTATACCTTGAAAGAACTGGAACAAAAAGTTTCAGCATTTTCGTTGGATCAAGTAATAGATGAAGTAAGACAAATTGAACGAAAAGTGATTGATATCCATCAACAGAGAAAGACTTTGACGGACACTGAGACTTTTCTAAGGAAATGGGAAGGTTTAGATTTCAACCCAAATGATTTAGAGACTTTTAAAGTAACCACTGGGAAAATTGGAACCATCTCTTCTGCCAGCGCAGATAATTTCCAAGCAGCTTTAAAAGAGTCCAGCGATGTATATGTCGAAGAAATTTTTCGTTATAAAGATGAAGCAGCTTATTTAGTTATTTCACCGACAAATTCATTTGGTGAAGTAAATGAGGTGTTGAATCAATTCCAATTCACAAACTTGAATTATCCTTATCAACAGTTGCCGAAAAAAGAATTGAAGTCTGTATTGAATTCTTTGAGTCAGCTTTCAGATGAAGAAAAGAGCTTGAAAGCAACGTTGCAGAACTATGATGTTCATATGGAAAATTTAAAATTGTCTGAGGAATATTACGCTAACTTAGTTCAGCGTGATAACGCGAAATCTTTGCTGTTGAATGGAAGCAGCTTATTTATTCTAAATGGTTGGTTGGAAGAAGAAGAAGTCAATGATTTGACGGTATTGTTGGATACACATGTCGGGCAAGAAAATTATGCCATCATGACAGATGAGATTCCTAAAAAACATTTCGATTTCGTCCCTACAGTTTTGAAAAACAATGCGTTAGTTGAGCCATTTGAAAGTGTTACAGAAATGTACAGTTTGCCGAAATACAATGATATAGATCCTACACCTTTTATGATGCCTTTTTATCTGGTCTTCTTCGGAATGATGAGTGCCGATCTAGGGTATGGTCTGGTTTTGATGTTAGGAACTTTTGCGGCAATGAAGTTTTTCAATATGGATAAAGGGATGGCAAGATTCATCAAATTCTTCCATCTGCTTTCTTACTCGGTTATCGTATGGGGTTTAATATACGGAAGTTTCTTTGGAGCGACCTTACCGATCCAGTTATTATCCACTACGGATGATGTTATAACCATACTATTGTTATCAGTAATTTTTGGTTTTATCCAAATGGTATACGGATTGATTATCAATGGGGTTGTGAAATGGAAGCAGCAGCAACGGTCATCGAGTTATGTTGATGGTCTGGCTTGGGCAGGAGTGTTAATCGGTTTAGCTCTTCTAATCGTCGATATGATGATCATGCCAAATGCCATCATAAGAACCCTGTCTTATATCTTGATTTTTGCCAATGTAATAGGTATTATCCTTGTGTCTACAATGGCTTCTAAAAATAAAGGTCTAGGATTCGCTTTAGGGTTATATAATTTATATGGCGTGACCGGTTATGTCGGAGACTTGGTAAGTTATACTCGTTTAATGGCGCTAGGTGTATCTGGTGGTAGTATTGCGGTAGCATTTAATATGATCGTTCAATACTTGCCAACAGCAGCTCGTTTCAGTGTAGGGATTATACTGATCATTGCTTTGCATGCCTTAAATATCTTCTTAACTTATTTAAGTGCTTATGTGCATACAGCGCGCTTACAATATGTAGAGTTTTTCGGTAAGTTTTATGAAGGCGGCGGACGCCCGTTGTCCCCTTTAAAAACACTTGAAAAACATATTTATCTCAAAAAGGATACAAAATAAATAAAAATAGATTTATATATAAATGGAGGAATTACAAATGGAAAACTGGTTAACTTTTTTTGCTGAAAATAATGGTGGACTTATGTTTGCTGCATTAGGAGCAGCTATGGCAACAATCTTCGCAGGTATCGGATCTTCTAAAGGTGTTGGGATGACAGGGGAGGCAGCTGCTGCTTTAACAACAGAACAACCTGAAAAATTTGGTCAAGCATTGATTCTTCAATTGCTTCCAGGTACTCAAGGTCTTTACGGATTCGTTATTGCTTTCTTGATTTTCTTGAATACAGGAGCAGATACTACTTTAGCTCAAGGTCTTTACATGTTTATGGCTGCTTTGCCAATCGCATTCACTGGTTTATTCTCAGGGATTTCTCAAGGACGCGTTGCTTCTGCAGGTATCCAAATTTTAGCTAAAAAACCTGAACATGCAACAAAAGGGATCATCTACTCAGCCATGGTTGAAACTTACGCAATCTTAGGATTCGTTATTTCATTCTTATTAGTATTAAACGGCTAGTCAGTTATTTATGGCCTGTAATATGAAAGAGAATGGAGGGAAAATATGGCTGACTTAAAATTACTCACAGATCGCTTAATGGAAAATGAGCGCTCAAAAACTCAAGTTTTGATCAAAGAAGCAGAAAAGGAAGCAGAAGAAATTTTGCGTGCCTCTGATGAAGCTTTAAAAGATGAAAAACAAAAGAGACAAGAGCGCATTCAAACTGAACAAAAAGCGCAATATGAGCAAGATAAAAATGCTTTATCGAATAAAAGAAGAAATGAACTGTTAACGGTAAAACAACATGCTTTGACAGATGTATTTGATTCGGCAAAAGAACGTATGGAACAATTGGATAATACTGAATTTCAACAGTTTTTGACCGCTGTTCTAGGGCAATATCAAGACAAAGAAGTGGACTTGATTTTTGGTGAAAAAACTCAACCGCTGGTTTCTCCTGAGTTTATCAGTGAGTTGAAGGAAACAACTAAGACAACGGTTCATTTAAAAGAAGAAACGATTGCTAAAACAGCTGGTTTTATTATTCGTCATAACGGTATTGATTACAACTATACGTTTGATGCTTTGATTGATGACATCAAAGAAGACGTTTTACCTACTGTGTCACAAAAACTGTTTCAATAAGGAGGAGGAGAATAAATGAGAGATACAGCTTTTGCTGGATCGAATGCACGAATTCGCGTTTATGAAAGCCAACTCCTTCAAAATGATCAATTTGAGCGTATGTTGCAAGCTAATAGTTTTGAAGAAGCGGCTCGGGTCTTAAGAGACACTCCTTATCGAAATGACGTGGATGAACTGCTAGAAACGAGAGATTATGATGAATTACTCTCTAAAGAACTACAACGTGTGTACGATGAAATGTTCAGCTTAAGTCCAGATCCTGCTTTGGTAGAACTTTTTTCCTTGCGTTATACGTACCATAATCTAAAGGTTCTCTTTAAAGCACGAATGACAGGAGAAAATTTTGATTCAATGCTGATTCCGATTGGAAAAAATCCAATGTCTGACTACCGTCAAGCCGTTGAGATCGGAAAGTCAGATGAGTTAGATCAAGCCTATATTGATAGTATTCAAGAAGTACTCGTTGCTGAGGAAGAATATAATTCTATACAGTCTGTAGATATCATTTTAGATCGTCGCTATTTTACTCATTTAAGATGGCTGGCTGAAAAAATAGATGATCGCGAAATTATCGATTTTGTGAAATATTATATTGATCTAAATAACTTGTCTACTTTGTCAAGAGCGATCAAACAACGCAAAAACCGGAATTTCTTAGTGACTATTTTATCTAGTTCTGGAAATATTCCGAAAGAAACTTTAGTTGAATTAGGCAAAGAAAGCTTAGAAACAGCTGGTAAATTGTTATCAGAAGGACCATTTGCTTCTATTGTTCAAGATTCATTAGACCCAGAAACGCATGAGTTGTCTCCAGTGAAAGTAGACTTAGAGACGGATAATGCCATTATGGACAAAATGAAAGAAGCTAAATTGCAACCTTTTGGTGCACTTCCATTACTAGCCTTTATTCATGCTAAAGAAACAGAAGTGAAGAATTTACGGATGATTTTCGCAGGTAAAGAGAATAATTTGCCTATCGAGAGCGTCAGAGAAAGGATGCGTATGAACTATGGCTCATAAAATAGGTGTAGTTGGAGACAAAGATTCTATCTTACCTTTTAAAATGCTGGGTTTTGATGTTTTTTACGCATCTGAAGCTAAAGAAGCCAGAAAAATGGTTGATCAACTAGCGAAAAATGAATATGGAATCATTTACCTTACGGAAGAACTAGGGGCAAAGATTCCAGATACCATTAAGCGTTACGACAGCAAAATACAACCCGCAGTTATTTTGATCCCAAATCATACGGGAACATTGAATATCGGGAAACAACGTATTCAAGATAATGTTGAAAAAGCAGTGGGACAAAATATTTTATAGGAGGTAACCAGTTTGAACAAAGGAAAAATTGTTAGTGTCTCTGGACCGCTTGTTACGGCTGAAGGCATGGAACATGCCAATATCCAGGATATCTGTAAAGTCGGAAATCTTGGTTTGATTGGTGAAATTATTGAGATGCGAGGAAGCATTGCCTCCATTCAGGTATATGAAGAAACTTCAATGGTTGGACCAGGAGAACCAGTTGAAACAACAGGGGAAGCTCTGTCTGTTGAATTGGCTCCAGGAATCATGTCACAAATGTTTGACGGGATCCAAAGACCATTAGACACGTTTTTAAATCAAACACAAAGCAACTATCTTAACCGTGGGGTTTCCATTGAACCACTTGATCGCACAAAAAAATGGACTTTTGAACCAACTATTACAACCGGAACTAAAGTAACTGCTGGCGATATCGTTGGGCACGTTAAAGAGACTCCTGTAGTAGACCACAAAATCATGATCCCAATTGGAATCGAAGGAACTGTTACAGATATCAAAGCCGGAGATTTCACTATTTCTGAAACGATTTATTCTGTAGAAACAGAAGAAGGCGTTAAAGATTTTACCATGACTCAAAAATGGCCTGTTCGTCGTGGACGTCCAGCTGCTCGTAAATTAAACCCAACAACTCCTTTAAAAACAGGACAACGAGTAATTGATACGTTGTTCCCAGTTGCTAAAGGTGGATCTGCGGCAGTACCTGGTCCTTTTGGAGCTGGTAAAACAGTCGTACAACATCAAATCGCTAAGTATGCAGATGTAGACATCGTAGTATACGTAGGTTGTGGTGAACGTGGAAATGAAATGACGGACGTTATTAACGAGTTCCCTGAATTGATCGACCCGAATACCGGCGAATCTATTATGGCTCGTACTATTTTGATTGCAAACACATCTAATATGCCCGTTGCGGCTCGTGAAGCCTCTATTTATACAGGTATCACTATTGCAGAATATTTCCGTGACATGGGATACAGTGTAGCTATCATGGCTGACTCGACTTCTCGTTGGGCGGAAGCATTGCGTGAGATGTCTGGACGTTTAGAAGAAATGCCTGGTGATGAAGGATATCCAGCTTATCTGGGTAGTCGTTTGGCTGAATTCTATGAACGTGCTGGAAAAGTCATCACATTAGGAAGCGAAGGCCGTGAAGGAAGCATCACTGCTATCGGTGCTGTTTCGCCTCCAGGTGGAGATACTTCTGAACCCGTTACTCAAAATACAATGCGTGTAGCAAAAGTATTCTGGGGATTAGATGCAGATTTATCTAGAAGACGTCACTTCCCTGCAATCAACTGGCTTGATTCTTATTCATTGTATTTGACTGAAATGACTAGTCATATCGGTGAAACACTAGGTGTAGACTGGAGCAGTATGGTGGCTCACAGCTCTTCTTTATTGCAAGATGAAGCTGAATTAGAAGAAATCGTTCAATTGGTCGGAGCTGAATCGTTATCTGAGAGAGATCGCTTGAAACTTGTGATCGCACGAATGATTCGTGAAGACTACTTGCAACAAAACGCTTTTGATGATGTAGATACAACGACTTCTCTTAAAAAACAATATGAAATGTTGCATACTATCTTAACATTTGAAGAAGAGTCGAAAAAAGGAATGGAATTAGGTGCCTACTTTGATGAAATCGTCAAAGGTACGGTAGATATCAGAGAGCGTATTGGTCGTGGTAAATTCTTACCTGAAGCAGAGATTGCTCAGTTTGAAGACATGCGTAACTCAATAAAAGAAACCATCCACCAAGTTGTTGAAAAAGGAGGAATGGATACAGATGCTTAAAGAATACCGTACAATTAATGAAGTTGTAGGTCCTTTGATGACTGTTGAAGGCGTTGAAGGTGTAAAATTTGATGAATTAGTAGACATTCAAATGCAAAATGGCGAAAAACGTCGAGGACAAGTATTGGAAATCGATGGCGACAAAGCTATGGTCCAAATCTTCGAAGGTCCGTCTGGAATCAACTTGAAAGATACAAAAGTTCGTTTTACAGGAAAACCGTTATCTTTAGGCGTTTCTGAGGACATGGTTGGACGTGTGTTCACTGGGATGGGTGAGGTCAACGATGGTGGTCCTCAAATCATTCCTGAAAAAACATTGGATATCAACGGTGAAGCGATCAATCCGATGGCTCGTGATTATCCGGATGAATTTATTCAAACAGGAATCTCTAGTATTGACCATTTGAACACATTAGTTCGTGGACAAAAATTGCCAGTATTCTCTGGTTCAGGTTTGCCGCATAAAGAATTAGCTGCTCAAATTGCTCGTCAAGCAACTGTTTTAAACTCTGATGAGAAATTTGCTGTTGTGTTCGCAGGTATAGGGATCACTTTTGAAGAAGCTGAATTCTTTATGGAAGATTTCCGTAAAACGGGTGCTATCGACCGTTCAGTAGTCTTCTTGAACTTAGCAAATGACCCAGCGATCGAACGTATCGCTACACCTCGTATGGCACTGACAGCTGCTGAATATTTAGCTTACGAAAAAGGGATGCATGTATTGGTTATCATGACCGACATGACAAACTACTGTGAAGCTTTACGTGAAATTTCTGCAGCACGTCGTGAAGTACCTGGTCGTCGTGGTTATCCTGGTTACTTGTATACCAACTTAGCAACGTTGTTTGAACGTGCTGGCCGTTTGGTAGGAACATCAGGGTCAGTTACTCAGATTCCTATCTTAACGATGCCTGAAGATGATATCACTCATCCGATCCCAGATTTAACTGGATACATTACTGAGGGACAAATCATTCTTTCGAGAGATTTGTACAACAATAATGTCCAACCTCCAATCGATGTATTGCCTTCTTTATCTCGTCTAAAAGATAAAGGAACTGGAGAAGGAAAAACCAGAAAAGATCATTCTGCAACCATGAACCAATTGTTCGCGGCGTATGCAGAAGGGAAAAAAGCGAAAGAATTAGCAGTAGTATTAGGTGAATCAGCTTTATCAGATACAGACAAGAAATTTGCTGCATTTGCTACTGAATTTGAAGAAAAATATGTCAACCAAGGTTTCTATACGAATCGTACGATTGAAGATACGTTAGACTTAGGTTGGGAGTTATTGTCTATCTTGCCTAGAACTGAATTGAAACGGATTAAAGATGACATGTTAGATGAATACTTACCGAAAGGGGAGTGAGTCTAAATGGCTAGGTTGAATGTTAATCCGACTCGTATGGAACTGGCAAATTTGAAAGACAGACTCAGTTTGGCAAGTCGTGGACACAAATTATTAAAAGATAAACAAGATGAATTGATGCGTCAGTTTATTGAGTTGATCAAAAAAAATAATGAACTGCGTACTGTTGTAGAGGGGAAATTGATTTCTGCAATGCAATCTTTCGTTATGGCGAAATCATTGTTAAACGAAAAATACATTGAAGAGTTAGTGGCTGTTCCTCCGCGCAGCGTTAGTTTAAGTGTCTATGAAAAAAACATCATGAGTGTAAATGTACCGGTCATGAACTTCGATTATTCAGAAGAAGAGGCTAATCCAAGTGATGTCCCATATGGATATCTGAACTCTAACAGCGAGTTGGATGTTTCGATAGAAGAAATGTCTGCCGTTATGAAAGAGTTGTTGGAACTCTCTGAAATCGAAAAAACATGTCAATTATTGGCAGATGAGATCGAAAGTACAAGACGTCGAGTAAATGCTTTAGAGTACCGTACGATTCCACAATTAGAAGAAACGATTTACTTCATTCAAATGAAATTAGATGAGAGCGAGCGTGCTGAAATCACTCGCTTGATGAAAGTTAAAGACATGGGCTAAGTCCTGTGTGCATTTGCTGGATAGATTTTTTATTTGAAATGTCTTCAAAAGAAGAGAAAAACCAGTTTAGATGGTTTTTCTCTTCTTTTTATTTTGGTTACCGCATAGTTCTAGGTATACTAAGGATAAAGCTGCAATCGATAGGAGTTGATTATTGGAATGAGTGAAGAGAGGTATGTAAAAACAGAAAGCTCTCGAGTGGCATTAGTTCTTGGAGGAGGGGGCGCACGAGGATCTTATCAGGTCGGCGTGTGGAAAGCTATCAGAGAATTAGGCATTCAGCCGGATATCATTACGGGTACTTCTGTAGGAGCTTTAAATGGGGCAGCGATTTTACAAGGTGATTATGAACTTGTTGAGCAGATGTGGAAAGAGTTGGAAATTAAAAACGTGGTTGAATTTGAACTGCCTGAAAAACCATCCAGCTTTAATGAATATGGAGCAGTTCTCAGCAAATTTATACTGACCGCTATTAAAAATAGAGGGATCAGCTCCAAACCGCTTCATACCTTAATCAAAGAATTCATTATCGATGAGAAAAAGATTCAAGAAAGCGGAATCGATTTCGGAATAACCGTTACCGAACTCTCTTCTAGAGAACAACAAACTTATTATTTAGAGGATATTCCATACGGACAGCTGGATTTGTATTTGTTAGCCAGTGCCTCGCTTTACCCGGCAATGTCTTTTACTGAAATTGAAGGCAAGCATTATGCAGACGGAGGATACAGAGAAAATGTTCCAGTTGATCCAGCGTTAACTAAACAGCCAGATCTCTTGATCATAGCAGACATCAATACCAATGGAAAAATAAGAGACTATACGATTCCTGATGAAATCGAGACACATCATATCACGAGCAAATGGCCATTGGGGGATATGCTGCTTTTTGATGGAAGCCGAGCAGAAGTCAATATTCAATTAGGTTACTTGGACACAATGAAGAGTTTTGAAATGTATGAAGGCTCTTGGTATACATTCGATAAAGACAGTCTTCAACAGCACTCTAAACGATTCTACAAACAACTTGCGGATTTTTTATTGACGGTAAATGACGATGTGAAAAGTTACTTGCATCAAGAAGAAAACCAATTGTTTTTGTTGGGGCAGCTCAATACTGAATGGATGGGGATGATGGGGAAAAAAGAACTCCCATATGCTCTATATGAACTGACAGGGAAAATGCTTCATATCCCTCCTACAAAAGTGTATGAGTTTAACGAATTTGAGCAAGAAATATTGGAGCGTTATGAACGAATGACGAATGAAACGTCTTTTCAAGATTTAGTAAAAGTACTGCAAAACAACCGCACTTATGATTTTGTAAAAACGGCCAAAGAATGGCAGGAAGAATTGAAAGAAAGCATCCCGTTTTTGTCTCCTCTAAAAGTGTGCTTTTACTTTTTATCTGTACTAGAGAACGAAAATGCAAATGCTTTTAAAGACTGGAAAGGACAACTATTGATTCGAATATATCCTTATCCATTTGCGATAGCATTATTTTTGTACTTTCTGAAACAAAAATAAGATAAATTAATCATGAAAGACTAAGGAAAGCAAAAAAGTTGTTTAGTAAATGGCGGATTTATGTTAAAGTAGAAGGTAAGCAAAAAAATCTTTGATACTTGCTCAATCTTTTTTGAACGAGGTGAATAAATATGGCACAAAAATTTTCTTTTGAAATCAAAGAAGAACTTTTAGTCCTTTCTCAAAATGCTAAAGGCTGGCAGAAAGAATTAAACTTGGTGAGTTGGAATGGAAATCCGCCCAAATTTGATTTACGTGATTGGTCTCCTGAACATGAAAAAATGGGCAAAGGAATTACCTTAAGCAATGAAGAAATGAAAAAGTTGACAGATTTTTTAAAAGAGTCTGAATTTATGTAATGAGGATTATCTTTAAGTGGAAACTGTTTAGATAGGAAGGGTAACGTATGACTGAACGTGGTTTATTGATTGTTCTTTCTGGACCATCCGGTGTAGGAAAAGGAACAGTCAGAAAAGCAATTTTTGATAGTGGAGAAATTGATTTTGAATATTCTATCTCTATGACGACTCGTCAAAAACGAGCGGGCGAAGAAGATGGAGTAGATTACTTTTTTAGATCTAAAGAAGTATTTGAGCAACTGATTGAAGATGGTGGATTATTGGAATATGCTGAATATGTTGGGAACTATTATGGCACGCCGCTTGAATATGTTGAACAGACTTTAAGTAGTGGAAAAGATGTATTCCTTGAGATTGAAGTAAATGGAGCAAAACAAGTACGTGAAAAAATGCCAGAGGGTATTTTTATTTTTTTAACTCCGCCAGATATAATGGAACTCAAATCGCGTATTCTTAATCGAGGCACTGAAAAAATCGCTTTGGTCGAACAACGTTTAGAAAAAGCCGTCGAAGAAATCAAAATGATGGATCACTATGACTATGCTGTCGTGAATGACAAAGTAGAAAATGCTGTCACGAAAATCAAGCATATCATCGAAAGTGAACACTTAAAAGTACCTAGAGTAATCAATAGATATAAAAAAATTGTTGAGGAGATGTAAAAATTATGATGTTAGATCCTTCTATAGACGCATTACTAGAGAAAATTGATTCAAAATATTCACTAGTCATCGTTTCAAGTAAAAGAGCTTACGAATTAGATGATAAAGCTATGCCAATGTTGGAAGAATACAAATCGTATAAAAACGTAGGAAAAGCTTTAGAAGAAATAGCAAGCGGAGATTTGGTCATCGACCCAACAACCGTAGACCCTGAAGTATAATTTAAAAGACAAAAGAGTGGAACAGACAAATGTTCCACTCTTTTATTTTTAGAGAGCGGAGCGAGGCGTTCAGCTTACTGGATAGCATCCGGATTTGACCAGTTAGGCGTTTTATCTAACAGGTCAAATCCAGATGATAGACATGTAAGCTGCCTCGCGCAGCTCGTTTTAAAAGTAGAGAGCGTTTAGGGTTCCGTAGAGTTCGATTTCCCCTCTTTTAATTGGGTGGTCTTTCCCAATAAAAGAGGGGAAACGAAACCATAGGAGACCTGCTCTGTCCAGCTCGTTTTAGAAGGATCTGACCAGTTAGGCGTTTTACCTAACAGGTCAGATCCAGATGATAGACATGTAAGCTGCCTTGCGTAGCTCGTTTTAAAAGCAGAGCGTTTAGCTTGCTGAATATGAACCCGATGAGATACGCAAAAAGCCATTTTAAAAATCCCCTTGGAGTATTTTTATTCAAGAAGACAAACTGAAGTATTTTTAGTAGAATAGAGAAGAATGCACAGATAAAGTGCTTTAAAGATCGGGGGACTTTAAGTGTTAAAAGGGAAAAAAATAGCGGTATACATTACTGGCGGGATAGCGGCGTATAAGGCAGCTGATTTGGTGAGACGTTTGATCAAACAAGGAGCTGAAGTACGAGTCGCCATGACAAAAGCGGCAACAGAATTTATTACACCGTATACTTTACAGATTTTAAGTAAAAATGAAGTCTTTACGAATGTATTTGAAGATAAAGACCCAGCTGAAGTGAGCCACATCCACTTAGCAGACTGGTCAGAATTAGCAGTTGTAGCACCTGCTACAGCGAATGTTATGGCAAAAATGGCTCATGGAATAGCGGATGATTTTGTGACAACGACTTTATTAGCTACAACAGCGCCTGTTTTTATTGTGCCTGCGATGAACACGCACATGTTAGAAAATCCAGCAACGGTCAGAAATTGGGAACGATTAGAGCAAGACGGACATTTTGTGATGGAACCAGATACGGGATTTTTAGCAGAAGGATATGAAGGAAGAGGCCGTTTTCCAGAGCCTGAAGCTATTGTTGAAGCTATCCAAGAATATTTGATCCGACAACAGACTGATTTACCTTTGAGTGGTAAAAAAGTAGTTGTTACAGCGGGCGGAACAAAGGAACGGATTGATCCAGTCCGTTACATTACGAATGATTCATCGGGTAAGATGGGGTACCAATTAGCTATGGCTGCTAGAGATAAAGGGGCGAAAGTAGTGTTGATCTCTGCTTCTACGCAATTAAAACACCCTTTTGGAATGGAAGTTGTTGCCGTAGAATCTGCTCAGCAGATGTCAGATGCTGTGTTCAAGGAGTTCGAATCAGCAGACATCGTTATTATGGCAGCGGCAGTGTCGGATTATACACCAGAAACGCAAGCGACCCAAAAAATCAAGAAAAAAGAAAACCAAATGGTTATATCTTTAGCTAAAACGCAAGATATTTTAGCGACCATGGGGCAGCAAAAAAGTCATCAATTTTTAGTTGGTTTTGCGGCTGAAACCCATGATGTTGCAGAATATGCTATGGGGAAATTAGAAAAGAAAAATGCGGATATGATTGTAGCCAATGATGTTTCTAAACCTCATGCAGGATTTAACAAAGAAACAAATGAAGTTACGTTATTTTCCAAAGATACCCCACCTATAGAATTATCTGTGCGATCAAAAAGAGACATCGCAGATAGTATCATTCAAGAAGTGATTCAGAAATTGAGCAAATAAAGGTGTGAACACTAGTGAATTTAATTGCTAAAGTTATTGTTGACGTACCGACGATGCAAACAAATCAACCGTATGATTATCAGATCCCAGATCAATTCAAAGATCAAATCCAACCAGGGATGCGAGTCGAAGTTCCTTTTGGTCAAGGGAAAAGAGTTGTTCAGGGATTTGTGGTATCAATAGTTGAAGAACCTTCATTTACTGGAGCATTGAAAAGCATCACAGGTGTAATGGATCTGCATCCGGTTTTGAACGATGAATTGATCCAATTAGGAAAAGACATGGCTGAAAAAACTTTCAGCTTTCGAATTACTTGTTATCAGACTATGCTTCCAGCTGTACTGAGAGCTAAATACGAAAAAACCATTCGTCTCATTGATGATATTGATGAAGACTTGTTTTTTGAATTGTTTAAAGGGAAAGACGAACTGACATGGGAAGATGCGGTCAATCGTGATTTGCTGCCTCAATTAGCCCAGCTGAAAAAGCAAGAGCGTGTAGAAGTCGTGTATTCAGTCAAAAATCGCGCAAACAAAAAGAAAAGAAGAATGATCAAACCCGCTTTGTCATTTGAACAACTAGAAGAAGAAAAAATGGGCTTACGAAAAACGGCTAAAAAGAAACTCGAGTTGTTAGAAGTGTTGCAGACTCTCTCTCTCGCTGACCAATCGATCAGCAGTCAAGAATTGAGCAAAAACTATCAGTTGACCTCATCCCATATTCGTGATGGAGAAAAGAAAAACTGGTTGACAGTCTATGAAGAAGAAGTTTATCGTGATCCATTTGAATCACAAGATTTCAAACAAACAGACTCTCATACTCTGACTTCCCATCAACAAGCTGCATTTGATAAGATACAAGAAGCCGTGAAACAAGAACGTGCTGAAACGTTCTTATTAAGAGGTGTAACAGGGAGCGGGAAAACAGAGATCTACCTTCAAACCATCGCTTCTGTGTTAGAAAAAGGACAAACCGCATTGATGTTGGTTCCTGAAATCGCTCTGACTCCACAAATGGTAACGAGTTTTAAAGGACGTTTTGGAGAGAAAGTAGCTGTGTTGCACAGCGGCTTATCAGATGGAGAAAAGTACGATGAGTGGCGGAAAATCGAACGAGAAGAAGCCAAGGTAGTTGTAGGGGCACGTTCTTCCATTTTTGCTCCTGTGAAAAACTTAGGAGTTATCATTATGGATGAGGAACATGAAACAAGCTACAAACAAAGTGAAAATCCGCGTTATCATGCTCGTGATGTAGCGTTGTGGCGTTCTGAATTCCATAATTGTCCGCTGATTTTAGGTAGTGCGACACCTTCTTTAGAATCACGCGCAAGAGCACAAAAAAAGGTTTACACCTTAGTGGAACTACCAGAACGGGTAAACAAAAAAGTGTTGCCTGAAGTAGAGATTATCGATATGCGAGATGAAGGCAAAAACGGCAATCGCAGTAGTTTCTCAATTCAGCTGCAAGAAAAAATTCGTGACCGGTTAGCTAAAAAAGAGCAGATCGTATTGATGTTGAATCGAAGAGGGTATTCTTCATTTGTGATGTGCCGAGATTGCGGATTTGTTTTACCTTGTCCGAATTGTGATATTTCATTGACACTTCATATGGATACTAAAAGTATGAAATGCCATTACTGCGGTCATGAGGAGAGAATCCCTCATACATGTCCAGTTTGCAAAAGTTCAAAAATTCGGTATTATGGTACAGGTACGCAAAAAATACAAGAAGAATTGGAACAAGTCATTCCTGAAGCAAGAGTGATTCGGATGGACGTGGATACGACTCGTAAAAAAGGTGCTCACGAGAAAATACTGAGTGCGTTCGGCAACCATGAAGCAGACATCTTGCTGGGAACGCAAATGATCGCTAAGGGTTTAGATTTTCCGAATATTACGTTGGTGGGTGTGTTGAATGCTGATACTTCACTAGGTTTACCAGATTTCAGGTCCAGCGAAAAAACCTTTCAGTTGTTGACTCAAGTGAGTGGAAGGGCAGGAAGAGCGGAGTTGACTGGTGAAGTCATCGTGCAAACGTATAACCCTGAACATTACGCTATCCAATTGGCTCAAATGCATGATTACAACCAATTCTATAAAACAGAGATGATTATTCGTCACCGTGGAAATTATCCACCTTATTATTTTACAGTGTCTATCACTGCTAGTCATGAAGACGAAAAAAAAGCGGCCAAAAAGATGTATGAGATCGTCAACTTTTTAGCGCCTCATTTGCAAAAAGAGACCATTGTATTAGGCCCTACGCCAAAATCGATCGCCAGAGTGAACAATCGCTTTTATTATCAAGTTTTGATCAAATATAAAACCGAACCGCAATTGATTCCTTTGCTGCATCAGATTATCAATGAATCTCAAAAAGAAATGGCTAAGGGATTAATGATCGCGATAGATAAAGAACCGCAACAATTCATGTAAAAAGAAATGATAAAAAATTGACAGATTCTCACTATCCACACGAGAAGATGAAGGAGTTAAGACAAATGAAAATAGTTTTTATGGGGACACCAGCTTTTTCAGTACCAATTTTAGAAGCCTTAGTACAATCTTCTTATGAAGTGATCGCAGTTGTTACTCAACCGGATCGCCCAGTAGGACGAAAAAAAATATTGACTCCATCACCAGTAAAGAAAGCTGCTTTGGAGCACAATATTGAGGTGTTGCAACCAGAAAAAATCTCAGGCTCACAAGAAATGGAAAGAATCATGGCTTTGGAACCTGATTTGATCGTGACAGCCGCTTTTGGACAGTTTTTACCTACTAAACTGTTGAATGTGCCTCGCTTTGGTTCGATCAATGTCCACGCTTCTTTGTTGCCTAAATATCGAGGAGGCGCTCCTGTTCATTATGCTTTGATCAATGGAGAGACAGAAACGGGCGTCTCTATTATGTATATGGAGAAGAAAATGGATGCCGGAGATGTGATCTCGCAAAAATCCCTTCCAATCACGCGTAACGATGATGTAGGAACTTTATTTGACCGCTTAAGTCTATTGGGAAGAGACTTGTTGATGGAGACTATCCCTCATATCATTGACGGAACCATTGATCCGGTCAAGCAAGATGAAACGCAAGTGACTTTTTCTCCAAATATCACTCGAGAACAAGAAGTTTTGGACTGGAACAAAGAAGCCAAGCAAATTGATTTTCAAGTTCGAGGAATGCGTCCATTCCCAGGTGCTTATACCTTTTTAAATGGGGAAAGATTTAAGATTTGGGCTGTTACACCTCTTTCTAACCAAACTGACCAGGAACCAGGAACCATTGTAGATATCCAAAAAGAGTCTATTTTAGTAGCTTGCGGCAATGGGACTGTTGTACAGTTAGACGAAGTTCAGCCAGCTGGGAAAACAAGAATGCCAGTTGCGGCTTATATCAGCGGATTAGGCAGTCAATTAACACCAGGAGAGGTTTTGGGAAAACATGAGTGAAGAACAACCAACAGGTAAACGTACTATAAAGAAAACAAGTCGTTTCCAAGCATTGCAAATTTTAGAAAAAACAGAAAAAAGCGGTTCGTATTCGAATCTTCTTTTGAACGAAGCCATTCAAAAAAATAACTTAACTCCAGCGGATGCACGTTTGATGACAGAATTGGTGTACGGGGTTTTACAACACAAAATTACCTTAGACTACTATTTGAGTCGATTTGTGAAAAAAAAACAAAAAGTCGACCCATGGGTAAGCAATTTATTGAGAATGTCAGTATATCAAATGGTTTACCTGGAAAGAATTCCTAGTCATGCCATTTTGTTTGAAGCCGTTGAAATCGCAAAAAAACGCGGCCATGTCGGTATCAGCAAATTCGTGAACGGTATTTTACGAAATGCAGAACGCAAAGGATTTCCTTCTGTAGAAGATATCGAAGATCCTATCGAACGGTTGAGTGTGACGTATAGTTTGCCTAAATGGTTAGTAGAAAAATTTGTTTATGAAATTGGTTATGAAGAGACGGAAGCGTTGGGAGAATCATTGTTGATGTCCAGCCATTCAAGTGCACGGGTAAATCGTAAACTGACTACAGTCCAAGAAGCTTTGGATTATATGGAAGAAGAAGGCTTTTATGTGCGCCAGAGTGAACTGTCTACGGATGGTATCGTAAGCGACAGCGGACATTTTGCTTCTTCAGAATTGTTCAAAAACGGGAAAATAACCATTCAAGATGAAACATCCATGCTGGTAGCTCCAGCTTTACAAGTAGAGCCTCATCACCAAGTATTAGATGCTTGTGCAGCACCAGGTGGAAAAACGACTCATATTGCGGCCTATCTTTCTAAAGAAGCCGGAGGAAAAGTAACTGCACTGGACTTGCATAAGCACAAAGTAAAACTGATCAATAAGAATGCTCGCAGATTGCAAGTGGATGATGTAGTAGAAGGCCTTGAACAAGACGCACGAAAAGTGAAAGACGTCTTTGAGGATGAAACATTTGATCGTATACTAGTAGATGCACCATGTTCCGGATTGGGATTGATGCGCAGAAAACCAGATATCAAATACACTAAACGACCAGAAGACTTTGATCAGCTGCACAATATTCAAATGGCTATTTTAAATGAAGTAGCTCCTAAATTAAAATCTGGTGGACTTCTTGTCTATAGTACATGTACAATAATCAAAGAAGAAAATCATCAGACTGTAGCGGCTTTTTTGTCACAGCATCCAGAGTTTGAAAAAGAAGACGTATTTGTTGAAGGTCCTGCCAAAGATTGTTTAGAAGACAACTTATTAACTATTTATCCGCATCATTTTGATTCTGATGGATTCTTTATCAGTGCCTTAAGGAAGAAATAAACTAAGGAAATCTCGAAGAAAAGTAAAATCTGAGAGATTCTCCTTTTTACTGTCTTGATCAGCAGTCGTTTAAATCAATCGTCAATATAAAGGGGCTTGAAAAGGTGGAAAAATGGGGTGTCGGTATGAAAATGGTTGTAAAGACCGATAAAGGAAAAAAAAGAGAAACCAATCAAGATTTTGCCAATACATATAAAAACCAACAAGATTTTACCCTAGCTGTACTGTGTGACGGCATGGGAGGACACCGAGCAGGCGATATCGCCAGTGAAATGGTCGTATCGCACTTGGGAAATCATTGGGAAAAATCTTTTTTCGCATCAGTAAATGATGTGGCAGAGTGGCTGGAAGAGAGAATCAATCGGGAAAATGAACGATTGGTTGAAAAATCTCAGCAGTATTCTGATCTAAAAGGCATGGGAACGACGTTAGTGGCAGTAGCAGAAGCTAACGATGGATTTGTTATTGCCAATATAGGGGACAGCCGAGCTTATCGTTTGATTGATGGCCACTTGACTCAAGTGACAGATGATCATTCCTTAGTGGGAGAATTGCTTAGAAGCGGTGAATTGACAGCTGAAGAAGCTTCAAATCATCCGAAAAAAAATATTTTGACTCGCTCTTTGGGTGTTTCAGAACAACTAGGCATCGATATTGATATTTATTCCTATAAAGAGGATGAGTTTATTTTACTATGCTCTGATGGGCTGACCAATATGGTAGCTGATAAGGAAATTGAGAAAATCATTTATGCGTCTGAATCATTAGAAACGCGTGCTGCTATGCTGGTAGACTTAGCCAACGAACGTGGCGGAATCGATAATATTACGGTCATTATGATCGATTTATATGAAGGAAAGGGGGAATAGACAATGGAAATCGGAAAGAAATTGAGTGGACGATACAAAATTTTGAAACCTATCGGCAGTGGTGGTATGGCAAATGTTTATCTAGCACATGATTTGATTTTGAATCGTGATGTAGCGGTCAAGGTACTGAGATATGATTTTAGAAAAGACGAAGATACGATTCGCCGCTTCAAACGAGAAGCCCTATCTTCTACAGAATTGGTTCATCCTAATATTGTCAGCATCTATGATGTTGGAGAAGAAGATGGAACACAATTTATTGTAATGGAATATGTTAAAGGAATGGATTTGAAAGAATACATCATCAATCACTTCCCTATCGCTTACCACAAAGTATTGAACATTATGGATCAAATTTTATCCGCTGTTTCTTATGCGCATCAAAACCAAATCATTCACCGAGATTTAAAACCGCAAAATATCTTAATGGATGAAAACGGAGTAGCGAAGATCACTGATTTTGGAATCGCAGTAGCTGTTTCACAATCTTCGATCACTCAAACGAACTCCCTGTTGGGATCGGTACATTACTTATCGCCAGAACAAGCTCGCGGGTCTATGGCTACAAACCAATCAGATATTTATTCCTTAGGGATCATTTTATATGAACTGCTGACTGGCAGCGTACCATTCGAAGGGGAATCTGCGGTTTCGATTGCTTTGAAGCATTTCCAAGAAACCATTCCTTCTGTTAAAAAATTTGATCCAAGAATCCCTCAAGCATTAGAGAATGTTGTTTTGAAAGCTACTACGAAAGAAATAGCAGATCGTTACAAGACAGTTGAAGAAATGGCAAAAGATTTAGAGACATCATTGTCTTCAAGCAGAGTAGATGAGCCGCCGTTTACACCAGTTAGTATGCTGCAAGAAACAAAAGTAATTACGCCAATATCTGTTCCTACAGACAATGAACTGGAAGATACAATGGTCATTGAGCCGGTCAAGGAAAGTCAAAAAAAATCGGATCCTGAAGAACCTGAGAAAAAGAAAAGCAAGAAATGGTTGTGGATCGTTCTTTTGGGTATTTTCTTGATTGCAGCGATCAGTGTCTCGGCTGTATATATGATGACACCCAAAGACGTTGTGATCCCCAATGTTGTTGAAATGACGCCAGAAGAAGCTGAAGAAGAACTATTGACAGTCAGTATTACTGTCGATGAAGTCATAGAAGAGCCTAATGAGGACATCGAAGAAGGATTGGTCATTCGGACAAACCCCGATGTTGGAAATAGTGTAAAAGAAGATACGAGTGTGGACTTGTATGTGAGTTCGGGGAAAGCAACTGTGGAATTCAAAGATTATACGGACGAAGATTACCAAGAAGTAAAAGCCGAATTGACCGAATTAGGTTTTACAGTAGAAGCCGTTGAAGAAAGCAGTGAAACTGTACCCGCCGGTATGATCATCGAGCAAGATGTTGACGAAGATGAAGAAGTTGTTCCTTCTGAAACGACAGTTACTTTCACTGTAAGCAGCGGGAGAGCCGGCTTTAGTATGAGAGATTTAGATGGTTACTCTCAAAAAGGAGTCGAAGATTACGCAGCAGAAAATGGGCTGAATCTACAAATCACAGAAGAATATTCTGAAGATACTCCTGTTGGTTACATTATTTCACAGGATATCGAACCGGGAACAACTGTTTACAGCGGAGACACGCTGAATATCGTTGTTTCACTAGGACAAGAAGACATTCCAGAACGTCAATTTACAGTTCCGGTGTCTATCCCTTATAAAAACCCAAGTGAAGAATCCTCTTCGCAAGAGGATTCAGACGGAGAGAGTTCCGAAGAGCCGGATCCAATGCCTAATACGATCGAAATTTATATTTCGGATGCAGAACACACGATGGACACATTGTTCCAACAATTTACCATCACTGAAGATTCAGATATGGCTATACCGTTTATTTTAGAAGAAGGCGCTACGGGCGGTTACAAAATCGTTAGAGACGGAGAAACAATAGAAGAAAACAATTCTGTTAAAGCTCCTGAATAATTTATCAAGACTCTTCGTTGAGTGTATACATGTATGTTGTATACTGCTCAATGAAGAGTTTTTTTGTCGTCATTCACTGAACCATCTGTGTAAAATTGTCTGTTCATGTAAAAGGATAAAATAACTTATAGATAAGCCGATATTAAGGAAAGAAAGAGAAATAATGCTTTTTAAGTTTGCATTCTAGTTCATAGTTCAGTAAAGTAAAAAGGGAAGAAAACGTTGAGGAGGACGCCTATTTGCCAGAAGGACAAATTAGAAAAGCTTTAAGTGGTTTTTATTATGTATATTATCAAGGCGAAACATATCAAACTAGAGGAAGAGGGAATTTCAGAAACCGTAACTTGACCCCTTTAGTAGGAGATTTTGTAGAGTTTGAGAGTGGAAATAAAGATGAAGGCATCTTAAAAGAATTGCTGGAACGAAGAAATGAACTGGTACGTCCGCCGATCGCCAATATTGATTTAGGAGTTGTAGTGACATCTGCTGTTGAGCCTGATTTTTCTCCGCAACTGTTAGATCGGTTTTTAGTGACATTAGAAAATAAAGGAATCAAAGCCATTATTTATATCACAAAAACAGACTTGATCGATGAAAAGACTTACCAAGAGTTAAAAGAGTATCAAGAGTATTACAAGTCTTTGGGATACACAGTTTATTTGCCCAAAAAAGCGGAGCAAGAAGCTGCCGTTCAACAATTGTGCACACATTTTGCTGACCAATTGACCGTGTTCATGGGGCAGTCGGGAGCAGGGAAATCAACCTTACTGAATACGATCTCTCCAGAATTAGTGCTCAAAACTGCTGAAATCTCAACCTCTTTAGGTCGAGGAAAGCATACTACAAGACACGTAGAATTGATTCCACTGCATGGAGGATTGGTGGCAGACACACCAGGATTCAGTGCAATTGATTTGGCTGAAATAGAATTGGAAGATTTGAGAGAGTTGTTCCCAGAATTTTTAAGGGTACAAGAAGATTGTCGTTTCAGAGGCTGTGTTCACCTTAAAGAACCTAAGTGTAAAGTAAAAGAGTTGGTTGAAGCCGGTGAAATAGCTGATTTCCGCTATGCAAATTACAAGCAGTTTTACGACGAAATCAGTCAACGCAGACCAGATTATTCTAAAAAGAAATGAGGAAAAGAACAATGAAATTAGCTCCATCTATTTTAAGCGCAGACTTTGCCAATTTAGAAAGAGATATCAAACTTGTTGAAAGAGGGGGTGCTGATTACATTCATATTGATGTAATGGACGGACATTTTGTTCCCAACATTACTTTTGGACCAAATGTGGTAAGTGCAATCAGACCCATTACTAAACTGACCTTAGATTGCCATTTAATGATTGAAAATCCAGAGAATTATATTAACGATTTTGCTAAGGCAGGAGCGGATATCATCAGTGTGCACGTTGAAAGTACTCGTCACATTCATAGAACGTTACAAATGATTCGCAACGCCGGAGTAAAACCTGGAGTAGTGATCAACCCGGGAACTCCTGTAGCAGCAATTGAACCTATTTTAAATGATGTAGACTTAGTATTGGTCATGACAGTGAATCCTGGGTTCGGCGGTCAAAGTTTTATTCCTGAAACATTGGATAAAATCCGCCAGTTGGAACAATTGAAAAAAGATAATGGCTACCATTATGAGATTGAAGTAGATGGTGGGATCAATGAAAAAACGATTCAACTCTGCCATGACGCGGGCGCATCTGTATTTGTCGCAGGATCTTATATTTATTCAGCAGATGCTCCATTGAAACGGATGGATCAGCTGAAAGAAGCGGTCCAATAATGACAGAAGTTAAAATCATGGTTGGCGGGCCTGAAAGCTCGCTGCCTTTAGACGTCTACCAATCGAATGCCGCTGATGTGATATGGGTCGGAGTAGATCATGGAGCTATTCGCTTATTGAAAGAAGGCATCTTGCCTGATTTGGCTGTGGGAGATTTCGACTCTGTCACAGAGGAAGAGCGAACCTTACTAGAAGAGAAAATCACCGATGTCCGGTCTGCACCTTCTGAAAAAGATGATACAGATACAGAACTGGCTTTACAGTTAGCGCTTGAAGAGTATAAGCCGGACAAAATTTCGATTTATGGCGCAACAGCTGGAAGATTAGATCATTTGATGAGCAACTTTTTCTTTGTTTTTCAACCTAGATTCAAATCTCATGCGTCCTTAATTTCGTTGTACGATCGTTTCAACAGCGTTTCTTTTTATCTTCCAGGCGAGTATGAGCTGACACGAGAAAAAAATAAATCATATGCTGGGTTTGTTTGCATGACTCCAGTACAGAAATTATCTTTGAGAGGGTTTA
Source organism: Desemzia incerta (assembly GCF_900115825.1). Taxonomy (GTDB): domain Bacteria; phylum Bacillota; class Bacilli; order Lactobacillales; family Carnobacteriaceae; genus Desemzia; species Desemzia incerta. The sequence continues at coordinate 278,437 of NZ_FOXW01000003.1, read as the reverse complement.
AATATCCTTTAGATGAGAAAGACTATGCGTATCCGATCTCATTAGCCAGCAATGAATTTAAAGAAACGACTGCTTCGTTTTCTTTTACAGAGGGATTAGTTGCTTTTATCCAAAGTAAAGATGGAAAATAAAGACAAAAAAACAACCTGAGCAATAAAAGCTGCTTAGGCTGTTTTTTTGTTTCGTTCATAAATAGAAAAATTAAACACGTTCAACTTTTCCAGATTTAAGAGCACGAGCAGAAACCCATACTTTTTTAGGTTTACCGTCTACTAAAATACGGACTTTTTGCAAGTTTGCGCCGAAACTTCTCTTTGTTTTGTTTACTGCGTGAGAACGGTTATTACCACTTTGTGCTTTACGTCCTGTTACATAACATACTTTTGCCATTTTTTCTTTCCTCCTTTGCCGTAAATGAAGCAAAGCTTCAATAATCATACCTAAACAATTTAGCATATCTTTTGTTTATTTGCAAGATAATTCGTTCAAGTAATTTTACTTGACACAATTAAATGATCAGGAAGAAATTAGGTTATAGTAAGGTTAGAATGAAATGGCTAAAAACGACCGTTTTCGGTTTTATCTTTTATTCTTCAAGTTGCTATGCTACAATGTAAGGTAGTTATTTATGACTTTTTAAGTCAAGAGGAGGATTTTAAACATGGCAGTTAAAATCAAAACACAATATGGTTTAGTAGATATTTCAAATGACGTGATCGCTACAGTAGTAGGCGGAGCAGCGACTGAGATTTTTGGAATCGTTGGAATGGCGAGCAAAAATCAAATTCGCGACAATCTTAACGAAATTTTGAAAAAAGAAAATTATTCCAAAGGTGTTATTGTTCGCCAAGAAGAAAACGGAGTAGCCGTAGATGTTTACATTATTGTCAGCTATGGTACAAAGATTTCTGAAGTTTGTCGAAATGTACAAGAAAAAGTGAAATACAACTTGGAATCCATGCTAGGTGTTTCTGCAAATGCAGTTAACGTTTTTGTGCAAGGTGTACGAGTATTACAAGATTAGAATAAAGAAGGTTAATGTCACCGTTTCTTAGCGTAGTGACATGAGGAGGATATTAACGGTGAAAGTTGAAAAAATTGAGGCGAAGCAGTTCCGATTAATGGTAGCAAGTGGAGCTAAACGCTTAGAAAAAAATGCAGAATATGTGAATTCTTTAAATGTGTTCCCTGTGCCTGATGGCGATACTGGAACGAATATGAATTTATCTATGACTAGTGGAGCAAAAGCAGTAAGCACTAGCTCTGCAGAGCACGTAGGCGAATTGGCAGGTGCTTTAGCTAAAGGTCTTTTAATGGGAGCTAGAGGAAACTCTGGAGTTATTTTATCTCAATTGTTCAGAGGGTTCGGCAAATCGATGACAGACAAAGAAACTGTCAATGCATCTGATTTAGCTGCAGCTTTTACAAAAGGTGTTGAAATTGCCTATAAAGCAGTTATGAAACCTGTAGAAGGAACTATTTTGACAGTGGCTCGCGAATCTGCAAAAGCTGGTGAGAAAAAAGCTGCCCAAACGACAGATGTTGTAGAAGTAATGGAAACAGTCTTGTCAGCAGCTAAAAAATCTTTAGCTAAAACTCCTGATTTATTGCCGGTATTGAAAGAAGTAGGAGTTGTAGATAGCGGTGGTCAAGGGTTAGTCTACATTTTTGAAGGATTCTTAGAAGTTTTATCCGGTAAAGTGATTGAAGAAGAAGTATACCAACCAACTGAACCAGAAATGACAGATATGATCAATGCTGAACATCATAGAGGCGTTCATAACCATATTGCTTCAGAAGATATTAAATATGGCTACTGTACTGAAATCATGGTTCACATCGGTCAAGGAGAAACGGTAGACAGTGAATTTGATTACGATACATTCCGTAACCATTTGAATGAAATCGGGGATTCTTTATTGGTAGTAAACGATGATGAGATCATCAAAGTGCACGTCCATACAGAAAAACCAGGAGAAGTAATGAACTACGGCCAAAAATTTGGTTCTTTGATCAAAATCAAAGTAGACAACATGCGTGAACAACATGATGCATTAGTGGAAACTGATACAGCTGCTAAACCTGCTGAAAAAGCTCCATACGGCATTATTGCTGTTGCAGCAGGAGAAGGAATCCAAGAGTTGTTCAGAAGTCTGGGTGTCAACTACATCATTAATGGTGGGCAAACAATGAACCCTAGTACAGAAGATATCTTGAAGGCTATTGATGCTGTTCATGCGGAAAATGTTATTGTGTTGCCAAACAACAAAAACATTTTCATGGCTGCTGAACAAGCTGCACAAGAAAGCGACACACCTGTAGTTGTAGTACCTAGCCGCACGATTTCACAAGGTATGACTTCTATGCTGGCTTTCAATGAACAAAATGATTTGGAAACCAACAAAGCTGAAATGAGCAGCGAATTGGAAAACGTTATTAGTGGACAAATTACCAATGCTGTACGCGATACTGAAATAAACGGCGTTAAAATCACTAAAGACGACTTCATGGGAATTATTGATGGAGATATCGTTTTATCAAAAGACGACCGTAAAGAAGCGACTATTGAAACGCTTAAACAAATGTTGAATGACGATAGCGAAATCGTAACGATCATTTTAGGAGATGGCGTGCCTCAAGAGGAAGCTGAAGAAATTGCTTCAGTCATTGAAGCAGACTACTCAGATGTCGAAGTTGAAATCCACGAAGGTAAACAGCCTGTTTATCCTTATTTCTTATCTGTAGAATAGAATAAAAAAGTAGACAAAAATAATAAAGAAGTTTTCTTGATTATTTTTCTGTCTACTTTTTACTGTTTCTATTTTGAGGAACAGAATATGCAGGACTAAAGGAGCTCGGATAGTATCCCGGCTCCTTTGACGAATACCAATTAAGACACAAGGAGGGCTGGAGACAATCTTAAAGGAACGGAATTCCTTTAATGGATAGATTGTCCGTATACTAATGGAAAAAACAATCTATGACCCTGTCTCAGTACTTCAAAATGTAGGTGAGAAAAGGGTAGAAGCTTTAAATGAATTGGGCATTTACACGATTGCTGATTTATTGAACCATTTCCCTTTTCGTTACGAAGATATTCAAGTAAAGAATTTATTCGAGTTAGAAGATCAAGAGAAAACCAGTCTAAGAGGAGAAGTATTAGCAGATGCAGTAGTTTCTCGTTTTGGGTATAAGAAAAGCCGGCTTTCTTTTCGTATGAAAATCGACCAGGCTATTATCGTAGTTACTTTTTTCAACCAGCCGTACCTTGCCAAACAAATCGTCGGCGGCAGTGAAATCACTGTCTATGGCAAATGGGACGATAGAAGAAAAAACTTAACAGGGATTAAGATTATCGGATCTACATCAGTGGAACAAGATGCGGATTTTGAGTCTGTTTACCATACGAACAAAAAAATACGCCAAAAGACTATAGTGGCTTTGATCAAACAAGCTTATGACAGTTATAAAGACGTGATACCTGAGACTATACCGAATGAATTGCGTGTGAAGTATCGCTTGATCTCGCATAAAGAAGCGGTCTATGCTATGCATTTCCCCGTCTCTCCTGAGCAGACCAAGCAAGCGCGCAGAGAAGTCATTTTTGAAGAGTTTTTGTTGTATCAAACTAAAATGCAACTGTTGAGAAAGAAGCAAAAAAAAGTTGGATTTGGTACAGCTATCCACTATGACATCCAACGCTTAAAAAACTTTATTGCTACACTGCCATTTGAATTGACGAATGCTCAAAAAAGAGTCGTCAATGAAATCTGCAGAGATATGAAACAACCGATCAATATGCATCGGCTTCTGCAAGGAGATGTAGGGAGTGGGAAAACGTTAGTGGCGGTTTTGGCTATTTATGCTGCCGCTACTGCCGGGTATCAATCTGCATTGATGGTACCGACAACGATATTGGCTGAACAGCACAGCAAAAGTTTAAACGACTTATTTGACCCTTTAGAAATCCGCACAGCACTGTTGACAGGATCCACTACGGCCAAAGAGAAGCGGCTGATCGAAGAACAATTGCGTTCAGGTGAAATCGATGTAGTAGTCGGGACCCATGCTTTGATTCAAGACACCGTTGAGTTTTCTAAGTTAGGATTGGTCATTACGGATGAGCAGCATCGATTTGGTGTGAATCAGCGTAAAAAACTGCGCAGTAAAGGAATCGAACCGGATGTGTTGTTTATGACGGCAACGCCTATTCCTAGAACATTAGCCATCACAGCGTTTGGAGAAATGGACGTTTCCATTATCGATGAAATGCCTGCGGGCAGAAAACCGATCCAAACGACTTGGGTAAAGCCGAAACAATTCGAACATACATTGGAATTTATTGAAAAACAATTGAGTATAGGATCTCAAGCTTATGTGATTTGTCCACTGATTGAAGAATCAGAAAGTTTAGATGTAAAAAACGCTACAGAAGTGTATCAAAAATTGTCTCAATTTTACCAAGGAAAATATCGAGTCGGTTTGCTCCATGGTCAAATGAAACCAGCCGAAAAAGATGCCGTGATGCAAGCTTTTAAACAGAACGAACTGCAAGTGCTTGTTTCCACAACGGTTATCGAAGTGGGTGTCGATGTCCCTAATGCTACAACGATGGTCATATATGATGCAGACCGTTTTGGTTTAGCGCAGTTGCACCAGTTAAGAGGACGAGTTGGTCGTGGATCGAAAGAGTCGTATTGTATTTTAGTAGCAGATCCTAAAGGCGACATGGGGATCGAGCGGATGAAAATCATGACAGAAACAAATAATGGTTTTATATTGAGCGAAAAAGATTTAGAATTAAGAGGTCCAGGGGACGTTTTTGGAAACAAACAATCTGGGATTCCTGATTTTAAAGTAGGGGATATTGTGACGGATTTCAATGCTCTTGAAACGGCTCGTTTAGATGCTGCAGAGCTGGTCCAACGACCAGACTTTGAGTCTCATCCGGATTTTGCTGCTTTAAGAACGGCAATAGCATTTGACCCGATGACTAGCGAGTCTGATGTGTTCCATTAAGCTGAAACAAATAGAGTATGGAATTAAAAGGAGGAAGATACATGAAAATTGCTGTAGATGCAATGGGTGGAGATAATGCTCCAAAAGCTATAGTAGAAGGAGTAGTGTTAGCTGCTCAAGAATTTAAAGATATCGAGTTTCAATTATATGGAAAAGAAAGTGCTATTCGTGAGCACTTGATTGATGAGACAAACATCACTATTATTCATACCGACGAAAAAATCATGAGTGAAGATGACCCTGTACGTGCTGTACGGAGAAAAAAAGATGCTTCTATGATTCTTGCAGCTAAAGCTGTTAAAGAAGGTAAAGCAGATGCTTTATTCTCTGCTGGGAACACAGGAGCTTTACTCGCAGCAGGATTGCTGATTGTAGGAAGAATGAAAGGCATCGACCGACCAGGGTTATTAGTTACCTTACCAGCCCTTGGGGGAGGCGTAAACGCGTTTAATATGATGGATGTTGGAGCCAATGCTGACAGCAAACCTGAGAATTTGAATCAATTTGCTACTTTGGGCAGTTATTATGCTCAATTTGTCCGCGGAATTCAAAAACCGAGAGTTGGTTTATTGAACAACGGAACTGAAGAAAATAAAGGTAACGAACTGACAAAACAAGCCTATGCCTTATTGAAAGAAAACCACGAGATCAACTTTATTGGAAATGTAGAAGCCCGCGAATTATTGAACGGTGTGGCTGATGTTGTTGTGACAGATGGTTTCACTGGTAACGCGGTCTTGAAAACAGTAGAAGGAACGGCTTTGAGTATGATGAAACTCGTCAAAAAAGCTACGATGGAAAATGGTACAAAAGCTAAATTAGGCGGTTTATTATTGAAAGACAGTCTAACTGGACTAAAAGATGTGTTGGATTACTCAAAACACGGCGGCGGCGTCTTATTTGGGTTGAAAGCGCCCGTTGTAAAAACACATGGGTCAACCGAAAAAGAAGCGGTATACTTTACCATTAAACAAATCCGTGAAATGCTGGCTTCTAATGTCATGCGGGATCTAGTGAACTATTTTGAAACAAAAGCGGATTCTAAAGAAGAAGAAACTAAGTAATGCCCATTGGACATAATAACGGTTTCAAAAAAAGAGATAGACAGAAATTGGGAATAAAGTTAAAATAGAATAGACATAAGATTTAAAATATAGTCAACTGACTATAACATAAGAGTTGGAGGTGTATGGTGTGTTGAATAACGAAACCTTTGAAACAGTAAAAAAAATCATCGTAGAACGTTTTGGAATCGATGAAGATCGTGTAACAGCAGAAATGACTTTTAAAGAGGATTTAGGTGCTGACTCGTTAGATATTGTAGAATTGGTAATGGAAATGGAAGACGTTTTCGGAACTGAAATATCTGATGAAGATGCAGAACAAATCACTACAGTAGGAAATGCAGTTACTTATATCGACAATAATCGTCAATAATCAAAGATAAAAACATAACTGAAACCAATAGACTGGAAAGGAAACTTTCTGGTCTATTTTTTTACCTAAAATTAAGTCGTCAACCAATCCTTTAGACAAATATTATTCACAGATGTATTTATCAAAATAAAGTTGGTTCTGAAAAAATTAAAGTATTCTTTTCATGAATAAAGTTGCAGTAATCACAAGGGTTCTCTTCGTTTTTTCATTTTATTTCAAGACTTATTTATTTCTCATTCAAATAACTTGTCACTCCTTTCAAAACATCGAAGTCAAGTATCATAGCTCTTTTTATTATAGAATGATTAAAAAAACTATTGCAATGCTAGAATTCGGTGTGTATAATTCAGTTAAGTTATTAAATCAAATGTTACATAAATTTAATACATTTCTCATTTTGATGAGATGCGAAAGTCTTTAGGAGGTATAATTTTGGCCGTAGAACGTTCTTTATTAGAAATCAATCATTTAGAAACAGCTTTTAGAATCAATGATCAATATTACAATGCAGTCGACAATGTTTCGTTAACATTAGAAAAAAACGAAATCTTAGCGATTGTTGGAGAATCGGGCAGTGGTAAAAGTACATTAGCTACTTCTATCGTTGGTCTGCATGACCCATTGAATACCCGAATCACAGGTGAGGCATTATACAAAGATTTAAATTTGTTAAACTTGAATGAGCAACTGTATAACCGTATTCGAGGAAACGACATTGGGATGATTTTTCAAGATCCATTAGGTTCTTTGAATCCCTTAATGACAATTCATGATCAAATCGCAGAAGCATTGATTTACCATACAAAATTAGATAGTGAAGCTCGAACAAATCGAGTGTTGGAATTGTTGGAGCAAGTTGGAATTCCCAATCCAAAACGAGTGATGAAATTATACCCTCATGAATTATCTGGTGGTATGAGACAACGTGTAGTGATTGCAATAGCGTTATCTTGTAAACCGCCAATCATTATTGCAGATGAGCCTACTACTGCTCTTGACGTAACGATCCAAGCTCAAATTTTGGATTTACTAAAAGATTTGCAAGAAGAGATGGGAACAGGAATCATCTTGATTACCCACGATTTAGGAGTCGTTGCTGAAATGGCTGACCGAGTGGCTGTTATGTACGCAGGAGAGATCGTTGAACAAGCAACGGCTTTAGAATTGTTTGAGAATCCGATGCATCCTTACACGCGTTCATTGCTGAACTCTATTCCGCAAAGTAGTGATGAATTAGAAGACGAAAACAAAGAATTGCATGTTATTCAAGGAACAGTACCATCGCTTCCTAAACTTCCAAGAAAAGGCTGCAGATTTGCTCCTCGTATTCCTTGGATACCAGCAGAAGCACATGAGGAAGATCCAATATTACATGAAGTAGCACCTAATCATTTCGTAAGATGTACCTGCTACAAACATTTCCATTTTGAAGGGGAGGATGAGTAGCATGGGATTTATTGAAATCAAAGACTTAAATGTACATTATCCGATCCGAGGCGGTTTTTTCAATACTATTCAAGATCATGTGCGTGCAGTTGACGGCGTGACTTTTGAAATAGAAGCCGGTAAGACTTACGGATTAGTTGGGGAATCAGGATCAGGAAAAACCACTATTGGAAAATCCATTATTGGATTGGAAAAAATTACAAGTGGAAAAATCTTTTACGATGGCGTAGACGTGACCAATAAAGCACGAAAACGTTCTGGGAAATACGAAGAATACAACCGCGAAGTACAAATGATTTTCCAAGATTCAGCTTCTTCTTTAAATCCAAAGAAACGAATCATTGACGTAATCGCTGAACCAATCCGAAACTTTTCAAAAGTTTCTCCCGGCGAAGAGAAAAAACGAGTTCTTGAATTACTGGACATCGTTGGAATGCCGGAAGATGCACTATACAAATATCCGCATGAGTTTTCTGGTGGGCAGCGACAACGTATAGGGGTCGCACGTGCGGTAGCTTGTAAACCAAAATTGATTATTGCGGATGAACCAACATCAGCACTAGATCTTTCTGTACAAGCTCAAGTATTGAACTTTATGCGCAACATTCAAGATCAGTACCAATTAAGCTATTTATTTATTTCGCATGACTTAGGTGTGGTAAAACACATGTCTGATGATATTGCTATTATGCATAGAGGTAGATTTGTTGAAGTGGGAAGTAAAAATGAAATTTTTAACAATCCTCAGCACATTTATACCAAACGATTGCTGTCTGCTATTCCAGATATCAATCCTAGAGATCGCGAACAACATAAGGCACTTAGAAAAGCAGTGGAGAATGAATATATTCAATCTGAGAGTCAGTACTACGATAAAAATAAACGTGTATTTGACTTGAAACCTCTAACCGATACTCATCTTGTTGCCTTAAAACCAGATGAAGAAGGAGGAGATTTCTAATGTGGAAAACAATATTAAGACGATTCTTAGTGATGCTTCCTCAAGTCTTTATTTTAAGTATCATTGTTTTTGCTTTAGCACAAGCAATGCCAGGTGATCCATTTACTGGGTTGATCACTCCAGAAACAGATCCAGCCGTTATCGAAAACTTAAGAGAACAAGCAGGATTGAATGATCCTATACCTGTACAGTATGTACGTTGGTTGGGAAATGCTTTGCAAGGTGACTTTGGACAAAGTTACACATATAAAATTTCTGTAGGTTCTATTATCGGTCAACGAGCTTCCAACACTGTGTTGCTTTCGTTATTGTCGTTTATTTTAACGTATGCGATAGCCATTCCGTTAGGTATGCTGGCTGGTCGTTACAACAATTCTATTTTAGATAAGATGGTTGTTGTGTACAACTACGTAAGTTATGCTATTCCTACCTTCGTATTGGCATTATTGATGCTATGGTTGTTCGGTTACACGATGAACTGGTTCCCAACTAGTGGATCTGTGGATGTTACAATTCCTGCTGGAACGATGGAGTACTATTTGGATAAAGCTTATCACTTGATTTTGCCGGCTATTACGTATGCATTATTAGGAACAACAATGATCATTCAATATTTAAGAAGTGAAGTAGTAGACGCTAAGACACAAGATTATGTAAAAACGGCTCGTTCAAAAGGTGTACCGGAAAAAGTAGTGTACAGCCGTCATATTTTTAGAAACTCAGCTTTACCGATTGCCTCGACAATGGGATATCAAATTACCGGTTTGATCGGTGGTTCAGTATTTATCGAACAAATCTTTGCTTTCCCAGGAATGGGACAATTGTTTATCAGTTCCTTAAATTCCCGTGATTACAGTGTCATTGTGGCATTGACTCTGCTGTTCGGGGTGGCTACTTTAGTTGGGACGTTATTGTCAGATATCATTATGACTATCGTAGATCCTCGTATCCGTATCGATTAATAGCAGAAATTACAGGAAAGGAATGAAACTAAATGGCTGCTAATACAAATATAGAAGCACAAACACAAGATATGAACACAAGTGTACCGCCAATGGGATTCAAAGTTATTGCTAGAGAGTTTGCTAAAGACAAAGGTGCTTTGATTGCTCTAGTCCTTATGATCGGTTTAATTTTAAGCATTATGATTGGTTCGTATGTGATCGATCAAGACAAAGTCATGTGGGTCAGCTTATTAGATCAATACGCCCCACCTGGTGATAATTTCTTATTAGGTGCAGACTCAGGAGGGCGAGATATTTTCGGACAGTTGCTGATTGGTGGGAGAAACTCCATCTTAATCGGAATCGCTGTTACTTTTATTACCAGTGTTGTGGGGATTACCGTAGGCCTGATTGCAGGTTATTATGGTGGTTTGGTGGACAATATTTTAATGCGTATCATTGACTTTATCATGGTACTGCCAACAACGATGTTGATCATTGTTTTTATCACGATCATTCCAACGTATGATGTTTGGACATTCATTTTCATTATGAGTGCTTTCTACTGGACTGGACAAGCTCGTCTCGTTCGGAGTAAAGCTTTATCCGAAGGCAGACGTGACTATATTAGTGCCTCTAAAACAATGGGGACCAGTTCTTTTAAAATTATGTTCCGAGAAATCATGCCTAACTTAAGTTCATTGATCATTGTTGACTTGACATTGAACTTCGCGGCGAACATCGGAATTGAAACTGGCCTGTCTTATCTTGGTTTTGGACTTCCGTCCAATACACCAAGTTTAGGAACATTGGTTAGTTACGCAACTTCTCCAGATATTTTGGAGAATAAAACTTGGGTTTGGTTGCCTGCATCATTATTAATTTTAGTATTGATGTTGTGTATAAACTATGTCGGCCAAGCATTAAAACGTGCGGCAGACTCTAAACAACGATTAGGATAAGAAAAGGGGAGAAGTAACATGAATAAGAGAAAATTAGGTTTACTTACAGGTTCAGCTGCACTAGCATTAATCTTAGCTGCATGTGGAGGGGGTTCAGACGAGGGGACTGAATCTTCTGCAAACGGAAACGACGGAGCTGCTTCAGAAGGTACTGAAGAGAGCGGAGTTGTTGAGTTCGAAACGGCTGTAACAAATGAAGGAGAAGCAATGGATGGAGGAACGCTTAACGTTGCTTTGGTAACAAGCTCACCTTTCCAAGGACTTTTCAGTTTAGAACTATATGAAGATGGTTATGATGCTGATTTGATGCAATTCGCTATTGAAGAAATTTTTTCTACAGACGAAAACTTCCAAATCACGAATGATGGAGCAGTTAGCTTAGATTTTAATCAAGAAGCTAAAACAGCTACATTAACAGTTAACGAAGGCGTTACATGGTCAGATGGAGAACCTATGACTTCAGAAGACCTATTGTACTCATACGAAGTAATCGGAAGCCCAGACTACACAGGTATCCGTTACGACTCAACAATGACAAATATTGTGGGGATGGAAGAATACAATAGTGGAGAAGCAGATACAATTTCAGGAATCACTGTAAATGACGATAAGAGCATTACAATCCAATACTTAGAAGTTCACCCAGGTATGTTACAATCTGGTGGTGGTATCTGGGCTGGAGCGATGCCTAAACATCAATTAGAAAATATTGCTATCAAAGACTTAGAAAGTTCAGATGAAATCCGTAAAAATCCAATTGGGTTTGGACCATTTGCTGTTTCAAACGTTGTACCTGGAGAATCAGTTGAATTCGTAGCTAATGAGCACTATTACAAAGGTGTTCCTAAATTGGATAAAGTAGTTGTGGAAGTTGTACCACCTGAAAGTATCGTGGCTGCTCTTCAAAATGGCGAGTACGACATAGCTTTATCTATGCCGACAAACGAGTACCCAACATTCGCGGATCTTCCTGGATACACAATTTTAGGTAGACAAGAGTTGGCTTACACTTACATTGGTTTCAAACTAGGTGAGTGGGATGCTGAAAACAGTGAAGTTGTTCCGAATCCTGATGCTAAAATGAGCAGCAAAGAGTTGCGTCAAGCAATGGGTTATGCTATCGACAATAACGCTGTAGCGACTCAATTCTACAATGGTTTACGTTCTAATGCGAACAGTGCTATTGCACCAGTGTTTGAAGATTTCTGGGCAGAAGACGTTGAAGGATACTCTTACGATCCAGATAAAGCAGCTCAATTATTGGATGACGCAGGATTTGAAGATGTTGACGGAGACGGTTTCCGTGAAGATCAAAATGGCGAAGAGTTAGTAATCAACTTTGCTTCAATGGCTGGTGGAGATACTGCTGAGCCAATCGCTGAATACTACATGCAATCTTGGAAACAAGTTGGATTGAATGTAAAATTAACAGATGGCCGTTTGCTTGAGTTCAACAGTTTCTATGACCGTGTAGAAGCGGATGATGAAGCAATCGATATCTACCAAGCAGCTTGGGGAACTGGTACTGATCCTAACCCTGAAGGTCTATATGGACGTAACTCAGCGTTCAACTACACTCGTTGGGCTACTGATGAAAACGACGCATTCTTAGACAACATCTCTGGAAGAACAAGTGATGATGAAGGAGATGCATGGGATAAAGAATGGTTGACAGAACAATACCGTGAATGGCAAGCATACTTCTCTGAAGAAGCACCTATCATTCCTACATTGTTCCGTAATGAAGTATTGCCAGTTAACGACCGTGTTGCAAACTACGACTGGGGTTACGATGCTGATCCAAGCTTTGGATGGCACGCAGTTGGAGTTACTCAAGACGAAGCAATCACAGAGTAAATCTAAAATTTGTTTGAAGAAGTCGGAGTTGATACTCCGACTTCTTTTTTTTACTATCTTAAGCATCAGATAACGGAAGAATCTCTGATTAAAGTTTATTTTTCTTATGAAAACCAGTATAATAAGGCAGTAAGAGTATTTTGATGAAAAAGGGGAATCAGAAATGAATGAGGAATTACTAACAAAGTTAAAATCATTATTTCAAATCGAATTTGCAAACACTGATTTTTTGAAAGAAGCATTTACCCATTCATCATATGTGAATGAGCACCGGGAATTGAACTTGAAAGACAATGAGCGCATTGAGTTTCTAGGAGACGCAGTTTTAGAATTGACTGTCACAAAGTATTTGTTTAATGAATACCCAAATCTCCCAGAAGGTAAATTGACAAGGCTGAGAGCTGCTATCGTTTGTGAGGCAAGCTTAAGTCAATTTGCGAAAGAGTACGGGTTCGACCGTTACATTCTCTTAGGCAAAGGCGAAGAGCGAATGAACGGCAGAAAAAGACCGTCTTTATTGTGTGACTTATTTGAATCGTTCATTGGAGCATTGTATCTAGATCAAGGGTTAGACGGAGTAATCAATTTTTTAAATCAAACCGTTTTTCCTCGAATCAAGTCCGGCGCTTTTTCACATGTGATGGATCACAAGACTAACTTGCAAGAGTTCTTGCAACGGAATGGTGAAGTTTCCATTGATTATGTGTTGATTGAAGAAGTAGGACCTGCTCATGAAAAAGAGTTTTTAGTAGAAGTCCTAGCAGAAGGAAATATTTTAGGACAAGGAAAAGGGAAATCAAAAAAGGCAGCTGAACAAATTGCTGCAGCTAATGCCCTAGAAAACTTGCGAGAAGCGAATGAGATAGAAGAAATTCAGGCGTAACAGGGAGATAGAGATAGCTTTCTATACATTACACAGACAACGAAAGTTAGGAGTTGTGGCTAACCTTCGTTGTTTGTGTAATGATAAAGAAGGTTTTATCATCATCCGATAAAGATAAACACCAGATGAATAAGATAGTGCGAGTTCATCAAATTTGAAAATATAGGAAGGAGCCAGTCTTCGTGCAATTAAAAAAAATAGATATTAGTGGTTTTAAGTCATTTGCCACTAAAACGACTATCGAATTTAACGAAGGCGTAACGGCCGTTGTTGGACCAAACGGAAGCGGAAAAAGCAATATTATTGAAGCGATTCGTTGGGTTATGGGAGAACAATCTGCAAAAAGTTTACGCGGTGGGAAAATGAACGATATTATATTTGCCGGATCAGATTCACGTAAACCGGTTAATATCGCTGAAGTAACCTTAGTATTAGAAAATGAAGACCATTTCTTGCCTCTTGATTTTTCAGAAGTAAGTATTACAAGACGGTTGCACCGTTCTGGAGATAGCGAATATTACATCAATAAAAAGCCATGTCGTTTAAAAGACATTGTAGACTTATTTATGGATTCTGGATTAGGAAAAGAGTCTTTTTCAATCATTTCTCAAGGAAAGGTCGAATCGGTATTCAATAGTAAACCAGAGGATCGTCGTGCCATTTTTGAAGAGGCTGCTGGAGTACTGAAATACAAAACGAAAAAGAAAAAAGCTGAACAAAAATTGTTGGAAACAAAAGACAATTTGAATCGCGTTCAAGATATTTTGTATGAACTAGAATCACAAGTAGAACCCTTAAAAATCCAAAGCACTATGGCAAAAGATTATCTGCAGCAGAAAGAGCAGTTAAAAGATGTAGAAATCTCTCTAACTGCAGTAGAAATCCAACAGTATCAACAAGAATTAGCTGAAAAAAGCAATCAAAAAGCAGCTTATGATATGCAGTTAGCTGAAATGAAGCAACAATCGGACAAACTGGAAGCTGATTTATTGAATTTGCGCAAAGCGAAACGCACTTTCTCCGAGAAATCAGACAGCTATCAAGAACAACTGATGGAAGCTGTTCAGAAAATGGAGCAATTGGAAGGGAAAAAAAATGTTTTAAAAGAGCGCGACAAACATACTCAAGAAAATAAAGAAAAAGCTCTTCAAAGCAAACAACAATTGCAACACCAAATAGAACATACAACAAATCAGTTAGAAGAAACCATCAAAAATAAAACGGCGAAAGAAAAAGAAAAAAAAGAGCTGGACAAAGCACTAAAAAACATTAAAAAAGAACGTGAGTTGTTGTCCGGAAATCAAAAGCAAATGGAAGATCATTTGCGTGACGAATACATCGAATGGATGCAACAAGAAACGTCTTTAAAAAATGAGCAAACTTTTTTAAAGAAAAGTGCTTCTCAATTTGAGTTGAGAAATGCTAAATCCATGACTTCTAAACAAAGTCTGGCAGATGAAGTGAAAGAATTGACGGAAACTTCGGCTGTTCAAACAACTCAATTGAAACAAGTGCAGCAAGAAATCGCTGAAAAGTTGCTTCAATTCCAAGAAAAACAAGCCTTGCTTCAAACAATCAAAAAAGATCGCGAATCAAAAGAAAGTCAACTCTATGATGCTATGCGTATTGTCCAACAAGCTAAAGCTAAAAGAGACAGCCTAAAAGAATTAAGCGATGATTATACAGGCTTTTACCAAGGTGTACGAGAAGTTCTGAAACAAAAAGAACGACTAGGCGGTATCGTAGGGGCTGTTACAGAATTGATCGAAGTGCCTAAGAACTTGGAGCTGGCGATTGATATTGCGTTGGGAGCTGCCGGACAGCATATTGTTGTAGAAGATGATACCAGCGGACGTCGGGCTATTCAGTACTTAAAGCAAAAACATTCTGGAAGAGCTACATTTTTACCTTTAACAGCTATTAAAGCGCGTTTTTTACCAACCGCTATTCAAACTCAAGCTCAGTCGATTGCTGGATATGTTGGTGTAGGTAGTGAAGTCATTCAATATTCAGATGCTGTCAAAAATGTACTGCAAAATCTATTAGGGACAACTCTAATAGCAGAGAACCTTGAATCTGCGAACCGTTTAGCCAAACATTTTCAATATAAATACCGAGTCGTTTCTTTAGAAGGCGATGTAATGAATGCTGGCGGATCGATGACTGGTGGGTCGAACAAACAAAGTAATAGAGGCAGTTTGTTGTCTAGAAAAAATGAATTGCAATCCTTAAAAGAGCAGATTCAAAAAATGGATGAGTTGATGCATCAAAAAGAAGTAGACATTCGCGCCTTAAAACAGTCTGAGAAAAAAGAAGAGCAAGCAATGTATGAATTGCGTACGGTTGGTGAACAAAAACGACTTGAAGAGCAAGAGCTGAAAAGCAAAGCGAATTACATCACTGAAGAGATCCACCGATTAACACGTGAATTAAAAGCTCAAGAATACGAAGAATCAGCTGCTCAACAAGAAGCCGATGAAACTACTAAGAGATTGAAAGAAATCGAAGTTGAATTAGCTGCAGTCAAGGAAAAGATGGCTGTATTGACCCAGCAAATGGCAATGGTCTCTTCACAAAACGAAGAAAAAGAGCTGAGAAAAAATCAACTAACCGAACAATATCAGTTATTGATCACTCAATCTGCTACTCTTCAGGAATACTTGAATGGTTTGGCAAAAGAAGAACAACGTTTATCAAACACGGTGGACGAACTAAGCAGAGAATTGGCTGCTTTAGAGAATCAGCTTGAAGCAACAACGTTATATGATGGAGACCACCAACTCACTCAAAAAGAGTTGGAAGAATCTTTAGTGCAATTAAAAGAAGACAAAAAGACTATCGAAGAAGCCTTGAAAGTCAATAGACAAAAATTGCGAAAAACCGAAGAAGACATTGATTCGTTAGACCAGCAAGTCTCTACCAAGCACAATCAGCAGCAAGCTGTAAGAGAACAAAAATCAATCGTTGAAGTAGCTATGAATCGCTTAGACGTCGCTATCGAAACGCGTTTAATGATCTTGAGTGAAGACTATGGGTTGACTTATGAAGCAGCAGCGGCGAACTACGTGATTGAAATTTCTCTCGAAGAGGCCAAACGAAAAGTGAAGTTACTGAAAAAAGGGATTGAAGAGTTAGGAACGGTCAATCTAGCGGCTATTGAAGAATATGAACGAGTAAACGAACGCTATACGTTTTTAGCAGAACAAAAAGCCGACTTAGAGGAAGCTAAAAACAGTTTGTTTGAAACAATGGATGAAATGGATGCTGAAGTAATCAAACGTTTCTCTGAGTTGTTTGAAGCGATCCAAAGCAAATTCACACTAGTCTTCCAACAATTATTTGGCGGAGGAACAGCTGAACTGAAATTGACGGATCCGTCTAACATGCTGACGACAGGTATTGAGATCATTGCTCAACCACCAGGTAAAAAATTGCAGCAGCTCAGCTTGCTTTCTGGCGGAGAACGGTCTTTAACAGCAATAGCTTTGTTGTTCTCTATTTTATTGGTGAGACCTGTTCCGTTTTGCATTTTAGACGAAGTAGAAGCGGCTTTAGATGAGGCAAATGTGGTTCGATTTGGCCGTTATCTCCGCAGATTTGAAAAAGATACACAGTTCATTGTGATCACTCACCGTAAGGGAACGATGCAAGAAGCGGATGGTTTGTATGGGGTAACAATGCAAGAATCAGGAGTGTCAAAAATCGTTTCTGTTCGTTTGGAAGAATTAGAAGCTGTACCTGTTAACAAGTAAGTAAGAAGACAAGGAGAGTATTCTAGACATGATCAAATTAATTGCAATTGATTTAGATGGTACATTGCTGAAAAGTGATGGTAGTATTTCAGTGGAAAATAAACAAGCATTAAAAAGAGCTAAGGAACTAGGCGTTAAAGTAGTGATTTGTACTGGACGTCCGCTGCTTAGTGTAGCGGCCATCTTAGACGAAATGAATCTTAGAGAAGCTGGCGACTATGTCATCACTTACAACGGCGGTCTAGTGCAAAAAGCTGATACAGGAGAAATTTTGTCTCAAAAGTCTTTGTCAAAAGAACAAGCTATTGAGTTGTATGAGCTGAGCAAGTCAATCAATTTGCCATGCAACCTATTGGACTTAGACAATATTTACGAAATGCCGGCTCCAAATGGAAGAGAGTCTTGGTATAAGAAAACAAAACCAGCTTTGCCTTTTGTGCATACAACATTGGATGAACTTCCAGATGATATTCGATTCAACAAAATTTTATTTTGTTATGAAGAGAATGTTTTGGAGCAAGAGATCAAACGCATTCCAACAGAATTTTATGAAAAGTTTACGATCGTAAAATCACGTCCTATCTTGATTGAAATGATGAATAAGGAAGTCGATAAAGGACGTGGAATAGAAGTGTTGTGTGATTTGCTTGGATTTACGGCCGATGAAGTGATGTCTTTTGGCGATGAAGCGAATGACCATGCGATGATCGAATACGCTGGTATGGGTATTGCTATGGGTAATGCAACGCCTGCGTTGAAAGAAATCGCTCAGTATGTGACGGATACGAATGACGACCACGGTATTGCTCGAGCAGTTGAGAGATTCATTTTAAATGAAGTACATTAAACAAAGTTAAAAAGGGGATGGAGACATGGGGTTATTTGACCGCATTAAACAAGCCTTTACCGGTGAAAAGAAAGAAACACCCGTTGAGCAAACTGAAACAACTGAAAAATATGAAAAAGGGCTAGAGAAAACGCGAAAGACTTTTTCTAGTCGAATGAACGAATTGTTCGCGAATTTCCGGACGGTCGATGAAGACTTTTTTGAAGATCTGGAAGAAGTTTTGATTGAGTCAGATGTTGGTTTCGAAGTCACAATGGAAATCACGGAAGCCTTGCGTCAAGAAGTAAAACTGAAAAACGCTAAAAACAAAAATGATGTTCAGCAAGTAATCATTGAAAAAATGGTAGATATTTACGAGGAAAGCGAAAGTGGAGACCGCTCAATCCAGTTAAACAAAGATGGACTAACGATTATTTTATTCGTTGGAGTAAACGGAGTCGGAAAAACTACTACAATCGCTAAAATGGCTCACCAATACATTGATGAAGGCAAAAAAGTTGTTTTAGCAGCTGGAGATACATTCCGTGCTGGAGCTATCGAACAATTGGAAGTTTGGGGAGAGCGTGTAGGAGCGACTGTTGTCTCTGGAAAAGCTGGTGGAGATCCTGCATCAGTTGTTTTCGACGCTGTTAAACGTGCAAAAGATGAAAATGCCGATATCCTTATTGTAGATACTGCTGGCCGTTTGCAAAATAAGGTGAATTTGATGAAAGAACTGGAAAAAATGAAACGAATCATTTCCAGAGAAGTTCCAGATGGACCGCATGAAGTGCTTTTGGTTCTGGATGCAACGACAGGTCAAAACGCTATGATCCAAGCTCGTCAATTTAAAGAAACAACAGATGTTACGGGAATTGTATTGACCAAATTAGACGGAACGGCCAAAGGTGGAATCGTTTTGGCAATTCGTAAAGAATTAGGCATACCAGTAAAATATGTTGGACTCGGGGAAAACATGGACGATTTAGAAGAGTTCAACCCAAATGAGTTTGTTTTCGGCTTATTCAGCGAATTGATTAAAGATACATTATAAAAATCTTTTTATTTAGAGAGTGCAGACGCTTCCAATGTTGGAGGCGTCATTTTTGTTGAGCTTTTTTATTTTTAACCAATAATCTTGAATATTGTTCCTAACTTCAAAATGTGCTATGATTCGAAACGTGGCCTGAAATCCTATGCGCTGTAGTGCGGATGATTTCAGTAAAGCTGCAGTTAAAAATTTATAGGAGGAATGATTGTGAAAGACAAGATTTTCGAAACCTTGCAAAAAATGGGTAAAACATTTATGCTGCCGATTGCATTGTTACCGATTGCTGGGTTACTTCTCGGTATTGGAGCTTCTTTTACCGGAGACGCATTTATTAATTTATATGATTTAGAGTGGTTGTTAGGAGAAGGAACTGTCCTAAATAGCGTATTGACGATCTTAAAAGATTGTGGACAAATCATTTTTGACAACTTGCCGCTATTATTTGCAGTAGCCGTTGCTCTTGGATTTGCTAAAGCAGCTAAAGAAGTTGCTGCTATTTCTGGAGTTGTAGCTTACTTTATGATGTATGCTGCTCTGACTAGTACAGTAGCAAACTTTGGCAATATGGAAGAATTATCATCTATCCCAGGATTGATGAGCAGTTTCCTTGGGTTTGAAAACACAATGAATACAGGAGTTTTTGGCGGGATTATTATTGGTTCGATAGTAGCTTTCTTACATAATCGCTACTATAAGATCGACTTGCCAGATGCTTTGTCATTCTTTGCAGGCACGCGTTTTGTACCGATCGTTTCAGCTTTAGGTGGTATTGTTGCAGGGGTTGCTTTAGCATTCCTATGGCCATTTGCCGCTCAATTTATCGCATGGTTGGGTTCATTGGTAGCTGATTTAGGATATGTAGGGACATTCTTATATGGATACATCTACCGTGCATTGATTCCACTAGGATTGCACCATGTCTTCTACTTGCCATTCTGGCAAACAGCTTTAGGCGGTACTGCAGAGATTGCAGGACAAACTGTAGAGGGAGCACAAAATATTCTATTTGCTCAATTAGCGAATGGTCTGCCAGTTGGCGCGGAAGCCGCTAAATTCTTCTCTGGAATGTTCCCGTTCATGATCTTTGGTTTCCCAGCAGCTGCTTTGGCAATGTACCATACAGCTAAACCTGAACGCAAAAAAGATGTTAAAGGTTTAATGACGTCTTCATCTTTGACTTCAGTGTTCACAGGGATTACAGAACCTCTTGAATTCTCATTCTTATTTGCTTCACCATTATTATACTTTGGAGTACACTGTGTCTTAGCTGCATTTTCATTTGCATTCATGCATTTCTTAAATGTTGGAGTAGGATTGACATTCTCTGGTGGATTGATCGACTTCGTATTATACGGAATCTTGCCTGGGCAATCTGTCACGAATTGGATACCAGTCGTTCTTGTCGGAGTAGTATACGCTTTAGTGTATTACTTTGTGTTCCGTTTCTTCATCTTGAAGTTTGATTTGAAAACTCCAGGACGTGAAGATGACGTAGTAGAAACGAAGTTATATACAAAAGCAGATTACCAAGCTAAAAAGCAAGGCGGAAAAGAAGAAGCATCATCTAATGAAGACAGTTTGTCGAAAGACATTGTTGAAGGATTAGGTGGAGCCGATAACTTAGTTGATGTTGACAACTGTGCAACTCGTTTGCGAGTGAAAGTAAAAGACGGCGAGTTAGTTAATGAAAGCTTGTTGAAATCAACGGGAGCTGCTGGCGTTGTTATTAAAGGAACCAGCGCTCAAGTAATTTATGGGCCAAAAGTTTCTAACATCAAATCTAATATTGATGAATATT
Organism: Desemzia incerta; assembly: GCF_900115825.1. Taxonomy (GTDB): domain Bacteria; phylum Bacillota; class Bacilli; order Lactobacillales; family Carnobacteriaceae; genus Desemzia; species Desemzia incerta. The sequence continues at coordinate 257,501 of NZ_FOXW01000003.1, read as the reverse complement.
TGAAAAAATAATTCACTACGATAAGGAAAAGACCTCAAGTCTTTTCCTTATTTTTGTCCAAACGAGTGAAAAGGACTTTAGATTTGGAGAAAAAGTCCGGCTTCTATTGACTAAAAGCTCAAAAATAGGTAATCTAAAGTAGTGTGTAAAAGTAAATTACTTTACAGTAAGTACTAGGAGAGAGCCGATAATGGAATTAGAAAAAACAAATCAAATGAATGCATTATTTGATTTTTATGGTGCTTTACTGACAGATAAACAACAAGAGTACATGCAATTGTATTACGGAGATGATTTTTCTCTCGGTGAAATAGCGGATGAATTTAACGTGAGCCGCCAAGCTATCTATGACAATATCAAGCGAACAGAAAAAATTCTTATTGAGTACGAAGAAAAGTTGAACTTGTTTAAAAAATTCAGCGAAACCAATGCCATAATTGATCAGTTGGAAGAATATGTAACTGCTCATTATCCAAAAGATACTGCATTTAAAGCTGAACTTGAAAAATTAAGACAAACAAATGATGAAGAGTAGGATAGGTGGAAAAATATGGCATTTGAAGGATTAACAGAAAGACTCCAAAATGCAATGACGAAATTGCGTCGTAAAGGTAAAGTTTCTGAAGCTGATGTTAGAGAAATGATGCGGGAAGTCCGCTTAGCTCTACTAGAGGCCGATGTCAACTTTAAAGTTGTTAAAGAGTTTGTAAATAAAGTAAGTGAACGTGCGATTGGAACAGAAGTATTAGACAGTTTGTCTCCAGGACAACAAATCATCAAAATCGTAAACGATGAATTGACAGAATTGATGGGTGGCGAAACTGCTACGATCAATTACTCTGTCAAACCGCCGACAGTAGTCATGATGGTTGGTTTGCAAGGGGCAGGTAAAACAACAACTGCTGGTAAGATCGCCAACTATGTCCGTAAAAACGACAATAAGCGCCCATTGCTGGTTGCAGCTGATATTTATCGTCCTGCTGCTATCCAACAGCTGCAAACGATCGGAAACCAATTGGACATGCCTGTTTTTACATTAGGCGACCAAGTAAGTCCGGTAGAAATTGCTCAAAAAGGAATTGAAGAAGCCGTAAGAACGGGTCGCGATCTAGTATTGATCGATACGGCTGGGCGTTTGCACGTAGATGAAAACTTGATGACGGAATTGTCTGATATCAAAAAAATTGCTGAACCTTCTGAGATTTTCTTAGTTGTTGATGCGATGACTGGACAAGATGCAGTCAATGTTGCCAAGTCCTTTAATGAGCAATTAGATGTAACAGGGGTTGTACTAACGAAATTAGATGGGGATACACGTGGTGGGGCTGCATTGTCTATCCGTTCCGTTACAGGTAAACCAATCAAATTTGTTGGTCAAGGTGAAAAGCTTGACGCTTTAGAACCATTCCATCCAGATCGTATGGCAAACCGTATTTTGGGTATGGGGGATATGTTGACGCTGATTGAAAAAGCGCAGCAAGATATCGACGAGAAAAAAGCCGAAGAAATGGCTGAAAAACTACGCGACAATTCGTTTGATTTTAATGATTTCATAGATCAAATGGATCAAGTCAGCAACATGGGGCCTCTAGAAGACATCATTAAAATGATTCCAGGGATGAACAATATGCCAGGATTAGATCAACTACAGATTGATCCAAAAGATACGGCTCGAATGAAAGCCATTGTTCTCTCTATGACTCCTAAAGAAAGAGAAAATCCGGATATTATTTCTCAAAGCAGACGAAAAAGAATTGCTAAAGGATCAGGCCGTCCATTGGTTGAAGTGAATCGTTTAATCAAACAATTCAATGAGTCGAAAAAAATGATGAACAAAATGTCTAACGGCAACTTCCAAGGGATGGATAATTTATTCGGAAACGGCGTAAAGGGGAAATTAGGCAAGCTGGCAATGAATCAAATGGCAAGAAAAAACAAAAAGAAAAAGAAAAAAAACGTTCGCAAAAAGAAAAAATAGAAAAAAATGCAGAAAAAATGAAGTGTAAAGAAAAAACACTTTACAAGCATGGAAATAACTGATAAACTATCTTTTGTGAGATTGTTAATGGAGGTGTTAAAGTATGGCAGTAAAAATCCGTTTGAAACGTATGGGTTCTAAAAGAAAACCTTTTTATCGTATAGTAGTTGCTGATTCACGTTCTCCACGTGATGGTCGCTTCATCGAAGAAATTGGTTACTACAACCCAATTGTTGAACCTGTTCAAGTAAAAATCGACGAAGAATCAGTTCTTAAATGGTTAAGCAATGGTGCTCAACCTTCTGATACTGTTCGTAATATCCTTTCTCGTGAAGGTATTATGAAAAAATTCCACGATTCTAAATACAGTAAATAAAAGGGATGTTTAATATGAGTGACATTAGTGAATTGATTCTTGCAATCGTTCATCCGCTTGTCAGCCATCCAGAAGAAGTTACGTTGGAGACTGATGAAACCGATGAATTTATTGAATACCATTTAAGCGTTCATGAAGATGATATTGGGCGAGTGATCGGTAAAAAAGGTCGTGTAGCGAAAGCTATTCGAACGATTGTATACAGCGCAAAGGTTCAAGGACCTAAGCGTGTAAGATTGACCATTGTCGACAATTAATATCCATCATAAGACGAAGCCGTTTCTTTAGAGAAATGGTTTTTTCTTTTTTTTAACGATAAAAAGAAATCTACTGTAGACATCTAGATAATTCCTAGTAAAATAAGTCTGAGGGAACGATAAAACGAATTAAATGAGGGAATCGAATGGAAAAATTATACAATGTTGGAAAAATAGTGAATACACACGGCATTAAAGGTGAAGTCCGGGTTATATCAGTAACTGATTTTCCAGAACAAAGATACAAAAAAGGTTCAGTATTGATTTTAGAACAAGAAAAAACAAAAGCCGTTGAGCTGGTAGTCGCTAGTCATCGAAAACACAAAAATTTTGATTTGTTGACGTTTGAAAACCATCCTACGATCGAATCTGTTGAAGGGTACAGAGATGGTATCTTAAAAGTAACTGAAGAACAACTAACAGATTTGCCGGAAGATGAATTTTATCTGCACCAAATCATTGGATTGACTGTAATAGACGATACTGGCCGCGAAATCGGTAAAATCAAAGAAGTTTTACAGCCTGGAGCAAACGATGTATGGGTCATTCAAAGACAGAAACAAAAAGATCTGTTGATTCCGTATATTGCGGATTGTGTATTGAATGTCGACTTAGAAGAAAAAATAGTGACGGTCCATCTTATGGAAGGGCTAGAAGATTTATGAAAATAGATGTTCTTACGTTATTCCCTCGTATGTTTGAAGGTCCAATGTCAGAATCCATTATCGGCAAAGCTGTCGAAAAAAATCTGTTGTCGATAGACGTTTTAAACTTTCGCGATTTTTCGGGAAATAAACATCAGCATGTAGACGATTATCCTTATGGCGGCGGAGCTGGAATGTTGTTAAAAGCTCAACCAATCTTCGATGCATTTGATCATCTTCAAGAGAAACATCCTGACACTAAAAAAAGAGTGATCTTGCTCGATCCAGCTGGCGAACCCTTCAATCAAAAGAAAGCCGAAGAACTAGCTGAAGCGGAGCACTTAGTCTTTATTTGCGGTCATTATGAAGGGTATGATGAGCGTATCCGATCGATTGTGACAGATGAGATCTCTCTAGGTGATTATGTGCTGACAGGCGGAGAACTGGGCGCTATGGTGGTAATTGACGCTACAGTAAGGTTGTTGCCTGAAGTGCTGGGGAATGAAGAATCAGCTGTAACAGATTCTTTCTCAACAGGTCTGTTAGAACACCCACATTACACAAGACCTGCTTCTTACAGAGACATGGATGTACCCGAAGTTCTATTGAGCGGGAACCACAAGCTTATTGAAGAGTGGCGAGAGAAAGAATCTTTGAGACGGACCTTGGAACGCAGACCCGATTTGCTGGATCATGTTGAATTGACCGATCAACAAAAAAACTGGATTGAGGAATTCAAACGCAGCTGAGTCCCGATAAAATAACCAAATAAAGAAAAAATACTTTACAGGCATTCTATAATATGATAAAGTTATTTGGTGAGTGGGCAAACCACCGCTATTAACGATATTCCGCTGTATCCGAATGGAGATATACGAATGTTTGTTGGAAGGAGAAAAAATTCATGAGTCAATTAATTGAAGCAATTACTAGCGAACAATTACGTAGTGATATTCCTAGTTTCCGTCCTGGAGATACAGTTCGTGTACATGCACGTATTGTTGAAGGGGAAAGAGAACGTATCCAGTTATTCGAAGGCGTAGTTATCAAACGTCGCGGTGCAGGAATCAGCGAAACATATACTGTTCGTAAAATTTCTTACGGTGTGGGTGTTGAGCGTACGTTCCCAGTACATTCTCCACGTGTTGCTAAACTTGAAGTTATTCGTCAAGGTAAAGTACGTCGTGCTAAATTGTACTACATTCGTAAATTACATGGTAAAGCTGCTCGTATCAAAGAAGCTCGCCGTTAATTCGAAAAGAAAAAAGTCTGATCCGTCTACTAAGATGGCCAGGCTTTTTTTATTTATTCTATATATTCTGGATTATTTACGTTATAATAAAATGGAGCAAGGCATTTAAGTTAGGTAGGGGGAAATAAAATTGTCAGAAACGATTGAAAACTTTGAGGTTTACTTAAAAGAAAAAAATATTCCATTGAAGAAAAGCCAATTGAAAAATGGTCAAATTTTATTTAATGGAAATTTTCGGTTATCGAAAACAAGAGTATTGCCGTTTGGGATAGTGTTCGATAGCAAAGATGCTAAATCAATTGATTTTCAGATTACATACCATAAGTTAGCTTATGTAAAAGATTTTACTAAAAAAGCTGAGATTCTCGAATTGCTGAATGAGTTGAATCAAGTAAAAGCGGGTTATTACAGCGTTATTTTAGCGGGCGATGGTGAGGTTTATCTAAAACAGCTTAGTCGCACGACAAGCGATGTTTTAGCAGCTTACGAAATGATGGTATTTGGTTCTACGATTGCTAAAGTGATCATCAAAGAAATCGAAAAAGTATTGGAACCAGCTTCAGCGGAGTAAAAATACGATAAAAGGCAGGGATTATATGGCTCATCCGAAAAGTTTGTTTCACGCAGAAGTAGTGAATGATCAAGCCTTGCAAGGAGAAGCTTTTGTAAAGAATGATGGACTGAGAGTGGTTATTTCTGATCCTTTGAGTCCAGATCTTGGCACTAATCCTGAAGAACTATTGGGATTATCTTTAAGCACTTGTTTAAATGCTACGATTCAAGCGTTATTAAAAGGCAGAGGCTTAAAGAACAAAAGCCAAGTAGAAGTACACATTGATTTAGTGCCGGAAGAAAAAGGCGGATTCTTTTTCGAAGTATTGGCATTGGCTAAAATTGAGAGCTTACCGTTTGAAAAAGCGGATCGAATCGTTCAAGCAGCAGAAAAGCGTTGTCCGGTAGCCAAACTCCTGGAAGGTAGTAAAACGGTAACCGTTAAAACAGTACAATAAATCAGCTGAGCGAAGTAGGCAATTGTCTGCTTCGCTTTTTTGTTGCCTAAAGTAACGTTACTTAATAGACTCTTATTGTAAAGCGGATACAATGAGACTTTTCTTAATGTTATTATGTTTTTCTTTCTTTCCCATTAGATTGTTGCTATTCTAGTTTAGAATTATCTTACGGAGGTGTTGTGGTGAAAAATTTTAAATCTCCCGTTGCATGGTGGGAATCATTAAAAATTATGATCGTATTAGTTTTTTCAGCGATAACAGGGGCGATATCTTTTAACTTCTTCTTTATCCCGACGAATGTTTATGCATCTGGCTTGAATGGTTTCGCGCAATTGTTTGCGGGTATCACATCAGAATATTTGAACATCCAGCTAGAAACTGGATTGATTATTTTACTATTAAATATCCCAATCGCTATTTTAGGTTGGTTTAAAATAGGAAAGACATTTACTTTATTAAGTTTTCTTTCTTCTTTCTTAGTCTCTATTTTAATGGTTGTCTTACCAGTAATTCAATTGACTCCTGATCCAATCATGAGTGCATTATTTGGTGGGGTAATTGGTGGAGCTGGAGTAGGTTTCGCATTAAAATATGGTTTTTCGACTGGCGGGATGGACATCATTGCAATGGTTCTAGCTAAAACGACCGGCAGAACTATTGGAAACTTGATGATGGTTATGAATGCAATCATTGCAATAACAGCAGGAGCTACTTTTGGGTGGGAATATTCTTTCTATACGATTCTATCCATTTATGCTTTTACCAAAGTTGTAGACACTATTCATACGAGCCATCAAAAAGTAACAGCAATGATCGTAACAACAGATCCGGATACCTTAGTAGAAGCTATACATAAAGAACTAGTCCGAGGCGTTACAGTCTTGCCGGCTACAGGCGGATACAGTAAAACAAACCGTGCTGTGTTAATGATCGTTGTTTCGCGCTATGAGATCTATAGCTTAGAACAAGCCGTTAAAGAAGCGGACGCAGCGGCATTCGTCAACTTTATGCAAACGAATAAAGTAATGGGCGAGTTCTTAAACAGCGAACAGCAAAAAGAACGAAGAGCAAGTAGTGTATTTTAGATAAAATCAAAAAAAAGAATTGGATCTGATCAGATCCAATTCTTTTTTAGTTTAAGCGGAAATATTTCTCCAAGTAAAGTGCCAGACCATCTTCATGATTAGAAAAATCTGTCACATCATCAGCAATCGCCTTTAATTCATCGATCCCATTATTCATCACTACACCATGACCAGCGTATTGAATCATTTCATAGTCGTTATTTTCGTCCCCAAAAGCTAAAATATCTTTTTGTTGCACTCCGTAGACTTGTGCAATACGTTCTACACCCATAGCTTTTTGTACTCCGGCAGCAACAACTTCTAAACAAGGTGTCAGTCCGCCCCAAGTTCTCACTTCCACAGCATCCCCGTAGCGGTGGATGATTTTGTCAGTGATGGCTTGTTGGTTTTCTTTCCCTGTGAATACACTGATAGCTGTTGGTTCTTCTTTCAATGTATCTTCTGATAGTTTGAAAGACATGCTTTTACCAGTAGCGAAGAAATCTTCGTAAGGAACAAAATCATCATCAACATAAACAGAGTCGCGAAGCTCAGCTGCTATAAGTTGAATATCCATATCTTTACGCAAAGACAGCATATCGATAGCAATTTCTCTGTTGAGGGTCTTATGGTACTGAGACTCCCATGCTAATTCGGTAGGCTTATGGCACAATGCACCATTAAAGTTTACGATCGGAGTATCCAATTGTAATTCTGCGTAATATTGGCGACTGCTCCGGTAAGGTCTCCCGGTAGCGATCGAGACGATGTGTCCTTCTTTTTTCAAACGAGTCAAGACTTCACTCGTTTTTTGAGAGATTTGAGACTGGTTATTTAAGGTAGTTCCATCTAAGTCAAGAGCGATTAGCTTTCTATTCATCTGTATCTGTATCCTCCAACGTTTTTATGCTAAACTATAAAAAAAGTAGTTAAACATACACTACCATAAAATCACTGAGAAAAAAATAATTATTAAGAGGTGTCAAGTTGATTTCCATTAAAAATGTAACCGTTAAGGGTTTGCCTTTATTAGAAATAGTTTCAGAGGAACATTTTTCCAAGAAGTTGCCGACCGTATTTTTTTATCACGGATGGACAAGTTCGAAAGAAAGTTCCATGGTCAATGGCTACGAGTTGGCTAAACAAGGATTTCGCGCGTTGTTGCCGGAATCTTATTTACATGGAGAACGAAAAATCAGCGCCTCATCTCCTGGAAATATGGAATTTTGGGATGTCGTATTACATAATTTGAGCGAGATCACCATTTTGAAAGACTATTATGTTGAAAAAGGACTAACAGACCCAGAAAAAATAGGGGTAGCTGGACTTTCTATGGGAGGCATTACGACAAATGCGATGTTGACACAATTTCCTTGGATCAAAGCAGCAAGTGTATTAATGGGAACTCCTTCACCAATTGCTTTTTCGAAATGGCTTTTAAATGCTCCATGGGCAGAGGGGTTAGATATTCAATTGACAGAGCAGGAAGTCAATGATGCGATGGAACCGTTGAAAAATATTTCGTTAGACCTGCATCCGGAAAAAATCAACGGACGTCCTATCTATGTCTGGCATGGAACAAATGATGAGTTAGTCCCTTATTCATTAACGAAAAAATTTATTCAAGCGGTTCAGGATAAGTCTTACGCCCAAAACATCCAATTTGAAACGACTATCGGCGGGATTCATAAAGTCCCTTATGCAATATCTGTAGAAATGGCTGAATTTTTTAAGAAAAATCTGTAAGATGCACATCAAATAAAACAAATAGTTAATGGAAAGGATCATGCCTTATGTCTGAAAATGTATCTTCTTGGACGGAACAAGAACAAGCAGAAATCAGTCAACGTATTATGGCTGCATTAGAGCAAGTGATCGATCCAGAATTGGGGATCGACATTGTTAATTTAGGGTTGGTTTACGGTGTAGAATTGCTGGAAGAGGGGCATTGTGTGGTTAAAATGACGCTGACAACAATGGGATGTCCATTAGCAGATGTTATTACAGAAGAGATCATGAAAGCTCTCAAAAGTGTGCCAGAAGTCCAAACGAGTGAAGTGAAGTTAGTTTGGTATCCAGCGTGGGATACCTCTAAAATGTCTCGATACGCTAGAATTGCATTAGGCATCAGATAAAAGAAAAACTAAGTAGAAAAAAATAAAATCCTGTTAATAATGGTTAGATCAAAAAAGAGGCCCGATTAGGCACTGACCCCCAAAAGTTAGAGTAAAATCTAAACTTTTGGGGGTCGCCACCTTATGGCCTCTTTTTTGATGAAAATTTAATCTATATGAATGACAACTTTACCTGGTATAGACTCGTTTTCACTTACATCATGCGCCTCACGTAAGCCTTCTTGAGTAAAAGGGAAAGTTTTCCCAACAATCGGTTTTAAGTGATCTTCTTCAATCAATTTTGCTAGCGCCTTCATACGTTCGCCGGTCGGCTCCAAGAAGAAGTAGCCAGTTAAAACGCCTTTTTCAGCTGCTTTTTCTTCATCTGGAGGAGCAACGATGGAAACTAATGTGCCGCCTTTTTTGAGAATGTTGTAACTTTTTTCTTGGATTTCTCCACCTTGGGTATCCAACACGAAATCAAAATCAGATAGAATTTGTTCGAAATCTTCTTCTTGGTAGTTGATGAACTGATCTGCACCAAGAGATTTGGCAAGTTCTTCATTTTTTCCGCTGGCAGTTGCTGCTACGTAAGCTCCGAAGTATTTAGCGATTTGGATCGCTAAATGACCTACACCGCCAGAACCTCCATGGATCAATACGCGATCGCCTTCTTTGATTTTTCCGATTTCCACCAGCGCCACCCAGGCAGTTTGGCCAGTTAGAGGAATAGCCGCTGCTTCATCGAAAGAAATATTGTCGGGCATTTTACTAACTAGGTTTTCTTCGATAGCCGTATATTCCGCATAAGTTCCTCTAGGTGTGGTAGCAGGGCGAGCCAATACTTTGTCTCCTACAGAAAAAGAGGTCACACTTGTTCCTACTTTCTTGATGATGCCTGCTGCATCCCAACCTAAGATAATGGGAAAATCATAAGGCAGCATTTCTTTTAAATAACCGGCTCTCATTTTCCAATCGATTGGATTGATTGAGGTAGCTTTCAATTCGACTAAGACTTGATCGTCTGCTAGTTCTGGAGTAGGCAGTTCTTTTTCTACAAGTTGATCTGATCCTCCATATTGATTAATAACGATTGCTTTCATGTAAACACCCTTTCTATATGATTAAGCTGAAAATTGAATCCTATCTTCAGTATATAGAGATAAGATAAAACTGAAAAACAATTTGTTTGTCGAAAAATATTTGACCATTTTTGACCAATAGAGTAAAATAAAATCAGTAAATTCGATGGAAAGAAAGTGGTGAGCTTATGGAAATGGATAAATTAACCAGCACGATGCAACAAGCTTTAGGTGAAGCTCAACAAATTGCAGTCACGAGACAACACCAAGAAATCGATATTGTGCACCTATGGAAAATATTTTTAACGCCTAGCCATTTTGCTAAGAATGTTTATGAACAAGTAGACGTAGACACAGCTCAATTTGAATTCAATATTGATCAAGAGTTGGATAAATTGCCGATTGTAGAAGGAAATAATGTGCATTATGGTCAAACGATGAGCCAAAATCTTTATCGTTTGTTGACAGAAGCAGGAAAAATCAGTGAATCTTTTCAGGATGAGTATGTTTCAACTGAAGTCATTCTATTAGCATTGATGAAACTGAAAAATCATGTTTTGACAAAGTACTTGCTGGCGCAAGGACTAACAGAAAAAAGATTGCGCGAGAAAATCATGGAATTAAGAGGAGGAGAGCGAGTGACATCACAAAATCAAGAAGAGAATTATGAAGCGTTAAGCAAATATGGAATAGATCTGGTTGAAGCTGTTAAGAGCGGGAAACAAGACCCTATTATCGGCAGAGACGAAGAAATACGAAATGTCATTCGAATATTGTCTCGTAAAACAAAGAATAACCCAGTATTGATCGGAGAGCCGGGAGTAGGTAAAACAGCTATTGTAGAAGGTTTAGCTCAACGAATCGTGCGAAAAGACGTTCCTGAAAATCTGAAAGATAAGACGATTTTTTCATTAGATATGGGAGCGTTGATCGCTGGGGCGAAATATAGAGGAGAATTTGAAGAACGATTAAAAGCAGTGCTAAAAGAAGTGAAGAAAAGCGATGGACAAATCATTTTGTTCATTGATGAAATCCATACGATCGTTGGAGCAGGTAAAACAGAAGGAAGCATGGATGCAGGTAACCTTTTGAAACCGATGTTGGCACGTGGAGAATTGCACTGTATCGGCGCTACTACTCTAGATGAATACCGCAAATATATGGAAACAGACAAAGCTTTAGAACGTCGTTTCCAAAAAGTGTTGGTCAATGAGCCGACCGTTGAAGATACGATCAGTATTTTAAGAGGATTGAAAGAGCGTTTTGAAATTTACCATAGTGTAAATATCCATGACAATGCCTTAGTAGCTGCTGCTACATTGTCTAATCGCTACATCACGGATCGTTTTTTACCGGATAAAGCCATTGATTTGGTGGATGAGGCTTGTGCCACCATCCGTGTAGAAATGAATTCCATGCCTACAGAATTGGACCAAGTCAGAAGACGTTTGATGCAGCTGGAAATAGAAGAAGCCGCATTGAAAAAAGAAGAAGATGAAGGAAGCCGCCGTCGTTTGGAACTGATTCAAGAAGAGTTGGCAGATTTGAAAGAAGAAGCGCATCAACTGCAATTGAAATGGGATTCCGAAAAAAATCAAGTGTCTCAGTTGAGAGATAAAAGAGAACAGCTTGATCGATTGCGTCATGAATTAGACGAAGCTGAGAATCAATATGATTTAGAAAGAGCGGCTGTTTTGCGCCATGGAGAAATACCAGCTTTAGAAAAAGAGTTGGCTGAATTAGAAGTGAGTCAAACAAAAGCTAATGCCGATGTCGTTCGATTAGTGCAAGAGTCCGTTACGGAAGAAGAAATTGCTTTGGTCGTTGGAAGACAAACTGGGATTCCAGTGAACCGATTGGTCAAAGGAGAAAGAGAAAAACTGCTGCAATTGGCTGACAACATGAAAGCTAGAGTAATCGGACAAGACGAGGCAGTCGATAGCGTGACAGACGCAGTGATCCGAGCGCGTGCAGGTATTCAAAATCCGAATAAACCTTTAGGCTCTTTTATGTTTTTAGGACCAACTGGTGTAGGGAAAACAGAATTAGCCAAAACGTTGGCTGAAAATCTATTTGATTCCCAAGATCATATGGTTCGGATTGATATGAGTGAATACATGGAAAAACATACTGTCTCCAGATTAGTAGGAGCACCTCCTGGTTATGTAGGTTATGATGAGGGCGGTCAATTGACAGAAGCGGTCAGAAGAAGCCCTTATACGATTATTTTACTGGATGAAATAGAAAAAGCTCATCCCGATGTGTTCAATATTTTATTGCAAGTGTTAGATGATGGTCGATTGACTGATTCTAAGGGACGCGTCGTAGATTTCAAGAATACTGTGTTGATTATGACCAGCAATATTGGATCAAATCTATTGCTTGACGGAACCAGTGAAGATGGAGAGATTTCGCAACAAACAAAAGATCAAGTTTTTGGTTTATTGAGAGCCAATTTCAAACCGGAATTCTTAAACCGGATTGATGATACAATTTTATTCGCTCCTTTAAACTTTAACGTGGTGAAGAAAATCGTTTTGAAGATGACCAAAGACTTGGAAAAACGATTAGAGCAACAAGAAATTGGATTGGAGATCACTGAAGAGGCTCAGTCGTGGATTGCGGATAAGGCCTATGATCCAGCTTATGGGGCTCGGCCGCTGCAACGTTATCTTACAAAAGAAGTCGAAACCCCGATTGCAAGACTAATTATTGAAGGGAAAATTTACCCAGGTCTAAAAGCCGTTTTAACGGTGATTGCAGATCAGTTGACTATTGAAGTAGCAACTAAAGAAGAATAAAAAAAAGCCGGATGATATTCCGGCTTTTTTGTCTTTATACGGTTGTTTATGATTGATGTCCGTCTTGACTTGGTTTAGGAACGGCATTAGAGAGCAAGATGACTAGAACGCCACTTAGCAGACCAATTACTGTAGCCGTCGTAAAAGAAAAACTTCCGCCGGTCAACGAACCACCGATATAGTTAACGACTTGTCCTAAACAGAATCCCCAAAATAAGGTTGCAATATACTTCATGGTACCAACACCTTCTTTCTATCACACTCATTTTACCACTTTTTTTTCAGAATGAAAGAAAAAGCCGATAAATGAGACAGAATTTGCTGTTTGTCTCCTATTCAGAGTATAATAAGAGAGTATGAAATTGTGCTGAGAATCCTTTTCTTAGTTGGAACACGGTAAGAAATAGGATAGAGTAAAAAATAAATACCTTCATCAAATTGATGAAAAGGAGGACTGGAAAGTGTCTTTTGTACCATTACAAGTTAAAAGTGCCTATTCCTTGCTTCAAAGTACTTTATCGGTAGAAGGATTAGTAGGAGCCGCTAAAAAAAGAGGGTATCAATCCTTAGCTTTGACTGACCATAATGTCCTTTATGGTGCTGTCGACTTCTACAAACTATGTTTGAAACATCAATTGAAACCAATCATAGGATTAACCTTGGATATGCAAGGCATCATAGAGACAGAACACTCATTTCCTTTAGTTTTGCTGGCTGAAACGAACCAAGGATACAAACACTTAGTGGCTTTGTCTACTAAAAAGATGATAGAGCCTGAAACTTTATTTTCTCCTAATGATCTAGCACCTTACTCAGAAGGTTTGATTGCTTTGACACCTGGGATAACGGGTGAAATCGAGCAGTACTTATTAGCGGATAAAATAGAAGAAGCTGAAAAAATAATCGCTGCTTACAAAAGGTTATTCTCTCCAGAACACTTTTATCTTGGAATTCAGCTGCACGAAGAGTTGATGCCGATAAAAGATGCGCTTTTACAGACAGCCAAAGAAAATGACCTAAAGACAGCAGCTTTGACTGATGTACAGTATTTAAACGAAGAAGATGCCTTCAGCTTAAAAGTATTGAAAGCCATTGATAAAGGAGAACAATTAGAGGAACACCAAAAGGTCTTGACTGGCACCCGTCATCTTGGTGAACCCGATCAAGTAGAACAGCAATTCGTGACTGCTGGACTTGCGGAAGCTGTTCAACAGACAAGAAACATTGCGGATCGTATCAAGATAGAAATTCCTTTACAACAAAGGTTGTTGCCTAAATACCCTATCCAAACAACGGATACAACTTCAGCTTTTTTAAAACAATTGTGTTTAGACGGACTAAAGAAAAGAGTTCCAGAAGCGGATGCAAGATACTTCAAGAGATTGGAGCATGAATTGACTGTAATCCAGAAAATGGGATTTGAAGATTACTTTTTAATCGTATGGGATGTTATGGCTTATGCTCATCGCGCAAAAATCGTTACAGGTGCTGGGCGAGGATCTGCAGCAGGTTCTTTAGTGTCTTACGTTCTAGAAATAACAGACGTGGACCCTATTGAATACAATTTGCTGTTTGAACGCTTCTTAAATGAAGAGAGATATAATATGCCGGATATCGATTTAGATTTCCCAGATAATCGAAGAGAAGAAGTATTGCAATACGTAAAAGAGAAATACGGTAAAGACCACGTTGCCCAGATTATTACCTTTGGAACGCTTGCTGCCAAAATGGCTTTACGAGATACAGCTCGCGTTTTTGGGCTGAAACAAGACGAATCCAATGAGTGGTCAAAAGCGATTCCGAATCAATTAGGAATTACTTTAGAAGAGGCGTACAAAAAATCTTCGGCATTGCAACAATTGGTCAAACAGTCGGAACGAAACCAGTTGATTTTCAAAACAGCCAAAAATATTGAAGGTTTGCCAAGACATGCTTCCACCCACGCAGCAGGAGTCGTGATCAGTGACCAAAAACTGAGCAGCATCATTCCTCTTCAATCCGGGAGCAGTTCTATTGCATTGACCCAATATGCTATGGGAAATGTTGAAGAAATCGGACTGTTGAAAATGGACTTTTTGGGATTGAAGAATTTAACGATTTTGGGAGATGCGTTAAAAACAGTTGAGTACGACACCGGAAAGCAGATTCGATTGCAAGACATTCCAATGGATGATAAAGAAACCTTAGAACTGTTCCAAAAAGCAGACACAGTAGGAATCTTTCAGTTTGAATCCAACGGTATAAAGAACGTTTTGCGCAAGCTGCATCCAGAATCCTTAGAAGACATTGCGGCCGTCAATGCTTTATATCGACCGGGTCCCATGGAACAGATCGATGTGTTCATCAAACGGAAAAAAGGCGAATTGGCCATGGAATATCCACATGAAAGCTTAAAAGATATCCTAAACGTCACATATGGTGTCATGGTGTATCAAGAACAAGTCATGCAAGTGGCGTCTAAAATGGCGGGGTACTCTTTAGGACAAGCAGATATTCTTAGAAGAGCCATTGGGAAAAAGAAAAAAGAATTGATTGATGCGGAAAGAGTTCATTTTACAGCTGGTGCTGCAGACAAAGGATACCCAGAGCAGGATGCAAGACAAGTTTATGACTATATCGAACGTTTTGCCAATTACGGGTTCAACCGATCTCATTCCATTGCTTATTCTTTTATCGGCTACCAAATGGCTTACATCAAGGTCCATTATCCGCAAGCCTTTTATATTGCCTTGTTGAATTCAGCTTTGCATAACTCAAATAAGGTAAAAGAATATCTACTAGAAGCTAAGAAAAAGAAAATCGATGTCTATCATCCAGATATTAATGCCAGTTACGGACGTTTTACGAAAAAAGATGCAGGTATTTTATTTGGTCTTAGTTCTATAAAAGGATTGAGAAGAGACTATGTAGCTGAAATTATCCAAAATCGAAAAGCAAATGGCGTCTATAAAGACTTCATTGATTTTTTAAGAAGAATGGATACCAAATGGGTAAAAGAAGATTATATTCTGCCATTGATCTACGTTGGCGCTTTTGATGGATTCCGTTACAGTAGAGGAACGTTGTTGAACTCCTTAGAGAGTATTTTGACAAGTGTGAAATTCAGCGGAAATAACATCGGCTTATTTGATGTACTGCAGCCAAAATATGAAGAAGCACCAGATTTGACTCCTCAAGAAAAATTAGAGGCGGAAAATACTTACTTAGGGGTCTACTTATCAGGGCATCCTACTGAAAAGTACGAAGACATTTTAAAAAGTAAGCAAGGCATTTATGTTAAAGATGCTGTTGAAAATCAAAAAATCCGATTGGTCGGACAGGTAAAAGATGTCAAAAAAATCACTACTAAAAAAGGCGAACCAATGGCTTTTATGACGGTTAGTGATACTACGGGAGATATTTCATTGACTTTGTTCCCGACAGTATACCGCAAATACATTCAATGTGTTGTCCAAAACAAAGTTCTTTATGTAGAGGGGAAGACGGAAGTCAGACAAGGTCAAGGTTTGCAAATTTTAGTCTCTCACCTTAAAGAAGCAGCAGAGATAGAAGAAGAGAAGAAAGTCAAAAAATGTTTTGTCCGAATTGAACAACAGTATGAGGACGGTGAAACGTTAAATAGACTGAAAGAACTCTTTACAGAACACTCAGGCTCTATTCCTGTAATTTTGTACTACATGAGAACGAATAAAAAACTAGGGCTCCAAGAAGCATTCTGGGTCAATGAATCATCTGATTTGGTGAAATCAGTTGAAGAATTGTTAGGAAAAGGGAACATAATCATAGATTGAAATTAAAGTTCTCTAAAATTTAAAAAATATCTTGAAAGAAAAGCAGAATTCATAAGACAATTTATATTAAAAATGGTAGAATGTCATTGTTGAACTAATTTATGGATAACTTATTATCACATTGTTTGTTCATAATCATCTTTATGTATATATTTTTACAACTATAACTTTTTATGAGGTGAAAGTGGAATATGAAACGTATCGCTGTTTTAACAAGCGGGGGAGATGCTCCTGGAATGAACGCGGCTATTAGAGCTGTTGTTCGAAAAGCTCTTTACGAAGGAATGGAAGTTTTTGGTATCAACTACGGTTATGCTGGATTGGTAGCTGGAGATATACGTCAATTACACCATAACGATGTAGGAGATATGATTTCAAGAGGGGGTACTTTCCTTTATTCAGCACGTTATCCTGAATTTGCAACTGAAGAGGGGCAATTGAAAGGTATCGAACAATTGAAGAAATTTGGAATCGAAGGATTAGTAGTTATCGGAGGAGACGGCTCTTACAGAGGAGCTTTAGCGTTAACAAAACACGGCTATCCAACTATCGGACTTCCTGGAACAATCGATAATGATATTCCTGGAACTGATTTTTGTATCGGTTTTGATACAGCCATCAATACTGTATTAGACTCATTAGATAAAATTCGTGACACAGCTACAAGTCACGTCCGTACATTTATTGTGGAAGTTATGGGACGTAATGCAGGGGACATCGCTTTATGGGCGGGTGTTTCTGGTGGAGCAGAACAAATCATCATTCCTGAAAAAGAATTCGATATGGCAGAAGTAGCAACTAAAATTACTGAAGGCCGTGAAAAAGGTAAAAAACACACGATTATCGTTCTTGCTGAAGGTGTAATGAACGGGAATAAATTTGCAGAAGAATTGTACAAATTCGGAGATTATCACGCACGCGTTACTGTTTTAGGACACGTACAACGTGGTGGATCACCAACTGCTAGAGACCGTGTTTTAGCTAGTCAATTTGGAGCAAGAGCAGTTGATTACTTGAAAGAAGGTAAAGGTGGATTGTGCCTAGGAATAGTGAACAATGAAATCATTGCTTCTGATATCATTGATACATTAGAAAAAGGATCACATAGACCAAATGTAGCTTTATACAAATTAAATCAAGAAATTTCTAACTAAAGATTTTTCAAAAAATTGGATTTCCTTCATTTTCTACGGTAAGATGATGAAGGAGATTATATTATTGTGTGCATAAAATATAAAAGTTAAACCAAAATGTTAGGAGTTTTGAAGAATGAAAAAGACAAAAATTGTATGTACCATTGGACCGGCAAGTGAGTCGGTGGAAACTTTAGTAAAAATGATCGACGCAGGAATGAACGTTGCTCGTTTAAATTTCTCGCATGGTGATTTCGAAGAGCATGGTGCTCGTATCCAAAACATCCGTGAAGCTTCAAAAATTACTGGGAAAATGGTTGCGATCTTATTAGATACTAAAGGCCCAGAAATCCGTACTCATAACATGAAAGATGGTAAAATTCAATTTACTTCAGGCGATGTAGTACGTGTAGCGATGAATGAAGTTGAAGGAACAAAAGAGAAATTCTCTGTTTCTTACTCAGAATTGATCAATGACGTACATCCTGGATCTCACATTTTATTAGATGATGGTTTGATTGATTTATTGGTAACTGATCTAGACATGGAAAACCAAGAAATCGTAACAACTGTTCAAAACCCAGGAACATTGAAAAACAAAAAAGGTGTAAACGTTCCGGGAGTATCTGTTAACCTTCCAGGAATCACTGATAAAGATGCTGCTGACATCCGTTTTGGTTTACAAAATGATGTTGACTATATTGCTGCAAGTTTTGTTCGTCGTGCTTCTGACGTTTTAGAGATCACTCAAATCTTAGAAGAAGAAAACATGACTCATGTTCAAATCATTCCTAAAATCGAAAACCAAGAAGGCGTAGACAACATTGACGAAATCTTAAAAGTTTCAGACGGTTTAATGGTTGCTCGTGGAGACCTTGGAGTAGAAATTCCTACAGAGGAAGTTCCTATCGCTCAAAAAGACTTAATCAAAAAATGTAATAAATTAGGTAAACCGGTTATCACTGCTACTCAAATGTTGGATTCAATGCAAAGCAATCCTCGTCCGACACGTGCAGAAGCAAGTGACGTTGCCAATGCTATCTTTGACGGAACAGACGCAATCATGTTATCAGGTGAAACAGCTGCTGGTGATTACCCAGTAGAAGCTGTTCAAACAATGGCTCGTATTGCTACACGTACTGAAGAAGCTTTAGTAAACCAAGATTCATTCACATTAAGAGCTTACGATCAAGGCGATATGACAGAAGCTATTGGACAATCTGTTGGACACACTGCTCGTAACTTGAACATTGATACAATTGTGGCTGCAACTGAATCTGGACATACAGCGAGAATGATCTCTAAATACCGTCCTAAATCAACTATCGTAGCTGTTACTTTCTCTGAAAGAACTATGCGCGGTCTAGCTTTATCGTGGGGAGTATACCCTACAGTTGCAGAAAAACCAGAATCAACAGATGACATGTTCAATTTAGCTACTGGTATTGCTCAAGAAAAAGGCTATGCTAAAGAAGGCGACTTGATCATCATTACTGCTGGTGTTCCAGTTGGAGAACGCGGAACAACAAACTTGATGAAAATTCAAATGATTGGTTCAAAATTGATCAGCGGCCAAGGTATCGGCAGCGAGTCAGTTATTGGAAAAGCTGTAGTAGCGACAAACGCTCAAGAAGCTAACGTGAAAAGTGTAGAAGGTTGCGTTTTAGTAACAAAAACTACTGACAAAGACTACTTGCCTGCAATCGAAAAAGCTGCGGCTATCATTGTTGAAGATGGTGGTATGACTAGTCATGCTGCAGTTATCGGAATTGCTATGGGAATTCCTGTAATCGTTGGAGCAGAAAATGCTACTAGCGCTATTGCAGATGACGAATTGATCACAGTAGACTCTCGTCGTGGCATTGTTTACCGCGGAGCAACTGCTGCTATCTAATGGTATATTCAATCGAAAGAAAACTCTCAGAGATTATTTTCTGAGAGTTTTCTTCGTATAAAAGACTATTTCACATAATAAAATTATGGTAAACTAAGTAATGACTAAAAAGTATTTAAAGGAGTGCAGAAAAATGAATCAATCACTAGGAACTGTTATTACAGGTATCGTGACAGATATCAATGAAAAAGCGTATTTCATTCAAAAAAATGGGGTAACTTATGAATTGCCTAAGAGCGACACAACCGATTATAAACTTGGCGATGCAGTAGAAGGGTTCGCTTATATAGGTCAAGACAAATCTCTGAAAATGACTCAAGACATTCCAAGAATCCAAGTAGGTGATTACGCTTTAAGCAAAGTAATAGATGTCCGCAGAGATTTAGGAGTATTTGTTGATATTGGATTGCCAGATAAAGAGATAGTTGTTTCTTTAGATGAATTGCCAACTGAGAAATCATTGTGGCCTAAAAAAGGTGACCAATTGATGGTAACTATTCGAGTGGACGAAAAGGATAGAATGTGGGGACAATTAGCAAGTGAAGAATTCTTTGAAGATATTGCTAAAAAAGCACCTGAAGATCTTGTTAACAAAGACATCAAGGGTATTGCTTACCGTTTGAAAATTGTTGGAACATATGTATTAACAGATGGTCAGCATTTAGGGTTTATCCATCCATCGCAACGAGATATAGAACCTAGATTAGGGGAAGAGATATCTGGTCGTGTCATTGGTATTGGACAAGAAGGAACAGTAAATATTTCGTTAAGACCTAGAGCACATGAAGCTATCCCAGACGATGCAGCGATGTTACTGGCTATTTTAGAACGTTCTAAAAACGGCAGCTTCCCTTATACAGATAAAAGTTCGCCTGAGGAAATTAAAACATATTTTGGAATCAGTAAAGGTCAATTCAAACGCGCTTTAGGAAACTTGCTAAAACAGCGTAAAGTGGTTCAAGTGGATGGAGAAACACGTTTAGTAGAATCACCAAATCAAGAAAATAAGTAAATTTCTCTATTGAAAAAGAACCATTAAAGAGCCGTTTGACATAGATTGGAGCGGGTTTTGAATGAAAGAAGATTTAGAAGAGTATATTCGCTACTTGCAAATTGAACGCGGACTGGCGGATAATACCATTGAAAGTTACAAAAGAGATTTAAATCAGTACCTAGTTTATTTGGAAAAAAATGAGCTGAGGGATTGGGAAAAAATCGATCGTTACACCATTTTATCATTCATGCAAGAGTTGAAAGAAACGAAGAAATCATCTGCAACAGTTATTCGAATGGTCTCAAGTCTTAGGAAGTTTCATCAATATTTAAAACAAGAACAACGTTCAAGCGTAGATCCTATGCTGCATATCGATACGCCTAAAAAAGCACATCACTTGCCTAAAGTATTATCGATGACGGAAGTCGAGAAATTGATTGAAACACCGAATACTAATGAAATACTCGGATTAAGGGACAGAGCAATACTAGAAGTCATGTACGCTACTGGGTTGCGGGTCACTGAGTTGACAGAATTGAAGATGGATGATTTGCATTTGTCATTAGGTTTGATTCAAACGATTGGAAAAGGTGATAAAGAGCGCATCATTCCAATTGGGGATTTAGCTATCAAATGGATTGAGAATTATTTGAAATACAGCCGAAATAAACTGGAAAAGCCAAGTAAAAGAAGCCCATATCTATTTTTGAATCACCATGGCAGAAAGCTGACACGCCAAGGGATATGGAAAAACTTGGGGGCTTTAGTCAAAAAAGCTGGTATTGAAAAAGAAGTAACTCCGCATACTTTGCGGCATTCATTTGCTACTCATTTATTAGAAAATGGAGCTGATCTGAGGGTGGTGCAAGAGTTGTTGGGACACTCGGATATTTCGACTACTCAGATATACACGCATATTACTAAACAGCGAATGGCAAAGGTTTACAAAACTTACCATCCAAGAGCTTAGGGGAAATAAATCCCTCGATATTTTAGCTGTTTTCTACTATAATTAAAGTGTTAGTAAAAATGATAAGGAGGAATAATTTTGGGCTATAAACGAGTACATTTGATAGTAATGGATTCAGTGGGTATTGGCGAGGCTCCAGATGCGGAAAAATTTAACGACGTTGGTAGCGATACGCTAGGTCATATTGCTGAAGAGGCAGGATTGACTATTCCTCACTTAGAAAAATTAGGATTAGGGAATATCCGTTCTTTGAAAGGTGTAAACAACGTATCTGATCATTTAGGATACTACACGAAATTGGAAGAAGTTTCGGTAGGAAAAGATACAATGACAGGTCACTGGGAAATTATGGGGTTGAATATCCAATCTCCGTTTAGAGTTTTTCCAGATGGATTTCCAGATGATTTGATCCAAAAAATCGAACAACACACTGGACGTAAGATCGTAGGGAATAAACCTGCCAGCGGTACAGGTATTATCGATGAGTATGGAGAACATCAAATGAAAACAGGAGATTTGATCGTTTATACATCAGCAGATCCCGTACTACAGATTGCTGCTCACGAAGAAATTATTCCATTAGAAGAATTATACAGCATTTGCGAGTACGTAAGAGAAATCACTTTAGATGACCCTTATATGATTGGAAGAATCATTGCTCGTCCATACTTAGGAGAACCAGGCAACTTTACTCGAACAGCTAATCGTCACGATTACGCTCTTGATCCATTCGGAAAAACAGTTTTAGACTCTTTGAAAGAGGCTGGAAAAGACGTTATTGCTATTGGTAAAATCAACGACATCTATAATGGACAAGGATTGACTGAATCTGTCCGTACAAAAAGCAATATGGATGGCGTAGACCAACTATTGAAAGTCATGGATAAAGACTTCAATGGATTGAGTTTCTTAAACTTAGTAGATTTTGATGCATTATACGGCCATCGTCGTGATGTAAAAGGATACGCTGAAGCGATAGAAGATTTTGACCAACGAATTGAAGAAATTCTAGGCAAGTTAAAAGAAGACGATCTGCTGTTGATTACTGCAGACCATGGGAATGACCCTACAGCTCCTGGTACAGATCATACACGTGAATATGTGCCGCTGTTAGCTTATTCTCCTTCCATGAAACAGAATGGCGAATTGAAACAAGGTCACTTTGCAGATATCGGAACAACGATCGCAGACATTTTTGATGTTCCAAGTACCGGTTTCGGAGAAAGTTTTTTAGATCAATTAAAATAAAACTTATTTCAGGAGGACAACATGACACAACTATTACAAGAACGCATTACTCAAGCAGCAGCTTTCATTAAAGAACAAGGAGTTCAACAAGTGGATATTGGGTTGATCTTAGGTTCAGGATTAGGAGAATTAGGAGAAGAAGTAGAAAATCCGATCGCTATCCCTTACGGAACGATTCCTCATTTTCCTGTGTCTACTGTTGTAGGACATGCTGGTCAATTGGTGTACGGTACACTAGGTGGACAAAAAGTGTTGGCTATGCAAGGCAGATTCCATTATTATGAAGGCTATTCTTTAGAAGAAGTAACTTTCCCAGTACGCGTAATGAAAGAATTGGGTATCCATTCAGTAGTGGTAACGAATGCTGCAGGCGGTGTAAATACGGAATTCACACCAGGAGATTTGATGATGATCACTGATCAAATCAACTTTACGGGCGTTAACCCATTACATGGACCGAACGATGAAAATATGGGTCCGCGTTTTGCAGATATGAGTCATGCATACGATGAAAGTTATCAAGAAATCGTTCGTAAAGTGGCAAAAGAAAGCGGTCTTGACTTAAAAGAAGGCGTTTATATGGGATTCTCTGGTCCTACATATGAAACTCCAGCTGAAGTGAGAATGGCGCGGACTCTTGGTGCTGATGCAGTAGGAATGTCTACCGTTCCGGAAGTTATCGTAGCGAACCATGCGGGGATGAAAGTTGTTGGTGTTTCTTGTATTACCAACTTAGCTGCAGGAATGCAAGCGAACTTGAACCACGAAGAAGTAGTAGAAACAACTACAAGAGTAAAAGAAACATTCAAATCATTTGTCAAAATGATCTTAGCTCAAATGTAATTCTTCATTAAAATAACCCAAAGGGCAAGGTGTTAGACCAAACTCCAACTGGTCTGGCACCTTGCTGATTTTTCTGCTGGATTATGGAAGGATAAGCGTTACATAGAGGATGCCGTTGTGAAAAATGATTTATTATGATACAGTATCTAAAGTATATTATGGAGTGGGGAGTATAATGACGATGAATGAACGTATGTTGACAGGAACAATGAAGATCAATGCTAAAAATCATTTGGAAATCGGCGGAGTGGATACTGTAGATTTAGTTCAAAAGTATGGTACTCCTGTTTACGTTTATGATATAGCTCGAGTAAAAGAACAAGCAGATAAATTCAAGAAAACCTTTAAACAAAAAAATGTAAAAGCTCAAGTGGCCTATGCAAGCAAAGCTTTTTCTAGTTTAGCTTTGTACCAGATCTTAGCTAAAGAAGATGTTTCGTTGGATGTCGTGTCAGGTGGAGAATTATATACAGCCATTCAAGCAGGCTTTCCAAGTCAACGGATCCATTTTCATGGAAACAACAAATCGGAAAGTGAAATAGAAGCTGCTTTAGATTACCAAATCGGCTGTTTTGTAGTGGATAATTTTTACGAGTTGGAGATGCTGGATCGTTTATCTCGCGAGCGCGAACAAATGATCAACGTGTTGATTCGTGTAACTCCAGGTGTAGAAGCACACACTCATGAGTACATTTCAACTGGACAAGTGGATTCAAAATTTGGTTTTGATTTGAACAGTGGTCAAGCCCAGAAAGCTTTGCAGTCGATTGCCGGCATGCCTTACATTGAGTTGCTTGGGTTGCATAGTCATATCGGTTCGCAAATCTTTGAAACTGAAGGTTTTACAATGGCTATCGAAACGCTGTTAAAACAAGCTAAACAATGGCAAGAGGATTTTGGGTTTGAATTGAAAGTATTGAATTTGGGTGGGGGATTTGGTATTCGCTACATCCCCGAAGATGAACCGTTGGCGATTGAAGAGCATACAACAGCCATTATTGAAAGTGTAGAATCCAGCATAAAAGAGCTGCAGCTATCAATGCCGGAGATTTGGATCGAGCCGGGCAGAAGTTTAGTTGGGGATGCTGGAGTCACGTTGTATCAAATTGGTTCGCAGAAAAAAATACCGGATGTCAGACAGTATTTGGCGGTAGACGGTGGAATGGCGGATAACATTCGCCCGGCTCTATACGATGCAAAATATACAGGTATTTTAGCTAACAGAGCGAATGATGCAACTGAAGAAACTTATTCGATTGCTGGAAAAGCTTGCGAATCCGGAGATATGCTGATTTGGGATCTTCCATTACCTAAAGCCGAATCAAAAGATATTCTAGCGATTTTCAGCACAGGGGCTTATGGATACGCTATGGCCAGCAATTACAATCGTATTCCGCGTCCGCCTGTTGTTTTTGTAGAAAACGGAAAAGATTTCTTGGCTATTAAGCGTGAGACTTATGCAGATATGCTGCGTTTAGATCAATCGATCAATGCTGAGTAAGATCATAAGAATGTTAGACTCAAAATCTTGCTTAACGAACGATTTTAAGTCTACAGGAGGATAATTATGCTAGTCGTTTATAAAAAAAGTTACGAAAAAATCACAATGGGTCTTCTTTCATTTGTGCCAGATCTAAAAGACATTCAACGATTGAATGACGAAATGGAATGGTATGAACGAGAGGAAAACCGCCATCTTTATTTATGGACAAGTGAAGAAACAAATGATTTTATTGGGGTAATTGGAGTAGAAGTTGGTGGCGAAATGGTGTTGCTTCGTCATATTGCTATTAATCCTTCCTATCGTAATGAAGGAATCAGTTTTGATATATTAAATGCTTTAGAAGAAACATATCCTGATAAAAAAATCATCAGCACATTGGAGACTGGACAAATCGTCTCCAAATGGGAAATTGAAAAGAACAACAAAGAACAGTTGTAAGGAGGACGCCGTCAATGTCAGAAATCAATATAAAAATTGATGTTTTTGAGGGACCTCTGGATCTATTATTGCATTTGATTCAGCATTTGGAAGTGGATGTTTACAATATTCCTATTGCAGAAATCACTTCTCAATACCTTGCCTATATTCAGACCATGAAAATTCTTGAATTGGACGTTGCTGGAGACTATTTAGTCATGGCAGCCACGTTGATGGCTATTAAGAGCGACATGCTGCTGCCTAAACCAGAACTCACTGAAGTAGAAGAGTTTTATGAAGAGGGAATCGATCCTAGAGATGCTTTAATAGATCAATTACTGGAATACAAACAATACAAGCAAGCTGCTAGTGTATTGAAAAATAAAGAAGAAGAAAGAAGTCAATATTTCACGAAAGATCCTAGTAATTTAGAAGAGTACCAAGAAGACATTGAATTAGAACCCGAAAAAGTCAGTGTGATCGATTTGGTCCTCGCCTTTCAAGAGATGTTGTCTAAGAAAAAATTGAAAGAACCGGTACAGACTAAGATCGTGTCAGACGATATCACGATGGAAGACAAGATGCAGACTATTATGACCAAAATTCAGTCTGCATCACGTCAGACACCGGTATTATTTTCTGAATTATTTGAGACAGTCAATAGAAATGAAGTTGTCGTAACGTTCTTAGCTTTGTTAGAATTGATGAAGCAGAAAGAAATCGATATCAAGCAAGAAAAAGCCTTTGATGAAATTGTTCTTTTTTCTGTAATGGAAGAAAAAGTAGGAGAGAGTATACATGGATGAAGCAACTATTGAAGCGTTACTTTTTGTCGCTGGTGATGAGGGATTATCTTTAGAAGAAGCAGCTTCTTTGTTAGAAAGCACAACTCAAGAAGTTTATGCTGCATTGATGAAATTGCAGCAAAAGTATAAATCTAGAGACAGTGGGTTGACCTTACTTGAAGTAGGGAATCGATTTGAATTGGCGACCAAAAAGGACTATTCAGCAGTCATCAAAAAATATGCTGCCTCTCCTTATGCAACTAATTTATCCCAAGCAGCTTTGGAGACTCTGGCTATCGTAGCTTATAAACAACCCATCACTCGAATGGAAATCGATGAGATCCGCGGAGTACAATCCAGCGGCTCCCTCCAAAAATTGGTGTTAAGAGGATTGGTGCAAGAAAAAGGCCGCGTGGAAACACCTGGAAGACCAATTCTTTATGGAACGACAGAATATTTCATGGATTATTTCGGCTTAAAAGAATTAGGCGATTTACCTGATATTTCTGAACTTGGAGTGGAAAATGAAGAAAAAGAAACTGATCTGTTTTTTGAACGCTTTAGTGAGCAGTTCAATGAAGCGGGAAGTCAACTATAAATAAACCGTTCGAACGTTTATAAGAGCGCCGTATCTTTGGGCGCTAACGAATAGGCTGAGAAACAACAGTGCTCGCTTTGGCGAGATGCAGATAAATAAGGAGTGGATAAGTATGGAAAGATTACAAAAAGTCATGGCTCATGCTGGAGTAGATTCGAGACGTAAATGTGAAACGTTAATTACTCAAGGTCGTGTTAAGGTTAATGGTAAAGTAGTGACAGAGTTAGGCGTTCAAGTAAACTCAAATGATCGTATCGAGGTCGATAATATTCCGATAGACCGCGAAGAACCGGTTTATTTCTTACTGAACAAACCAAGAAATATGATTACAGCTGTTTCAGATGATAAAGGCAGACCTGTAGTCACGGATCTATTTATGGGAATTGAACAAAGAATCTACCCTGTAGGCAGATTAGATTATGACACAACAGGAGCACTTATCTTAACCAATGATGGGGAACTTTCACAATTGCTGATGCACCCTAAACACGAGATCGAAAAAGTATATGTGGCTAAAGTCAAAGGTGTTGTCTTGAAAAAAACGTTGCGTCTTTTAGAAAAAGGAATCGTTATTGAAGGCCGTAAAACAGCTCCGGCAAAAACAAAATTGCTGTCTGTTAACGCAGAAAAAGGAACGTCTATTGTGCAAATCACTCTTCATGAGGGTAGAAATCGACAAGTAAAGAAAATGTTTGAAGCTGTTGGACATCCGGTTCAAAAACTAACTCGCGAAGTTTATGGGAATTTGACCATTGCTGGGTTAGCTTCAGGAGAATGGCGCGAATTAAAACATTTTGAGATTCAGCAATTAAAGCAGTTAGCTAAAGATTAGAAAAATATCATAGTACCTTTTTTTTGAGCTTATTCAAAAAAGGGGTGCTTTTTTTGAACATATTGTGTCGAAGTTATGTTATGATAATTTTATGCTATAAAAACAGAATAATCTGACAATATGGAAAAGTGTGTACGACATGGGAAGAAAGCGGATAAGTTGCTTAAAAGACAAAGTGTTTTGTATAATAAAATCAGTAAAGTATACACTTGTGATGTGAAAGGGTGTAATGAATAATGAAGAACGAAACAGTAAATATACTTGTAGTTGATGACGAAGACCGTATCCGAAGATTATTGAAAATGTACCTTGAACGTGAGGATTACATTGTTTCTGAAGCAAATGATGGAGAAGAAGCATTAAAGATGGCTTTAGAAGAGGATTATGATTTGATTCTATTGGATTTGATGATGCCTAAAATGGATGGTATCGAAGTAGCAGAAAAGTTAAGGGAAGAAAAAACCACACCTATCATGATGATAACTGCTAAGGGAGAAGAAACGAATCGTATTCAAGGGTTCGAGATCGGAGCAGATGATTATATTGTGAAGCCTTTTAGCCCTAGAGAAGTTGTACTGAGAGTAAGTGCAGTTCTAAAACGAACTCACACAGAGAAAAAAGGGGAAGAAGATGCGGACGTTATATCGACTCCTCATATTGAAGTAGATAACCGTTCCCATACTGTTTTTGTAGACAAATCAGTCATCAGTCTTACACCAAAAGAATACGACCTCTTGCTATTCTTAATGAAGTCTCCAAATCAAATCTTTGGTAGAGAACAGTTATTACGAGAAGTGTGGAAATACGAATTCTTTTGGGATTTAAGAACAGTTGATACCCATATCAAGCGTTTAAGAGAAAAATTGGCTAAACAATCTAAAGAAGCCTCTAAAAATATCGTAACTGTTTGGGGATTAGGGTATAAATTCAATGCTTATCCTGAGGAATCAGAAAAGTAGGTCGATCAGTCAATGAAAGTCACTAACATATCTGCAAAAATATGGATGATCATTATGGGGATCATTGGATTGTTTTTCTTCACTTGTATTTTGGCTTTCCGTTCCTTATATAATCAGGACCTAGAGCAAAGTTATATTCGTGAATTTGAAAAAACAATCCAACAAGTTGAGGGTTATGCAGAAACCGATTCAGAATCTTTTTTAGAGCAGCTGGATAGTATAAATATTGCCACAAATCATATAGAATACAGAGTTTTTTTAGATGAAGATTTGGCCAGTCAAGTAGACTTAGAGGAAGATTTAACATCTTTTCAAACAAAAGTAATCAAGGATCCAGATGTATTGTCTAGTTTACAAGCTAGAGAGAATGCTCAAGTGGTGAAGACGATCCGTCAAGAAAATCAAATATTCACACCCTTTATTATGCGGTTGTTCAAATTTGAAGCAGCCGGAGAGGGAATGTTGCTGATATCATTTGGGGACCTGCTTTTCTTGAATGAGCTGCAAAGCAATTTTAGAGATTGGATCATCATCATCGTCATCCTTTATTTGATAGTGGGTGTCTGGTTGTTTTATTTTTTGAAAAAACGCTTAGGCGAACCTATCACAGAGCTGCGAGATATTGCTTTTGATTATGCAACAAATGATTTTAGTCGTAAAGCTCAAGTCCGACATAAAGATGAGTTATCGCAATTAGGACTAGCAATGAACAAAATGGCTCGTTCACTTGAAACCAGCGGTGCTGCAACACGTCAAGAGAAAGAATTGTTGGAAAACATCGTTACAAATATCACCACAGGAATCTTGTACTACAATCAAGATAAAACCTTGCTGATGTCGAATCCGAGCGGAGAAGAATTTTTAGAAAATTCTGAGCAAGGGTATCTTCCAGAAGATGTACGTGTTCCTCAATTCTTAGAGGAAAAAATCCAAGAAGTGATTTCCAATTCAGAAAAGATTCATTTCAAGCATTCTGCCAACGACTTTTATTATGAAGTTTATATCATTCCTTTATTTGATGAAACGATTGAGAATGTGCGTGGAGTTCTGGTTTCTGTGCAAGATGTGACTCAAGAGAGACGATTAGATACGATGAGAGTCGACTTTATCAATAATGTATCTCATGAGCTGAGAACACCATTAGTTATGATCCAAGGGTATAGTGAAGCAATCGTAGATGATGTTGCAGAAACAGTGGAAGAAAAACATGAAATGGCTAAAATTATTGGAGAAGAATCACGTCGAATGAACCGCATGGTAAATGAAATGTTGGATTTATCTCGTGTAGAGTCTGGGTATATTACTCTTGAAAAAACTAAGGTGAGCTTATCGAAGTTTTTCAACCAATTATTTTCACGCTTCAGTACTATGGCTTCCAATGGGAATGTAACATTGAGTTTAGAAATACAGCCCACACTGGAAAATTACTTTATGGATAGAGATAAAATGGACCAAGTCTTTGTTAATCTGATCAACAACGCTATTCGTCATACTATTATGGCTGACAGAGAAGAAGGTCAAGTGAAAATTAGTGTCTATTTGGACACTATCGTTGACGAAGTGTTGATGGAAGTGCAAGACAACGGGACTGGGATTCCAGAAGAAGATGTGCCATTTGTTTTTGAGCGTTTCTATAAAGCAGACAAGTCCAGAGCTTCTCAAAGAGACAATCGAATTGGAACGGGGATAGGATTATCGCTCGTGAAAAATATTGTTGAAGCTCACAGTGGTTACGTCGAAGTGAAAAGTGAAATGGATGTAGGTACTAGTTTCATTGTGCACATGCCGTATATTGATGAAAAAGAACAAATTATGGACAATGATTTTTTAAACGAATAAAAAGTAAGTAAAAGCTTGTTTTTTAATGACGACTGTCGTATAATCATAAGTGAATAAAAAAATAAAATATTGATTCGTCTTCAGGGGCAGGGTGTAATTCCCGACCGGTGGTAAAGTCCACGAGCCAAATGTCTTGTTTGGTTGAACTGGTGTAATTCCAGTACCGACAGTAAAGTCTGGATAAAGAAGATGGGGTTATTTGAATTGTGATATATTCAATGCTCTGTTTGCTATTCTGAAGAAAAGCAGACGGAGCATTTTTTATTTCTATTCTCTTTAACCGCAAGATGCTCATGCTGATGAATCCTTTTAGGAGGATTTTTATGCAAACAAGATCTACAAGTAACACGAAGAAAATGGTGGGGATCGCTATATTAGGCGCTATGTCTTTTATATTGATTAATTTCTCTTTTCCCATCGTACCAGGAGTCT
This sequence comes from Desemzia incerta, assembly GCF_900115825.1. Lineage (GTDB taxonomy): Bacteria > Bacillota > Bacilli > Lactobacillales > Carnobacteriaceae > Desemzia > Desemzia incerta. The sequence goes on along the minus strand of NZ_FOXW01000003.1, from coordinate 226,684 downwards.
CTTTTTTGAAAGTAGACTTTAGTGATATGCCAAGTATCATTGGCATGTTCTTATATGGACCGGTTGGTGGTATCGCCATCGCCTTTATCCGAAGTCTTTTACATTATGTACAAACGGGTGGAGATGCTGGATTTCCAATCGGAGACCTTACAAGTTTTGTCGCGTCAGTCTCTTATTTGCTTCCGCTCTACTGGGTCGTACGTAAGAAAGGAACATCTTTAAACAATTTGATCCTAGGCAGCGTGGCTGGTACGCTGACGTTGACTGCAGTATTGTCTGTTCTGAACTATTACGTTGTTGCACCACTTTATATGTGGGTGTTAAACTTTGATTTAGGACCAATGATGCAATACGTGCTATATGGGGTACTGCCGTTCAATTTAGCTAAAGGGTTTTTGATCAGTGTGGTATTTATTGTTCTTTTCGGAAAATTAAAACCTTGGCTTTTACGCAATGGGTTATATAAACTAAACACTGCAAAATAACAAATAGACTTTTAACATACGAGAAACTAAAGATCGCTTTTAGCGGTTTTTAGTTTTTTTTTGTTTAAAAGCCTATTTTATCTGTAATTTTGGTATAGTAGTGTAAAGAACAGAAAATTATAAGTTCATGCAACAGAAATTTTTAATACGTAAAGGCTGGAAAAAAATATGGCACTTACATACACAGATTATTTTATACTGACTCTGTTTTCTACTGAGCAGCCTAAAAAGGGGTCTACTGTCTTTCATATATTACAAGGTAAAAAAACAGCTTCTATTTTATATCGTGCAGCAGACTATAGTTTGGACTGTTTTTTTGGCTTTTTTCCAACTATCGTGCGGCACGCTTTTTTTCAAAGATTAGATCAATTAGTGTCTGTCGGGTATGTAACTTTTAATTCTGATATTGACGAATACCGACAGACTGTTGAAGGCAAAGAGGCTGCAGAACGGTATTTTTCCCATCATTATTATCCCACAAAAGTGCGTTGGATGACTCATGGGCGTGCAGTCCAAGAATTTCAGAAAAAAGTTTATTTTTTAACGCAAATCTTTTCAGAAATCCGACACAACAACTCACGGTATATTCCGTTAGAAAAAAACGGCGCTATCCAGCAGTGGGCCAAACAGTGGTTAAAGCAGCAACGTTCTGATGTGCAGGAATCTGCTGTGAAATTTGGACAAGAATGGAAATTGCTGCTGTCTCAATTAGAAAGCGAGAATGCAATCGTCATTGCTCAGTCGATGTCCGGGCATCAAATTGTCGGATTGACCAAAAAACAGCTTGCGGAACGGATGTCTGTAGAAGCACTAGAAATTAGTATGAGGGAAGCAGATACCTTCAGCAAACTGGTGGAATTGACAGCAAAACAACAAACGGAAGTTCCTTTGTTCTATTCGATTCTGAAAGAAATCATGGAACAAAATGACAACAGTCTGTCTAAAAGCGCTAAAGAAACGATTCAGCTGATTCAAAAAGGGTATTCATTGGAACAAGTTACGAATTTGCGCAACTTGAAAAAAAGTACGGTCTCTGAACACCTTATTGAGTGGGTTATACTGTTTCCCAAGGTAGACATCAAACCTTTTATTCCAAAAGAAATTTACCAAATAGCAGAAGACCTGATGAATGAAAATCCTGCATACACATTTAAAGACATGCAGGAAAAAATTCCGGCAATGGAATTTTTGTGGTTTCGATTGATCCAGATTGAAAGGAGGAGAAAAAATGGATAGTAAAGTGGATATTCATGAGTTGCTGAAGCTCAAATTTGGATATGACACCTTTAGAGAAGGGCAAGAAGAAACGATAAGAGCTGCCTTATCTGGCAAGAATACCCTAGTTATGCTGCCGACAGGTACTGGAAAATCCATCTGTTATCAGCTGACTGGCTATGCTACCAATGGAACGGCTATCATTGTTTCTCCTTTGATTTCATTGATGCAAGACCAAGTAGAACAATTGAAAATGAATGGAGAAAAAAGAGTCGTGGCTTTAAACAGTTTGCTCTCTCCAAATCATAAACGTCAAGTACTCAGACAGTTGCATCAATTCAAATTCATTTATTTGTCGCCTGAGATGTTGTTGCAGCCTCAAGTATTGGAAGCTTTAAAAACCATTTCAATCAGTTTGTTCGTGATCGATGAAGCGCATTGTATTTCTCAATGGGGGATGGATTTCAGACCAGAGTATTCCAGTTTAGGTCAAATCAGAAAAGCTTTAGGAAATCCTTTGACTATGGCGTTGACGGCTACTGCAACTCCGCGAGTCAGAGAAGAGATTCTCACGAGCTTACAGTTGTTGCCGGATGATACGCACCAAATCCTTTACTCGGTGAACCGGCCAAATATTTCGTTGGGGACGATCCAGTGCGAGAATCATGCGCATAAGAATGAGTTAGTGATTGAAATGGTGCAAAAAATCAGCAAACCAGGGATCATTTATTTCTCGAGTAAGAAAATGGCGGATGAGATTGCTTTATTGATTCGTTCTCAGACCTCGTTGGCGGCAGAAAGCTACCATTCTAGTTTAGAAACAGGAGACAAAATCAAGATCCAGCACCAATTTATCCAAGGGGCAATAGATGTTATTTGTGCAACTAGTGCGTTTGGTATGGGGATCAATAAAAACAATATTCGATTTGTATTCCATTATCACTTGCCAGCCAGCCCTGAAGCTTACTTGCAGGAAATCGGGAGAGCAGGTCGAGATGGCCAGCCTAGTGTGGCTTTATTGTTCTATGAGCAAGGAGACCACTATATCCATCAACGTTTTCAAGAGGAAGCTTTGCCGAGTGAAGATGTGATTGAAATGGTTTATCGAGATCCGTCTAAATTGGATTTGTTTCCGAATGAAGATAGCCACAAGCAATTATTGAGTTCGTTTATAGAATTGAAGCGGCCGCTGCAAGAGGTCAAAAGGCAAATGGAGCTGCAGCGAAAAGTAAAACAGAATCAATTGTACTTTATGATTCATTACATCCAGTCTCCTGAGTGCAAGCGTGAGTTGCTGCTGCATTATTTTGAAGAAACGTTAACGCAGAAACCGGAAATCTGCTGTTCTTCGTGCGGATTAGACTTGGAAAAATATCAAACCAGTGAAGAAAATCAAGTAAATAGTCATAAAGAGTTCAAAAAAGAGTGGCAAAATACGCTAAATGACCTATTTTTGTTGGAAAATTTATAAGGAAATGACAGAGATCCTATGCTATAATAATCATGAAATTAGAAAGGAGAGGGATGTACATGGCCAGAAAGAAAAAAGGTCATTCAAATGATGCGGATGAGTTATGGTCTCGCAAATTTGACGAAGATGAGGGATATACAAACGGCAATTATTCTAGAACTGAAAGAAAAAAAGCTGATAAAGCAATATCGCCTGTATTGAAATCATTATGGATATTTTTAGCCCTTTTTATTATATTACCAACGGGTGTTTATTTATGGTATACCTATAACGACCAAGATACTACGGCAGCCGAATCTGAATCTGAAACTTTAATCGTAAAAGAAAATGAAGCCGACAACAGTGAAGAAAAACAACCGGAAAAAGAATCCAGCGAATCTAAATCTGAATCCAAAGAAACAGAAGCTGCTGAAGAAAAAAGTGAAAGTTCACAAGCTGCTTCCAGCGAATCTTCTAAAGAAATAGAATCTTCTCAAGCAGTGGAGAGCGAATCCAAACCAGTTGAAGAAAGTGAAGCAACTGAATCTTCTCAAGCTGCGGAATCTAAACCTGCTGACGCATCAAAGACGTACACTGTAAAACCAGGAGATAATTTATACCGAATTGCGTTAAATCATGGAATGTCAACAGATCAATTAAAAACTTTAAACGGTTTGACAACAGATGAAGTTGCAGTAGGTACCGTTCTAATGGTAAAATAGTGAAGCATTAAAGAGTTGAGATCATCGTCTCAGCTCTTTATTTTTGTGCAAATCAACCTAATGGTCTGTACAAAGCTCAGTAAAGAAAACAGCTTGGCAGCTATACTGCTGATCAAGGACATTTTTTGGAAGAAAGAAGGAACTTAAGTGGATAAAAAGTTGAGAATAGCGATAGATGGACCGGCTTCCGCTGGTAAAAGTACAGTAGCAAAAATTTTAGCAAGTGATTTAAATTACATTTACTGTGATACGGGAGCCATGTACAGAGTTCTGACACTGCAAGCGTTAAGACACGACGTAGATGTAGAAGACGAGAGTAAACTGGTAGCTCTTTTAAAAGATACGGACATTACTTTTGAACCAGATGGAAATCAGCAAAAAGTATTCTTAAATGGTGAAAATGTAACGACTGACATCAGACAACCAGATGTAACAAATGCGGTTTCAGCTGTATCAGCTCATAAAGGCGTTCGCGAAGAATTAGTGCGCCGCCAACAAGTGATCGCAGAAGCAGGCGGCATCGTTATGGATGGAAGAGATATTGGAACGGCTGTATTGCCGGATGCTGAGGTAAAGATTTTCCTTGTAGCTAGTGCAAAAGAAAGAGCAGAAAGAAGATACAAAGAAAATATCAGCAAAGGAATCGAAACTCCTTTAGAAGTCTTGCAAAAAGAAATCGAAGATCGCGATTATAAAGATTCTCATCGTGAGGTATCGCCTCTAGTCCAAGCAGATGATGCAGTTTTGCTGGATACTACCAGTTTATCGATTGATGAAGTAGTAGGTAGAATGAAAGAAATTATTCAAAAATTAATCTAATTGTAATCTTTTTTCAAAATTACAGTTCTTTTATTGGCATTCTTACTAATGATTAGGTAAAATAATATGTGTAGGATTTATTTCGTTATTAGGAGGATGCCACATGACAGAAAATGAGAATGTACATGAAGTTGAAGAACAACAATCTATGTCAGATGTTATGAAAGACGTTGAGGAAATCAGCATTGGAGATATCGTTGAAGGTGAAGTTTTAGCGATTGATGAAAACAAACAGGCAATCGTGGGATTAGGCGGCGGATTAGAAGGCGTTATTCCCCACAACGAATTGTCAGCGTCACCTTTTGAAAATGTTTCAGACGTGATCAAAGTTGGCGATAAAATGGATCTTGTCGTGATCAAAGAGAGCAAAGACAAAGAAAACGGCAGCTATTTGTTATCTAAACGCCGTATCGAGGCAAAAAAAGTTTGGGAAAAAATCCAAAAAGATTACGAAGAAGGTAATATTATTGAGGCTCCAGTAACGAACGTTGTTAAAGGCGGACTTGTTGTAGATGTTGGAGTACGCGGTTTTGTGCCAGCTTCTATGGTAGAAGTTTTCTTTGTAGATGACTTTTCAGAATACAAAGGAAAAACCATGACCTTTAAGATCATTGAGATTGAACCAAGCGAAAATCGTTTGATTTTATCTCATAAAGCAGTCGCAGAAGCAGAAAATGAAGCGAAGAAAGAAGAAGTGTTGGCTAACTTAGTTGAAGGAGAAACGGTTACAGGTACAGTAGCTCGTTTGACTAACTTTGGTGCTTTCATCGATCTTGGCGGAGTGGACGGTTTGGTTCACATTTCTGAAATTTCATATGGCCATGTCAATGAGCCTAGCGATGAATTGACTGTTGGAGAAGAAGTACAAGTCAAAATTCTTTCTGTAAATAAAGAAGAAGGCCGTATTTCTTTATCTATCAAAGAAACATTGCCTGGACCATGGGATGACATTGAAGAACGTGCTACAGCAGGCGCGATCTTGGAAGGTGAAGTTAAACGTTTAACAAGCTTTGGAGCTTTCATTGAAGTATTCCCAGGTGTTGAAGGTTTGGTTCACATTTCTCAAATTTCCCACAATCACATTGCGACTCCGCATGAAGTATTAACAGTTGGAGAAAAAATCAAAGTGAAAGTGTTGTCTGTCAGCCCTGAAGAACAACGCTTATCACTAAGTATCAAAGCTCTAGAAGAGAAACCTGAACGTATCCATCAAGAACCAAGAGCTGAAGAAGTTCCCGAAGTTGAAGAGGAAACAGGCTTTACTTTAGGAGACTTGATTGGAGACCAATTGGCAGATATCTCAACTGAAGAGGAAGATTCAAAAGAGTAATCAAGCATATAAACAACAGGAGCATGTGGTTTCCATGGAGACCACATGCTTTTTTGTGGCTAAAAACAAAATAAAAACGTAAACAACGCGTTAAATTGCAAATGTTGTTTGCAACTTTGCACAAATTAAACTAAACTAGTAAGAGTACAAAAGTAGAAAAAGAGGAGGCTAGAACATGGCAAAACCAGTAATCGCCATTGTTGGTCGTCCAAATGTAGGAAAATCAACAATTTTTAACCGTATTGTCGGAGAACGTGTTTCTATTGTCGAAGACATTGCAGGAGTTACCCGTGACCGGATATATTCTCCAGCAGAGTGGTTAGGAAAAGAATTTAATGTGATTGATACAGGTGGAATTGATATAGGGGACGAACCCTTTTTAGAACAGATTAGACAGCAAGCAGAAATCGCTATTGAAGAAGCAGACGTGATCATTTTTCTTACGAGTGCAAGAGAAGGTGTCACAGATGCTGATGAAAATGTAGCTCAAATTTTATACCGCAGCAATAAGCCGGTGTTATTAGCGGTGAACAAAGTGGATAATCCAGAGATGAGATCGGATATTTTTGATTTCTATTCATTAGGACTAGGAGAACCGTATCCAGTTTCAGGAAGTCATGGAATTGGATTGGGAGACTTATTAGATGCAGCTATCACGCATTTTCCAGAAGAAGGCGAAGAGGAATACGACGATTCAGTCATTAAATTCAGCTTGATCGGAAGACCGAATGTTGGGAAATCTTCATTGGTCAATGCCATTCTTGGAGAAGAACGAGTGATTGTTTCTAATGTAGCTGGAACAACAAGAGATGCGATCGATACCTCTTTCACGTCTAAAGACGGAGAAGAATTTGTGATGATCGATACTGCCGGGATTCGTAAAAAAGGGAAGGTCTATGAGAATACAGAGAAATATAGTGTTTTAAGAGCCCTTAGAGCGATCGAACGGTCAGATGTTGTCCTTTGCGTGTTGAATGCTGAAGAAGGCATTAGAGAGCAAGATAAGAAGGTTGCAGGATACGCGCATGAAGCTGGTAAAGGAATCATTATTTTAGTGAACAAGTGGGATGCGATCGAGAAAGATACAAAGACGATGAAGACTTTTGAGGATAATATCCGTGAAGAATTCGCGTACTTGAGCTATGCTCCGATCATTTATGTTTCTGCTTTAACGAAACAACGCTTGCACCAATTACCAGAATTGATCAGCAGAGTAAGCCAAAACCAAAGATTGCGAATCCAATCATCTACGTTAAACGAAGTGATCTTGGATGCAGTAGCTATGAACCCGACGCCTACAGACAAAGGAAAACGTCTGAAGATTTACTATGCAACTCAAGTGGCTACCAAACCACCTACATTTGTAGTGTTCGTTAATGAACCAGAAATGATGCATTTCTCTTACGCTCGTTATTTAGAAAATCGTTTGCGAGATACCTTTAGTTTTGAAGGGACTCCAATACGCTTGATTACGCGCCGTAGAAAGTAAAATTCGGTATTTTACCACAGTTGATATGGAAGTTCAACTTTTTCCCAAGTTTTGATTAAACCTTTGGGAAAATTGCTGAATATCACTAAAAAACATTGCAGTATCAATATTTGTGTGATATCTTTTTAGATGAAATGTCATTTAGATCAACTAATTTTCATTTCACTACTTGTTGTTTTTGGACCACTCAAAAATGACTTAGGATGTTTATAAAAAACGAACATCGATTCTTCTTTTCGAGGAGGTGAAATTATAAATGGCTAATAAAGCACAATTAATCGAGAGTGTAGTATCTAAAACAGATCTTAACAAAAAACAAGCAACTGTAGCAGTTGACGCTGTTTTCGGATCTATCCAAGAATTACTAAGCGATGGTGAAAAAGTTCAAATCATCGGATTTGGTAACTTCGAAGTACGTGACCGCGCAGCTCGTAAAGGACGTAACCCTCAAACAGGGGAAGAAATCCAAATCGATGCAAGCAAAGTACCTGCATTCAAACCAGGTAAAGCGCTTAAAGATGCAGTTAAATAATCTGTACTTAAAAACCCCTGATACGTCAGGGGTTTTTGTCATGTATAGGGTGGTTTAAAATTTAAATATAGCAAAAATATAGCACTTCTTTTACAAACAACTTTTTTCTAGCTGTTCAATAAAGTTGGATTGCATAGAGTTAACTAATAGAGCAAAAAATCCCCTGCTGGAATTCAGCAAGGGATTTTTTTCATTCTTCTTCAAACAGTTCATTCATCAATTCTTCGATCTCAGCGCGTAGTTTCTCGGTACCGGCTTTATCAATAGTAATCGACTTACCATCAAAAATCAGCATATCGCCAACTTCAGCGTTTTTAGGCAACTCATTTCTAGGAATATCCCGCATTTCCTCGCCAAATTCTACAACAGCTAGGTTGTCTTCAAAGCGATCAATAATTCCTTTTTCCATTTATTTCACCGTCTTTACTGTTATTTTTGAACCATTAGAAGTGAAGATAACGTTGCCAGATTTATCCGTACGGTAAACGGTTGACTTCACTTTTTTCAAACGATTTAAAACATCAGAAGTAGGGTGCTTGTATCCATTTTTACCTACAGAGATGACAGAATATGTAGGTTTTGCTTTATCTAACAATTTAGCAGACGTAGAGTATTTAGAACCGTGATGGGCAACCTTTAGGACATCTACTTTAGAAATCAATTTTTTAGCCAACAGATCATTTTCAGATTTTGTTTCAGCATCTCCCGTGAATAGGAAGGATTTTTTATTGTGTTTCAGATGTAACACAGCACTCCAGTTGTTTAAATCGCTTTTAGCATACGACTTGACTGGACCTAGGAATTTCAAGGTAATATCTTTTGCTTTTGTTGGAATCTCTAGACCTTGTTTGACTGCAGTAATTTTTAATTTTTTGTTTTTAACAGCTGTTAAAAAGTCTTTATATGCTTGGGTAGTATGACTGACATTTGGAGCATACACTTTACCAACTTTCATATTCTTAATCACGTGAGTTAGACCATCCATGTGATCGTCGTCAGGGTGAGTTGCAACTACAGCAGTAAGAGAATTGACTTTGTTTTTCTTCAAGTACTTAACGACATCTGGTCCTTTGCTTTTTCCTCCACCGTCAATCAGAATATTCTCATTGGGTGTTTGAACCAGTATTGCGTCACCTTGACCAACATTTAGAAAATGAACTTTGACTGAGCTGGCTGCATTAACATCCTTAACCCCTATAAAAAACAGTGCAAACAATAAAACAAGAGAAAAAACTTTTAACTTCTTCATATATGCTTCCTCCAATACTATGTGCTATACCAATTGATTTATTTCATTTTGAGATACTCCTTTTTTTGAGGTGAGTATATACGCAAATAGATGGATTTTCCGTTTTTAATTTAAAAAAATAACAAAATTTATCTATAAGAGTAAATCAATAAAACAAATTCTAGAACCAGACTCGTTTATGTGGAAAAGGGCTATTTTAAACTCAAATAAAAATACAGACGCATGGTGCGATAGCTGTTTTTCTCTGTTAAACTGTGTTAAACTGGGAACTAACAAAATTGTGTAGTACTGCGAAAGAGGTTTTTTGTGATGTCATATGGAGAAAAAATGATTCAATCTTTAAAAGATGGAAATTTAGAAGAAGCCAATCTCTTATTTGCTCAAGCTTTGGAACACGATTCTGATGAAGAATTGTATCTTTTAAGCGATAGCTTGTATGAACTAGGTTTTATTGAAGAGACGAAAGCAATCAACTTGCAATTATTAGAAGTTTATCCAGAAAACGATGAACTAAAAGTTGGGTTGGCAGAGATTGCTATTGAAGAAGGCGATATGGAATCAGCAATGGATTGGCTGGCAAAAATCGAAGAGACAAGTGAAGCTTATCCTCAAGCACTATTGGTGTCGGCAGACTTGTACTATGTTCAAGGGCTGTATGAAGTCAGCGAGCAAAAATTGCTGCAAGCTAAAGAAGTAGTAGGAGACGAACCGGCTGTTATTTTCGCTTTAGCAGAATTGCACTTTTCGATGGGAAAATACGCTCAAGCTATTAAAGGTTATGAAGATTTAATGGTACAGGGATACGATGAGTTATCGGGTATCAATTTGTCTGCACGATGTGGCGGAGCTTACAGTGCCATGGGAGATTTTGAAGAAGCGATCAACTACTTGAAGCAAAGCTTAGAAGAAAGCGAGCACGTAGACACGCTATTCCAGTTAGGTTTCACGTACATGCAGCAAAAAGAATACCAACGAGCGAATGAAGCATTCTTTAAATTAAAAGAATTGGACCCGAGTTATACGTCTGTGTACCCTTATTTGGCTAAAGGGTTGGAAGAAGAGCTTCGGTTGGATAAAGCACAAGAAGTCATCCAGGAAGGATTACAGTATGATGAATTCAATCCTGAACTGTATGTTCAAGGAGCAAACATTTATCTTAAACTAGAAGATGAAGAAGCCGCAGAAGGTTATTATCAAAAAGCGCTCGAATTAGACCCTGATAATGCAGCTTACTTGTTGGCGTATACCAACTTATTGAACAAGCAAGAACGTTTCTCAGAAACTGTTGAGATCATTCAACATGCTTTAACAGAAGATGAAGTTGATCCACAATTCTATTGGAATATGGCTATCGCTAACGAAGGGCTGGAAGAATATGAAGCAGCAGGGAACTCTTTTGCCAAAGCTTATCCTTCTTTCAAACAGAATGCTTCGTTCTTGAAGAACTATATTTCCTATTTGAGAGAAGAAGGAGACCGCGTATTCATTAAAGAAGTCTTGCGCGACTACTTGCTCATTGAACCAAGTGATGAAGAAATGTTGAGTTTCTACGAGTCAATAAATAGCAACTATTAACATCCTGGGGTATAATAAGCTAAAGGGAGTATAAGGGGGTTTTCCTATGAACATCCAAGTTTCTTTAGAAGAAAAAAAATCCTTCATTGGCTGGTTTTTAGATCGTCATCAACTAAAAAGAAGAGAATCTATGTGGATTTTGAATTACTTGTTGAATCACGATATTGTGTTGAACAAGGTTCATTTTGTTGAGGATGTGGAAACTACTCCTAGAGGGATCATGATGTCGACTGTTGGAATGGACAATGAACCTTTTCTATTTTACAAAGACGGAAAGTCTTTTAGTGACCCTGAGCAAGCTTTTCATGAAGTCAGACTCAATTGGCATGAAGATATGTATCTCGAATTAGTATTCAGAGAACCCTGGAAAACAGAGGAATATTTAGCTATTTTAGAAGACAACCCTTACCACAGATGGAATGATACTATCCCTAAAGACGTGAAGAAAGACGCTGAACATGCCATCATCCATTTAAATTTAAGCGAAAAGAAACAAGTGATGCTGAAATTGATCGATGAAGCATTGGAATCCGGCAACCGTCAAGAGTTTATTGAATTTTCTACGAAGCTGAAAGAAATCGATAAAGAATTATTGAACCATCAAAAGAAAACTAATTTATAATCAAAAAGGTGCCGACTCTCTTTTCGAGAATCGGCACCTTTTTTGGCTATGCAGTTATTTTTTAGCTTTCAGCAAGCGATTCTTAGGTTTCGGGTCATAAGAAAAACCTTCACCTAAAACTTCGTGGACTGAAAGAATCGAAATGAATGCATTGGGATCTGTTTGATTGATGATATTTTTAGCTAGTACGATTTCATGAGCACCCATCACACAATACAAAATATTCTTTTCTTCTTTAGAATAAGCACCTTCTGCTTTGATATAAGTTACACCGCGATTCAATTCAGCTAGAAGATTATCGGCAATAGCGCTGCTTTTATCAGAAATCACTAACACACCTCGACCAGAATAAGATCCATCTTGGATGAAATCTACCATTCGAGTAAAAACAAATGAGTTCAATAAAGTATACATCATGTGAGGTAAATCAATATAAGTTAAAGACAACACCAAAACCAATACATCAAAGGCCAATAAAGTTTTCCCCATCGCAATACCGTATTTCTTTTCTGCAATACGCGCAATGATATCAGAACCTCCAGTAGTGCCTCCAGCTCGGTAAATCAACCCACTTCCGATACCGCCGCCTAATCCGGCAAGTATAGCTGCAATCAGCAAGTCATCTCCAATAGGAATCGTTACTGGGACTCGTTGCCAAACATCTAAGAAAAAGGACAACATAACTGTTCCATAAAGAGTGTAAATCAAAGACTGATTGCCCAATAATTTCCATCCGATAAAAATCATGGGGATGTTTAAAATCAATGTAGAATAGGCCGGATTGATTCCGAATAAACTATTGAGAATCAACGTGATCCCCGTAAAACCGCCTTCTGCCAAGTCATTAGCTATGTTGATATTTACTAAACTAAATCCAAATAAAGCACACCCGAAAGTGATTAAAAAGAGGTTCTTTAGTATATGTAACTTATTTATTTGCATTTTATCATTCCTTATTTCTGAAAATCATTTTTCCTTAGGGTATCCAAATAGATGATTCTTCAGTTAATTTATAGATACCCTTAAGATAATACCTTCTTTTTTTATAAGAAGCAATACGAGTTCAAAAGTGTTTTCTCATATAAAAAACGGAATATAAGAAAAGCGAACTCCATATAATGTGAGTTCGCGTTATGTAAAAACCACTAGACAGCCAGTTGTTTTTGCAGTCTTTCAACAATTGCAGCAACATTCGTTTTTTGCCACGGGTGTTTTGCAATCCATTTGTTGACTTGGTAAACATCTTTTTTTCTATAGGCGTGATTGTGATATTTGATGACCATTTTACAATAAAGGCCTCTATTTTTAATTGCGATACTTGCAACATCTGACAGGGGAATAGCATAAATTTCTTCTGGAACCAACTTTCCCCAAAAGGATAAAGGCAATACAATCATTTCTTGTTCGTCATTAAAGGTTAAATAGTGAACTTTTACTTTAGTAGCTCTGGCCATCGGAGATAACAAAGCCCCTTTAGGTTGAAGAGTTCCCATAACGGTTTGGCCGATGGCTGCTTGATAACCTTTATCTGATAATGCCGACAAAATTTCTTTTTCTTCCATAGTGTTCCTCCTCAATAAAATAAAATTATTTATTATTATATAATGAAACGATTTTGGAAGCTACCATGTACTTTTATGAGGGACAAAAGAGATATACGTTAACTTCTTGATTTTTCTGTTAATAAAAGAGAAAATAGACTAGTATAAAAATGGAAAGGTTCGCCATTTTGAAGAAACTGAAACTGGTAACAAAAAGCACAGCATAATGGTTGCGGGTTTAATTTAAATACTGACAGAATCGAGGAAGAAGAAATGGAAAAAAGTCTCTCAGCTATCCAAAAAGAAGTGGATGAGTATATCCAACAATTCAAGACAGGGTATTTTTCTCCATTAGGTCAATTGGCGCGACTCACAGAAGAAGTGGGAGAATTGGCCAGAGAAATCAATCACTATTATGGCGAAAAACAAAAGAAACCCTCAGAAGAAACAAAAGAAGTGAAAGAAGAAATAGGAGATACATTGTTCGTGTTGATTTCGTTAGCCAATTCTTTAGATATTGACTTAACAGAATCGTTTGATACGATCATGAAAAAATTCAATGAACGAGATGCCGATCGTTTTGAAAGGAAAGAATGACATGATAAAAATAATCGTTGCTGGATTTAAAGGGAAAATGGGCAGCACAGCGACCAAAATGGTCTTAGATACGCCTGGATTCGAACTGGTAGGTGTATTGGATCCTCACGCTGATGAAAGTAATTTAAATGAATTGAGCGAGTATACAGAAGATATTCCTGTCTTTCATCGCAAAGAAGACGTACTAGCGGAAACTTCAGTAGACGTATGGATCGATTTTACGATTCCTGAAGTAGCGTATGAAAATACACGATTTGCTTTAGAGAATAGTATTCGCCCCGTAGTAGGGACAACAGGGTTAGACGAAGAAGACGTTAAGGAATTGCAAAGACTGGCAGATCAAAAGCGTATAGGAGGCCTTATAGCGCCTAATTTCGCTATTGGAGCTATCTTGATGATGCAGTTTGCAGCTCAAGCAGCGAAATACTTTCCAGATGTAGAAATCATCGAATTGCACCATGACAATAAATTAGACGCTCCAAGCGGTACAGCGATCAAAACCGCTGAAATGATCGTTGAAGAAAGAGGAGCCCATCAACAAGGACACCCAGATGAAAAAGAAAGTCTTGCAGGAGCACGTGGAGCGGATTATCAAGGAATGAAGATCCACAGTGTTCGACTTCCGGGATTAGTGGCTCACCAACAAGTCCAATTCGGGAGCACAGGTGAAGGACTGACCATTCGCCACGATTCTTATGACCGCTCTTCTTTTATGACAGGTGTAGCATTAGCGTGTACTAAAGTGATGGAAAATGAACAATTGGTCTATGGATTGGAAAATCTGCTATGAAATTAATCCATCAAACTTTTGTGCAAGCATTACCCTTGATCGAACAAATCGAAGCGGTAGGTTTTGAAGCTTATTTCGTAGGGGGCAGTGTCAGAGATGCCCTGTTAGGCAAAGAAATCAATGATGTCGACATCGCGACTAGTGCTTTTCCTGCTGAAATTAAGCAGATTTTTCCTAAAACGATCGATGTTGGAATAGAGCATGGAACAGTCATGGTGTTATGGGATGGAGAGGCTTATGAAATCACGACTTTTAGGACAGAATCGACGTATCAGGATTTTAGACGTCCAGATAAAGTTGAGTTTGTTCGCTCATTAGAAGAAGACCTGAAAAGAAGAGATTTTACCGTGAACGCTTTAGCAATGGATAAAAATGGGCAGATCATGGACTACTTTAATGGACAAGAGGATTTGAAACAAGGGATCATTAAAGCAGTAGGGTCTCCTCAAGAACGATTTCATGAAGATGCTTTACGTATGATGCGGGCTGTTCGTTTTGTAAGTCAACTAGGTTTCACTATGGAACACGACACTCAAGAAGCCATTAATCAGCATCAGGCATTATTGGAAAAAATCTCAGTAGAACGTATTGCCATAGAGTTTATGAAATTACTGCAAGGAAAAGGATGTAGTAAAGGATTGACGCTGTTTATCGACACTGGACTCTATCAATATTGTCCCGGATTAGCCGCTTACCGATCACAATTGGTGCAGTTCGCTCAATTTGAAGGAGAGCTTCCTACTCGTTTATCTGCATGGACACTATTGCTGTACCATTTAGGTATCCCGACCGAAAAAACAACGGCCTTTTTAAAAGGATGGAAGTGCTCGAATAAAGAAATGCAGGCGGTAACGCTTGCCGTTGGTACATTGAGAACTAGAATAAATCATCCGTTGACTTCTTTAGAGCTGTACCACGCAGGTTTGGAGATTGCGCTGGAAGTGGAAGAAATGGTCTCTAAGTTGCAAGTACCAGCTGACCTGGAATCTGTAAAAACGCGTTACGAGCAATTAGCGATCAAAGGAAAAAGCGATATTGCCGTTACAGGGAATGATATTTTAGCGGTTTTGGCTATTAAACCAGGAAGATGGTTAGGCGAAGTATTAAATGAAATTGAGCAACTGATCGTGACAGAACAGTTAGAAAATACGAAGGAAGCTATCTTAAATTGGGTGAAAAATAAATACCAGTGAGGGGAGCAAAGGGTGAAAGACTATGCCAGTAAACTGTTTGTTGTGGAAGAAAAACATACAGCTGCTGCTATGGGATCGGGTGATTTAGCAGTTTTAGCCACTCCGGCTCTAGTAGCGATGGTCGAGAACACAGCTAAAGAGAGCATCCAAAACCTTGTAAATCCCGGACAAACAACAGTCGGGATCGAGATACAGATGAATCATTCAGCTGCTACAGCGTTAGGGAAAAAGGTGTTGTGCAAAGTAAAACTGGTTCAGCAAGAAAAACGAGTGCTGGTTTTTCAATTTAAAGCAATGGTAGAAGACCAGCTGATTGCTTCAGGCATTCATAAACGTGCGATCGTTGAGACAGAAAAGTTTATGAGCGAATGATCATGCCGTTGATGTGGTAGATAGATCACGAAAGACAGCTCTATAGAATCAAAACTGTGGTATGATGTGAGAGATGAAATCGATAAAAGAATTAGGTGACAATAATGGATGAGAAAACCACATATGCTGTTGTCGATATAGAAACAACAGGTGGAAATGTGCAAAGTGGAGACCGGATAATTCAATTTGGATGTGTGTTGATCGAAAATGATCAAATCGTCCATCAATTTGCGACTGATGTGAACCCGTTGAGAAATATCCCTAAAGAGATTGAACATTTAACAGGGATATCCAATAAAACAGTAGCTACTGCTCCTTATTTTGAAGATGTGGCAGCAACCATCTTCAATTTGTTGGAAGGGTGTGTCTTTGTGGCGCACAATATTCAATTCGACTACTCTTTTCTATCTGAGGAGATGGTTCGTTGCGGGTTGCCTCCTTTGACGTTGAAAGGGATAGATACTGTTGAATTAGCGCAAATTTTATTTCCTACAGAACCCAGTTTTACGTTGAATGACTTAATGAACGCTCGAGGTATTGTACATACCAATCCTCATCAAGCTGACAGTGATGCGTATGCAACAGCAGAACTGTTTTTATTGATGAAACAAAAACTTCTGGAATTGCCGTTGGTAACGGTAGAAAAGATCACGTCTATTGCTGCTCATTGTACGATGGACACGCAGTTCTTTTTCCAAACCAATCTAGCAGAAATGAAAGACAACATTGCTGAACTTCCCGAGCAGTTGATGATTAAAAAAGGGTTGGCATTACGCAAAAAAAATGTATCTTTTGAGCAGAAAAACCATCGTGAACGATTTGATTACCCGTATACCTCCGATAAAAAAGCCGCCTTGTTTACACCTCATTTTGAATTGAGGGATACTCAGATTCGAATGATGGATACGATACAAGAAACACTTACTGGAGAAAAAACGGAGCATATCGCTATAGAAGCCCCGACCGGAATTGGGAAAACTTTCGGTTACTTGTTTCCGGCTGTTTTTCACGCGTCCAGCGAGAAACCAATCGTAGTGAGTACGTATACGACTTTGCTGCAACAGCAGCTCTTTTATAAAGATATCGTCCAATTGCAAAAGATCATTCCTTTTCCCATTCAAGCAGCGATGTTGAAAGGCAAAAGTCATTATATCCATTTGTCTAAATTTGACAGTTTGTTGCAGAAACCTGTTACCCAAAAACTGGAAGCCATTTACCAAATGAAAGTACTGGTATGGTTGACTCAAACGGAAACTGGAGACCTAGACGAATTAAACTTGACGAGTTACGACCAACCTTTTTGGAACAAGGTTCGTCATCGCGGTTGGCTGGGCAACGAAACAGAAGATGAGTGGTATGAAGAAGATTTTTATCTTCATGCAAAAAAATTGGTTCAACATGCTGGCATCATTGTGACGAATCATGCGTATTTATGTCATGACCTTCAAAAAGAAGACAAGACATTGTCCAATTTCACGAGCTTGATCGTTGATGAGGCACATCATTTAAGTGAAGTTGCGCAAAGCTCCACAAGCCAGGTTTTTCGGTATTATTATTTGCAGAAAATGGGCAAACGGTTGGGTAAGAAAGACGATAAAAGCAGCTTGATCGGTCAGTTGACAGACTTACTCGATAAGCCGACACAATCGATTACTCAACAAGTCGAAAATATTGAGATGAGTGTGTACTTTTTGATGGATACATTGTCTCAATTAGTGGATGAGTTGCTGCAATTCTGTGCAGAAGCAGAGCTGAACGAGGAGTTTAGAAAAGACCGGTACGATATTCCTTATGACAGAGAGAAAGACGGTCTTTTATTTAAAAAAACGTCAAAACAGGTCATTCAATTGATGAATGAGGTGTGTTTCCAAGGATTTGAAGTCGTTCATGCGTTATTAAAAGAGAGAGAACGATTTACTCAAACTGAATTGCATTTGATCACTGATTTTTATGACTGCTTGACGGACTTGGAAAACCAAAAAGACATTTTTATAACGGTATTCCAAAACCCTAATGAGCAAGAAGTGACTTGGTTTTCTTATACTGAAAAAAGTCCAAAAAATAGTTTTACTGCGCAACAGTCCTATGTAACCAACGATCAATTTTTAAAAGAACGGTTGATCACTAAAGTACCGACGATCATCTATACAGGAGCGACGTTAGAGGTAGATGGCAGTTTCGATTATTTTCAAAAACAGATTGGGGAAACGGCTCTAAAGACATTGAAGTTAAATTCTCCTTATGACTACGAAAAACAAGTCAGATTCTGGATACCAAAAGAAGTCACACCTATAAAATCTATGACAAAAAAACGGTATGCTCAAATGATTGTCCGTTACTTAAGCAGTATTTGCAGAAATTCTCAAGAGAATATGTTAGTGCTGTTTACTTCCTATGAACCGCTTCATGAAGTATATGCCGAATTGCAGAAAAAACCGGAATTTTTTGGAAGAGAGATTCTGGCACAAGGGCTTTCTGGAAGTCGAGAACGTATCTTGAAACGCTTTTTCAGGTCTCAAGGAGGTATTTTGCTGGGCGCGGACAGTTTCTGGGAAGGCGTCGATTTGCCGGGGAAATCCTTGAGTGTTATCGTGGTGACCAGGTTGCCGTTTGAATCGCCGGATCGTCCCTTCGTCAAGGCTAAGCATTATTGGATGAAAAAGAATCATTTGAATCCTTTTTATGTAGATACGTTGCCTAAAGCGACACTGCGATTGAAACAAGGATTAGGCCGTCTGGTACGTTCTGAAACAGATAAAGGGGTTTTTATTGTCTTGGATGAGCGCTTGGTTCATTCCAATTTTGGGAAACAAATGCAACGATCTTTACCAAATGGTGTGAGAATCGAAGAAATTGCGGAGAACCAAATGGAAGAGGAATTAAGAAAATTCTTAATTGATGAGATATAGAAAATGGCTTTTATATCTGCTATACTGAGTTAATTAAAGCAAGATTTATTTTACTAAGAGACAGACGGGATTGTCAAAAATGAAAAAAAAAGTTTTAATCGTTTCGATTATTTTAATGATCGTAGTAATTGTTTTTTCTATTTCAGTGTATCGAACAGCTAATGCACCTCTAAGAAGAGCCGAAAAGGAAGCTTTCGCGGTTGCTAAAGATGCGGCGGGTTTGACTGAAGTGACAGACTTTTATTGGTATAATGGGACACAAACTTATTTCACAGTTACCGGATTAAATGAAGAAAACGAAGAAATCGTGGCCATCGTTGCTCAAGATGGTGGTGCAACGACTGTATTGAATAAAAAAGATTTGGTGACGGAAAAACAAGCGATTCAATTAGCTAAAAAAGAAACCAATGCAAAAGAGGTCCTTGAAGCCAGAATCGGAATCGAAAAAGATGTAGCTGTATGGGAAGTTGCGTATAAGCAAGAAAATGGACGATTGGGCTACTATGTCCTGTCATTAGAGACGGGCGAATGGATCAAAGGAATCGAGAATATTTAAAAGTCCTTTTTCAAAAGAGATTCCTGTAGTACAATGAAGTAAGTGAAAGAAAGAGACAAAAGAAAATTTTATAGGCAAAAGGGGATTACTAAGTTGAATCGTATTAGAATTATTGACTCTAAAAATCACGTTGGCGAAGAAGTACAGATTGGTGCTTGGATCGCTAATAAACGTTCTAGCGGAAAAATTGCATTTCTAGAATTAAGAGATGGATCAGCTTTCTTCCAAGGCGTTATTGTGAAAAGTGATGTAGAAGAAGAAGTGTTCCAACTGGCAAAAAGTATCAATCAAGAATCATCTGTTATGATCACAGGGATCATTCAAGAAGACAGCCGTTCAAAATTCGGTTACGAGATCCTTGTAAAAGATATTCAATTAATCGGTGAAAGCCATGATTACCCGATCACTCCTAAAGAACATGGAGTTGAATTCTTGATGGACAACCGTCATTTATGGTTGCGTTCATCTAAACAGCATGCCATTATGCAAGTACGTAACGAAATTATTCGTGCTACGTATGAATTCTTTAATAAAGAAGGTTTCATGAAGATCGACCCGCCAATTTTGACTGGAAGTGCTGCGGAAGATACAACAGAATTATTCCATACTGAATATTTTGATCAAGATGCGTTCCTATCTCAAAGTGGACAATTATACATGGAAGCAGCAGTAATGGCTTTTGGAAAAGTATTTTCATTTGGACCAACGTTCAGAGCTGAAAAATCTAAAACGAGAAGACATTTGATTGAGTTCTGGATGATGGAACCTGAAATGGCATTTACGAACCATGAAGAAAGTCTAGTTGTTCAAGAAAACTACGTTGCTTACATTGTTCAACAAGTTATCGACAACTGCGAACAAGCTTTGCATACATTAGACAGAGACGTAGAAACATTGCGCAAATACACTCAATTGCCTTACCCAAGAATCAGCTATGATGATGCAGTTACTTTGCTGCAAGAGAATGGCTTCGAAGATTTAGAATGGGGAATAGATTTTGGTTCTCCTCACGAGACGTTTATTGCGAGTCAATATGAAACACCTGTATTTATCGTAAACTATCCAAAAGCTATCAAAGCCTTCTACATGAAACAACACCCAGAAAGAGAAGATGTTGTATTGTGTGCAGATATGATTGCTCCTGAAGGTTACGGAGAAATCATCGGCGGTAGTGAACGTGAAGAAAATTATGAGCTTTTAAAAACTCGTATTCATGAGTTTGGATTGAAAGAAGAAGATTACGATTGGTATTTAGACTTGCGTAAATACGGAAGTGTTCCTCACTCAGGATTCGGATTAGGTCTTGAGAGAACGGTAGCATGGATTTCAGGTACGGAACATGTACGTGAGACGATTCCATTCCCACGCTTGTTGAACCGTATTTACCCATAAGAAATTTCTAAAAAGAACGAACCCGAACGGGAGCTGGGACATTAATCCTGGCTCCTTTTTGATGATTGTTGAAACAACATGCATTAAAAATTTAGATCAATAGACATGTTTAAGAATACAAGATTAAGAAGGGAATGGTATGAATGAATCTTTCGCCGCTGCAAAAATGGCTCAAATATGGTGATACAACCATTTCTAATTTGTTATTAGCTCATTACCGTCAGTTAGGTTTAAGTCATGAACAGCTGATATTGATCATACAGTTGAAATCATTATTGGATAGCGGAAGCGATTTTCCGGATATTGAAATTATTGCAGGAAGAATGCAATTGCCAACAGCTAAAGTGTTTAATGCCATACACGATTTGATTCAGCAAAAATATTTAAGTATTCAAACGAGTATCGATAAAGACGGAAAAACAAACGATAGCTACCAGTTGGACTTGTTATGGGAACGCCTAGCGACATTGTTAGATCAAGAAGACCGTTCTGTAAAAATAAAAGCGGAGCAATTCTCTGAAAAAGAGTTGTTTAACCGATTTGAATCTGAATTTGGTCGACCGTTGTCTCCGATGGAAATGCAGACAATCGGAATGTGGCTGGATGATGATAAATACGCTATTGAATTGATTGAGATGGCTTTGAGAGAAGCTGTACTGAGTCAAGTATATAATTTGAAATATGTAGACCGGATATTATTGAATTGGGAGAAGAAAAACATTAAGACTAAAGCTCAAGTGGTACAAGAGTCTAAAAGAAGACGTCAACAACAAGCCTCTGCACCAGCTGCCCCGATTCAAAACGATACAAGTTCTAAACCAAAAGTGCCCTTATACAATTGGTTGGAAAATCAAGATTAGACTGAAGGAGTGGTTTCTTGTTGTCAAAAAAGAAAACTGTCCAAATTATTGAAGCAATGGGAGAGATTTTTCCTGAAGCAGAATGCGAATTGATTCATCGGAATGCTTTTGAATTATTGATCGCCGTTATGTTGAGTGCCCAAACAACAGATGTCTCGGTCAATCGCATCACGCCTCAATTGTTTGCTGCATTTCCTACTCCTGAGGCTTTTGAACATGCGACAGTAGAAGAGGTTCAAGAACACATCAAATCAATCGGCTTATACCGAAACAAAGCCAAATATATAAAAGGTTGCTGCCACAAGTTAGTAACTGAGTTCAATGGACAAGTTCCTGAAACGTTAGAAGAACTTCAGTCGTTGCCTGGCGTTGGAAGAAAATCTGCTAATGTTGTTCTCAGTGTAGCTTTTGGAGTGCCGGCAATAGCGGTAGATACTCATGTTGAACGAGTAACGAAACGATTGAGAATCGTTCCTCAAAAAGCTAATGTAAGAGAAGTAGAAGAGGTTTTGATGAAAAAATTGCCGCCAGAATTATGGGGAAAAGCTCATCACCGGTTGATCTTTTTTGGCAGATATCAATGCTCTGCGCGCAAACACGATCACGAAAAGTGCTTGGCTTTACTGGAAAGCCATATGACAGAAATCTAAAAGAGCACAAAAAAAGAATGGGAATTTTCATCCCATTCTTTTTTTGTGCTCTTATTCGTCTTCGTCATCTTCATCTTCAGTTTCTGAAGCAGAACTGCTGCTTGATTGAGCTTCTGATGCTGATGATTCAGAAGAACTCGAACTGCTTTCTTGTGACTGACTTGAGGAACTTTGCGAGCTTTCAGATTCGGAAGAACTAGATTCTTCTGACGAGCTTTCGCTTTCATCGCCATCTGATTCTTCTTCACTGCTTTCTTCGTCTTCCCCTGAAGGAGGAACGGTTACGCTGGCAGAAGCTCCTGGACTAGTTTTACCACGTGCTTTAACTTTCAAGGTGATGTTCATGGTTCCTTCTGGTGGATCTTGTACAACATAACCTAAGTCACCAGTTGTAGCAGTTTGATCACCTATTTTCAGTTCATAAGTGACATCTCCGTCTCCCTCTAGAGAGTAGGCATCCCAATTGATAATGACTTCATCTGCTTCTGCATCATAAGAGGCAGTTAAACCAGTCGGAGCAGTCAAATCTTTATCAAAAGTAGTTGAAACTTTTGTCGGTTCAGTGCCTCGAACAAACAATTCCGTTACTTTTTCAGAACTTGGAGTGCTAGGACCTGGTAAAGCAGCTGGATTTGATCCTTTTTCTACAGCTACCTCAACTACAGAATTAGGTTTGGACCAATCTCTATTTTCAACAGATTCAGCAAGATAAGCCATCACTTCGCGATAAACCAATCTAGGAATTTCACGAGTACCATCATCAAATGATAACCAATGACCTTCTTGAGTCCGATTAACGTAACCTGTCCAGACAGCTACGGAGTAATTCGTTGTATAACCAACGAAAGTAGAATCAGGAACAGCTCCATCTGGAATATTGTTTTGTGCTATTTCATCAGCACTATAATTAGACGTTCCTGTTTTACCGGCTTGGATCAATCCAGGAATATTAACTGTTTGAGAAGTGAACTCTACATTGACAACATCTTTTAACATATCTGTGACCATATAAGCTGTATAATCGCTCATAGCTTTATTAGTAGAAGGCGTCAGATCGATTTCTTCTCCATCAGCTGTAACGATTTTAGAAACAGTGTATGGTTCAGTGTACTCTCCACCATTAGCAAATGCAGCGTAAGATCCTGCAAGTTCAATTGGCGTTAATTCACCACTGATCGAATCAGATTCGTTGATTCCTTCACCGTTGGCTTTTCCACGATAGTTTCCAAGACCAATGTTTTCCATAAATTGTTGCGTGTTTTGTTTACCTACATCTTTGAAAATTTTGTATGTCGGAACATTACGAGAATCCACTAGAGCACGACGCATGCTGATTTGTCCCTCGTAATCTCTGTCCCAGTTATTGATTTTTTTACCAGTACTGTAATTTGTCGGTTCGTCAACTACTTGATGATGAGTAGAATATTTCAAATATTCGATGGCTGGACCATATGTCGTCAAAGGTTTGATAGTAGAACCGATTTGTTTAGGGTCACTAGCATGGTTAAAGCTTAATTGACCTTCGGCTTTACGAGAACCGCCGATTGCTTTCAATTGACCAGTCTTAGGATCTACGACTGTTACAGCTGTCTGCATCTCGTCATTAGGGAAAATATTGTATTCATCAGAATTTAAAACCTCATAGACTTGTTTTTGTGCATCCATATCAATGTTTGTATAAATTTTCAGACCAGCTGTCTGAGGATCTAAACCGGTTTTTTCTCTAACTTCTTCTATAACTGTTTCTAAATAATTGTCAATTACCATCACGTCAGCAGATTTGTCATCTTTTTCAGCTAAACCTTCCGTAATAGGAATCTCGCGTGCCGTTTTCATTTCTTCTTCAGAGATTTTTTCGTTCTCGAACATCATGTAAAGTACTGTATCGCGTCGCTCTTTTGCTCGCTCTGGATTAGTGTAGGGATTGTAAGCATTTGGTGCTTGTGACATACCAGCTAATAATGCAGCTTCATGCAGTTCTAATTCACTCGCTGGTTTATCAAAATAATGTTTGCTGGCAGTACCCATACCATATTGGTTATCAGACATATAAACTTTATTGATGTAAAAAGTCAAGATTTGTTCTTTTGAAAATTCTTGTTCTAGTTTTAGTGCCAACCAAGCTTCTTGAGCTTTACGTTTAATGGTTTGGTCTTCTTTTTTGGTAGAAAATTTGGACAGTTTGATCAATTGTTGCGTAATTGTACTACCGCCTTCAGAACCAAATCCGTCGGTGACGTTAGCTAGAACAGCCCCCGCGATACGAATCGGATCTACTCCGATATGATTGTAGAATCGTTGGTCTTCAATAGAGAGAACCGCATCTACTAATACTTGCGGAATCTCACTTGCTTCAATGAGTTCACGTTCCTCACCACTGGAATAAATTTCATTACCATCTGGATCATAATAGACTGTATTAGGGCTGTCTACGATATCTTCCACTGAGATCTCAGGAGCACTAGAGGCGTAATAAGCGAATAGACCTGCACCGCTTACTAAGGCTAGAATTATAAGAGCAGCTAACCCTATTAAAATCTTTTTGAACAACGATTTATTGGATTTCTTCTTCTTTGGAACTTTTTTTCGAGTACCATTTTTCTTCTTTTGATTCTTCTTCTGAGAAACACGAGACATTTCATTATTTTCTGGCATATCTTAATTCTCCTTAACTAATTTCCACATAAACTATGTGCTTTGACATTTAAATCTGATTTCCTATATCTTCATTACATACGGAATTTCTCTATGATTTGATCTACCACATCTAAATAAGGAATGCGTGGCGAAAAACTATAATACATCTCATAAGCCTTTTTTTCAAGCTCAGTTAGCGGAATAGATTTCCTGCCACGAGCTTGTTTATCCCAAAAATCCAATAAGTGACGAGCTTCCAAGAGAAACAAACGGTTTAATGACGAAAACTTTAAAATGACAAAACAAATACCCTCATGACGTAAACACTGACGCATATGAGTAATTTGATGTTGATGAAAATTCTTTAAAGGAAAAGACTGTTTGTTTTTGGTTTCTTTTGCTTCAAAGTCTAAATAAAATCCTTTATAGACTCCATTGTAGTCAGTAGTAGAAGCTTGCTTGAAATAAGCCTCTTTAATAACTGCAGCACTTCGTTTAGGATAATCAACGTTAACAATTTGAATAGGTGTGGGTTTTTTATGGATCACAGCCCGTTCTTGTATTAGATAGGTTATATTGCTATCATTGATATCATCCTCTAACGACATTCCTCGGTTGCTGAAGACAGTTTTTTTACGCTGTCTATTTTGTTGGGTTTTAGCAACAACAGGCTTTGTATATTGCTTGCCATTTGGATAATTAACTACCATTTGCATCACTTCCTAATGTGCATTATACCAAATATAATACTTGAAAGAAAAGGAGATTCAGTGACTTTATGACAAACTTATATATCAGCGGCTATCGAACCTATGAATTAGGAGTATTTACTGGTAAAGATCCTAAAATCAACGTAATCAAAAAAACTTTAAAAAATGAAATTAGCCAATTTATCGAAAGTGGAGTCGACTGGATTCTGACGAGCGGCCAATTAGGAGTAGAACAATGGGCTGTCGAAGTGGTCGACGAATTAAAGAAAGACTATCCTGAAGTTAAACAAGCCATTGTATTTCCTTTTCTCGAATTCGGTTCAAATTGGAAAGAAGAAAGCAAAACAAAATTGATGGAACTTCAACAAATGGCTGACTATACAGAGTCAACTTCTCATCAACCTTATAAAGATCCATCACAATTAAAAAATCATCAACAGTTCATGTTAGACCATACGGACGCCGCTTTATTGGTTTATGATCCTGAACATGAAGGGAAAACGTCGTTTGTCTACCAAGCGATCCAAAAGAAACAAGAAAAGACCCCTTATGAATGTCGCTTAATTGATTTCGATCAGTTGCAAAATACAATTGAATTTGGGATGGAATAAATCGGCAAAAAATGAAAAAGAGGATAAAATATTAAAAGTTCAGTTTGCTGTTTTTTTTTGACGGTATCTTTGTTATAATAGGAATGTATAAGAGAGTTTCTATTAAGATATAAAAGATGAGACGAATGAGGTGTAATTATGGCAGATAGAACTTTAACGACTAAAGACATCCTTCAAAAAGAATTTAAAACAGGGATGCGCGGTTACAACCCAGCAGAAGTAGATGAGTATTTGGATGAAGTCATTCGTGATTATGAATCCTACAATAAAGAAATCAGTCAGTTGAAAGCTGAAAATGAACGTCTACATAGCAAGGTAGATGAATTAACAAAACAAGTTTCGTTGCAAAAACCAAGTCAATCTGGTCAATCAGCGAATACAGTTACTAATTTTGACATTTTGAAGCGACTTTCTAATCTAGAAAGACATGTATTCGGTTCTAAATTAGATGCGGATCACTCAAATGATTTTGAATAATCTTTAGATAATGTGTTACACTAATATTTGTAAATTTCGGGCAATCGCGGTCTAGCTTGACTAGGCTGAGGAAAGTCCATGCTCGCACAAACTGAGATGTTTGTAGTGTTCGTGCTTAGCGAAATCATAAGCTAAGGCCTCCAACTTATGTTGGAGTGACGGCAGAAAAAAAGGCTAAGGCGGAAACGCTATGCCTGAGTATTCTTGAAAGTGCCACAGTGACGAAGCAATATTGGAAACAATATTGGTGGAACGGGTAAACCCCTCGAGCGAGCAACCCAAACTTTGGTAGGGGCACTCTTTCTATGGAAATGAACAGATGAAAGAGGCAATTTTTTGCAGACAGATGATTGCCTCCGGATAATTCGAGCCTGAAGATTATCCGAGACAGAACATGGCTTACAGAAATTTACAAATCAGGGAAACCCTCCTTTTTTAAGGAGGGTTTTGTACATATTTTTTGCTTTTTTATCAATAGGCATTAGTATAGTAGAAAAAGAATGGAGTACTCTATATGAATTCAAAAAAATTTAAATTGGTTGCTACTGCAGCTAGCGGTATTGAAGCTTTAGTAGGAAAAGAATTGCGTCAACTCGGCTATGACTGCGAAGTTGAAAACGGAAAAGTTTATTTTGAAGGCGGTTTGGAAGACATCGCCCGCACGAATCTTTGGTTGCGTACAGCAGACCGTATCAAAATCGTTGTAGCTGAATTTGAGGCTTTTACGTTTGATGAATTATTTGAAAAAACAAAAGCAGTGGCATGGGAAGACCTTATTCCAATGGATGGAGAATTTCCTGTGGCTGGAAAATCAATCAAATCTAAATTGTATAGTGTGTCAGATTGTCAAGCGATCGTAAAAAAAGCCATCGTAAACCGATTAAGCGATGTTTACCATCGCACAACTCGTTTGCCTGAAAGCGGAGCATTGTTTCCTTTGGAAGTAGCTTTACTGAAAGACAAAGTAACCATCACTTTAGATACGACAGGTTCAAGTTTATTCAAACGTGGCTATCGTACTGAAAAAGGTGGAGCACCTTTGAAAGAAAATATGGCCGCTGCCTTAGTGATGTTAACTACGTGGAGAAAAGACAAACCCTTTTTAGATCCTATGTGCGGTTCAGGTACAATTGCTATTGAAGCTGCGTTGATTGGTCACAATATGGCACCTGGTTTCAATCGTTCTTTTGTTTGTGAAGAGTGGGACTGGTTTGACAAAGAAGTTTGGGATAGCGCACGTGAACAAGCTGAAAAAGAAGCAGACTATAATGTAGAGTTGGACATCCAAGCATCAGATATCGATGGCAAATTGATTGAGATCGCTAAGCGCAATGCTGCTGAAGCAGGAGTATTAGACAGCATCACATTCAAACAAATGCAAGTAGCTGATTTTACGACTGAAAAAGAGTATGGAGTTATGGTAGCTAATCCGCCTTACGGACAACGTTTGGGAGAAGAAGAAGAAGTGCGCCAACTCTATCGTGAAATGGGGAAAGTTTTCCGCCCATTAGATACTTGGAGCAAATACATTTTAACAAGTGATTTGACCTTTGAGAAAGAATACGGAGAAAAAGCGACTAAAAAACGTAAATTGTATAATGGAGCTTTACGTACGGACTTGTTCCAATATTGGGGAAAACGTCCACCTCGTGTGAAAAAAGAAAACGAATAAAGAGTAAAAAAATCCGCAGGGAATTTCTCGCCTGCGGATTTTTTTATTGCTATCCGTTTGTGACTATTAAGCATTAATGATTGCTTTCATTATGGCGTTTCCAGCAGTTAGTTTCTTGATACAACTAGTGGGGAAACGAAAATTACAGAGCAGAAAAATGTAGTTTCTGTATACAACCAACCAACGAAAGACTTATCTGACAAAGGTTAATTTTTTCTAAAGATGTTGTATAAACAAGGCTGGAATATAAATTTCCGTATACCATTCAATGAGACAATGATACAATAGTGAAATGATTCATCATCTTTAAGAATCTGAAAGGTTTATTTTTCGCAATGCTTGTCGAGCTAAATTATCAGCTCCTTTGTTTTGAGCGTCTGGGATCCAGTGAATCAAATAGACTTCAAAATGTTTCAATAGAGAGAGTAAATCTTTTAGATAAGGTTTAAAACTTTCGTTTTTGACGTATTTTTTCTCAACGGCTGATACCGCTATCTTGCTGTCAGAGAATATTTGTAATAATTCACTTTCCATGTTATGTTCAATAACATAAGACAGCCCTTTAATTAAAGCGATAAATTCAGCTTCGTGATTGCTATAAATACCTTTAAGAGGGACCGCGACTTGTTCGTGCTGATTCTCGCCAACTATGACGAACCCTATTCCACTAGGACCAGGATTTCCTTTAGTAGCTGCATCAGTATAAAGTTTCAACATGTATATAGACTCCTTTAGCGAATGAGTTAATTTCTTTTTTAATAATGATGACATAGATAGAAATCTTTATGTATTGTTTTACATAGGATGAATGTGAGGGAATTGTGTGAAGCGCAATAAAATGTTTAAAGTGATCCTTTCTTTTGAACCTGCTTATCAGATCATTTATTGGTCTGTTTGTTGGCTGACTTTTTTTATAGCTGTTATAGCAGCTTTGGAATACACTACTTTTAATTGGATCAGTGTATTATTTGGAATTCTTGCGGTTGGGTTGATCGTTTTGGCTAGAGCTCTTCAGCTAAGTATCGAAAATCAGCAATTTATTTTTGCTTACTTTAGAAAGAAAAAAATCATCTCTGCAGAATCGATCACTAAAATCATGTTCTCCAGTACTAGAGGCTTGATTTTGTTTAATAATGATGATGTTGAACCATATCGGTTTTATTTGAATCAAAAAAACAAACAACGATTTTTATCCTATGTAAAAGTTTCTTATCCGGGAATACTGTTAGAAGAGCAGCAAGAAATTTTTTCAGAATATTGAGTAATATAGTAGTAGGATAAAAAAGTGGAAAATAAGAAAAAAGAGCGGGGATTAAGCCCACTCTTTTTTTCTTGCACTAAACTCGTTTTATCTGTTATTTCTCATATGTCTCTGCTGTCTTTTAGTGGACTGCAGATATTATTCAACGACTCTAACACTGGTGGCTTGAGAGCCGCGGCTTCCTTCAGCGATTGTAAAAGTTACTTTTTGTCCATCTGAAAGAGATTTATACCCCTCTGCTTCAATACCTGTAAAATGTACGAATATGTCTTCTGAATCATTGTATTCTATGAAGCCATAGCCTTTGTCATTATTGAACCATTTCACAACACCATTTTCCATGATAGGGTTCCTCCTAAGTAGGGGATATTTTGAATGCGATGGTATTACAAGCCAAAATGCAGGGCTTTAAATCATTATATGGATAAACAAATAATCCGTCAACGAAAAACTGATTCAATTTGGTTGAGATTCTTTGATCAAAATGTTTAAGAGAAGTTTTGTTCGTTTAAATAATACGGTATACTAGAAAAGAAGGAATAAAGAGATCCAATATAGGAAGGATGAACGCTTGTATGTTATCAGATATCCAAATTGCACAGCAATCAAAGAAAAAGAAAATCAAAGAGATTGCTCAAACGATCCAATTAACAGAAGAAGATTTAGAACTGTACGGAGACGATAAAGCTAAAATAAAGTTGGAGACGATCCAACAGTTGAAAGATAAGCCAAATGGAAAATTGGTGTTAGTCACGTCTATCAACCCGACTCCTGCCGGGGAAGGAAAATCGACTATATCTGTCGGTTTAGCAGATGCTTTATCAAGAGTTGGAGAATCTACTATTCTTGCTTTAAGAGAGCCTTCTCTGGGTCCTACGATGGGAATTAAAGGTGGAGCAGCTGGAGGCGGGTATGCGCAAGTCATTCCTATGGAAGATATTAATTTGCATTTTACAGGAGATCTTCATGCATTGACGTCAGCTAACAATGCATTGTCTGCTTTTATCGATAATCATATTTATCAAGGAAACGAATGCAACATCAATCCAACGACTGTTTCTTGGAAAAGAGCGGTGGATTTGAATGACCGTGCGTTACGCCAAGTGGTCGTTGGTTTAGGCGGAAGAATAAACGGCGTACCTAGGGAAGATGGATTTGATATTACAGTCGCCAGCGAGTTGATGGCCATTCTTTGTTTGACAACTGGATTGAATGATCTAAAAGAGCGTCTAAAACGAATCGTGGTAGCCGAAACATACGACAAAAAACCAGTTACTGTAGCAGATTTACAAGTTGAAGGGGCTTTAGCATTGTTATTGAAAGACGCAATCAAGCCGAACCTTGTCCAAACATTGGAACATACTCCTGCTTTAGTTCATGGTGGTCCATTTGCCAATATTGCTCATGGCTGCAACAGCGTTTTAGCCACAAGCACAGCGATGAAGTTAGCGGATTACACGGTAACCGAAGCTGGATTTGGTGCAGACTTAGGCGCAGAAAAGTTCTTAGACATCAAAGTTCCTAATTTGGAAAAATCTCCTGATGTGGTGGTTATCGTAGCGACGATTCGCGCCTTAAAAATGCATGGTGGGGTTTTGAAAGACCAATTAGAAGAAGAAAATGTAGAAGCTATTCGTAAAGGATTCAGCAATCTAGAAAAACACATTGAAAATATCCAACGGTATGAATTGCCAGTTGTCGTTGCTATCAATGAATTCAGTAAAGACACTCCTTCTGAAATCAACGGATTAGCTGAATTACTGGAACAAAAGAATATCCCTTACGCCAATGCTTCTGTTTGGGCAAATGGCTCAGAAGGCGGAGTTGAATTAGCTCAAAAAGTTATTGAAATCTCCGATCAAAAACGTGAAACCTTTGTGCCTCTTTATGATGACTCTAGTACGTTAGCAGAGAAAGTGCAGCGAGTTGTCACAGATATTTATGGAGGAAAAGAAGTTTCTTTCACTAAAAAAGCTGCGGCCCAAATGAAATTATTCGAACGCAGAGGATGGGGTCATTTGCCAGTCTGTATGGCGAAAACCCAGTATTCACTTTCAGATGATCCGAAAAAATTAGGTCGTCCTGAAGATTTTTCGATTACTGTAAGAGAATTTATCCCTAAATTAGGTGCTGGATTTATTGTGGCTTTGACAGGGGATGTATTGACGATGCCTGGTCTGCCGAAAAAACCGGCAGCCTTGAATATGGACATTAAAGAAAATGGAGAGATCACCGGACTCTTTTAATAAACAATAAAAATAGAACCCGCCTTGGCACTGAAAAACGGTCAAGACGGGTTCTGTTTTAGCAGATTATTCTAAAGTAACTTAAAGGGTTTCAATTTGATATAAGAATGTTAAAATAAGAAAGACCATTTTAACCTGGCAATTAAAATAGCATCCAAATATATATAAATGAAAGAGTTGAGATCGGATTATGAAAGAATTGAAAGTAGAAAATTTGACTCGTACGTATGGAGAAAAAGTACTTTTGAATGAAGTGAATTTTTCCATTATGGAAGGCGATCGTATTGGATTGATCGGTGTCAACGGTTCTGGAAAGACCAGTTTATTGAACACACTGACAGGTAGAGACAAAGCTGAAAAAGGGTCTATTCAAAAACCAAAAGACTATCGGATCGGTTACTTGATGCAAGATCCCGAATTAGACGGAGATAAATCGGTTTTTGATGCTGTTTTCCAAGGAGAAACTCCCATCTTAAAAGCTGTCCGTGAATACGAAAAAGCTTTAGAACAGCTGAACAAAGATCCGATGAATGAAACTTACCAACACCAATTCTCTAAAGCTGAGCAAGTCATGACTCAAGAAGACGCTTGGATTGCTGATACCAACGCAAAAATTATTTTGACTCAACTTGGTGTTACTCAATTGAACCAGCTGGTTTCTACTCTTTCTGGTGGGCAGCGTAAACGAGTTGGGTTAGCTCAAGTGTTGATTCAAGCACCAGATCTATTGATTCTAGATGAGCCGACCAACCATTTGGACTTCGAAACGATCAGTTGGTTAGAGAACTACCTTAGTCAATACAAAGGCGCTTTGCTGTTAGTTACCCATGATCGTTATTTCTTAGACCGAGTGGTCAATCGTATCATCGAGTTGTCACATGGAGATTTGCATTTCTATAAAGGAAATTATATGCAATATGTAGAAGAACGTGCGATTCGCCAAGAAGCAGCTGTTCAAGCTGAGCACAAACGGAATCAGTTGTATAAAAAAGAATTGGCGTGGATGCGTACAGGGGCTAAAGCGAGAACGACGAAACAACAAGCTCGTATTGATCGTTTTCAAGACTTGGAAGACAACTTAAATCAAGTGAAGTTAGATGGACAAGTAGAAGTCAATTTAGAAGGATCTCGTTTAGGAAAACGAGTTTATGAGCTGAAAGATGCCAACCTGACCATTGAACATAAAACAATCTTAAAAGACTTTAACTTACTGGTTCAAAGTAATGACCGTATTGGAATCATGGGGAAAAATGGAACCGGAAAATCATCGTTGTTGAACATTTTGGCAGGAAGAAGAGAAATAGATTCTGGAGTGTGCACTGTCGGTGAAACTGTCAGAATGGCTTACTTCACTCAAGAAATCGAAGATATGGATCCGACTAAACGGGTGATCGCTTATTTGCAGGAAGTGGGAGAAGAAGTTTCGACCAGTGCTGGAGAACGGATCAGTGTGACCAATTTATTAGAGCAATTTCTGTTCGAACGATACACTCACGGAACCCAAATCGGAAAACTTTCAGGCGGAGAAAAGAAACGTTTGTACCTATTGAAATTGTTGATGCAGCAACCAAATGTCTTATTGTTGGATGAGCCAACTAATGATTTGGATATTGCAACATTAACCGTTTTGGAAGATTACATTGAAACTTTCCCAGGCGCTGTGATTGCTGTTTCGCATGACCGTTATTTCTTAGATAAGATCGGCGACAAAATGTTGATTTTTGAGGGTGAGGGAAATATCCATATTCATTACGGCAGCTCGACTTCTTATTTAGAAAAAGAACAATCTGCTGATCAGTCAACTAAATCGACTAAGACAAAAGCTCCAGCAAAAGAAACGGAAGAAGCGAAACCGAAAGAAAAAGTGAAATTAACTTATATGGAGCAAAAAGAATGGGATACCATTGAAAATGACATTGCAGAACTAGAAGAAACAATTGATTCTATTCAAGAAGAAATGAATCAAACCGGAAATGACTTTGCTCTCTTGCAAGAATTACAAGCGAAGTTGACCGTTAAGGAAACAGAATTGGAAAATAAAATGGAACGGTGGGAATATTTAGCTTCCTTTACCGAATTATAAGGCAAACGGGATTTTTTAGGCTGAAAATGTGGAGGGATATTAAGTGGAAGAAGCTTATTTAGCGTTAGGGAAAACAATACTTGAAGAAGGTGTCAATAAAGGGGATCGCACAGGTACAGGAACCAAAAGCATATTTGGTCACCAGATGCGTTTTGACTTGCAAAAAGGATTTCCTTTGTTGACGACAAAAAGAATTCCATTTCGATTGATCAAAAGCGAACTGCTTTGGTTCATCAAAGGTGATACAAACATTCGTTACTTGTTGGAGCAAAACAACCATATTTGGGATGAATGGGCGTTTGAACGTTACGTAAAAAGTGCCGAGTATAAAGGGCCAGACATGACAGATTTCGGTAGACGAGCTTTGGTCGATGAAGAATTTAATGAGCGTTATCAAGTTGAAATGGCAAAGTTTACGGATCAGATATTGCAGGATGAAGCATTTGCAGCACAATATGGAGAATTAGGGAATGTGTACGGATCTCAGTGGAGAAATTGGAAGACCTCTCAAGGAGAAACCATTGATCAGCTAAAAGATGTGATTGAAATGATCCAAAAAACTCCTGATTCTAGAAGATTGATCGTCTCTGCATGGAATCCGGAAGATGTGCCTAACATGGCGTTGCCGCCGTGTCATACGCTATTTCAATTCTACGTTGCAGAAGGGAAATTGAATTGTCAATTGTACCAACGCAGTGCAGATGTCTTTTTAGGTGTTCCTTTCAATATTGCCAGCTATGCTTTACTGACTCATTTGATTGCTCATGAAACGGGACTGGAAGTTGGAGAGTTTGTCCATACTTTTGGAGATGCTCATTTGTATGTGAACCATATTGAGCAGATGAAAGAGCAATTAGCTAGAGAACCTCGTGCTTTTCCAACACTTAAATTAAATACAGACAAAAAAAGTATCTTTGATTTTGAGATGGAAGATATTGAAATCAGCGATTACCATCCGCATCCAAGAATCAAAGCTCCAATAGCTGTTTAGGACAGCTCAATTGGAGACAGATAGGAAGAAAAAGCAGGGGGAATAACAGATGATAGCATTTTTATGGGCAGAAGACCAAAAAGGGTTGATCGGAAAAAATGGGACATTACCTTGGTATTTACCAAATGATCTGAAGTATTTTAAACAGGCTACCATTGGGCAAGCAGTAGTCATGGGACGGAAAACTTTTGAAGGGATGGGCAAAAAGCCTCTTCCGAATCGAATCAATATTATTTTGACAACTGATAAAGATTACCATGCTGAAGGTGTCGAAGTCATGCACAGCCGAGAAGAAGTATTGAAATTTGCCGAAGGATATGAAAAAGATACTATGATCATTGGCGGTTCAGGAGTATTCCAACATTTCTTAGACGATGTAGATATGTTGCATCGGACCGTTATTGAGCAGGAATTTGAAGGAGATACTTATATGGTTCCCATGAACTGGGATGAATGGACTTTAGTTCGATCTGAAGCAGGCGAATTAGATGAAAAAAATAAGTATCCTCATCGTTTTGAATTGTACAAACGGAAAACTCGTTAACGAAACAGCACTGAACTTTACTGCTTTATAGGGGTAAAGTTCAAGCATGTTTTATTTTTTTATAAATTTTTGAGATATATGGGTCTAGAACTTATTTTTTGTGAGAAAAGATGGTAAAATGGGTGGGATTCAACCAGCTGGGAAAAAAGCTGGTTGAAGAAAGTTATTTTTGAATATCATTTGAAGAGAAAAGAAAGGAAGCAAGTGTCATTATCATGAAAACGATACGTTCATTACTGACTAGTTTGCTGTTTCTCGTATTAGTGAGTTTACTGGTAGTGTTTGTCTTAAATACCGTACTGAATCAGCCGGAAAAAGAAGAACAGGCAAAAGAAACTCCCCAGAAAGTTGAATTAGTCGCTATTGGAGATTCTTTAACAGAAGGTGTTGGAGATAGTTTAGGCAGTGGAGGATACGTTCCAAGAGTAGCTGAGCTGATGGAAGAAACAAAGCCTGTATCTGAAGTTATTACCCATAATTTTGGTGTAAGCGGCAAACGCAGCGACCAAATCCTATCCCGTATGGAAACCGATCCTGAAATTGAAGCAGCTGTAAAAGAAGCGGATATGGTGGTTTTTACGGTTGGAGGAAATGACATCATCAAGACCTTTAAAAATGAATTGCTGAATGTCCAATTGGAGAGTTTTAAGGAACCTTTAAACATGTATGAAAAAAATGTCAAAAAAATGATCGAGATGGTTCAACAATGGAATCCCGATACAGAGATTTATTTGTTTGGCGTGTATAATCCTTATGCACTTTACTTTTCAGAGATTGAAGAGATGCAAGTGATTCTTGATGAATGGAATAAAAAAACGAGTTCCCTCGCTCAGCAATACGACAATACACATTATGTGCCGATCGATGAAGCTTTTGTTGTTGAAAGCAATTTGACAGACGTCAAAGCTGCGCAATCATCGCCGGAAAATACTCAAGTGATTGAGAATCCTTATTTATACGAAGATGATTTATTTCATCCAAACGATGCAGGCTATAGTAAAATGGCTGGCATCTTGTTCAATGAAATGAAAAAATATGAAGACCTTTTGGATTAATGAAGCAAGAATTGATATAATGCAGCTAAAAAGGAGAGCCTATGGAAGAGAAACGAGCAAAGAAACAAACTAAAGCTCCAATCAATTATTGGAAGTGGGCTTTTTTAACGTTAGCAGCCGTTTTGTTGGGTACGGGCATTTGGCTGGTCCAACAGCTACAAGTTCAACCGGCTAGTCAAGAAATCGTCAATGAAACGGCAGTTGATACTTCAGATGTGATGACATTTAGTGTGTCCGCACGAAAAGAAGAAGTCACACAATTGATGAATCAATATATTGAAGAAGAAGTTGCGGGAAGTAACGTGAACTATGAAGTTCTTCTGGATGAAACGTTCCAGTTAGCGGGAAGTTTTCAATTGTTTGGGTTTGAAGTGCCCTTCAATTTATTCATGGATCCTTATGTGACTGAAAATGGCAATATCCAGTTGAAAGCAAACGAATTATCATTAGGCCGATTGAATTTGCCGATTTCATTTGCGATGAACCAAATAGGCAGTCAATTATCTATTCCGGATTGGGTAGTGATCAATGGAGAGAATGAAACGATCACTTTTAATTTAAATGAATTTCAACTGGAAAGCGGGATGTTTTTCTCTGCTGAACGAATCGATTTGGTGGAAAATGACATTTTAGTCAACGTACACGTGCCTGCTTCTACAAATGAATAATATAAAGAAAAGAGGAAATGAAGATGTTTGAAACAGCTGTTTTTGCAGGGGGATGCTTTTGGTGTATGGTCTCTCCTTTTGATCAACAACCAGGAATCAAGTCTGTTGTCTCTGGATATACAGGAGGCCACACAGTTGATCCAACTTACGAAGAAGTAAAAACACAATTGACCGGTCACACAGAAGCCGTAAAGATTACTTTTGACCCTAAAGTGATCTCTTATGGAGAATTGGTCGAAATTTACTGGAACCAAACTGATCCGACAGATGCAATGGGGCAATTTATGGATCGCGGCAGCAGTTATCGACCGGTGATTTTTGTAGAAAATGAAGAACAACGTGCAGTTGCAACGGCTTCTAAAGAAATGTTAGCGGCAAGCGGCAAATACACTAAACCGATCGTCACTACTATAGAAGATAGTTGTCCATTCTACGAAGCCGAAGAAGAGCACCAAGAGTTTTACCGTAAAAATCCAGAGCGCTACCAGCAAGAAAAGGAAGAACGAAAAGAGTATACAAATAAACAAAAAATGGGGCAAATTTGATGACTAGATCGTTTTACCATTATTTAATGACCGAAAGAGATGGCAACATGAAAGACCCGATAACAGTTTTTGCCAACGCTGCTTTTCGAGACACTGATTTTCCAAAACAATCAAAAGATTATCATGAAATCAGCCATTATTTAGAAATGTATGGCACCTATTTAGATTCGATGACTATTTTTGATGACGCATGGGAAAGATACCAATCAACAAAAAAATAAAAATTATTGGAGGAATTAGACATGAGTGTACATATTGAGGCTAAAGAAGGACAAATTGCAGAAACGATTTTATTACCTGGAGACCCATTACGTGCAAAATATATCGCAGAAACGTTTTTAGAAGATGTAGAACAATACAATTCTGTCAGAAATATGTTTGGTTATACAGGCACCTATAAAGGGGAACGCATCTCTGTTCAAGGAACCGGCATGGGGTTGCCTTCAATCATGATTTATGCAGAAGAATTGATCACACAATACAATGTTCAAAACTTGATTCGTGTAGGAACTGCCGGCGGAATGAAGGAAGACATCAAAGTACGTGACGTTGTGATTGCTCAAGCAGCTACAACTGATTCAAGTGCAGTAGCCAATACCTTTAACGGACAAGTACATTTTGCCCCTATTGCTGACTTTGACTTATTGAAAGCAGCGTATGATTCAGGGATCGAAAAAGGCTTAAATATGCGTGTAGGAAATGTATTGTCAGCGGACCGCTTCTACAACGAAGAACTGGACAAGAAAAAATTGGCTGATTATGGGGTAATGGCCGTTGAAATGGAAGCTGCGGGTCTTTATACATTGGCTGCTAAATACAATCGTAAAGCATTGGCTATTTTAACGATCAGTGACCATTTGATAACTGGTGAAGAAACATCTGCTCAAGAACGCCAAACTACTTTCAATGACATGATCGTTATCGCATTAGATGCAGCTTTGAAAGTTAAAAAATAGTCTTAGAGAAAGAAAAGTGATACACTTTTTATCAAGTAAACAACTTGCCAACTTATGGTGATCAGAAAGGAGCACTTCATGAAAAATGACGATCAAAACAAGAAAAAGTTAAAACGTGTTCATCCTGCAGCTTTCGGCGCTTCTTTAGTGGTAGTAGCATTGCTATCCGTTGGCATGACACTGTTGGCGACACATGCTGCTGGACCGGATGTTCCAACTGCAGAATCTTCCAGCTCAGCAGCTTCCAGTCAATCTGAATCTGCTGCAATCAGCAGCAGCGGAATTGATTACACTAAATTTGAATCGGTTTATAATACATTGATGACGACTTATTATGAAGAAGTTGATGGTGAGGCTTTGATGGAGGGCGCCCTTTCAGGCATGACAGAAGCTGTCGGAGATCCTTATACCGAATACTTGGACTTATCCGATTCAGCTAATTTGAATGAAAGTATTGATGCTTCGTTTGAAGGTATTGGAGCAGAAGTTCAAAAACAAGGCGATAATATCATGATTGTTTCTCCTATCGCCGGCTCTCCGGCTGAAAAAGCAGGATTGTTGCCAAATGATATTATTCTCAAAGTGGATGATCAAGAATTGAATGGTCTGTCGTTAAACGAAGCCGTTTCTTACATTCGTGGAGAAAAAGGCACACAAGTCGTACTGACGATCCAAAGAGGAGATAGTACTTTTGAAGTAACCATCACAAGAGATACGATTCCTGTAGAGACGGTTATTTACAATCTTGATAAAGAAGACCCTACGATAGGATATGTAAGTATTACCAGCTTTTCGACACCAACTTATGAGGAATTAGTAGCGGCTGTTGAAGACTTGAGATCGCAAGGAGCGAAATCATTTGTCTTTGATGTTCGACAAAACCCAGGTGGTCTATTAGATGGCGCTATCACTATTTCAAATATGTTCTTAGAAGATGGAGAAGTGATTCTGCAGACAGAAGAACGGAATCAAGAACCTGTGCCTGTAGTAGCTGATGATGCTTCCTATGGCGAATTCCAAATCACAGAGCCTTCTGTTTTATTGGTTGATGAAGGAAGTGCCAGTGCCTCTGAGATTTTAGCAGGGGCCTTGCAAGAATCAGCTGAATTGCCGATCATCGGATCAAAAACATTTGGTAAAGGGACTGTCCAGTCTGTTATTCCTTATGCAGATGAAAGCGAACTGAAACTAACGATTGGGAAATGGTTGACGCCTGAAGGCAACTGGGTCCACGATAAAGGATTAGAACCGGATGTTGTTGTTGAGCTGCCTGACTATGCCTACTTGTTGATGATCAATTCATCAGAAACTTACCAACAAGGTGACACTTCAGCGGAAGTGGAGAACTTAGAAAAAGTGATCGAAGCTTTAGAATATGAAGTTGGTTCTGCTGACGGTTACTTTGATGAGGACACTACTAAAGCAGTAGAAGAGTTTCAAGCGGATCAAGATCTAGAAGTGAATGGCGTTGTCACTGGAGATACCGCATTGGCGTTAATTACGGAGTTGCGCGAACTGATCGATGCAAATGATACACAATACGAGGAAGCAGTTGAATACCTTAAACAATAATTAATGAAAAAAGAAGACCCAGTGTCTTCTTTTTTTTCTGGAAACCAACAAAAACATAGTTATTTCAGCAAATTTTTAGTATGATAAAGATAAATGAAGTTTGGAGCGGGAATAAGATGAAAAAATATTGGAAGGAAAATTTGAAAGGTTGGCTGAAAGCAGCTTTATTTGCCTCTGTGGCAGTAGCCATTATGAAAAGCTTTCTTTTTCTTCCTGTTGCTATTGAAGGATCATCGATGTTTCCAACGTTTCAACAAAACGATCAAATCATCGTGGGAACGATCCATCAAATCGAACGGTTTGATGTCATTGTTTTTCGAGATGATGTCAATCGGACATTTGTCAAACGTGTGATCGGTCTTCCTGGTGAGAGTATTCGGTATGAAAATGATCAATTATTTGTGAATGACCAACCAGTAAAGGAGTCTTTTTTGAACAATGATTATGTCGAAAAAGCAGGCGGAGTTTGGACTTCTAATTTTACTCTAGAAAGTTTGACCGGAGAAGCCGTGATTCCAGAAGGCCATTATTTTGTTTTAGGCGATAATCGACGGCTTAGCCATGACAGCCGATATTACGGGCCTATTCCTGCAGAGATGATCGTAGGAGAAGCCATTATGGTATACTATCCATTACCAAGAATATCTGTGGTCAATTAAATGATGAAGGTAGGAGATAGAAGTGCAAAACAATCATGACTCAACTAATAAGCAAGAGAATTCATCGTTTGAACCAAGAAAAACTAAATACCCTTCCCAGAAAAAGAAAGGGTCTAAGACACCTGATAAAGAACCTGTGAGTAAAGTAAGAGAATTTATCAGCACGCTGTTATATGTGGTAGTGGCTTTAGCCATCTTTTTACTAGTGAGACATTTTCTGTTTGCTCCGGTAAGTGTTGAAGGAGATTCTATGGTGCCGACGTTGCATGACAATGATCGGTTGATCTTAAACAAGGTAGCGGATATCGACCGGTTTGACATTGTGGTTTTTGACGCTCCCGACGAGCCTGGCAAACAATACATCAAACGAGTCATCGGTGTTCCTGGAGACATGGTGGAAATGAGAGACGATCGGTTGTATGTCAATGGAGAAGAAGTCCCTGAAGAGTATTTAAACAGCGAATATTTCACAATTGACGAGACAGATCAATTTACGGAAGATTTTAATCTGGCTATTCTAACAGGTCAAGATGTTGTTCCGGAAGGGCACTATTTCTTGATGGGAGATAACCGGATCAATTCAAAAGACAGCCGCTATTTTGGGTTCGTAAAAGACAGTCACATTACTGGAACGACGGATTTGAGAATCTGGCCGTTGAAAGATTTTGGAGACGTCAATCAAGCTAACGAGTAATCAGGAAACAAAACAAGGTGAATACACAATAGGATAAGACTAATCAAGAAACTTTGACCTAGCGCTTTGAGGTCAAGTTGTGATTAGTTTTTATTTTTGGAATAAAAAAGAAATAAAGGACGTGAGACTTATGGCGACAATACAATGGTATCCAGGTCATATGGCAAAAGCAAAGAGACAAGTAGCAGAAAAATTGAAATTGGTAGATGTTGTTTTTGAATTGGTTGATGCACGACTTCCAGAATCTAGTCGAAACCCTGTGTTGGATGAGATCATTCAACACAAACCGCGTATATTGATTTTAAACAAAAGCGATCTGGCGGACAGACGAGCAACTCAACAGTGGATCAGTTATTACGCAAAACAAGGTATTCCGGCTATTCCTATCGTAGCTCAAGAAGGAAAAGGAATGAAAGAAATCACCGCAAAAGCTCAAGAGTTAATGAAGCCTAAATTTGATCGTATGGCTGAAAAAGGAATGAAGCCGCGTCCGATTCGTGCAATGAGCATTGGTATTCCAAACGTAGGAAAATCTACACTGATCAACCGACTAGTGAAGAAAAATATTGCTAAGACTGGAAACAAGCCAGGTGTTACTAAAGCACAGCAATGGTTGAAATTAGGAAAGGAAATCGAATTATTAGACACACCAGGTATTCTATGGCCAAAATTCGAAGATCCTGCCATTGGAAAAAAATTAGCATTGACAGGAGCTATCAAAGATACCTTACTGAATATAGACGACATTGTACTATATGGATTAAACTTTTTGAAAGAAAATCATCCAGATGCATTGGCTAAGAGATACAATTTAGACAACGAAGACTTGAACTTGAGTGATGCTGAATTATTGATGCTGATCAGTGAAAAAAGAAACTTTAGAGACGATTACGAACGAGCAGCTGAAATGGTCTTACATGAGATCCGCAGCGGTAAAATAAGTCCTTTCACCTTAGACGTAGTGCCGGTCAGTCTGTCTGAAGGAGATAGCGAGAATGACTGATGCACAAAAGCCGCTGAGTATAACGGAAGTTAAAAACATTTTGCAAACGATTGTTGATCCTCATGATGAACGCTTAAAGGAATTTCGCTTAGACGCGCGTAAAGGCGTTATTGCGGCTGTAAGAAGCTGGGACAAAAAAGCAGAAAAACAGCAATTGGCACAAGAAAAACTCCAGGAAATGCTGGCGTACGAAAGACGAGCATGGGCTCATGGTAAAGAGTTTATTGCCGGAGTAGATGAAGTAGGCCGTGGACCATTGGCTGGTCCTGTTGTTTCTGCGGCTGTTATTTTTCCGGAAGATTTCAATATCGTAGGTATCAATGACTCGAAACAACTTTCATTAGCTA
The DNA here is from genome assembly GCF_900115825.1 of Desemzia incerta. Taxonomy (GTDB): domain Bacteria; phylum Bacillota; class Bacilli; order Lactobacillales; family Carnobacteriaceae; genus Desemzia; species Desemzia incerta. Next base: position 183,605 of record NZ_FOXW01000003.1, on the reverse strand, counting down.
AACGAAATGAGTTATTTGATATCATCCAAGAAAAAGCATTGGCTGTTGGAGTTGGCATCAAAGACGCTGCAGTTATTGATCAAGTCAATATTTATGAAGCCTCAAAATTAGCTATGCTGGAAGCGATCGAACAGATGCCGATTCAGCCTGATCACTTGCTGGTAGATGCTATGACGTTGCCACTACCGATCTCTCAAGAAAGCATCATTAAAGGAGACGCCAAAAGTGTCTCGATCGCCGCTGCTAGTATCATTGCTAAAGTCACTCGTGACCGAATGATGGAAGAATATGATGTTATGTATCCGGGATACGGTTTTCCAAACAATGCGGGATACGGCACAAAAGAACACCTGACTGCCTTAGAAGACTTAGGGGTTACTCCTATTCACCGCAGAAGTTTTGCTCCAGTGAGAGAAGCCTTACTCAACTAAGGTATATTCCATTATTGCAAATATAAACAAGTTAAACACCCATAAACTGAGGTTTTTAAACCTTTTTATGGGTGTTTTTTTGGTTTTTTTTATCTTTCACGTACTTCCTCTTTGTTTACGTATCTTTTAGGTAAAGGAGTGTGAAAGAGCATGTTGGAAATAGATAATATAAATCAAGTCATGCTGCATTTTTCATTGTGCAAAGGACTTGATGCGACTCAACGCATTATGATGGGCGTCATTTTAATGGAAGAACCTAATGTGACGTTAGCAGAACTCGCTGACAGAGTTGGGATGAAAGAAAAGCAAAAAGCATTGTTTTACGCTAGTTATGCTGCTATAGATTTAGAGCAAATCATAGAAGACTACAAGAAGTTGGGAATTCAGTGGGTGTCTTTTTTTGATGCTTCTTTTCCACATTATCTGAGACACATTTATGACCCGCCATCATTGTTATTCTATAAAGGAAATATTGATTTGTTAAAAGAGAATTTATTGTCTGTTGTTGGTTCAAGAGCACACAGCCGATATGCTGCAGAAGTTTTGGAAGCTTTTGTTCCAAGGCTTATCGGCAATGATTTTGTATTAGTCAGCGGATTAGCTAAAGGGGTCGACACATTGACTCATCAATTGACGATCAAGCATTCCGGAAAGACCGTAGCGGTTATCGGCTGCGGATTGGATCAATGCTATCCTTATGAAAATAAAGTCTTACAAGAAGTAATTGCAAAAGAACATTTGCTGTTGTCTGAATACCCAGCGGGCACTAAACCGCTTAGACACCATTTCCCGATGAGGAATCGGATCATTGCTGGAATCAGTTTAGGGACTTTGGTGATAGAGGCTAAATACCGCAGCGGCAGTTTGATTACGGCTAATATCGCATTGAAAGAAGGGCGGGAAGTTTTTGCCGTTCCGGGAAATATTACGAGTCCATTCAGCGGTGGGACAAACGACTTGATCGTTCAAGGAGCGACATGTGTATTGAGTGGAGAAATGCTGGTCGAAAACTACTTGAAATAAAAAAACTTTTATATTTTATAATGGGTTTAACAAGAGAGGAGAGAATAAGGGAAGAAACGTTGGTGCAGATTGACTTTAGACCCTTTTTAAATAGACTTTTGAAATAAGGATATTTTCCTGTTTAGTTGAAAGTCTTTCATTTGAATAGTTGACAAACGACTAGTGAATAGCATAAGATGATTTACGATTTCAGTTAGCTATTATTAATCGATTAGATAAGTATAAACAAACTGTTCAAATGAGAGGAGTTTTTATTTGGCCTATAAATATTTGGTGATCGTTGAGTCGCCTGCTAAAGCAAAAACAATTGAAAAGTATTTAGGAAAAAATTACAAAGTGGTGGCAAGTTTAGGTCATATCAGAGATCTTCCTAAAAGTCGTATGGCAATTGATACCGAAAACAACTATGAACCCGAATACATTTCTATCAGAGGAAAAGGCCCTTTGATCAAAGAATTGAAAAAATTTGCAAAAAAAGCTGATAAAGTCTATCTCGCAGCCGATCCGGATAGAGAAGGAGAAGCTATTGCATGGCATTTATGCCATTTATTAGGCTTAGATATAGAAGATAAAAATCGTGTTGTCTTTAATGAGATCACAAAAGACGCTGTAAAAGGTGCTTTTAAAGAACCGCGCTCCATCAATATGGATTTAGTAGACTCTCAACAAGCTAGACGTGTACTAGACCGTTTAGTTGGATATACGATCAGTCCTATTTTATGGAAAAAAATCAAAAAGGGTTTAAGTGCGGGAAGAGTTCAATCAGTAGCCTTGAAATTGATTTGCGACCGTGAAGAGGAAATCAATCAGTTTGAACCTGAAGAGTATTGGACGATCGATGGTAACTTCAAAAAAGGAACAAAGAAATTTAAAGCAGCCTTTTATGGAGTGAATGGTAAAAAGACTAAATTGTCTGATTCCAAAGATGCTCAAAAAATCATCAAACAAATGGATGGCGATGAATTTGAAATCACTAAAGTAGTGAAAAAAGAACGAAAACGTAACCCATCCCTTCCATTTACTACCAGCAGCATGCAACAAGATGCTGCGCGTAAAATCAATTTCAAAACACGTAAAACGATGATGATCGCTCAACAACTATATGAAGGAATTTCTCTAGGACGCGGTGGAGCTGTCGGATTGATCACTTACATGCGTACAGATTCTACTCGTATTTCAGATACCGCTAAAAATGAAGTGCATGAGTTCATTCAAAAGACTTATGGTGATGAGTATACGAATTCAAAAGCACGTGTAGGGAAAAAAGCGGAAAGTTCTCAAGACGCACATGAGGCTATTCGACCTTCTAGTGTTATGAGAACTCCTGAAGAGATTCAAAAATATCTCTCAAAAGACCAATACAAATTATACAACTTGATCTGGTCTCGCTTTGTAGCGAGCCAAATGAAACCGGCTATTTTTGATACGATGACAGTAGACTTGGAACGCAATGATGTTCTGTTTAGAGCTAATGGTCAAAAAATGAAGTTCCCTGGATATCAAAAAGTCTATATCGAATCAACGGATAGCGGAAAAGCAGAAAAAGATAATGTTTTACCGCCTTTAGAAGAAGGGGAAATAGCTACAACAGTGGATATCGAGCCAAAACAACATTTTACTCAACCACCCGCTCGTTTCTCAGAAGCTACGTTGATCAAAACGCTGGAAGAAAACGGTGTAGGTCGTCCTTCAACTTATGCGCCCACATTGGATACGATCCAAAGAAGATATTACGTTAAGTTAGCTGCTAAACGATTTGAACCTACTGAATTAGGAACTATCGTCAATGGCATGATCGCAGAATTCTTCCCTCAAATTGTAGACGTCCACTTCACTGCAGAAATGGAAAAAAATCTGGACCAAGTGGAAATTGGAGAAGAAGAATGGAAAAACGTTATTGACCAATTCTACAAACCGTTTAAAAAAACAGTTGAAGTAGCAGAAGAACAAATGGAAAAAATTCAAATCAAAGATGAACCGGCTGGTTTTGACTGTGAAGTTTGTGGTCATCCGATGGTGATCAAAATGGGTCGATATGGAAAATTCTATGCATGCAGTAATTTCCCTGAATGTCGAAATACGAAAGCTATCGTTAAAGATATTGGAGTGACTTGTCCAACGTGTAATAAAGGAAACGTCATCGAAAGAAAATCGAAGAAAAACCGTATTTTCTATGGCTGCGACCGTTACCCAGACTGCGAGTTCATCTCTTGGAATAAACCAGTTGGCCGAAACTGTCCTAAGTGTGAGCATCACTTAGAAGAAAAGAAAGTCGCTAAGGGCAAACAAGTCATTTGCAGCAACTGTGATTATAAAGAAGAACTTCAAAAATAATTGGATAAATGAGGATAAAATCTGCTATTAAGTTTCGTTTAAAGAATCCTCAATCGATTGTAATCCCTTTTCTGGTATGATAAAGTTACTTTGTCATACGAGTGGAGGGATTTTTTTGAGCAATCAAAAGTTGATTGAGCTTTTCTTAAATTATTTGATTTCAGAGCGTGATTATTCCGTCCTCACTAAGAAAGCCTATCAAGAAGATATTGAGCAATTCAATGTTTTCTTGCAACAGACAGGAGATTCGGACTTTAGTAAAGTGACGATCCAAGATGTCAGGATTTACTTAGGCGAATTAAACGAAAATAAATTAAGCCGAAATAGTGTTTCACGAAAAATATCCAGTTTACGTGCTTTTTATCAATTTTTACTGCGAAATAACCTAGCGGAAGATAATCCTTTTTCCTATGTGCATTTAAAAAAGAAGAATTTACGGTTGCCTCGTTTTTTTTACGAAAAAGAGATGGACGTTTTATTCCAAGTAGTCAAAGGAGAAAACCCATTAGATTATAGAAACGAAGCGATTTTAGAAGTGTTGTACGGCACTGGAATTCGAGTCAGTGAATGTGCAGGGATTGAGATGAAAGACATTGATTTTGAATTGAATGTCTTATTGATTCGTGGAAAAGGAAACAAAGAACGATATGTTCCATTTGGTCATTACGCTGCAGTTGCTATTCAACAATACATCAAAAAAGCGCGTGACCCATTAATGAAAAAATATCAAAAAGGACATTCTGTTTTATTTGTGAACCACCACGGAGATGGGATCACTTCAACAGGGATCGAATACGTGCTGAACCAAGTCATCAAAAAAAGCAGTCTTACTTCAGATATACACCCACACATGCTTCGTCACACATTTGCAACTCACTTATTGAACAACGGTGCAGACATGCGTACGGTTCAAGAATTGTTAGGACATTCGAGTTTATCATCTACTCAAATTTATGCTCATGTGACCAAAGAAAAACTACAAAAAAATTATCGTCAATTTCATCCAAGAGCGTAAGAACCTCTTGGTTAAAGTAAATGGAGGAATTTAACATGACAGAGTTTCATTCTACAACTATATTTGCGATCCAACATAACGGAAAAAGTGCTATGGCTGGTGACGGTCAAGTCACAATGGGCGAGCAAGTCATCATGAAAGGAACAGCTCGCAAAGTAAGACGCTTATACAACGATGAAGTGGTTACGGGTTTCGCCGGCAGTGTAGCAGACGCGTTCACTTTGGAAGAGAAATTTGAAAGCAAGTTAAATGAATATAAAGGAAACCTGACGCGTGCAGCTGTTGAGCTGGCACAAGAATGGCGCACAGACAGAACATTGCAAAAATTAGAAGCGTTATTGATTGTGATGAATAAAGATGAAATGCTGCTGGTTTCAGGAAATGGCGAAGTGATTCAACCTGATGATGGCATACTGGCTATCGGATCAGGCGGAAATTTCGCTTTGGCCGCAGGAAGAGCTTTGAAGAAACATGGAGCAGATCTTTCTGCTGTTGAGATTGCACGAGAAGCTCTTGAAACAGCTGCAGACATTTGCGTGTTTACCAACCATAACATCATCGTTGAAGAGCTGTAAAAACCAAAACAGTTGGATAATATGAAACAAGGACGTGAAGATCAATGAATCAATTAGATAATATTACACCTAGACAAGTCGTGACTGAGTTGGACAAATACATTGTCGGTCAGCACAATGCGAAAAAATCAGTAGCTGTTGCTTTGCGCAACCGTTACCGTCGTTTACATTTGAATGAAGACATGCAGCAAGAAATCACTCCAAAAAACATTTTAATGATCGGAGCTACTGGTGTCGGTAAAACGGAAATCGCCAGACGTTTAGCTTCTATTGTAAAAGCTCCTTTTGTCAAAGTCGAAGCGACTAAATTTACAGAGGTTGGATACATCGGCCGTGATGTTGAATCTATGGTCCGCGATTTAGTAGAATCGTCTATCCAAATCGTCAAAAAACAACAATACTCGAATGTATATGTGCAAGCAGAGAAAAGAGCTATTGAACGCATTTCTAAAATCTTGGTACCAGGAATCAAAAAAGAACAACGCCAAGATAACATGAACAACAATCCCTTTGGAGCTATGTTCCAAAATATGGGCATCAATCCGAATGATCTAAATCCTGAAGAAGAATCTGAAGAAGTCACACCTGAGATCTCTACTAATCGGACGAAGATCCAACAGCAAATTCGCGACGGTTTATTAGATACCCGTGAAGTGACCATCAAAGTAGACGAACAAAAGAAACCGATGAATTCACCAATGAATGCTGGTTTGGAACAAATGGGGATCGATTTATCTGATACTTTTGGTGCTTTGTCTCCTAAGAAAAAAGTAGAGAGAAAAGTAACGGTTAAAGAAGCAATCGATATTTTCATCCAAGAAGAATCTGAAAAATTGGTTAACGCTGAAGACATCAATGCAGAAGCAGTCAAATTGGCAGAAAACTCAGGGATCATTTTTATTGATGAAATCGACAAAATCACCTCTAAAGGGAAAAATGATGGACAAGTTTCAAGAGAAGGTGTTCAAAGAGATATCTTGCCGATCGTTGAAGGGTCATCTGTCAATACGAAGTACGGTACTGTGAATACAGATCACGTTCTGTTTATTGCTTCAGGAGCTTTCCACGTTGCCAGACCAAGCGATTTGATTCCCGAACTGCAAGGACGCTTCCCGATTCGTGTAGAGTTGGACGATTTAACCAAAGAAGATTTCGTCAAAATTTTAACGGAACCAAACAATGCTTTGATCAAACAATACCGTGAATTGCTGAAAACAGAAAATATTACAGTAACATTCACTTTCGAATCGATTGAAAGAATGGCAGACATCGCTTACCAAGTAAATGCAGAGACAGACAATATCGGAGCCCGCAGATTGCATACGATTTTGGAAAAAGTATTGGAAGACTTATTATTTGAGGCTCCAGATATGCAAATGGGAGAAATCACGATCACAGAAAAATATATCGATGACAAACTCCAACATATCGTGGCGGACAAAGATTTGAGCCGTTATATCCTGTAACTTGGTGGTGAATGAAAGATGGAAGAATTATTAGAAAAAATGCGTAAAATGAATCGCATCCTTCAAACCGTTGGAGGAATCGTGGATTCAGAAAGTGCAGATGATCAGCTGCCTTTTACAAATTTGACCAAAAATTTGGGCAATATATTAGAAGCGAATACCTATTTGATTGATGAAAAAGGTAAATTGTTGGGCTTTTTTGAAAAACATGCCATCAACAATGATCGCGTAAAACAAATGTTGATCGAAAAACAATTTCCGGCGAATTACGCAAATAGTATGTTGGAGATTACACGCACAACGTCGAATATAGGGATTGAGAGCGACTATACTGTGTTCCCGATTGAGTCGCGGGAAATAGTGACTTCGGGATTAACGACGATCATTCCGATTTTTGTTGGCGGCGAACGATTAGGCACATTGATCTTGGCTCGAGAAACACCTGAATTCGGAAACAGCGATTTGATTCTTGGGGAGCATGCGGCAATCATCGTAGGCATCGAAGTCTTGAATATCAAAAAGCAAGGAATCGAAAAAGAGGCTCGTGACGATGCTACAGTCCAATTAGCTTTAAATACCCTGTCTTATAGCGAATACAAGGTTATAAAGGCTATATTTGAGCAATTAGACGGATTAGAAGGGCGAGTAACGGCTGCAAACATCGCAGACGAAGTTGGTGTTACCCGTTCTGTGATCGTTAATGCGTTAAGAAAATTAGAATCTGGCGGGATCATTGAATCTCGGTCTTTAGGTATGAAAGGGACATACATTCGAATCAAAAACGAAAAACTGCTCCAAATGTTGGAGAAAGAAATCGTCTGATTCGATTCTTGAACTTTTATCCCATAGAAAAAGCCTCTGTAGTGGAGGCTATTTTCTTATATTAAAATTGTTCTATCGAAAACCAATTATCTTATGAGGTGAAAAACTATGTCCATCATCCTAAAAAGCAATCAATTAACAGTAGTCGTTTCAACAAAAGGAGCTGAGCTTCAAAGTATCCAAAAAACGGATACGGGTGCGGAATACCTTTGGCAAGGAGATCCAACTTATTGGAATCGAAAAGCTCCCGTATTGTTTCCTATTGTAGGTCGATTGAAAGACAATCAATACACGTATAAAGGTCAATCGTATACGATGAATCAACATGGGTTTGCCAGAGATGCCGTTTTTACTGTCCTTGAAGAAACTGAAAACCGCGTTACATTGCAATTTAAAGCTAATGAAGAAACAAAAAAAGCGTATCCGTTTGATTTCTCCCTTTGTATTACCTATACAGTAATGGAGGACAAAGTGTCTGTAGAATATGCCGTCCAAAACACCAATGAATCAGAAGTACTTTATTTCTCTATCGGAGGACATCCAGGATTTAATGTTCCATTAACAGAAGATACCGCATTTGAAGACTATTACCTTAGTTTCTTACCTAGAAAATCGCGCAAACAAATTCCTTTGAGCGGACCATTTGCCGATCCTGCACAAACAACTCTAGCTCAAACCAATACAACGCTTAGATTAAGCAGAGAGTTGTTTGAGAACGATGCTTTGGTGTTTGAAGTGAAAGAGAAAAATACATTTAGTATTCTCTCCGACAAAACAGAGCGTTCTGTCTCTGTGATGTTTGAAAACTATCCATATGTCGGAATCTGGTCTGTACCTGGAAAAGAAGCCCCGTTTGTGTGTATCGAACCTTGGCATGGAATCGCCGATACAGTGGATGCCTCAGGTGATTTAGAAGATAAATTAGGGAGTCGTTCATTGCCTGGTAAAGAAACCTTTACTACGAGTTATACGATCCAATTGACTTGATAAAACGATTCAGTATACATAAAGACGGAACACCTTGTTGGCTAAAGGTGCTCCGTCTTTTATTGATTTTTTAGAACGTCTTTCCTACATTCGACAGGCAGAAGGTTTCTAAAGAAAAAAATAACCGTCCAATTTATTTAGGACGGTTATTTCTTCATTTTGGTACCTATTCTATTGCGTATGTTGCATCAAGGTTACTGTTCCTTTTTGTAACGAAAGCCAAAAGGAATTTTACTTTCTGTACCATTTTTGATCCGAACAATGTTTTCTCGGTGACGATAAGTAATAAAAATCGTCAATACAAAAGCGATGGCCGTTAAGATCCAATCATTGATAAACAATGAAGAAATCGTAATCAGTACTAGAGCTGTCATACTGCTTAAGCTGACCATGCGTGTAAAGTATAACAGAATACCAAATACTAAGATACAATAGATAAAAAACGGCGGATTGTAAGCTAGAACTACTCCTGCACTCGTAGCAACAGCTTTCCCACCTTTAAATTGCGCAAATAACGGATAAGTATGTCCTAAGACTGCCGCAAGCCCAACGACCATCGGGCTTAAATTTGAATCAAAAAAGTAAGGCAAGCTGGCACCCAAAGTCCCTTTGAGCAAATCAGCCGCTAAAACAGCTATTCCGGCTTTTACACCTAATACACGAAATGTGTTTGTGGTTCCCATGTTTCCGCTACCATGTTGTCGAATGTCAATATTGTATATTTTTTCCCCGATCCATACACCTGAGGGAATCGATCCTAGAAGGTACGATAGCACAAACATTAGTATTGTTGTCATCGATCCATTTCTCTCCTTACCAACTTGATTTGTCGCGTACGACCATTTTACCACTTATTTTTTTAAAATACTATCATAGAAATAACGGCTTCATGGAAGAAAGAGGGAAAGAGCATGAAGAATAACCTATTGAAAAAAGGACTTATTGAATAGAAGCTGCCATTTTGGTGAAATTTTTGGTATAATAATACGAACACTTATTCGGTTTCGAACAGATATTGACTACTATTCATAAAATAGGTATGATTTGAATGTTCTTTTTTGCTCAGATCTAAGGAGCAAAAAGCTGCATGATCCGCTATTGGATACAGGAATCAAAGAAATGCAACAGTGAATCATTTTGTGCAAAAGTTTGTCTTGACCGTAGAAAATACAGCTGTTTTAAAGCATCGATTGTTATTTTTTACGTTGTAATCGCAATAAGTGTGTTAAAATGATTTGGTCTATGAGTGGATGAAGGTCAACATTAGTCGTATGAACATACGATAAGAAATTGCATGGTATAGGGAGTTTTGAAAGATATGGCAAAAAATAATTATGAATACAATGATTCTTCCATCCAAGTATTAGAAGGTTTGGAAGCTGTCCGTAAGCGACCAGGGATGTATATTGGTTCGACGGATACAAGAGGATTGCATCATCTGGTTTATGAAATAGTAGACAACTCTGTAGATGAAGTGCTTTCCGGGTACGGAGATAAGATCGTCGTGACATTGCATAAAGACGAAAGCATCTCTGTTCGAGATAATGGACGCGGAATGCCAATTGGAATGCATTCATCTGGAATCCCCACTATCCAAGTCATTTTTACTGTTTTGCATGCCGGTGGGAAGTTCGGACAAGGCGGATACAAAACTTCAGGTGGTCTTCACGGTGTAGGGGCCAGTGTAGTAAACGCTCTTTCAGAGAAATTGTCAGTTACCGTTTACCGCGATGGCATCCAGTACACTCAAGAATTTGTTGAAGGCGGGAAACCAAAAGGAAAGCTGACTAAAAAGAAAAACACGACTGAAAAGAATGGTACAATGGTTCACTTCAAACCCGACCCGACAATTTTTTCAACCACAACATTTTCTTATGATGTGTTATCGGAACGGTTAAGAGAATCGGCCTTCTTATTGAAAGATGTCCGGATCGAATTGATCGATGAACGAAGCGACAAAGAAGAAATTTTCCACTATAAAGAAGGAATTAAAGAGTTTGTTGATTATCTAAATGAAGACAAAGACATCTTGACTCCAGTAGCCTACTTTGCTGGTGAAAGTAATGGGATCGAAGTGGAATTTTCTTTCCAATACAATGACGGCTATTCTGAAAACATTTTGTCTTTTGTTAACAATGTACGGACAAAAGACGGCGGTACTCATGAAGCGGGAATGAAAACATCCTTAACGAAAACCTTCAACGAATATGCCCGAAAAGTAGGCTTATTGAAAGAGAAAGACAAGAATTTAGAAGGTACTGACGTCCGTGAAGGATTGGCCTCGGTTATCTCTATTCGAGTACCAGAAGACTTGCTGCAGTTTGAAGGACAAACAAAGAGCAAATTGGGTACTCCTCAAGCTCGTTCGGCGATTGACGCGGTTATCAGCGACCAAATGAATTACTATTTAACAGAGAACGGCGAATTGAGCCAGCAATTGGTTCGTAAAGCTATTCGAGCAAGAGAAGCTCGTGATGCAGCGCGTAAAGCCCGTGACGAGTCCAGAACGGGGAAAAAACGCAAGAAGAACGATGCCCTTTTATCTGGTAAATTAACACCTGCTCAAGGGAAAAATGCTAAAAAGAATGAATTGTACTTGGTAGAGGGAGATTCAGCCGGCGGTTCAGCAAAACAAGGTCGAGACCGTAAATTCCAAGCGATTTTGCCTTTACGAGGGAAAGTCGTCAACACGGAAAAAGCCAACATCCAAGACATCTTGAAAAATGAAGAGATCAACACCATGATCTATACGATTGGTGCAGGTGTCGGACCAGAATTCACTATTGAAGACTGCAACTACGACAAAGTCATCATCATGACAGATGCGGATACCGATGGAGCTCATATTCAAGTACTGCTGCTGACGTTTTTCTACCGTTACATGAAGCCATTGATCGAAGCAGGGAAAGTCTACTTGGCATTGCCGCCTTTATATAAACTGTCTAAAGGTTTCGGCAAAAACGAAAAGATCGCTTATGCCTGGACAGATGATGAATTGGTGGATGTTACGAAAAAATTCGGTAAAAATTATGTCTTGCAACGTTATAAAGGTTTAGGAGAGATGAATGCCGATCAATTGTGGGACACGACCATGAATCCTGAAACGAGAACCTTGATTCGAGTCCGCATCGACGATGTGGCCCAAGCTGAAAAACGTGTGTCTGTCTTGATGGGGAATAAAGTTGAGCCAAGACGGAAATGGATCGAATCACATGTAGAGTTTTCACTTGAAGAAGGCGGAAGCATTTTAGAAAACTCTCAAATTATGAACGATAATGAATTAGAAGATGAAGGAAGTGCCATAGATGGAGAATAGAAACGATATTCAAGAACTTACTTTAGAAGAAGTTATGGGAGATCGATTTGGACGGTACTCCAAATACATTATTCAAGAGCGTGCGCTGCCTGATATACGTGATGGATTAAAACCTGTACAAAGACGAATCCTCTTTTCTATGAATGTGGAAGGAAACACCTCAGAAAAAGGGTTTAGAAAATCTGCTAAGACTGTCGGAAACGTTATTGGTAACTACCATCCTCATGGGGACTCTAGTGTATACGAAGCGATGGTTCGTTTGAGCCAAGACTGGAAACAACGTCAAGTTTTAATCGAAATGCACGGGAATAACGGGAGCATGGACGGCGATCCTCCTGCAGCGATGCGGTATACGGAAGCTCGTTTGTCTTCTTTTTCAGATGAATTGCTTAGAGACATCGATAAAGAAACCGTTGATTTTATTTTAAACTTTGATGATACGGCAGAAGAACCTACTGTTTTGCCAGCGCGTTACCCTAACTTGCTGGTCAATGGAGCTACTGGAATCTCTGCCGGGTATGCGACTGACATCCCTCCTCACAATTTGAGTGAAGTTATTGATGCAGCGGTATACTATATCGATCATCCTACAGCAACGACAAAAGAATTGATGCAATACCTTAAAGCACCTGATTTTCCGACAGGCGGAATTATCCAAGGGATCGATGGAATAAGAAAAGCCTACGAGACAGGCAGAGGGAAAATCATCGTTCGCTCAAAAACGGAGATTGAAGAACTGCGCGGCGGAAAACAGCAGATTGCTGTCTCTGAGATTCCTTATGAAGTCAATAAAGCCAATTTAGTGCGTAAAATAGACGAGATTCGTTTGAACAAAAAAATCGACGGTATCTCAGAAGTACGTGATGAAACAGATAGAGAAGGCTTGAGAATTGTTATAGAACTGAAAAAAGAAGCGAATGCTGAAGGTATTTTAACGTACTTGCTGAAAAATACCGAATTGCAAGTCAACTACAACTTCAATATGGTCGCTATCGATAATAAACGTCCGATGCAAGTAGGTATCGCTCGAATGTTGGAAGCGTATCTAGAGCACAAAGAAGAGATCGTCACTAGACGTACTCGTCATTTGCTGCGTAAAGCGGAACACAGACAACACATTGTAGTAGGGTTGATCAAAGCTGTTTCGATTATGGATCAATTAATCGCTACTATTCGTAAGAGTAAAGATAAAAAGAATGCCAAAGAAAACATTATGAATGCATTCGGTTTTACAGAGATCCAAGCAGAATCGATCGTCTCTTTGCAACTGTATCGCTTATCGAATACAGACGTTACGGCGTTGGAAAAAGAAGCTGACGAATTGAAGAAAGCCATTGAAAGTTACCAAAAAATATTGAGTACTCCAAAAGAAATGAAACGTGTCATCAAAGCTGAGTTGAAAGAAATCAAAAAGAAATACGCCACTCCTCGTTTGACACAATTGGAAGAAAAAATCGAAGAGTTGAAGATCAATAAAGAAGTGTTGATCTCTGAAGAAGAAGTAGTTGTCGTTGTCACGAATGAAGGCTATATCAAACGTTCAAGTCTTCGGTCTTATACGGCATCTCCTGCTGAACAAATCGGAATGAAGGAAGGCGACTATCCGATTTTTGTAGATAAACTGACGACGTTGGATCATTTATTGATCTTTACCACTAGAGGGAATGTCATTTATCGTCCAATCCATGAATTGGTGGATGTGAAATGGAAAGACATGGGAGACCACATTTCTCAATACATCAGTTTAGAACCGGAAGAGAGAGTTCTAAAAGCGTTTGGATTCAAAGAATTTTCTGCAGGACCTACTTTTACGTTAGTATCAAAAGAAGGGTTCATCAAACAAACCGAGGTTGAAGCCTTTAAACCTTGGAGAAGTTACAAGTCGAAAACGACGTCTGCCATGAAGTTGAAAACACCAACGGATCGGTTAGTAAATGTTGAAATGAGTGAAAATACCTTGATGCAAGATGTTTTCCTTGTGACTCATCGTGGATTTGGCTTACGTTACGCGTTAAGTGAAGTGCCTGTAGTAGGTGCTAAAGCAAGTGGTGTCCGTTCAATCAATTTAAAAGAAGAAGACTATGTAGTAAATGGACTCTTGATCGACAATGAAGCTCCTAAAGTAGAAGCGCTGGTCGTGTCTCAAAGAGGGGCCGTCAAGAAAATGGACTTAAGAGAGTTTGCTCCTTTAGCTCGAGCTCAACGTGGATTGATTGTCTTTAGAGAATTGAAGAAAAATCCTCATCGTGTTTCTTTAGTGGCAAAAGTCACTCATGAAGAAAATGAGTCATACTCGATCATCACAACGAAAGACAAAGTAATTGATGTGATACCGAAGAATTATGCTTCCAGCGATCGATACAGCAATGGTTCCTTTGTTTTAGACCAAACCGCTGATGGAGAACCAAAAGCGATCAAAGAGTCTAATATCGTTCATATCAAGGAAGAACCCACCTTATAGACCAAAAGAACTAAACCGTACCTGGTTTAGTTCTTTTTTGCTTTCTTTCAATTGTAATAACTAAAACTCACTTCATGTGATAATCGTATCTATTTAAAAATAAACAGATAATGATGGTGTTCACAAAATGAAAAAGTTGTTATAACAATAAAAAATGCAAAATCATCACGTGTCGGATACAACAACTTGTTCAAAAAATTCAACAGATAATAGTTTCTATTTTTTTAATATGTGATATAATGAGCTTGTAGAAATACTTATTGCGTTAAATCATTTTATTAATGGAGGTTACTATATGGAACAATGGAAGAGATTCAAAGGAAAAGTATGGAAGGAAGAAGTAAATGTAAGGGATTTTATTCAACAAAACTATACTCCTTATGATGGAACAGATGAATTTTTGGCAGGACCAACACAAGAGACATTAACATTATGGAATCAAGTGTCTGATTTAAACCGTCAGGAACAACAAGCTGGCGGTGTCTTAGATATGGACACAAAGGTCGTTTCTACGATTACTTCACATGATGCTGGGTATTTAGACAAAGACTTAGAAAAAATCGTTGGATTCCAGACAGAAAAGCCATTCAAACGCAGCTTGCAGCCTTTTGGCGGAATTCGCATGAGCGAACTGTCAGCAGAGTCTTATGGGTATAAGATAGATCCTGAAGTGTCTCATATCTTCCGTGATTACCGCAAAACACATAACCAAGGGGTATTTGATGCCTATACAGAAGAAATGCGTGCAGCTCGACGAAGCGGAGTTATTACTGGCCTGCCGGATGCATATGGTCGCGGACGTATCATTGGGGACTATAGACGTGTAGCTTTATATGGTGTGGATTACTTGATCGAGAAAAAGAAGGAAGACTTGGATAACACCGGCTTTGGCACAATGAGTGAAAATATTATTCGTGACAGAGAAGAATTGAGTGAACAGATTCGTGCATTAGCTGAATTGAAAGAATTAGGCCACATTTACGGGTTTGATATCTCTCAACCAGCCAGAACTGCAAAAGAAGCTTTCCAATGGTTGTACCTTGGTTATTTAGCCGCTGTCAAAGAACAAAACGGGGCAGCTATGTCATTAGGACGTACTTCTACATTTTTAGACATCTATATTGAACGTGACTTAAAAGAAGGTGTATTGACGGAAGAAGAAGCTCAAGAAATCGTTGACCATTTTGTGATGAAATTGCGTTTGGTCAAATTCTCCCGTACACCTGAATACAATGATTTGTTTTCAGGAGATCCAACATGGGTTACAGAAGCTATTGCCGGCGTAGGGATTGATGGACGTCACATGGTCACAAAAAACAGTTACCGTTTCTTACACACTTTATCCAACTTAGGACCAGCTCCTGAACCAAACTTGACGATTCTATGGTCTAAACAATTACCAGAGAACTTCAAACGCTATTGCGCGAAAGTATCGATTGCTTCCAGTGCTGTCCAATACGAAAATGACGATATCATGCGTGTAGAATGGGGAGACGATTACGGCATCGCTTGTTGTGTGTCTGCTATGAGAATCGGAAAACAAATGCAATTCTTCGGAGCTCGCGCCAACTTGGCTAAAACATTGTTGTATGCGATCAACGGTGGTATCGATGAAAAATCTAAAACACAAGTTGGACCTAAATACCAACCAATCACATCAGAATACTTGGATTATGATGAAGTCATGGAAAAATATCAAGCGATGATGGAATGGATTGCCGGGTTGTACTTGAACACATTGAATGTCATTCATTATATGCATGACAAATACTCTTATGAACGTATCGAAATGGCTTTGCATGACAGCGAAATCTTAAGAACAATGGCCACAGGAATTGCCGGATTCTCCGTAGCGATTGATTCACTTTCAGCGATCAAATACGCTAAAGTTAAAACGATCCGTGATGAAAATGGATTAGTCGTCGATTACAGTATCGAAGGAGATTACCCTAAATTCGGAAACAACGACGATCGCGCAGATGACATCGGTATTTGGTTATTGAAAACATTCATGAATGAAGTGAAGAAACATCCTGCATACCGAGGAGCAACTCATACAACTTCAATCTTAACAATCACTTCAAATGTTGTTTATGGTAAGAAAACAGGGAATACACCAGATGGACGTCGTTCAGGAGAACCGTTTGCCCCAGGTGCCAACCCAATGCACGGAAGAGATACACATGGAGCTTTAGCGAGTTTGACGTCTGTGGCTAAGATGCCGTACAAATATTCTTTAGACGGCATTTCAAATACGTTCTCCATCATTCCAAAAGCGTTAGGAAAAGAAGATGTGATCCAACAAGAAAACCTTGCCAGCATGTTAGATGGGTATGTGACAAAAGGCGGACATCACCTAAACGTAAACGTCTTTAACCGAGAAACATTGATGGATGCGATGGAACATCCTGAAAATTACCCTCAATTGACGATTCGTGTATCAGGATACGCCGTAAACTTTATCAAATTGACTCGTGAGCAACAATTAGACGTTATCAATCGAACAATGCACGAAAATATGTAAGGGCAGTAAAAAGAGAGAAGAGCTGGGAAAATGGTTTCCTGGTTCTTCTTTAATAAAGGAGTAACCGTTATGGAAGAGAAGAAGCCTGTCATAGGGTATGTACATTCAAATGAAAGCTTTGGTTCGGTAGATGGACCGGGAATTCGTTTTGTTTCATTTATGCAAGGCTGTCGGATGAGGTGCGAGTTTTGCCATAACCCGGATACCTGGAACATCGGCGGAGGTACACCTTATACACCTGAGGAATTGCTTAAAGAAGCTTTGCAATATCAAGACTATTGGGGGCAAAGAGGCGGTATTACAGTGAGTGGTGGAGAACCTTTGCTGCATATTGATTTTTTGATTGAATATTTCAAGTTGGCTAAAGCAGAAGGGGTGCATACCACATTAGATACTTGCGGCCAGCCTTTCACTTATGACGAACCTTTTTTCAGCCGATTTGAAGAATTGATGGTGTATACGGATCTATTGCTATTTGATGTAAAGCACATTGATGATGAAAAACATAAAAAATTGACGATGCATTCTAACGTTAATATCTTGAATATGGCTCGTTATTTGTCAGAGATTGAAAAACCTGTATGGATCAGACACGTGCTGGTTCCTGAACGTTCAGATTTCGATGAAGATTTGATTCGACTAGACCAATTTATAAAATCATTAAAAAATGTAGTGAAAGTCGAGATTCTTCCTTACCATAAATTAGGCGCATACAAGTATGCTGCATTGAACATACCGTACAAATTAGACGGGATAGAACCGCCTACAGCAGAAAGAATTGAAAATGCTAATCGGCTTTTGCATGTAGACGATTACAAATTGTACCAATTTGTTCAATAATCCCTAAATTATTGATGAAAAGAGCATGAATTTGATTGCTCTTTTTTATATAGCTGTTTATGATAAAGGGGTTACAGACGCAAAAGGAAGTGAAGGAAAACTTAATGAACTTAGGAGATAAAAGTATTTTTTCCGGCAAGACATTAGATTATTTTTCTGAGTTGACGGAAACAATGAATTATACGCAAACAGCACAAAAATTAGGCATTTCTCAACCTGCCTTGACCCAGAGAATCAAAAAGTTCGAACACGCTATAGGCGCTCCATTGTTCTATTTCAAAGGCAAAGAAATGCGTTTGACTGAAGCCGGAGAAAGTATGGCACGAGCAACCCAATCTGTGCAAACGATATTTAAGAATGCTTTAGACGAAATAAATTCTATCGAAAGAGAAGAATCGGGTCACCTAAAAGTAGGGGTATTGCCCTCCATAGGGGATGAAATCTTTGTGGAGTTCCTTGCTTATTATCACTGGAAAAATTCTCGTGGAAAAGTTTCTTTGAGTATTGTCCCTAGAGAAGAATTATGGGAGCAATTAGAGAAGAATCAACTAGACCTGGCAATCTTATGCCTTCCGGATCAGATTATAAAAAATTGGAACCGGTATGCATCTAAACTGATTGCCAAAGAGGAATTGTTTCTTATCCACCAAAATGATTCTTGGAGCGATAAATCATCGATAAACTTAAAAGAAACGTTACAGAACAAGTGGGTATTTTACCCAAATAAATTTTACATAAATGGCACTTTAAAGGCCAGTTTCGTTTATCAGAACCTTAATTTCCCGGAGATATCCGGTTATTTTTCGTCTCCTAGACAGCTCCAACTGTTCAGCCAGCGATCAGGACACTATACTGCTTTGCCTAAGTCATACATAGACGCTAATCCATTAGCCAAAAACCAGTATATGTTGCCGTTTGATCCGCCTATTACATATAATCTAGCCTTTGTCTTTAAAAAAGATAAAGCTCATTTGGACAGGATGAAGAATTTTTTCCTTTATTTTGATAAATTTTCTAAAGAAAAAGAGTCTGCCTCTAGACTAAAAAGCTAATTTGTTCTACTATAAAAGGTGAGAATCAAAATAAAGGAGTGTCACAATAAAATGAGCAAAATTTTAGTCTTTGGACATAAAAACCCGGATACAGACGCAATAGCATCTGCTATTTCATTTTCTTATTTGCAAAATGAGCTGGGTAAAGAAACAGAAGCAGTAGCCTTAGGGGAAATTGGAGAAGAAACTGCTTATGCCTTAAATTACTTTGGTGTGGAAGCTCCTAGAGTGATCGAAACAGCAGCAAATGAAACAAATACGGTATACTTAGTAGACCACAACGAAGCACAACAAAGTGTTTCAGATATCAAAGAAGTAGAGATTGCGTCTGTTGTAGATCATCACCGTATTTCGAACATTGATACAGCGAACCCGCTTTATTACCGTGCGGAACCGGTTGGGTGTACAGCAACGATTATCTTGAAAATCTTTAAAGAAAATAACGTAACAATTCCTAAACACATTGCTGGTATCATGTTGTCTGCAATCGTTTCAGATACGTTGTTATTTAAATCACCAACGTCTACACCTGAAGATGAAGCAGCTGCTAAAGAATTAGCAGGTATCGCTGAAGTTGATTTAGATGTTTATGGACTGGATATGTTAAAAGCCGGAACAAACATGGGCACTAAGACTGCTGAAGAAATGATCGATATGGACGCTAAGAGTTTCCCAATGGGTGACAAAAACGTACGTATCGCACAAATCAATGTAGTTGATATCGAAGATGTATTTGCTAAACAAAGCGAATTGGAAAAAGCTATCCAAGAAGCGAATTTAGAAAACAACTACGATTTATTCATTCTTGTAGTAACAAACATCCTAGACAGTGATTCAATGGTGTTAGCATTAGGAAATCCAATCATTGCTGTTGAAGATGCTTTCGGCGTGAAATTAGAAAACAACAAAGCTTTGTTAAAAGGTGTAGTATCACGTAAGAAACAAGTGGTTCCACAATTAACTGAAGCCTTAACAAAATAAGCAAATAAAAAACCAATCGTTATTTATAGCGGTTGGTTTTTTATTTGCTTAAGAATCATTTCACGGACAAGTGTATGCAAATGAAGTTGAAATGAGCTTAAAAACGTCCTGAGAACACAGAATCAAAACTGAAACAAATCATCAGCAAAATAGGATTCATAATAAGAACGAAATTAATCGGATCAGCCAAGAAAACTTCAAACAGTAAAATACGTGAGTTTAAAAAATAATAACAAACAGTTAGTTGATTATTAAAAATTGAACTGATTAAAGAAAGCATTTTAGATCATTAGATAGTCAGTCAGAATAAAAACAAAATCAATAGCCAGTTAGAATTTAAATTAGTGCAGATACTAAAAACAAGCAAAAGAAAAATAATTTTCTAACAGCAAGTATGAAAAAGAACTAAAAGACCAAAAAAGAGCAAAATTTTAAAGTTATCTTGTGGAATCGACTCTAGAAACTACTTTGTATAATATATATTATGTAAACTAGGAAAAAGGTGAATTCAGGTGCTTGATCTACAAGTCCTCAATTAGCTTTCTTCTCTCTCTTTTAACCTTTAAATAAATTATTTTAGTGTTATATAGTTCAGTTAGATAAAATTCAGCTATTTTTACATTTTTTCTAAGTTTACATTTAGTTCGTCTAACTATTTTTTCCTAGTTAGGAATTTCTTGCGGGATTTAGTTTTTGTATTTAAAGCTTTGTTGCTAAATTATCATACTACGTTAGCTTCGAATAGTTTAGTTTTTTTTAATTGCTGAATAGAATTTCATCCAACTCATTGAACTAAGTATTAATCAGTTAGTATAAATTTATAAACCAAGTTATCCATTTACTTGTTAGATTTCATAAATTGCTTAGTAAACAGGATTTGTACAAACTTTACAAAAATAAGATTTTATTTAATCCTAATAGCTGTTTAGTATCTGTTTAATAGCAAGTTAAACATAATTGGATTTTTTTTGCTGCTGACAATTATTGTATTCATTTGCTGTGCAGCTTTAATTACACCAATACCTGAGAGCATGTGTTTATCAAGCGTTCTGACAGGTTCGTTTTATGGGTATTTCGTTCCTTTTTCTCTATTCATCATCTATTCACCCTATGCCCCAGCCCCCTCTTCCCTTGTAGAAAAGCTGTATTTTAGAGGTTTTAAAGGTCTATTTAAATTTGTGTGGAGTATGCAAAAAAGCTGTTTAAAGAACAAAAAACATTCTTTAAACAGCTTTTGACTTATTCTATTCGATGATTTCCGTGTGGAAGCATCTTTCCATATGATTCAGCATAGTTTCTCCTAGATCAGTAAAAGTAGCGACGCCTTTTTTATGAACAGTCGTTTTGAACCCTTCTGCGTCTGCTCCTCCTGTGGTTAAGAAGACACAGATGTCTGTTGTTACGCCTACGATATGAACTTTCTCTACGCCTGACTCTCTCAATTCATCTGCTAGTCCTGTTTGGAAGAACGCATTGTAGTTTGTTTTTGGCGAATAAATAACCTGTTCATGATCTTTATTTTCTTGAAACCATGTATCTAAGTCTCCATATAACTGTTGACCCTTGGTATTCACAACATTATGAGGCGGCCAAAGTTCAAAATGAGGATCATCTGGTTGGTGAGCATCCATTGAAACGACGACGATGTTTCCTTTTGATAAAAATTCTGTTGCTAATTGCTTGATATAAGGTACGATAACTTGTCCTGGTTTGCCGACGGTCAATGTTCCGTTATCGGCTACAAAGTCTTCACTCATATCTACGATCAATAAAGCTTCTTTTGGCATGTCTTTCCCTCCTTCAACTGATTTACGTTATTTATATATCTACTCTGCTTTAAAATCAATACAATTCTTTTACTGTGTCGAACAAATCTGATTCTTTTTCGATTTGAGTCTTATTACCGATAACGACAATTGTACTGTCTTCTAAGACTTCTTTCAGGTCCTTATGGAGCTCTGCTAATGCTGTTGAGTCAGCTGCTAAGATCTCTTCTTTCAAATGAACCAGCTCTTCTTTTGTAAGCCCTGTTTTCAAACGATTAAAAGCTGTTAAACCTTTACTGAACGCTGATTTAGGTTGTTCCATAGGACTGATAGTTCCAATAATATATTTCAGCAACTCACTATCGGAAAGTTCTATTTGCTCGATATAACCGGGTAAACCTTTATAAGCAGCCAATGTTTTGCGAATGTTAGGGTCGCGGTAAGAACTTAAAGCAAAGCTTCCATTTCGTTGATGGTTGTACATAGATCCGTAAGCACCGCCTTTGACTCGGATTTCGTTCCATAAATAGCTGTAACGAATAGTCGTCGCTAACACTTTGGCAGTACCTGTATAAGCAAATGAATCCATAGCATCTGAAGCAATGGCTACATAATTGACGTCTTGAGCGGTTACGAAAGCTTCATTTTGTTTGGTTCCGGGTTTAATAATCGCCGGATGCCCTAATGCAGCTTCTGGAAGGTCATTAAAGGCCGTTTGAAGGGCTTCTTTTACTTCTTCTGCTCGTTCTGCTTCTCCTACATACAAGACATGCAGACGGCGTTTATTTGACAATCGTTGCAACATTTCTCCAAGTTGTGTTTTTACTTTATCTGCTTTTCCTGATTGCAAGTCGCTAAGAACTTTTTTCAAAAAGTGGAATTGATCCATTCCGCTGACCATTTCATTCAATTTCGCAGAAGCTTTTACTTGGCTGAGTCCACGGTTAGCAGCTAACACGTGAGAACGCGACTGAATCATCCGCTCAAATTGAGAAATCAGTTGCTGAACCACTGTAGTGATCTCTGCTTCTTCTTCAAATTGTGTATGGCATAAGATTTCTTGCATCAATAAGACCAATTCATTTAAAGAAGATTCCAATGCTTTTCCTCTCAATACAAAGTACGGCTTCAACTCACCTGAAGTATCCTCGTGAATGGTGATATTCCCATATATTCCACCAGTATACAGATCCAATTGACGTTGTAAAGCAGCTGAATCATACGTTTTAGTCCCCAACTTACCAACTAACCGACTCAATAGGCTTAACCATACATAATCTTCAGTTTCCACGTCTTTGAGATCCACATACAAACTAATGTAGTCGATACCAGCTGTGAATTGTTCCGCTTGATAAAAGCTGGTTTCTGCGTAAAACGAGCTTTCAGTTAAAGGATAATCCTCTACATGCGTACTCAAATCTTCTTTCGTCAATGTAGGGATTTTCGCCAAATCTTCCGGTTTATCTGGTGTTTCTTGACGTTTGATCAATGATTGTGTTTGATCAACTAGTTCTTGAATCTCTTCTTCAGATAAACTGGCTTTATACTCTTGTAATTTTGCATGAGATTCAGCTTCTATCCGATCGCTTTTACCAGGTTCGGCTTTTAATACGACAGCTGTATGCAAAGAGTTCTCCAGCAACTTTTGTTTGATCAGTTTTTCAAAGTACCCTTCTCTTGCTAATTCTCCCAACTGTTCTAAATAAGTCGTAAATTGCAGATTCGCATAAGGAGTTTCTTCATACAACCAAGAACGATACGCATTGATTGCGTAGATCACTCCTCTTGGACTATCTTCTGATATAGCCGCTTCTTTCGTTTGAAATGCGATCTTATTCAATGCTGCATCAATCAGCTCAGGATCAATCCCTTCCGTTACCAACTGAGTCAATGTCTTTTCTACAATTTCTTTAAACTGAGGCATCTTAGACGCATCAGAATATTTAGCCGTCATCATAAAAGCTGTTGGA
This sequence comes from Desemzia incerta, assembly GCF_900115825.1. GTDB lineage: Bacteria > Bacillota > Bacilli > Lactobacillales > Carnobacteriaceae > Desemzia > Desemzia incerta. The sequence goes on along the minus strand of NZ_FOXW01000003.1, from coordinate 160,042 downwards.
TAACCAAAGTCAGCTGCTCCACCAGAGATATCTCCTCCTATCTCTGCATCCAATAAAGCTTTTTTAAGTGGAGATTGATTATGACCAAATAACAGTTCTTCTACTACTTCTAGACCAAATCGATCCAACACATCATCCGGTTCAGCAACATGCCAACCTAAAGCTAAATAATCTTTACCTGTCGGATCATCTCCTGTTGTGATTGAATAGGTACTCTCTACCAGCTCTTCTTCCGGCTTAGCCGCTTCAAAGGATAAATCAACCGCTTCTTCTACCTTCCCTGCCCCATCGAAGTAAGCTTCCAATGCAGCAAACGTTTCTTGTTCATCGATTTTTCCATATAACACTGTCAATGAATTGCTTGGGTGGTAATACGTTTGATGGAATTGAATGAACTCTTCCTGCGTCAAACTAGGAATTGCGTAAGGCTCTCCTCCTGATTCATGACGATAAATACTGTTCGGATACAACTGACGTGTCAATTGATGTTGAACTTGTCGATCTGGAGAAGCTGTTGCCCCTTTCATTTCATTATATACGACCCCTTTATAGATCAATTCCTCTTCTGCTGATTCTAAATGATAATGCCACCCTTCTTGAGCCAATATTTGCGGATTAGAGTAAAAGTTGGGTTTGAATACGGCATCCAAATACACACTCATTAAATGCATGAAATCTTTTTGGTTCGTTGAAGCCACTGGATAGATCGTTTTGTCTGAAAATGTCATTGCATTGACAAACGTATTCAATGAGCCTTTGATCAATTCCACAAAGGGTTCTTTTGACGGGTATTTCTGTGAACCGTTCAAAACAGAATGTTCAATGATATGAGCAATCCCATTATCATTATAAGGAGGTGTTTTAAAACCAATGGTAAAAGCTTTATTAGTATCTTCATTTTCTAAGTACAAGACTTGAGCACCCGTCTCTATGTGTTCATACAACTTTCCTACAGATTGAATATCCGGCAAGTCTTGAGTATCGATTTGTTTGAATGTCATAAAAAGCCTCTTTTCTTTTTTCATTTTATTACTTACTAGTAGTATACCATTGTTCTTGTTTTTGCTAAGAGGTTAAGGTATTTATTTACAAAAAAAGATTCGCTAAAATATGAATCTTGACGAATGATTCATTCTTTAGCGAATCTTTAGAAAATGATAAAATAGCTGATAACGATCAATAAGGTACTGAGCAATGTGCCCAATAAATAGTATTCTGCAAATTGAGGACTTTCCGAAATTTTATTGTAGCGGGCAATCGATTTAGCAGTCAATACAAAGCCGATGGCGGTAAATTGATTGGCTGACAGCATCAATAAAATAAAAATCCGTTCAAAGACTCCTATCAAAGCACCGGCATTCGGCAAGCCGTCTTCTTCAACGACTGCTTCATTTCTCGGTCGATAATGATTCAATACTTTTTTGATCGTGATGCTGCAAGGTTGCACTATCAGGAGTAAAATCAATACCCAAGACAAGACTACTGTGATATCTCCATTTAACAGCCTTAAAAAATGCGTTGTCTCTGGCAAATAGGTAATAGATAAGGAACTTTCCATGAGGTAAACTGTAACCCCTATAATGACAAGACCATGCAACAGTTGATCGACAAGATAAATGACAGCTTCTTGAATAGGCTTCAAGAGCCCTTTTTGCACGAGTAAAAATTTACTTCCATCAATAATCTGATGCCCGACAGAAATCAAAAAGGCTGGTAAGATAAGAGAACTTCCAAATACAGGCAAAGTCCCCCCAACCATTGAAATGAGGTACATTAAACTGTGCTGAAGCAATCGAGGGATAGAATGGTCTTTTTGCACAGCCAATGCAGCAGATTGAAAATAAAAGTCGCCCAGAAGATGTCCAATGAAAAACGTAAGTAATGTGCTGAAAATCAAGCCAGTTCCTCCTTATCTAGTTGGGCTAAAAACAAGCTCGCATCAGATAAAGCTGTCTTGTAAGTATAATATTTAGCCGCATTTAACGCTTTATTGACACTAGACTGCCCGATGTTTAAAGCATCTGCGGTTTTATATTGATTTTCGCCGTGTAAAAAATACGTATACATAATTTCTTTCTGGCGTTGGGTCCACTTTGATTTCAATGCCGTCCCTAAAGACAAGACTGCATTCAGTAGGTTATCTGTAGGTTGATACCCCGTTCCTGAACAAATCATAGTATTGGTTTCACTGGTAGCATATTTGGCTTCGTTGGCTTCGATCGTGTCGATCATTTGGCGTGCACGATGATAAGCTGCTCCATCCATTCCGGATGAGTTCTCTCGCTGGATAGGTGTACTGATCTCTCCTAGTCCAATGCCAAAACGAAACTCGACTGGAGACATAGCTAACTCGATCTCAAATAAAATCGTTAAAACCACTCGTTTGTTTTTAACGAGCCCTTGAAAACTGTCTCCCAATGTAATGACGAATTCAGCAGCAATATCCTCTGCATAAGTTTGATTGATGGATTGTAAAACAGAACGAAATCTCTCTTGAACTGCTTCTCGATTACTGAGTGTCCGGGAGTCTTTAATGTCTCCTATAACAGCTGCATAAGTCAGTAATTCGTTTTGCTGGTTCATAACCTCACTCCTTTTCCTCATTGTACCATATGATTCCCTTATACAGGAATCATAAAACGTTTATTAAATAGAGTAAAGCTTTTTTAACGGCAAAAAAAGCCCTAGAACAAGTTAGTTCTTGGGCCATTTAATAAGGGGGCTGATTTTAACGGATAGATTCAAATACTTCCGTCACTGTTTTAGACGGGTCGATTAACACGTACAAGTGTCCATTCTCACCCATGTGTGTAGATTGATGCTTGTTGTCTAGTCCATCAACGTCTTGTGCTTCATAAGGGAAATAGATTCGTTCTGATTGGATCATATCGGCTTCATTGCCAGTAGGATTTTTATATAAGATGTCCATCGTTTCAATATCAGAGTATTTTTTGATGCGTTCAAACATGCCCACTTCAAGGCTGCCTAAATTGATATTTTCAGAGTCTACGCGGTCAGCTTCTGGCAACAATTCGATTTTGAACGATTGGCACGGATGGATTTCTTGAAAGTCACTGCCGTTGATTCTGCCGTAAGACGTCGTAACTTGTTTGATCCATAAGTCCCCAATCACTTCGCGGTTGATGATTAGTGTATCGCCATTTCGGAAAAATAGTTGTAATGCCATCATTTCTTTTTGCATATTGAACACTCCTTCAAGTTGTTTGTTCATTACTTCACAACTTGATTTTAGCATCTTTTTGAATCCATATCAATACTTTTTTAGAGTATTTGTTTAAATTAGTGAAAAAGTTATCAATTTAGTTTACCATAATAAAATTATGTCAAACGAGAGACGGAAGATAGTTTCGCTGCTGGTATTATATATGACACTCTTTCATAATTACGTTCCCTTTTGACTTCTTCTTATAGAGAAATGGGAACGTAAAATCGATTTTCATTCCCTTTTAGGTAAAATCAGCACCAAAAAAGAAACACAAGTTTAATTTGCATTCCTTTTTTTGATCTGATAGTTGAATTAAGGGTACGTAAATCCACTTTTGATACATGACTCTTATCCTACCCTACTACCTGGATTTTTTACTGAATTGTATAGGATATCGAACTAAGCATTTTCAGCGGAAAAAGTTCCGATCGGCAATTGGTCATTGAGCAGCTCTCCATCTGGATCGACTTGCTCTTTTTGTTTCTTGCCGGATGTCCAGAATACCCATAAAATACCTATTGAAAGAACAGCGGCTGCTGCAAAAGTCATAGTCGTTAAGCCCATTCTTAATCCGATTGGTTCACTTAAGATATAAACCACTACTGCGTAAAGCATAAACGCTCCTGGCAATAACGTGACTAAATAGTTTTTTCCTTTAAGGTACAAGTAACGCGTGGAAACCAATAGAGAGATTACGGCTGTCACTTGATTTGCCCAGTTGAAGTATCTCCATAGAATATTGAAATCCATATTGGTTAAAATAAAGGAGATCAAATACAAAGGAATCGTGACCATCAAAATTCTTTTGATCGTATCTTGTTTGATGTTCAAGTAATCGGCTAATATCGTTCGTAAACTTCTGAATGCGGACAATCCTGAAGAAATCGGTAATACGATTACCCCAATAATGGCAATTGTCCCAAAAACATTTCCTAGCAGCATGATGGATACTTCGTTGACAACTAGTGAGGCTGTACCCGCATCAATCATTTGACTCAACGTTTGTCCATCAAATAAACTCATTGAAGCTGCTGCCCAGATCATCGCAATGACTCCTTCAGCAATCATCATACCGTAAAAAGTAAAACGTCCTTCTTTTTCATTCGTGCTGGTTCTAGAAACCATTGGTGCTTGAGTCGCATGGAATCCAGATAAGGCTCCACAAGAAATTGTAAAGAAAAGGGCTGGGAAAATCGCTAAACCACCTGGATGGAAATTTTGAATGGTATGGATGGTTAGATTTGGAATAGGACTGCCGCTGAATAATAAGCTGATTCCGATTGCGATCGTGCTAATGATCAATATCGCACCGAACCATGGGTATACTTTTCCTAAAGCCTTATCGATCGGCAAAATCGTAGAAATAATGTAATACACAAAGATCAATACCACAATAGCGCCTAATCCTAACCAATTTGGCGTGATGCTGTTGATCAAGTTGGCTGGCGAAGTAACAAATACCGTTCCTACTAGCATCAATAACAGCATAGTAAAAATGTTGACCACGTGTTTGACCGGTTTACCTAAGTATTTACTGGCCAATTCCGGCAGATGTGCTCCGTTATTTCTCAATGAAATCATGCCTAACATATAATCGTGAACAGCTCCTGCAAAAATACATCCGACAATGATCCAGATATAAGCTACCGGTCCATATAAAGCTCCCATAATCGGTCCAAAAATAGGACCTGTCCCTGCAATGTTCAATAATTCAATAATAGCGTTTTTTCCTTTTGACATAGGCACAAAGTCATACCCGTCTTTTAGAACTTCTGCAGGTGTTTTCCGACTAGGATCGATCGAAAAGTTTTTCTCGATAAATTTCCCATACGTAAAATATCCGATAATCAATAAAGCAATACCGCCTAATAATGTGATCATGTTCTTTCCTCCTTTTTTTTGTACACCCTTTCATTCCACAAGATAAGTGTACTCAATACTAAGAGGAAAATGCCTTTTTGTAGCTGAAATAGCAAAACTGCAAGCTGAGATGCACACTTGCAGTTCTAAGATTCACTCTATTAAGTCAATCCAATTTTTTCCTTGAATTCTTTCATATAGGACCGGCTTACAGGGACTTTCAATTGATTTGACATCGTCAGCTGAAAGGTGTGATTGAACCAAGGTTGAATTTCTTTTATTTTCGCGGTGTTGATCAAAAAAGAACGATGCACACGAAGAAAAAGCCCGTACATTGACAGTTGTTCTTCCCAAGTGTTCAATGTACCACTCAATGTGTAGTCTTTATTGTCCGTATAGAGACTGACTTCTCCATGTTGGACACTAACTGCAACGATAGAATCAACTTTTAATAAAAAGATTCGGTCTTCTACTTGGACAGGAATCGTTCCAACGTCAGGATGTTCAAAGACTCTTTCTTTTGCAGACGATTGCGTTGCTCTATGAGTTTGGGCGGCTTTTCTAACTGCTTGTTGAACACGCTCTAACGAAAAAGGTTTTAATACGTAATCTCGGGCGTTTAATTCAAAGGCTTGAAGAGCATATTCGTCATAAGCCGTAGCAAAGATGATAATAGGTGGATGTTCTAAGCGACTTAACTTGTCTGCCAACGTTAACCCGCTTTCTTCCGTCAAATGGATATCCAAAAAAATCAATTCTATTGGACCTTCGATCAAATGACCTACAGCTTCTTCAATAGTCTCGGCTTCTTTGATCGATGTGATTTCAGGACACTGTCTTAATAGATAGGTCAATTCGTTTCTAGCTAATGGTTCGTCATCTACGATCAATGTATGCATGTTTTCCCTCCTCCAATTCTCTTCGTTGAATTCTGCACGATACAGTGGTTCCTTGGGCTGTGGACTGAAACTGCAGTTTCGCCGATTCTCCAAAAAGTCCGATCAAGCGTTTATTTAGATTTTCCAATGCAGATCCGGAACCTTTTTCAGAAGGAATGATCTCTTTGCCCAGTTTATCAACTAGTGCAGGATCGATTCCTACCCCATTATCACTTACACTGATTTGGATTGTTTCTTCTTCTCCATGAACATCTACCCAAACGTGATTGCCTGTTTTACGGTGTTTAAACGCGTGTCTAAAAGCGTTCTCGACCAACACTTGAATCAAAAAAGGCGGTAACAAGGTTTGTTCCAGTTCTTTGTCGTAGTCGATCGTTAATTTATACCGCCCTGGGAAGCGAGCTTCCTCTAATGTTTGAAAAGCTTCTACTTGCTGCAGTTCTTTGGTTAAAGGAATCATATTGGTTCTTGCCCCGGTTAAATTGGATCGGAAAAAATTGCTCAACTGAATCAGGAGTGTTCGAGCTTTTTCGCTATCTATACGGATCAAGGCTGAGATCGTATTGATTGAATTGAAGAAAAAATGCGGATTGACTTGAGACTGCAAAGATTTTATCTCCGCATCTTGTAAGAGTTTGCTTTGTTCTTCTATTTCACCCAATTCGATTTGTTGAGAAAAGATATTGCCTAGTCCTTCTGCTAACTGACGTTCCACAAAAGTTAGTTTTGACGGATCCGTAAAATACAATTTTAACGTACCGACTGTTTTATTTTTTGACTGCAAAGGAATCACAATAGCCGCTGCTAAAGGACAGTCAGAACGATTGCAGCCGATTTCCTGGCGCGAATGCGCTTCTCTTAGTTTGCCCGAACTCAACACCTGCTTAGACAGATCCGTGATGATCTCGGTAGATGGAATATGGTGATCACTGGCTGCTCCGACATGAGCTAAAATTCGATCTTGATTGGTGATACTGACAGCGTCTACTTTCATCCATTCTTTAATGGTTTTTGCAGCTTTTTCACACGATTCTTCGTTTAACCCAGAACGGAAATAAGGCAGTGTCTGATTCGTTAATTGCAACACATCGTGCGTTTGGACAGCTTTTGTCTGTTCTTCCTGCTTTAAACTCGTGTCGATAATGGATAAGAAAACTGCTGTACCAATACTGTTGGTCAATAACATCGGCAAGGCGATAAAACGAACCAGCTCCCACGACTCGGCGAATGAACTGCCTAATAGTAAGATACACAGCATTTGAACCAACTCCATCAAAAAGCCGATTTTTATCCCGTCAACGGCAGATGGATAGTTTCCTTTTTTAACAAAGCGTCCACCGAAATGGCCTGAAAACAATCCGATCAATAAGGATGAAATAACGTAAATATGCACGTTTCCTCCTCCTTGGAAGTAGCGTACTACTGCAGATATCAGTCCTACAATCGTCCCAACGAGTGGGCCCCCGATCAATCCGGAGACACCGATCGTCAATACCCGTGTGTTCGCAAGAGCCGAGTCTGCAGATAATTGAGTGACAAATTGGTTCATGATCAGTTGATCTTTGTTGATCTCGACTCCTGTGTAATTTGAGATCAATGCAAACACACCAAAAACCATGATTAATTTGATTTTAACAGACAAATCTTTTCGGTTGGCTAAAGCTGTTTTGAAGTAAGAAATATTGATCAACAGGTAAGCTAATAAGATAATCAAACCGCTTCTTTCAAGCAGTAGGATAAATAATGACAGCATAAGCACTCCTCCAGTAAAGTAGACAAAAACTATTTTCTACTCTTAGTCTACACCATTTCCGAAAAAAATAATGGTATTTTTATGCATCAATTTATTAAAATCGGGAAAAACGATGGCTTTTATTAGAAACCTTTCCAAAAGATTGCAATCTTTTTAAGGATGATGTATAGTTTGTAACTGTTGATGAACTGAATATTATTCAATGTGATGTAGAGGTCGCGGTAATTAAGAGTAAGAGTATCTGAAAGGAATTATCGCCGAAGTGCTAATGTACTGGGGCTGCGCTGAATAAGCGTAGCACTGCCTAAGCAAATTGCCCAAATTTGCTATAGGAGCGCTCTTCATGTTGTGGGCAGAAGGTATAGTCTAGTACAAATAAAGCTATGGGCCCTTTTGCTCATAGCTTTTTTGTGTATTTTTTTTACTTTTTCTGCTGCCTCTTCAAAAGCATTTTAATGAATAGTATTGATTTCGATAAAATACTAGGAGGACTTATTATTATGTTGCAACAAAAAAAATCACGAATTCCACATACATTCGTGACACTACTTTCTTTTACGATCGTTATGGCGATCATGACATATGTTTTACCGGCCGGTCAATTTGAACGTGCTGAAGTTGACGGACGGACAGTGGTTATTCCTGATTCTTACACTATCGTTGAATCGAACCCACAAGGATTTTTTGATGTATTAAAATCCGTTCCAAAAGGAATGACGGAGACAGCTGACATCATTTTCTTCTTATTCATCGTAGGAGGAGCATTCCAATTGATCACAGATTCAGGTATGATCAGCTCTGGAATCAACTTATTGGTTAAAAGACTGCAAGGAAAAGAAAAATGGGTCATTCCGATTTTACTATTAGTCTTTGGTGTGTTGGGCTCTACAATGGGGCTTTCAGAAGAAACGATTGTATTTATCCCAATCGGTGTAGCCTTAGCATTGGCTCTAGGTTATGACGCCTTAGTCGGTGTATCGATTATTTCTTTAGGAGCAGCCATCGGATTTTTCGCCGGATTCATGAATCCTTTCTCTGTAGGAGTTGCTCAAGAAATTGCTGAATTGCCGTTGTTTTCTGGAGTCGGCTTTAGAATTATTATTCTTCTTTCTCTATGGGTAGCTACATCTGTATTCTTGATGCGTTACGCAGAGAAAGTAAAGAAAAATCCAGAAACAAGCTTGTTGTATGACCGCAAAGCAGGTACCCATGTGACTGCTGGAGGAATCGATTTTGAAAATCTTCCTGCTTTCACTAAAAGACATTTAGCTACATTGATTGTATTTATTGGCGGTTTTGCCATTATTGGTTACGGTGTATTCCAATACGGCTGGTTTATTGTCGAGATTGGTTCAGTTTTCCTTGGAATGGGTATTTTAACTGGATTGATTTCAAGAATGTCTCCAAGCGACATCGCAGAATCATTTGTCGTTGGAGCGAAAGAAATGGTCTTCGCTGGATTAGTTGTAGGGATCGCTCGTTCAATCTTAGTGGTTATGGAAGATGGATTGATCATTGACACATTGATCAACTATTTGTCTCATTTGATCAGTTCTCTACCGGATTCATTAGCAGTCGTTGGAATGTACATCACTCAAATCGTGATCAACTTCTTTATTCCGTCTGGAAGCGGACAAGCAGCAGCTACTATGCCAGTAATGATTCCATTAGCGGATACATTGGGTATTACACGTCAAACTGCTGTTTTAGCGTTCCAATTCGGTGATGGTTTTATGGATTCGATTATCCCAACTTCTGGTGTATTGATGGCTCAATTATCCATCGCTAAAGTATCTTATGATGTTTGGTTGAAATTCATTGGTAAATTGATGTTGATTTGGTTGGTTATGGGAATGATTTTCTTATTGATCGCGAACTACATTCAATACGGACCGTTCTAATTAAATGCAAATAAAAAAGAGTGAGGCTCAAAGGCCTCACTCTTTTTTATTTGCAAACAACTTATTTTCTTTGATCAAATGAATAAGCCGTTCGGTCAGTGAAGCTGTAAAGCCCCACAAATAATGATCACTTAAATTGTAAAAAGGAATCGTGCTTTTAGGTTTTCCGAAATTGTATTGTTTTCCATTTGGAATGCGGTCATAAGGAAAATCAGGTGGGTACTTCATCATTCCTAAGACCGTATAATGATCCGGTTCATTGTCTATAAAGTATTGGATCGGCACCGTATAAATTTCTTCCACTTCTTCATTCCAAATAATATCCAGCAAGTCTATCCCTTTGATTTCGGCTAATACTGAATGGATCACTCGGTTGTTTTGAACGATGTAATCCATTTCTCCTATGACATGAATTGATTCGATTGGGATCTGCAGCTCTTCAACAGTTTCACGAATCGCTGCTTCTTTAACTGTCTCATTCGGCTCAACTCTGCCGCCAGGAAAAGATGTGTCTCCTGGTTGGGAGATATGTTGGCTGCGCACCTCATACAACAAGTGCGGAATACCATCTACTTCAATGATAGGGATGAGTACGGCGTATTCTTTGGTTACGTATAACGGTTTTGGCTGGTATTGAGCGAAAAACGTTTCTATGTTGTCTATCAAATCATTCTTCCTTCCTTTCAGCAGATTTCTTTGAACTCTTTAAGAGATACCGCACAAAAGGACGATACATTAAGCGACCATTTACGCGTACGCTTTCAAATAAAGTCAAATACTCTAATTGGACGGGGATTGGATGCTCTAATGATGGGTTGAAAGAAATTTTGGCGCTTTCTTTCCATCCAATGTTTCGTCCTAGAGTGATGTGAGGTGTGTAAGGCTGTTTTTCAATAATAAACGATTTCTTTCTCATTACAGTATGCAACTGTTCATACAGTTGCAGCAATGGGTCGCTTGTTTTTGGACCGGCCCATAGAATCAAGCCTTTTTTCTTTTGAAATGCACCAAGTACCTCTACTGACAGATCAAAAGGGCTCGTTTCAGCTGCTGTTTCAGCGACTATCGTTCTTAACTGACCGATTTCTTTTGGATTGGCTTCACCAATGAATTGAAGGGTGAAATGAAAATTGTGTTTATCCGTGAAACGGCCTTTTTTTGCAGCAGGAATCATTTGCTGCTGCACATTAAAAAGAGCCTTTTTTGCTGTTTCGTCCAGTTCAAACCCAACAAAAACACGCATCCATTTTCACCCCCTGCGTCATGTCAGTCTTATGATTTCTTTCTTCTCCACCATTTTTTCTTCTCTTTAGGACTAGATACTTCAGTTGACGAAAGATCCTCTGTTTCAGTGGTTTCGACCGCTTGTTTTTTACTGGACTTCTTCAGTCTCTCTTCAAATTTTTCCCGCATCAATGTTTCAATATTAGCTAAGTCAGGGTACTTTCCATCTTTTTCTCCTTGAGCAATAATAGAAAGAACTTCAATATAACTCATGGCCAAAGCTGTCGTTATAATGGATGCTGTTGTCCCGCTGATGATACCTCCCGCAATCGTTCCAGCTCCGGGGATAAATTTGACCACATTGGATACGATATAACGTCCAGCGTAAGTAGCTCCGCTTGTTCCTCCAATGGCCGCCACTAAACTGGTGATCGTTGCTTTGTCCATGGAGATGCCGAATATTGCTGTGATATGCGCCAATAGACCCACTTGCATAGGAACAAGCAATGAGGCATCAGAAAATGGTATCGGCAAAAATCCGATCCCAAAAGAAGACACAATGTATTTTGTCGCCCATGTGCGAGCAGATTTGGCTTTAAGAGCGATATCTACTTGCTGGGCATTATTAAAAGCTTCTTTTGTTTCCTCAGGAATAATTTCAAGAGTCGTCAAGATCAATTCTTTTAATCCATAAGCCGGTATGGATAAATCCTCCATGATCATGAAATCTTCTGACATCACATTTAATACACTGACGACATTTAAATTTAAACTTTCTATATACGCTTTGAATTCTTTAGCAGGTTCACCGATAGATTGAGTCAAAACGATGATAACGGGTACTTTTTCGCTTAATTCTTGAATCATCTCTAATTCCATGTCTTCAATGCGAGACGAGCCTGCATTGATGCAATAGTAAGCGACATGAATGGCTTCTTTAGGTCCTTCTTCTTTCTTATTCTTAATGGTTTGGAACAATTCTTTTTTGATCCGCTTTTGCGTCTCTTCATTTAATTCCAATCCTTTTGTATCGTATAACACAATAGGAAGACCTTCTTTAGAGATTCGTCTCAAATGCTGTGTAACCGGTTTTCCAATTCCCGTAGCAGCTAACCGTTCTCTAAAGACGTTATTGATCAACGTGCTCTTTCCAACACCAGTCTTCCCTACCAGTAAAATATTGATAGGGTGCATATTCGCAACCTCTTCTTTTGTCTTATGCAGAATATCTTCTACTATATTGAAATCTGGCGGCTTCTTCATTGCTTTAACCTCCAACTCTTATTTGCAGTATCTTGATTGCTTCTAGTTTATCATACCGACTTGGTGATCCAAAGGAATCAAGCGTTGTTGTTTGGTAAAAGAAAAAGAGTCGAGACACACGGTCTCAACTCTTTTGACACACATTTAATTGTAAGGATTATCGGACAACTTTTCGACTTCAAGTGGTTGCCATCCTTGACCATCTACCCATTTCAATACTACACGATAAGTATCTGTTTGGTCTTTATTAGATACTGTTGTTTCTACTTGTTGGTCGCCGGCATTTCCGACCCACCATTCGATCATGTCATTTTCGCTTAAACCGGTTGCCACAGAAGTAGCTCTCTTGATCTCGATGCGGTCTTGCGATCCTTCAGAATAGTTGGTGACGTGTTCTCCGGTTTGCTCAGTACCTACTGGCTCCCACTCTCCTTCAACTGCTTCTTCGTCTTCATCCTCTGATTCATCCGACTCCGTTTCAGAAGATTCTTCACTATCCTGTGAAGAACTTGCTTCAGAGCTCTCTGAACTTTCTGAACTCTCAGACTCAGAACTGCTTTCTTCTTCACTACTTTGGGAACTTACTGAGCTGGATTCTGTTGAATTATCCAAAAATGAATTTTCATCATCATTTCCACCGCCGCCGAATAAGGTATAGGCTAGGAAAAGCAGACTCAAAATAAGAATAACGACTAAGACAATCGTAATATTTCGTGTAATAGCCTGTTCTTTCGTTTTAGATGAGCGGTTATTGTTTGCTCGTGTAGGTTTCTTAGGGTCTTTCATTCTTATCTCTCCATTCATTCTGATGATGCTGAAAAGTGATGCACTTTTCCTACAGATTAGTATACCATTGATGAGGATGACAAATCATTTCGAAAAGATTACTTTTAGATGACCGAGGAACAAGAAATTATTTTTTAACAGAACAAAGACGTTACTTAGTTTTCTTAGGAGCGACCCGTAACAACGGTTTAGCAATAATCGGCCCCAGAATTCCAGCAGCTACAGCTTCTGCTACACCATTTGTTAGAACGACTCCACCTAATACATACATCAGATTAGAGCTGTCCACGTTAATAGCTGCCGCATAATCATCTTTATAGAATAAATAAATGAAACTCAACACGACTATTGTGTTCGTTAAGGAAGCTAAGACAGCGGATAAAGCCATTCCGAAGGTTTGCTTGCCTTTTTTTCTAAACGTGTAAAATACCAGCCCAGCTACCAAACCAACTAATATACGAGGCAGTACAGAAATCAGCGGATTGGTAAAAATCAATGGATCTAGAGGTGTTTGAGGTGCTGCAAAAGCACGGATCAAACGAACAACTCCCCAGATTCCCCCAATGATCATGCCTTCTTTAGTCCCTAAAGATATAGCGGCTATAATAACTGTGATGTGAATGATCGTCGGATTCAGAGGCGGAATAGGGATATAGCCTAGAAACGGCACAAAACTTTGCAATAAAATAATAGCCGTAAAAATACCCAATACCGCAATACGATAAGCTTTGTTTTTTGTATTTTTCATGATGGTTTCCTTTCTTTTAACATCTTCTTCTCTCTATTTTAACGAATCGTCCATTAAAACGCACGAAGAAAAATAGCTGGAGAAGATTTCACCTTAAATGTAATCATCCATGTATTGATCTAACAATTCAATAACAGGTTCTCTTCCATAATCTTGGATAAAGTCATTGAACAGTCCTAAGAAAATGCTGCCTTTTTTAGCTGTTCCTTCGCTTTCGTCTTCAAAGTAACGGATAAAGTAAGTACGGTAATCCTGGTAGCCGTCTACAAATCCTAAACTCTTAATGAATCGGTTTTCTTCCACTTCCGCATCCAAATCTTGTTCCAATTTTTTGATCTCTTCAGATTGGTCAACGATCATTTGAGCCAATTCTTCTTTTGATAAATGAGTTAATGTAGTAAAATCCATGTGTTTATCTCCTTGCTGTTTCTTCTTTTAATTGAGTTTCAAACTGACTCATACTGCGATTAGCACGCCCTAATAGTACCAGAAACAATTGCTTCTCGTCAGTAGGCCAACCCCTTAAAATATACCCCAATTGTTGTTCAATCTCGAACAGAAGGGTGTTTGTCAATGTAAGGGCTTCTTCCGTCAAAGATAAATAAGAAAAACGTTTGTCGCTGCCAACCTCTTTCAAGAGCCAGCCTTTTTTGCCTAATGCATTAACTTGACGACTTAAAGTAGACTTATCTAATGACGTAATGGCAGTCAATTCTTTCAGTGTCTTTTTTTCGTCTTTAATCGTTTTCATAATTAAAAAAGCAGATTGATTGACACTATGTTTAGAAAGAACTGTGTGCATCAATTTACCATAATGATTGTGAAATTCTTCCATTTTGACCAATAAATCATGACTAGAAACTTCGTAATCCATTTAGTTGACCACCCTTTCGATAAAACGCATATATACGCTATTTGTATGTAGCAACTATATAGGATTTAAAAGTTAAAAGCAATATTTATCCAGAGTAAAATCAACTATTTTATGTAACTCCTGACAGCACTTAAGGAACCCGACTTCATAGAGTCGAATTCCTTGAGTGGTTTCCATTATTTAATTGTTGCATCCTTCAATCACTGCAATAACTTGCGTTTAACCTAACAGCATTTCATTTGAAAATTGATTTCCAGCTGTAGCTTTCTGGAATAATTCCATAACATCTTGAACAGTCAGTTGTGCCTTTTCTTCGCCGCTGACATCAACAACTACTTGTCCTCTATTCATCATAATCATTCGATTGCCGTAATATAATGCGTCTTGCATATTGTGAGTGATCATTAATGTCGGCAATTGTTCTTGTTCAACGATCTGATTGGTCAAAGATAAAATTGTCTCAGCTGTTTTAGGGTCTAAAGCAGCTGTGTGTTCGTCAAGCAACAGCAATTCTGGACGTTTCATCGTAGCCATTAATAACGTGATCGATTGTCTCTGCCCTCCAGACAACAACCCCATTTCTGCCGTCAAACGATTTTCCAGTCCTAATCCAAGCGGCTCTAATAATGATTTAAAATAGTCTTGTTCTTTAGCGGAAGAACCAAATTTAAGGGTTCTGCGCTGTCCCCTTCTTAACGCAATAGCGAGATTTTCTCCCACTGTCATACGAGGTGCTGTTCCCATCAAAGGATCCTGGAACACTCTGCCGACTCTTCCAGCTCTTCGCTCTTCTTTCAGCTTCGTTACATCGTCATCGTTGATGTTGATTTGTCCGGAATCAACTAAAACATTTCCAGCAATACTATTCAGCAAAGTCGATTTACCGGATCCGTTTCCACCAATGATCGTAATGAAATCTCCTTTATTTACATCTAGAGATAAAGCTTTTAACACGTGGTTTTCATTTGCGGTTCCTTTTTGAAAGGTCTTGGAAATTTCTTTTAAACTTAATACAGGCTGATCAGTCATTACTCTACACGCTCCTTTCCAATGAAGAAGTTCAATTTTAATGCCGTGCGGATACTTGGTAATGCTAAACAAATCGCTAACAAAATTGCGGAGATCAATTTCAAGTCATTCGGGTTCAAGCCAATCAAAATAACTAATAAAATAATCAATCGGTAAACGATCGCTCCTAGGATGACACAGATCAAACGGTTGATAAAGGTCAAATTACCAAAAACCACTTCGCCTATGATAACAGCGGCTAAACCAATAACGATGGTCCCAATGCCCATACTGATATCTGCGTAACCATTGTCTTGAGCAATCAATCCACCAGCCATAGCGATGATTCCGTTAGAAAGCATCAACCCCATAATTTTAGTGCGATTAGTAGGGATTCCCATTGCACGAGCCATTTTTTCATTATCTCCAGTTGCAATGACTGCTTGTCCAAGTTCTGTTTTAAAGAACAAAGCTAGCAGCATGATCATGATGACAACGATCGCCAACCCTAAAAATATAGCATCGAATTGATTGGGTAAATTTAAAGATTTAAAAATATCTGTTACACGTGTCTGTCCCAATAAACTTAAATTAGCTCGATTCATAATGCGCAGATTAATAGAATACAAACCCGTCATCGTTAAGATTCCGGCTAGTAAACCTGGAACATTTCCTTTAGTGATCAAAAATCCAGTAATGGATCCCGCCAGCATGCCGACTAAAAAGCTGATAAAAGTGGCTAGAAATGGATTCATTCCATTAATGATCAGTTGAGTAGTGATGGCTGCACCTAGTGGAAAGGAACCTTCAGCCGTCATGTCTGGTAAATTCAAAATACGATAAGTAATAAAAATGCCTAATGCCATTGTTCCCCACAAGAGACCTTGCGAGGTGGCCGTTACGATTAAGTCCATGTATGATTCCCTCGTTTCGCTTTTTTAGTCTATGTTGACTGCTTGTTCTAAGATGCTTTGCGGAATAGTAATGCCTAACTCTGCAGCTTTTTCTTGGTTGATAAAAATATCTCCTTGTTCCAAATACTGAATCGGACTCGTTGCGGGCTCGATTTCGCCTTTCAGAATGGCTGCGGTCATTTCACCAGCCAATTTGCCCAGTTCATACTGATTCAATCCTACAGTCGCCAATCCTCCTTGCTCTACCATCGTATCTACAGCTGGAATAATCGGAATCCCTTCAGCATCTGTCGCTGACACGAGTGTATTCATTGCACTTGCAATCGTGTTGTCGGTCGGAACCCATATAGCATCCACTTGAGAAGCCAAAGCAGCACCGATTTGAGCAACATCATTTGTGGAAGACACGGTCATGGTCGTTGTTTCAAAACCGAGTTCTTTTGCCAGTTCTTCAGCTTGTTTCCCTTGAACGATTGAGTTGTCTTCACTGGAAGAATACAAAATACCAATATTTTTGGCGTCTGGCAGCAAATCTTTCAATAAATTCAGTTGCTCTTTTATTGGAGTTGCATCACTGACACCAGTAATATTTCCACCTGGTTGTTCATTACTGGCCACTAAATTAGACGCTTCTGGATCCGTAATAGCGCCTAAAACGATTGGAATATCAGAAGAAGCATTTGCCAATGCTTGAGCAGCTGGTGTGGCGATGCCGATCATGATATCCGCATCTCGACTCACAAATCGAGTGCTCATTGAATTTAAGTTGCTTTGGTCTCCTTGAGCATTTTGGAAATCTAAGATCATGGTTTCCCCATCTACAAATCCTTCCTCGTTCAATGCATCAATGATCCCTTGTGAGATTAAATCTAAAGCGGGATGACTCGTTAGTTGCAATAGTCCTACTACTGGCAAATCTTTTTGTGCTGTCTCCGTCGTGGAACGTACATCGGAAATAAAAGCATAAGTTAATAAAATCGTTAAGATAGCGATGAAGCCAATCATTTTTTTCATGTCATTTCCTCCTTTAAATGTAATACGCTAGTACATCAACTCGGCTTCGCCATCGTTTAGTCAGCTTGATCATGTGTTATCCCCCTTCAAATAAATAAAAAAAAGAAACAGTCTTCGCCTAGGCGCGGGACTGTTTCTTGACAAACAAAAACCCGTATAGAATAAGATTACTCTATGCGGGTATGCTTTGATCGTAGACTCAAATAAACCAACATAGATACAAGTTCAGTTCACTGAAGGTTGTATCTATGATTTTTCATAAATCAACCTATCTATTTTGGCTTTGCCAATCCATATGTAATTGTTGGACAGTGCGATAGTGTTGGTTCATGTTGAATCTCCTCTTCGTTAAAATGATAGTAAATCAATAGTACGCTTCCAGTGAATAACTGTCAAGCCCAAAATCAACCATTTTTTGATCAATGATAAAAACAGACCGTTCTCTCTTTAACCGGTTGTAATGGCCGATTAGTCTGACCAATGACTTTTTCAAATGCTTTAACAAAGTCAGTCGGTAAAGAAATAGGCTGTTTCATAACGATCCACGTGACTGGTCCCATTGTTGGCGGTGTCGTCAGTGATCCGCTGTAATGATAAAAAGATGAATCGTCAGGAATCAATACATTTAAATCCAGATTAAGCGTGTAGTGTTTTTTTAGTGAGTCTTCTTTCAAAAATCGATTGTACAAATCTCCTGATAAAGGCGATACAGCACCGTAATCAGATTGTCCCATGACACCGCACACCAATAATTGATCATCGTCAGAACGATACACAAAATGGATCTCCATTTCGAAAGAATGGTCATCTATTATATGTTCGCTTGGTAAATGTGCATGGATGTCTTGTAATACGTACATTTTATCCTGGAAAACTACAGAAGCTTCGTTGCCTTCTGCTGGTGATAAATGGACCGTATGATTGAAAAAGTCAGTTTTTATTTTGACTTTTTCTTTTTTAAATAAAATCGTATCGTCTTTTTTAGGTTCTTGACGAGTTGCTGCTGTGTTCAAAGAGATAGGAGATTGCCATGAGGCTTCCTCTTCTGCCCTTTTAAAATCTGTACATAATCGGCTCCAATACTCTGGGCCATTTTGTCCTTGGTAACTCCATTCCATTTTTTACACCTCTTTTTTGTTAAAACAAGGAATATTGTACCCAATATGCCCTACTGATTTCAAGTGATTTGACTTTACGGTTAAAAAACAAAGCGGCTTCGCTGTTTTTGAGGCATTAAAAATGATATAATCTTTAATAGACAACTTATCTCCCGCAGTAAGGTCAGATAAGAATGAATAGTCAGAAAGAAGGGATACACATGTCATTTGATGGTGTTTTTACCCATGCAATGGTCGCTGAATTAAAAGAGGCTTTAGTGAATGGAAGAGTCTCAAAAATTCATCAACCTTACCAAAATGAATTGATCCTCGCTATACGAGCGAATGGAAAGAACCAAAAAGTACTTTTATCGGCACACCCTAGCTATGCCCGTATTCAATTGACGAGCATTCCTTATGAAAACCCGGATACGCCTCCTCAGTTTTGTATGATGGCGCGCAAGCATCTAGAAGGGGCCGTACTAGAAAACATCGAGCAAGTCGAAAATGATCGGATCATCAAATTTCTTTTCAAAAGTCGCGATGAGATTGGAGATATCCAAAATGTGATGCTGGTTGTGGAATTAATGGGAAGACACAGCAATATTTTCATTATCGAACAAGACACGATGCGCATTTTAGATGCGATCAAACACATTCCCAGCAGTCAGAATTCTTACCGCTTGATCATGCCAGGCACTACTTATATTGAACCGCCTCATCAAGATAAATTGAATCCATTTGAGGTGTCTAAAGAAAAATTCCCAACCGACTTAGGAATGGCTGAAGAATTAACGATCGAAAAAAGTATCCAACGTCATTTTCAAGGAATCGGTACAGATACAGCTAAAGAATTAGCTCATCTAGCTCAAAATGACCGTACTCAATTGCCAGATAGTTTCTTGAGTTTCTTTCACACGATCAAAGACTATCAGCTGCAACCGACAAAAACGACTGTTGACAACAAAGAGTGGTTTACACCAGTGCCTTATGCTTCTTTGAATGGTGCTGAAACCCACTTCTCTTCTCTTAGTGAATTGCTGGATGACATTTATCGCAATAAAGCCGAAAAAGATCGTGTAAAACAACAAGCCGCGAACTTGTTCCATGTGCTACAGACTGAAACTTCACGAAACAAGAAAAAATTGACCAAATTGCAGCGCACCTTAGATGAAACTGAGCAAGCTGATGAGTACCGCATAAAAGGCGAAATCCTCACTGCTTACTTGCATGAATTAACAAAAGGGCAAGAATCGGTCGAACTGCAAAACTTCTATAACGACAATGAGCCGATAACGATTACGCTGGATCCGAGAAAAACACCTTCTCAAAATGCGCAAAAATACTTTTCAAAATATCAGAAATTAAAAAATGCCGTTATTTTTGTCACGGAACAACTTAAACAAACGCGTGAAGAAATCGACTATTTAGAATCTATTACGACTCAATTGGAATTAGCTACTCCAAAAGACGTTGCTGAGATTCGTGAAGAATTGATCCAACAAGGCTACTTGAAGAAGAAAACGAAAAAGAAACAAAAAAACCAAAAAGCCAGCAAACCGGATCAGTACAAATCCACTGACGGAACAACCATCTTAGTAGGAAAAAACAATCTTCAAAATGATCAATTGACCCTGAAAACAGCTCGCAAAACGGATATTTGGCTGCATACGAAAGATATTCCTGGTTCACATGTCATCATTCAAGACAGCGATCCAAGCGAAGAAACGCTCTTAGAAGCAGCCAACATTGCAGCTTACTTCTCCAAATCTAGATTATCCGCTTCTGTTCCAGTAGACTATGTGGACGTTAAAAA
The DNA here is from genome assembly GCF_900115825.1 of Desemzia incerta. Classification (GTDB taxonomy): domain Bacteria; phylum Bacillota; class Bacilli; order Lactobacillales; family Carnobacteriaceae; genus Desemzia; species Desemzia incerta. Next base: position 139,659 of record NZ_FOXW01000003.1, on the reverse strand, counting down.
AATCCGCAAGCCAAATGGAGCTAAACCTGGTTTCGTGATTTATGAAGGACAACAGACTCTTTACGTCACTCCAGACGAAGATCTGGTTGAACGCTTAAAAGTATCGTCTTAAACGGGTATACACCAAAAATACACTCAATGGAATTTAATCATTGAGCGTCTCTTTGGGTATATCTGTAAGCCTGAAAGCACTCTACTTGATAACCTGCTCTTATTTTAGGTGCTACTTGTTAAGTAGAAGCGCTCTACTTGATAAGCCGCTCTTATTTTAGGTGTCACTTATCTAGTAGAACCCCCGTATTTGATAACCTGCTGCAATTTCAACCATCACTTAGCAACTAAAAATCTTTATTCAAATAAACAACCCCGACCTCATCACCGATAGAAGTGATGAGGCCGGGGTTGTTTATTGTATTCTTTTTAGTAATCAGGTCTTAGTTAGCTAGTTTTTGAATCAAGACATGATTTTCTCCGTCCACTTCTTCTACGGCCACTTTCACTTGTTCATCCAATGACGTAGGAATGTTTTTACCAACAAAATCAGCACGTATAGGCAATTCTCTATGTCCTCTGTCGATCAAGACAGCTAACAAGATTTTTTGAGGACGAGCGATATCCATTAAAGCGTCTAAAGCTGCACGGACGGTTCTTCCAGTATAAAGAACGTCATCCACTAAGACTACTTGTTTCCCTTCAATAGAAACGGGCATAGAAGCTCCCTTCACTTCAGGATCAGTGTCTCGACTGGTGTGGACATCATCTCTGTATAACGAGATATCCAATTCTCCAACCGGTATTTCTACGCCTTCTAATTGTTGCAGTTTTTCAGCGATACGTTGAGCGATAAAAATCCCTCTTGTTTTGATACCGACTAAAACGATATTGTCGACCCCTTTATTGCGTTCAATGATTTCATAAGAAATCCGCGTCAAAGCTCGACCCATCGCAGCACCATCTACTACTTCTACTTCAGACTGATAAGCCATCGTATTCCTCCGTTCTTTTGCGTATTAATAACTATTACTCTGAAATATTGCGCAATTTATTGAGAGTTTCTTCAAATATCTCAGGAATCTCTTTTTCAAATACCATCATTTCATTATTTTTAGGATGTTTGAAGCCTAATTTTTTTGCATGTAAAAATTGACCGTTTCCTGGTAATGTTTTACGAGGTCCGTATACAGGATCTCCAGCGACTGGATAGCCAATGTATTTCATGTGTACACGAATCTGGTGTGTACGTCCTGTTTCCAAAGTTAAAGAAACTAAAGTAAAGTCTTTGAAACGTTCTAAAACTCTAAAATGCGTCACAGCGTCTCTTCCGCCATCAACGATATCTTGTTTTTTACGGTCTAATTTTGAACGGCCAAGTGGAGCATCGATCGTTCCTTTTTCATGAGGAATGACTCCGTGCACTAAAGCAACGTATTCACGAATACTCGTTTTGTCTTTCAATTGTGCCGCTAATTTTTCATGCGCCAAGTCGTTTTTTGCGACCATCAGCAGCCCAGAAGTATCTTTATCGATTCTGTGTACGATTCCTGGACGGATTTTTCCATTGATTCCTGACAAATCATGGATATGGTACAACAAAGCATTTACTAAAGTTCCGTTTGGATGACCTGCTGAAGGGTGAACAACCATTCCTTGAGGTTTATTGATCACGACCACATCTTGATCTTGGTATACGATTTCCAATGGAATATTTTCTGCTACTACATCTAATTCTTGCAATTCAGGTTCAGTAATTTTGATTTCATCGCCTGCTTGAACTTTGTAATTCGTTTTGACGGCTTCATCATTCACCAATACGTATCCATCTTTGATCCACAACTGAATCGCTGAACGTGTTTTGTCGGGAATGATCTCAGCTAATACCTTGTCGATTCTTCCCTTTTGCTGCTTTATTGTAATTTCGTATTCATTTGACATGCTTGTAAACTCCTTTTTTAGTTAACCCGTTTGTTTTTTCTTTTTCTCTTTTCTTTCGCCTGCAAAGACATAAATTACCAATAACACGACTCCCACGGATAATAAACTATCTGCAAGATTGAATATCGGAAAATTAATGAACTCCAATTTGACCATATCAACGACATACTGCAATCTCAAGCGATCAATAAAGTTTCCAATCGTACCAGCTAGAATAAAGGTCAGCGCCCATGAGAATAAGCGGTCGCCTTTTCCATACTTCTGCATGTTATAAACCAACACTACAAGAACGACTGATGTTACGATATAAAAGAACCACATTTGTCCTTCTAATATACTCCATGCAGCACCATCATTCTGAATATAGGTCCATGACAATACACCTGGAATGAATTCAATCGTTTCATACAACGCAATATTATCAACAGTAAGTATTTTTGTCCATTGATCTAAGCCCACCATCAAAACAGCTAAGATATAATATATATACATTTCAAACCCTCACTCCACTCTCTAATCATAACACATTCCTATTTTACATGATTCTGAAGGTAAGAGACAGTTTTATTTTTAAAACCCCTTATGAATAGCCTTTCATTTTATGGCATAAATATGAGAACTTCTCCAAAAAACAGCTTTTCCTTTGGTGATGAGAAAAGCGTTTGCTATAATTAGACCAAGTTCGTTTTCAACGAATGAAACATACGTCAAGTCATAAAGGGAGTTAAACAATGAAAAAATTACTTAGCGCTGCAGGTTTACTGGGAATCAGTACTGCTCTAGCAGGCTGCGATACTGGCTTTGCACAAGCCGAAGACATTACTGCTCAAATTGAAACAGAAGAAAGTACGATTGTAGAAAAATTGAATGCCATTACTTCCAAAGAGGCTTCCGTACAAAGTGAATTTGAAAAAACATTGACGGAAGATGAAGAATTGAGCACATTAAAAGACGGCTCAGCTTCTATCTTTGAAAATATTGAGACTCGTCAAACCGATTTAGACAGCTTGAAAGAATCTAGTGAAAACTTAAAAACTCATTTGGATGAATTGACTAAAATCGACAACGAAGAGTTGCCTGATGAAGAACTGACTGCTGTGGAAGATAATCTAAAAACCGTTAAAAGTACCTTGGATCAATTTATTGAACAATACAATGGTTCTTTAGAAGAACAAGAAAAATACTTCCAATCCCTCACTGCAGAAGATGCGACTTATCAAACTCTAGAGTCCGGCATTGAGCAAATCAATGGAAGTCACGCAGGAACGAATGATTTATTGATTCAATTAGATGACCAATTGGTCCAGTTACAAACTTCTCGTACTGAAGCAACTGCTGCTTTAGAAGAATCACAAAAATAAACCGATCAGGAGGCTGAAAGATGAAACACAAATTAGTAGCTTTTGCATTATTCAGCACCGTCCTACTGGCAGGGTGCAACCAAGAAACGGCTGAAGAAACTGACACATCTTCTTCTGTTGCTTCAAGTGAAGTCGCAGAACAAGAAAGCTCATCGGAATCAACAGCTGAATCAGAATCAGAAGAGCCAGTTGAAGAAGATGTAGAGTATCGTTACCAAGTGAATCAAACCAATTATGCTATTGAACCGATTGCTGAAGCAGCTGGAGAAGAAAAAGTCGCTCTATTGACGTTCGATGATGCACCTGACGAATACAGCGTGGAGATCGCGCACAAATTGAAAGAAATCGATGCACCTGCCATATTCTTCGTAAATGGGATGTACATAGAATCTGACGAAGGAAAAGAAGCATTAAAAGAAATATATGAATTAGGATTTGAGATTGGCAACCATACTCAAACGCATCAAAACTTACAGACGATTTCGCCTGAGGAACAAGAAGCTGAAATCCTAGAGACTAGTCAATTGATTGAAGAAGTCACTGGTCAAAAACCGCGCTTCTTCCGTGCCCCTCATGGTGCGAATACAGATGTTTCCAGAGAAATCGTTGAAGCAGAAAACATGACGTTGATGAATTGGACGTTTGGATATGATTTCCAACCCGGTTACCAAGATGCTGAATCATTGATCGACATTACATTGAATACTGAATTATTGTACAACGGAGCCAATATTTTAATGCATGATAGAGAATGGACAAATGAAGCAATCCTTCCGATCATTGAAGGCCTAGAAGAAAAAGGCTACAGTTTTGTAGACCCTACATTAATTGCTTCACCAGAAAGCGAGGAAGAGTAAGATGAAAAAACACCGTTTAAAATGGTTTATTCCAGTTTCTGCTGCGTTGTTGATGGCTGCTTTTTCGACTGAAGCAACTGCAGAAGAAAAATCTGAAACACAATTATTAACGATCCACAATGAATCTTTATTGACGATTCCTGAGAAGTTTCCTAGCCAATTCGCTTACGATAGTGGGATTAATATTGCTTATCCCGAAGATGGCGTTAAAGGGATTTATTTGACGGGTCATTCGGCAGGCGGTGCCCGCTTAGCAGACTTGACTAAGTTATTGAATGACACCGAGTTGAACGCAATGGTTATTGATGTGAAAGATGATTTCGGGGATATGACATTTGATTTGAAATCTGATAACCCATTGATCAAAGAAAATACTCAAAATTACGTTTCTGATCCTGCTCAAATGATGAAGCATATGGAAGAACACCAAATCTACCCTATCGCTCGTGTAGTAGTGTTTAAAGATACCCGTTTAGCAGAAGCTCTTCCAGAATTGAGTTTCACGCATGAAGACGGTTCAGTATGGAAAAACGGACGTGGAGAAAGTTTTGTTAATCCGTTCTCTCAAGAAGTTTGGGAATACAACGTAGAGATCGCTAAACAAGCTGCCAAAATGGGATTCAAAGAAATCCAATTTGACTATGTCCGTTTCCCTGAAGGTTTCGAGACTCGTTCTGATGAACTGAAGTATACTTACGGCGGTTATCAAGAAAAAGGGCTGGATGATATTCAACAACGTGTAGAAGCTGTAACCGACTTTGTGAAATACGCTAAAAAAGAATTGGAACCTTATGGCGTAGACGTTTCTGTAGATATTTTCGGATACTCTGCTACTGTTCCTGAAGCACCAGGAATAGGACAAAACTTCTCTAAGATCTCAGAAAATGTAGACGTGATTTCTTCAATGATCTATCCAAGTCACTGGGGTTCATATTTCGGAATCGCTAAACCCGATCTGGAACCGTATAAGCTGGTTTCCGAATACATGAAAGTCGAAAATGACGTATTAGGCAAATTAGATACCCCTCCTCAATCTCGTCCATGGCTGCAAGATTTCACAGCTTCTTATTTAGGAGCGGGAAACTACAGAGAATATGGACCAGCGGAAATCGAAGCTCAAATCAAAGCCTTGAAAGAAGCCGGTGTCAATGAGTTCTTATTATGGGACGCAGGCAACACTTACACTAGAGATGTTAATTACGATTTAGAATAACCATACAAAAAGAGACTGGGAAAATAATTTTTCTCAGCCTCTTTTTATTTATATTCAATTCTCTTTCACGTTCCATCACTACTTTACTACGTGTTTAGGATGGATAGTGTTACTTTCTACTTCTGTATCAAAAGACAAAAGCTCTCATTAATTCTGCAATAACAAATCCAGATATTATTCCTCCTATCATAACCCGCCAATTTTCTTTTAAAAATTTTTTCATATGTATCCTCCTCCAGTTTTTACCTAGCTTAAAAATAACACAAAACATCTAATCCTCTCAGGAACGTGTCCTATATGACAAAATAGACAATGATCAGCAACTTGATATTTAAGTTGCTGATCGTTGTCTTATGTGAGATTGTAGGTTTTTGAAAAACTATTTTCTTAACTTCTCGTTACTTTTGAAATCATTTCACTTCTACTACGCTTGCGTTGTCCAACAAGCATAAATAAACGGCTGTGACGGGTTTGTCTAGGATGGATTCTAAGGCAGACTTATACAAAAGCAATTGCCCTTTGTATTTGTTGAGCATCTCTTCTTCTGCTCGTTCTTTAAACCGCTCTAAACGGTCAGTTTTGTAATCGAACAAGACTACATAGTCAGAATATTCGATGTATCCATCAATGATCCCATGTATCAGAACCTTATCTTTCACACTATCATCCATATCGGAAAAAATAGATGACGCACTCATCAATAAAGAAAAGACTTTTTCTCTCTTAACGTATTCGGCATCTTTCACAATCAATTCCCCGACTGGTGTAGTGAAAAAGGCGACGATTTTTTCGGCTTCGATTCGTTTTGCGGTCTCTTCTTGCAGCAATCCTCTCTCGATTAGTTCAGCAATCAACGTACGAACAGATTCAAGCGTCGGTGTTTGGTGCAAATCGATCGATTGCAGCACCAAGTGAGTCGCTGTCCCGATCTCCACACTTGTTGGAGCTGTCGTTTCCGTTAAGAAAGTGGGTCTTCTCAATTTGTCTTCTGTATACCGATTTTGATTTCTGGGTTGACTGATATCGATTTTCGCCAGTTGCCCTTCATGAGGCTCTTCAAACATACGCTTAATTTCAGATACAGATTGATAACTCGTCGTATGAGTTGCAGCTTGATGAGCGTACTTATGCTCCAATAGTCGTTTGACTTCCTTAAACTCTTGATGCAAAGGATCACTCAGTTCTACAACTGGAGCGGCTTCTAATTGCTCCAACCATTTTACAGCATCAAAATCTACTTCTAATGCTTCATTTTGCTGAAGCAGTTCTTTTTCATTCGTAAAATGAACACTGAATGAAGCAGGATGTTTTTGTACTTCTCCATTTTTAGCCGTAATGTGCAAGAAATCGTTCTGGCTGTTTGGATGACGGACGATCGCCAACCCAATCCATTTCATCAGACTATTGGCTGTTAAGCGCAAGTCGCTCGGCAATACGGTTTGTTGATGAGAGCTGACGACGCCCCAATCTTTCCAAGCGGCTTCTTCATTTTTATAGGAACCGACTAAATACAGTTTTTCTTCTGCTCGAGTCAAGGCTACATATAATTTACGCATTTCTTCCGCCAATAATTTTTTCTTTTTCTCAACTTTAAGAACTGTTTCTGGAAGAGTAGTAAAACGGACTCTCTTTTGCAAGTCTTTGTACTCTGTTCCTACTCCCAAATGTTCATTGAACACATAACTGTTCATCGTATCTTGCAAGTTGAACCTCTTCGTCAAATCTAAAACAAAAACCACTGGAAATTCCAATCCTTTACTCGCATGGATCGTCATGATCCGAACGGCGTTCTCATCTTCAGAAAGAGCGGTTGGTTCAGCCAAGTCTTTATCTTTTTGCTGCATTTTTTCGATAAAACGGACAAATTGGAACAATCCTTTAAAGCTGGTCTGTTCGTAACTAGCTGCTCGTTCGTATAACGCATGCAAATTGGCTTTCCGCTGTCTTCCGGAAGCCATTCCACCGACATAATCCAAGAAGTCCGTTTCTTGATAAATACTCCAAATCAGCGTCACGATAGATCCCCTGCGAGCAATTTCTCTCCACGTATTCATTCGCTCTAAAAACAAACCGATTTTTTCATACAGTCGATCTGTAAAAGAGGTTTCTTTCGTCGTTCCCGGGTATTCACGGTAAAACGTCAAAACGGCATCATAGTAGTCACCCGTTTTCTTCGTGATCCGGATATACGCCATTTCCCTTTCGTTCAGTCCTACTAGAGGTGAACGCAGCACACTAGCCAGTGGAATATCTTGATACGGATTATCAATGACTTTCAACAACGACATCATGATCGTCACTTCAGTCGTCTGGAAATAATTTTGTGTATCATTGACCAGTAAAGGAATGCCTAATTGTTTAAACAAAGCTTGAACGGTCGCGTTGTTTTTCTTAGTCGGTGTCAATAGCACGATATCTGAATACTGGATCGGACGATGAGTTTTATTCTTTTTATCGTAAATTGGGAATCCTTCATCAATCAGCGATTTGATTTTTTGTCCGACCATCATCAATTCGCCTTCTGTTTTTGTTTCAATTCCGAACTCGTCCATCTCTTCTTCCAGTTCTGTTTCGTCTTCGGTTTCCTTTTCAAAAATAAGAATTTCGGGCTGATGAGTTTGGGAAGCAGGAAAATCAGTAAATCCTTGGACCAATTTGGCCGCTTCATCGTATTCCATTTGTCCAACCGATTTATCCATCAATTGTATGAACAATAAGTTGATGAATTGAAGGACTTCTCCTCTGGAACGGAAATTATCTGCCAAGATGATCCGCTCACCGTCTTGGTTGTTTCCATAAGATTCGTATTTTTTCAAAAACAATCCAGGGTCAGCTAGACGGAACGAATAAATGGATTGTTTGACATCCCCCACCATAAAGAAATTACCGTGATCTGTTTCTTGCTGAGTCAGCCAGTACAATATATTCTCTTGCAGTTGGTTGACGTCTTGGTACTCATCTACCATCACTTCTTTAAACTTCTCTCTATAATGCATACTCGCTTCAGTCGGAGTCCATGTCCCCTCATCAAATTGTGCTAAGATATTTAACGTCAAATGTTCCAAGTCATTAAAATCGAGCAAGTTCCGTTCTCTTTTTCTAGCTGTATAAGCTGTAGAAAATAGTTGCGTGACTCGGCTCATCTCTTTGATCAAAGGCACGGTTTTGTGCATCAACTCGATTTGATCTGCCAGAGGTGCTGAAAAATACTCATCTTTCATTGTTTGATACCGTTTCTTATTCTGATCGCGAATTGACTTCATGTCTTGTGCGACTTCTTTGATTTCTTCATCGGCATTCTTTTTAGGACTTTTCCATCGAGCAAATTCAAATGAACGCATCGACTGATAGATCGCTTCGACATTCCCTTCATTCAGCAAGCGCAGCAATTCAGCAATATGATTGCCTTCTGCTTCCAATAGTTCTTTATTGGCGATAAGGTCGTCACTGTTCTCGCCCATACTGATTGCGTAGTTGTATTGTTCTTCCAGCCCAACTAAGATTTCTCTGATTTGAGGTTTGAGCAAGTCAGTAAATAACGTACTGGTTGTAAAAGAAGCTTCATCGACTTCATATAAGTCTCCTAAATGTTCCAGCCATAATTCCGGATTAGGATTGGCACGAGAAAATTCAAACAATGAAAAGACTAGATCTTGTAGTCCGCTGTCGGTACGGTCATTTGAATACGTACTCGTCAATGTCTTGAATAAACTGTCTTCTTCGCCATATAATTCTTCTCTGACATCGTTCCATACATCTTCTTGCAGTAAGACGATCTCAGTCGAGTCGGTCAGCAAACGAAAGACAGGATCCAAATCGATCAAGTAGTAGTATCGGCGGATGACTTGCAAACAAAATGAGTGAATCGTACTGATCGAAGCTTGAGACAGCATCGGGATTTGTTTGACGAGATGTCTTTTTTGACTAATCAAACTTTCACCAGTGATTGCTTTTTGTAAAGCAGATTGGATACGCTCTTTCATTTCTCGAGCTGCTGCATCTGTATAAGTAACAATCAGCAATTCGTCCACATTTGTTCCTGCTTTGACTTTTTCGATTACTCGTTCAACTAAAACGGTCGTTTTCCCAGAGCCGGCTGAAGCAGAGACCAATAAATTGGTCCCAGAATCGTAAACGGCTTGCCATTGATCATCTGTAAAACGACTATTTTCAGGTTTTAAGGGTAACTCTCTCATCTTACAGCAGTCCTCCTTCTCGTTTCATGCGTTCCAGTATCTCTTCCATACTTAATTTTTCCATTCGACGGTATTTATTTTCCGTATACAAAGCAGCATCGAAGAACGAAACAGCTTTTAAGGGACCGTTCACCGAAGAGATAAACGAACTTTTCTCTTTGATTGGACTCAACCGCGTGTCTCCTTTGATGATATTGTTTCCGGCTTCAATGATTTTTCGTTTATTGAAGTTCAGTAACGTCTCAATATCATCCAGGGTCACAAACTTGTTGGACTTCATTGTCCCTTTAGCCAATTGTTCAAATGGATAGATCAGCGATTTTTTCTTCGGTTCAACCGTCAGATCCAACGCATCCAGCATGTCTTCATCATCCAATAAAAACCCGTCCATTTTATACAGCTTCAATAAAGATTCTCGGTACGAATCTTCATCGCTGAACGTTCCTTCTTTAAGGAATGGATTCTGCACTTGCAGGTAAAAAGCACCAGCTGGAACAGCTTTCTTGCCGATCAATTCATCGGAGTGTTCTACGGCAATATCTAAATACGTCAGCATTTGCATGGCTAATCCGTAGTAAGCATCAATAAAACTAAACGAGTGTTTACTGGATTTGTAATCGACTACAGACAAGTAATGCTTGTTGTTGATCTCCATCGCATCCACTCGGTCGATTTTCCCTCTCAAATGCAGTTCTCCGCCATTATCCAATGGGAAAACATGCCCTTCGATCCCTTTTTGAGCAGCAATTCGCCCAAACAGCACTTCTGTTTTCGCATTTTCCATATTGGTCCGTCTACTTTGATGTTGAATCGCCCATGCTACTCGCTTGATGGTTTTGGCTAATTGCTCGCGAATGTAATGCATACGGTTAGACGCAGATAAAATCTGGTATTTGCTTTTAGAAACTAGAGATTCCAATACTTCTTCTGTCAATCGCTCCAAAGCTTGATTATCCAGTTGGTCAAATGTCACATCTCGGTCGATCAGCGTTTTGAACAGCAAATCCAAGGCTTCATGGAAGTATTCTCCCGTTCCTGCCGGTGATAATTCGAAGACATTCCGTTCTCGTAGCTTCAATCCATACGTCAAAAAGTGAGAAAACGGATCTGCATAATACGATTCAAGTTGAGAAACGGATAAATACAGGTCTTTTCCATATAATTTTTCTGCCAGATCTTCTGTCAATGGAATCGGGATATTTTTTTGACGCAAGCTCGCCACAAGACGCTTGAATCGATTAGCTGTGCGGTCATTATTTTTAAAGTACAAGTACAACATTTTCCAAAACGGATGTAAATCATCTTGGCTGTCTTGTGCTTTTCTCAATACCATTAAAAGTTGTCCCATAGTTGCTTCTCGTGAACCGATAAAAGACAGCACCGTTTCTTTGGTCAATTCTGTCAGTGAAGTAATATCCGCTTGTTTCGGTTGGATCTTCAATGAAAAATGATCCGCGATCCGCTGAACATATGGAGACAGTTTTGGACTTTCTTTTGCTTCGCTGCTGGTTGGGTAAGTCAAATACAACTTGTCTGAAGAATCAAGAAAGGCTTGGTACGCAATAAAAGGTTCCGCAGCCATTTGAGATTCAACAGATGGTTTCAAGTATTTCTCTTCCGTTGCGAGATAGCCTTCAATCAGCGAACGGTCTTCTTCTGTCAGCATCGTCTTGTTTTCTGCTTTGATCGGCAAATTGACATTAGTCATTCCGAGAATGAACGTCACTTTAGCCGTACCAATCCTAGTTCCGGCTAACCCTGAAAAGATTACTTGATCGATCGTCGGAGGGACAATGCTGTAAGAAGCATTCTCAAACCCAGTAATCAAGATCATGCGGAAGCTTTCTTCGTCAAATTCTTGCTCGCCTAGCACTTCCACGTATTCATCTAACATCTCGGTAAACACTTGCCACACTTGTTCGTGTCTTCGTGCCCCTTCCAAATCCTCTTGTTCGATCAATTGGTCACGCCAGAACAACAGTTGTTCCGGAACACCATTAGACTCTAAAAATTGATAAAGAATACGGGCAGCATCCATACTGGTCTCAGCTTTATCCAGACGTTTAAAAAACGGAACCAATGTATGGTTTAAAAAATCTTTGATTTGATTGGCTGTCTGCTCAAAAATAACGTCTGCATCTGATTGGAAATCCGTTTCGTCATAATGGAACCGGGTATATTTCCATGGGTCTTTTTTCGTCCAATGGTACCCTTCGTATCCATACGCCAAAACGACATTTTCTGTAATATCTACTGCATCTCTATATTGCTGCGCATGTTTTATGAATTGTTTCGTGCGTACCAGACGATCAGTAGTCAATGGCGCTGTAAAAGCCGGCAAGAACAATTCCGTTCTTAAAAAGCGCATCACATCTGAATAACGCCAATTGTTCTTTTTGATCGCGAATAAAGCGTCTAATAATTCACTCAATGGATGGTGAGACATGACTTCTGCACTATCAAAAAACATTTCAATATGATGCTTGTCAAATGTTGGTTCCAGAAGCGTACGGTATTCTTCTGGGTTACGCGCCAAAACTAGAATGTCTTTGTAGCGGTATTTCCCGCTGGCGACCAATTTGATGATTTCAGTAGCCACATGATTGACTTCTGCTTGTTTGTTTTCCGCTCCCCATACTTCGATACACTCGCCCATCGTAGAATGGTCTGCTATCTGTTTTGATTGAACAGGAGACAATTCGTTGCTTTCCACCCAATATTCTTCTAACTGATTGAGTTCTCCGCAATAGTGATTGTTTTTTGAAGAGATGATGTTGTCTAAGTAAACTTTAATCCCGTTAGTACGGGCAGCTTGGTAGATTTTGTAATACGTCGTTCCCGTAACTCGAAACAAACTTAACAAATCTGGTTTTTCAGTTGGATAGGGCTTGTCTAACGTCAATGCTATCGTCACTTTCTTGGCTTGTTGCATCAGAGCCAAGATCAGTTCTTGTTCTTGAGCTGTAAATTGGTAAAATCCTTCGATATAAACATAGGTGTCTGACATATCCATGGTACGGACTTTGTCAATAAGTGCTGTGATCACATCTTCTGACTCGATGTATTTGCCTTTGACTGCTTCTCCATATGCTTGGTAAATTAACGAGATATCTTGCAGTTTTAACTTAAAGTCAGCTTCTTGAAGTGTTTCGCCTAATAAATGCACCATTTGGGCTAAATCTTCTGTTGAGATACGTCCGCTGCGCAACTCAAAAAACAAATCACTCAGTTTTTGGATAAATCCGTTTTTCCGTACTTCGCCTCTATAAATAGTTAACTGTTCTTCATATTGCAGCAATAATTTTCTTAACAGCATTGATAATCCTGTTTGTGTCAGTTGTGGTCGTGCATACAGATCTGAATCTTGCAATAAAAACCAAGCTAAACGACTGAAACTGAGGACTTGGACGTCCATCATTCCCAGCAATTCTTGGCGATTAAATGGTTCTCTTTCCCCTAATTCTTTTAAGACCGTCATTTCAGCGTCAAACTTGATGTGTTCCGGCACAAGATAAAACACTTGTGTTTCTCTATTTTCACTTAACAGCTCCGAAATTTCATCCAACATGCCATCTCGTTTATCTGTATTGGCTCTTCCTAATCTAAATTGTAATCCCACGAATTTCACCGCCTATTTTTTGACTATTCTTTCTCTATTTTACCATATATCCAACTGTCTAATAACTAAAGAGAACGAAAAAAACAGAACACTTGTCCGCTTTTTTCGTTCTCTAATTTATCTTAATTGAGCGTAAGCTAAACTCCCTACCATAATCAGGAAGCCTATCCCATAAACAAATTTGAAGGTTGCTCGCTTAGTTTTGTGTCGATACCGTTTCATACCGAGTAGACCGCCTAAACCTCCGCCAGCTGAACCCAGCAGCAACAAACTTTTTTCGGAAATCCGCCATTGATTCCGTTGGGCTCTTTTTTTATCGATGCCCATTAGAATAAATAGCCATACATTCACCAAAAGGAAATAAAACACTAAGAGCATGTTCTATGCTCCTTTAGCAGCGTTCAATTGAGCAATAGCCACGATGACATCGGTAGCTTTTTCCATACTTTCAACCGCTACGAATTCGTAACGACCGTGGAAGTTTTCTCCACCGGCAAAGATATTTGGTGTAGGAAGACCCATGAAAGAAATTTTCGAGCCGTCTGTTCCGCCACGAATCGGTTCGATAACCGGTTCGATGTTCAAGAATTCCATCGCTTCTTTAGCCAACTCGATCGGACGCATATCTTTTTCGATGATTTCACCCATATTGTAGTATTGATCTTTCAAGACCACTTGGATGCGATCGCTGTCTAATGTCTCATTCATTTCTTTTGCGATTTGTTCAATCGTTGATTTGCGTTCTTCAAATTTTGCTCTGTCGTGATCACGAATGATGTAAGACAACTGAGCTTGTTCTTCTTCTCCAGAGATGTTTAGTAAGTGATAGAAACCTTCACGGCCTTCAGTTTTCTCTGGAACTTCATCTTGAGGCAATTTAGCATCAAAAGCCATCGCCAATTTGATGGCATTCACCATTTTTCCTTTAGCCGTACCTGGGTGGACGTTTTTCCCTTGGATCGTAACGATTGCTGAAGCTGCATTAAAGCTTTCAAATTCCAGCTCTCCTACTGGACCGCCATCCATCGTATACGCAAAGTCAGCGTCAAACTCTTCTACATCAAATAAGTCCGCTCCGATTCCGATTTCTTCATCGGGTCCAAACCCTACACGAATCTTTCCGTGTTTGATGTTCTCATCGTTGATCAATGTTTCCATAGCGGTCACGATTTCAGCGATACCTGATTTGTCATCAGAACCTAGTAAAGTAGTGCCGTCTGTTGTGATCAATGTTTGGCCAACATAATTTTTCAAGTTGGGGAAATCTTCTGGAGAAAGTACAATATTTTCTGCTTCGTTTAAAACGATTGCTTCTCCATCGTAGTTCTCGTGGAATTGCGGAGATACATTCTCTGCATTGAAATCAGCTGTATCCATATGCGCAATAAATCCGATCGTAGGAACGTCTTCATCGACATTACTTGGAACGGTAGCTGTTACAAAACCGTTTTTAGTGTTGAAAGAAACATCAGACAAGCCGATTTCTTTCAACTCTTCCATCAATTTTTCAGCAAATTCTACTTGTGACTGTGTACTTGGAATCGTTGTACTAGTTTCGTCTGAACGAGTTTCCATTTTGACATAGCGGATAAAACGTGGGATTAGATTTTCATACATGTGCATTAACTTCCTTCCATTGCGGTAATGATGATTCTTATTAGAATATTATCTCTTACTATAGTCCTTTTGTGCAAGTACTAGTCTACAAAAATTTAAACGGATCTGTATTCAAAGAGGAAGAGACGATTTCTACATCCCAATCCAATTCGGATTTCCATTCTGTAAACAACTCGACCAGCTTCGGTTTGCAAATTTGTTCAATGTGGTGTCCTGGATCTATAACAGAAAGGCCGTCTGCTTCCATATCATGTCCAACGTGGTAATACACGTCTCCAGTGATGTAGACATCCGCTTGTTTTTTGAGTGCGTCGGCATAAAACTTGCCGCCATCACCTCCACAAACGGCTACTCGTTGGATGAGCTGGTTTTCATCACCCGTGATATAGCGCAGTCCCTCTACTTGGAACGTTTCTTTCATCTTTTGAGCAAAATCAATGAATGTCATCGGTTCTGCTAGATTTCCTACACGGCCTAACCCAAAACTGTCGTATAAATTTTCGATCGTGTATAGATCATAAGCCGGTTCTTCATAAGGATGAGCTTGAATCAGCGCTTGTTCTACGGCTTTCACTAAACGATTCGGCACGACAACTTCTACTTTTAATTCCGTCACTTCTTCCGCTTCATTGACATCCCCAATGGTTGGATACGCCCCTTTTATCGGCGTGAATCTTCCCGTTCCTTTAATCGTGTAGCTGCAATCGACGTAATTCGTTCCGATTTGTCCAGCTCCAGCAGCTGTTAAAGCATCTCGTACTTCAGCAGCGTTTTCAACTGGCACCATCACAGCCAATTTTTTATAATACTCCCTTGTCGTTTCTGTCATTACTTCTGTGTCGGATAAACCGATTGCTTCTGCCAACCAGTCGTTCATCCCGTTTTCTGTAATGTCCAAATTGGTGTGTGCTGCATAAACCGTAATGTCATGCTTGATTAAATCATGGAACATCTTGTTTTGCGGAATATCACTCGTCAAATTTTTTAAAGGACGGAAAATCGGCGGATGATGTGCAAAAATAAAATCCACTCCGTTTTCAATCGCTTCTGCCACCACTTCAGGACGCACATCTAATGTGACCATCATTTTCGAAACTGGCTTGTCTAACGTTCCAACTGCCAAGCCGATTGGGTCTCCCTCTTCAGCTAAATGAGACGGTGCAAATGCTTCGAATTTTTGTACAAGTTCTTTTCCAGTTATTCTCATGCCTTTAACAACTCCTCTATTTGTTGAATTGTCTCTTTCACGATTTTAAGTTTTTCTGTCTGATCTGACTTTGATTGCTCAAGACTGGTTTGGATATACTGATTTTTCTGCAATTCTTGTTGCCATTTCTTTTTGAACAATGGCGTTTGATCCTCTTTTAATAAAAATCCGAATTGCAAATCAGCTTCTGTTGCCTCTACAGGCTGATCGCTCTTCTCAGCAACCATAATCTCATACAGTTTATGATTTTCTTCCAATAAGTCTTCAGCAACGATTTTGTAATCATGTTCGACCAACCATTTGCGCAAAGTATATTCTCCAACATTCGGCTGCAACAATAAACGTTCTTTTCCACTCAATTTCCCGGCGTTGAAACCTTTATCTAAAATAGACGCAATCAAGCTGCCGCCCATTCCGCAGATCGAGATGGCTGTAATATTATCTTCCAACTCTACGACGTCCAGTCCGTCTCCAAAACGAACATCGATTTTATTTTCAAATCCCAATTCAGAAACATGCGATTTAGCAGATTGATAAGGTCCATCCACTACTTCTCCTGCTATCGCATAGTCAATCGTTCCATTCAAGACTAATGCACTAGGCAAATAAGCATGGTCTGAACCGATGTCTGCCAAACGATCATTTTTTCTGACATAGTTTGCGACTTTTTCCAGACGCAAAGACAAATTTTTTTCATCCATATCAACAACGTTCCTCCACGTACAATTTCTTTAAATTACTCTTCCAAGAATCCTTCATCCATCAAGTAGCCTTCAGCTGCCTCTTTAGATTTGAAGATGCCTTCGATTTGTCCGTTCTCAACGAGTACAGCCCACATAGGGTGATCATACTGCAAAATCAATTTTTCGCCGTAATGATTGGTCCATAATTCTTGGTATCCCACTTCATAGCCGTTTTCTTTTTTCTTCAAATACTCTAAAGCTTTATCTACTAGGTCTCTGATTTCCGCTTCAGAAGCTTCTAAAACAGAAATATACCCTTCTTTTTCCGTTTCTTCTTTAGGCATGTACCCTGCATAAATCAAGGCATTGCCATTTGGGTGTAAGAAACGTACGACCATCGTTTTGGCAATAGCACTTCCTTCAAAATGATAATTCACTCGGTTCATGGATACAGGTGTAGCTGTTAGTTCTGGGTAGCTGTCAAAAATAGCCTTTTTTTCTTCAAATGATAACATGTAATTGCTCCTCACTCATACTTTCGTTCCTTTTCAGTATAGCAGTTTTTCAGTGAAATTACTTAGATAAGTATGATTTTTTAGTTAGATATCCTTTACGAATAAACATGTGGACGAGTATTATATGATGGTCTTAAACCGATTATAAAATCTAAGACTATTGATTAGTGTTCTGTAAACGGATAAAATAACGAGAAGGCAATAAAACAATGATATTCATTCGTTGGAAACCAAAATTGCGGAATTATCTACAAAAGAGGTGGTCTCTTGAATTTTTCAAGATACTTTTTAACGGAGAAGCATGAGTTTTACCGTTTTGATGAAAATTCCGAAACGATTGCTTACTTCCTAATAACCGATACAAAAAATCGTACTCCTGAGTCTTATGGAAAAGCTCTATTTGATGATTCCTTCGAGCCTTCAGACAATGACTTTTCTGTAAAAGTTGGTGTATTAGACGATTTAACTGAAAAACAAAAAGAATGGATATTGTCTTTTGCTGAGGGTTTATTAAGTTACAAATACGATATTGATTATTCTGTCGATTTTTTTGGCTTGAACTGTGATTTTGAAGTTGATTATCCATCTGGATCTTGGTTAACTGAATTCATTGAAATGGTAAATGACCAATTTGGATCAGATATTCAAGTGAAAAATACGCAGTCCTTTCTGAATTTAATCCAGAAATAAATATATATATTAATTATACTAAAAACTACACCCCTCGTGCCTATCTTATTTAGATAAGTACGAGGGGTGTAGTGTTGTTTATAGGTAGTTGATAATTGAAAAGTTATTGTTTTTTTTGTCCTTCTTCTCTCAGTTGTAATAAAACTTTTTCTTCATCTTCAAATAATAAAAACAGCCCAGTAAAAAGCTGCAATTAAGAAAGAGACAGCTACTAAACTGTTCAAAACGACAGCAAATTTAGCTCCTTGAACGGGATTTTTATAATGCCTCAAAGCAATCAAAGTAAAGTTTCCAGCTAATAGGATATAAGTTGACACTTGCCAAGTACCGAAAGTTATCTTGTGCATAGAATATGGAATCAAGAGTAATAACATCGATACAAAAATCGCTATTCGTAAGCTAACATACAATCTTGTGGATTTCATCTTAAACTAGGCCCCATTTCATTATTTAGTTGCGTCAGGAGTACTGCGTCTTTTTTTGAACAATCTCCAAAAGAATAGAATTATTTCAGGCACTATTACAACGCCGATAACGATAAACAAAGCAGACATAGATCTATCTAATAAATATTCATAAGCCCAGATATAAAAAATAACCAATATCAATATACGCAGAATAAAACTGATAACTTTCTTTCCCACTAAAAAAACCTCTTTTCTGATTAATTTGGCTAACGAAGTTTGTACATTTTATAGAAATCATCGTGTTTGTTTATTCAAGAAATGAGTCACTATGTATGCGAAAAGAGCCAATATCCCCCAATAAGTAAAGCTCAAGAAGACACCTATTCCATTAATAGGAATAACTGCATTTGCAATTGGATTAAAAATAATATCGAGTGCTAAAAAATTGAGTATTGTTTGAACAGTCGTTTTAACTGACATCATGTGACCTCCATTTATGGAATATCATAAATTTTTCTGTATGCTGATATGTATAAATAATAACCGTGATTTATTACTATCATTTTAAACCTCCTTGTCTCTTTTGACTATAGTTAGTTGCAATATAATATAGAAATTCTCAAACGATACATAAAAAGAGCCTGAAACAGAAATGTTTCAGGCTTTTCGATAATCAATATCAAGTTTATAGATCGATTGGTTGCCCACCCGTTACACCATAGATTTGACCAGTGATATAGCTTCCTTCATCTGATGCCAGTAAAACATAGACTGGAGCTAATTCGACAGGTTGTCCTGCACGTCCAAGTGGGCTGTTTTGTCCAAATTCAGGAACTTGCCCTTCTAGTTTTCCATTGTCCAATTGCAGCGGTGTCCAAATTGGACCAGGTGCTACACCATTGACGCGCACGCCTTTTGATGCAAAGTAAGAAGACAAGGAAACTGTAAAGTTGCTGATTGCACCTTTTGTAGACGCATAGTCCATTAATGGTTCGCTTGGATTAAATGATTGAACGGAAGTTGTCGTGATGATCGCACTTCCTGGTTTTAAATGTTCTTCTGCAGCTTTTACAGATTCAAACATACTGATGATATTTACTTTGAACGTATCGTGTACTTGTTTCATCGACAAATCGCTTAACGAAGGGCGAGCAATTTGCTGAGCAGCGTTCAATACTAATATATCTAAGCCGCCAAAAGCCCCAACCGTTTTTTCAACGATTTCTGTTGCTGCCCCATCTTCACGCAAGTCATATGGCAATAGCAATGCTTTTCTGCCTTCTTTTTCGATCAATTCTTTTACTTCATTCGCGTCTTCTTCTTCACCTGGGAAGAAATGAATCGCCACATTGGCACCTTCTCGAGCATAAGCTATAGCAGCTGCTCGTCCCATACCTGAGTCGCCGCCTGTGATTAAAGCGTTGCGTCCTTCAAGTCGGTTATACCCTTTATACGATTCTTCACCGCAATCTGGTCTAGGCTCCATCTTACTTTGTAATGCTGGGGTATTTTGTTCTTGTTCCGGAAATTTATCCGCATAATACTTGTTACGTGGATCTGTTAAATGTGAGTTTTCCATCAAAAGTCATCTCCCTTTTTTATGATTACATAAATAAGGATAACAAGATAATTTTTATATGGCTATTGATACGCATCACATTATCAATAAAAAACAGTTCTCCCCAAACATCGATTTTAGGAAAACTGTTATGTGTTTTATCAATAGTCAAGCTGTCTTAAATACAAAATAATTCTCTTTTTTTCATCAAATTTTGCATTGTACTGTCTAATAGCATATTCTAATGTTCTCTTTGTTTTTGGCTCATCGCTGAATGCGTTTAATAATTTATAAACCAATTCTGAAATTATATAGATCAGTCCTGAAGAACCTAATTCAAGCCCTAACAGCTCCTCATCAGACAACTTGGTGTCTACTAATCTTTTTACTTCCTGATTGTATTCACCTTTAATCAATATGTAGTCTTCTTTGCGTTGAAACGCTTCTAGTAAATCTTTCTCATTCAACACTTCAAAATAAACAACTTCTTCTGCCAAATGAACATCTCCCTTTCAATAGAAATAAAGGCTCTTTAATCAACTTTATTTTTTATGGAATATAGAGTATACAAAAATCCCACCATAAAACCCCGCATATTTAGGAAAATCTTGTAAAAGATATCTAATCGCTGAAACATTTTCTATCAAAATTGGTGTGAATAAATGAGAGACAGACAGCGTCAAATAAATTGCGAAACAAACAAAAGCAATCAAACGAAAATTCACTTCTCTCATATATTTTACTGAATATAACGCGATAAAGATTAGTAACATAACCAAGAAAGTAGGAGTTAAGGTATAAAGCACCTGAACATGGGGTTCTGAAATAAATTCACCTCTCAAAAAAGCTTCTTCTGTTACTTGTAAAAAGTATCGGTAACCAATCATCAAAATTGTCGGAATTAACACAAACAAACCATAAAAAGTTGTTTTTTTCATAGACATTTTCATCTCCCTATTTTTAGTTTAGAAACTAGTTTAATCTTACTGAATTCTCAACTTCAGAAGTATATATTCATAGACAATTTGGGACATTTACATTTTCTAATTTACTAATTATTAAAAATATACATTGTTAAAGCAATACTATTTTAAGATAATCTTTTAAGGATAATGCCTCTATCACCGCGTAATTTTCATGCCCGTTAACATATAAGAGAGGTTTCTCCTCTTTATCGTAAAATGCTATATCTTCGGGTAAATCACTTATAGCATCGTCACCCCACTCAAATAAGGAGTTCGAAACTTCTAATAAAATATTTTTAGTTTCTGAATTCAATTTATAAAAATAAATATGACCAATAATAGGGCTATCTATAACTTCATTGGTCAACCACGCGTTTGTGGGATAAGAATTCACAAGGTAATCTGTTAATCGTTCTATGATTCTTATAGAGTTATCACTGATGCCGATGTCTTCCCTAGTTACAAAAGAAAAAGTGACCGCAGATTCACTGAGTTGGTTGATTAAATTCTTGTATTTGTTTCCTTTTATATTTCGGTTTATATTTCTCTTCATATGTTTTCTAGCCCTTCTGCTTCACAACGTAAATGATAAAAGTATTGAACGATTTCTTTTTCTTGTGCTATAAAATCCGCCATCTTTTTTAACGTTCTTTTCCCAACTCTTCTATCAATCAAAGATAGAATCTTAATGATGATATGATTTGACTGCAAGGATACTTCAATAGAAGAATTGAGATATTTTTCTACAGCTTCAAAAAAATCGTGTTGAGCAAAAATTCCTTCTGTCGTGATTATTTCATGAGATTTATTTTGAATACTGCAGTTTTGTTCTTTATTAAATACGTCATATTTCAGTTGGAGATCATCCAGAAGTTCTTCTTCTTTTTCAAAAAGCGCATTATTAGAGGTTAAAGTACACATATTGAACACTTCATTTTTGTCGACAGAAATGAAAGCTCTCCCCAGTTGATCATGAGCCTTACGATAATTTGTTACCGTGAATTTGACGCGATCTCTTAAGGATTCACAAATTAAATTTTCTAACCTTTTCCTTAGCTTACTCCAATGCTGGTCAGGCATATCATTCCCTCCTCTAAATAGTAGGATTCTTTTTCTTTTGATAAATCATTCCTGCTAAAAAGATTATAGAAATAGCTAAAAAAATAAAACTTAAGTATTTTGTGCTGGGGCTACTTATAAAATAGGTAAAAAGAGAATACATGAATGCCCACATGACTGAGCTGGGTTGAGTCATATGGTTCCAGAATCGTTTCAAAAGAATTTTCATCAATCGACACTCCATTCTATTTGTATTTATAAACTGCTTTTTGAATCATTTTTGTAGAAATAAAGCCTAAAACGATTGAAACAAATAGTAAAATTACTGAAGGCAGTAATTGATCAATGCTCTCTCCATAAAAGTAATCCTTAAAGACCCATAGTCCAATAAAAATGTAACCTAAAGTAAATACTAAGCGAAATATATAATTAAACAGTGTCGTAGAAAATGAAGAAGGATCTGGTGCTTTTTCGTCACTGTTGTTCATGCTGCCAGTAGTACGATTAGTATTTGTATTACCTGATGTCTGACTCGCGTTTACCCGGTCATACATAGAACTGGAAATATTATTCTCTTTATCGTATTTATTTTGATGGTCTCTGTTACTCATCTTACACACCACTTTCTGTGATAACGTTCACAACATCATTATACCTTAGTTGAAAGAAAGTGAAATAACAATTTGTATAAAAAACTCACTTTGTTTAAGATGTTCTTATTGAAGTAGTCCAGATACAATAGTTTTTTTAGAAAAAAAGCCTAAACAAATAACCATTCAATTTATGAATGGTTACTTGTATGTATTTTGAGAAAATATTTTTTTATTCATTTATTTTCCTCAACCGAAAACCGTTAAGAACAAACAGAGTTAGCAGCCATAATATAACTACAATAGCCATTACAGCTATTTGATAACCAGAATGTATGTTTAAAGAACTTAATAATATATTGAAAAATAATAAAAAAACGAAGAGATAACTCCAATTTGACATTTTGACTTCAATTACATCTCCATCATTAACTTTTATCTCGTTGCTTATAGTCCCTAACTGCGAAACTCTTAATAAAGCTTCTTTTTCTTTAATATTTAATTGTAAAGATTCTTGATGAGATATTTTAGCAATTTTTTCTCCATTTACTTTTACTGCTAAACGAACTGCCATACCCATAAATCCGGTTTTTCTGATTATTTTAATGGACATTAAAATTCTCCTCCTAATTTTACATAAGCTTCAAGATAAAAAGTTATCTCTATTACTACGCTACTCTTTATCCCTAAATTTGTCTATTCCTTTCCTGATCAAATAAGTAATAGGTCGAGTTAAAAATATCAGTCCAATTAAAAGATTAAAAGAATTGAAACTTAATTTTCCTTCAATAAATAAATTGTCAGGAAATCCTGCTTTATTAGAGAAAAGAATAAATATATAAAACGCGCTCATTAGGACATCGAATAACAGATACCAAGCGACGTTCTCTCTTTTACTAAAATACGCATTATGATAAATAGTAGCAATGTTAAAAACAAAAAGTACTATACCCATAATAAATAATGTTTCAAGCCCATTAGTTTCTCCCCATTGAGGATCGGGGGAAGTCATAATAAATTCGTTCAGCAATAAAAGAGCTAAGAGTAAAATAAATGAATAGTATCCATATTTATATCGCATTATTTTTTGATACTCATCGTAATCCTTCATCTTTATTCCTCCTCCATGTGATTGATTATTTACTCATTCTTTTCCATCCTTTTTTCATTCCATTCTCGAATAAAGTAAGGGATTGAGATAGATAATCCTAATAATGCAGGCATGAGTTTAAAAATTTCAAATCCGATTTTGCCATTAATCAGAAGACTATTTGGATTAGAAATGAAATATTCAATAGTAAAAGTTAAATTTATAATCCCACTTATCAAGAAAAACCACATATACCCTCGTTTTTCATTCACTTTTGTGTACCACGCATTATGGTAAACACTGATAATCGTATTGAACAGCGATGCTATAAGCAGAATCACCAGTACCTCTACCTCTTTCATTGTTCCCCATTCCCATCGGGAACCTAATCGGACTCCTAAGAAAGCATTCACCAACAGTAGACCAGTAAGAAGATTAAAAGAATGGTTAGCGCACTTGTACTTCATGAAAATTTGATATTCATCATATTTTTTCACTATTATTCCTCCCAGAATAAATCATTTAATGTTACACCCAGTACTTTGCAAATCTTGATGCATAAGTTGATCGTTGGATTATAATCTCCTCTTTCAATAGCACTGATCGTCTGCCTAGTGACATCCACTGCATCTGCTAGTTGTTCTTGGGAGAGGTCTTTTTGTGTACGAGCTGTCTTTAATCGAATGTTTTTAGCCATATATCTGCTCCTTTTAATGACAACTATATTTTACATTTAGACAATTATAACATACAGTTTTTATAAAAAGTATAACCCTTTTTCATTTCTCAATAAAAGTTTTTTCTTCATTGAGTTGTTCATGGTCTTCAAAAAAATACAGTAAAATACTTACTAAATTAAAAGAGCAACAGTCCCAGAATGACTGCTGCTCTCTAATGAATTTCTCTTATACTGTTGACTTCCCTAAAACAACTCAATATACATCATGACTAAATAAAACGGAATCGCAAAAATTAAAATATTCCATCCAGTAAAAATGCCTGTTTTCGTCCGTTCTTGATTAGTTGCATAATTAGACCTTACCCGGTCGCCATTTGTTAAAGCGCCTGATAAAATGATCGCCACGATTGTCAAAGCTCCAGCGATCCACTGAACGGCTGCATAAAAAGAATAATCGAATAACATACTCCCCAAGTAACTCAACAAAATTAATCCAATTGAACCGACCAATAAGTATCCCTTTTTCATGTATATCCCTCTTCTCTTTTATTTTAAATACAAGCGCTATACATCACTTTAAGAAACTTAGCCCCCTTTTAAGAAGAAGGGAATTTGAATCAGACAAACACAATGAATATGTAAGAAAATAAAATGATGAATCCATGCTGGTGTTGATCAACTACTTGCTACAAGACCATACGTAATGGTTGAGACCATAATAACAAATGAGATAGTAAACCATACTTTATTTTTTGTAAAATCTTTTTTATACTGAATTTTTTCTATAATGGAAATCAGATTAAGGCAAAAGACAACTCCCCAAATCGGGATCGTTAACACTCCTACTATCAATAAAAGTTCAAAAAACACTTTGTCTGCCTCCCCCTATAATAACTACTACAATAGTAGCACAATGAATTCATGAAAGTTAATCTGTTTCGGAGGTGTAGTCCATAGTATTAAAGGTTGGTACCTTACTGACCGAAATCATGTGGTAAACAGGTTTATCTGCACCGATTTCAGGCTGAAAATAGAAACTGTCATCCTCTTGCAGTACAATATAGTCTTCTATCGTTTCACTGCTTAATGCATATACTTTGTCTTCAATTTCTACATATTCCCCGGTATCTGTGTACTCGTCATCAGAGTACTCGTAAAGCTTTCCCTCATGAAAAATCAATTGATAACTCCCAGGTCCGTAAGCAGCACCTCCACCGGCTTGGTAGTTTCCTCTTAAGTTCGGACCGGGCTCCTCAAACGTGTATGTAGAAAAATGTCCTAATGTAAACAAAAGAATACCTCCTAAAAAAATAGCGATTACATTTATACGTTTTATAATAATCATCTCCTCTTGACTACAGTAGTAACTACCACTTGCTGTAAAATTCATTCTTATCCTTATTTTCAAAAGATTAAATTTAAAAACACCTTTTTTATTAACTCAACTATACTCGTGTTTTGACTAAAAAGATATATAAATTACATATGTTTGTTTAATTGTTAAGAAAAGTGATTTTGGTGTTGCCGCTGCTTCTATCTGCTGTGTACATACTTTTAAAGGCGAACTGTCTGCATAAAAGGATTAGCCATTTGGTTAGTTTAAAGATAAATTTTCTTAGAATAATTACAGTAATTTAATAGAATTAAAGACTTATATTGATAAAACTATATACAATACTACACTTAATGAAGGGGGCAATGGAAATAAAAAAAACTGACACCAGTACAGCACTGGAATCAGCTTCTTAGTCTTCTATTTAATCCTCTTTTTTATTGCCTTTGAAACCAAGCCCATGTTAACTAGTTTTAGTTTATATTAAGGGACTACATCGCGGTATATTGTATATTTATAATACGGAATTTTTTTACACTAGAGCTTTCACAGCAGCATAATTATAAAATTAGAAGAGTGTTGAAATTAAGGTTACTAGAGCTGGACCACCCTGTATAAAAATAATTTTTTTACTACTTGTGACACTACCATATAAAGCAACAATTATAATGTAAACTAGTAGTAATCTTGTGACTTCAAGAGAATTTGGTGATAAAAATACACCATAGAGCAATCCGAACCCAATTAATCCATTATATACTCCTTGGTTTTTGAGTAACACATTAAGTGACTTTTGACTTAATTCTTTCTGATCAATATTGAATATACGACTTGTCTTGCTAGAAGTTGTAATAATTGTTTGGATATACATGATATAAAAAAACTCAATAGCAACGACTACTGTTAAAATAATAGACCATATAGTCATCACTTATCCTCCAAATTCGAAAATTTTTAAGTCAGGTGCTTTTATGCTGTAATCAGCTACTTTACTAATAAAATTTTGTAGTAAAGGATTTTGATTATGGATATCAATTGCAAATTGATCTTTCCAATTTTCTACCATAATGAAGGTATTTCTTTCTTCTAGGGATTCGTAAAGATTGTAGGCTAAACAACCTTCTTCTTTTCTAGTTTCTGAAATTAATTCTTTGGTGTCTGATAGAAAATTCTCACGTTGATTCCCTTTGATAAAAAATGAGGCATTAATAACTTTCATTTGATCAGCTTCCTCTCTTATTTAAAAGTAGTGAATTCTTTTGCATCCAGTCGAATAGAATTATATCCTTCTTCTAATGCTTTACCAATGGATAGAATCATGACCGGTACATAACGGTCTTTTTTTAATCCAAATGCTTCTGCTAATTTATCGGCTTCAAATCCACCAATAGGGTTCGTATCATATCCATGAGCACGTGCAACAAGCATAAATTGCATAGCAGCTAAACTGGAATCAATTTTTACGACATCATTCATTTCTTCTCTAGTGAAATTTTTGTAATAAGGGATGATTGCATCTAATTGTTCATCTCTCACTTTTGGAGACATTTTACCTTCAATTACTGCCTGATTATAAATCGCTTCCCCATACTCATAACATTCCATATCTCCAAATATAAGTATCATTGCTGAAGATGTGTCATTTTGTCTTGTATTGAAACGAATTAATGGTTTCAATTTTTGTTTTTCTTCAGCACTCTCGACGACTACGAAACGCCAAGGCTGCATATTTACTGACGACGGTGCTACAGTTGATTTCTGGATCATTTCAAGCATTTCTTCTTTAGAAATTTTGACACTCTCATCGTACAATCTGATAGATTTTCTATTATAAGCGATATCTGAAAAATCATTATTTAATGTCATTTTTAAACCTCTTCTTGTTTGATAAATTTTTTAAGTAATAGTTGTAACTGTTCTCCTTCTGCCGAACTAAGTAGATGATATAAAGGATTTTGTAGTTCATCATGTTCTTTTTCACAGATTTCAAGATCTTTTTTTGCTTTCTCAGTAATTTCTACGAAAATTTCTCGATTATTTTCTTTATTTCTTTCTCGAATTACATATTCTTTTTCTTCTAGAACTTTTAAATGTCTCGTTACAGCAGCACTATCTATTCGTAGCTTATGCTGTATTTGCTTTTGTGAGCATTTTCCTGTTTCATTAAGAAGCATCATTAATTCATATCTGGTCAAGCTAAATCCTGTTACTTCCTCAAATCTGGATGTCATTTCTTGGTTAGCAATCTTTATCTGATAAAGAAGACCACTAAATTCTCTAAGATTCAAAATATACCTCCTTTCCAGGGTATTGTTGACGCGTCAACAATTGACTAGTCAATGATAATCCAAAAAAATCATTTTGTAAACAATAAAGATTTCGTTTATCAAATTAAGTTAGACATACAAAATAAGTAAATCGAAACATACATCTGTCTAAAAGCAGTTTCAAAATGAAGAAACATTAAAGTTTTTCCTGGTATCCATCTTTGAAACATATAATCAAAATTTTGAAAACAGAAGCTATAAAGATTTTCAGAAATTATCTTCAATGTTTTTAATGAGTAACTCATTATTTTGCAGAAGGACGAGTTATTTACACAAAATTATTGACGCTCCCACTAATCATCTATTGAAATAATTACTTTCTATCTCCTAATTGTTCATTTATGGCATCCGCCAATTGATTGAGCTGCTGTTTTCTTAGTCTGACAGTTAAAAAGTATACGATTGAAAATACAATACCATTCACTAAGATATTCTCGAGAGAAAATGATATTAGTTTCATTACATGTCCCAATAACAGAAATGCACTAAACAGAAAACTCAATTGAACAATATGATAGGTCCATTCTAAATGAAAATTAATATAGGAGATGCCGTACGAAAGAATAGTGAGAATCAAAGTGACAGCGGCTAAATACAAGACTAACTTATTAAAGTCTCCTAAATTACCAAGTATGGCATTCAATAAGATAATAAATGAGAAAATAAAGGTCATATTGCTTAAATTTGCGGAAAAAAATTGTTTCATGGCTAAACCACCCTTCATTGAATTTCTAAATATTGTTTTACATTCTTCATATAATGTCGACTGATGATTATTTTTTCACCGTTATCCAGCTGGCCTTCTAACCGATAATTAGACAACGGACTTACATCCTTTAAATAATCCATATTTAAAATAGTACTCTTATTGATTTGGATAAATGAAGTATTCTTTAGCTGATTGTTTAAAGAGTATAATTTTTCCCGGCTTTCAAAAACATCTAGTTCGGAATACAGAAACGAGACATTATCGACGCTTTCAATATAGTAAATGTCTGAACTAGGCATCAAGTGTATACTGCCCTCTTTTTCTCCCTTCAGTTGAACCCCATTTGTTTTTACTAACTCCACTACCCTTTTTATTCTTTGATCGAAAATATTGTAAGTAATATCAATAATAGACTCTGTTAAACTTTTATCTTCTTTTAAAATTATTTTCATGTAAGTTCTCCTTTCTTATTATTTAAATTTAGTTTACAGGAGTAGTCTATAGTGATTCAATCTAATTTCTGTATCCTGCATTTATAGCTTACTTAGTTACATAAAAATAAAAATTTCTGTAAATATTAAAGCGTTCTCTTGTAAAGAATGATACAACTCGTTTGTTAATCAAAATAAATAATACTAGATTTTTTTACCAAAAAATTAGATGCGGAGGCTCTCTCATGAAAAAAATCACGTTACTATTTTCTCTGTTCTCTTTATTAGCAGAATGTTCTTCTATCTCCAAAACCGAAGCTGAAAAGATGGTTATTGAAAAGTACAGCAATCACTTAGGAACGGCTAAAATCATTTCAACAGAAAAAGAAAACGATGACTACTATATTCAATGGGAAAATACAGAAAATAAAGAGAGAGGAACAAGCAAAGTCTCGCCCGATGGAGAAATCACTATTATTTCTGCAGAAATTGAATAACTTTTTCTATCGTCTTATTAAAACAAAATAGTCCTTCTAGCTTATTGTGATGCTAAACAAACTAAACTATTTACTAGTATTTTAATAACGAATAAGGCATAACATACAATTTATACAAATAGAATCAAAAAACTTGCATCAACTAAAAGAGTTTTTTTCTTTAGGCTGATGCAGGTTTCTGTATAAGAAAGTGCAATATCTTATTCTATACTTCACTCAGTTCTTTCAACTACCTCTGGATAAATCTCTTTGATATATTTTTTGTTTTTGAAATATATCTTAGCAATCTAAGCAAATGCTAAAAGAATTGTTCCAGGATTACTATAAATACTTACTACCTTCCCGAATGCTCAATGTAGACATAGCTGACTGATTTTCTTGAATAAAATTTGCCACCCACTTAGGATTCGTTTTGCTGTAATCTCGTAGACTCCATCCAATCGCTTTATTGATAAAAAACTCGGTATCATTCAAGTTGTTTTTGATGATCGCAGCTAATAAATCTGTGTCTGTTTTCTCTTTGAACAATAACTGGTGATCAATGGCGACTCTACGCAACCAAATATTGTCTTCTAAACTCCACTCAATCATTGTGTTTTTCAAATTTGGATAGCGAAGTACGAGAGATCCTACTAACCCGTCAAGTCCATCTACTGTATCCCACCAAGATTTTTTTTGAATGTATTCCTTGATTTTTGGTAAATGCTGAGGTATAAGGAGCGATTGAATGGCTAACAGATAGTCGACACCAGCGTAATGGAATTCTCTTTCTGGTTTAGAAAAACAAGTTTCTACAAAATCAAAATCAATTCTCTTTTCTTTTAGTGCGTTTCGAAACGCTTTTTGATAAACAGCTTTTCGAGGAGCAGCCGGTATCCCTAGAAAAGGAAATTGATTCCGCATATAAGCTTCCATTTGCGCTGCGCGAACCGGGTCTCTTAGCGCTTCTAACTGCTCAAATATTTCTTTGTACCACATACTAGACCTCCTAAAAACTAATTTCTCGTATATTATACTTATTAACTCATTACGTAAAAGAACAATGTCCCATTCAAGTATACCTTAGAAATCGAGTACAAAATAAAAAATCCTAGAATATTAAAAATATAATATTCTAGGATTTATTACATTTGTCATTAAATTACCAAAGAATTCCCAACTAATTTAACGTTTTTCATACATTAACATTATCAACTATTTTGATTTCAATTTTCTTACCTAAAGAATGTGCTATATCCTCTATTGTAGAAAGCGATGGCTCTATTCTAGCACTTTCAATTCTTGCAATAGTAGACCTAGACTTGTTTACCTTCTTGGCAAAATCTGTTTGATTCAAACCTGTTTGATTTCTCAAATCAAATATAAGATCCGCTAAATCTAATTTACTTTTTTCTTCCTCAAAAGCTTGCTTAAATTCTGTACTTTCTAACATTCTTTTTTTAATTGCTTCGCTATTTTTACTCATTTTTCATTCCTCCTATTTTGAGAAAGAAAGTCTTGTCTAATCTTTTAGCTCTACTTATCTCTTTACTAGGTGTTTTGTTCGTTTTTTTTATTAAATCCATGTGTAATATAATAATGCGTGCCTTTAATTTGAAAATAACAACCTCTGAGCCAATGCTCATCTGTTTGTGCGCGAATTTCATAAATGGTATCATTTAATTTTTTTACACGATCTTTACGAATAGAATCCTGCAATTCATTATTTTCAATTCGATCTATCAAAGCTCTTATCTTTGCTTCATCTTTCAAACTTAAAGATTCAAGATATTCATCAAAGTCTTTTCCCCAGTCGAATTCAGGCTTTACCATTTCACACCCCATTATTCTTTATGAACAAAGTGTAGCACGTACGCTACACTTTGTAAAATATTTACTAGACTATTGCATAAAATAGTTTAAATTTTAAGTGATTTCTTTCAAGAATATAGCTGCTATGATTAATTTCACCACACAAAAAAGCCAAACCTATTGTATAAATAGATTTGGCTTTGCTATAAATTAAATGAACATTCCAGCTATTGCAGCATTCAATAATGATACCAAGGTACCAGTAATCATCGCGCGCACACCTAAGCGAGAAATATCTTTTCTTCTATTCGGTGCTAGTGCTCCTAGTCCTCCGATTTGAGAAGCAATGGCTCCGATATTTGCAAATCCGGCCAACCCAAAGCTTAAGATCATCAATGTTTTTTCTGAAATAGTATCCATAATTTGACCTACACCGCTGAAAGCTACAAATTCATTCACGACCACTTTTTGACCAATGAACTGGGCTGCTGTAGCAGCTTCTTCCCAAGGTACACCAATTAGAAAGGCTAATGGCGAAAGGACGATTCCTAAAATACTTTCCATTGTCAGGTTATCGATTCCGAACCAATTTCCAACACCTGTAAGCATACCGTTCAGTAAAGCAATAAGAGAAACAAAAGCTAATAGAATTGCAGCAATTTGAACAGCCATATTCAAACCAGTGATGGCTCCTGAAGCTGCGGCATCAATCACATTCGTAGCTTTTTCTTCAGGATCTTCTTCAAAATCAACATCTAATTCATTTTGTTCCATTTGTACTAAAGTTTCTTTTGAAAGTGGATAAACAATTTTAGACAGCAATAACGCTGATGGAGCGGACATGAAACTGGCCGCCAATAAGTATTCCAATGGGATTCCCAAAAGAGAATAACCGACTAGAACTGTCCCAGAAACAGAACCAAAACCGCCGACCATGATCGCAAAGAGTTCTGATTCAGTGATAGAACTTAAGTAAGGTTTTACCACAAGTGGTGCTTCTGTCTGCCCTAGAAAAATATTTGCTGCAGCAGATAAGGACTCTACTTTGGTAGTTTTTAAAAACTTGGATAAAGCTCCGCCTAAAATATCAATGATTTTTTGCATAATGCCATAATAATAAAAAATAGAAATCAAGGCTGAAAAGAAAATAATGATGGTCAATACTTCAAGAGCAAAGACTGCTCCATTACCTACCAATGGACCAAATAAGAATTTTATTCCTTCATTGGCATAGCCAACTACTCCACCTAAAGCTTCACTGACCCAAAGTAAGGCAGCTCTTCCTGCTTCAGATTTTAAAGTGATAAAAGCAAAGACAAATTGAATCGCTAAAGCACCCAGAACTGTTCGGATTTGAATGTTTCTCCGATCTACACTTAAAATGAATCCTAATACTAATACTGTGATAACTCCCAAAATACCCCATAATACATTTACTACTGACACTTTTATCAACCTTTCTTACTCCAACGAATATTGTTAAATCACTTCTTTAGAAACCAATCAAAGAGGTCTTTTGTTTGTTCGCTTTTTTACACTAGTGCATTTAAAACTTCGATTAATGCGGCTTTAAATCCAGCACGATCAACTGCCTCGCATACTCGCACATTAGGCGTATTGCCTGTCACGTTATTGGTATCAACTAAGCTGTAGCCTCGAGTTAGTTCTCCGGCAGTTTCAATATCGACATAGTACTGATTCGACTGAGTCATTAGAGCTTCATTGGCTGCTATCGCAACTAATATAGCATCCGGATGAGTCGACCCGTCAATGTTGTGTGTCGCTTTATTAGCTCTGCGCACGAAATTGTTGATTTCCATAAAGAATCGAGAACCTTTTGTGTTTAAAGCTTCGATTTCGTTTAAATCATCCTCATACATCACCGAATACTTAGTACATATATCCCAGCTAATCATGGTGATTGGGATACCAGCATGCAGAACGATTCGTGCGGCTTCAGGATCAACGTAAAAATTATACTCCGCAGAAGGCGTGATGTTCCCTAGGGTATTGTTAGTGCCGCCCATAACATACAGGTGGGGAATATCTGCTGCTATTGTAGGGTCTTTTTTCAAAGCCATAGCAATATTTGTCAATGGTGCAATAGCCAACAACGTAACTTCACCTGGATTGGCTTTTACTGTCTCAATGATAAAATCAACAGCATGCTGTTCTTCAGGCCTCTGTTCTGCCTTTTCAAATTCCGCATCGCCCATCCCGTAATTGCCATGAATATTTTCAACAGTTTTATGCTCTTTTTGCGCAAATGACAGCATTGGACTGTTGTGACCTTTATAGACCGGTACTCTATACCCAGGATTTGCCACTTGGATGGTGTAAAGAGCATTTTCTACTTCTTGGTCAAATGCTACATTTCCTCCAGCAATAGTGACTCCTTCAACTTTGAAGTAATGAAGAGCTGTCAATAAGGCGTTTACGTCATCTCCAGCGGTATCTGTGTCAATGATTATTCGTTGCATAGTAACTCCTCCTTTGATTGACTATTCAGTATTTATGTCCAAAAAAAAGACCCTTTGTCATGAATATGACAAAGGACCCTCCGCTTTTATGTACAAAAGTGTAGACTATCCGTTTGCATAATTCTTCCTTGTCAGCCTCACAGGACTGTATTAAAACGCTGAATTAGTTCTTATTGATTATGTAGTTGTTTTCTGAAAATGTCAACGCCGTTTTCAAGGTTGTCTATTAATAATGAACACGGAATTTTCAATTTAATTTCAATAGGATCTCTGTTACATCAATCTTTCTTTTTTTTTATACTATTTGTTTTGAAAGTTTAGCAGTATAAAATATATTTTCTAAGTTGTTAGAGCATTAAAACAGCATTAGTATTCTATGATATAATTTAGATAGTTTTTTTATAATCAAACATTTCTGATCTGGCTTGCAATACTAGTTGCTTCAAAGCTTTAAAAAGGCTTAGTTTCAAGGCTCTACAAAGTGTAGCATAACTAAATCAATCATTTTTAATCAATCTTCAACTTGTTGCTAGCTGGAAAAACAACAGTAAAGTATACTTGAAAAAAGGAGGAATAGACTTGGACATCGGAAAAAGATTGAAACAAAAAAGACAAGAAGCCAACTTAACTCAAAAGGAATTAGCAGACCTTTTGTTTGTTTCAAGGCAAACGATTTCTAGTTGGGAAGTCGGCAGAACTTATCCTGATCTAGAGACTCTAGTAAAAATCAGTGAATTGTTTGCCACTCCTCTGGACGATTTGTTAAAGGAGGATTCGCAAGTGATCAAAGATATTTCCGAAAAAGTGAAGAAAAGTGAACGAAGAAAAATCACCAGCATCATTTTAGCTGTGCTTCTTCTGATCGTAACCAGTACAAGTATTATTTATGGCATCAAACAGTACCAGCATAGCCAATTGAATGCACATATAAATCAAGAAGGTTTGAAGCCAAATGACCTATTGAATTCCACATGGGAGATGAATTACACTCCACTCGACGAATTACAACAATCTATTCTGTCATTTGACGAAAAAAGCCTGGTTCTTTGGAACAACCGGAATTATATGGCAAATATTACCTTGGACATGGAAGATGAAGAAATAAGTGAAATACATGGACGTTGGTTGGAAATGGGTTTAGTAGAAGGTATTGCTACGTATGAAGATGTCACTATTGAAGTAAAAGGAGATACTTATATTGTTTCTGCTTATGGTTATAGTCAAGAGTTCAAAAAATTAAGTGATACAATCATTCAAGATTCCAATGGAATAGAATACTTCAAAGTCTCCTCAAACAATACTCACGACGATCTTTATTCTTTAGCAGAATTAATGACTGAGTAAATCCAGAAATGCAAATGAACCAACAGGATGATGCTGTTGGTTTATTTGCAGTATCGTTTTTCCCATATGGACAAGATAGTTATGATTGAGGTATAGTTTTCTCACTCGATTTATTATCTATTTTTTTCAAATGATAACCTTCAAATAAGAATAAAATAAGCAACATGCCTAGGAATAGCATTAAAAAAGTGTTTAGCGTATAAGGTTGATCTTTGAGAAAATTGCTTACGAAGAGAGAAATAAAAGGAAATAAGAATATGATGTAATAGATTTTTGTTGTGTTGATTTCAACAACGTCTCCATCTTTTACTTCGATTTGGTTGCTTCGAGTCCCGAATTGGGTCACTCTCAGTAATGTGCTTTCAGCATCGATGTCAATATTCACCACTTCTTCATTAGCGATTTTCGTGACCTTTTCTCCATTAACCTTAATAGACAATTTTGATGCTATACCTGACAAATCAGTCTTACGTTTGATTGTTACTGACATAGTCTCACCCCTGTTTGATAGGATACAGTAGTATAAAAACTACTGTTCAATTTTCGCTTTTTCTTTTTTGGAGCTTTTAGGAAAAAATCCTAATAAAGCCAAAACTGAAAACATTACTGCTGAAAGCAAAACTGATTTGAGATCGATTTCCCTATTAACGAGGTATTGGCCTATAATATTTGCACTAGAAAATATTATGGCTACTTTAGGCACAACTCTCAAGTTTTCCTTAAATATTTGTTCTAATTTAGCTTTGAAATGTTTCTTTATATTCGCATTAAATTCATTTCTTTTATTATTCTCGATGCTGTTATTGTAATTAGGCTTTTTCAAGAAAATCCCCCTTTAAGAATTAATCGTCTATTATTAATTTAAACTATTTTTTTTTTTAGCCACTCGAAACACTAAATACGTGCACAAATTAGCCAATACAATTTCAACGATAAAGATTAAGAAATAAATCAAAATCGCACCTTTCATTTCCTCCGGTGCTGGTATAACAGAACCAAAAAAGCAACTGATTACTTGATTGATATGGTAAAAAAACATGATGGTCAAAATAAATTTAGTAATATAAGGAATAAAATTTTTCATGTATATAGCCGCCTTATTGGTATATGTATCAATAATGAGAATGATTACAGTGATAGAATAGTTGGGATGGTAAACAATCTAAATGAAGTTTTTTTATTCATTCGGTTTTTACCAGGTCCAACACTATTAGTATTATCTTAATACTAAAGGGTATAACATAAATAGAAAAGTTAATCATCAGTACGCCACTTCACTTTACAATAAAGTAATCGTCATTATTTATCTATATCCACGTGTAATTCTTATGTTATAATTACTTTGTTTTTTATACGGACTTAATTTCCAAATATTATTTCCATTTCGCATTTTTTCAAAACCTTAGAAAGAAGGATATCCATGAACAAACATATCATTGCTTATCAATTAAACAATGACGATCGTAAAGAGTTCGCTAAACTGATTCGACCAATTAAACCTTGGGTGCATATCAAAACATGGTTAGTTGGAGCTTTGTCTATATTTGCTGCTTATTTATCATATAGATTGATTTATCTGTTAGCTATCGCTGTTGAATATGTAAAAGAATATAACTTTTATTACGAAGACACTCTGCCTAAGCTTCTTTTGACGTCTGAAGAATTGTCTGCATTCACATCCAATTTATTAACTGTTCTAAGTACTCTGTTGGTTGGCTATTTCATCCTCCGAATTGTCTTTTTTTATGCTATTTGGCTGTCAAATGAACGCGCAGTAAAACGTCCTGCCAAGAACATTGCTGTTCAGGATACTGTTTTAGAAGTCAGTGTAGATCCACAAAATTATTATTTTCAATTTAACACTCAGTTTCCTACGCAAAACACTCCGCTCCATGTGTCTTATATCGAACAAGATATTATTCGTTCTATTCCCTTTAAGGATGGCTATATTCTTGTCCTTTCCATGACTCCTTTTTTCAAAGAATCACACACAAAACATCGAAAACCATTAACAAAAAATAAAAAAATATTTATGGCAGCAATACGCTTTAATCTATATGTCCATCATCGCATCTTGAATAATACCGGACACGTAGTGTATTTTCCTTTAACTGGATTTTACAATGAACAAGAGGAAGATTTCCTTAGAAAAAGATTGGACCAGTACTTAGAGAAAGAATAATAACCGGTTTAAAAGTTGTCATCACTTAAACAATAAAAAAACTTCCAAAAAACCTGCTTGTCATCTTCCTCAAGCTCTTTTTCTAGAAGTTTATTTTTATTGATTTATGATTTGTAAACTACTTTAAATTCTTTAATATACCTATATATTTATTCATTTCTCAATAAGCGTACTATTTGCAACCCGTCTGAAGGAAAACTCCAATTGGGACCTAGACGGCGAGGAAGTTGGTTAGGAACAAGAGTAAAAATTAAAATATAGAGATTAATCTCCGCAAATGCGATCAAAATAATTCGTAGCCAACCTTCTATATCAAGTTTAAGGAGAAACACACATAGTATCATAATGAGTGCAGTCATTATCGGTCCTCCAAGTAAGCTGAAAAAAGCCTGCTGCTTATTTAATCCCCCTCCCCATCTACAACGACCATTAAAAGCCCATTGAAGATGGAAGTGAAATCGCCCTACTTGAAAGTTTTCTTTATTATTGTCTCCAACATCTCCTAAATAAATATGTACATGATGAGTTTTAGAAGTCAATGCAGTCCCAATACCATGACCAATTTCATGCAGCATTAAGCTAATGGGAACAACAATAACGATTAAGAGTAGATTCATATAGTTTTCTCCTCCTAAATTTAATTCAATTAAAAATGATATTCGCATAAAGGTTTGTTTCAAGTATTTTAATTAATAAAGTAAACTTACTATTGAATGGTTTTTCTAAAATAAGAAATGTGCATACCTTTATGAATGACAACTTCTTTATCTAAGCACTTATAGCCTAAATCCAAATAAAAATTAATCAACTTTGTTTCTTGCTTTATGGTATCTAAATTCCACTCTTTTATGGTTGGAAATCTACTTTCAATGTCATATATTGCTTGTTTTCCATACCCTCTGTTTTCAAACTGAGGCAGTATAGCCATTGGAGAAATTCGAGCCGCTGATTTATTCCTATTTGTAATAATCCTAATAAATCCTACGTTAATGAAATTTACTTGAATAAGATAGTATCGACTATTCGCCATAGCGAATTTTCTTTCGATATCCTGCAAGATTTCTTTATAAGGCGATGTTTCTTTGTCTCTGTATTTTAAGTAGAATTGTTTAAAGGCTTCTTTTTGGATTTCCAATATCTTCGGTAGATCTTTTCTTTCTTGAACTGGGTAAAGAAGGATGTTTTCCATATAGTTTCACAAACTCCTTTCTTTTCACCTTTCTATTTGGCTCGAATGTATTCAAGGGCTTTATTAATATACTCATCCTGTTTACTTTTTATACCGTCTCTAGTTCTATCTACCCAGATATCAGGCTCTACCCCCACTAAATGTGTTTGAGAACCATCTGTATTGAGTACTTCAGCCATAGTAATCCCGCCAAGCAATTTTCCAGGTATAGAGTATGTGTACATATTGCCATCCGCACCTGCAGTAGCTTCTCCTATAATCGTTCCTAATTGGTTATTTTTTACATACTTTAAGAAGTACTCAGGCATACTCATAGACCCTGAATAGCTTAAGAATACAATTTCACTATTAATAGTTCCTTTGCCGGCTTCAAATCCAGTTTGTTCATCAATTAATATTGGAGATTTTCTATCTGGATAAATTGCTCCATGAAAACGAAAAATCGGTCCAATTAGTGTTTGGTCTGTCAGAAGTTGAATGATTTCTAACGTTTCTTCAAATGAGTATGGGTACCCACGTAAATCAAAAATGATACCTTTTGCAGCATTCAAATTCGTTCTATTTTCTTTTATTTCATCTAAAACTGGTTGAGTAAGATTTACATACCATATGTTGTCTTCCAATTCTTTTAAAGGACTGTCTCGTTTAAATTCGTCTAATGATACCTTAGACTTTTCAATCTCTGTAAAAGTGTGTTTAGTTCCGTCTCTTTCAATCACAATCTCTTCTCCAGATAATTCATGAACGTATTGAAGTGATCGATATTCCTTCAACTGTGATGACCCAGGAATAAAATCCGTAACGTCTTCTAACCAACTTTTTACATTCTTATCTCCAATAGAAATCAATCGGTCGCCTTCTTCAAAAGGTGACTCCTCATCTGTGACCGTCAAAATAACTTCACTATCTATAACATCTACCTGAAATGGCCAATATTCTCTCGATTCTAAAGTTAATGAGCTGGTGAAAGGAATCCGAGTGTCGCTGATATTTGCATGCCCATCTCCTGTTTTTTCTAGTAATTCCATTAACACATTCCTATAATCTTCATTTGTACTAGCCTCATAAGTTTTTTCTAAGTAAGCTATCAATTGTTTTTCCCAATCGGTGTCCATAACATGAAAGTTTGGGTAAAAGTGTTGGAAATTATTCCATACGACTGTTGTAGCAGCAAATTGAACTTGTTTGTCATCTAAGTCTTCTGAAACTCGAGATAACTCTTTTTGTAAATTTTTAAAGGCATTTATACTATCTTTGGTCCCTCCAAGAGTTCGTGTATCTTTCAGCGTTAAGTTATTGATTGTTTCTCCTTCAATCTTCTCAGTTCCGAGTGTTAGAGGAATGCTAACAGCCAGTTCGTCTGTTAACTGAACGTTTATAACATCTTCCTTACTAGGATAATCATTAAACAAGGCATTTTCACTCAATATTAATTCACCATTCTCTATCTTTGCCTCCACACGCTCACTACTGTAAATAGATGGGCCTGCCAAGTCATCCATCGCCAACCCTTTGTGTTGCCAAGCAATAAGTTCATCAGTTGTCGTATCAATATCAGGAACCTCTTCCGTCGATGGATCATAGAAAACGACGGTTGGTGCAATAGGTAAATACAGTTCTTCTAACGTTTCTCTCAATTCTTCATTGGTTTGGGAACTATGAACTTTTTCCGCTCCATAAATAGCAAAATTGTGCCAATTGATATCACTTGCCTCATCACTCGGATGAAAAAAGCGAATGTATCCATATAGTTTGCTGAAAGCATACTCATTTTCAACAATTTGATTTTTCCCAAGTCTCTCTTCTGAAGTTTCTTTCTGTGATGATTCTTGTTCAGTTTGACAAGCTGTTAAAAACAAGAAAATAAAGCACCATAAAATAGTTTTCCACGTTTTTACATTAAGTATTCGTCTATACTTTGGTTTATTCATCGATTGCCCTCCGGAAACAATATTGTTAATGATAAATAAATTTACGTACTCGCCTTCTCATATGTAATTTCAAAAATAGAGTACTATAGTTAAAGATTACTGATGCCTGTTAAAAAATTCTATCCCTTGCTGCTATTTAATGGATAGAATGGCTAAAAACTATTTTTGTCTTTTCAAAGAATTACTTTTAATCAACTCAAGAACATATGCTAAATCTTTATCTTCTTTCAAATGTTCTGGAGTCCATGGGATATAGATGTCAGGTGAGATACCTATGCCATTGGTTGCGTATTTTTGATTCATTTTAGCGATGCTATAAACAAACTCGTACTCTCCGTAGTCTACTGTAACAACATTTATATAATCAATAATCCCCCTCGTTGAACGTCCTACTACCGTAACTTTAGGTGATTTTTTAACATTTTCTACAAATGTATCTCCAGAACTACCGCAATAGACATCTGATAACACATAAACATTTTCAGGCATTGAGTGCCCATTAATAAGATAATCGTCATCGTCAGATAATTCTATCAATCCCCTCCCTCTGTTTTTTTCAAAAATGGTTATTTCTTCTTCTAACATAGCTCTTGTATAATCATCTAATTCTTGCGTTAAGTAGTCTTTCAATTCTGGAATCCAAAGTTGATAGTTTCGTTCGGTATGATTCGTGAACACATTTTGATCTTCGGCAAACAAATCTTTGAAATGAACCGGTTGATCAAAAATGTAATCTAATAAAGGAAAATAGAAAGAATCATTTCCGCCCCCGTTCACTCGTACATCAATAATTAAGTTTTCACTTTTTTCTAAGGTTTCTTTGTTATTTTTGATTATTTCTCTGATAGGA
This sequence comes from Desemzia incerta, assembly GCF_900115825.1. GTDB lineage: Bacteria > Bacillota > Bacilli > Lactobacillales > Carnobacteriaceae > Desemzia > Desemzia incerta. The sequence goes on along the minus strand of NZ_FOXW01000003.1, from coordinate 98,357 downwards.
GCCTCTTGAGCAAAATCAGTTAATTTGATGTATGCAGTGTTTGAATCCATTTGCTTAAATGAATATTCAGCACTTGTATACTCTTTATCATAACTGGAAAGATTTAGTACAAAAGATTGATCTCCTCTCATAACTTGTACACTAGTTGATTTATTTAGAATTGCATTCCAATTCTGTCTTTCCGGAATAGTATCTTTTAGACGTTTTTGATGTATTTCACCTAATTCTTTAATGCTGACTCCATCAATGAGAGTAATTTCATCTCCAACTATCAATTTACTCTCTTTAGAAACGTCTATTACATATAGAGTATTCTCATAGCGTCTTACAGAAAAACCAACATAAGTTGGATTTTTCTTTTTTGATTCGAACCATAAATGCCCATCATTAAAGTCTAGTAAATATTCCTCAATAGTGTTCAAAAATCCTTCTTCACTCATGTCATTAGCTACAGTATAGAGTTCAGGATGATTTAAATCCTGACTATCGATGTAACCCGCGTAATCCTCATTCATAATTTTTTGTATATCTTTAAATATTTCTTCTTTTGTATGCATAATAGCCTCCTCTTACAGTATCCTAGACTGATAGGTTATAATTTTAATAGTTAATTCTTCCGAATTTCATCTCGCCTTAAGTCCGTATGTTGAACTAAAAAGTCCTGATTGCTTCCACTTCCAATTCTCAAAATTTGGAGACATTTTTCTTTGAATGCAAATTATTATATACCAAAGTAAAAATAACACCCATACAGATATCATAGCAGCTACAGAATTCACCCAAAAGCTAGTAGCAGGTAAAAGGCCAACTTTGTTCATCAAAGAAAGAATAGTTGGAACCATAAAAGATGTTGTCAGATAATTTGCTATAAATAAACAACCAGCATCTCGTATCAAATTATAGTAATGATAATTTTTTTGATAATCTAAAATGCCAAAAAAGATTAAGTCTGCAATTATATTTATCAGGAGTAAATAACCTATCAGGACATAATTTGCTTCATATGTGATTAAGGAAATTAAAACTATCAGCACAGGAGTTTTGAATAGCCGTTCATAAAAACGTAATTGGTCTTCAAATTCTAAATCTTTAAATTTCCTCACAGTATCACCTCTCCCCCATCTTATTTAATAACCCCAAAGATTACATTAGGTTCTTCAATAGATTCATTGAATGTATTTTGCAAAAGTTCTTTAGAAATGGGCGAATTTTCTCCTGCTAGAATAAAAGATTTCATAAATCCTCGATTTGTTTAAAAAGAATTTTCTCTATAGCATCTAAACAATCTTCTGCAATATGAGTTGGTTTTGTTTCATTCCATAAGTGCCTATTTTTTGTTAAACTTTCAATTCCTTCACCTGTTAAGACTAGAACGCTTTTCATATCGGAATTTTTAGCAAGGAGCATATCATTTTCCCCAGAATCTCCTACTACATAACATTTTTTCGAGTCTAAATCATATTTTTTATAGCTTCCCTAACAAAAAAAGGCAGAGGCTTTTTACAATTACAGTTATCTTTTCTAGCATGAGGACAAGTATAGACTTCTGCTATCTTAACCCCTTCATTTTCTAATTTATTCAATAATTTTCCTAGAGAATCATTGTATTCTTCCAGTGTCATTCGCTCATGAGCGATATGACTTTGATTCGTAATTATTATATTTAGAAAACCATTCTCGTCAGCTTTTTGCAACGCTAGTACAGCTTGGTCAAAGAATTTAAAATTATTATTTATTAGAGTCTGACTATCTGCACCTAAAGTACCTAAAAGATCCCAAATTATTGCCTTATTCATAAGCAACAGATTCTCCCTGTCTTAACTTTTTGAAATGGATGAAAAAATCATTGTTCCTTTCTACAAAATATAAGCATCTAATGACAAACTAGCATCATACTTAAAACATTTCAATGTAGCAAAAGCATAAGGATCTACGTCATCAGCTTCAATGTTTACTATCTCAAATTGAGCTATCAGATCATCGATTACTTTTTTATAAAATTGCATATAGTTTTTGATATCGTAAATGTCAGTTCCGCCAATATATCCTATTTCTATCTCGTTATCACTTTCTGTACTGTAACAAAATACATAAGCTTTAATTTCTTTATTCTTTATAAGTAATTTAGACTCCTGGAAATTTAAATCATCGATTATTATTTCCTTCCACTGAGCCGTTGTGATGTCTTCTCGTAATGGATTGATTCTTTTATGAAAATCTATATAATTTTTCAATTGCAATTTAAAGGCTTGATCCTGAATTTTATCAGTCACCATTCCTAATGAATAGATCTCTCCATTTACTTGAGATGTTTCTAGGTTGCTGATTTTCGCTCCCGTTAAATTGGGTGTATAACATTTCCGTACTAATTCGAATCCACACTTGATTAAAAAATTTGTAGCTGCATGATCTGTTGATTTAACGGAGACTTGAAGCTTTTTAGTATCTGAAGTTAGATACAACTGATCAAAAAGTTCTCTCCCGATTCCTTTCTTGCGATAGTCTGGGTGAATATAAATTCCTATGTACTCTCTGTAAGGGTGAATTGAATTTTTCCATAAGCTTCCTATCCCTATAAGATTTTCGTTTTCTATAGATAGAAAAGTTATCTTTGCTTCCTTACCCCAAATTAAAGAGTAAGAAGTAGTTTTTAATAGTTGATTTATTGCTTCATCGAAGGTTGGTTTATATAGAATAAACATAGTGCCCACTCCTAACTAAGGTTTATAGACAACCTCGAATTCTGCACACACTACTAAAGCTTCTTCATCGAAAACCCGGTTGTTATTTGCATATTCTTTTGAAAAGAAGTCAATATGCACTTTTCTCCAATAATCCAAAGTTCTATCGCCTTCGCCCTCTTTAAATGCATGATCTTTTGATACTTTATTGAAAGAAGTCACATAGACATTTGTTATTTTGATAATACAAACAGCATTGCCATTTCCATCTAAAATGATGCTTAATTCATTTTCTTGCGGTATCGCTTCATCCTCTATTTCATACAGTTCATATCCTGAAGTCGTAGCCGTTTTAACTCCTTGTAAAGTTAATTCAGCTAATTCGTCAGGATACGCACCATAACTCCAAGCTTCATAGTTAGCATTCTTTTGTTCTGGATAGTCCCTAATAAATTGCTCCCATAATTCTGTTGCTTTCATTCATATTCCCTCTCATTCTATAGATTAAAAAATTATTTAAGTTCATAATGTAAAACATATTCGTTATCTTCTTTATTAAAAGAATAGTCTCTAAATCCTTCTGAACGCAATAGATTTCCCATTACTTCATTACCTTTAACATAATCTGCAATTAAAACAGTGTATTTATTTTTTTCTTTACTCATTTGTATAACTTTTCTTATCGTTGCTCGGCCATGGCCTTTCCCTTGATATTGTTTTCCAATCATCATACGCCAAATCATGATTTCTTTTTCATCCTCATCTATATCTAACAATAGAAAACCTACAACCTTATTTCCGTCCTGTATAGCATAGGGAAATACATCATTATTATTGCGATACAAATAACATTCCGCTAAAGAATGGACATTAGGAGCAACAAAATATTTCTGCTTCTCAGCAATTTCTAAATGGATTACATCCTTAAAATTTTCTTCATTAACTGGTACAAATTCAATCATCTCATATCACTTCCTTAGTGAAGTTAATGTATGCTTTAATAGTTTTGTGATTTGAAAGAATTAAGTTGATTCTATCTATGTATCACTATTCATTCCTAGTATTACCATGCCGTACCATGCAAATAAATATTACCAGTTGGAAATGTACTCACATCTTTTGTAATCGAGCAGATAAGAATAGGAAAACCGGTTCTCGTCATATACTCATTAGAGTAGTTTTTTTTCACCGTTTCAGTTCGGTCAATTCTTTCAAATCCGCATGAATTATAAAAAGAAACAACTTCTTCTCTACAACCTAAGTATCCAAAGTGAGCATATTCCTTTTGTTGCAGGTTATTTATCAACTGATGCATTAACATTTTAGCTATCCCAAAACCACGATAATCTCTTTCTACTAATACACCACCAATACCTGCAACTTTTACCTTGCTTTTTCCTACGGCTATCCATCTTTTGTCTGCACCAATATGCCCAATTAATTTACCATTCATGTAAGCCATGGCCCGAATATCTGACGGTGAGAATCCATAAGGAGCATTTTTCTCCCAGACATCATCTTCATCAGTGTATTCATTGTTAAACAACTGTTCAATATCCTTCAGCTCTTCGTCTGTTATCGTTGAATTATCTTTCATTCTAATTTCAATATCCATTAATATAGCAGCTCCTAACAAATCAAGTCTTGAGACACTTAGAATGTCCAGTCGTATGTATAAAATAATCTACGACAAATCAGTTCCCTTCTTTTTATTTCTCTCTACTTCGCCTACAAAGCAATGAAGGGTCTGCGCATATATCAAAGGTTGATCTTCAGAAACTAAGTGCCCTGCAAAAGGAATGACAGAAATGTGGATATCAGGATTGAGTCTCTTGAAATTTAACGCATTAGCTACTTCCTTTTTAGAAGAGCCGCCGGAAATACAGAGCATTGGTACACTAATATCGGAAACGTTGCTTACTTGATCAAATGGGTAATCTTCTCCACCTTCAATCACAGACTGAAATAAACTTCTCCAATCACCATCACCATGCATCTCGTCTAAAATAGACGCTATATCGCTATTGGATCGAATACTCTTTAATCCTTCAGCTTCTTCTTGTTCGCTTTGCTCCCAACCTGTAGGCTTGATTGGAAAAATGCCTGATACAGTCAGTGAACTCACGTAATCAGGATATTTTTGTGCAAACAACAGTGCTTCAATACCGCCATAAGAAACACCTGCTATATGACATTTTTTAATTCCAAAAAAATTTAATGTATCTTTCACATCATCTGCCGCATAACTAAAATAATTTTTTATCTCTCCCACAGATCCGCCGTGTCCTCTTAAATCTGGACGAAAGACTTGATACTTTTTATCGACAAAAAACTGCATGACTTCTTCATTCATAGAAGAGCCAGTATTGCCAAATGAATGAAACAGCATTAAAGGCGTCCCTTCTCCACGCACATCTGTATGTAAAATCATTACATCCTCCTTATTGATGATATGGTTATCTTTGCTTTTCAATCAATTCAAGTACATAAGTTAAATCAACGTCTTCTTTCAGATGTTCGGGTGTCCAAGGAATATAGATGTCGGGTGCAATTCCTTTGCCATTTGTCGCGTATTTTTGATCCATCTTCGCAATACTGTAATTGAATTCGTATTTCCCATAATCCATAGTAACCACATTTACGTAATCGATGGTACCCATTGTAGAGCGTCCCACTACCGTAACTTTAGGCGATTTTTTTGCATTTGCAACAAGCGTATCTCCAGAGCTTCCGCAATAAACATCTGATAATACATAAACATTTGCTGGTGTCGCGTTTCCTTTGATTAGGTAGTCGTCATCATCTATCATTTTGATTAACCCTTTTCCTTTATTCTCCTCAAATAATGCAATTTCTTCTTTCAACATATTTGTTGTAAGGTCATCCAACTCTTGTTCTAAATAGTCCTTCAATACTGGAATCCAAAGCTGATAATTTCGTTCGGTATGATTGGTAGACATTTGCTGATCTTCTGCAAATAAACTTGAAAACCAAGTGGGTTCAGCAAACATGTAGTCCAATAGAGAAAAGTAAAATGAATCGTTTCCCCCTTTATTTACTCTTACATCAATAATCAAGTTATCACTGCTTTCTAAAGCTTTTTGATTCTTGTTCAGAAGCTTTTTAATTGGCGCTTCTTGAGCAAAATCAGTCAGCTTAATATAAGCAATGTCCGAATTGATTTGTTGGAATGAATATTCAGGTGTATAAGGGAGTCTTTCGTAATCTGCCAGAGTCAATACGTATGAATTCTCTTCACTGATCACTTTTACCGTTTTCAATTTACTCAAAACAGCATTCCATAGTTGGCGTTCTGGGATGTCATCTTCCAATAGCTTATTATAAGTAATGGCTAATTCTGGAATACTGACTCCGTCAATCATCGTAATCTTATCACCGATTTTTAAGCGCTGTTCTTGCTGATTACTGGTAACATACAATACTTCTTCATACCGTCTGACAGAAAACCCAATGAATGGTACTTTACTGTTCTTTGCAGAGAGCCATAAATGCCCATCATTAAAATCCAATAAATAATCTTGAATCATTTCTTCAAATTCTTGATCACTCATGTCATTGGATACCTTATAATTTTCAGGATGATTCAATGGCTTGCAGTCTATGTATCCTGCATAGTCTTCACCCATAATTTTTTGGATATCTTCAAAAATCTGTTCCTTTGTAAACATATTTAAATCCTTTCTGATCTTGCAACCCAATTATTCTTTAACCCCTTATTTAATATCATTTTTATTTCATCTTATTTTAATCATTGTATCATATAAGATGTAGCCTATTGTATACATTATGTTATTAGTTAAAAAATTCTTTTACTAAAAGGCAACCTTAGTAAGAGAATCTTTATGAGTAATCATTTCTGCTTTTATCAATTATTCTAAGTCATTAACTGAATTTTTATAATTTTTCCTCAGCAGCCCTGATTCCGGAAGAATTTTTTTGAAGTCTATCCTTTTAAAAAAGTAATACTGACTATTTCTGTAGGAATACGGGATGGCTTATAGCCATGAAGAAGGAGGCAATGTGAATTACTTAATGTACGGCTTTAGCCGTTACACTAAGTTTGAAGCTTGCAAGCCTTGAGACGGTATTTGGCTCAAAGCGGTCTCACGGCTATTCTTAAGACATCACATTATCCGAAGGAAATAGTTTGTCAACGTGAGAACATAAAACTCTCAAACTTTCTCATCAACCTCATTTGATGAAGAACTTTTCTTTAGTCATATTTCAAAAACAAAAAAGCTGTTCATTACATGAGTTAAACTCATGTAATGAACAGCTTAAATTTTTATTCCAAGAAATCTTTCAATTGCTTAGATCTGCTTGGGTGGCGTAATTTGCGTAGAGCTTTTGCTTCGATTTGACGGATACGCTCACGAGTAACACCGAAGACTTTACCTACTTCTTCAAGTGTTCTTGTACGGCCATCATCTAAACCAAAACGTAAACGCAATACGTTTTCTTCACGGTCTGTTAAAGTATCCAATACATCCTCTAATTGTTCTTTCAACAATTCGTAAGAAGCATTGTCTTCAGGACTAGTTGCGTCGTGGTCTTCGATGAAGTCTCCTAAATGAGAATCATCTTCTTCACCAATAGGCGTTTCTAATGAAACAGGCTCTTGAGAGATTTTTAAGATTTCACGTACTTTTTCAGTTGGCAAATCCATTTCAGCACCGATTTCTTCTGGTGTAGGATCTCTTCCCAAATCTTGTAATAATTGACGTTGGATACGCACTAATTTGTTGATGGTTTCAACCATGTGCACTGGAATACGGATCGTTCTCGCTTGGTCAGCGATAGCACGAGTGATTGCTTGTCTGATCCACCAAGTTGCATACGTAGAGAATTTAAACCCTTTAGTATAGTCGAATTTCTCAACAGCTTTCATCAATCCCATGTTACCTTCTTGAATCAAGTCTAAGAATTGCATTCCACGTCCTACATAACGTTTTGCAATACTTACTACTAAACGCAAGTTGGCTTCAGCCAAACTTTGTTTCGCTTCAGGATCTCCTTCTTCGATTCGTTTAGCTAAAGAAACTTCTTCGCCGGCAGACAATAGATCTACACGACCGATTTCTTTTAAATACATACGAACAGGATCATTGATCTTAACGCCTGGAGGAGCAGTCAGATCTTCTGGTTTTTCTTCCTCTTCTTCTTTTTTCAGTTGTCGTTCAGTAGGATTTCCATCTTCTCCGACAACACCAATTCCAGCATCTTCAACGCGTTGGATTAAATTATCCATATCTGTAGCGTCTAAACTGAAAGGCGTTGCAATTTGATCAGCTAATTCATTGTACTTGATAATCCCTTTTGCCTTGTACTCGCTGATAACTCTTTTTACCGCTTGTTCATACGTTTCTTTATTTGCAGTTTGTTTTTCTGCCATCAAAAAATGCCTCCCCTTTTCCAACTGAATGATTTAAAAAATACTTAAATCCATTAATTATGATCTTACCATACCTCACTTGTTTTTCAATAAGCGAGATAGATCCACGACTTCCTTCATTAGGATACGCAATTCATCTCGATTTCCTTGTCTGGAAGCTTCTTTTATTTGCTGCTGCTTTTCTTTGAGCTGATTTTCTAAAGTGGATTTTCTAGAAATAACATCTACACAGTCGATAATTTCCTGGTTAGACATTTCTTCACTCACAGACATCAATTCAAGTTCCGCAATATGGTTCCGTAATTCAGGTTCTTTTACGAAATCCATAAAAGCTTCTACAGTTCCTTGATTATCTGTCTGTTCTTTAAAACTCTCAAACAACACATACAGCATTTGGTACTCATCGTGAAGAAAGTGAAAGTGTTCATCGATGCTTTTCAGCTGTACCCAAGCAGCTTCAAAATGGAACAAGCGATTCAGCAATAATCTTTCTGCCCGTTCAATCGGCCCAATCGTTCGCCTTTGCTGTTGAACTTGAGGAGCGACTGCTCTTCTGGGCGGCTCTTGCTGTTCTGTTTGTTTCCCTTTGTTTTTCTTGCTTTGGTACGCATAGAACGTCTGTTGGAACTGCTCTTTCAGTGTCTCGAGAGTCAAATCGAACTCTTCAGACAACTGCTTCAGATACACTTCTCGTTCTACTGCTGAAGGAATTGTCAGCATCTCATTGAGAATTTTTTCAATATACCCCAACCGTTCGCTCTCATTGTTTAAATTGAGCGATTTTCGGTAATAGCGCATCTTGAAGTTGAATAACGTATCTCGTCCATGACGGACAAATTCAACAAATGATTCCGGAGACTTTTGCTTGATGTAGTCATCAGGATCCAGACCTTCTGGAAAACTCACTACTTCTACATCAAAATGTGTTTCTTCCGTCAAAAGATCCGTAGCTCTTTTGGTTGCCTCAATCCCGGCATTATCCCCATCATAAGCTACTACGATTTTATCTGTGATTCGATCCAGCATATGAATCTGTTCATTCGTTAAGCTGGTTCCCATGGTAGCCAAGGCATTGGTCACACCGGCTTGATAAGCCGAAATAACATCCATAAAACCTTCAAATAGAATTGCTTCTTTTTCTTTTCGGATCGTTGAACGTGCCCGCTTATAGTTGAACAATACTTTTCGTTTATTGAACAAATACGTTTCTGGACTGTTCAGGTATTTAGGTTCATTGAAATGCGGATTTTCAGTCACTTTGAACAGCCGGCCAGATAAAGCCACGACTTTTCCTTGCTGGTTTTCTACCGGAAATAAGATCCGGTTAGAAAATCGATCCATTTTATCCCCATTCTCACGAGTGATAAAGAGTCCAGATTCTTCCATCTGCTGCTCTGTATATTCTTTTCCTTGTAAATATTGCAGCAACACTGTTCGTTCTTTAGGAGAAAAACCGATTTTAAAGGTTTCAATTGTCTCCATAGTCAATCCGCGATCCAGTAAATACTGTAACGCTTCTTCACCAGCAGTCGTATTGACCAAGATATGGTGGTATAACTCCACACTATCTTCATGCATTTGGATCAATTGATCTTTTTTCGAGTCTCCTGCTGCTTGAAAACCATTCTGCTGCGGCAACAACTCATTATCTACAGGGATATTAGCCAATTCAGCTGTCTTAATGACCGCTTCTGGAAAAGATAATCCATCTACTTCCATTAAAAATGAATAGACGTTCCCTCCACGCCCGCAACTGAAACAATGATAAATTTGTTTTTCTTCTGTAACGGAAAATGATGGTGTTCGTTCTTCGTGGAATGGGCAAAATCCAAACAAGTTCTTTCCTTGTTTTTTCAATTGCACATACTGACTTACGACATCCGTGATGTTGGTTTTTTGCCGAATCTCATTAATTGTCTCTTCAGGAATCCTTACTGCCAAATACTCCACCTCAATCCATTCAAGACTGTTGTCTACTAAATAAACAGTAAAAGTATCTAAGAGTCGCACTCATCAAATAAGTGCGACTCAATTATTTTTCATTTATTATTACACGCAACAATACATAATGTATTATAGCATGTAAGGCTTTAAATTACAAAGTCAAAATATTATATGATCCGCTTTTCGGCGTACATTTGCTAAGGATTCATAGACTATTCTGAATCGAATCCTCATTATTGAATGGAGGCTACTTTTTTACCGATATTCGTCCGTTTTTCAAGTCCTAACCAAATGACTTGAGCGATAGTGAAATCAATCATACTGTGTATGACTGTGCCTAATCCCACTAGCAATAATACTGAAGTCATAAACCCTTGTGCATAATAACCTTCTGTCATGTTCCCTCCGAAATAAAACAACGAAACTACTGCAATCTCACTTACAGCATGAACAATACCGATCCCTAATGAGAAAAGAAGAGATTGACCTTTATTATTCAGTAGAGATGGGCGCTTTTTCAATAGTTGAGAACCGAGGACTACAAATACTACATGCGTCAGTGCCCTTAATGTTACCACTATTGGGAAACCGCCTAAAAAGAAGCCCATTGTTGTTCCAAGTGCAACGGTCAGCGCCACTCCTGGAGAAATGAACATAGCAATAAATATAGCAACATGACTCGCTAAAGTAAATGAGGCTGGTTCTAAAATGATCTTTACCGGACTGATCATCGGAATCAAAATCCCGATAGCGATCAATATAGCTGTTAACGTTAATTTTAATGTCTGATTTGTTTTTGTTTTCATTTTTTCACGATCCTTATAGGTTTTTTACAGGTGTCTTGACACCTGTAAAACAATTATATAAGTTATCCGAAAAATGTCAATATAAAATCAGCTTACGTACAATATATTTAGTCGCTTCAGTTCTTCTTTGATTTCTTCAAACGTTTCACTGTCTTCACAGGCAATGGTGTGTAAATGGATTCCATTGGTTAAGTCTGAAAGCAATCCTGTTTCCGTTTCTAGCACCCGTTTCGTAAATCGGTCTGCGTCTTTTCGAGAAGCAATGTTCAACCGCCCGGCCAACTCTCCATAAATTGGGTGTTCGACAATGACGTCTAACAATTCCCCACCTTTATCGACCACGGCATACAATTCCTGTTTCGTCTGGTTGCCTGTATGCTGACAAGCTATGGTACCGGTATATTGCCGGTGTGTATTTTTCGACCGGGCAGCAGCGTCTAACACATAACCGCGCGGGGTTGCAATAATATCTACTCCAGAAGCACGCAGTAAAGAAACGTCCCCTACAATCACTTGTCTGCTGACACCAAGCTGCTTAGCCAGCTTTGACGCGCTGAATGGTTCGCTTTCTTGTCTTAATCTTGCAATAATCGATTCTCTTCTTTGAGCAGCATCCATGATCTTATCCATCCTTTTTTGTCCTTAATGTATTCATTATACAAAAAGGATCCTCCATAATACAACGGAGGATCCTTTTATATTTTGTTGTTTAAGAAGCAAATTGTGCATCATGAAGGTTACGATAAACTCCATTCAAAGCCATCAGCTCTTCATGGTTTCCTTCTTCAGCAATCCCGTCTTCATTGACTACCACAATACGAGTCGCATGTTTGATCGTTGCTAAACGATGGGCAATGATCAATGTTGTGCGCCCTTCTGCTAATGAATTCAAGGACTCTTGAATCACTTTCTCTGTTTCTGTATTCAGCGCTGAAGTAGCTTCATCCAAAATCAAAATCGGCGGATTCTTTAAAAACATCCGTGCGATAGACAATCGTTGTTTTTGACCTCCAGAAAGCTTGACGCCTCTTTCTCCGACAACACTGTCGAGACCTTCAGGCATATTTTGAACTACACTTTCTAAATGTGCCAAACGGATAGCTCTATAAACTTCTTCATCTGTAGCCTCTAAATTCCCATAACGAACATTTTCACGAATCGTTCCTGGGAATAAAAACACATCTTGTTGGACGACACCGATTTGATTACGCAAAGAATCTAACGTGATATCTTGAATATTGTATCCATCAATCGTAATTTCACCTGAATCGATCTCATAAAAGCGCGGCAACAAATTGCAAATTGTTGATTTCCCGGCTCCACTCGGTCCGACGAAAGCAACAGTCTCTCCAGGATGGATCGTTAAATTGATTCCATCTAATACAGGAGTTTTGCCTTCGTAAGTAAAGGACACATTTTTGTATTCGATCTTCCCAGTGAGACCACTGACTTCTACTGCACCTGGTTTATCTTTGATATCAGGTTCCAGATCCAATTCTTCAGAAAATCTCTTGAATCCTGCTATACCTTTGGGGTAACTTTCGATCATATTGTTGACTTTCTCTATCGGTCTAACGAAGACGTTCGCTAATAAAATAAAACCGATGAAGTCACCATAACTGATTTCTCCTTGGATCGTATAGTATGCTCCAAAAAACAAAGCAAACAAACTAATTAAACGAATCAGTAAGTAATTGTAGGCATGACTGATGCCCAGCATTTTGAAAAACAAAATTTTAGATTTGCGGTACGATTGGTTCAATCCTTCAAATAGAGAACTTTCGTGAGCTTCATTTGCAAAGGCTTGAACCACGCGGATACCGCCAACAGCAGATTCAATCCCAGCACTGAAGTTCCCTAAGCTGTTGTAAATATCTGTATTGACTTTCGTCATGCGCTTATTGAAAAAAGCTAATGCCAAAGCAATAAACGGAACCAAGATAATGGTTGCGATCGCTAATCCGGTATGGATTTGAAGCATCATATAAAAAGCACCCGTTAAGGTGAAAATCGTAATAAAAATATCTTCCGGACCATGGTGAGCGACTTCTGCGATCTCAAAAAGATCAGAAGTCAGTCTTGTGATCAGCTGGCCTGTCTCACGGTTGTCGAAGTATCGAAAAGATTGCCGCTGCAAATGAGAATACAAGTCTCTACGCATATCAGTCTCAATATTCGTTCCCAATTTATGTCCGTAGTACGTCACTACAAACTGCAGTGATGTGGTAATGATATACAATAACAGCATTCCTACAGAAGCTGCCACGATCAAAGTCCAATTGGCAGTCGGCAGCAGTTCATCTGTTACTTGACTGACAACGATTGGAAATGCCAGTTCCAAGACAGCTACCACTACAGCGGAAATGAAATCGATGGTAAAAAGTGTTTTATACGGTCGGTAGTAATCAAAAAATCGTGTTAACATAATATCCCCCTAATGAACGATCCCTAGTCGCTATAGTTTTTTCTCAATGTATTCTTTCAAGATCACAACATGATTATACACTTCATCTTTTGCCGCATACACCAATGTCACATCTTGTGTCTTTAAACAGTCGTTTAGTTGTTGAATAAAAGTCGGTGTTTCTGGATTGGCGTCTAATTCTTGAAGGTACTTCTCTTTGAAAGAATCAAACTTTTCCGGATCATGCTGGAAAGATTTCCGCGCTTCTGTAGTAGGTGCGATATCTTTGTTCCACTCGTCAACAGCTGCTGCTTCTTTTTTTATCCCTCGAGGCCAAATACGGTCTACTAAAATCCTGTACCCATCTGTCGACGATGCAGCTTCATATACTCGTTTCATTTTCACTTTATGAGACATATGAACAGCTCCTTTTCCTTATTCAAGTACGATAGTTAAAAAAAGGACTCCACTAGAAATGACTCTTCCTAATGGAGCAGGTAATTCAACTTACTTGATCACTAATTTATCTAAATCAGCAAAAGATAATGCAAATTGTGCGATCTCACGAAGCATAGACAAACGATTGTTTCGTACTGTTTCGTCTTCTGCCATGACCATGTTTTCTTCAAAGAATTCATGGATGGAAGGCGCTAAGTTGGATAAAGCAGCGTATCGTTCTCTTACAGAGAAGTCAGCATAACGCTCTTTAACAGAAAGAACAGCGTCGTATAGATTCTTTTCACTGGCTGTTTCGAACTTATCGGTCTCGATAGAAGTCTCATCAGAAGCTTTTTCAGCTAAATTGATTGCACGTTGGACAGCCTCGATAGTTGATTTAAAGGTTTCTAATTGGCTTTCAGCTTCTAATACTTGAGCGATCTCAATGATTTGCAAGATATCGTCTTGAGTAGAACCTAAAGCAGCATCCACTACCCCGTAATTCAATTGAAGACTTGTCAATAATTGACGGATTCTGCCTTTGATGAAGCTTAATGCATCAGCTTGTGTCTCAGCGTATCCGCTCAACATCAATTCTGGCTTTTCATGTAACTGAGAAGAAATGTTTGCCCAAATCGTACGGACTGGGAATGACCATTGTTTGTCGACAACGATACGAATCATTCCGTAAGCTTGTCTTCTTAGACCAAACGGATCATTTGATCCTGTTGGAACAACTCCAGCAGCAAACAAACTCATTACACTGTCTAATTTGTCCGCAACAGCTAGAACAGCCCCTACACGACTAGTTGGCAATGCACCTTCACTAGAAATCGGTTGGTAATGCTCACGAATCGCTTGAGCAACTGCTGGTGTCTCACCAAATAATAAGGCATATTTCTCGCCCATGATTCCTTGAAGTTCAGGGAACTCATCTACCATGTTCGTTACCAAATCAAATTTATAAATGTCGGCTGCTCTTTTCAGGTCGGTCATTTCTTGTTCAGTCAACCCGATTTGTTTCCCGATCACTTCAGCGAATAGTCCAGTCCGTTGCATTTTTTCATACAATGAACCGATTTTTTCATGGAAAGTAACAGATTTCAATTTTTCTAGGCATGCATCGATAGACAATTTTTTGTCTTCTTCAAAGAAGAATTGAGCATCATCTAAACGAGCAACTAATACTTTTTCATTTCCTTTAGCTACGTTTTCGATGTGGTCCGCATTTCCATTACGTACAGAAATAAAGTACGGCAAGATATCTTTTTCTTGATTCATCACGTAGAAATAACGTTGATGATCTTTCATCGAAGTCATCAAGACTTCATTTGGAATCGCTAAGTAAGATTCATCAAATGTTCCGTAGAAAGCCGTTGGGTATTCTACGATATTAGTGATCTCTTCTAGTAACTCTTCGTCTAATGGAACCGTCCATTGATGTTTTTCAGCTAACGCATTGATTTGACTAACGATCAAAGCAGTACGTTTTTCGTTGTCGGCTACCACAAATTGCTCACTTAGAGCTGCTTCGTAATCTAATGCCGTTTCGAAGACAACATCTTCACCTAAGAAACGATGTCCGCGGCTGGTATTTGACGTTTCTACATCCAACACTTTAAAAGGAATCACTTTCTCATCTGCCATAGCAGCGATCCAGTGGATAGGACGAATGTATTTTAACGAATGATCTGCCCAGTGCATGCTCACTGGGAAAGTCATTGATGTCACGACTTCAGACAATTGCGGAAGAATATCCATAGCAGATTTTCCAGGAATGAATTTGTCTACGTGAACGTATTCTACACCTTTCAACTCTTTGAAATAAATATTTTCTGGCGTTAATCCTTGACCTCTAACAAATCCTTGAGCTGCTTTTGACCAGTTTCCTTCGTTATCTAAAGCAATTTTCTTCGCTGGACCTTTAGCGGTTACTTCTTGATCTTCTTGTTTTTCAGCTACATCATGAATCAAAACGGCCAAACGGCGCGGTGTAGAATAAGATTTGACTTGTCCAAAAGACAAGCGGTTTTCTGTCAGAAATTTTTCCACGCGCTCCATTAACTGGATGCGGCTTTGAGTGATCACGTTAGCGGGCATTTCTTCTAATCCGATTTCAAGCAATACATTGTGACTCATCTTATTCAGCTCCCTCCACTGTAATGTCTTCTTTCAATAATGGGAATCCCAATTTTTCACGCTCATTGACGAAGGCTTTTGCGATCGAACGAGCCATGTTACGAATACGTGCTAAGTAACCAGCTCTCTCTGTTACCGAAACAGCTCCTCGTGCATCTAACAAGTTGAATGTGTGACTGCATTTAAGCACGTAATCATAAGCTGGATGTACCAACCCAGCATCGATTTGTTTTTGAGCTTCTTTTTCGTACTCTTCAAAGAAGTGCAGCAACATCTCTTGATTGCTGTTGTTAAACGCATATTGAGAGTGTTCATTTTCTGGTTGAATAAAGATTTCTCCATATTTTACGCCTTGAGTCCACTCAATATCGTATACACTGTCTACTTCTTGGATGTAAGAAGCTAAACGCTCAAGACCATATGTGATCTCGCTGGTAACAGGCTTGCACTCTAATCCGCCGACTTGTTGGAAGTAAGTAAATTGTGTGATTTCCATTCCATCCAACCACACTTCCCATCCTAGTCCTGCACATCCCATAGAAGGGTTTTCCCAGTTGTCTTCTACGAAACGAATATCGTGTTCTAAAGGATTGATGCCTAATAATTCCAAGCTTTCCAAATATAACTCTTGGATATTTTCAGGAGATGGTTTCATCACAACTTGGAATTGGTGATGTTGGAACAAACGGTTTGGATTCTCTCCATAACGGCCGTCTGCTGGTCTTCTTGAAGGCTCAACGTAAGCCGCGTTCCATGGTTCTGGACCAATAGCACGTAAGAACGTATAAGGACTCATCGTTCCAGCACCTTTTTCTGTATCGTATGCTTGCATCAGCATACAACCTTTATCAGACCAAAAATTTTGCAATGTCAAAATGATCTCTTGAAAAGTTAAACTGTCTTTTTTCATTTTTGATTCACTCCTAGAATTTTTTTGAAAATAAAAAAAGTCCCTATGCTCAACACTGTTCGTTAAGCATAGGGACGATTATATACACTAACCGCGGTTCCACCCTAATTCTAGTATTGTTATCGAAACACTACTAGCATCTTTGTTGGTCTCAGCTCCAGATGCCTTTCAAAATCTTCTTGTTATTTGGCTCGCACTATCCCAAAATCGCTTTAAACAAGGGTCAGATCTTTACTTCTTCCTTCAACGCTGTTTCTTCAATTCTTTATTATAATAGCTTCTTTGCTAACTCATTGTCAATCTTTTCTGTCATTTTTTTCAGGGTTGCGGGCATCTTTCAACACGCTGCCCCACTTATCCATTTTCTTGATGAACCCTTTACTTTTTAATTTGATCCCAACGGAATCGTCGTATATATGGTCCACCAAAGATTGAATCTCTTTTTTTGTCTCTTCTTTCACACTGATAGACCCAATTTGATCTAAGGAAACCCTCGAAAATAAACGAATGAAGTAGATGCTCCTTTGAGTCGCATGATATCGGTGTTCATCCATATGCCAGTGTTTCTGGCACAACAGTCCTCCATATGTCTGAGAATAATCAAAAGGACCTTCCGTATTGCCGCAAACCCGGCATCCTCTTAACTCTGGAGCAACTCCAAAATAAGGCAGCAGCTGGATTTCAAAAATATTCATGATGATTTCCGGATCAGATCCTTCATCGATTTCTTGTAAACTGGCCGCTAACTTATGATATAGAGCAGGGTTAGGCTGTCTGTCTTCTAATGCGACATCTGTCAGATTCAACAAATAAGTGGCATATGCATTTAAGAAGATATCCGTTTGCATGCTCTGGTACTGCTGCTGGTCTTTAGCGTCATTCAAAAAACAAAGCCCCGTTGTTCGAACGTCTCCAATATAAGTTGCTTTTGTAAAAGGGAGGATAGCTGTCTTTAGTTTGTTGTTTCTCTTCCCTGTTCCTCGAGTAAAAAACATCAACTTGCCGAACCGATCTGTAAAAATCTTTACTAAATGGTCTTGCTCTCGATGTTTTTTAACAGACAAAACAATGCCTTCAAATTCTTCAATTTGAGACAATTCATCCACTCCCTTTTAACTCAATTTAATAGTCGTCTTTTCTGTATCCATAATCTTGCAAATTGGTTTGACGGTCTCGCCAATCTTTTTGCACTTTTACCCATAAATCCAAATAGATCTTATCTCCAAGCAGTATTTCGATATCTTTTCTCGCACGGATCCCAATATCTTTCAGCATTTTACCGCCTTTACCGATAATAATGCCTTTTTGAGAAGAACGTTCTACAATGACCGCTGCGTGAACTTGGACTTTGTCGTTTTCATTGCGTTCAATACCTTCTACCACTACTGCTACAGAATGCGGTATTTCTTCACGAGTCAATTCCAATACTTTTTCACGAATCAATTCAGAAATGATAAAGTATTCAGGATGGTCCGTAACTTGGTCTTCAGGATAGAATTGAGGTCCTTCAGGCAAGTATTTCTTAACTTGGGCTAGCAACGTTTGAACGTTGTTTCCTTCTTTGGCAGAAATTGGAACGATTTCCGCATAATCCATAGTGGTTTTGTAGTCTTCAATAATCGCAAATAATTTATCGGGATGAACTTCATCGATTTTGTTGATCACTAAAAATACTGGAGTTGAGCTGTCTTTTAATTTTTCAATAATGAAATTGTCTCCAGGACCACGTTTTTCAGTTGCATTAACCATCAAGAGAATCACTTCTACACCCTTGAAAGAACTCAACGCAGAATCCACCATAAAGTCTCCTAGGCGGTGTCTTGGCTTATGAATCCCTGGCGTATCGATGAAAATAATCTGCTCTTCTTTTGTTGTGTAGATACCTTGGATCTTATTTCTAGTGGTTTGAGCTTTATCACTCATAATCGCGATTTTTTGACCTACAACTCGATTTAAAAATGTTGATTTCCCTACGTTAGGTCTTCCTACAATAGAAACAAAACCTGATTTATAACTTTTTTTACTCATTAATCCATATCCTCCGATCGAAATGCACCTGGTAATAATTCTTTAATGGTGGTTTCGTGTTTATTTCCTTTTTTATTGGTTAGTAAGACAGGCATATCCGGATGACAGAACTCAGCCATCACTTGACGACACGCGCCGCATGGTGAGATTGGGCCGTCAGTATCACCCGTCACTACTAAGTAGTCGAATTCTTTCTTACCTTCAGATACAGCTTTAAAAATCGTTGTTCTTTCAGCACAGTTGGAAAGTCCGTAAGATGCATTTTCAATATTGCAGCCGGAAAAAATTTCTCCTTCTTTTGTGACTAAAGCAGCTCCCACTGGAAATTTAGAATAAGGTACATATGCACGGTCCAGCATAGCAGTTGCATCATGGATAAGTGTTTCGATTACAGTGTCATTTGGTTTCATGAAATAATAGCTCCTTGAATAAGTATTTTTTTATAGGATTAAACGTAAATTTATACAAACCAACTAAAAATCTTAGGCAGCAAAATGGTTCCGCCGACAATCAGTGAAAACAGTGACGTTAACAATACCGCCGCCGCTGCCATATCTTTAGCTTTTTTAGCTATAGGGTGAAAATGGTGATCTACTACCAAATCTACGACATTTTCAATAACTGTATTCCAAATTTCCATCACAAAGACTAGAAACACACACAGCAACATCCAAAGCCATTCTATCGTGGTAAGATTGCAAAATAGACTCAATAAAATAGCTGTCAAACCTAACGTTACATGTGTACGCATATTTCGTTCCTCACGAAATACAGTGGTGATTCCTATAAAAGCATATTTAAAAGAATCAATGTATCTTCGGTTTTTAGTGCTTTTTTTATTCTCGTCCAAGACCATACTCCTTTAGTATTTCATTTTGCAGACCGAACATTTCTTTCTCATCTTCCGGCTCCATATGATCGTAACCATTCAAATGCAAAAATCCATGTAAGGCTAGAAAACCAAGTTCTCTTTGGAATGAGTGTCCATACTCGATAGCTTGCTCTTTTGTTCTATCGATCGAAATAATGATATCCCCGATATTTTTAGGAATAAGACCTTCAAAATCTCCTAAGAAGAAATCCGGCTCATCATCCACTTCGTCTTCTAACGCAAAGCTGATGACATCTGTTGGCTGATCTTTGTCCCGGTATTCGCGATTGATCTCTTGAATCCGTTCATTCGTGACAAAGGTAACAGAGACCTCAGTATTTTCCGGCAGTTCCAGCTTTCCTGCCGCAAACTCCAACAATGTACGGACTAGTTCTGTTTGTTCTGAAGATACCGTATTTGTTTCATCAAATAAATCTAATTCCATAAAACTTGACCAACTCCTTAAATTTTTCATTCATTTTTTAAGATTTTTCATTGTGAGGTTCCATTTTTGGGTATTCGATCCGACTATGGAACGTTCCCACTAAACTTTCGACTAATGAATTTTCAACAATGTGCAGCTCTTCCATAGTAATTGAGCATTCATTGAATTGACCTTCTCTAAAACGCTCGGCAATCAAAGAGTGTACAAAGTCTTCAATCGATTTTTTCGTCGGGTTGGACATTGAACGACATGCTGCCTCGGCACTATCAGCGATGTTGATAATCGCTGCTTCTCTTGATTGAGGTTTAGGACCAGGATAGCGAAACTCGCTTTCATCTACATCTGGATTTTCTTTTTTAGCTTCCGCGTAAAAATATTTGACCAGTGTTGTTCCATGATGTTGCGCACAAATATCAATGATCGACTCAGGCATATTGGCTTCTTTTAATATCCTCACACCTTCAGAGACATGTCCTAAAATGATGTCTTTGCTTTCGTATGGCGATAACAGCCGATGAGGATTATCCATACCGCTTGGCAGATTCTCTACAAAAAACAATGGATGCGTCAGCTTCCCGACATCATGGTAATAACACGCCACACGAGTGAATAACGAATCCCCGCCAATCGCACTCACTGCGTTGGAACTTAGATTAGCCACCATCAAACTATGGTGATAGGTTCCAGGAGCTTTCGTGAGCAGCAATTTCAATAATGGCTGATTCGGATTAGACAACTCATTCATAGTCAATACAGCTTTATCGTCATAGTAAACATCAATATAAGGAATCAACATAATGGAAAATACATAAGACAATATTCCGCCTAAAATCGAATAAACAAGCATCATAAGCGTTTGGGCCGTAAATACAGGTTGGTTTAGATAAAGAATCATTGATAACATTACTATACCATTTCCTATTATCATTAACCAAAGTAAGCTGCCGGATATTATCTGCTCTTTTCGCTGTTTCGTAAAGGCACCAAACAAGCCATTCAAGCTGTAAACAACAGCAATAATCAATGCGCTAGTGGTTCCTTTGTAATCTGCAAAAACAAAAATCGAAAAAACGGGCAAGAAGCTGTTTAAGAAATAACTGAACCGACTGGATAGAAATGCATTTGCCAGCATTGGCGCTAAGGCTGCAGGATAAAGAAAAGCAATATTGTTGATTCCAGCTAATTGCAGCAGCTGCAAGCCTTTCATTATCGCTACACTGACAATCACCAATAAACTGTACAGTACAATGATTTTTGTCATTTTCTCAGAAGACGTGGTTTCGATCTTAGTGATGTAATAGATTCCAGTAATTTGAGCAGCTAGTAAAACCAGTAAGCTGTACAACATTTGATAGGATGGTTCGTTATCCAGCATGCCTAACAGTTCTAAGTGGTGAATATCTGTACTGTCTACCACATGCCCTTCTTGAACGATTACTTGCCCTTGCAAGATCATGACCGGCTGTACGTTATCCATGGCCTGTTGTCTAGCTTGTTCGGTTGCTTGATCATTATAGATATTATTTTCAACAATAGCTTGATCCACAATCAAATACCCTATTCGTTGATACGAATTATCAAGATCGCTGTATTGGATCGTGTCTTGGGCGTCTTCAATCGTTTCTTTTAATTGATCCGCTCGTATAGGTTCAGACATTTTTTCGGAAGTGATTGTAGTGACCAAATCACTTAGTTTAGTTAGCGTATCAGAAGGAGTATTTAATAACTCTACAATGATCCACTCAGGAATTTCCGCTATAAAATCTTGTGCAGCTTGTTCTAAGTTGTTGGTTTTTTCTTGAAAAAGACTGTATTTCTCTTCTGTCGTTAATGGCTCTTCTTCTACCACAGCGGCAGGATCATTTTCTCCATCATTACCTTCAGGTTTAGTTGTGCGAGCTTTCTCCAGTTTTTGGATCTCTTCAATAGTAACAAATAACAGCTGGACCTTTGACAGTTGTTTATTTTTCAACTCCGAGTTGAAACTATAAACAGGTGCAACGTTTTCTGCAGCAATTTTTTGATTGATTTCTGTTTGAGCAGTGTCTTCAACGGTTGAATTTGCTCGTATGGTTGTGTCTGCTACTTCATACAACTGAATATCCAACACATCCGGCTTCAATCCTGAATACATTAAGGCAAACAAAACAGAGGAGAACAACAACATGATCAAAGGAATAAAAAACTTTCCTAATTTGTTTTTCACTATAGTGAACACTTTCATCATGTGTATTCTCCTCTGTTGTTTATTGTTTCTTCTCTTCTTTGTCTTGGTTCAGCAACGATTCAGTCTTTTCTTCGCTGTAGGCTTCAATGATGCTTGCTACTACAGGGTGACGCACAACGTCCGCAGCATCAAAGGTGCTGAATTTAATGCCCTTAACAGAACGCAATACTCGTTCTGCATGAACTAGACCACTTGTCGTTCCTCTTGGCAAGTCGATTTGGGTCACATCGCCATTGACGATCATTTTTGAGCCAAATCCTAAACGAGTCAAGAACATCTTCATTTGTGGAACAGTTGTATTTTGAGCTTCATCTAAGATAACAAATGCGTCATCTAATGTTCTCCCTCTCATGTAAGCTAAAGGAGCAATCTCGATGACTCCGCGATCCATCAAACGAGCTGTATGCTCAGAACCGAAAATGCTGTACATGGCATCATAGATCGGTCTCAAATATGGATCGACTTTTTCTTTCAAATCGCCTGGTAAAAAACCTAAACTTTCTCCAGCTTCCACAGCAGGTCGACTGATGATGATTCGTTTAACTTCCCCTTTTTTCAAAGCAGAAACAGCCATAACAACTGCCAGGTAAGTTTTACCTGTCCCGGCTGGTCCAACCCCAAAGACTACATCATTCTTTTGGATAGAATGGACATATTGCCGCTGACCAAAGGTTTTTATCCGAATCGGTTTGCCATCATGGTCTCGGCCGATCTCTTCTTCATACATACTGATGAATTTCGATAATGTACCTCGATTGGCCATTTTCACAGCTGTAACGATATCGGCTTGTCCGATTTGTATACCTGTCTTCAATAATTCTTGCAACTGGATAAACATTTCACTTACTAAATCTACGTTTTCTTTAGATCCTACAATCTCTAACTTATCTCCGCGGGTATGGATGACCACATTCATAGATTCTTCGATCAATGTCAAATTCCGATCTTGTGAACCGAAAAGATTAATGGCTTTATCAGGATTTTTTAGTTCTAGCATACGAGTTTCATTTGTAAGTTCAGACAATCGGCAAACACTTCCTTTTTTTATTTATACAAATCATAGCATATTTTAACGGTAAAAAGAAGCTATCTAGCAACTATATCAAGAGTTTTCAACGAATGTTTTGATGCCTTTATCGTAAAATCGTGTTCTCTTAACGGGTATTATCAAGGTAATGTATGGATTTCGTCTTCTTAAGAAAGAAAACCTTTTCAATAAGAAACACTCTTTCATTGCACAAAAAAAGATGGCTTCGAATAGTTATTCGAAACCATCTTTTAAAATCGCTGATACAAAGCTTTCCTAAGAAAGTTGTTCTTTCACGATTCGATTTACTGCGTTGCCATCAGCTTTGCCTTTAACTTTGGGCATTATGGCACCCATAACTTTCCCAAAGTCGCTGGTGGACGTTGCGTTCACAGAAGCAATTACTTCTTGAACGATCGATTGAAGTTCTTCTTCAGTTAACTGTTTAGGCAGGTAGCTTTCCACAATGACGATCTCATTTTCCAATTTCTCGACCAGATCTTGACGATCTGCATTCTTGAATTCAGTTAGTGAGTCTCTTCTTTGCTTCATTTCACGAGAAAGAACTGACAATTCTTCTTCCTCATTCAATTCCGTACCTTTTTTGATTTGTTCGTTTTGCAATGCAGATTTCAACATACGCAATACAGAAAGCTTTTCTTTATCTCTAGCTTTCATTGCTGTTTTAACATCTTCATTGATCGTAGTTAATAGAGTCACGCTTCTTCAACCTCAATTCTAAAGACTTGCAAGGATTAATGCTTGCGTTTTCTAGCTGCTTCAGATTTTTTCTTACGTCTTACGCTAGGTTTTTCATAAAATTCCCGTTTGCGAGCTTCTTGCATAGTACCTGTTTTAGAAACGGAACGTTTGAAGCGACGAAGAGCATCATCAAGAGATTCATTGTTCTTAACGACTGTTTTTGACATATTCAATTACCCCCCTCCGTGCTATTTAAGTAACCGTTATTTCATATGCATAACATGCATAATTAACAAACTGTCCTACTACATTATATCTAAACGTTTTCGCTACGTCAATATGACTTTAGCTATATTCAACAAAAAACACACTTTTATTTTCTGAATCAGACGTTATTCCCAATCAATTGTTAACTAGCTTGCAGACACTGCTCGCATTGACCAAAAATTTCAAATCGATGAGAGTTTATCTGACAACCGTTTAACTGGTCTTCAAAGAAATTCATTGGACACATCTCAATGCGTTTGGTTTTACCACATACTGTACAAATAAAATGGTGATGGTGACCAGAATGAGAACAGTTTAAGCGAAACAGTTTTTCTCCGTTCAGTTCAGTTTCTTCTACAATATCTAATTCCACAAATGTATATAAATTGCGGTAAATCGTGTCATAACTGATATTAGGGTATTTGACTTTTAACGTCTGTTGGACTTCTTTAGCCGTAATGTAACGATTTTCTTGATTAAAATAGCTTAATATACGTTCTCTTTTGTCCGTATATTTGTACCCATTATCTTTTAAAATTCCAATTGCATTTTCTACTTCGTTCACAGGATACTTGCCTCCTTTAAAACGTACTCGTTTCGATTTGAATTATACCACTCTCTATTAGGAAATCAAGTTCTTTCTGTGCTTTATATCATTTATCCGTTATACTAAAAGAGTATAGAAAATAAGGCTTACTACTATAGTAGACAGAAAAAGGAGAGATGGATATGGAAAATAACCATCCAGTAAATATTTATATTGTTTCAGATTCAGTAGGCGGCACAGCCAATTCACTAGGGAAAGCTGCTATGTCTCAATTCCCTTCCGCCAATATTAAATTACACGGATACCCTTTTATCAGAGGTGAAGATACCTTGATTTCAATTCTCGAAAAAGCAGCTGAAGAGAATGCGATGGTTCTGCATACCTTGGTATCTGATGACTTAACAAAAGTAGCTCAAGAATATTGCTCCAAACACGAAATTTATTGTGTCGATTTGCTGAGCCCAATCATTCGAGAGATTCAAAAGAGATCCGGCGTGCAGCCTGCAAATAAACCGGGTGCTTTGCATGAAATGGATGAAACGTATTTTGACCGTATCAGAGCTATTGAATTCGCTGTAATGTATGACGACGGAAGAGATCCTAAAGGATTTTTAGAAGCAGATATCATATTGCTGGGAATCTCGAGAACGTCTAAAACTCCCTTAAGCATGTTCTTAGCTAATTTGAATTATAAGGTAGCTAATCTGCCACTTGTTCCGGAATCACATATCCCTGAAGAGTTATGGCAAGTGGATCCTAAAAAAATCGTAGGTTTGACAAATAATCTAGATATGATCAACTCTATTCGTCAAGAACGGATGATTTCTTACGGATTGAATCCAGAAACTCCTTATTCCAATAAAGAACGCATTGAAAGAGAATTGGAATTTTCAAATGATCTGTATGAAAAATTAGGCTGTCTCGTTATCAACGTAGAAAAAAGATCAATTGAAGAAACAGCCGCGATTATCGTCAGCACGTTGAAACTCGACAAAAAGAAACTCAATCATTTAGAAGAGTATAACTAATTCCTATTTGGACAACTAAGAGAGATAACTAAAACTCAGACGACTGCCCGCGCTTTTAGATAAAGCCGGTGCAATCATCTGAGTTTTTAGTATCTATTAAAGATTTAGTAAGCTGTTCCGTTTAAGATGTCATCCAATACGTTTGGATTGAATTCTTGTTTGCGGAACATATTGATTTCATGTCCATAAGGGGCTTTTTTGTTCTTTTTGTCTTCTCCAACAAAAGGTGTTTCCAAAATTTTCGGCACTTTAGTCAATGCTTCATGATGAACGATCTTATTCAATGCTTCAAATCCAATCGTTCCAAAACCGATATTTTCATGACGGTCTTTATGACTGCCCATTGGATTTTTAGAGTCATTGACGTGGACAACTTTCAAGCGATCCAATCCGATAATGTGGTCAAATTCATTCAATACTCCATCGAAATCTTCTTTCACGTTATACCCTGCATCATTCGTGTGACACGTATCCAGAGTAACGGATAGTTTTTCATTCAATGTGACGCCATCAATGATCTTAGCAATCTCATCAAACGAGCGTCCAATTTCAGTTCCTTTACCCGCCATTGTTTCTAGAGCGATTTGAGCTGTTTGTCCAGGATGCAATACTTCATTCAATCCTTTAACAATTTGTTGGATAGCAGCTTCTGCTCCTGCTCCGACATGAGCTCCTGGGTGCATCGTAATTTGAGTAGCTCCTAATGCTTCTGCTCTCACGATCTCTGCTCTTAAAAACTCAACAGCAAACCCAAAGTTTTCAGGTTTTATGGTATTGCCTAAATTGATAATATACGGAGCATGAACAACAATATCAGAGAGTCCATTTTCTTTGCAAAAGGCTTCTCCAGCTGGAATGTTCATCTCGTCTAAAGCTTTACGACGCGTATTTTGAGGTGCTCCAGTATAAATCATGAAAGTAGAGGCATTGTAGCTGGCTGCTTCTTGGGCAGCTCCCAGCAACATCTCTTTTCCTTTCATTGAAACGTGTGATCCAATCAAAACCATTTTATTCTCCTGCCTTTTCTAAACACTTATTTCTATTATAAGAGACTGATTACGAAAAAGAACTTCGTTATTATTCTTCCGTTGCTTCTTCATCTGATTCGATTTGAGCGGTTTGAATAGACAGTTCATCTAATTGTTTTACTTCTACAATGCTTGGCGCTTTAGCCATCGGATCAACCGCACGACCATTTTTAGGGAATGCGATCACTTCACGAATATTTTCTTCCCCAGCCAACAGCATAGCAAAACGATCTAATCCTAGAGCGATTCCTCCGTGTGGTGGGAATCCGTATTCCAAAGCATCTAACAAGAATCCAAATTGCTCTTCTGCTTGTTCTTTAGTGAAACCTAATGTTTTAAACATTTTTTCTTGGATGTCACGTTTGTGGATACGAATAGATCCTCCACCCAATTCGTAACCATTCAATACGATATCGTAAGCAATAGCTCTTACTTTATCTGGTTGGTCTTCCAAGTATTGCAGAGTATCTGCTTCCGGCATAGTAAACGGATGGTGAACAGCTGTATAACGGTCTTCGTTTTCATCGTATTCTACTAAAGGCCAGTCAACGATCCATAAGAAAGCAAATTGACTTTGATCGATCAAGTTCAATTCTTTTCCTAATTTCACACGTAAAGCTCCTAAAGCGTCATATACAACAGATGATTTATCTGCTACGAACAATAATAAGTCTCCAGGTTCAGCTTGAGTGCGTTCCATCAATGCTTCTGCGTCTTCTTTGAAGAACTTAGCAATCGGTCCTTTTAATCCTTCTTCGTCGACTTTCAACCAAGCAAGACCTTTAGCACCGTAAATACCGACGAACTCACCTAAAGCATCGATATCTTTACGAGAATAGTTATCTGCTGCTCCTTTAACGTTCAACGCTTTTACCATACCGCCATTGGCTACTGCTCCACTAAACACTTTGAATCCAGAATCTTTTACAACATCGTCTAGCGCGATCAATTCCAACCCAAAACGGATATCTGGTTTGTCGCTTCCGTAACGATTCATTGCATCGTCATAAGACATACGAGGGAACGGCAATGTTACATCGATTCCTTTAGTTTCTTTAACTACTTTAGCCAGCATTTCTTCTGTAAATGTTTGGATCTCTTCAGGCTCCAGGAAACTCGTTTCGATATCGATTTGAGAAAACTCTGGTTGACGGTCTCCGCGTAAATCTTCGTCTCTAAAACAACGAACGATTTGGTAGTAACGGTCAAATCCTGCTCCCATCAACAATTGTTTGAACAACTGCGGTGATTGAGGAAGAGCATAAAAATGTCCTGGATGTACTCTAGAAGGCACTAAATAGTCTCTTGCACCTTCAGGAGTTGATTTCGTTAAATACGGTGTTTCAATGTCGATAAAGTTTTGGTTGTCTAAAAAGTTTCGAACTGTTTTAGTCAATTGGTGACGTAAAATCAAGTTTTTTGTCATTTCCGGACGACGTAAGTCAAGGTAACGGTATTCCATTCTTTTTTCGTCAGAAACCGATACTCCGTCTTCGATGTAAAATGGAGTAGTTTTTGCTTCGTTCAAAACAGTGACTTCATGAGCTTCGATCTCTACACGCCCTGTTTGTAATTTATCGTTTTCCATTCCAGCCGAACGCTTCACTACAGCTCCTTTTACTTCGATGACATATTCGTTACGAATAGATTCAGCAATCTCTAAAGCTTCTTTAGAAAAATGAGGGTTAAAAACGATTTGAACGATTCCTTCACGGTCACGCAAATCAACAAATATCAAGTCACCTAAATCTCTGCGCTTTTGTACCCAACCTTTTAAGACAATTTCTTCTCCAACTAGTTCTTCAGTGACTTTGCCACAATATACTGTTCGTTTAGCCATTTTAATCAACCCTTCTATTCTTCTTTAATTCGTTCTTAGTCTTCTTTTTTGAAAAATTCGTTAAATGCAGTCATATCAGCAACTTTTAAATTGAAGATTTTTTCAAAATCGCCATCATAGATCTCTTCTAGTTCAACAGCAGATTCTTTTCCTGTTTTCATTACTTTGAAGTTGATCACGCCTTGTTCCAATTCATTTTGACCAAGCGTCAATACTACACGAGCATTTTTCTTGTTGGCTGCTTTGAATTGAGCTTTCAATTTACGGTCCAAGTAATCGCGGTCAGCAGACATTCCTGCAGCACGGATGGCTTGTACAACTTTCAATGTTTCTAAGTTTGTTTCTTCTCCAATACCGATCACATATACATCCAACTCTTCTTCTTCAAGAAGTTCAATGTTTTCAGCTTCCAAGATCATTAATAAACGTTCCATTCCGATACCGAATCCAAAACCTGGTGTAGCTGGTCCGCCGACTTCTTCTACTAAACCGTCGTATCGTCCACCAGCACAAATC
This sequence comes from Desemzia incerta, assembly GCF_900115825.1. Taxonomy (GTDB): domain Bacteria; phylum Bacillota; class Bacilli; order Lactobacillales; family Carnobacteriaceae; genus Desemzia; species Desemzia incerta. The sequence continues at coordinate 69,096 of NZ_FOXW01000003.1, read as the reverse complement.
GTTGTCAAACTTCCAAACGCTTCAGATTCTGTCATGACTTCAAAAATAGTATCGTTATAGTAATCTAATCCACGAACCATATTGCTGTCGATAACATATGGAATCTCCAAAGCGTCCAGCATTTCTTTAACGACTTCGAAATGTTTTTTAGACGTTTCATTCAGATAGTCCAAAATCGATGGTGCATTCGCTACGATTTCTTTGTCTCTTCTGTCTTTACTGTCTAACACACGTAATGGATTTTTGTGTAGACGAGTTTTAGAATCTTCACTCAATTCTTCAAAATGAGGTTCTAAATAAGCGATCAAAGCTTCACGATAAGCTAAACGGCTTTCTACATCCCCTAATGAATTGATCACTAGTTTTAAGCTTTCCAGTCCCAACTCTTGGAATAGATCCATCGCTAATGCAATCGTTTCTACATCTGTTGCAGGATTTTTACTGCCGAACACTTCTACACCCATTTGGTGGAATTGGCGCATTCTTCCGCTTTGAGGACGCTCGTAACGGAACATTGGACCTTGGTAATAAACTTTATACGGTTTAGTATGTTCTGGACCAAATAATTTATTTTCAACAAAAGCTCTAGCAACCGATGCGGTTCCTTCAGGACGTAATGCTAATTCTCTATCTCCTTTGTCCTTGAAGATATACATCTCTTTCGAAACGATATCACTGGATTCTCCTACACCTCTTGAAAATAAATCTTTGCTTTCAAAAATCGGTGTACGGATTTCTTCAAATTGGTAATCTGCAAATACGGCTCTAAATGTATCTTCTACATATTGCCATTGTTTTGTATTTTCTGGTAATAAATCAGCTGTTCCTTTTGGTTTTTGGAATCTCATAGTTTTCTCTCCTCTTATCAATCACATTTTTATACAAAAAAAACTCGTCCTTATTCTGCCATAAGCAAAATAAGGACGAGTGAACTTGTCAGCACGTGGTACCACCTTGTTTTGAAAGCTGGGTAGCTTTCCTTTACGATTAACGCTCGTGACGCAGCAGCTTTTCACTACTGTCCCTCCGGAGTGTCTTTCATATTATTTCACGCAGAATTTTTTTCAGCCAACGAAAATTCTCTCTTAGGATACGGAAAATAATATTACTTTCTCTTTCAACGGGTTCAGATCTATTGTATTAGCTCTAGATTACTAGAAAGCCTATAAATTGTCAAGACACATTCTAAGAGCCGTTAAATGTTCTTATCCAGTGCCAAATTATGAGTTTTTAAGATATTATTTTTTCATTTTTCCATGTTTGCTTCTATAATTCCTGTTTCTCTTTCAGATTTTAATTGCTTAATGGTCGAAACAATTGTTATACTTAATCATGACAAAAATAATCTTTTTTACATAAGATATGTTGAGAAAGTAGTGATTTTTATGCCCGATTCCACGACAATACATAAACCTAAAAAAACAACGATACTCCTTATTATGGGATTATTTCTTTTATTGACCACTTACGCTACTATTGCAATGGCTCAGACAAGTACCGTAACGATCAATGCCAGTGTAGTAAACGTTCGTACAGGACCTGGACTGTCTTATGACGTTATGTCTCAAGTAGTTCAGGATCAAAAAGTACAAGTCATTTCTGAAGAAAATGAATGGTACAAAGTACGCATTAGTAATGACCAGGTCGGCTGGATAGCCAGCTGGTTGGTCGACAATAGCGAGATCAGTGCAGCAACCAATTCAGTCGGAACCATTACGTATACCGAAGCGAATGTGCGAGCTGAAAGCAGCACAGACAGTGCTATATTGGGTGTCGTACCTGAAGGGACTCAATTGACAGTCCTCTTCCAACAAGAAGGCTGGACTCAAGTACAGTACAATGGCCAAGTCGCGTGGATCAGTTCTGATTTGATTGAAGTCAGTGTACAACCTAAGCAAGAAGCTCCTTCTACAGTAGCGACAAAAGAAAATGCTGCAGCACCTGTACAAAAAGTAACGATTCGTTCCAACGGTACTAATATCCGCAGCGGCCCTTCTATTGAAGAAGGTGTAGTACATTCCGCTTCTAAAGGAGAAACATTTGCGTTTGTAGAAGCTGTCGGAGACTGGTACATTATAGAACTGGCTGATGGCTCGCAAGGTTATGTTGCAAACTGGGTAGTCGATTTATCAGCCAACAGTGAAGCCGCACCGACAGCGACGATAACCAATATTTCCGAAGCTACGATCGTTATTGATGCCGGACATGGCGGTAAAGACTCCGGAGCTTTAGCAAGTTCTTTCTATGAAAAAGATGCCACTTTGGCAACAGCTATCCTATTAGCCAACCGCTTACGGAATGCCGGGGCAAATGTCATTTTGACACGGGAATCCGATGAATTTATTGAGCTGCGTGATCGTGCATACATTAGTAACAATGCTCATGCCGATGCCTTCATCAGTATCCATTACGATTCAACTGAAGTTCGCAATGAGATCAGCGGTACAACAACGTATTACTATCATGAAGATGAAAAAGGTCTGGCGGATTTAATCAATCAAAACTTAAGTCAGTACGGACCTCTTCCAAATAATGGTGTCCGACGAGGCGACTATTATGTCTTGAGAGAAAATTACCAACCTGCTGTATTGTTGGAATTAGGGTATTTGAACAACGACAGAGATCAACAAATCGTTAATACGAACCAATACCGTTCTCAAGTAGTCGAAGGTATCTATCAAGCATTAAATCAATATTTTGCACCTTAAAACAAAAAGCAGTTGAGTCCAGCGACTCAACTGTTTTTTCGTTTATTTCTGTTTACTGTCGATCAAAATCGTGACTGGACCGTCGTTCACTAAAGAGACTTGCATGTCGGCACCAAATTGTCCGACTTCAACTTTAAAACTTTGTTCTCTCAGTTGTTGATTGAATGCATCATACAGAGGGATAGCCCGGTCCGGTTTGGCAGCTTCGATAAAACTTGGCCGGTTGCCTTTTTTTGTGTTGGCATGCAATGTAAATTGAGAGATAGACAGGATCTCTCCTCCTACATCAGCTAAAGAAAGGTTCATTTTTCCTTCCCCATCTTCAAAAATTCTCATTTTGCTGATTTTGCGCACTAAGTACTCTACATCTTCTTGAGTATCTTCTTCTCCTATCCCAACCAGCAAGACAAAGCCATGATCGATAGCTCCTACTATTTCTTGATTGATTGAAACGGATGCTTTTTTTGAACGTTGAATAACTACTCTCACTTTATGAACTCCTTTTTTGTTTCATTAGATAAAGCACATTCCATTAAGCAGAGAAGTTTTGCTCTTCTGTCGCTTTGATGAAATGTGCTTCAATTGTTTTTGTTAAGAAGTGATTCTTCTTACGGTATATACATCTGGAATATTCTTGATCTTATCCACGATTTTTTCCAATTGGCTCAGATTGACAATCCCGATTGTTAACGTAATGGTCGCCATTTTATTATTGTCTATACGGCCATTGACGTTGCTGAGATTTTTTGTTTGTGTATTCACTACTTGTAAAATCTCATTCAACAAACCAGTACGGTTGTATCCTTCAACTTGAAGTTCCGCATTGTATTCTTTTTTGGCGTTAGAAGTGTCTTCCCACTCCACATCAATCAACCGATCCTCTACCTCGGAAGAAGAGTTCACATTGGCACAGTCCTTACGGTGAATAGAGATTCCTCTACCTTTTGTAATATAGCCCACGATTTCGTCTCCAGGAACAGGGTTACAACAACGACTCAAGCGAGTCAACAAGTTGTCTACTCCTTGGATGACGACACCGTCTTCGTGCTTGATCTTCATCTTTTCAGTTTCAGGTTTCTTAGGTTTCAGCTCAATGGTATCCATTTCAGCGAACTTCTCATCGTTTTTACGATCACGACGTTCTTTTTCGGTCAAGCGATTGGCTACCACTAAAGCCGTCAGCTCTCCATACCCAATAGCCGCTAATAAATCTTCTTCACTGCTGAAGTTGAATCGATCCAAAAGCATTTTCATGTTCGCTTTAGTCAAATATTCTTTTGGCTGAAAATTCATTTCCAGCAATTGTTTTTCGACTAAATCTTTTCCTTTAATAATGTTTTCTTCACGGTCTTGCAGTTTAAAGAATCTCTTGATTTTGTTTCTGGCTTTTGAAGTCGAAACGAAGTTCAACCAGTCTCTACTAGGACCGTATGAATTGGTCGACGTTAAAATCTCAACAATGTCCCCTGTTTTTAACTTGTAATTCAAGGGAACGATTTTGCTGTTGATTTTGGCTCCTACAGCTTTATTTCCGATTTCGGTATGCACGCTGTAAGCAAAATCCAAAGGACCTGAACCTAAAGGAAGTTCCGTAACGTCGCCTTTTGGTGTGAAGACATACACTTTATCTCTAAAGATGTCGTCTTTTACACTTTGCATGAAGTCGCCGGCATCATCCGACTCATCCTGCAATTCAATGATGTCTCTAAACCAAGGAACTGTGTCGTTGATTTGTGGTCCTTCGACTTTTTGGGTAATGCCTTCTTTATAAGCCCAGTGTGCTGCGACCCCATATTCAGCAATATGGTGCATTTCTTTGGTTCTGATTTGGACCTCTACAGGATTGCCGCCAGGACCAATGACTGTCGTATGCAACGACTGGTACATGTTAGCTTTTGGCATTGCGATATAATCTTTGAATCTTCCAGGCATTGGTTTCCATCTAGTGTGGATCGCCCCTAAAACAGCATAACAATCCCTAATGGAATCTACGATGGCCCGTATAGCCAACAAGTCATAGATCTCATTGAATTGTTTCTTTTGATCTCTCATTTTCCGGTAGATCGAATAAATGTGTTTCGGACGTCCAGTGATTTCAGCATCAATATTCAAATCGTCTACTGAATGCTGGATCTCTTCAATCGCATTTGCAATATACCCTTCGCGCTCTTCGCGTTTCGAGCTCATCAAATGCACGATGCGGTAATATTGTTGCGGATTCAAATAGCGTAAAGAAGTATCTTCTAGTTCCCATTTGATCCGATTGATCCCTAATCGATCAGCTAACGGCGCATAAATTTCCAACGTCTCATTAGCGATACGACGTTGTTTTTCAGGACGATGGTATTTTAACGTACGCAAGTTGTGTAAACGGTCAGCCAATTTGACCATGATCACTCTTAAATCATTGGCCATTGCCAACAGCATTTTACGATGGTTTTCCGCTTGGTGTTGTTCCAAGGATTGAAATTGGATTTTCCCAAGCTTGGTTACTCCATCTACCAATTCAGCGACTTCTTGAGAAAACTCATTCGCGATATCATCAAATGTAAAATCAGTATCTTCTACTACATCATGCAAGAATCCTGTTGCTACAGTTACCGGATCCATTTTCAATTCTGCCAGAATGCCTGCAACTTGAATCGGATGTGTAAAGTACGGTTCGCCAGATTTACGAAATTGACCTTCGTGAGCTCTTTCGGCAAAATCACTTGCTTTTTTGACAAACGCCACATGGTTGCTATTCATATAAGTCAATGTTAACGCAATAACTTCTTTGGCGGTATACTCTTTATTTTTAGGCATTTTGTCACCTTCTCTTTAATTTAACTAGGTGTATAAAAATAGCACTCGAAGCGAGTGCTATCCAACTGTCTAATCTTAGATTAATTATACTCTTTACGTATTTCTATTTCAATAGCTTGAAGAACTGTCTGCTTGATCAGAAGATTTTCCAAGCAAAGCAATTCCGTTAGAAGAACCTAAACGAGTTGCTCCTGCTTCGATGAAAGCTTCAGCATCTTCAGTGGTACGAACGCCGCCGCTTGCTTTCACTCCTAGTTCAGGACCAACAGCACTGCGCATCAATTTGATGTCTTCTACTGTTGCACCGCCAGTTGAGAATCCAGTAGACGTTTTAACGAAATCTGCTCCAGCTTTTTTCGCGATTTCACATGCTCTGATTTTTTCTTCATCGGTCAATAAACTTGTTTCAATGATTACTTTTGTCAACGCTTTGCCTTCAGCAGCTTTTACAACGCCTTCGATATCGCGTTCTACAGTCTCGTCGTCTTTATCTTTCAACGCACCGATATTGATAACCATATCTACTTCTGTTGCGCCGTTTTGAATAGCATTTTTTGCTTCAAATGCTTTAACTTCAGGAGTTGTTGTTCCTAAAGGAAAGCCGATTACTGTACATACTGCTACATCTGATCCTGTTAAGTATGCCGCTGCTTTTTTGACCCATGTAGGGTTAACGCATACTGACATAAAATGATGAGCTGCTGCTTCTTCACACAATACTTTGATTTGCTCTTCAGTCGCATCCGCTTTTAATAATGTATGGTCAACATATTTGTTTAAATCGTTTATCACAATACATCCCTCTTTTCATCATATTCCATTAATAGTATACCTTACTTCAACGGTTAAAAAAACACATTTTATCATTAATTTAATTCTGTAATGTAAGAAATAACCGACAACGCGTACAATGGAGCCGTTTCCGTACGTAAAATACGCGGCCCTAAAGAACACACTACAAAACGTTGTTCTTCCAGCAATTGAATTTCTTTTGGCGACAAACCGCCTTCAGGTCCAAACACAATCAAAACAGACTGACCAGGTTGGAGTTGGTTCAATACAGAACGAAAATTCTGCATTTCTCCATTTTTAGCATTCTCTTCATATGCTACGATACAGTAATCATGCGTACCGCTTTGTTGAAGCAATTCTTTAAAAGTTGCGATGGAATGTACTTCTGGCACCTTTGTCCGATGAGCTTGTTCAGCAGCTTCTTGGGCGATTTTGCTCAAACGCTCTTGTTTTTTTGCAGCTTTTTTTGCGTCCCACTTCACGATCGTAAAATCTGATTTAAAAGGTAAGAAAGCGTGCGCACCCAATTCTGTTCCCTTTTGAACGATCCATTCTAGTTTATCCCCTTTAGGCAGACCGCTGGCGATTGTTACGTCTACAGGCAATTCTTTACTTTGGTCCTCATCTGCCGTCCATTTCAAATGAACTTCATCTTTTGACACAGCAGTGATTGCTGCTTTAAAAGCCGTTTGGTCCGGTAAGACCAGTATAACTTCATCATCCTCTTCCATTCGCATGACTCGAATCATGTGATGGAACTGTTCACCTTCGAGAACAATCTCCGCTGAGCGGTAGTCCTCTAAAGATTCAGCCAAAAAATAGCGTTGCACGATCTAGTCCTCCTCCACTTTTTGAGCGACGATCGCAAACCAGTCTTTCATTTGAAGAACTTGCAAGATCGTAAAGCCTTGTGTTTCCAGCTCACTTAAAATCAATTCTTTCTTCGCTTCGATGATTCCTGAAGTAATAAAGATGCCATTCGGTTTCAGCAGTCTCCAAGCATCTGGAATTAAAGGCACAATGATTTCCGCTAAAATATTCGCCACTACAATATCTGCTGGGATCTCGATTCCTTTCAGCAAATCATTCGCAGAAACAGAAACATTCTGAGCGTAAGCGTTCATTTTTACGTTTTCTTTAGCCGATCTGACTGCTACTTCGTCCAAGTCAAAAGCATGAATTTCTCCAGCTCCTAAAGCGCTGCTGGCGATGCTTAACACACCTGAACCTGTTCCCACATCTAAGATTGTTTCTCCGCCTCTGATATACGTTTCGAGTCCTTGTAAAGATAAACGAGTTGTCGCGTGCGTCCCTGTACCAAATGCCAAACCTGGATCTAGTCGAATAACGATTTCCCCATCCAATTTTGGTTCGTATTCTTCCCACTGTGGCGCCACTGTCAAGTAACGAGTGATTTGCTGCGGGTGATAGTATTTTTTCCACGCAGAAGCCCAATTTTCTTCTTGGACATCTTCAATGCTGAATGTATTAGGTCCAATAGATAATCCATACGATTCCAAGGCTAAGATGCGTTGCTTGATCTCGGGAATCAATTCCATCAAGTTTTTCGTTTCAGGGAAATAGGCTTTTACTAAAGACCCTTCCGAAACGTAATCTTGATTTTCTAAAATACGGATTTCTCCAAACCCGTCATCTGGTGTTGATAAAAAATCTTGTACATTTTCAATAGCTACACCGCCTGAACCTGCTTCAATAAAAATATTCGAAACAGCTTCGATAGCTTCATTTGAAGTGTGTACACTTACTTCAGTCCATTTCATAATCGATTGACTCCTGTCTGATAGATGTTTGCATTAAAACTTTGGATAAGGAAGCGTTTTGGTTTCGTAACGATTTGTATCTTTCAATGTTGCGATCGTTTGATCGAAGTTATTTTCTTGCCAGTTCAATTCAAACGTTTCGATTTCTGGATTTTGCGCGAATTCATTTAAATTGGTTTGTCCTTCACTGACCACTAAACGCAAGATTTTTAAGACCGCGTCCAAATAGCCTTGTTCGATTCCTTTTTTGATTGAAAATGGAAAAGCTTTAAGATAGTCATCCAACAATATTTTAGATTTCTCTGGATCGTAAAAACAAATCGCATCTTCAAATTGAATGCCTTCCTCTTCATTGACAGTTCCTTCAACGTCTTCGATAACCATATCTTCTGAAGTTTCTGCATAAATCGTTACAAACAATTCGATGACGTGTTGTCTTTTGTTCCAATTTACTTCCCAATCAAAGGGCGCTTCAGTTTTCTCAAGGTTCTCTATTAAGTATTCAACGATATCTGTATTCATTTATTTATCCCCTCTTTCACTCTTTTTGTTTGTTTTAAAGTTGGATTACTGCCATCCTAGATCAAGATCGACTGTTCCTTTTTTTCTGGAAACATAGGGATTTCCGCCTACTGTAAAGCGAAGCGGCTCATCTGTCCATTTCCCTTTATTTGGGATGCCGATTCTTGGATTGGCAATAATGTTTTTTGGTATGCGTCTCTGGTCAGAAGACAAATACAAAGGTGGTTCAGAAATAGACGTTCCGTAGTCCTCTCTTGTGATTCCCATGGCCTTAGTCAGCTTTCCAGGACCATTCGTCACCCCAAGACCTGACATGTTTCGTCGTTGCTCCATCAATTCTACTCCACTATGTGGTTCCAAAGCACGAATCAAGATCCCTTGAGGATTCCCAGCTTCCTTAGCGACGATGTTCAGCATGGTGTGTGTATGCATGTGGTAGATATAGATCGTTCCTGCCGATTGGTACATAGCCTCTAATCGAGGCGTTTTTCGCAAACCAAAACTATGTGCTGCTTGATCGATTTCTCCCAAATAAGCTTCTGTTTCAACGATCCAACCAGAAGTCACGCCTTCTTCAGTTTCTTTGATCAATAAACATCCTAATAATTGCTGTGCAAGTTCTTCAGTAGGTAAATCTGTATTAAACCAAAATGACATTCAATCCCTCACTCATACATATTTTTGTCTCTTCTCCAGTATACCTTATATTCATGCAAAATTTATACCTAAATACTCTTACGAAGAAAATTAAATTAGTTTAATTATACTTATCTGGTTAAATATTTTTGATCCAATGAACATCTCATTTTAAATTCATCAACCTAGATCTGTAAGTTCTTCAATATTTAGCTTACTTGTAATTTATTTACATCATATAATGTATTTTGCTTACTGGTAGTTATTAAACACAGATAAATTGCTTATTTTACTCTTTTTCTATTTGGCGTCTGTACATAAAAAGTAATAAAAAATGAATGTTTTTTTATAAAAGAAAGCGCTATACTAACTATAGAAAGCGAGGTGATAAGATGGTCAAAATTCCATATAAGATTGAAAATGGAAATCTTTCTGTTAGAGTCCAACTAAAAAATGCTGCAAACGTCTTTTTAGTTGATGAATTAAACTATCGTAAATACAATAGTGGAAAGAGTTTTAAATACTATGGTGGTCATTACAAAACTAATCCTGTGATTATTTCAGTTAATGGTCATGGAAGATACTACTTGATTGTAGAGGGCAGCGATTATCAATATGGTTTTTCTTAATTGTTAAAAAGTCATTCATAAGAGCAAAGAACTTACTCAATTGAGATAAAACAAAAATTGCCTACCAAAGTCATGAAAAATGACTTTGGTAGGCAAAATGTAAGAAAAAATTAATTAATTATTTAAATCAAAAATTTAATTCATGGTTGAAAACGTTAATCTAACAAACTTTCTAGTCTTCATCAATGTTCAGAACGGACATGAACGCTTCTTGAGGAATCTCTACTGATCCCACTTGTTTCATACGTTTCTTACCTTTTTTCTGTTTGTTCAATAGTTTTTGACGTCTCGTTGGGTCTCCACCATACAATTTAGCCGTAACATCTTTACGGAAGGCTTTGATGGTTGAACGGGCAACAATTTTTTGTCCGATAGCTGCTTGAACTGGGATCTCAAACATTTGACGAGGAATAGTTCCTTTCAACTGTTCTACGATACCTTTACCACGAGTGTAAGCAAAGTCTTTGTGGACGATAAAGCTCAAAGCATCGACTTGTTCGCCATTCAATAAGATATCCATCTTAGATAAGTTACTTTGTTTGTATCCAATGATCTCGTAGTCTAAAGAAGCATATCCTTTAGTACTTGATTTCAATCGGTCAAAGAAGTCAAAGACGATTTCAGACAATGGCAATTCGTAAACCACATTAACGCGGATTTCATCTAAATAATCCATTGTCAGGAAGTTTCCACGTTTACGTTGGCAAATCTCCATTACCGCTCCAACGTATTCGTTCGGCACCATAATATTAGCTTTTACATATGGTTCTTCGATGGATTCGATTTTCACTGGTTCTGGCATTTCCGATGGGTTCGATACCACTAGTTCTTCACCATTTGTTAAGTTAACATGGTAAATAACAGACGGAGCTGTAGTGATTAAGTCTAAATTGAATTCACGTTCCAAGCGTTCTTGAACAACGTCCATGTGCAGCATTCCTAAGAATCCACAGCGGAAACCAAATCCAAGAGCTTGAGAGGTTTCTGTTTCGAATTGCAATGCAGCATCGTTTAATTCTAATTTTTCAAGGGCTTCACGCAAATCTCCAAAACGTGATGATTCTGTCGGATACATTCCACAGAATACCATCGGAGTTAATTTACGGTAACCTTCTAAAGCTTCTTCAGCAGGGTTATTCGCTAATGTGATCGTATCCCCTACACGTGTATCTTGAACTGTTTTGATATTAGCTGTTACATAACCAACATCTCCAACCATCAAGTAATCGCGTTTGATTGGTTTTGGTGAGAAGATTCCAACTTCAGAAACTTCAAACGTTTTACCGTTACTCATCATTTGCATCGTATCGCCTGGTTTGATCATTCCTTCCATCACACGGATGTTCAAAACAACCCCACGGTAAGCATCATAAGCTGAGTCAAAAATCATTGCTTTCAATGGATTATCAACATCGCCTGATGGAGCAGGTACACGTTCAACGATTTGTTCTAATATATCTTCAATACCAATTCCAGATTTTGCGCTCGCTAATACTGCGTCACTGGCATCAATACCGATAACATCTTCGATTTGTGTACGTACTTTTTCAGGATCTGCGGCTGGCAAGTCGATCTTATTGATGACAGGGATGATTTCAAGGTCGTTATCCAAAGCAAGGTACACATTAGCCATGGTTTGAGCTTCGATACCTTGAGCAGCATCTACTACTAAAATAGCCCCTTCACAGGCTGCCAAACTACGTGATACTTCATACGTAAAGTCGACGTGTCCTGGTGTATCGATCAAATGGAAGGTATATGTCTCTCCATCTTTTGCAGTATAGTTCAACTCCACAGCGTTCAGTTTGATCGTGATTCCACGTTCTCTTTCCAGATCCATTGAATCTAGTAACTGTTCTTGCATTTCTCTATCTGCTACAGTGTGCGTCAATTGTAAAATACGGTCCGCTAAAGTTGATTTCCCGTGATCAATATGTGCGATGATCGAGAAATTCCGGATCCGCTTCTGGCGTTCCAAATAGTCGTTTTTATTCATTGGTTATTTCCTGCTTTCATTCAAGTATTCCATGAGTATTCTAATGAATTATAACAGTCTAAGGGCTAAATTACAACATTTCCCCGAATACCTGCCTAATCTACTCATACAAATTCTGTTTTTCCTGTTCACTATTCTGAATAATCTTTGAACAAGCCGTACTATAAAAATACCCCTGAAAATTAGAAAACTTTCCAACTTTCGGGGGTTGTGTTTTAACGTATAGACCTTAGTAAAAACTCTATACTATTTAAATCTTCATTTTAGAGCGTCAGTTAAAATACTCAGTCACTTAAGCCTGACTCCTAAAAATTTCTGGAAGAATCGTGGTGCTAGGAGCCACGTAAAGGATGCAATGTGAATTACAAAACCTTGGCACTTTAGTGCATAGGTTTTGTTTGAAGCTTGCAAGATTGGAGACCATGGCTCCAATCGCTCCCGTGGCTCTCAAAAGCAGCCATGATTCTGGAAGAAATTTCTATACCAACTTTACAAATTGAAGATTTTGTTACGCTCTCTGCTTTAAAACGAGTTGCGAAAAGCAGCCTATGCGCCTATAAGCCAATTCCAACTGTCAGGTAAAGAGCTCCTGCCTGTTGGAATTTTCTTATTGTCGATAGGCTAATCGCTTTTCTCCACTCTCTAATCTTTTTTAAAGACGTCTTTTACTTTGTTGAAGAATGAGCCGTCTTCTTCTGTGATAGAAATGTCGCTGGCTTTAGCGAATTCTCTCAATAATTCGGCTTGTTTAGAGTTTAGGTTCTTCGGTGTAATGATGTTTACTTTAACGTGTTGATCTCCTTGACCGGTACCTCTCAACCTTGGAGCTCCTTTTCCTTTGATACGGAAAGTCGTTCCTGTTTGTGTACCAGCTGGGATTTTCAATTTCACTTTTCCGTGGACAGTAGGTACTTGGATTTCGTCTCCTAAAGCAGCTTGCACGAAATGAATTGGTGCTTCGTAATAAATTTCAGCACCTCGGCGTTGGAATTGTTTGCTTGGTTTGACGCGGAAAATCACGTATAGATCTCCGTAAGGTCCTCCGTTTTTACCAGCTTCACCTTGTCCGCTTAGACGCATTTGATCGCCGTCTTCTACTCCGGCAGGAACAGTGACTTTAACCGTGTGACGGTCTTTCACGTGTCCAGCACCCACACATGTTGGGCATTTTTCTTTGATTTCTTGACCAGTACCATTACATACATCACAAACTGAACGAGTTTGGATTCTTCCAAGCGGTGTGTTTCTTTCCACGTTGATTGAACCTGTACCAGAACATTTTGAACACGTCACTGGTGACGTACCTGGTTTAGCACCGTCTCCATGACACGTTTCACATTCTTGCTTGCGATTGTAGCGAATCGTTGACTGTTTTCCGAAAACAGCTTCTTCAAATTCCAGATCTAAAGTGTATTGCAGATCTTCCCCTTGACGAGGTGCGTTCGGATTGTATCTTGCACGACCTCCGCCACCGAAGAACGAATCGAAAATATCTTCAAAACCGCCAAATCCACTGCCTCCGAAGCCGCCTCCGCCAAATCCGCCACCAGCTCCAAAATTAGGATCTGTGCTGGCATGACCGTATTGATCGTATGCAGCTCGTTTGTTAGCGTCGCTTAAGACTTCATAAGCTTCAGCAATCTCTTTGAACTTTTCATCTGCATCAGCTTCTTTGTTGATGTCCGGATGGTATTTTTTCGACAACTTTCGATAAGCCTTTTTTATCTCATCGTCAGATGCTCCTTTAGACACACCCAGAACTTCATAATAATCTCTCTTTGCCATACTTTCCCTCCAATAGCACATGCTCTAACACATTATACTGTTTTAACTCTACCTGCCAACAACCTTTCAGCTGCTTACAAGTTTCGTACTAAACCTGCTTTAAGAGCATATCATAATGATAAGAAAAAGCCAAAAGCAAGTTTGCCCTGGCTTTTTCTCAAATCTAAAATGTTCGTGCTTATTTGTCGTCTTCTACTTCTTCAAAGTCTGCATCTACAACAGTGTCATCAGAAGCAGTATCCGTTGCTTCGCCTTCTGGGTTTTCACCTTGTTGAGCGGCAGCAGCTTGTTCGTATAACTTAACTGTCAATGCTTGAACAACTTCATTCAACGCATCACGTTTAGTTTTCATGTCTTCAAGATTATTGGCTTCAACAGCAGCTTTCAATTCGTCACGAGCGTCTTCTGCTTTTTTCACTTCGTCTGCGTCAACTTTTCCTTCAAGATCTTTCAATGTTTTGTCAACTTGGAACAATAATTGATCGATTTCGTTGCGCAATTCTACTTCTTCTTTACGAGTTTTATCTGCTTCAGCATTTGCTTCAGCGTCTTTTACCATACGTTCAATTTCTTCGTCTGTTAAACCTGAAGAAGATTTGATCGTGATCGTTTGTTCTTTGTTTGTACCTAAGTCTTTTGCACTTACGTTAACAATACCGTTTTTGTCGATATCAAATTTAACTTCGATTTGAGGAACACCACGTGGTGCAGCTGGAATGTCAGTTAATTGGAAACGACCTAAAGTTTTGTTGTCTGCAGCCATTGGACGTTCACCTTGCAATACATGTACATCAACAGCTGGTTGGTTGTCAGCAGCAGTTGAGAAGACTTGTGATTTGCTTGTAGGGATCGTTGTGTTGCGGTCGATCAATTTAGTGAACACGCCACCCATTGTTTCGATACCTAATGATAAAGGAGTAACGTCTAGTAAGACGATATCTTTAACATCACCAGAGATAACTCCACCTTGGATCGCAGCTCCCATTGCTACAACTTCATCCGGGTTAACTGATTTGTTTGGTTCTTTACCTGATTCAACACGAACAGCTTCTACTACAGCTGGAATACGTGTTGATCCACCAACCAAGATAACTTCGTCGATATCAGATTTATTCAATCCAGCATCTTTAAGAGCTTGTTGAACTGGTTTTTTAGTACGTTCTACTAAGTCGTAGGTCAATTCATCGAATTTTGCACGTGATAAAGTTGTTTCCAAGTGCAATGGACCAGCTTCTCCAGCAGTGATAAATGGCAAGCTGATTTGAGTTGAAGTAACACCTGACAAGTCTTTTTTAGCTTTTTCAGCAGCATCTTTCAAACGTTGTACAGCCATTTTGTCTTTAGACAAGTCAATGCCGTTTTCTTTTTTGAATTCAGCTACCAAGTAGTCGATGATTTTGTTGTCAAAGTCATCTCCACCAAGTTCGTTGTCTCCAGATGTAGATAATACGTCAAATACTCCGTCTCCTAATTCAAGGATAGAAACGTCAAACGTACCACCACCAAGGTCAAATACTAAAACTTTTTCTTCTTTATCTGTTTTGTCTAAACCATATGCTAATGCAGCAGCAGTTGGCTCGTTAACGATACGTTCTACTTCTAGACCAGCGATTTTACCAGCGTCTTTAGTTGCTTGACGTTGTGCATCGTTGAAGTAAGCCGGTACAGTAACAACAGCTTTAGTTACTTCTTCGCCTAGATAAGCTTCAGCATATCCTTTGATGTATTGTAGAATATTTGCTGAAATTTCTTGCGGAGTGTATTTTTTGCCTTCAACTTCTACTGTATAATCTTCACCCATATGACGTTTGATAGAAGCAATTGTATTTGGGTTCGTAATAGCTTGGCGTTTAGCAACTTCCCCTACTTGGATTTCACCATTTTTGAAAGCTACAACAGAAGGAGTTGTACGGTTACCTTCTGGGTTAGGAATGATTTTTGCTTCTCCACCTTCTAATACTGCTACAGCAGAGTTAGTTGTTCCTAAGTCAATACCAATAATTTTTGCCATATATAATCCCTCATTCTTTAAAGTTTTAGTTTCATTATTTTATGCATTACGCTGTTTTTATTGTGCTACTACAACCATTGCAGGACGCAATACGCGTTCATGCAGAGTATATCCTTTTTGGTGTACAGTCACAACAGTTCCAGCTTCTTGACCGTCTTCCACTTCAACAGTTTGAACCGCTTGATGGTAATTCGGGTCAAAAGGCTCATTCAATGGATCTACCACTTGGACACCTTCGTTTTGTAAAGCTTGTTTGAAACTCTCATAAACCATTTCAATCCCTTTTTTGAAGGTTTGGTTTTCTTCTGTCGTTTCAATAGCTAGTGCACGTTCCAGATTGTCTAAAACGTTGATCAATTCTTTCGCTAATGATTGAGAACGGTATTTAGCATCGGTTTCTCTTTCTTTGCGATTTCTTTTTTGGATGTTGGCTAATTCAGCTTGCAAACGAAGATAAGCATCTTCTTTTTCTTCCAGCTGAGCTTTTAAAGCTGCCACTTCATCAGTTGCTGCATCCTCTGTGGGTACTTCTTCTACAGTTTCTTCAACCGCAGTTTCCGTTTCTTCAGTTGATGTCACATCTGCTGATTCTTGTTCCTCTAAATGAGAATCTTTCTTTTCCACAATACAAAACTCCTTTTAATAGTCATCCATCGAATGGTGATGATCTATTATTTTTTTTGATAATTCATTCCTGAAAACATCCATAAGCCCAATCATTTTGGAATACGGCATATTCGTAGGACCTAAAATCGCAATGGTTCCAGTTCCCAACTCTTCTACATCATACGTAGCAGAGATCAAACTGAAATTTGCCAAGAATTCGATATTCAATTCGTTGCCGATCCGAACCTCGATGTCTTGTTTTTGCTGCCCCAAGAGTGAAGCTAAGTCTTGGTTGCCTTCCATAAATGAATAAATGGATTTGAATTGGTGGATGTCCATATTGTCTGAATAATCCAACATATTCATTTTTCCGCCAATGTGCATTCGTTCTCTGACAGCTTTCATGAATAGCCCATTGATGAGTTCCATCATCCCTTCAGCAGTCCGCATATACTTATGAATCAATAAAGGCACATCTTCTTGAAGCATTTTGAATACTTCTACCAAAGAATGTCCAATCAATTGATCATTGAACAAAGCTACGATTTTTTCCAAATTATTCAAATCAAAACCTTTTGGTACGGTGAAAATTTGTTCTTCGATGTGACCTTTATCTGTTACTAGTATGGCCATAACTCTTCGTTCGTTTAATGGAACTAAACGGAACCCGGTCAATTTGCTTTCCTTGATCTCAGGTCCTAAGGATATAGCTGTATAACTAGTCAAATTAGATAATACTTCGGCTGATTTCACCACAATTTCATCAATTTGGAAAAATGGATTATCAAAAGCTTTCTGTATTGTTTCCACTTTATCGTGATCAACTGTTGTAGGGTGTAACAAGTAATCCACATAAAAACGATAGCCTTTTTTAGACGGTACTCTGCCTGATGACGAATGCGTTTTTTGAAGATAACCCATTTCTTCTAAACGTACCATTTCATTCCGGACGGTTGCTGAACTCGCGTCAATATCCGTTTCATCTAATAACGTTTTAGATCCTACTGGATGACCATATTTCGTAAATAAGATTACGATTGATTTGAGGATCAAAATTTGCCTTTCCGTTAACATAAAGCCTCACCTCTTTTTTTAGCACTTTAAACAAATGAGTGCTAACACAATTAATAATTTACCAAAGATTAAAAAATTTGTCAATGTATATAGCGGAATTTTCTGACTATTTTTGACTATTTTCTTTTCCTTGCTGTATCAACAAAAACAAACCTTTGTCATCGCTTAAACGGATGATAAAGGTTTGTTTTTTCGAAGTATTGCTTATTTCAATTGAGCAAAATATTGACGTGCATCGACTTCGTCTTGATCCAACTGTTCAATAAGAGCTTCGATATTCGAGAATTTCATTTCTTCTCTAAGATACTTATGCCATTCTACGGCCACAGCTTCACCGTAAATATCGCGGTTGAAATCAAAGATATTTACTTCTACAGACAATTGACGATCCGCTTCGAAAGTAATGTTATACCCAATAGACGCCATACCTTCGTACCATTCCTCGCCCACTTTTATTCTTACAGCGTAAACGCCCACTTTAGGCAATCGGATATTCGGTTTTACATCGATATTAGCTGTAGGATAGCCTAACGTTCTTCCGCGTGCGTCTCCATGAATAACGATACCTGGAGTTTGGTACACATAGCCCAACATATCGTTTGCTTCCATGATTTCCCCATCGCTTAGTGCTTGACGGATGCGAGTCGAACTGATTTTTTCGCCTTCACCAGTCACTTTTCCAACTTCGATCACTTCAAAGCGATTTTTTGCATAACTCGGCAAATGCTCCATCGAAGCCACTTCTTTTTTGCCGTAAGTGTAGTCAAATCCAGCAACCACTGCGACCGCATTCAACCCGACAATATATTGATCGACAAATTCTTGAGGACTCAAAGAAGCAAAAGCAGAAGTGAAGTCTACTTCATACAAATAATCTACACCTAATTCTTCCATGAACTCTTCTTTTCTTTCAATAGTAGATAAATACGTGATCGCTTCAGGTTTCACTTTTTTAAAAACGATTGACGGGTGTTGGTTGAATGTCATTAAGGCTAAACGAGCATTTTTTTCTTTTGCGATTCGTTTAGCTGTATTGATGACCGTTCTATGCCCCTTATGAACACCATCGAAAAAACCAAGTGCTAAAACAACCGGTTGTTTCGGGATACTGTCTTCGTGATACGGGTGATGAATTTTTATGATTTCCATGTTCAAGTCTCCTCTTTAAACTGATGTCCGCAACACTTTAATAGGTTTCAACAAATGACCTTTTGTAGGATGCACATCATAGATACTGCGTGCTCTGCCCTCATACATCAAGACTAACGGGTACGTGATCGACTGTTGGAACGTATCAATAGGAAGTACAGCTCCATTCTTCACTTTATCCCACAAGTCTTCGTTGATGTCGATTTTTTCCATTTCGTCTAAGGCGTACTCTAACGGAAACAATCGTTCCTCAATGGTTTCTTCTGCCATGAGTGCAGCTACTTGTTCTAATGTCAGACAATCTTTTACTGTAAATGTTCCGCTTTTCACTCGTGTCAAATCTGACATATGAGCCGGGTAGCCCAACTTTTCTCCAAGATCTACTGCTATAGTACGGACATAAGTGCCTTTTCCGCAGTCCACTTCAAATCTCCATGAGACCGTTTGTGTTTCTTCATTTAAAATAGGTTCTGAAGTTCGTTTGAATTTATGAATCGAAACCGTTCTTTTTGGACGTTCTACTTCTTGTCCAGCTCTGGCATATTCGTATAATTTACGTCCATTTACTTTGATCGCTGAATACATAGGAGGTATTTGAACAATATCTCCTGAGAAATCTTCCATTGCTTGATCAATTTCTTCAACAGAAGGAATGACCGATACGGGTTTAGAGTCAACCACTTCTCCACTGCTGTCTTCAGTTGTGGTACTGTACCCAATAGTAACTTCTCCGACATAAGCTTTCCCCGTCTCCATCATGTATTCGACAACTTTAGTCGCTTTACCGATACAAATAGGCAAAACTCCGTCTACATCTGGATCAAGAGTTCCCGTATGTCCAATTTTTTTAGTTTTCAGTATTTTTCTAAGTTTAAAGACACAGTCATGACTCGTCATGCCGCGTTCTTTCCATAATGGCAAGATGCCTTCCATTGCCTATCCCTACTTTCTGTATTAGCCAGTAACCAGTATACCATATTTTTTTTACCGACTTAACTATTCACACAGGGTTTTTAGTGAGAGAACACTAAATAAATCGCTCATTCTCCATTTTTTTGAAATATTTTGGTATAATCATACAGATAGACCAGTTTTATTTTCAGGAGGATTTGTAATGAAAGATATTAAAATACTGACCGACTCAACCGTACAGTTGTCTCATGAAGAACAAGAACAGTATGGTATAACAGTGATTCCTTTATCGGCTATGTTAAACAACGTTATGTATTACGACAATCAAACCATCAGCAAAGCGGAATTTTTACAAATGATGAACAACAGTGCAGTCTTGCCAAAAACGTCTCAGCCAGCGGTTGGACAATATGTTGAATTATACAACCAACTCGGAAAAGACGGCAGCGAGATTCTATCGATACACGTCGCCGGATACCTTAGCGGCACATATTCCGCTGCTTTACAGGCCAGTCATCTGACAAAATCTAAAGTTACGGTCATCGACAGTGAAACAGTGGATCGCGCTATGGCTTTTCAAGTATTAGCTGCTGCTAAAATGGCTCAAAATCATGCAACTATGGATGAAATTCTAACTGAACTAGACCGTATCAAAGAAAAAAGTGCTCTTTATGTCGGTATCGTTAATTTAGAGAATCTAATTAAAGGCGGACGTATCGGGAGAATATTAGGCCGCGTTTCTACGATGCTGAATATGAAAATCATGCTGAAAGTAACCAGCAAAGGATTAGAACCCGAAACTAAGGGGCGCGGATTGAAAAGCTTGAAAAAGAAAGTAAACGAGATTATTGAGGAAATGAACCAATTTGAGGTTATAGAACAAATTGGTATCACTCATGTGGGGCTGACTGACTTTACGGAAGAGATCATTGCTGATTTAAAAGCGGCCTTCCCGTCAGCAACTTTCCATATTGCTTATGCCAGCCCAACATTGATGACTCACGCAGGAAAAGGTGCGTTTGCTGTTATGTACCAAGCAAGATAACCAAAATAACACCTCACCATTCTCATGGTGAGGTGTTATTTTGGTCTGTCGTTCAAACAAACCTTACATGTATTTGGTTATTTCGTTTTCATATTCCGGACTAATGTTTTTGATGACGGATAAATCTCCATTAGGTTCCAATAAAACAGCCTCAACATTATCTGAGGTTGTCCCGGCTTCTCTTCGAATAGCTGAATAAATTTCCTCTTTATTGACACGTGCTTTTTTCATGCTTCCGGTTTTAAATTCACCCTTATAAAAAACTACTTTTGGCGTTGGATTAGCAAAAGGATACAATCCTTCCCACTTCGTTACTACTTTGGATAATGAAAACTGAAGAATCAATAGGACAACAATTGCAACCATACCATTGATTAAATTAATTTCTTTTAGTACCAATGTAGAGGAAATAACTGATCCTATAGTGATCGTAGCGATCATGTCATACACACTGAAGCTAGATACGCTTCTGCTACCGAAGATTTTCAACAGAACAATTAAAATAATATACAACAAAATCGTCGTTAACGTGATTCGTGCAGTTGACTGCCACCCATCAAATAGTAATTTAGGCGTTCCAAAGAAATTTTCTATTTGTGTAAAAAAACTTGAAAACCAACTTAACATTTTCCGCGCCTCCTTTTTATTTACTGTAACAAAAATATACCTCATTTTAAAATATCACACCCCAGCGGCCTGTGCGAGTTGCATTTACTCCTTATGAATGTAAGAACAAAAAAACAGGAAAAGAGAGTTTGATCTCTTTTCCTGTTTTCATTTTGAGTTAGTCTTTATTTAAATCTCTTAGTAATTCATCGATACGATTACCGTAAGCAACAGACTCGTCTCTTTCAAACATCAATTCAGGTGTTTTATAAATAGATAATCGTTGACCTAATTCTTTACGAATCAAGCCTGTAGCTTTATCCAATCCTAATTGAGCATTTTCGACGTCTTTTTCTTCATCAGACAATGTGCTGTAAAAAATAGTTGCTTGTTGCAAGTCTCCGGTTACACGCACGTCTGTAATGTTGATTCCTTGAACTCTAGGATCTCTTACTCGTTTACGGATAATATCGTTTACTTCTCTTTGAATTTCTTGAGCAACTCTTCCTACTCTATAATTCGCCATAATGTCTCCCTACTTTCTTTTAGACGAGTTGTGAAAGGCAGCTCCCCATCTATAAGTCAAATCTGTCCGGTTAGGAAAACACCTAATTGGTCAGTTTTTTTATAAACGGTAAGCTGAGCACCTTTCTATACTCTCTTATTTAGGTTCGATTTGGACCATTTCATAGGCTTCAACAACATCATCGACCTTGATATCATTGTAGTCTTTAATCATTAAACCACATTCAAAGCCGTTTTTCACTTCTTTTGCATCATCTTTGAAACGTTTCAAGCTGGCTAATTCGCCTTCATGAATGACAATATTGTCACGAATCAAGCGCACGCCGCTGTTACGTTTAACAACGCCATCGGTAACAAATGCACCGGCAATCGTTCCTACTTTAGAAACATTGAATGTTTCACGAATGATCGCTTGACCAGTTACTTTTTCTTCGTATTCTGGGTCTAATAGACCTTTCATAGCTGTTTCAATCTCATCAATAGCGTTATAAATGATACGGTGTAGACGAATGTCCACTTTTTCTTGATCTGCTTGTGATTTAGCTTGAGGAGTAGGACGAACGTTAAATCCAATGATGATTGCATTACTTGCTGCTGCTAATGTAATATCACTTTCATTGATCGCTCCAACGCCCGTATGAATGATTTTCACTCGAACGCCTTCTACTTCAATTTTTCTCAAACTTGCTGCTAAAGCTTCTGTTGAACCTTGAACGTCAGCTTTGATGATAACATTAACTTCTTTCAATTCGCCCTCTTGTAAACTAGAGAACAAGTTGTCTAAAGTTACACGGTTTGTAGTTGCACGTTGTTCAGAAAGAAGTTGTTTTTCACGAGCTTCTCCGACTGAACGAGCTGTTTTTTCATCTTCAAACACAACAAATTGGTCACCTGCTAAAGGTGCATTGTTCAACCCAGTGATTTCTACTGGTGCTGAAGGTCCTGCAGTCTTCAAGCGACGGCCTAACTCGTTGACCATTACACGGACACGGCCAAATGTAGAGCCTACAACGATTGGGTCTCCAACTTTTAGTGTACCTTCTTTGATCAGTAAAGTAGCGATTGGTCCTTTGGCCTTATCTAATCGTGCTTCTACCACACTTCCGATAGCCATACGTTTTGGATCAGCTTTTAATTCTTGAACTTCTGAAACCAATAGGATCATTTCCAATAATTCTTCGATGTTTTCACCGAATTTAGCAGAAATGTTTACGAAGATCGTATCTCCGCCCCAAGCTTCTGGGATCAAACCGTATTCTGTTAATTCTTGCATCACTCGATCTGGATTAGCAGTTGGCTTGTCCACTTTATTCACAGCCACGATGATTGGAACATCTGCTGCTTTAGCATGGTTGATTGCTTCAACTGTTTGAGGCATTACACCGTCATCAGCTGCAACAACGATAATAACGATATCTGTTACATCTGCTCCACGTGCACGCATCGTTGTAAACGCCGCATGTCCTGGAGTATCCAAGAAAGTGATTTTTTTGCCGTTTTTAGTGATTTGGTAAGCTCCGATATGTTGAGTGATCCCACCAGCTTCTCCTTCACTGACTTTTGAGTTTCTCAAAGTATCTAGTAAAGTCGTTTTACCGTGGTCAACGTGTCCCATGATCGTTACAACTGGCGGACGTTCTTCCAAGTGGTCTTCTGCAACTTCTTGGTTGAAGTATACATCTAAATCAGAAATATCGACTTGAACTTTTTCTTCTGCTTCAATTCCATATTCAGCAGCTAATAGTTCAATAGCTTCTTTACTTAAGCTTTGATTTTGTGTCGCTATAACACCCAGCAAGAACAATTTTTTGATGATCTCTGCTGGCTCACGGTAAATTTTCTTAGAAATTTCCGCTACCGTCATCCCATCCGTATAAACCAATACTTCTGGCAATTCTCTTTCTTTTCTTGGTACTGGTGGTGCTACAGGTTTAGTTTCGCCTTTTCTTCCTTTTTTCTTACGTTTGTTGTATCCGCCATGTGTTCCCATGCTTCCACGGTTACGGTAAGGTTTGTTGGCAGTTTTGTTTTTCCCAAAACTGTTCGATGACGAACCTTGACTGCTTGAAGTTGTGCTGGCTGGTTTAGAGGCAGCAGGTTTCTTTGCAGCAGTATCTTTTTTAGGAGCTCGGTTGTCAGTTTTAGGTTTTTCAGCAGCAGTACGCGGAACGACTTTTTTCGTCGAGCCTGCTTTGTTTGTTGATCCTTGCTCTTTTTTATTTTGTTGCGATTGGTTCTTCTTTGGATTGTTTTGTTGGTTTTCTATAGTATGATCTCCCTTATGGTTCTGCTGATTCCTAGTTGAATGAGCATTATTCTCTTTTTTCTGAATTGCTTGTTGATTTTTTTTATTTGAAGCAAATGCGTTATTCAGCTTTTCTACTTGATTGTCTTCCATAGATGACATGTGAGTCTGATACTCAATTCCAAGCTCTTTAGCTTTGGTAATAACATCTTTACTTGAAACATTTTTTTCTTTTGCGTACTCATATACACGTTTCTTAGCCATGCAATCACCCTCCATTAAATTGATAATAATTCTCGGATTTTTTTCGCAAAGCCACTATCCGTAAGACAAATGATTGTACGTCCCTTTCCAATCGCTTGACTTAATTCCGCTTTCGAATACTGAACAGTGTAAGGAATGTTGTAGTATTGACATTTATCCGAAATTTTCTTTTGCGTGTTTTCACTAGCATCTTTCGCTATGAGCACCACTTTAGCTTGCTGAGAACGGACTTGTTTAAGCGTTAAATCTTCTCCAGAAATCAATTTTCCCGCTCGAGTAGCCAATCCTAGTAAGTTTAAAGCTTTTTGTTCATTTGTCATAAACTCATCCGTGCTTTCTGATGTTTTACATAGTCTAATAAGGACTGATAAAAAGCATCGTCTAATTTTGTTCCAAGTACACGATCCAATACTCGTTGATCCCAGGCTGTCTGAACGATTTCCGGTTCAATAGATACATACGCCCCGCGTCCCGGCATTCTTCCGCTAGGATCGATATCTACATGGTCTTCTTTATTTTTCACAATACGGACCATTTCTTTTTTGGGTTTCATTTCATTTGAAACGACGCATTTGCGCAATGGAATTTTTTTCTTAGGCACTGAAATCACCTCACTAATCTTCAGTAGTATCTTGCTCTTCCAATTCTTCGTCCGTTTCGTCGCCATTTAATAATTCTTCAATGGTTTCATCATCTGCTACAAGAGTTTCCTCTACTTCAGGATCTTCTACTAATGGAGCAACGACTTCTTCAGCGTCTACGATTGCTTCGATTGGTTCATCAACTAATGCTCCATCTACCAAATCGTCTGTACTAACTAAGCCAACTTCTTCTTCAGCTTCGTCAGCAGCAAGCATATCTGATTCAGACTTGATATCGATTTTGAAACCTGTTAATTTCGCAGCTAAACGAGCATTTTGTCCACGTTTACCAATAGCAAGCGACAATTGGTAATCTGGTACCACAACTAGACAGCTATTTGTCTGTTCATTAAAGACTACATCGATAACTTTAGCAGGATTCAACGCGTTAGCGATATAAGTAGAAGGATCTTCGCTCCATTCTACAATATCCATGTTTTCGCCTTTTAATTCGTTTACGATAGCTTGTACACGTTGGCCTTTAGGTCCAACACATGTTCCAACTGGATCAATATGTTCGTCTCTAGACACAACAGCAACTTTAGCACGGTCTCCAGCTTCACGAGCAATAGAAACGATCTCCACTACTCCATCATAAATCTCAGGAACTTCTTGCTCGAATAAACGTTTCAACAAATCAGGATGGCTGCGGCTTACAAAAATTTGAGGCCCTTTTGAAGTGTTTTCTACTTTTGTCACATACACTTTGATGCGGTCGTGAGGCTTGTAGACTTCGTTTGGTATTTGCTCTTGTTTAGATAATACAGCTTCGATTTTGCCAAGGTTTACATAAATGTAGCGATTGTCTTGACGTTCCACTATCCCTTGCATGATGTCATTCTCGTAAGCGATGAATTCATTGTAAATAATGTTTCTTTCTGCTTCACGCATACGTTGCATGATGACTTGTTTAGCAGTTTGTGCCGCAATACGTCCAAAGTTTTTTGGAGTTACTTCGAAACGAATTTTATCGCCAATCTCATAAGCGGAATTGATCTTAACAGCCTCTTCCAAACTTACTTCTAAACGAGAATCATAAACAGTTTCTACGACATCTTTAACAGCATATACGCTGATTTTTCCTGTTTTGTGATTGAATTCAACCTCTACGTTTTGTGCTTGGCTATAATTTCTTTTATACGCAGAAACCAGTGCAGCTTCCAAAGCATCTAAAACCAATTCTTTGGATATGCCTTTTTCTGTTTCTAAGTCATCAAGAGCATTTAACAATTCTTTGCTCATTCTTTTCTCTCCTATTCAATTGTAGTCTATTTAAAACTGTATTGCCAATCTAGCTTTTGCAATCTTTGATCGATCAAATTCGATATCTTTTGTACGAGTTTTAATTTTGACAGTTAACGTTAACGTTTCTTCTGTTAATTCTTTTAAAATACCCTCATAAACTTTTTCTCCATCAACGGGTTCGTATAAAGAAATATGAATGTATTTTTCTACCGCATTCTGGAAGTCTGCTTCTGTTTTGATCGGTCTCTCAGCTCCTGGAGATGACACTTCCAAGAAATAAGCATGAGGAAACGGGTCTGGAGTAATTTTATCCAAACGTTCACTCACCTTTTCGCTGACTAACGCACAATCTTCTAACGTTACTCCTTGCGGCTGATCAATATACACACGCAAAAACCAATTCTTACCCTCTTTTACGTATTCTACATCTACCAATTCATAACTCAAATCTTCCACTAATGGCTGAATCATATCAGAAACCATTGTTACTATGTTACTCATCTTTTCGCCTCCTATCTTTAGACGTATATAATCGCTTAAAAAGAGTGAGCGTTTCCGCTCACTCTAACTGAATATCTAAACACACTTGAAATAATACCATAAAATCAAGGAATACGCAAACAATCATCCCTCTATCTCAGCATATCTGCAAGCAAAAACAACCACTTTTTATTGAGCAATTTTTAAAGAGATTACAGTGTCCAGTTTAGAATAAATCGAATAATGAAAGCTGATTCTCATCCGGTAATCCTTTTAAGACACCATTTTCATTCATATATTCAATAACTGTCTTAGAAACTTTCCCTCTTTTGGCCAAATCCTCTTTAGAAAGGAACGGTTTTTCTTTTCTAGCTTCAACGATTTGCTGCGCTACACTCGTTCCCAAACTTGGAATAGCTCTGAATGGCGCAATCAGTGTGTTGCCCTCAATGATAAAGTCCTTCGCATCTGATTTTTCTAAATCGACCATTTTAAAATCAAAACCGCGTTCGACCATTTCATTGGCTAACTCTAATACTGTCAGCAAACTCTTATCTTTTGCCGAAGCATCGAGACCTTTATCCGTGATTTCTTTGATTTTTACTTTGATAGCTTCTTTTCCTTGAGTCATTGCCACCAAATCAAAATCACTTGCTCGAACAGAGAAGTACGCTGCATAATACAGTATTGGGAAGTGAACTTTATAATAGGCTACCCTTAACGCCATCAATACATATGCTGCCGCATGGGCTTTAGGGAACATGTATTTGATTTTCAAGCATGATTCGATATACCACTCAGCGATCCCTTCATCACGCATGACTTGTTGCCAATCATCTGGAATCCCTTTTCCTTTACGAACGTGCTCCATGATTTTAAAGGCCAACCCAGCTTCTAATCCGTTATAGATCAAGTACACCATGATATCATCACGACAACCGATTACTTCTGACAAAGGAATACCGTGGTTACGAATCAATTCTTCCGCATTCCCCAACCAAACATCTGTCCCATGTGACAATCCTGAAATCTGCAGCAATTCAGCAAAGGTGTTTGGTCTAGTCTCTTCCAACATCCCTCGTACGAAACGTGTTCCAAATTCAGGAATACCCAACGTACCAGTTTTAGATAAAATTTGTTCAGGTGTAACCCCTAGTATGTCAGTACCTTGGAAAATTTTCATAACCTCTGGATCATCTGTTGGAATCGTCTTAGGATCGATTCCAGATAAATCTTGCAGCATCCGAATAACCGTTGGATCATCGTGCCCTAGAATATCTAATTTCAAAACATTATCATGAATCGAGTGGAAATCAAAATGCGTTGTTTTCCATTCAGCCGCTTGATCATCAGCCGGATATTGTACAGGTGTAAAGTCGAAAACATCCATATAATCCGGGATAACAATAATCCCCCCAGGATGTTGTCCAGTTGTTTTCTTCACTCCTGTTGCTCCCTTAGCCAAACGATCGATCTCAGCTGCACGCAAGTTTTGATTGGTATCTCTTTCATACCCCTTAACATAACCATACGCTGTTCTGTCAGCTACCGTACTGATTGTACCCGCACGATAAACATAGTCTTCTCCAAACAACACTTTAGTATAATCATGGGCTTTGGCTTGGTAATCTCCTGAAAAGTTCAAATCGATATCGGGAACTTTATCCCCGTTGAATCCAAGAAACGTTTCAAATGGGATATCATGTCCGTCTTTATGCAAGCGGGCTCCACAACCAGGACAAGCTTTTTCAGGCAAATCAAACCCTGAACCTACTGAACCATCTTCAAAAAACTCAGAGTATTTACACTCTGGACAACGGTAATGAGGCGGCATCGGATTTACTTCTGTAATACCGGTCATTGTTGCCACAAAGCTTGACCCAACCGAACCACGAGATCCAACTAAATAACCTTCTGAAACACTTTTGTGCACTAATTTTTGTGAAATCAAATAGATAACCGAGAACCCGTTCCCGATGATACTGGTCAATTCTTTTTCTAACCGTTTTTCAATCACCTCTGGCAGAGGGTCTCCATATAAACGGTGAGCTTCGTCATAACTTAATTTTCGAATTTCTTCTTCTGAACCAGGTATCTTAGGTGTATACAGATCCGTTTTAACAGGAGTGATATCTTCATCCACTAAATCTGCAATCTGATTAGGGTTCGTTACCACTATTTCATGAGCTTTCTCTTTTCCAAGGAAAGAAAAAGCATTGAGCATTTCAGTAGTAGTCCTAAAATGAACAAGCGGCAATTCAGCTCGGTTCAATTCAGACGCTCCGCCCAGAGAATGCACCAGTATTTTCCGATAAACAGCATCTTCAGGGTTTAGATAATGCACATTGCCTGTCGCTACAACAGGTTTATTCAATTCCTCACCGATTTGAATCATGTTGCGAATGATTTCTTCTAAATCTTTGTTGTCGCGTACAAGTTCTCTTTCAATCAAAGGTGCATAGACTTCTTTAGGCATAACTTCTAAATAGTCGTAGAAACGAGCTTTGTTTTTTGCTACGTCATACCCTTTTTGCATCATCGCTTCAAAAACTTCCCCATTGCTGCAGGCAGAACCAATAATCAGTCCTTCTCTATAACGCGTCAATTCCGAACGCGGAATCCTTGGTACACGGAAAAAATAATCCGTATTCGATAAAGAAACCAATTTAAACAAGTTTTTCAATCCTGCTTGGGTGGTGGCTAAAATAGTCGCATGGAAAGGACGTGCTCTTTTATAAGCATCCCCTTCGCCAATTTTGCTATTCAACTGGTTATGGTTCGTTATTCCATGTTCTTCTTCAGCCTCTTTCAAAAATATCCAACACAAAGCTCCTGTTGTTTCAGAGTCATAAATAGCACGGTGATGTTGTTCCAAAGCGACTCCATATTTTTTAGCCAACGTGTTTAATCGATGTCCCTTAAACTGAGGGTGTAAAAAGCGAGACAATTCTAATGTATCGATAACGGGATTGGTGGCTTCTGGAATATTGTGTCTGGTATAACCTGTATTCAAAAATCCCATATCGAAACTGGCATTGTGAGCTACTAAAATAGTTCCTTCAGCGAATTCGTGGAACAATCTCAATACTTCTTCTTCCGATTTAGAACCTCGTACCATCTCATCCGTTATACCCGTTAAGTTAACAGTCGTTTGAGACAGACGGTGTCCTGGATCAATAAAATGCTCAAATGTGTCGATCACATTTCCTTTATGCATCTTGACACCAGCCAGCTCAATAATCTTATCGTATACCGCTGAAAGACCTGTCGTCTCCACGTCAAATACGACATAGGTTGCGTCAGACAGTTCGATATCAGCAGGATTATAAGCAATATCTACTCCATCATCGACCACATTCGCTTCGATTCCGTATAAGACTTTGATGTTGTGCTTTTGTCCAGCACTAAATGCATCAGGAAAACCTTGAGCTCCAGCATGATCGGTTAAAGCAATAGCTTTATGTCCCCATTTTGCAGCTTGGGCTACATAATCAGCTACATTATTAGTCGCATCCATTGTGCTCATGTTGCCATGCAAATGCAGTTCTACCCTTTTTTCATTTTCTGGTGCAGTATCTTTTCGGTCTTCATGCGTGACTTGAGTCAAATCTTGTCCGTTCATGACTAAATCTCTCATGTACGTATCTTCTTGAATACTTCCACGGGCACGGAACCACATGCCTTTTTTGATAGCCGCAAATGCTGCTTCATCTTCTGGACCATTTGAAAACTTCTTGATCGAAAAAGAAGACGTGTAGTCTGTTATTTTCATCGTCAACAATTGTCTTCCAGAGCGCAATTCACGAATCTCTGCATCAAAGACATATCCTTCAATCGTCACTCGTCTTTCTTCTTCGACGATTTCGCTCATTTGTTTGATTTCTTCAGAATCGGCAATCTTTCTTCCTAAAACGATGGGACCAGAAATCGGTTGAAGTTCTTTATTGGCTTCTCTTTCTTTTTCAGCCTTTTGGATATTAACGGCTGCTCTTTGAGCAAGCAATTCATCTGCTTCTTCTTTTTTTGCTTTGAACTCATGCAATTTTTGTTCATAAGCTTCTTGGTCTACCATTGGTTCGATCCTGAAAGCCGGGAACCCCATTTTTTGGTAAGCTTCTTCTACTGGGGGCAAATACATATTCTTTAAATGTTCTTTTACAATATCATTTTCTACGATAAAGTGAATTTTTCGATCATTAACGATTGGAAATTGATCTCTAAACGGCTGATCACAGATAGGGGAAGACACTTGGCTGTTTTTTACAGCCGAAGACCAATAGTGTTCCAACTTTTCTGTCGTCAGCTTGGGATTTACTGTTTGAATAGTCATTTTGATCGTTGCAATAGAAGCAAACGATATTCGCAAAGATTCCTCTAAATTTTGATACACTTCAAAAGGCAAGATATCTTCGAATTGGAAATCAAACTGCCACATTTTCGATGCTCTGTGCACCGTTACTTTTTGTACTTTCCCTTTTTCAAAATAAGGGAAATACTCTTCTTTATGGTGCAAGCCAATTTGTTCTAATAATTGGCGAAACAACTTTTCTTGTTCTAAACTCATAAGTCCATCCCTTCCTCTTTCAAACCTTCGAGGTATGTAACCATAGAAAAATGATAGAATTCAAGCAACACCACAAGTGATGTAATCTGTTTTCTATCATTTCTATTTTTTATTCTATAGTTCTTTTACATCTGCGGCAAAAACCTACTTCTCAGTTTACAGGAAATAACGTTGAATGTCATTCCAAGTTACAGCCAACATCAATAAAAGCAGCAACCCTACCCCTATCAATGTAACGACCCCTTCTTTTTCTTCACTGAGTGGTTTTCCGCGTACCCCTTCAATGATATTCAACACTAATTTCCCGCCGTCTAAAGCAGGAATCGGCATTAAATTGATGATTCCCAAGTTGACACTTAAAAACGCCAACCAATTCAAGACTCCTATAAATCCAGTAGCTACAACAGCTTCTGTAGTAGCGTAAATAGCTACGGGTCCCCCAAACATATCTACTGAAAAACCAGAAGTAAATATAGAAGCTAGCGCCGCAACGATTTGAGTGGCTACTGCCCATGTTTGTGTAAATCCTGAACCGATTTTGGCCCAGAAGCTGGTATCCATAGGAACTTGAATCCCAATAGCGCCATGTTCAGTGCCATCGGTTGCTTTGGTTGTATCGGGCACAATCGTTATGTCTTCCTCGGATCCATCTTCATGCTGAACCGATAAGACCAATTCTTCTTCTGGATTTGCTTGGATGATTTGGACCATCTCGTTCCAATCGGAAACTTTCTCTCCATCAATAGCAGATACTTTGTCTCCTTCGACTAATCCAGCCTGTTCTGCTGTACTGTCCGGCAGAACTTCTCCTATTTCATTTACATAAGAAGGCACGCCGCCTTGGATGAATGCCAAGATAATGAACGCCACAATAGCTAAAATAATATTGTTCATCGGACCAGCGAAATTAGTCATCATTCGCTGAGGCAAGCTGGCTGATTGAAATTGAACATCCAGTGGTGCAATTTGGACTTCCGTTCCATCTTCTTCAATCAATAAGGCATCTCTGTTTACAGAAAAACGAGTTGCTTGTTCGGATTCGCCATTGACAAACCCTTCAATAAATAAGTCTTTTTCTAAATCTACAGCAGACACTTCAATTGGAGTAGCATTGACCAGTTGTTTCTTTTTAGACGTATTGATCGTTTTGACTTTCCCATTCGCATCCAGTACTAAGCTGATTGGAGTTCCTGGTTTGATCTCGATGTCTTCCTCATAACCGGCCATACGTACATATCCGCCAACCGGCAGTAATCGAACAGTATAGGTTGTTTCATTTTTTCGATACGAAAAGATTTTAGGTCCAAATCCAATAGCAAATTCTCGGACTAAGATACCTGATTTTTTTGCAAAATAGTAATGCCCGTATTCGTGAAATACAACTAATATACTAAACACAAGAATGAATGTAAGAATTGTCGTTATCATCAAATTGCTCCTCTGCTCTAAACTTCCATTTCGTTTAAACTCGTCCGCTCTATTACACTAAGCCGACAAGATTTAAAATGGGGAATACAAATAAAATGCTGTCAAATCGATCCAACACTCCCCCATGCCCTGGGAAAATATTTCCTGAATCTTTTGTATTGTAATAGCGTTTGAATGCTGATTCTACTAAGTCGCCAAATTGTCCTGCCATAGACAGCAATGCCATCAAGACTAATGTCCATGTAGTCGCTCCTGCTACTTCGATGAAATACAAGTAGATGCCAGCCACTAATATGGCACTGACTGTTCCTGCCACTGAACCTTCTATCGTCTTATTCGGACTGATGTTTGGAGCCAGCTTATGTTTGCCGATTTTGCGTCCGAATAAATAAGCGCAAATATCGGTCGTCCAAATCGTGATCAATACTAAAATCAACAATTCTAATCCGATTTCTCTTGTCTCTAGTAATGATTTGAATCCAAAACCAATATAGATAATGCCTAAGATAGATACTGCAGCATCATCGAAAGAGAAATTATTTTTTGAGAAAACCGTTTGAATAAGTAATATAATAGCTGCTAAATGAATCCACGCGTCTGAATTAAAGTTTTGCGGAAGAATGTCTCTCAGTTCTGCCGAAAAAATAAACCCCATCAAAGCAACAATGGAAATGACACCTTCTATCGAGAGGATGTTATTGCCTTTCATTTTAAATAATTCGCTTAATCCAATAATAGCTAAAATTGCAATAATACTTCCTAATAACCAGCCGCCAGTATACACTACAGGTATAAAGATAGCTGCCATCACTAAAGCAGTGATTATTCTTTCTTTCACACTATTTCCTCCTAATATTCAATGAGAACTTTTAAAGCCCTCCAAATCGGCGTTGTCGTTTTTGATAGACAGCTAACGCTTCATCAAAAGCTTTTTCGTCAAAATCAGGCCATGCAAGAGATGAAAAATAGAATTCGCTATAAGCATTTTGCCAAAGCATAAAATTGCTGATTCTTTCTTCTCCGCTCGTCCGTATCATGTAATCAACATTTTGATAAGCTCCTAATACGGATGTCATCAAATAGTCTTCAAAATCTTCTTCTGTTAATTTTTGCGGTTTTAGTTTACCTGCACTGATATCTTCTGCCATTGCTTTCGCTGCTTCCACTATTTCGTTCCGGCCACCGTAATTGACCGCAAAATTTAAAATCATACCTGTATTATGGGCCGTTTCTTTTATGGCACGTTCCATAACTTTTTTTGTTTTTCTAGGTAATTTTTCATGGAGCCCTATCATGGTCACTCGTATTCCAGCCTCCATAATTTCCGGCATAAACTCATCAAAAAATTCTATCGGCAACTGCATTAGATAGTTCACTTCATCTAATGGCCGTTTCCAATTTTCTGTTGAAAAAGCATAAACGGTTAACGCTTTGATACCTCTTTTATTGGCATGCCGCGCAATTATTTTTACTTGATCCATACCAGCTCGATGGCCTGCTGACCGCTTGAAACCGCGATTTTTTGCCCATCGTCCATTTCCATCCATAATAATGGCCACATGATTCGGCACACTTTCATCTGGCGAGAAGTGATACACTTCTTGATTATCTTCTCTTTCTTGATCACTCATTACGATTGACCGCCCTTCACTATCAAACTTTACCCCTTCTATTGTAGCAAATCATTCTTTAAAATCCTATGATTTAAAGAAAATATAATATTTAGAACCAATCGAACTGACGCATTAAAAACTTATTTTACACTCCTTCAAATGATAAAAACGCTGCATGAGGAGCTAATTTTCTCTTATCCACTGAGTATATTTTTCGATTATCCCTTCATGCAGTGGTATACTATATGTATTGAAAGACATGTTTAAACTATTAAGGAGGCTGTTCTATGAAACGTAGACTTGTTCAATTTATCGTGGGATTAGTTATTTCCGCTATCGCAACTAAAGTGACATCACTGATTCTAGGTGATGACTCTAAAAAGAAACCTAAAACAGCCAAGTTTTAATCGCTGGCCATAAAATAAAAAAAGCAGTATGCCGCTCTTACCGTAAAGGTCGAAAGAGGCATGCTGCTTTTTACTATCCGGCTCAGAAAAAAGAATTAACCTTCGATCAATTCTTTTTCTTTCTCAGCTGCGATTTTATCCAATTCTTTTACGCTGTTGTCAGTCAATTTTTGAACTTCGCCTTCAAAATAACGTAGATCGTCTTCAGTAATCTCGTTATTCTTTTCAGCTTTCTTCAAATCATCAATGGCATCACGACGAATGTTACGTACTGAGATTTTAGCATTTTCAGCTTCTTTTCCTACTTGTTTCGCTAATTCTTTACGACGCTCAGTAGTCAATTGAGGAATCACTAAACGAATCACGTTACCGTCATTCGATGGGCTGATTCCGATATCGCTTTGCAATAATGCACGTTCAACATCTTTGATAGAAGATTTGTCAAAAGGTGTGATCATCAATACGCGTGGTTCTGGTACACCAATTTGCGCTAATTGGTTCAATGGAGTAGGAATTCCATAATACTCTACTTGGATACGGTCCAATAAACTAGGATTTGCACGTCCTGCACGAATAGAACCCAATTCACGTTGTAAAGATTGTTCTGCTTTTGTCATTCTTTCTTTTGTTTCTTTTAAAATTTGCTCAGTCATGTTCTTTCCCCCTAACAGTAGTTCCAATAATTTCTCCTTGTACTACTCGTTTAATATTTCCTGTTTCATTCAAATTAAACACTACTAATGGAATGTCATTATCCATGCTCAATGAGCTGGCTGTTGTATCCATTACTTGTAAGCCTTTGCTGATGACATCTAAGTGAGTCAGCTCATCAAATTTCACAGCTGTTTTATCTAGTTTAGGATCTGCTGAATACACTCCGTCAACATTGTTTTTCGCCATCAAGATAACGTCTGCTTCAATTTCTGCAGCACGCAATGCTGATGTTGTATCTGTTGAAAAATACGGATTTCCAGTA
This sequence comes from Desemzia incerta, assembly GCF_900115825.1. Taxonomy (GTDB): domain Bacteria; phylum Bacillota; class Bacilli; order Lactobacillales; family Carnobacteriaceae; genus Desemzia; species Desemzia incerta. The sequence goes on along the minus strand of NZ_FOXW01000003.1, from coordinate 33,651 downwards.
CCACCGGCAAAAATCACTACGCGTCCTTTTTCTAAATGACGCATCGCTTTTCTGCGGATATACGGTTCAGCGATTTGACGCATTTCAATAGATGTTTGAACACGCGTTGGAACGCCTTCGTTCTCTAAACAGTCTTGTAATGCTAAAGCATTCATCACTGTTGCCAGCATACCCATATAGTCTGCTTGAGCACGTTCCATACCCATTTCTTCCCCTATTTTACCGCGCCAAATATTTCCACCGCCAACAACAATAGCTATTTCAATGCCTAATTCATGTACTTCTTTGATTTCTTTACAGATTTCTTGAATAGTCGGCGGTTTAATTCCAAATCCAGAATCTCCAGCCAATGCTTCACCACTTAATTTAAGTACAATTCTCTTATACTTCGGTTGCTTCATCACAGTCATTACCTCCATTGGCTATTTACATTAGTATTTTATCATACTCAGTTGGAAACTTCATTAAGATTCAACTAAGAGACGAGTTTCTCATTGATTAAAAAGATTTTTCAATAATGGAAACGCCTCAGCAGACAAAATGATACAAAAAATAGAGAGGATAAAAGTACTCCTCTCTATAAAAATGGTTTATTTTTTAACTTGACTCATTACTTCGTCAGCAAAGTTTTCTTGACGTTTTTCGATTCCTTCGCCAACTTCAAAACGAGCAAATTCTTTTACAGAAGCACCGTGAGCTTTCAAGTAGTCACCAACAGTTTGGTCTGGATCTTTAACGAATGGTTGGTCTACTAAACTAATTTCAGACAACCATTTGCTTAAACGACCTTTGATCATTTTTTCAACGATGTTAGCTGGTTTTCCTTCGTTCAAAGCTTGTTCAGTTAAAACTTTTGTTTCATGTTCAATTTTATCAGCAGGTACTTCATCACGAGTGATGTATAGAGGGTTGATAGCAGCGATATGCATTGCAACGTCACGTGCTACATCTTCTTTATCAGCAGCATCTAAATGTACCAATACACCGATACGTCCGCCCATGTGCAAGTAAGAACCGAAAGTTTCGCCTTCAGTTTTTTCAAAGCGCACGAAACGACGTAAGCTAATTTTTTCTCCGATAGTAGTTGTAGCAGAAATGATTTCTGATTCAATCGTACCTTCACCAGAGTTTAATTTGTTAGCATCTTCTAAAGTTGCTGGGTTTTCTTTAGCAATTGCTTCAGTAATGTTACCTACTAAAGTTTGGAATTGCTCGTTTTTAGAAACAAAGTCTGTTTCTGAGTTGATTTCTGTTAAAGCAGCAATGTTGCCTTCTGCGTAAATACCTGTTAAACCTTCAGCAGCGATACGGTCAGCTTTTTTAGCAGCTTTTGCCATACCTTTTTCTCTTAGGTAGTCTACTGCAGCGTCCATGTCTCCATCAACGGCTACTAATGCTTTTTTAGCATCCATCATTCCAACACCAGTCATATCACGTAATTCTTTTACTAAAGCAGCTGTTACTTTTGCCATTTTTATTCCTCCTATTTACTTGTTCAAATCTTTTTAAAAGTTTTTGAGGTCTGTTTAATTTTATATAAAAAGCTGCCTCTAAAAATGAAATGACGCCGCTTTGTAAAAAGTCGCTATTCACTTCTCACTTTTATCGAGACAGCTTTTATAATGTTCTAGTTATTATTCAGCGTTGTCGCCTTCAACAACTTCTACGATTTCTTCGATAGAAGAAGTTTCAGTTGATTCTGGAGCTTCAGCAGTGAAAGTTTCTTCAACTACTTCGTCTTCACCTTGGTTTCCTTCGATCATAGCGTCAGCCATTTTTGAAGTAATCAATTTAACTGCACGAATAGCATCATCGTTAGATGGGATTACTACATCGATTTCATCTGGATCACAGTTAGTATCAACCATTGCAACGATAGGAATGTTTAATTTGTGAGCTTCTTGAATTGCGATACGTTCTTTACGAGGGTCAACTACGAACATCACGTCAGGAATTCTAGGCATATCTTTGATTCCGCCTAAGAATTTTTCTAAACGGTCGCGTTCTTTGATCAAAATACCTACTTCTTTTTTAGGAAGTACTTCGAAAGTTCCATCTGCTTCCATTTTGTCGATGTTTTTCAAACGTTGAATACGTTTTTGAATAGTATCCCAGTTAGTTAAAGTTCCACCTAACCAACGGTGGTTAACGTAGAATTGACCAGCACGTTGTGCTTCTTCTTTAACTGATTCTTGAGCTTGTTTTTTAGTACCTACGAAAAGAGCGATTCCGCCGTTTTCAGCTACATCTCTTACATATTTGTAAGCAGTATCTGCTAATTTGACTGTTTTTTGCAAGTCAATGATGTAGATACCGTTTCTTTCTGTAAAGATGTATTTTTTCATTTTTGGGTTCCAACGACGTGTTTGGTGTCCAAAATGAACTCCTGCTTCTAGCAATTGTTTCATAGAAATTACTGCCATGATTGTGTTCCTCCATTTGGTTTTGTATTTATCCCTCCCTCAAAATCAACTGCAAAGAGACTTAAGTAACCTTAAGCACCTTCTATTGCATCCTTCGAGGTGTGATATAGTTAGTGCTTTTTGCACCGTCTTATATTATACAGTCGTTTTTTAAATAATGCAACAAAAAAATCGACAATACTCATGAAAAGTATTGTCGATTTTGATTCTTCATTATCTAGAGTCGATGAAACTTGAATTGTTTAAAATATAAACCTTTTAATTTCTGGAAGAATTGAGGTTGCTATTAGCCACGCAAAGGATGCAATGTAAATTACAAGCCTTTGGTGCTTCAGCACTTAGGGTTTGTTTTTAGCTTGCAAGCTTGGAGTCCTTGGCTCCAAGCGTTCCCGTGGCTCTTACAAAGCAAACTCAATTCTGTAAGAAATTTCTACGCCAAGATCAGTTTACAAAAAACAATTCTTAGACTGATTCCATACCCATGCTTAAAATCTCTCGGATATCTTCTTCGGTCAATTGATTGATCGTTCTGGTTTCCCCATGATCTTCCGTAATGACTTGATCAAATAGCGATTTTTTCTCTTGCTGCAAGGCATTGATTTTTTCTTCAATCGTTCCTTCAGCGATCAAGCGCCATACTTCTACGACGTTCTTTTGGCCAAGACGGTGAGCTCTTCCGGCTGCTTGTTCTTCTACAGCTGGGTTCCACCACAAATCATATAGAATAACAGTATCTGCCCCTGTAAGATTCAATCCAGTTCCTCCCGCTTTTAATGAGATCAAGAAAATAGACTTCTCTCCATCATTAAATTTATTGACCATATTGATCCGTTCGATCGGTTTGGTTTTTCCGCTTAAATAGAAACTAGAGATATCCTCTTTTTCCAATTCAGCTTGAATGATGTCCAACATCGAAGTGAATTGAGAGAAAATCAAAATACGCTTGTTGTTCTCTAACGCTGTCGAAACAATTTCTTTCAATTGCAGCAACTTGCCTGATTCTCCCTCGTAGTCATCCAAGAATAATCGAGGATCACAACAAATCTGACGTAATCTTGTCAGAGAAGCTAAAATGGCGATGCGGTTTTTCCTGAAATCGTCTCCGCTCATTCCTTGAACTGTTTCTTGGATCTGTTGCAAGTAAGCCAAGTAAACCGTTTTTTGGTCTTTGGTCAGCGTACTGAACATGTTGGTCTCGATTTTTTCCGGAAGCTCTTGAAGAACATCTTTTTTCACTCTTCGCAGCACAAAAGGTTGAATCATTTTTGCAATTTTTTCATTCGTCAACGTTTTAAACTTTTTGATCGACGGGAAAAATCCTGGCATGATCAATTGGAAAATAGCCCACAGTTCTTCAATTTTATTTTCAATCGGTGTACCACTTAATGCAAACTTCTTAGGCACTGACAAGCTTCTTAAAGCTTGAGACGTTTTTGTGTGGTAATTTTTTACCATTTGAGATTCATCCAATACTAGTGTACTGAAGGCTTGCTGTTTATACAGGTCTACATCTTGACGGAAGCTCTGATAAGAAGTGATCAACACATTGTTGTTCACCACATCATTGATCTGAGCTTCTCTTTCTTCACTGCTTCCTGAAACAACTGTTGCACGAATATTCGGAGCAAACTTTTTCAATTCATGATGCCAGTTATAGGTCAATGAAGCCGGTGCAATGATTAAGAAGGGTTTTTCTTCGCCTTCTTCGATCTCAGATTGGATATAAGTGATCACTTGCAGCGTTTTTCCCAGCCCCATGTCATCCGCAAGTATTCCGCCAAATCCATATTGAGACAACATTTTAAGCCATTTAAATCCAGTAACTTGGTATCCTCTCAATTCGCCGTTTATTCCTTTAGGCAATTCAGCTTCAATCGAATGCGGTTGATTCAAATCCAACACCATTTTTTGGAATTTGCTGGATAATACAGGCTGAACACCTGACTCGTTCTCTAGTAAATGAGACAGTTCAAGTCCTCGGTAGCTCGGTATACTGATTCCGCCATTTTCAAATTCTTTCGAACTGCGCAATTCGCTTAATACACGACTGATTTGCTGCAGTTCTTCTGATTCTAATGACAACAACTTGCCGTTATCCAATTTGTGGAAGCTTTTTCGTTCCATCAAACTTTGCAGCACTCGATTAATTTCATCTCTGCTGATGCCTTTGATATCAAAACGAATGTCCAGCAATCCGCCTTCTTGTTGAATGTCTACAGTCGTATCAGGATCAATTTGATCTAAAAAGATGCTGTCTAGACTGTCATTCACGTATACTTCAGCTGTTTGCTCGAGTAACGGAATCTCATTAGTGAAAAATTCATAGAACTTTTCATCTTTTACCAATCGTTTTGTGTAATCTGTTTCTTCTCGTTGGTACCCAAGTTCATTCAATAAATTCAGCGTTTGGATCTCTTTTTTACTGTCTCTGATAACTTGGATGTTTTCTTCCGGCATTTGATTTTCTTCTGGATTGGTAGACAAAACCATATGACGGTAGTTGAATTCGACAACGGCATGCAACTGTTCATTTGCATAAGTAAAATAAATACACGTTTTCAACGGTTCATGAATAAACGTATTTTCTACTTCTTCAGACATGTGAACAGTGGCTAACTTAGAAATCATAGGCAGCACATAAGCTGTAAAGTCAGGCATGTCTTCCGGCTGAATGTCGATCCGATTCCCTTCATGTCGTTGCAAGAAAGACTGCAACGGTTGAATAGCCTTTAATTGTTCTCGAGTCGGCTGGTAAATTTTATCCTCTACCAAAAACCAATGGTAATCTTTCAGATACACATCTGTATTGTTGTCAATGTTTAATTTTACGGCGCCTTCTTGGCTGTTCAATTCGAATCCAAATGGCAAACGTCCTTCAATAAAAGCAACTGTTTTGAAATGAGCCCCACTAACATCAAAACTAAAATCAGCTTCTTCTTGATATTTCTCAATAAAGGTTTTAGCAAACGAAGGCGTCAAAACGAAATACCGTTTATTGTTAAAAATAGACTTAGCCTCTACAAAGCTCCCTCTGACAAAGTTTTGCGATTCCATTTGCACATACAATTCTTGCAATAGTGCAGCGTCTGTTTTTTCTACCTCGACTTCACTAAAATCGATCCACTGATTGCTTTTATACTCGAATTTATCCTTGTTGCTAAAAGCGGTTAAAAAACCATGCAAATCTTTAATGACGTACAATTTATCCAATCCAGCTCTAATACTGACAACCAGTACCTCGCCTGAATGACGAATCAAGGCTGTACTTTCTGGTTTGTGTTCAATTTTATATTCTAATTTAAGTGTTTGAAGTTGTTTTTTTCCGCCGGTATACAAACTGTTGGTATCTTCAAGAAATTGTCTTGAAAACAATAAAGTCAGTTCTTTTCCAGGGTTAATGGAATTTTTGGCCACTTTCTCCGCATTTTCCGGGGTCATGACACGACTAATCTCCCGGTCTTTCAATTCCAATTCAACTGCAACAGTATGCTTGCAAAAACCATGATTTTTCCAATAATCACACTCGCAAAAATCCTGTTCTCGTGTTGTACCGTCCAGTTCTATACGGTAACGATCATCATCCAACACATCAGCTGTCCAAATTTTTCCCTCGATTGAAGCATTGATGGAAAGAACACGCTTTTCATCTACTAAGCTTCTTCCCTCTTCAATCAATCGTTCAGGTATACTCCACTTCACAAAACCAACCTACTTTCTTGCCTTTTTCCAAAAAATCAAATGGTTTTTTTGGTAAACAAAATTCTCCATCTTTCTATTTTACGTTATCTTCAAAGAAAAAGAAACTTTAATGTTATGCTTTACTGTTTATTCTCATTTTATCTAGCCATGACTGGCAGATAATTGACTTTTCCCAGTTCCTAAGGCATGAACAAGGACTTTGTCTGGGATGCGATCTTTCAATTCTTTAACATGACTGATGATCCCTACCAATTTTCCGTCTCCGTCTATTTGCATCAACGCTTCGATAGCTTGATCCAAAGCATCTTCGTCTAACGAACCAAATCCTTCGTCGATAAAGATCGCCTCTATCTGAATCCCTCCGGCTTGTCGTTGAACAACATCGGATAACGATAAAGCCAATGAAAGAGCGGCTATAAAACTTTCTCCTCCCGAAAGAGTCCCTACATTGCGGACACCCCCAGCATGGTCGTCATAGATGTTGATCTCTAATCCAGTCTTGTTTTTATAAGAACCGTCTTCTCGGTTCAAATCAAACAAATAGCGGTGATTAGACAATTTTTGCAATCGCTGATTGGCTAGGCTCAAGACTTCTTCTAAGAAGTAAGACAGCACGTACCGTTCAAACCCTAATTTACTAATGCCGCTGTCTCCGTTAGCCACATCAGATAATGTCGATATTTCAGTGAACACATCCATATTTTTTTGATGCAGATCCAATATTGTTTGACAGTTGGCTATGATTCCTTGATTTTGCAAGAAGTGGTCTTGCAACACCGCTTTTTCTTCTGTCTTTTTCGTTTTTTGGCCCACTATTGAATTATAGGTCTCTTTAGCCAGTTCCAATTGAGGAGCTGGTTTTCCTTCAAGTTTTTGCGTATTTAAGGTCAAGTTTTGCTGAGCATTGTATTGAGATTTTTCATATTGATCAATCATCTCTTTCCATGAAGCTACTTGTTCTTTGTTTTCTAAGGTTTCTTCCACTTCTAAGATACTTAAGAAACTAGAGCCGGATAACACTTTGTCCGCTTCCTCTTTCAGTTCTACTTTCTTCGCATGTTCTTCAGCTAGCGATTCAGTAACTGAATCCAACCGGTACTGGGTCTGTTCCACAACTTTTTCAGCTGCAAGAGTCTGTTCAAGAATCTCTTCATAAGCCTGTTGCCATTGTTGGATACGTTGCTCTAACGCTGCTACTTCTGCTTCATAGTATGGGATATCCAAGTACTGTTCAGGTATGGTTTGACTCAAATGAGACAACTGGCCTTTCAACTGACTCAAATGATTTTGTTCAGTTTGATGGTCAGTTGTTAATGTGTCCAAAGCTTTTTGACTTTTTCGATACTCAGCTTCAATGTCCAAAAGTTTTTCTTTGTGCATTTGTTGCTCAGTTAAGGAGTAATTCAACTCATTGATTTGATTTTCCAACTTGTTTTTTTCTTGAGAAACGACTTCACGATTTCCTTTCAGTGTCCCCGATCCTACTTCCGAATAAAGCTGATGATTTGTCCAATCGAGACGTTTTTGTTCAAGAAAGGCTTTTTGATCAGTCAATTGCTGCTCTAGATCCAATCCTTGTTGTTCCAAGACCTCTTTTTTAGCTTTAAGGGTATGCAGCTCGGTTTCTGTTTGTTCCACCAAAAGTTCTAATTCTGCAGCACTTTTAGTCGATGTGATTTCAACAACTGCATGGAGTGGATGCTCAATAGAACCACACACAGGGCAAGGTTCTCCATCAATCAATTCCTCAGACAACTTTTGGATCTGCACTTTTGCCCAGTCGCTTTTTGCTTTGCGATGTTCATTAGAGACCGTTTCCAGTTCACTGATAGTTGTTTGCAGGCTTTCTTTTTTCTCCGTCAGCAGATCGATGAGTCTTTTTTCTTGGTCTTCAGCTGTGATGGCTTGATTCAATAGGTCTTCAGCGTGGCTCCAACTGTGCAATTGATCTTTGGCAGAGTATACATTCTTTTGTTTGGCAGCCAACTCTGCCAATAGTCGATCCATCTCTTCTTTTTGCTCCAGCAATTGCTGTTTTTGTTTCCGGCAATCCGTTAATTCTTTTTCTAGTCGTTGTACGACTCGCTCCTGTTCCTCATTTTCATGCTGACTAGTTTTGTAAGCAGCGATGGCTTCTTTCAGTTGGTTCAAAGAGACCAGCTGTTCTTTACGACTTTCTTGTCCCAAGAGTTCTTTGTCAACAGCCTGTTTTTTAGTTTTTGCTTTCTTTAATTGTTCTTTCTCTTCTTGCAATTGTTCACGGGTTTGCAGTTCTTTTTCTTGTAATTCCGTTAAAGACTTTTCATTCTCAGACAATTTAAACAATAATGTCTCAAATTGCTGAGCTTCTTCGTATTTTTTCACTTGCTGTTTTAACGCGGTTATGTTGCTTTGTTCTTCTTTTAAAGATTCTAAAGCCTGCAGTAAAGCTGCCTTTTCATCCAATAATTGCTGGATGGTTTGCTGTTCACTTAAAAAAACATTCGCTTCATCAGCTTCTCGTGTCAATTCAGTAATCGAAGTGCCTAATTGCTCCAATACTTTTTCCATGGTTTGCTGTTCTTCTTGCAGAAGATTTAACTCCACTTTCATGGCCGCGAAGCCCGTAAACTCGATTTCAGGTTTCATACTGGTCCAATGCGCTTTACTAAGGGTTGATTCCAACTCTTTTTCTTTCTCCACCAATTTATAGTGCATCTCTTTTTTCTTTTCTTTCAACTTTTCACTCAATTGACGATAAATATCTGTTCCAAAAAGTTTTCTTAAAATCGTTTCTTTTTCTCCGCTGTCCGCGTTTAAAAATCGTCTGAACTCTCCTTGAGGAATCATAACGATTTGTCTAAACTGATCGCAGTTCAATTGCACCACTTCTTCAATGACTTCATCTACTTCACTGATTTTAGTGACATGCTGCAATTCTACTCCATCTTCTCCAAATACACGAAGTGAAGCTTTTGCCGGTACGTCTCGAGTACCTTCGCCTTTTTGTTTCAACAGTACTTGAGCTGGGCTTCTGACGATTTCATACAGCTTGTTTTGGGCGCGGAAAGTAAATGTGACACTCGTTTGCTGCTTAGCATCCGCAAATGTAGAACGCATTTCTTTCGGCTCCCGATTCGAGCCATTCGTTTTGCCAAATAATGCAAAACAGATTCCATCGAACAATGTGGTTTTACCAGATCCTGTTTTCCCGGCGATCAAGAAGATGTTGTTTTCATAAAAAGCGGAAAAATCGATCGTCTCATCCATATACGGACCAAACGCTTTAAGTGTTAAAGACTGTGGACGCATTTACCGGACCTCCTTTTGCAAATCTTCAAATAATGACGCTATCAATTGTTCTTGCTGCTTCGTCAATGGATTTTCAGTGAGCTCTTCAAAATAATGGCTGAACAACTTATGCGGCGCCAAAGTAGTCGGTACTTCTTTTTTGGTTTGATGAATACCCGACAGCAGACCACTTTGATTTACTCTTTCCATCCCGATGACATAAGGGTAAATTTCTCTTAATCGATTCATTGCATTTGGCAGCATGACCGTATCTTTTAATTTGATGTAAATAAATTGATCTCGCTTGATCGTCAAGTAAAATTCTTCCTCTGTTAATGTGCTGAAATGTTCTTCTAACACAATAATGTCCCGTGAAGGTTGAACTGGATGAAATTGTTGCGTCAGCAATCCTTCGTCATCGATTTCAATAATTCGGAATCCTTTTTGTTGATCAGCTTCCGAGACAGAATATTTCAACAAACTACCTGAATAGCGAACCGCCTCACTTTTTAGAGCTTCTGGATGGTGCAGGTGACCTAAAGCCACGTACGTGAAGTCTTGGAACACTCTCGCCGAAACGTTGTCCAACCCGCCGACTGTAGAGCCGGTTTCCGATTCACTTCTCAAACTTCCTGTCACGAAAAAGTGAGAGATCAATACTTGATGTTTCGTTTCTTCGAATTGTTCTTTCATTTTTTCAACGACTCTTTCAACAGCTTTTTCATGTGTAGTTAATGTATCATCACTAAAGTAAAGCCGAGCATCAATAGGATCAAAATAAGGCAACAGAAAAAATTGCGTGTTCCCTAAAGTGATCGGCTGAAAAGTAAACTCATTGATTTTTGTTTGCAAGTAAAGGTTGGCTTGTTTGAACCATTCACTACCTGTTTCTAAACGAGTAGCCGAGTCATGATTCCCAGAAATAGCCAGCACCGGTATTTTTTCTGTTAAATTCATGTCTATAAACATTTGATTCAATACGCTGACGGCTTCAGCCGGCGGTACAGAACGATCGAAGAGGTCTCCTGCAATAACAATTGCCTCTACCTCTTCTTTTTTAGCTGTATCCAGCATCTGCTGAAAAACTTCTCGCTGCTCTTGCAGCAGTTGAAACCCGTGAAGTTTTTTTCCAATATGCCAATCTCCAGTATGTAAAAACTTCATTTTAAAAACCCTCCCGTTCGTCTTCCATTTATCTAGTATAACAAAGAAACAAAGAGAGTCGAAAAGCTTTTTTTTAGAAAACAACCAAAACTTTGACATCTTTTAAGTCATTGAAAAATACCGAACCAAAACTTTGAAGTTCGAAATAAAGTTGTTGCGAAAATCTGTCTTATCGCTCATACTAATAAAAGTAAGTATGAAGATGTATTCAGCGAAAGGATTGAACAATAGTGTTTTTTAGAATTTTACGTGATTTCGTGGGAGTTCTTGTTTTCATTTTGAATGGAAATGCACACTACCAACAAAGAGAAAAATTACCTCAAAATGAATCTTATATTTTAATTGCTCCGCACCGTTCTTGGATTGATCCGATATATTTGGCTTTAGGAGCTAAACCGAAAGATTTTGCTTTTATGGCTAAGAAAGAATTGTTTAAGAATCCTATTTTTGGTTGGATCATTCGTAAAGCCAATGCTTTTCCAGTAGACAGACTGAACCCTGGTCCAAGTGCTATCAAAACGCCTGTAAAAATTCTAAAAGAAGGCAAGTTAAGTTTAGTAATGTTCCCAACTGGAACAAGACATTCAGCTGAACTTAAAGGAGGAGCCCCAACTATTGCAAAATTAAGCGGGGTGCCAATGGTTCCAGCAGTCTACCAAGGTCCATTAACGTTTAAAGATCTGTTGAAACGCAAAAAAATCGTCGTTCGTTTTGGAGATCCTATCTATGTAGATCGAAAAACAAGATTGACGAAAGAAAGTCTTGCTGTTATCGAAAAAGACGTACAAGCTGCTTTCGATCAATTGGATAGAGAAATCGATCCCACTTACCGTTACGAATACAAATAAAACACAAAAAAGCTATGGTCCTATATGGAGCCATAGCTTTTTTGTGTTGCTTGTCATAGTTATTCTGTCAATCCACTTTTTTGCAGTTCATACATGCCGTAATAAACGCCTTTTTGATCCAGCAACTCATCATGAGTGCCTTGTTCAACAATTTCACCATGGTCCAACACCAATATCAAATCAGCATCACGAATGGTCGACAACCTGTGAGCAATCGCCAACGTTGTACGCCCTTTTCGCATTTTTTCCAAACCTTCTTGGATCAGCACTTCCGTTTCCGTATCGATATTAGCGGTAGCTTCATCAAGGATCAGTATTTTAGGATCCGTCACAATCGTGCTGGCGAAAGAGATCAATTGCTTTTGACCGCTGGAATAACTAGCTCCTCTTTCAATTACTTTCGCATTGTATTTGTGAGGCAGTGCTTCAATAAATTTGTCTGCTTGGACAAATTCTGCTGCTTTTCTAATCTCAGCATCGGTAATCGCTTTATTCTTTAATCGAATGTTGTCTTTGATAGTCCCATAAAACAAGAAAGAATCTTGCAGAACCAGCCCCATGTTAGAACGCAATTCGCTAAGAGGGTAATCTTTGATGGAAACACCATCAATTAAAATATCTCCTTCATAAAACTCATAGAAACGCATGATCAAATTAATGATCGAACTCTTTCCGCTTCCCGTATGCCCCACAAGAGCTACGGTCTGTCCGGGATAAGCTGTAAAACTGATATTCTTCAGTACCTTATGTTTTCCATCGTAAGAAAAAGAAACATCTTTAAACTCGATCTTTGCGGAAGTGATTTTTGCATCTGACTGCTCATTTTGTTCAGGCGCATATTCTTCGTTATCCAATACCTCCAATACCCGACTGCTCGAAACGATCCCATCTTGAAAAATACTTAGACTGTCCATCATTCTCGTCATCGGTTGAAAAAAGTTGCGGACGTAGGATGTAAAGGCATAAATCACACCAACTTCAACAAATCCGTTTAGTGCATCGAATCCAAAAAAGGAAAGAATGAACACTAAAGCCGATGTATACAGCAAATCGATGATTGGGCTTAACAACAATGTATTGATTTTAGTCATTTGGTATCTTGAACGGAAATAAGACATATTCGTTTCTTCAAAGTCTTCTTGGAATCTTTTTTCTTGTCTAAACTGTTGAATGATACTCATGCCAGTGATCGATTCCGCCAGCTTGGCATTTAGAATCCCAAGCTTTTCCCTCATACTTCTATAAAGGAACGAGCTCTTTTTCTGGTACAGCCAAATGACTACAATCAAAATCGGCAAAAACGTCATGATCCATAACGTGACTTCTGCATTTAGCGTATACATCGCAATAAAGGAAATGCTGAGACCTAAGAGCCCTTCTATGACAGTTAAGAATACTGTCCAAAATTCTTTTATCGTCTCGGTATCATTGGTAACTTTTGAAACGATTGAACCTGCGGGAGTCCGGTCAAAATAATTCATCCCTAGTTTATGCAATTTAGTGTAGACTGCATTTCGGATGACAGCGACCGTTTTTTCAGAAGCCATGTTGTAATGGTACAAATTAAAATACCAAATGACAGCTTTCAGTAAGGTCGCCCCGGCATACAAACTTCCAAATAAAAGAACGACTTGCACTGTAGCTGTCCCTTGCGTGAAATAGCCATCAATCAACGTTTGAACGATTCGAGGCAATAACGCATTGGTCACAGCGAGTAAACCAGCAAAAACAATCGAAGCTGCAAATTGTCCTAAAAAAGGTTTTGCAAACGAGAAAATCCGTTTCATGGTGGTCAGTTGTTCTCTTAAAGGAATTTCTCGTGACCAAGCTGATTGAGTGTTTTTCATTTTACAGCCCCTCCTTCGATTTGTTGTTCGAGTTGCTGTTGCTCGTACATCTCTTTATACCAGCCATTATTTGCCAGCAGTTGTTCATGCGTACCTCTTTCGATCACACGACCATCTTCTAACACCAGGATTTCTTGAGCATGCATTACGCTGCTGATTCGATGGGCTGCTATGATCGTCGTTTGATCAGAACGTTCATCTTTTAAGGCGGAAAGAATTTTTTCTTCCGTCTTGGCATCTACAGCAGACAAGGCATCATCCAATATCAGCAATTCAGGATTGGTGATCAATGCTCGTGCGATCGAGATCCGCTGCTTTTGCCCTCCCGATAGAGAAACACCTCGTTCTCCAACTTCTGTTTCGTATTGCTGAGGCATCTCGAGAATGTCTTGGTGAATAGCCGTCAACTTCGCTGCACGCTCGACCTCAGCCATACTTAGGTTCGGATCAGCGAATCGTATATTGCCTGCTATAGTATCCGAAAATAAAAAGTTGTCTTGAGGAACATACCCAATACGTTTCAATAACGCATCCAGTGAGTAATCACGGATATCCGTGCCACCATAGAGAATCGTTCCTTCATAATGGTCATACTCCCTTAGCATCAATTCAAAAAGCGAGGTCTTTCCTGATCCGGTTTTACCAACGATTCCTAAAGTCTGTCCCTTTACTAAGTGGAAATGCACATCACTTAATACGGCTTTATCAGACGAAGGATAAGTAAATTTTTGAATCGTTACATCTACGTTTCCTGATATAGGAGTTGTCACGGCGCTTGTGTTTTCTTGAATAGAAGATTTATTGTTCAATAGTTCTCTGATTCGATCATAACTTGCACTTCCTCTTTCCAAAATGTTGAACAAGCGTCCAACTGCTAACATCGGCCACGTCAACATAGAGATGTAAGTAAAGAACGTAACAAATTCTCCAATAGAAATCACCTCATTAATGACAAAAGATCCACCTAAAATCATCGTCAGCACATAGGACATACCCGTTATGATCGTAATGACAGGATCAAATAAAGAATCTACAATATAAACTTTTTTGTTTTCTTTTACCACTTGTGCTGTTTTTTCCTTAAACTCTTGGATATCTTCTGTTTCTTGTCCAAAAGTTTTGATCACTTTCATTCCTGAAACACTTTCTTGTGTTTTGTCGTTTAAGTGCGAAAAAGCAGCTTGAGCTTCTCTGAACGATTTATGAATTTTTGTTCCTAAAATACGCGAACATAGCGCTAATAATGGCAGTGGAATTAAAGCCAATAATGCCAGCCGCCAGTCCACTACTAAAAACATCGCAATGATTGTCGCACTTCCTGTAGAAACAGAGTCTGCTAAGGTCAAAATCCCTCCTGCGGCAACCATTCGAATAGCCCGTAGATCATTTGTAGCATGTGCCATCAAATCCCCAGTTCGATAGCGTTGGAAAAAGTGCTTATCCATTTCAGTAAAGTGCTGGTACAACTGCGTTCTAATGATTCGTTCCAACTTTGATGCCGTCCCGAATATGTTGATTCGCCATATGTACCTTAACAAATACTGGGCTACAGCAGTAGCCCCCAAGAGAGAGACCCACATGATTAAAGACTGCATCGTTATCGTCTGTGAAGCGATTTGGTCAACGATGATCCCAATAATCCTTGGAGGCAGCAACGCTATAATTGAAACTATAAAAAGCGCTATTACTCCAGAGATATAAGCCTTTTTCTCTTGTTTAAAAAACCACCCTAATTTCTTGAATATCCCCATTTACGTCGTCACCTACCCCTAATTTTATACCCTTTTCGTATACTCTCTATCCTACTAAAAAAGATAAAAAAAACGAACAGAAATGTCTTCCTGTTCGAAAATACTATTCAACTAACCATGATTAGTTTATTTTTTTTTGTTTTTTTTCTCAGATTGTACTTTCATAGACGCCATCATTTGTTTGATTTTCTTTTCAGATGGTTTTTGGCCCATTTGCATCATCATCATACGTAGCATGTCTTCGTTTACTGGTGGATTTTTTTCAAAATAATCCATCATGTATTTTCTAGAGATGAAAAATCCTCCAACTAATCCTGCAATTAAAGCAAGCACAATTAATAAAATTGCTAATCCTAAGTTCATTCTTTCTTCACTCCTTTCAAAAACCTCTCAGTTGTTAATTGTACTAAATATTGACCGAAAAATAAATAGGCTTTCGCAGATTTAAAAACCCACGCTTTTTTATTTTTCTTTCATCGGTTTATGAAAAAGGGAAAAGCTATACAATTATTTTGTATAGCTTCCGTCCCAAATTCATTTAATTTTATAGATTATTAAATGTTTCTACAACGTTTTGCGTAGTAAAACCGTAGTTTTTGATTACAGTTGCGCCTGGAGCACTAGCTCCATATTTGTCGATACCGATTGTAGCTCCGTCAAGACCTACATAACGTTCCCAACCAAATGTAGCTCCCATTTCAATTGATACACGTTTACGGATTTCTCTTGGAAGAACACTTTCTTTGTATTCAGCACTTTGTTTTTCAAATAGATCCATACTTGGCATAGATACAACTGAAACGTCTTTTCCTTGTGCTTTCAACTCTTTTTGAGCTTCCAAAGCTAAGGCAACTTCAGAACCTGTAGCAATCAAGATACCTTCAGGTTTTTCACCATCTTGAGGAGAAAGGACATAAGCACCTTTTTGGATGTTCTCGCGAGCTAATTCTTTCGTTTTTGGCAATACTGGCAAGTCTTGACGACTCAACACAAGCATTGTCGGGTGATCTGTTGATTTCATCGCAATTTCCCAAGCCGCTGCTACTTCATTTCCATCAGCTGGACGAAGAACAGTTAAGTTAGGCATACTGCGTAAGCTTGACAAGTGCTCAACTGGTTCATGAGTTGGGCCATCTTCTCCAACAGCTACAGAATCATGTGTAAACACGTAAGTTACAGGCAATTTAGAAATCGCTGCTAAACGAACTGCTGCTCTCAAGTAGTCTGTAAAGACGAAGAACGTTCCTACATAAGTCTTCGTTCCTCCGTGAAGTTGGATTCCATTTGCCGCTGCCGTCATAGCGAATTCACGAACACCATACCAGATATTGCGTCCTTCGTATTGACCAGCTTCGTAATCGGCTACTCCATCAATCATTGTGTTGTTTGAAGAAGACAAGTCTGCTGAACCGCCCCATAAGTTAGGAACATTTTTAGCGATTGCATTCAATACTTGACTGCTTGTTTTACGAGAAGCTGCTGCTGCGTCTCCTTCTTCATATACAGGTAAATCTTTGTCCCATCCTTCTGGTAACTCGCCATTGAATCCAGCTTCAAATTGTTGAGCTAGTTCAGGGAATTCTTGACGATAAGCTTCGAGTGCTTTATTCCATTTTTCTTCAGCTTCCGCACCAGGATCTACGATCATTTCTTCAAAACGAGCTTGTGCTTCCATTGGTACATAGAAGTCCTCGCCTTCCCATCCGTAAGCCTTTTTCGTTGCTTCAACGCCTTCGATACCTAATGGAGCACCATGGACTTTATGTGAACCAGCGCCCGGAGAACCGAAGCCGATAACAGTTTTCACTTCAATCAATGATGGTTGATCAGGATTAGCTTTTGCTTTCTCTATAGCTGCATTAACTTCTTCCAAATCGTTTCCATCTTTTACCAAGATGTGTTCCCATCCGTAAGCTTCAAATCGTTGACCAACGTTTTCTGTAAATGATTTAGATGTCGGTCCATCTAATGAGATGTCATTGGAATCATATAAAACGATCAATTTACCTAATTTAAGGTGTCCTGCTAAACTTGCTGCTTCAGCAGAAACACCTTCCATCAAGTCGCCATCACCGCATAAAGCGTAAGTATAATGGTCAACAATCGTATGATTTTCTTTATTGTAAGTAGCCGCTAAATGAGCTTCAGCCATCGCCATACCTACACTATTTGCGATACCTTGTCCAAGTGGACCAGTTGTAGCTTCAACACCATCAGTATAATGAACTTCAGGATGTCCTGGAGTGTTGCTTTCCCACTGACGGAAATTTTTCAAATCATCAATCGACACTTTGTATCCAGCTAAGTGAAGCATGCTGTATAACATCATAGAACCGTGTCCAGCAGAAAGAACAAAACGGTCACGATCTACCCAGTGAGAATTTTTAGGATTTGCTTTTAAATGTCTGCTCCATAAAACATATGTCATTGGTGCAGCACCCATTGGTAAACCAGGGTGTCCGGAGTTGGCTTTTTGCACTCCGTCAATACTTAACGTACGAATGGTATCTACAGCTAATTGATCTACTTTATCGAACAAAAAATATCATTCCTTTCAATTTTCAAACTAAATAAAATGCTTACATTACTTTTATATCATACCATTTTTTACACTTAAATGGTGAACTTTTTGCATTAAATTTATCTGCCGTGCAAACCTTTGTCTTTTTGAATTTTTTTCACTTTTTCAGGCGTTACATCATTTCCTTCTTCATCCATGACTTTCATACCTTCTATATGGTTTCTCATACCGCCTCTAAAAGCTTCTAGATAAGCTTCACGTAATTGTTTTTGCTCTACTTGTTCTGACATGGTCAACCCTTCAGAAGTTTTAGATTTTTTTGCTAATTCATTGATTCGTTTGATTTGATCTTTTGGCAACATTTTATTCATCCTTTCTTTTACTTACCCAATATACCAAAAACACAGCTATATTTCAGCCTTTATTGTCCTATTTGTGTATGAAAAAGAGCTTTATAAAAACAATGCGCAGATTTTTTTGTCTTTTATTTCATTTCTTTGTTTAAAAGGCGAACGTTTGTTTGAAAAACGTTTCTATTTGTGCTATTCTATCAACAAGAGTAAATAAGAATTGAGGTGTATCCTATTATGAAAAAAACGCCAGCATCTAGACAACTAGAAGTACTGCAATATATTTATGAACAAGTAAAAGAAAAAGGCTTCCCGCCAACAGTTCGAGAAATAGGACAAGCCGTTTCATTGTCTTCAACATCAACAGTCCATGGACATTTATCTCGTTTGGAAAAAAATGGTTACATCCAACGTGACCCTAGTAAACCAAGAACAATCGAATTAACCGCTGAAGGATTGACTCAATTAGGAGTGGGACTGAATAAAATTCCGCTATTAGGAACGGTTACAGCCGGTGAACCTATTTTAGCTGTAGAAGAGGCAACAGACTTCTTCCCTATCCCTCCAAGCTTGGAATACGAAAATGGCGCATTGTTTATGTTGACCATTCGAGGAGAAAGCATGATCAATGCAGGTATTCTTGATGGAGACGAAGTGATCGTCAGAAAGCAGTCCAGTGCAGACAACGGAGACATCGTTATCGCAATGACTACTGAAGATGAAGCAACCTGCAAACGATTTTTCGTAGAGAAAGATCATTACAGACTTCAACCAGAAAACGATTCTATGAGCCCTATTCTATTGGATGAAGTAACCATTTTAGGAAAAGTGGTTGGTTTATACCGCAGCCATGTATCTTAATCCATTTTCTAAAAAAATAACCTCGAGAACTGTTTGAACAGCTCTCGAGGTTATTTTTTTGTTTTTATCTTAATATTCAGCAAGTGCTAAAATATCATAGCCTTTGATTTTATCGCGGCCTTTCAAGTCTTTCAATTCAACGATGAACGCTGTTCCTACAACTACTCCGCCTAATGACTCGATCAATTCAATAGTAGCAGCAATCGTTCCGCCTGTAGCCAATAAATCATCACACACTAAAACTTTTTGTCCAGGTCGAATGCTGTCTTTGTGTAATTGTAATGTATCTTGTCCATATTCTAAACCATAGTTCACTTCTACTGTTTCGCGAGGAAGTTTCCCTTTTTTTCTAGCAGGAGCAAATCCGATTCCTAGTTCATAAGCAACTGGGCATCCTACGATAAATCCACGTGCTTCAGGTCCAACAATCATTTCTACGCCTTTATCTTTAGCGTATTTCACGATTTCATTAGTTGCATAACGATAAGCTTCGCCATCCGCCATTAGTGGTGAGATATCTCTGAAGATGATTCCTTCTTCAGGAAAGTTTTCTACATCAGCAATATAATTTTTTAAATTCATTTTCGTTTGTCCTCCGTTCACTAGTCGAATAAGTATATTATTCGCCAGTGGATAATTGTTGCAATAGCCACTTATCTACTTCCCAGGAGTGACTATACACTAATTTTTCTTCTGCACTGATTCGTTGCAATTTCTTTTGATAAGTTAGGGCTTGAGTCAAATCTTTTTTCTCAGGGTTTTCGATTTGATTTAAAAGTCCATTGTCTATTTTAACAAATCCGACTTCAAAAAACACCTGTATAATGAAAATTAATCGATTTTCTTTGATATTTAATGTCTTCGCTAAAATTGACAGTTGATTTTTTACATCAATGTTTTGATGAGAACGAATAAACTTATACGTTTCAGCGAACTTTTCTCTACTCGGCATTCCTTCTAAATAGTCATTAGATGAACTATAAAAAGAATAGGAAATATTCTCCGGCTGATTGTCTTCCAGCACTAACGAAAGCATCGTCATAGATGGTGGACAGTCGACCAGTATAAGATGTTTATTTTCCATTTTGAATTCTTTAGCTTCTTTTCGAGTTTGAACATTGTGGCTCTTGCTGGAATGATGGATTTTATCTTTGAAACGCATATGATTTTCAGGATCAAAAAACACAAAATCCGCTTGCTCATTCTTCCATAGAGTTTCCGGTATCTGAGTCCCACGATAATCAAAGCATTGAATCCCTTTTACAGCTACATCTTCCACTCGGAATTGCAATTTTCTTGCTCCGTTCCACTCATTGATCTCCAATTTTCCGATAGTAGACAACACGGTTTTCTCAGGAATCTTATCTACTAACTCCCCAAATCCGAAACCAATACTGTCTAAAAGGTATTGATCAAGTTGTACAGACATCTTCAAATGCGTCCCGTCCGCTCCGATTTTTCGAATCGATTGAACTTCAACATCATCCAATAAAAAAGTCGGTTTTGGATTATCGGTGCCAAATGGGGCTAACTGATTGATTTCTTCAATTGCATCAACCGTTAAATCACTTATCTCAAGCACCTTATCGATTTGGACTTCTTCTCCCATTTCTCCAGCCACTTGCTGTGTAACTGCATATTCATTTAATTTCGCTTGAATTTTCTCAATGTTTTCCAGCGGTACAGTTAGTCCTGCAGCCATGTGATGACCGCCAAAAGCTGCTGTTAATGGGCGCACAGTATCTAATGCTTCATACAGATGAAAGGCTTGTACACTTCTGCCCGAACCTTTAGCCGTTCCATTTGCTTGATCGATGTTTAAAACAATCGTAGGCTTACCGGTCTTCCCAACAACTTTGCTGGCTACGATTCCTAATACGCCTTCATGCCATCCTTCTTTCGCTAGTACATAAACATCGGTTTCTGTATCGATTTCTTCCAACATGTCAAACGCTTCATCGGTGATTTGCTTAACGTATTTTTGTCGCTCTTCATTTTTTGATTGAATGAACTGAGCAATCGATTGGGCTTCACTGTCATCAAATGTGGTCAATAATTTTACAGCCGGCGAAGCATCGCCTAGTCGTCCAGGTGCATTTAGTCTAGGTCCTATAATAAACCCGACGGATTCTTCACTTAAATCGTTTTTATTCACATTAGCGATCTCATACAACGCATTTAAACCTATGCGTTGTGTTTGTTTCAATGCTTCGATTCCTTGCATAGCTAGGACTCTGTTCTCGTCTCGTAAAGAAACTAAATCGGCAATCGTTCCTATAGCGACCAAATCCAATAACTCTACAGGCATTTCACCCAGCAAAGCAGTAGCTACTTTAAAAGCCACTCCTACACCTGCTAAGTCTCCAAATGGATAATGGCCTTCAGGGTGACGCGGATGAACCACAGCATATGCTTGTGGCAGCTGCTCAGGTAATTCATGGTGATCCGTCACGATGACATCTACACCCAATTCATTCGCTTTTTGAATCGCTTCATGTCCTGAGACCCCATTGTCGCAAGTAACAATCAACTGGCAGCCTTCTTGGATCAACTTTTTAAAAGCTTTTGTGTTAGGCCCATATCCATCTGTAAAGCGATTCGGAATATAGAAATCCACGTTTGCCCCAATCATTTCAAGAGTTTCCAACAATACAGACGTACTTGTCACACCATCTGCATCATAATCTCCATAAATAACGATTTTATCTCCGTTTTCTACTGCCATCATGATGCGTGCAACTGCCCGTTCCATGTCATGCATCAAAAAAGGATCGTGTATGCCTTCTTCTGTAGGTTGAATAAAACTTTTTATTTTCTCTTCGGTGTCTAACCCTCTTTGCAGACACAGCGAAATAAACAACGGCGAATAAGACAGTTGTTCAGCTAGTTCTTTAATGAGCGGTTTATGTTGTTCTTCATTTACTAATTTCCATTTCATACGAGCTTTAATCACAGTCTTCACTCCCAACTCTATCAGTATATCAAATTAGCGGTTTGATTGATAGAAGAGTGAGCAGGAAAGCTTTACGATCAAATAAAAAAACTGTAAAAAGAACAAGGCTACTCCCTGTCTCTTTACAGTCTTGACGCTGCTTAATCTTCTAATTGACTTATCGCAATACCGATCAATCCAGGTCCTGTATGCACACCCAATGCAGGACTGATGGTGTCATAGTAAAAATCACGGATATTCGGCAACATTTCTTTCATTGTTTCAGCGATTGTATCGATAATTTTTTTCGTTTCTGTTCCAGCATAGCAAACAGCTACATCGTACTTTTTAGCTTTGTTCGCGAACTCGATAGAGCAGTCAATCGTTTTTTGAATCCCTTTTTTACTTCCTCTAGCTTTAGTTACAGTATAATAAATTCCATCATCATTACACGAAATAACCGGTTTTAGATTCAATAGGTTTCCAACAAGTGATGAAACCAAACCAATTCTTCCACCCTTTTGCAAATACTCTAACGTATCGACATAGAAATGAATCTTGATTTTTTCGATTCCATCTTGAAGTTTTTGTTTAATGGTTTCCCAATCCATCCCTGCTTCCACGTAAGACAACGCTTGTACAGCGTGCAGACCGCTGCCGATCCCTACGTTTTTCGTGTCTAGGACAAATACATCTAAATCCTCTACTTCTTCAGCCATTAAGCGCACCATGTTGTTTGTTCCGCTTAATCCGCTTGAAATCGTAATAGCGATAACTTTAGTATATCCCTCTGCTTTAATCTCGTTCAGCATATTTTTAATGGTTTCCCCATCAGGTAAAGACGTTTTAGGGATCTCTTCTTTTAAGCGGTCGTATAACTCTTCCGGTTGAATATCCACTTTATCGGTGTATTCGCCGTCTTTATAAATGATTTTCAACGGGATCACTTTCATATTTCCTTGTTCCAAAATATTTTGCGGAACATCTGATCCTGAATCAACTAGAAAAGCAATTTTTTCATTCTTCATTTTTCTAATCGTCCTCCATTAATTACTTATTTTGACTTTCTTGACTGTTGACAACGCTTAACGAAGCTACCAATTTTTCTGTAGCAATTTTTGTAGCAACTGCTAGCGTGGCATTTCGTACCAGCATCGTTTTTTCGTCGGTATCATCTTTCATCAACGGTAACAGCTCTGTTTCTCCAATACGAGATGCAACCGCTTTTAAAGCATATTCTTGTTCGCAGCAGAATAAATTATAAGCTTCCCTGATGCCGCTCACGGAAGCTTGATAAACAATTCCGTCTCTCACTTCAGGAATGGTGATGACTTGTTTAAGAATGGAGATCGCAATCAAGTACGCCAAGTGCTTCTTAGTATACTTTTTCTTAATGGGCTTAGGAATCACTTTTAATTTTACATAGTTGTTCACCATTGAAGACGTAATGATCTTCTTATCGTGTGTCGGATTAAAAATCATCAAATAATTTTCAATCAACGTAATCACTTGGTCCATGTATAAATCAATATCCGGTAAATCATCCCATCTAGGCAAATGATACTTTTCAACGTCCGCAGTCCACTGCATTAACTCTTCATTATACGTCATTTTTTCATATCCTTTTTTAAAAGATAATTTATTTTAACACATTCTATATAACTAGACAAATTAGTTATTAGAACTAGATGATGAAAGTGAAAAAACTACTTTGAATTTTGGATTCCTTGCTAACTTTCAAAGTAGTTTTCAATTCACTGATACCCCTGCTTCTAAAAAGCTCAATAGCCTAGTCTATTTTGACTGTTTGAGCATCTGTTGCCGTTAACTGGGCTTTCAATTGTTGGATCTGATTGTTTCTTTCACTTAATTCTTTTTCATGCTCTTTATGGATTTGTGAGATTTCTTCTTGTTGTTTAGACTTTGAAGCCTCAATTTCTTTTTTCAACTGCTTGATTTCCTTACGATCATGCATAATCGTGCCTGTAGAAATCAAAACGGCAATCAAAGCACCAATCAGCAGTGAACCTAAAATGACCATAATAAGCGGCCAAGAAGCTACAGTGAACGCAAAATTTACTGGTACCAATTCCGTATTCATAACTGCAAAAGCAGCAATCAAAATGACCAATACTAACGCTATGATTGTTGTCCATTGTCTTTTCATCTGCAAAAACTCCTCACATTAAAGTTTTTTATTTTTTATCAAACAACGTTGTAGCCAAATAATCTCCAGCTGTTGGGAATAAAGTGTAAAAACGACTAGCAATCTCCATTGATTTCGGAAGGTTCAATTCACGCTTAGAGGATCCAATCATTTTTACCACTTTATAAGCGACTTCTTTAGGATCTAACACTAACTTATCTACTTTTTCCAAATAATCTCCATTTTTATCCGCTTTATCGAAGAAAGATGTTTTAACTGGACCCAAATTGACAGTAGATACTTGAATAGATAAAGGTTTCAACTCTAAACGTAAAGCGTTCGTGTATCCGATAACAGCAAACTTGCTGGCTGAATAAATAGTCGATTTAGGTGTAGCCATTTTGCCTGCCATTGAAGCGATGTTTATGATGTGTCCTGTTTTACGATCAGCCATATGTATAGCGGCTAATTGAGAAGTATACATTAATCCTAGCACATTTACGCGGAACATATCTTCAGCAATGCTCATATCCGTTGTCAATACACTTTCAAAATGTCCAAATCCAGCGTTGTTGATCAACACATCTATGGGTCCAACTGTTTCAATGATCTCATTGAACGTAGCTTCGATTTCTTCTGGATCTGCAATATCTAAAGAAAATAAATACGCTTTTTTCCCAGAAATTTTTTCACAATTTTCTTTCACTACCTTTAGTTTATCTAAACTACGAGCAGCAACTACAACAGTCGCGCCTTTTAAAGCTGCTTCATAGGCGATTTGTTCTCCCAATCCGGAAGATGCCCCCGTAATAAAAACAACCTTATCTTGTAAATGGTTAGTAGTTTTCACATCAATAGCCCCTTTACACTTGATTTTGGTCTTTCTTAAGCGGTATTTCTACTTCGCTAAAATCTTTCATGACTTTAGTGTGAGGAAAAATCTTTTGAGCTTCTTTTTCCAATAAATGAACATCATTCGCTAAAAAGCGAGCACTGATGTGAGTCAGCAACAGACGTTTAACGTTTGCTTCTTTAGCTGTTTCTGCAGCCTCAACATTGGTAGAATGATTATACTCTTTTGCTAATTGGCGGCTTTTATGGTCAAAAGTACTTTCATGCACCAATACATCCGCGTTCTCAGCCAAAAGTACGCTGTTTTTTGTTTTTTTGGTATCCCCTAAAATCGTTACGATTCTTCCTTCGTGAGGTTCTCCAATAAAATCTTTTCCATTAAAAACGCGACCATCTTCTAAAGTAACCGTTTCGCCATTTTTTAATTTTCCAAAAAGCGGACCAAATGGAATACCTGCTTCTTTCAGTTTATCCGCTTGAAGCGTACCTTGGTGACTGGCTTCTTCAATTCTGTATCCGAAAGATTGGATTCCGTGATTCAATTCCTTGCAGCTGACAGTAAATTGTTTATCTTGAAAAACGATGCCTTCTTGCTGAATTTCATGAAATTTCAAGGCATACTTTAAATAGGTCCCGCTGATTTTTAACGTTGTCCGCACAAACCGCTCAATTCCTGGAGGACCATAAATCGTTAAAGGTCCGTCTCCTCCTTGAAACGCTCTGCTCGCCAACAAACCCGGGAGACCATAAATATGGTCTCCGTGTAAGTGGGTAATAAAAATCTTTTCTATTTTTCTAGGTTTTAATGTTGTGTTTAATATTTGTTGTTGAGTACCTTCTCCACAATCAAACAACCATACTGAATTTCTTTCATCCAACAACTTTAAAGCAATACTGGTCACGTTGCGTTGTTTTGAAGGAACCCCTGAACCTGTTCCTAAAAATAATAATTCCATATCGTCCATCCTAATCTTTTTGAGCTATGAAAATTTGACCCTCAATATCAACCAGTCTTATTCCAAGTACTCAAATTCAAATTCTTGATCTTTCATGCGAACGATATCGCCATTTTTAGCGCCACGCTCTCTTAACTCAGCATCCACACCCATAGATCTTAACTGACGGGCAAAACGCAATGCTGATTCATCGTGATCAAAGTTGGTCATTTGGAAGAGTTTAATTAATTTAGCTCCGCCTAATGTCCAAGATGCGTCCGGTTCTCTCGTCAAGGTATATGGTTTCTCTTCTGGTGTATATTTGTAAAGAACAGATTCTTCCTCTTCCTCGATCTCATCGTAAACAGGGAATGGTTGTGTATTTTCCAGCAGATCAGCTGTTTTGCTCATCAACGCGTTGATCCCTTTGTGGGTTACAGATGAAATTGGGAAAATAGCGATATCTTCGTCATATTCATTTTCTTTCAACTCTTGGATTTTTTTTCTGAATGCTTTTAAATTCTCTTCGGATTCAGGCATATCCATTTTGTTTGCTACAATGATTTGTGGACGTTCTAACAGGCGCAAGTTATATGATTCCAATTCTTTATTAATCACTTGGAAATCGTCGTAAGGGTCGCGTCCTTCACTTCCGCTCATATCTATGATATGCAGCAACACACGCGTTCTTTCAATATGTCTTAAGAACTGGATTCCCAGACCGACACCTTGAGAAGCACCTTCAATCAGACCAGGCATATCTGCCATAACAAAACTGCGACCATCTTCTGTACGAACCATCCCTAAATTAGGAACCAGGGTTGTAAAGTGGTAAGCGCCAATTTTTGGTCTAGCTGAAGAAACAACGGAAAGCAATGTTGATTTACCTACTGAAGGGAAACCAACTAACCCTACGTCAGCCAGTACTTTTAATTCCATTTCAATTTCGAATTCTTGTCCAGGTTCGCCATTTTCAGCAATTTCTGGAGCTGGGTTTCTAGGAGTAGCAAAACGGATATTCCCACGTCCTCCACGCCCACCTTTAGCGACTACTAATGTTTGGCCATCTTCAATCAAATCGCCTAATACTCTTCCCGTTTCAGCATTTTTCACTACAGTACCTGGTGGAACTTTAACGGTTAGATCTTTTGCTCCTCTACCGTGCATTCCTTTAGTCATTCCGTTTTCTCCATGTGGAGCTTTAAAATGACGATTAAAACGAAAATCTAATAAGGTACGTAATCCTTCATCGACGATAAAAATGATGTTTCCGCCATTCCCGCCGTCACCACCTGAAGGTCCACCATCCGGCACATATTTTTCACGACGGAACGAAACCATTCCATTCCCGCCGTCACCGGCTTTAACATTAATTTTGACTTGATCTAAAAACATTGACATACTTAATTTCCTCCTCAATTGATTGAGACTAGAATAATTCTATATATTGATGAAGTTTTTCTTTTTTTCTGAAAAACTTCTGGATTCTCTGTTTGAACCTTAACCAACTTTGAAAGATTCTTCTACATTCACGCTTAATTGTACTTTGATTTTACCATTTTGTCCATCAAACAAGTGAGATAAAGCTTCATTCGACAAATAAACGTCCTCTGATCTGTTACATCAGAGGACGTTTATCATAAGACCCATAAATCTTTTTTTATAAAACTTTTGCTAGAAAGTCTTGTGTCCGTTCATTAACCGGAGAATTAAAGATTTGTTCCGGCGTTCCTTGTTCTACAATGTAACCTGCATCCATAAATAAAACACGGTCGGCTACTTTTTTTGCAAAACCCATTTCGTGCGTGACAACTACCATGGTCATGCCTGATTCAGCTAAATCTTGAATAACACCTAACACTTCCCCAACCATTTCTGGGTCAAGTGCACTGGTCGGTTCGTCAAAAAGCATTACATCAGGGTCCATTGCTAATGCTCGAGCGATAGCGACTCGTTGCTGCTGACCGCCTGATAGACTGTTTGGATACATATGAGCTTTCTCTTCCAATCCAACTTTTCTCAATAACTTGATGGCTGTCGACTCTGCAACAGGCTCTGCTTCATTTTTGACTTTCATAGGAGCGATTTTCATGTTCTCCAATACCGTCTTGTGCGGAAATAAGTTGAAGTTTTGAAAAACCATCCCCATTTTTTCTCTCAAATGATTCAGTTTTTCTTCTTTCAATCCAGTCAGGGAAGTTCCTTCAAAGACGACTTCTCCTTTAGAAGGCATTTCCAGCAAATTCAAACAACGTAGCAACGTGCTTTTGCCAGAACCGGAAGGTCCAATAATCACAACGACCTCCCCTTGTTTAATTTCTTCATTGATATCTTTTAATACTTCGTTGTCTTTAAACGATTTAGCTAAATGCTGGATCTTAATCATGCGCCATCTTCCCTTCATAGTAATTCAATAGTTTCGTTAAGCTGAACGTCAAAATAAAATAAATGACCATACTGACCGCTAACGGAGCAATCCCTCTATAAGATACCGATGTCACTACACGAGTTTGGAAAATCAATTCACTGACTCCGATAACTGATACAATAGAACTTTCTTTAATGATCGTTACAAATTCACTTCCTAAAGCCGGCCAAATATTTTTCAATGCTTGAGGGAAAATAATGTGTCTCATAGCTGTCTTTTTACTCATCCCTAAGCTTCGAGCAGCTTCAATTTGTCCTTTTGGAACTGAGGCCAATCCTGACCGGATGATTTCACACACATAGGCTCCGCTGTTTAAAGAAACAGCAATGATCCCTGCCAATAATGCTGGGATATTGATCAGGTAACCAACCGCAAAATAAATGAACATCACTTGAATCAACATCGGTGTCCCACGCACAAATTCTACATAAGCTGTAGCGAAGAAACGCAAGAACTTGTTATCTCCAATTCTGATCAGCGCCAACAATCCGCCAATCAACGAACCAAACAATACACTAACGACAGAAATAAAAATCGTATTCCCTGTACCCTCTAAAAAATAAGACCAATAGTCTAAAATAGAACCTTTTTCTGCTTCAGTTTCCCCTTCTGCTGGAGCGGTCTCAAGGTGTTTCCCTGTTTCTGCTAAATAACCCGGAATCAAGTCTTGTTCTTTGATTTCTGCCAATGACTCATTCACCGCTGTAACTAGTGTATCTGCGTCTTTTCGCATTGCGATAGCTGTTCCATCTGTCTCGCCGCCTTCAAAACCACCTTCGAAAGTAATTAGCGACTCATCGTTTCCTGTAAAAGCCAAAGCATTAGGCCCTTCCATAACTACAGCATCCAATTTCCCCGTTTTTAATGATAACAATAGCTCAGTTGTTTGCCCTAATGTGATCAATTCCGAATCCGTCATTTCACTTTTGGCCAGTGTTTCTTGCAAGCTTCCCATTTGAGCGCCGATCACTTTTCCGCTGAAGTCCTTTTTCGATGCATACAACTCTTCGTCTTCTGCTCTTATCACAATGTTTTGTGTAGCAAAATAATAGGGATCGCTGAAGTCGACACTGACTTGTCTTTCTTTTGTAGCCGACATTCCTGCTAAAATCATATCGATATTATTGGTTTCCAACGCCGGAATCAAACTATCAAATTGCATATCTTTGATTTCCAGTTCTACTCCAATATCCTCTGCGATTTTCTTAGCGATTTCAATATCCATCCCAACGATTGTATCTTTTCCATCAATCGTTGCATGGAATTCATAAGGCGGAAAGTCTGCACTTGTCCCAATGACCAGTACACCTTTTTCTTTGATTTCTTCTAGTGAAGAGTCGCTCGCGACTTCTTCCGCATGAGCTGAGCTTGCGTTCAAGCCTAAAGATAAAAACATAGTGAGTATGTAAAACAACATCAATAAACCTTTTTTATTCTTCATTATTTTCCTCCTGAATAACTTATTCATAAATATTATAGATATCTTAACAAACGGAGGATATTTATGCAATATTTATTTAAAATATTTGCCATTTATACATATAAAAACGTTTTTATACACTTTATTTTGCTTATTAATGTATAAAAAAATGTGTATAAAAAAAGCATGGAGATTTCTCCATGCTTTTCTAAGCAAAGTTCATTATTGAGTTAAAACTGCAAAACTTTCATCCATTGCTGCCAATGTCTTTTCAATATCCATTTTTGTATGTTCTGTAGACAAGAACAATCCTTCAAATTGAGAAGGAGGCAAGAAAACACCTCTGTCCGCCATTTCTCTATAATAGTTGGAAAAGAAAACTGTATCGCTGGCTTTACTTTGTTGATAGTTTGTTACAGGACCTTTTGTAAAGAACATTCCAATCATACTTCCTGCTTGATTGACTGTAATATCAATACTGTATTTTTCACTTAAAGCTTCTATGCCTTCTTTTAGTTGATTGCTTAAACTTTCAAAATGTGCATAATCTGCTTTTTTGAGTTGAGATAATGTAGCAATGCCCGATGCCATGGCAATTGGATTTCCTGATAAAGTGCCTGCCTGATAGATTTGCCCGGCTGGAGCCATGTGTTCCATGATTTCTTTTCTCCCGCCATAAGCTCCTACAGGTACGCCTCCGCCAATTACTTTCCCAAGACAAGTAATGTCTGGAGTAACTCCATAATGACCTTGTGCACTATGGTAACCGACACGGAATCCAGACATGACTTCATCAAAGATCAACAATGCCCCACCTTGAAGAGTGATTTCACGCAACCCTTCAAGAAATCCATCTACAGGAGGAATGACACCCATATTTCCAGCGACAGGCTCCATGATGACAGCCGCAAATTCTCCCGGATATGCAGCAAACAACTCTTTAATGGCATTTAAATCGTTATAAGGCGCTACATAAGTATTAGAAGTTGTATTTTTTGGAACACCTGGTGAATCAGGCAGCCCCAGCGTAGCAACTCCTGAACCAACTTTTACCAATAGAGAATCATCATGCCCGTGGTAGCTACCTTCTAATTTAATGATTTTATCTCGCTTAGTGTACCCTCGAGCCAAGCGCAATGCACTCATGGTAGCTTCTGTACCAGAGTTTACGAATCGGACCATCTCGATAGAAGGAACTCTTTCAATCACCAGCTCAGCAAGGGTCGTTTCCATTTCCGTCAACGTTCCAAAACTAGTTCCTAATGCAGCAGCCTCTTGGATACTTTTAACCACAGTTGGATTTGCATGACCTAAGATCAATGGACCCCAAGACAATACATAATCAATGTATTCATTGCCGTCAACATCAAAAATATGGCTGCCTTTTCCTTTTTCCATTACAATAGGCGGAACATCGACTGATTTGAATGCTCTAACAGGGCTGCTGACGCCTCCTGGCATTAAATCAATCGACTTTTGAAAGATGGATTCTGATTTAGTGGTGTTTCTCATACTGAAAAACCTCTTTTCTCTCAAAACTAAACTTTGTACTAGCAGGTAGTTCATTTTCTTCTGGTGTTGCTTCTTCAGCTGGGACCTCTTTTTCAATGATTCCCATTTGAACAGCAAATTGTTTCAATTCTCTATCTGCTTTTTCTGATGAATCGGTTTTAGTGATGTCTTTTAAAGCCTGAATCGGTTTTTTAGCCATTTGATTGACGATACTTTGCATGTGTTTTTCAATGACCGCTGTTTCGCGCTCCGTCAATTCAGGCAATTTGTTCACTAAACTTTGCATGACCGTTTCTCTTAACTGGCTGTTTTTCTTGCTGAATTCTTCAAGATACGGAACCGATTTGCGCTCTTTAAACCAAAAGTTGAATTGGTAGATAGCTTCTTCCATTTCCGTTTTGATGTGATTCAATTCTTTCTCTTGCAGTTTGGTAGTCGATTTTAATTCGTTACCAATTCGATCCATATCAAAAAGAAGGATATGCTCATCTTTCTCCAAGTCCATCTCTATGTTTCGAGGAACAGCAAGATCCATCATCAATTGTTTTTTCTTTGAAAAACGAATATCATTCATTTTTTTGATAACATCTTCCGTCACGATGACTTCAGTGGACTTAGTGGCCGCGATGACTCCGTCTGCTTTCGCTAAAAACATTGGTAAATGAGCGTAATCTCCCGTGTGGAAAGTACGTATGCTCATTTCATTCGTTTTTAAAGCATTTGCCCATTCATTCAACTTCCCAACCACTTCACTTGTTTTGTCGTAATCACGACTCGCTAGTGTAATCGATTCAGCTCCTTGATAAACCAAAGCTCTTGCAGCTGATTGCGCCATTTTGCCAGCACCGATGATCAAAAAGCGTCTGTCAGAGAAATCTTTCCATTCTTGTTTGAACAACTGCACTGCAGCTGATGCTGCGTCGCGTGATACTTGATCAATTTTAGTTTCCGTATGCATCTTTTTAGAGAACGCAATAGCTTTATTGAATAACGAACTCAAAATAGGTCCAACGGTCTCAGACTCTTGTGCAGTTTGGTAAGCCGATTTGACTTGTCCAAGGATTTGGCTTTCTCCAATAATAGAGGAATCCAAACCTGAAGTAACGTTAAATAAATGCGTCGCTGCACTTAGATTTGATTTACCATACGTCGTAGAGATCACTTCAGTAACATCGTATCCTGTGTAATCTGCTAAGTAGTGAAGTAACTCGCCATGTTTAAATGAATCAGGATCTACATACATATAATATTCTGTACGATTACAAGTTGTTAATATAGCCACTTCTTCTACGCCAGAGAAAGCGTGGATATCAGCCAGCTGTTTAGCCACACTAATATCTTCCACTGCATAATTTTCTCTAATTTCAATTGGTGCATAATGATGACTAACACCATAAAGTAAGATTTTCAATGTTTATCATCCTTTTGTTCTTTTATCCCTAGTTCGTGAGTTACTGTTAGTTGCAGGTTTAAACCGGTAAACTCAAATCGACTTAGTTAAATAATAGATTCTATATAGTTCCATACTTTGTCTATTCCCGTACCTAATTCTGAAGAAAAAACAATCAACCTGTCAGAAGGATCTAGATCTAATGCTTCTTTTGCAATTTTTTCATGTTTATTCCATTTGCTTTTTGGTATCTTATCTGCTTTTGTTGCTAAAACTAAAACAGGCACATTGTAGTATTTCAAGAAGTTGTACATTTGGATATCGTCTTGTGTTGGCGGGTGTCTGAAGTCGACTACACAAACAGCCGCTTTTAATGTTTCTCTTTTAGTAAAGTAGGTTTCCAGCATTTCTCCCCACTTAGCTCTTTCTGTTTTAGAGACTTTTGCATAACCATATCCAGGTACATCTACAAAATAAAATTTATCTTCAATTTTATAGTAGTTCAATGTCTGAGTTTTTCCTGGTTTACTTGAAGTTCGTGCAAGATTCTTTCTGTTAGTCATTTTATTGATGAATGAAGATTTTCCTACGTTTGATCTTCCTGCTAAAGCAATTTCTGGAAGATTGGTATTCGGGTATTGCGCTGGTGAAACTGCGCTGATGATAAATTCCGCACGATTTACTTTCATAGTGTTTTCCACGTCCTCTTTTTAAATCACTGTAATAACTTTTTAGGGGCTAGTCCATTTATTCCACTCAAAAAGGGTTTAGCAATTTCACTTGTCTATTGGGTTTATAAAGCCAGTTAGCAACTGACTAAACGAATTCTTTCTTAAATCCATTTTCTATTCTAACATAACTGATATTAAAATATAACGGTTAAATCTCTGTTTTCGTTTTTGCGAACACAAAAAAGAGATATTTGTAACACAATTGTAAAATATCCAGTATGTATATTTCTTTCAAATCTTCAAAAAAAGAAGAGACTCTGCCTCTTTTCTGAACTGCCCCCTGTCAAGTAGACAGGCAAATAAACAAAATTCTTTGTGCCATGTATGACAGTTGTCATGCATGGCTTTTTTTCATACTGGAATACGTAATCCCATTTTCAATGTCACCCGTCGGGTGTTATAAAATCTGATGTATTGTGAGATATCTTGTTCTAGTGCTTCAAAGCTCGTATAGGTCTTTAAACGATACATCTCTTCTTTGATGGTGCCCCAAAAGTTCTCTATTGGGCCATTATCAATGCATTTACCTACGCGAGACATACTGTGAATCAGCTGATAATGATTGGCAAAG